>NZ_RFLW01000001.1 GCF_003719295.1 Haliea alexandrii
TGTCTTCGTTTCTTTGTTAAATAGCCCAGGGCCGCCGGGGCCGTGGTGTCCGCCAAGATACTCTCTTCAGCGGGGACGCGTATTATACCGATGAGCCGCTTGTTGGCAACAGCTTTTTGCAAATTTTTGCGCAGAGCCAATGCCGAGACTTCATCTTACTTATACCTTCTAACCAATTGAAAGGCTTGAAGATCTAAGCTCCTCTCCGCCGTGCCGCGTCAGGGTCACTGCGAAGGGAGGCGAACTATACGCAGCCCCCCGGTAACGCGCAATACCCAAGACGAAAAATAAGTTGAAAAACTCACCTGCACCTTGGCCACTAATTGCTCAACCCGCACAGCCAGCGGCTTCAGCGGTAGAACAGGTGATATTTCTTTTTGCCCAGACGCACCACGAAATAGCGGCCATGGAGTGCATGAGTCGGCTCGAACACCGCCGCAGGGCTCTCATTTTCAGCCCAACCGACCGGGCTGCCATTGCAGAGCACGGCGTTGCGTATGAGTGCATCCTTGACCTGCTTGCCGGAGGCCGCCATGCCTGCCTCAGTCAGCAGCTGGGTCAGCGTGGCCGGCAGCGCATCCGCGGCCGGCAACTCGGATGCAGGCAGGCCATCAAGGCGCAGCTGCTCCAGGTCCGTCGCTGACAGGCTCGCCAGGTCGTCATTGAACAATGCCTCGGTAATGCGTTGCGCCGCGGCCAGACCCTCATCTCCGTGGACCAGCGCGGTCACTTCGCGCGCCAAAACGGCCTGCGCTTCAGGGCGCCCCTGGCGCTGCTCATCGGCCTGCTGCAACGCATCGATTTCCGCCACAGGCAGGAAGGTGAAGTACTTCAGGAACCGGTAAACGTCCACATCCGCCGTGCCCAACCAGAACTGGTAGAAGGCGTAGGGCGAGGTTCGAGCCGGATCCAGCCACACCGTCCCGGACTCCGTTTTGCCAAACTTGGTGCCGTCAGCTTTGGTAATCAACGGCATGGTGAGGCCGTATACCGCGTTGCCGTACATACGCCGGGCGAGATCAATGCCGCCGGTAATGTTGCCCCACTGGTCAGACCCGCCAATTTGCAGCCCACAACCATAGCGCTGACTGAGTTCCGCGAAGTCGAATGACTGCAGAATCATGTAGGTGAACTCGGTGAAACTGATGCCACTGCCTTCACGCTCGATGCGCTGCTTGACTGACTCTTTCTGGATCATGGCATTGACCGAGAAGTGCTTGCCGACATCCCGCAGGAACGTGAGCACATCCATGTCCCGGGTCCAGTCCAGATTATTGACCACAACGGCCGACGCCTCACCGGCATCGAAATCGACGAAACGGGACACCTGCTGGCGAATCTTGTCGACCCAGCCGGCAATAACGTCGGGCGTATTGAGTTGCCGCTCAACCGCCTTGAACGAGGGGTCCCCTATCAACCCTGTGGCGCCACCGACCAACGCCAGCGGGCGGTGGCCCGCCAACTGAAAGCGGCGCAGCATTAAAAGAGGCACCAGCGAGCCGATATGCAGGCTGTCCGCAGTGGGATCAAAACCACAGTAGAGCGTACGCACGCCGCCATCAAGCCAGCCGGGCAGCTGGTCTTCACCGGCTGCCTGGAATATGAGGCCGCGGGCTCGCAGGTCGGTCAACAGGGCACTGCTCATCAGGCAACTCCTGGATATAGTAGAGGAAGGTATGAATGGGGGCGCAAACCATACAATAAGGTTCTCAAAAAGCAAGACGTTAAGTGCGCCCACCCCCTGTCAGCCGCCAAAAATCTTTTATATACTCAAAGGCCTACAAAGCACAGCTCATAACGTTTATGCAGAAATCGGGAAACTTTCGCGGGGCCACGGTCAACCCGCCAGCAAAGCAGGCACCACACCGCAAGCACCTGATTGCCGTCGGGGTGTTATCGGTCCTGGTGGCCGCAACCACCATCCTCACCCCATCAGGTGACGTCGCCGCCAACCGCGAGGACCGGGATGACCTCGGCATGGCGCTGGAAGCCGATGTGCTGGCGCCCATCGTGGTCGGTGAGGCGACGGAGACGTCGCCAGTACCCTCCGCCTCGGCTATCCCCGCCGAGCCCGTCATCGCTGCAGTGGACACACAGCCTGACTGGCGCGAAGAGACCGTCCGCCGAGGCGACAATCTGTCGCTGATTTTCAAACGCGCCGGTTTTAATTCGTCGGATGTATACCGGGTCGTCAACGAGGCCCCCGAGGGCAAGGCGCTGTCGCGGATATACCCTGGCCAGACCATCGCTTTCCTGGCAGCCGAAGACGGCAGCCTCAAGGCGGTGAAGCACGTGATTTCCCCTCTCGAGTCCGTTACCTACCAGCGCCGTGAGGCAGGTTTTGATACGGAACGTGAGATCCGCCAGACCGATATCCAGGAAACCTGGGTCAGCGCCGAGATCACCTCGTCCCTGTTCATGGCCGGCCAGGACGCCGGACTGTCCAGCGGACTGATCATTGAGCTCGCCAATATCTTCGGTGGCGTCATCGACTTTGTACAGGATCCACGCAAGGGCGACACCTTCCACGTCATTTACGAAGAAGTGCTCCTCGACGGCGAAAAATACCAGGACGGCACCATCCTCGCCGCTTCGTTCACCAACAAGGGAAAGACCTTCAACGCGTTCCGCTTTGAAGACCAGGACGGCCACGTTGCCTACTACAACGAGGAAGGCATCAGCATGCGCAAAGCGTTCCTGCTGGCCCCGGTAGACTTCACCCGCATCAGCTCCAATTACAACCCGCGCCGACTGCACCCCATCTACAAGACCACGCGACCTCATCGCGGCACGGATTACGCAGCGCCCACGGGTACACCCGTGTACGCAGCCGGTGACGGACGAGTTATCAAGTCCGGCTTCACCCGGGCCAACGGCAACTACCTCTTCGTGCAACACGGTGACCGCTATGTCACACGCTACCTGCACCTGCACCAGCGCAAGGTGAAGCAGGGGCAGCGCGTGATGCAGGGCCAGGTTATCGGGTCGGTTGGCTCGACCGGGGCCGCCACCGGGCCTCACCTGCACTATGAATTCCTGATTGACGGTCAACATCGCGACCCGCGGAAAGTGCACCGGGAACTGCCCAAGGCAAAAACCCTGGCAGCGGCCGAGTTACCGGCTTACCGCAGCGCCATTGCCGATGCCTCGCAGCAGCTTGCCGGGCTGCAGGAGGATCGTCGACTCGCCATGCGCAGTAACGACAGCAGCACCGCCGCCGCGCGCTGAGGTGTCCGGCGGCGACCTGTGCATAGGGCTCATGTCCGGGACCAGCATCGATAGCATTGATGCTGTCCTTGCCCGCATTTCTGATCACGGGCTTGAAATACAGGCGACGCTGGAGCACCCCATTACGCCCGTACTGCGCCAGGCAATCGCCGACATCAGCCAGCCGGGCGACAACGAAATTGAACGCATGGGTGTGCTGGACCGCCAGCTGGGCGCTGCCTTTGCAGAGGCCTGCGATGCCCTGCTGCAGCGCGCCAGGGTGCAGGCCGCCGACATCATGGCGATCGGCAGCCACGGCCAGACCATTCGGCACCGGCCGCCCTCAGCAGGCAACGACACGGCGTTTACCCTCCAGATCGGCGACCCGAACACCATTGCCGAGCGCACCGGCATCACCACAGTCGCGGACTTCCGACGCCGCGATGTCGCCGCAGGCGGCGAAGGCGCTCCCCTTGCGCCCGCTTTTCACGCGGCCGTGTTCGCCAAAACGAACGTGAACCGGGCAATCATCAATATTGGCGGTATCGCCAATATCAGCCTGCTCGCGGGCGACGCACTACTCACGGGTTATGACACGGGGCCGGGAAACACGCTGCTGGACCACTGGGTGCACCAGCACCGCGGCGAGCGCTACGACCGCGACGGCGCCTGGTCTGCAGAAGGCACGGCACACAAGCCACTCCTGGAGCAACTGGGCACACACCCCTATCTCGCTTGTCGAGGCCCGCGCAGCACCGGCAAGGAAGCGTTCAACATGGCGTGGCTGACTGACTGCCTCGGCGCGGCACCCGAGGCCAGCCCCCAGGATGTGCAGGCGACCCTCGCGGAATTTACCGCGCAATGCATAGCTGACAGCATTCTCGACAGCGGACTGCCTGTGCAGGAGGCTTACGTGTGCGGCGGCGGCGCCTACAACACCGACCTTATGCGCCGACTCTATCGGCGTCTGCAGCCCGCGCAGCTCTATTCAACGGCGGAACTGGGGCTGGCACCGGAGTGGGTGGAGGGTGCCGCGTTTGCCTGGCTGGCGTGGAGAACGCTGCATGGAGCCAGCGGCAACGCCGCCGCCGTGACCGGTGCCGAGGGCGCGCGCGTCCTCGGTGGCATCTATCCTGGCGCGGAACGTCTACGCCGCTGAAGAGCGGCCAGCAGGAGTCAGATAGAAAATGATGCGCCGCAACCGCAGGTGGTCGTGGCATTGGGGTTGTTTATGACGAAGCGCGCACCTTCCAACCCCTCGGTGTAGTCAACCTCCGAGCCGACGAGATACTGAAAGCTCATCGGGTCGACCAACACAGAAACACCTTCCCGTTCGATCACGGTATCGTCTTCCGCGCCGCTGTCCTCGAATGTAAAGCCGTACTGGAAACCCGAGCAGCCGCCGCCGGTAATGTAGACACGCAGCTTCAGCGAAGGGTTTTCCTCCTCCTCCACCAACTCGCGCACCTTGTTCACGGCACGGGCGGTCAGATTGATCCCGGCGGGATTGAATGCTTCAGCTACCGACATACCTTTCTCCGGGGCACACGTTCCCCCGCAATGACCATAATGACACTATTATGGTAAGTCCGACTATTTTAGTCAACTTTAGCAGCGGCGTCCTGCTGCCCAAGAAACACTGCCGCGGGTGCCGCGGAGGCCTCTTCCGGCTCCATACAGTGCAAGAGGCGCCCATTGACTTCCGCGCCCGCCGCCATCTCGATAATGTGGTAGTGCACATCCCCGGAGACGCGCGCGCGCGGCGCCAGCTCCAGATGGCTGGTCGCATGCACGGCCCCTTCAACGGCGCCGTTAATCATCACCCGGGGGGCGCGGATTTCACCCTGGATGCGGCCGGCCTCCACCAGGCGGACCACCGCATCGGCACCCGGCGCAGCGAGCACATCGCCCACCACTTCGCCCTCGATTTCCAGATTGCCACTGAAGTGAATGGTGCCAATAAACCGTGTATCGCGAGATATCAGCGTCGTGCCTCCGGCGACTGCGGACGTCCCGCGTTTATTTCCCCACATGTGTAAACCTCTCCTGTACCTGCCACGGATATTGCTCGCGCACTTCCGCCTTGCGCGGTGCGGTCACGGTCGCCACAACGCTGACGGCCTGCGGTTCAAAGCCTTCAGGCAACACAAGGTCGCCCTCTATCGACTGGAAATAGCGAAAACGCAGGGGCAGCACGCTATGCTCGATATCGGGGCTCAACTCAAACAGCGGATAACTGCGCGCCTGACCCGCCTGCTGACCGGTAATCTCAGCATAAAGGTCCCCTTGCAGGGTACTGTGTTTGCGCGCCTCCTGCTGCGCCACAATGCGGAAGCCGTAACGACCGGGCTCATCCCGCAGCACCAGCTCAATCGAACGCAAGCTGAAACCCTGGGCAATTTCACCGGGGGTCATCAGGCTGCGATAAAAGCGCACCCCCTCCTCCAAGCCGGCGATCAACTCCTTCTGCTCGGCCAGTTCTTGGCGCACAAGCTCCAGTGCGGCGCGGTCCACGTCATGCCGCGCGGCCATCACACCCACCTGCCGATTCAGCTCCGCGCTGTCCGCCAGGGCGGCGCGCAGTGCCTTGCCCTGCTCACGGTATTTCACCGGATCAATGCCAGAGCCACTGAATGCGGCCTGACGACCGAGTAGAAACCCCGCCAGCAACACGATTGATGCGGCAAGGGCCAGCCCCAGAACCACGAATTGATGATGCCGGACATGGTAGCGCCGCACCACCGTGCGGTAGCGCTCCGCGCCACTGCTCACAGACACCTCAAGGCAACAAACCCACCTGCTGCAGACCGCGGGTTTCCGGCAGGCCGAACATGATATTCAGGCACTGCACCGCCTGTCCGGAAGCGCCTTTCACCAGGTTGTCGATCGTGGACAGCACCACCACGGTATCGCGGCCCTGCGGCACATTGATGGAAAGCTGGCAGCGGTTGGCGCCCTTGACTGTACGCGTTTGCGGGAACACGCCAGCCGGCAGGACATCGACGAAAGGCTCCCCGGCATAGTACTCCTCAAAGAGAGCCTGCAAACCCTCGGCGGGCTCGCGCAGGCGCGCAAACAACGTCGCATGAATACCCCGCACCATTGGCAGCAGGTGCGGTACGAAGGTGACCGCGACCGACTCCGTCGTGGCCTCCGCCAGCCCCTGTTCAATCTCTGGCAGGTGGCGGTGACCACCCACCCCGTAGGCCTTGAAACTGCCCGAGATCTCGGTCAGCAGGTTATCGATTTTGGCCTGACGCCCTGCGCCGCTGGCGCCGGAGGCGGCACTGGCTATGAGACTACCGGGGTCAACCTTGCCCGCCGCCAGCAGCGGCAACCATCCAAGCTGAATGGCGGTAGGGTAGCAGCCGGGGCAGGAAAGCAGTTGCGCGTCGCGAATTTTCTCGCGGTGGACTTCGGGCAGCCCGTACACGGCGCGCTCCAGCAACTCGGGGCTGGCATGGGGTTCACCGTACCAGCGCGACCACAGCGCGGCATCGCGAATACGGTAATCTGCGGACAAATCGATAACGCGCGTACCCGCCGCCAGCAGCTCGGGCACCGTATGCATGGCCACATTGTGCGGTGTGGCAAAGAACACCACATCGCACCCCGCCAACAGCGCCGCATCGGGCTCTGCGAAGATCAGGTCGTAGATGCCACGGAGGTTCGGATACAGATCGTCCACCCGGCGACCCGCCTCGGCGCGCGAGGTAATCGCGACCACCTCCACATCAGCGTGAGACGCCAGCAAGCGTAACAACTCAACACCGGTGTACCCGGTGCCGCCCACAATACCTGCCCTGATCATTCGCCCTCCTGAAATACAACACATTCAACAGACCCGCGCAGGCGGCCTGCCAGCAAACAGCTTAGTATAAGAGCAAATTCACCGCAGATAACTGTTAATATTGGTTTTCCACCGCAACCCTGGCTCACGGACTCGCCCTGCATGCTATGGCTCAAGGCATTTCATCTGATTTTCATGGTCTGCTGGTTCGCCGGCCTGTTCTACCTGCCGCGCATACTGGTGTACTTCGCTGCCAGCCCGGATGCGGCCACCCGCGCCCAGTTGGCGGTCATGGCACGCAAGCTCTACCGCTTCGTCACCCCGTTCATGGTGCTCACAGTCGCCTTTGGCCTGGCGCTGATCGGCACCAACCCGGGCTACTATCTGGCGAGCGCGTGGCTGTGGCTGAAACTGGCCGGCGTGGTGTGCCTGATACTGTACCATCTGCAGTGCGGTCGCTATGTGCGTGAGGCAAATGCCGACAGCAACCGGCACGGCCATGTGTTCTACCGCTTCTTCAATGAGATTCCAGTGCTGTTTCTCTTCGCCATCATCATTCTGGCGGTTGTGAGGCCGCTTTGACGGAAGCCGGGCAAGGTTGTCTATACTGCCAGCGAACCGCAATAATCCGCGCGCATACCACCCGCAATCACAGGAACCAGGAACCGACTGCATGACCACATCACAGCAACTTTTCGAGCGCGCCCTGCAGCACATCCCGGGGGGTGTGAACTCCCCGGTACGCGCCTTCAAGGCGGTGGGCGGCACCCCCGTGTTCGTCGACAGTGCAGACGGCGCTTACCTGTACGACTGCGAAGGGAAACGCTACATCGACTACGTGCTGTCCTGGGGGCCGATGCTCATGGGCCACAATCACCCACACGTGCGTGAAGCGGTTATCCGCCAGGCGGCCAAAGGGCT
This sequence comes from Haliea alexandrii, assembly GCF_003719295.1. Taxonomy (GTDB): domain Bacteria; phylum Pseudomonadota; class Gammaproteobacteria; order Pseudomonadales; family Halieaceae; genus Haliea; species Haliea alexandrii. Next base: position 7,919 of record NZ_RFLW01000001.1, read on the forward strand.
CAGCTTCGGCACACCCACCGAGCTGGAAATAGAGCTCGCTGACCGCATCTGCGACATCATGCCCGGCATGGACCTGGTGCGCATGGTCAACTCGGGCACGGAAGCCACCATGAGCGCCATACGCCTGGCGCGGGGCTTCACCGGGCGCGACACCATCGTGAAATTTGAGGGTTGCTATCACGGGCACTCGGATTCACTGCTGGTGAAGGCGGGCTCCGGGGCACTCACCCTGGGCGTACCCAGCTCACCCGGTGTGCCCGCCGCACTGGCCGACCACACCATGACCCTGACCTACAACGACATTGATGGCCTGCGCCGCGCCTTCGCCGAGCACGGCGACAGCGTCGCCTGCATTATTGTGGAGCCGGTTGCCGGCAACATGAACTGTATTCCCCCGCAGCCGGGCTTTCTGGAGGCACTGCGCGAGGTGTGTGATGCGCACGGCAGCGTGCTGATTCTGGACGAGGTCATGACCGGGTTCCGTTTCGGCCTGCAGGGCGCTCAGGGCTTCTATGGTATTGACGCGGACCTCACGTGCCTGGGCAAGGTGATCGGTGGCGGTATGCCAGTGGGTGCGTTCGGCGGCAAGCGCCACATCATGGAACAGATTGCACCGCTGGGGCCGGTTTACCAGGCCGGCACGCTTTCGGGCAACCCCATCGCCATGGCGGCGGGCCTGGCGACCATGGAGGTTATCTCAGCTCCCGGTTTCTACGAGCCCATTTTCGAGCGCACGACGCAACTCTGTCGTGGCATGGAGCAGGCCGCAGCGGAGGCCGGGGTGCCCTTCACCACGAATCACGCAGGCACCATGTTTGGCGGCTTCTTCACCAATGCCGCCAATGTCAGCAACTATCAGCAGGTGATGGCCTGCGATGGTGCCGCTTTCAACCGCTTCTTCCACCTGATGCTGGAGGCCGGGGTGTACCTCGCGCCGGCGTCCTACGAGGCCGGCTTTACCTCCGCGGCCCACAGCGACGACGATATCGAACAGACCCTCACCGCGGCGCGCAGCGCGTTCGCCGGCCTCTGACCGGAGATTCCTGCCATGTTCCAGAGCCCCAGGGGCCCATTCCCCGACACCCGCATGCGGCGGCTGCGTGCGCACGCGTTCTCCCGTCGTATGGTGCAGGAGCACGCACTCAGCCCCGCGGACCTGATCTTCCCCGTGTTCGTGCTGGAGGGGCGCCAGCAGCGGCAAACCGTTGCCTCGATGCCAGGCATCGAACGCCTGAGCATTGATCTGCTCACCGACCTCGCGCGCGAAGCACATGGCCTCGGCATTCCCGCACTGGCGCTTTTCCCGGTCGTCCCTGGCGAGCACAAGAGCCTGCAGGCCGAGGAAGCCTGGAACCCCGACGGTCTCGTGCAGCGCACAGTCAAAGCGTTGAAAGATGCCGTGCCAGACCTCGGCGTAATCACCGATGTTGCGCTGGACCCTTACACCACGCATGGCCAGGACGGCATCATCGATGCGCAAGGCTACGTGCTCAACGACGTCACCAGTGAAGCGCTGGTGCAACAGGCCCTCTCCCATGCCGAAGCCGGCGCCGATATCGTGGCCCCGTCGGACATGATGGACGGTCGCGTGGGCGCGATACGCCGTGTGCTTGAGCAGCACAATCACCCCAACACACTGATCATGGCCTATGCGGCAAAATATGCCTCGGCTTACTACGGGCCATTCCGCGATGCAGTCGGGTCCGCCGGCAACATCAAGGGGGGCAACAAATTCAGCTACCAGATGGATCCTGGCAACAGCGATGAGGCGCTGCACGAATGTGCCCTCGACCTCGCCGAAGGTGCCGACATGATCATGATCAAGCCCGGCATGCCCTATTTGGATATCGTGCGCCGGGTCAAGGATACCCTGCAGGCGCCGACCTTTGCCTATCAGGTGAGTGGTGAATACGCCATGCATATGGCGGCCTTCCAGCAGGGGTGGCTGGCACAGGAGCCGGTTATGCTGGAGTCACTGCTGGCCTTCAAGCGCGCGGGCTGTGACGGCATACTCACCTACTTCGCGCTGCAGGCGGCACGCGCGCTACAGGCCTAGCCACCGGCATGAAAAAGCGGTGGTGGCACACCAGCAGGCTGACGGCTCTGGCCATCGCCCTCGCAGCCAGCGCTGCACTCGCGGGCGGCGCGGCTAAAGACACCAACGACAGCGCCCCCATGGCGCCAGAGGCATCCTGCCTGTGCCTGTGGCAGGGCGGTTTCGCGGATGTACAGGCGACCACCGACCTGGTGGCGACGGTGACCGTGGTCCAGGGCAAGGGCAATTCACTCGACCTGACCGTGGACACCATCCTGCGCGGGCGCGAATACAATGAGACGATTCGGCTGTGGCTGCAGGCGCGTGATTACTGCCGCCCCGAAGCCGAACTGTTCCCCGCCGGCAGTCGCTGGGTCATGGCGCTGCAGCGCATCACAGACACCGTTCCCGGCGGCTTTGACCCGCTGACCCCGAATATCAGCTACGGCCGGATTGGCGACTACACCCTGTCCAGCTGCGGCGGTTACTGGCTGCAGCTGCATGACGGGCGGGTGACCGGGAACCTGGTGGATGCGCCGCGCTGGGAACACGAGCCGAAAATGACACCCGTTTTGCTGGAGCTGTTGAGCGCCTATATCCGCGGCGAGGTGAGCCGTGAAGCCTTGCAGGAAGCGAGCCGCGAGGACCCCGCCCTGCGGGAGTTGATGCTCGACACCAGCGAATTCCTGCGCGACGTGCGCTGAGCGCGACTAGCGCCTGCGCCAGCTGCGGCGCCGCTCGCGGCTGCCTTCGACGAGGTCCATCAGCTCATCCAGCATCGCCAGCGACAGGCCCCATATACGGTATTTGCCGTAGAGGTAGCAGGGCATGTTCAGGGTAATGCGGTTACGTTGCCAACGCATGGTGTCGCGGTTGGCGTTGTCGAGAAGAAACTCCAGCGGCACCCAGACCACTTCGGCCACCTCGTAATTCAGCTGGAAGTGTGCGTTGCGATCCATGCGGAACACAAAAGGACTCACCGCCATGCCCAGCGCGCTCCGGCGGGGCCGCGCATTGAGGTCGGACAGCCGCCCGATACAGCGCGCCTGCCGGGCCAGGTCCAGCCCCACCTCTTCCTGCGTCTCACGCAGCGCCACCGCGTAGCCGTGAGCGTCACCCGGATCCATACGTCCACCGGGGAACGCCATGTGCCCGGACCAGGGGTCCCCCTCCCTTTCCGCGCGCTTGATCATTAGAATGTGCAGCTCACCCTCTCGCACCTGCAGAACGAGCGCCACTGCCGAGCGCTTCATCAAAGGCCGCAACCACGGCCGGCCCGGCCGGTGTGCGGCCAGGCGGTTTTCGATCATGTGCAGCAGAGAGACAGACACCGGCGGAATCCTGCAGACTGGCCCGTGATTAAGCCAGCCGAGGCACGCCATGACAAGCCGCCGACAACCGGGAAACCCGCATGACCGATCAACAGACACTGCTTGAATTGCGCGATATCAACCTCGTCTACCGCGCACAGCCGGCCCTCAGGCAACTCAACTGGACATTGCAGAGCGGCCAGCACTGGGCCTGTGTGGGGCCAAATGGCAGCGGTAAAACCAGCCTGGCCCGCATACTCAGCCACCAGGCCACGCACTTCTCGGGCAGCTACCACAGCTCGGAGCAGCTGCTCGCCAACGGGGTTGCCTACGTGTGTTTCGAGCAGGCCCAGGCGCTGTGCGCCCGGGACCGCAAGCTGGATGACTCTGAGTACCGCGCGGACGCCGCCGATCCCGGCACACGTGTGCGGGATATCATTCTGGACGGCAAACCTGCCGATGAACAGTTTCAGGCCTGGATAACCCGGCTGCGCATCGAGCACATTCTGGACCGCGGCCTGCGCTTTATTTCCACGGGCGAGATGCGTAAAACGCTGCTGGTGCGCGCCCTGCTCAGCAATCCGGCACTGCTGATACTCGACAGCCCGCTGGATGGCCTGGATCACGCCAGCCAGCAGGCCATGCACACAGCCATCGAAGCCCTGCTAGAGGGGCAGCAAAGCCTGCTTATCCTGTGCCGGCAACTGGAGGATATTCCCCGCGCCGTAGATCAGGTATTGGTTCTGGATGACGGCCAGGTGTTGTGTCAGGGCGCACCGGATGAGGTAATGGAACGCGCGGAAGTACAGCAGCTGCTGGCCCCGCCTCTGCCGCCGTTCACCGCCTTGCCGGCACCGGCACCACGCCCCTACCAGCTGCCTGAAGGCCCGTTACTGGAGCTGCGCAATGTGGGCGTGCGCTACGGTGAGCTGACCGTGCTGCAACAGCTCAACTGGCGCTTCGACCGCCACCAGCATTGCTGCGTTTCCGGGCCCAACGGCTGCGGCAAAACCACCCTTCTCAGCCTCATTACCGGCGACAACCACAAGGCCTACGGGCAGGACATCACGCTCTTTGGCCGCAAGCGCGGCAGCGGCGAAAGCATCTGGGAGATCAAGCAGAAGTACGGTCAGCTCGACACACAGTTACAACTCAATTTCGCCCGCTCCATGAAGGTGGTAGAGGTCGTGGTATCCGGGTTCTTCGACAGTGTGGGGCTGTTTGATGACTGGGGCGATCTGCAACGGCGCGGCGCTGAGGCATGGCTCACTGCATTGGGTATCGGTGACCTCGCGGGTCACAGCTACGACACCCTGTCCTTCGGCCTGCAACGCATGGTTTTGCTGGCCCGGGCCATGGTGAAGTCGCCCCTGATATTACTGCTGGACGAGCCTACCCTGGGACTGGATGGCAGCCACCGCAGGCGGCTGCTGCAGGCAATAGACCACATCGCGGCGCACAGCGACACCCAGATCATTTTTGTCAGCCACTCTGCCGGCGATATTCCCGCCTGCATCAATCAGCACCTGCGCTTTGAGCCCTCCACCGAGGGCTTTCAGGTGATCTGCGAAAACCGCTAGCGCGACAAGGCCCGCAACGCCGCGCACTCACTCTCGCTGCGGCAGTACAGGGTGCCGCGGGCGGCTGTTGCGCGGGCCTGCTCTGTCTGGCCCTGTGCGGCGTAGGTGCGGGCCAGCTCCAGGTAGAGCTCTGCGCTGTGGGGGTCGATACGTTGGGCGCGTTCGAGCAGGGACAGTGCGCCATTGTAGTCGCCCCCGGCGCTCGCGGCGCGTGCCTTGCCAAGCAGCCCGCCGTAGGCCGCGACAGCGTTGGGCTCAGCCGCCGGTGGCGGTTGTGGCGCAACCGGGGGTCGCTTGTCCTCTTGCACCACACCCGGTTCGGGACGCGTCTCTATCGGTGCCGGGCCCTGCGGCGTGGAGTAGATGCTACAACCGGACAGTACCAGTAACCCCGCCAGCAAGGTGCTTCGGCGCAGCCATATCACGCAAGACATCAGGAATTACCCCCAAAGAGCGACTGAAACCAGTCGCGAATCGTGTTGCTTTTGCTCCCGGCGCTGCACTGCGTGCGCTCGCGGGGTTCAGAACCCACCACGAAAGGCATGAGACGCGCACCGGGACAACCCTCCCCCGTCAGGTAGCCGGTTGTGCTGTCTATCCATTGCGGCTGCATATCCTCCGGCATGCGATAACCGAGGGAACGCTGGCTGGCATTGGCCATGAAGTGCGACCAGACTTTCAGTGCACCCGTGCTGCCCGTAAGGCCGGTCGCGCTGTTGTCGTCGCGCCCCACCCAGGTCACCGCCAGCAGATCGCCGGAAAATCCGGCAAACCAGGAGTCACGACCCTCGTTGGTGGTGCCGGTTTTGCCAGCCGCCTGGAAGCTGTTGTCGAGGTAGGCGTAGGCACCGCGGCCGGTGCCCTCACGCAGCACCTCGCGCAGCGCATAGTGCAATAGGTGCACCGCCTGCAGGCTGACTGTGCGGTCATACTCAAGCGGATAGCGACGCAGGGGCTCACCGTCGGCATCGACAATTTCACGGATACTGCGCAGCGGCATGCGGAATCCGCCGGCGGCGATGGTCTGGTACATGGCGGCCATGTCCATCGGCGAATATTCGCCGGCGCCGAGAGTGAGCGCCGGCACTTCCGGAATATCGCCCTCCAGGCCAAGCCGCCGCATCATGTCGGCGACCCGGTCTATGCCGATATCCAGGCCCAGGCGCGCCGTCGCCAGGTTGTAGGAATTGGCCAGGGCGCGATGGAGTAAAACCTGCCCGTGGGCCTGGCGGTCAAAGTTGCGCGGCTCCCAGACGTCACCATTGGGCACGGGGACACGCAGGGGGGTATCTGCCAGGGGCGTAGCCAGCGTGTAGCGGCGCGGTTGCTCCAGCGCCGCCAGGTAGACCGCCGGTTTGAGCAGGGAGCCGGCAGGCCTGCGCGCGTCCAGGGCGCGATTGAAGCCGGCATAGCGCACTTGTCGCCCTCCCACCAGGGCAGCCACCTCTCCGCTGTCGAAGCGGGTGACCACCGAGGCGGTTTCCAGCTTCCCGGCACCGTCGACCTGCTGCAGGATCGCGGTGCTGCTGCGTTCCATCTGGCGCTGCAGCAGCGGGTCGAAGCTGGTGAAGATGCTCAGGCCCAGGGTAGTGAGATCCTCCTCCCGGTATTCCAGACGCAACTGCCGGCGCACCAGGTCGAGAAAGGCCGGAAAGCTGTCGCGCACACCACTGCGGTTGTTGAGGTCCAGAGGCATGCCCTGGGCCACAGTCGCCTGCTCGCGAGACACCAGACCCTGCTCCACCATCACCTCGAGCACCACGTTGCGGCGCGCCTTGGCGCGCTCCGGGTTGCGCAGGGGGTTATAGAGTGACGGTCCCTTGATCATGCCCACCAGCAGCGCCTGCTGGTGCAGTCCCAACTGCTGCAGCGGCCGGTCGAAGTAATGCCGGGCGGCCAGGGCGAAGCCGTGGATGGCGCGCGGCCCCTCCTGCCCCAGGTACACTTCGTTCAGGTAGCTCTCAAGAATCTGCTCCTTGCTGAAATGCAGCTCGAGCAGCACCGCCATCACCACTTCGGTCAGCTTGCGCACAATCGTGCGCTCCGGGGTGAGGTAGTAGTTCTTGACCAGCTGTTGGGTGATCGTGCTGCCACCGGCCACCACCTGCCCGGAGCGCAGGTTGCTCAGCGCGGCGCGGGCAATACCGGTCAGGGAAAAGCCCCAGTGTTGGTAGAAACGCTGATCTTCCACCGCCAGCAGGGTGGCGCGCAGGCTCTCGGGCACGTCGTCCAGACGCACCAATATGCGGTCCTCGCCGTGGTGCGGATAAATGCCGCCGATCTGCACCGGGTCCAAACGCATCAGGTCCACAGTGCCGTTGGCGTCACGCAGCACCGCAATACGGTTGCCCTGCACTTCCAGGCGCACCAGCCGCGAAGGCTCGCGCTCCCCGGGAAAACTGAACCCCCGGGTATACAGGTCGAAGCGATTGCCCGCTCGCGACACATCCCCGGGGCGCCGCGCTGTGCCCTGCTTGCGATAGCCCAATACCTGCAGCTCCCAGGCGAGGTCGTCAGCAGACAGGGCAGCCCCCGCGAACAGCTCCAGCGGGCGGGCATACACCTTGGCGGGGAGCTCCCACATCTTGTCGGTAAACGTGGAGGTGATACGCACATCAAGATAAATCACCACCAGCAGGCCGAGGGCGCAGGCAGCAAAAAACAGCTTGAGGAATGGACGACGGGTTCTGGCCATGGGAGGAGTGTAACGCACGCCCGCTTTCATTTGACTGGGGGATCGGGATAATAGCGGCCTGAACCGGAGGGAGCCACAGGCACATGAAGAAATACACGATCTACGGCATGGGTGCAGCCCTGGTCGACACCGAAATCCAGGTGCAGGACACCGAACTTGATGCCATGGGGGTCGACAAGGGCCTGATGACACTGGTCGACGAGTCCCGCCAGGCCGAACTGCTGGCGCAGCTGGAGGGCCACCTGGTGAAAGCGAGCCACGCCAGCGGCGGCAGTGCGGGCAATTCCATGATCGCGGCCGCCCAGTTCGGTGCTCCCACTTTCATGAGCTGCAAAGTCGCCGACGACGCCGATGGCGCCATCTACGTGCAAGACCTCGAACAGGCCGGCGTGGCTCACAGCATGGCCCAGCGGCCAGCCGGCACCACCGGCAAATGCCTGGTACTGATTTCCCCGGATGCCGAGCGCAGCATGAACACCTTCCTCGGTATCAGCGAAACCCTGTCGGTTGAGCAGCTGGACTCCGGGGCACTGGCTGACTCCGAGTACCTGTATATTGAAGGCTACCTGGTCACCTCAGACACCGGGCGCGCCGCCGCCATCCGTGCCCGGGAGTTGGCCGAGGCAGCGGGCGTGAAGACGGTGCTGAGCTTTTCCGATCCGGGCATGGTGGAGTTCTTCCGCGAGGGCCTGCAGGCAATGATCGGCACGCAGCTCGACCTGGTATTCTGCAACCGGGACGAGGCCCTGTGCTGGGGCGACACCGACGACCTGATTACGGCGATGGAGCGTCTGAAGCCGGTGGCGCGTCACTTTGTCGTCACCTGCGGGGCCGACGGTGCCCTGGCCTGGGACGGCGACACGCTGCACGAAATCCCACCCCACCGGGTGCAAGCGGTGGACAGCAACGGCGCGGGTGACATGTTTGCCGGTGCCTTTCTCTACGCCATTGGCCGGGGCGAGGACTATGCCACGGCGGGCCGCTTTGCCAGCCTCGCCGCTGGCTCGGTGGTCGCCCGCTACGGCCCGCGGCTGCCGGCGGCTGACTACCCGGCCCTGCGTGCCGAATTCTTCGGCGACTGAACGGCGTCCTCGGGCGCGGTGACGAGACAGGCTCAGAACAGATCCATCTGGCGTCCGGTAACGGTGGCGAAGGAGGTATCGAGAAAGCCAAGGATACCGTCCACGACCGGCGCCAGCTGCCGCTCCAGATAATGCCCGTAGTCCAGCGGCGCCGAGTGCGCCGCCGCGGGTTCGGGCCCGGCCGCGGTGATCACGTACTCCACCCAGTCACCGCGCGCCGGTGGCGGCAGGCCGTGGTCCGCGTAGCGACGTGCCGCCTGCACATGCGGCGGTACGTTGCGCTCGTAGTCCACCAGGCGACGGCGCAGACGTTTACGATAGACAAGATCTGCATCGTGCTCTCCCGCCAATACAGACGCGACCAATTGCTTCAGATAGTCCTCCCAGGGCTGGTCGAGGAACACACGTCGATACAACGCCTGCTGGCAGTCGCGGGCGAGCCGGGTCCAGTCGGTGCGGACGTTTTCCAGCCCCTTGAAGACAACACGCTCATCACTCCCGGTACCCACCAGCCCCGCGTAGCGCTTCTTCGAACCTTTCTCCGAACCGCGAATGGTCGGCATGAGAAACCGCCGATAGAGCGTTTCAAACTCCAGCTCCAACGCGCAATTGAGCGCGAACTCGCTGTGCAATCGGCGTTGCCACCACTGGTTGAGGTCGCGCTGCAGGTTGCGGCCGGCGGCCTCGGCATCTTCGTCGCAGCCAGCATCGGCGATCCACACGAACACAGAATCCGTGTCACCGTAAATCACCTGATGCCCAAAAGCTTCGATGCGCTCCCGGGTCTGCAACAATATCTCGTGGCCGCGCCGCGTGATACTGCTGGCGAGGCGGGTATCGAAAAAGCGACAGCCCGGGCTACCCAGCACGCCGTAGAACGAGTTCATGATGATCTTGATCGCCTGCGCCAGCGGCACGTCCCGGGCCAGCTTGGCGGCGTCCCGCTGCTGCCAGAGCGTTTCGATGAGCGCCGGCAGGATATGGCCCTCGCGGGAAAAACGTGCGCCAGCGAAGCCCGGCACCGTCGCCTCGCCCTCTTCCTCGGCCAGTCCGAGCGCGAGACCCAGCGGGTCGATACAAAAAGTGCGGATAATACTGGGGTACAGGCTCTTGAAGTCCAGCACCAGCACATGCCGGTAGAGACCGGGCTGCGACTCCAGAACAAAGCCTCCCGGGCTCGGATCCTGCTCGCGCTGGGCATTGGGGGCGACATAACCGGCCCGGTGCAAACGCGGCAGGTACAAGTTGTCGAAAGAGGCCACAGAGCCGCCGAGACGATCCGGGTTCAGACCCGTCATCGCACTGCGCGCAACGACAAAGTCCAGCAGGCGCGTGTGAGCAAATATCTCCGACACCAGCTCACAGTCGCGCAGGTTATAGGCCGCAAGCTGTGCCTTGTCCTCCCGGAACAGCCGCCCGATTTCCTCGCCGCGCCCCGCGCCGTGCAGCAGCTTGCCGGCACCGAGCAGTTCGCGGGCCACCGCATCCAGGGCGAAACTCTCGAAACGGTAGAAAGCCGCGCGTAGCAGCTCAATGCCGTCGAGCAACAGCCGTCCCGACAGGCGGGCTGCACGCCGCTCGCCGTCTTCATCCAGCGTACGCCAATGAATAGCCGTACCCGCGCGCCCCAGGCGCAGAGGCATATCCAGTGAATCGGCAAGGCGTTGCAAGTACCAGGCATCAAAGTTGACCACGTTCCAGCCGATCAACACGTCTGGGTCCACCTCCTCGATGAAGGCAAGAAAACGTTCCAGCACCGCGCGCTGTGTGGGCAGGGTTTCGACATGCTCGCCGACGTTGCCCGTGCCCACCATGAACACCCGGCGCAAGGCCGCCGCCGGCCCTGAAGCGGCGTCCGCCGCAGAGGTGACATGTACGGCGATGGAATACAGCTGGAGCCCCTGCATGGCGGTTTCAATATCAAAGGAGGCCATGGACAACTGCGGACGCACGGCGGCGGAGCGCAGCAAGGGGTCGCGCATGTAACTGTAGCCGTTGCGCCGCTCAAGTGGCCCGTGCAACTGCACGCCACCGGCAATAAAACGCTCCATCAGGTACCGATCAGCGGGGTTGATGTCCGCTTCCAGCGGTTGCGCGCCGCGCTCCTGCAACCGATCGGCGAGCGTGCGTGACTGGCGGTACGTGGGGCTGTACACGCCGACCACAGGCTGTAGCGCGAAATTGCGCAGACGCAGGGGCTTCAGTTCCACGCCCGGCTGCAGTAAAAGCAGCGCCCGGTGCTGGTCCGCCTCGTCCTCGGCGAGGAAAAATACGGCGCGTTCGCCGCGAATTTCCACCTGTACCGGGCCCTGTGGGGTCGCCAGCCACAGTTCGACTATCAGGCCTGCGGGGCTGTCGCGCCACTGCCGGGTGAGCAAAAAACCGCCCAATTCCACGGGCTGTTGACCCGGCGCGCTAGGCATAACGCAGCCGGTAGCTTAAGCTACCGAGCATCACATCAACTGGCACATGCCCGCCCTCTGGAAGATCACAATGAGTAAACCTGAAATCAAACAAGACCCGCTCTACCGGCTGTTGCGCAATGAAGACATCAAGGGCTTCAACGAGCAGCGAGACGCACTGGACACGCGCGAGCTGCGCAGTGGCGACTACCGCGGACGGGATCTGCGTAACATGAACGCGCGCGGGCTGGATTTCAGCAACTCCTATTTCCGCAACGCGGACCTCAGCGGTATCGACTTCCGGGAAACCAACCTCGAGGGCGCCAGCTTGCTCGACGCCAAGCTCTCGGGAACCTATTTCCCCGAGACGATCAGCGCAGACGAGATCCGGCTTTCCCTGGATACTGGCACCCGGCTGCGCTACGACCGCCGCTAAGCGCCCCCGCTAGCCCTGTGCCAGCAGGTCGCGCAGGTCAATCATGGCGGTGTTGGCCCGGCTGATATAAGACGCCATCACCAGTGAGTGATTGGCCAGCAGGCCAAAACCGCTGCCATTGAGAATCATCGGGCTCCACACCATGTCCTGGGTAGCCTCAAGCTCACGGATGATCTGCTGCACGCTGACCTGCGCGTTTTTGTTGGCCAGCACATCCGCGAAGTCCACCTCCACCGCCTTGAGGAAGTGAATCAAGGCCCAGGCCGTACCCCGCGCCTCGTAGAATACATCGTCTATTTCCAGCCAGGGGGTGCTGACCAGCATCTCCGCGGGCGCGGGTGTTGACTGGCGAGCGTTGTCATCCCCGGCCAGATCAGTGTTCAAACGCCGCTGCCCAACGCTGGCGCTGAGCCGCTGGGACAGGCTGCCGAGGCGGGAGCTCACGCTGGCAAGCCAGTAGCGCAGGTTATCGGCGCGCGCATAAAACTGTGCGTCGCTGTCGTCGTCATCCTCAAGGCGCACCAGATAGCTGTGCAAATACTTCACCCCGTCGCGGTACTGGGCTTCAGTCGCGGGCAGAATCCAGCTGTCGGAATTGAAGTTGAGCTGGGGCTCGGCGAGGGACAGATCAGGGTCTTCGCGCGACTGGGACTGCGAGCGGCTGAATACTTCGCGCATTGCGCGCGCCAGATCCCGCGATTGAATCAGCACACCGAATTCCCAATTGGGGATATTGTCCAGCCACACACCGGGCGGAGCGACATCGTTACTCAGGTAGCCACCGCGCTTTTCCAGCAGTGTTTCCATGGCGCCAATCAGCGCCGCGGTAGTGGTGGAGCCCACGGCCACATCACCCGCCGAACGGGTTGAATAGGCATTGGCTCGCTCGGTCACATCAAAGGGGGTCGGGGTCAGGCTCCAGTAGGCCCCCACCAGCACCGCCAGCACCAGGTAAACCAGTACCGCAGCACCCAGGCGCCGCAACCAGACACCACCCGGCGCCGCTCCGTCACGCCAGTTGGCAACGCGATCCCGCAATCCTGTCATGGTCGTTTCTCCCTGGCCCGCGGGCCGTCAGTGATGCCGGTGTGAGTCGTGCCCCTGAGGGGCCGCATCGCGCCGCGTCTCGGCGGACGTGCAGATTGGCACACCGTCGATGGTCAGGCACAGCTCCACCGCGTCGCCAACCGCCGGCATGGCGGTCAGGTCGAGCAACATGAGGTGCAGGCCACCGGGGGCGAACGCCCGCGACGCCCCTGCCGGAATCCGCACCACCGACTGCTGCTGCATGCGCATCATGCCGTCGACTTCCAGGGTTTCGTGCAGCTCCACGCGCCCGGCGATGGCGGCACTGGCAGCGGTCACTTCAATGACCTCAGCGCCGGTATTGCGCACCACCAGATACGCGGCTGTGCGCGTCTGCGTCGGCGGCAGTGCTCGCACCCAAGCGTCCTCAAGCAGCGCTTGGGCGAGTGCCCCGGGAGCGACCGGCAGTGCAAATACCGCCAGCAACAATGCGGCACGGATACCCTTCTGACTCACTTTTTTACTCCTGCAATGAAACTATCACAACCCGACAGGCTCAGATTATAACACTTGCGCACCGGGCGGTTGCCGGCAATTCGTTGGGCCGCCCGGCTCAGGCTGCTACAATCGCGACGCGGCATGCGGCCGCCACCGTAGAAGGATTCTTCATGCGTTTTCTGCTTGCCAGCCTGCTCTGGTTGTCCAGCGGGCTGGCCCTGGCCCAGCTGCCCACTGGCGCGCCGGCGGCGAACCCCTTTGCACAGCCCGATTTCCTGCCGGTGGAGGAAGCCTATCAGCTGGCGGTGGAGGCTACACCCGAGGGCCGCCTGCGGCTCCACTGGCGTATCGTTGAGGGCTACTACCTCTATCGGCACGCCTTCGAATTTCGCCTGGAACACGCCGGCAAACCCCTTGCCACAGAGGCGGATGTGCCGTCCGGCCTCGCCCGCAGCGACGAATTTTTCGGTGATGTAGAGGTGTACTACAACGAGGTAGACGTGCGCCTCGACACGCAGGAGCCGGTCACGTTTGCCAGGCTGACGGTGCAATCCCAGGGCTGTGCGGATGCCGGACTGTGCTATCCACCACGCACGGAAGTGTTCGACATCGATTTCGCCAGTCGCCAGGTGAGCCCGGTGGCCCAGGCCCCCGCGCTGCCCGCCACCAACAACGCCACCGCCGCCAACACCCTGTTGAGGTTGCCGTATATGCTGCTGCTCGCCTTTCTCGGCGGCGCCATCCTCAACCTCATGCCCTGCGTATTCCCGGTCCTGTCGCTGAAAGTGCTCGGTTTCGCCAACAGCAGCCGCCACGAGCGTCTGCAACACGGCTGGCTGTACACCCTCGGGGTGGTCGCCAGCTTCCTTGCCGTGGCCGCCGTGCTGATTGGGTTGCAGACAGCCGGGCAGGCCGTGGGCTGGGGATTCCAGTTGCAGTCACCGGGCTTCGTCATCGCGCTCGCCTATCTGTTCCTCGCCATGGGCCTTGCCCTGTCTGGCATGATCCAACTGGGCAACAGTGTGATGAACCTGGGGGGCAGCCTGGCCGGGCGACAGGGATCGGTAGGCAGTTTCTTCACCGGGGTGCTCGCCGTGGTGGTTGCAAGCCCCTGCACGGCACCCTTCATGGGCACGGCGCTGGGATTTGCGCTGACGCAACCCGCACTGGTGTCGCTGTCCATCTTCTTTGCACTGGGGGCGGGCATGGCAGCACCACTGTTGCTGCTGAGCTACAGTGGCCGGGCGCGCGACTGGCTGCCACGGCCCGGCGCCTGGATGGAAACACTGAAACAACTGCTCGCCTTCCCCCTGTACGCCACGGCCATCTGGCTGCTATGGGTGGCAGGGCGACAAACCAGCGTGGACACCATGGCTGCAGCCCTGAGCGGTGGCCTGCTGCTCGCGTTGGGACTGTGGTTGTGGCAAGGCGGGGCGGCACGCAAGCTGCTCGCGGTGGCCTGCCTGCTGGGCGCCGTTGCGCTGGGACTGTGGCGGATTCCGGCGCCCGAGGCCACGGTAACGGCCGGGGATACCGTGCTCGTATGGTCGGAGCAGGAAGTCGAGCGCCAGCGCCGTAGCGGTCGCCCGGTGTTCGTTGACGTCACCGCTGACTGGTGCATCACCTGTATTGCCAATGAGCAGGGTGTTCTCTATACAGACGCGGTGCAGGCGGCGTTCAGCGAGCATAATGTTGCGTTCCTGGTGGCTGACTGGACCAATTACGATGCCGATATCGCCAGTTACCTGCGCAGCCACGGCCGTTTCGGTATCCCGCTGTACGTACTCTACCCGGCGGACCCGGCTGCTGCAGCGGTTCTCCTGCCACAGGTGCTGACGCGCGGCACGGTCATCAGCGCGCTGGAGGGCCTTTCAGCAATTTAGGCCCAGATCGCCCCATTTTCCTCACCATTTACTGACATTTCCCTGCTTTTCGCCTACTTTCAGCAAACTGGCGCAGAATGCGCGCTGCGCCGTCGCCATCTCCCGGAAAGAGGAAAAAATCGGCTAAATAGCGGCTAACATCCTCTATTTTCTAAAAAATGCTGCGCGAACATGGACAGCCAGCGGTTTTTCAGCCAGACTTCGCTGAGACGGGTTACGAGCATACGGGCAGGTAAACATGGCCACCATTCTGGTTTTACACGGTCCCAACCTGAACCTCCTGGGGGAGCGTGAACCAGCCGTTTACGGCCACACCACGCTGGCGGACATCAACAACAGGCTGACCCATGTGGCAACGGAGCAGGGGCACCACCTGCTGGCCATGCAAAGCAACGCCGAATACGAGCTGATCGAGCGCATCCACGATGCCCGCCGCGAAGGGGTGAACTTCATCCTCATCAACCCCGCCGCATTCACCCACACCAGCGTCGCTCTGCGCGATGCGCTGGCCGCCGTCGCCATACCTTTCATAGAAGTGCACCTGTCCAATACCCATGCCCGGGAACCCTTCCGCCAGCACTCCTACTTTTCAGACCTGGCGGTGGGCGTGATCTGTGGAATGGGCGCGCACGGCTACGAACTCGCATTGCTGGCGGCCCTGCAGCGCCTGGAACAACCCTGAAACAAAAACCAGAGAGAGCCCTATCATGGACATTCGCAAAGTTAAGAAGCTGATCGAATTGCTGGAAGAGTCCAACATCGATGAGATTGAAATCAAGGAGGGCGAGGAGTCTGTCCGCATCAGCCGCAACAGCGCACAGCCGCTGATGGCGGCCTACGCGCAGCCCCCCGCGCCTGCGCCCGCACCGAGTGCGCCGGTGGCAGCGGCGGCCCCCGTTGCAGAGGCCTCGGCCCCCAGCGCACCTGCTCACAGCGGCAATGTTATCACCTCGCCGATGGTGGGCACCTTCTATCGGTCACCATCGCCCACGTCGGCCGCTTTTGTTGACGTAGGCCAGAGCGTCAAGGTCGGCGATGTCCTCTGCATCGTTGAGGCCATGAAAATGATGAACCAGATCGAGGCAGACAAGTCCGGCACCATTGAGGCAATCCTGGTCGACAACGGTGAGGCGGTCGAATTCGAACAGCCTCTGTTCTCCATCGTCTGACACAGCCCCCGGCGCCTGCGCGCCGCAAGCAGAGGAATACATCATGGCCAAGCTGGAAAAGGTTCTCATCGCCAATCGCGGTGAGATAGCCCTGCGGATTCTTCGAGCCTGCAAGGAGATGGGCATCAAGACCGTAGCGGTGCACTCCAAGGCAGATCGCGAGTTGATGCACGTGCGCCTCGCGGATGAATCAGTCTGTATCGGCCCCGCGGCCTCGACTGCAAGCTACCTCAACGTCCCGGCCATCATCAGCGCCGCCGAGGTGACCAATGCAAGCGCCATTCACCCGGGCTACGGGTTTCTGGCAGAGAACGCCGACTTCGCGGAGCAGGTGGAGAAAAGCGGCTTCATCTTTATCGGCCCGAAGGCTGACACCATCCGCCTGATGGGTGACAAGGTATCGGCCATTGACGCCATGAAGAAGACCGGCGTGCCCACAGTGCCCGGTTCTGACGGCCCACTCACGGACGATGCGGAGCGCACACTGGATATCGCCCGGCGCATTGGCTATCCGGTGATCGTCAAGGCTGCCGCTGGCGGCGGCGGCCGCGGCATGCGGGTCGTGCATAATGAAGCGGCGCTGCTGAACTCGGTACAGCTCACCCAGGCGGAGGCCGCGGCGGCCTTCGGCTCCGGCGTCGTTTATCTGGAGAAATTCCTGCAGAAACCGCGCCACGTGGAAGTGCAGGTGATCGCTGACGGCCAGGGCCACGCCATTCACCTGGGCGACCGCGACTGCTCCTTGCAGCGGCGCCACCAGAAAGTGCTGGAGGAAGCGCCGGCACCTGGCGTCGACGAGCACCTGCGTGCGCAAGTGGCTGAAGCCTGTGTGAATGCCTGTATCGAAATCGGCTACCGCGGTGCCGGCACCTTCGAATTTCTCTACGAAGACGGCGGCTTTTACTTCATTGAGATGAACACCCGGGTGCAGGTCGAACACCCTGTCACCGAGCTGATTACCGGCATCGATATCGTGCGTGAACAACTGCGTATCGCCAGCGGCCTGCCCCTTTCCGTCACCCAGGAGCAGGTCGCCTTCCGCGGACACGCGTTCGAGTGTCGCATCAATGCCGAAGACCACCAGACGTTCATGCCCTCGCCAGGCAAAGTCACCACGTTTCACGCGCCCGGTGGCCCCGGCATTCGCGTCGATTCCCACCTGTATGACGGCTATACGGTGCCGCCCTTCTACGACTCACTGATCGCCAAGATCATCAGTTACGGCGAGGACCGCGAGATCGCCCTGGCGAGAATGCGCCAGGCGCTCGATGAATTGGTTATCGAAGGTATTCGCACCAACACGGC
Organism: Haliea alexandrii; assembly: GCF_003719295.1. Lineage (GTDB taxonomy): Bacteria > Pseudomonadota > Gammaproteobacteria > Pseudomonadales > Halieaceae > Haliea > Haliea alexandrii. The sequence continues at coordinate 25,340 of NZ_RFLW01000001.1, forward strand.
ACTGCATCGGGAACTGGTTCGGGACCGCTCCTTCCAGGCTGGCGGAGTAAGTATTCACTACCTTGAAAGCAAGCTGGAAGACTGGAACTAGTGAGCTGGCTGCAACTTCGACTGGACACCAGCCCGGCGCTGGCAAACGCGCTTGAGGAGCATTTGCTGGCGGCAGGTGCGGTGGCGGTGACCATGGAGGACAACGCTGACCAGCCGGTGCTGGAGCCCGGCGTGGGCGAGACCCCACTGTGGCAACAGACCCGGCTCACGGGCCTGTTTCCCGCCGATACCCACATGCCCGCGGTGCTCGCCCGCATCCCTGAAGCGCTGCTGCAGGGATGCAATCAGCGGGTGGAAATCCTGGAAGACAAAGACTGGGAGCGCGAGTGGATCAGCCACTACCAGCCCATGCGTTTCGGCCAGCGCTTGTGGGTGTGCCCAAGCTGGATGGACCCGCCGGAGCCGGACGCCGTCAACCTGCTGCTCGATCCGGGTCTGGCGTTTGGCACTGGCACGCACCCGACCACCGCATTATGCCTGGGCCAGCTTGAACAGCTAACGCAACCGGGTCAGACCGTGGTCGACTATGGCTGTGGCTCTGGCATCCTGGCGGTGGCCGCCCTCAAACTCGGCGCCGAGCGCGGCCTGGGTGTGGATAACGACCCGCAGGCACTGGTCGCGAGCCGCGAGAACGCCAGGCGCAACAGCATTGCCGAGGAACGCTTCACGGTCACCCTGCCGGATGTGCAGACCAACGCCGCCTGGCGGGGCCAGGCCGATGTGGTAGTGGCAAACATTCTTGCCGGGCCGCTGGCGGAGCTTTCAGATACGCTGCTCAGCCTGCTCAAACCGGGGGGCACCCTGCTGCTGTCCGGCCTGTTGCAGAACCAGGCCGCCGTGTTGTGCACACATTACGCACCCCGCCTCACCCTGCACGTGGCAGGAGAGCGCGAGGACTGGGTTTGCCTGCAGGGCACGCTGCCCGCCGCCTGACCACTCGCAAGTCAGCCCTCGCGGCCCAGAACCCCCGCCATCGCCTCCTCGCCGAACAGATGGGTCAGCCCACCGGTCATGTCGGGGTGCCGCCGCAGGCACTGGCCGCCATCCACATTGAAGCACTGCCCGGTCACCCAGGACGACTCGGGACCCGCCAGATAGCGAACACTGGCGGCAATATCTTCCGGTTCTCCGGGACGCTGCAGGGGTATCTGCTCTTTGAACGCCTGAATCATCTCGGGGCTGGCAAACAGATCACCCGTGGCATCACTGCGTGTCAGCCCCGGGCGTACCGCGTTGATACGCAGGCCCAGATAGGAAAGCTCGTCAGCGGCGGAACGCACCAGGCCTTCCAGCCCAGCCTTGCCCGCGCAGTAGGCCGACAGCCAGGGAAACGGCATGCCTGCTGTGGTTGAGGAAATGCATACGATGCTACCGCCGCGCGCCATCACCGGCGCCGCGTGTCGTACCGCGAGAAAAACGGATCCAATATTCAGGTCCAGCTCCTGGCGCAAGCCATCCAGGTCCTGCAGCAGCAGCGGCTTGAAGCCACCACCGCCCACCGTGGGTACCACAATATCCAGGCGTCCGGCTATGGCGTGCGCCATATCCACCGCCCTGCAGACATCATCCTGTTGCAGCGCATCGCCGGGGCAGAGACTGACCTGTCCGCCCGGCACCGCCTCCAGCAACGCCTGGCGCACTGCCTGCAGTGCCTCCTCCCGGCGCCCCATCAATACCACAGCCGCCCCGTCCGCCAGCAGGGCGCGTGCGCACGCAGCGCCGATACCACCGGCACCACCGGTTACCAGAGCTGTTTTACCCTGCAAAGCATTCACTGTCGTCATAAGTCATCCTTATTGATTATTGGCTGCAACGATCCCGAGTTTAACGCGCAACACACATCCACCACAGTGCGCTTTAACCCCGCGCCACGGTGGCGTATCATACGCTGCTTCCTGAAGCGACCTCACAGCCTCCCCCAATGCCGCGAATCGGGCCCTACACACTCACCAACGCCGTTGCCCTGGCGCCCATGGCGGGCGTAACCGACCTGCCGTTCCGGCAACTGTGCGCCCGGCTCGGTGCCGGCCTGGTGGTGTCCGAGATGGTCAACAGCAATCCGCGTCTGCGCAACACGGACAAAACCCGCCTGCGCACGCGCCACGACGCTGAAATCGAGCCGCGCTCGGTGCAGATCGCCGGCAACGATCCGCAGCAGATGGCCGAGGCGGCACGCTACAACGTTGCGCTGGGCGCGCAGCTGATCGACCTCAATATGGGCTGCCCGGCAAAAAAGGTCTGCCGCAAGGCGGCCGGCTCTGCGCTGCTGGCTGATGAATCGCTGGTGGAAAGTATTCTGCGCGCCGTGGTGGCCGCCGTGGCCGTGCCAGTCACACTCAAAATACGTACCGGCCCCGCGCCGGAATCGCGCAACGGTGTGAGCATCGCGCGTATTGCCGAGGATGCCGGCATCGCCGCCCTCGCCGTGCATGGCCGCACCCGCGCCTGTGCATTTCGCGGCCACGCGGAATACGACACCATCGCCGACATCGTGGCGGCGGTCGATATGCCGGTCTACGCCAACGGCGATATCGATTCCGCCGAGAAAGCCGAGGCCGTGCTCCGCCACACCGGGGCCGCCGGAGTCATGATCGGCCGCGCCGCCCAGGGCCGCCCCTGGCTATGCGGGCAGATCGCCGGGCGACTGGCCAGTGGCGTGACACCTTCCGCGCCGTCACTGGAACAACAAGTCGCCCTGCTGCACAACCACGTTCGCGCCCTGCATGCTTTCTACGGCGACTTCCTCGGCCCGCGCATTGCACGCAAGCACGTTGGCTGGTTCCTGCAACACCAACCACAGTGGCTGGCACACCGGGCCGCCTTCAACGCCCTGACCGACAGTAGCGCCCAGCTTCACATGATTGATTGTCTCTTTACGCGCACCGGCGCAGAGAACCTTGCAGCATGAAAGACCTCGAACCACCCTCGCTACATCCCGACACCCAGCCCGCCAGCGCTCACCCCGAGCCCGCACCCGAGCGACTGCACGATGCCGTGGCGCGCGCCGTGGGCGAATACCTTGAAGCGCTGGATGGCCAGTCGACAACCGACTTCTACAATCTGGTACTGGCCGAGGTGGAGGCACCGCTGCTGCGCGCGGTCATGGACTACACCCGCAACAACCAGACCCGGGCGTCCCACATGCTGGGGCTGAACCGCGGCACGCTGCGCAAGAAACTCAAACAGTACCAACTCATTTCCGACAAAAGCTGACAGGCAACCCAAAAACCATGAGCGACTCTCACCTCGTACCCGTTCGACGCGCACTCATCAGCGTCTCCGATAAAACCGGCATCGTCGAATTCGCCACCGAACTGCAGGCGCTCGGCGTGGCGCTGCTCTCGACCGGCGGCACCTATCGCCTGCTGCGCGACAGCGGCCTTGAGGTCACCGAAGTGGCAGACCACACCGGCTTCCCGGAAATGATGGACGGACGCGTGAAGACCCTGCACCCGAAGATCCACGGCGGCATACTGGCGCGGCGCGGGCAAGATGACGCGGTAATGGCCGAGCATGGTATCGACGCCATCGACATGGTGATCGTCAACCTCTACCCCTTCGAGGCCACGGTCGCCAAGCCGGATTGCACCCTGGAAGACGCGGTGGAGAACATCGACATTGGCGGGCCCACCATGGTGCGCGCCGCGGCGAAGAACCACCGCTGGGTAAACATTGTGGTCAACGCCGGCGACTACACACGCATCATCGAGGAAATGCGTACCCATGAGGGCGCCACCACACTGGCAACCCGCTTCGACCTCGCCATTCGCGCCTACGAGCACACTGCAGCCTACGACGGCGCCATCGCCAATCACTTCGGCAAACTCGCCCCCGGCGGTTCGCCGGTGTTCCCGCGCACGTTCAACACCCAATTCCACAAGGCACAGGAGATGCGCTACGGCGAGAACCCGCATCAGAAGGCCGCCTTCTACGTTGAGGCACAGCCGGCCGAGGCCGGCATCGCCACCGCCCGGCAACTGCAGGGCAAGGCGCTGTCCTATAACAATGTGGCGGATACCGATGCCGCGCTGGAGTGCGTGAAAAATTTTGCCGAACCCGCCTGCGTCATCGTCAAGCACGCCAACCCCTGCGGTGTTGCCGTGGCCGCAAACCTGCTGGAGGCGTACAACCTCGCCTTTGCCACCGACCCCGAATCTGCCTTTGGCGGCATTATCGCCTTCAATCGCGAGCTGGATGCCGAGACGGCGCAGGCCATTGTGGAACGGCAGTTCGTAGAGGTGATTATCGCGCCCGCGGTCAGCGCCGGGGCACAGGAGGTAGTGGCGGCCAAGCAGAATGTGCGGGTGCTCGCCTGTGGCAACTGGAGCGACAGCCAACCGGCCCTGGACTACAAGCGGGTGAACGGTGGCCTGCTGGTGCAAGACCGCGACCTGGGTATGGTTGAGCGTGGCGATTTGCGCATTGTCAGCAAGCAGCAACCCACGCCGCAGCAGATGCTGGACCTGCTGTTCGCTTGGAAAGTCGCCAAATTCGTCAAATCCAACGCCATCGTCTACGCCACCAATGGCCAGACGGTGGGTGTGGGCGCCGGGCAGATGAGCCGCGTGAATTCGGCGCGCATCGCCGCCATCAAGGCCGAGCACGCGGGCCTCGCCGTGCGTGGCTCAGTGATGGCGTCCGACGCGTTCTTCCCCTTCCGCGACGGCATCGACAACGCTGGCAAGGCAGGTATTGCGGCGGTTATCCAGCCAGGTGGCTCCATTCGTGACGAGGAAGTCATTGCCGCCGCTGATGAACACGACATGGCCATGGTGTTTACCGGCATGCGCCATTTCCGCCACTAAGCGAGAGAGCATTGATGAAGATTCTGGTGATAGGCAGCGGTGGCCGCGAACACGCGCTCGCCTGGAAGGCCGCACAGGGCGACACCGTCGATTGTGTTTACGTCGCGCCCGGCAATGCTGGCACCGCAACGGAACCGGGGCTGCACAATGTGGCCATCGACAGCATGGACTTTGCCGGGCTCGCCGGGTTTGTTGAGTCCGAGGGCATTGCGCTGACGATCGTCGGGCCCGAGGCACCGCTGGTCGCCGGCATAGTCGATTATTTCAGTGATCGCGGCCTGCGCTGCTTCGGCCCGCGCAAAGGTGCAGCGCAGCTGGAGGGCTCCAAGGCGTTCACCAAGGACTTCCTCGCCCGCCACGGTATTCCCACCGGGGCCTACGCCAACTTCACCGAACTGGAACCTGCGCTCGCCTACCTGCGCGGCCAGGGTGCGCCCATTGTGGTGAAAGCGGATGGGCTGGCGGCAGGCAAAGGCGTGATCGTTGCCGAAACCCTCGCCGAGGCCGAGGCCGCCGTCACCGACATGCTCTCGGGCAACGCCTTTGGCGATGCCGGCTGCCGCGTGGTGATTGAGGAGTTTCTGGCAGGTGAAGAGGCCAGCTTTATCGTGATGGTGGATGGCAAGAACGTGCTGCCCATGGCCACCAGCCAGGACCACAAACGCATCGGCGATGGCGACACCGGCCCCAACACGGGCGGCATGGGCGCCTACTCGCCGGCACCGGTCGTCACCGATGCCGTGTTCCAGCGGGTGATGGATGAGGTCATCCTGCCCACCGTGCGCGGCATGGCTGCCGAAGGCAATGACTACACAGGGTTTCTTTACGCGGGGCTGATGATCTCCTCCAGCGGCGTCCCCAAGGTGATCGAATACAACTGCCGTTTCGGCGATCCGGAAACGCAACCTATTATGCTGCGCCTGCAATCCGACCTCGCCGGCCTGTGCAATGCCGCCCTGGACGGGCACCTGGACCGCGCCACCGCCACCTGGGACCCGCGCTGCGCTATTGGTGTGGTACTGGCCGCCGGCGGCTACCCGGGCGACTACGCCAAAGGTCTGCCCATTACCGGGCTGGACCACCCTTTCCCGGAGACGGTCAAGGTGTTCCACGCCGGTACTGCCCTCGCGGGCGATGAGGTGGTCACCAATGGCGGCCGGGTGCTCTGCGTCACTGCGCTGGGCGAGGACATCGCCGCCGCCCAGCAACGCTGCTACGACGCCGCGCAGTATATTCACTGGGACGGCGTCACCCGGCGCAACGATATTGGTTGGCGGGCGATCGCCCGCTATAGTTAGCCTCCACCGTGAGGGAGCGTGCCATGCACAGCCGACAACTGACCTTCATTGATCGCCTGCTGGGCGAGGCCGACACCGTACTGCGAACCCTGAGCAACCGGGGCCGACCGGCCACGCGGCCGTCACCTGCAGATGGACACCGCGACAGCGCGCTCAACCCGGCCCAACGCAGCCATGTGGCCGGTCTCATGCGGGTCAACCACACCGGTGAAGTGTGCGCGCAAGCGCTCTATCAGGGGCAGGCGCTCACGGCGAAACTGCCCACGGTGCGCGAAGACATGCGCGAAGCGGCACGCGAGGAGGAAGACCACCTGGCCTGGTGCGCCCAGCGCCTGCAGGAACTCGGCAGCCGCCCCAGCCACTTGAACCCGGCCTGGTATGGCATGTCATTTCTGCTCGGCGCCAGCGCCGGCGCAATCGGTGACAAGTGGAGCCTGGGCTTCGTTGCTGCAACCGAGGAACGGGTCTGCCGCCACCTGCGCGATCACCTGCAACAACTCCCGGCGGACGACCGCAAATCCCAGTTGATTCTGCAGAAAATGCTGGAGGATGAAGAACGGCACGGGGAGAACGCCCTCGCCGCAGGCGGCGCCGAGCTGCCCGCACCGGTCAAGGACCTGATGAGCGCCGTTTCCCGTCTGATGACCCGCAGCAGCTACTACCTGTAACAGGGCACGCGCGGTTTACCTCACCGCTGCCCACCAAGATGTGGGCAGCCACGATGCCGCCTCAGGCGGCAGCAAACGCCTCGATGGCAAAACTGTGGCTCATCGCCACGCCCGCAGCGCCCAGCATGATCGACGCCGAGCAGTACTTTTCCGCCGACAGCTCGACCGCGCGCTGCACCTGCTTTTCCTTCAGCGCCACGCCCGTGACCACGAAGTGCATGTGAATGCGCGTGAACACGGCGGGTACGGCATCCGCCCGCTCGGCCTCTATTTCCACACGGCAATCGACAACCTGCTGCCGGGACTTCTGCAGCATGCTCATCACATCAAACGAGGAGCAGCCGCCCACGCCCAGCAACAGCATTTCCATGGGACGCGGCCCCAGGTTGCGCCCACCGAGGTCCGGTGGGCCGTCCATCACCACGCTGTGCCCACTGCCGGACTCGCCCAGGAACATGACCCCGTCCACCCACTTCACGGTTGCCTGCATCGCACTACGTCTCCTGATTTCACGTCGCCGCGAGCTTAGCACAGGGGTTTACGTTTTACTTGCCGCAGGCGTGGGGTAATATTGGTGGCTAGGCCGTGTAAGACAACAGGAAACCACAGCATGCTCAAGCATCAGGTCACCAGTGCCATTCCAGGGGTCGAGAACTTCCTTCGCCACTGCAATCGCTCCATCTACCGGGCCAAGCATGCCATCCTGCAGGAGGGCGCCGACTGTGACCGCCTGTTCCTGATTCTGGACGGTTCGGTGTCGGTGATGGTGCAGGACGAGAACGATGCCGACCACATGATGGTGGTGAGCTACCTGAACGCCGGGGATTTTTTCGGCGAAATGGGGCTGTTCGGCGCCAGCGAGGAAGTGCGCAGCGCCATGGTTGTGGCGCGCGAGCAGTGTGAAGTGGCGGAAATATCCTACGCGCGCTTCCACCAGATCCGCAGCCACTACCCGGATATTCTGTTCGCCATCGCCAACCAGATGGGTATGCGCCTGCGGCAGACCACACGCAAGCTCAAGGACCTCGCTTTTGTCGATGTTTCCGGGCGCATCGCCCACACGCTCATCGACCTCTGCAAACAGCCCGATGCCATGACACACCCCGACGGCATGCAGATCAAGGTGACCCGCCAGGAACTCGGCAAGATCGTCGGTTGCTCGCGGGAGATGGCCGGGCGGGTCCTGAAAAACCTGGAGGAGGAGGGCCTGGTGGCTGTCTCCGGCAAGACCATGGTGGTGCTGGGCACCCGCTAGCCGGGGAAGAACATCGCCCGCAGTTTCTCACCGGGCTCAGGCGCACGCATGAACGCCTCACCCACCAGGAAGCTGAATACACCCGCCTCTTGCATAACAGACACGTCGTCCGTTGTGTGTATGCCGCTTTCGGTGACCACCACGCGGTCAGCCGGAATATGCGGCAGCAGGCCAAGCGTGGTATCGAGCGTCGTCTGGAAGGTATGCAAATCACGGTTGTTGATGCCCAGCAGGGGCAAGCCGAGGTCAAGGGCGCGCTCCAGTTCGGCGCGATCGTGCACCTCTACCAACACGTCCAGCCCGTAGTCTGCTGCCGCAGTCGCGAGTTCGCGCATTTGCGCGTCCTCCAGCGCCGCGGCAATCAACAGCACCGCATCGGCACCGATGGCCCGCGCCTCCACGACCTGCCACACGTCCACCGTGAAATCCTTGCGCAACACGGGCAGCGCACAGGCCGCGCGCGCCTGCTGCAAAAAGGCATCACTGCCCTGGAAGAAGTCGACATCCGTGAGCACCGACAGACAGGCCGCCTTGCCACTTTCATAGCTGCGAGCAATCGCGGCCGGATCAAAATCAGCGCGAATCACGCCCTGGCTGGGCGAGGCTTTTTTCACCTCGGCAATCACCGCGGGCTGTGCCGCATTGACGCGCTCCCGCAGCGCCTGCACAAAGCCCCGCGGCGCTGATTGCTCGGAGATACGCGACTCAAGATCTGCCAGGGAGTCGCGCCGACGCCTTGCCGCCACCTCCTCGTGTTTGCGCGCCAGAATCTGACGCAGAATCGTTGGTGCAGCAGCCATCAGGCGTGGCCTCCCTGGCTCATCATCTGCGTGAAATCGATAAACTCTTTCATTTTTTCCCTTGCTTGACCCGTCGCGATCAGGTCCTCGGCCAGCGCCACGCCATCGGCAATCGTAGCCGCGAGTCCGGCGACATAAATGGTGGCACCGGCATTCAGGGCGATCATCGCTGCCGCCTTCTGCGCCGCGGGTGTGTCGCGGCCCGCGAGCGCTGCGCGAATCAGCGCTGCCGACTCCTCTGCGCTCGTAACAGACAGCCCGTCGAGACTCTGGCGCTCGAGTCCAAAGTCTTCGGGCGCAATACGATAGGTTGCAATGTTACCGCGCACCAGCTCCGCGACTGCGGTGCCGCCGCTCAAGGTGATTTCGTCAAGACCACCTTCGCCGTGCACCACCAGCGCATGCTCGCTCCCCAGGAGTTTCAACACTTCAGCGAGAGGCCGGCACAGGTCGGGGTCGAATACACCGATCACCTGGCGGCGCACACCTGCGGGATTGGTCAACGGGCCCAGCACATTGAACAGGGTGCGCATGCCCAGTTCACGGCGGGGGCCGATGGCGTGGCGCATCGCGGCGTGGTGCGCAGGCGCGAACATGAAGCCCAGGCCCACACTGTCGATCGCCCGGGCGACCTGCGCCGGGGTGAGATCCAGGGGCACACCCAGGTTTTCCAGCAGGTCGGAGCTGCCCGAGGTACTCGAGACAGAGCGATTGCCGTGTTTCGCCACCTGCGCTCCAGCCGCCGCCACCACGAAGGACGCCGCTGTCGAGACGTTGAACAGGTTTGCACCGTCGCCACCGGTGCCCACCAGATCCACGAGGTGCTCTCCCGTCACCTGCACCGGCGTAGCCAACTCGCGCATGACCTGCGCGGCACCGGCGATCTCGTCGGTGGTTTCACCTTTCATGCGCAGCGCGACCAGCAGAGCGCCGATCTGGGCATCCGTGGCGCCCCCGGACATGACCACACGCATCACGTCCGCCATCTCATCGCGTGCGAGCGACTGGCGCTCAACCAGACGGGCGAGTGCTTCCTGTAATGTCATCAACGGGCCTCCAGTTGCAGGAAATTGCGCAGCAGGTCGTGCCCGTGCGCAGTGAGAATCGATTCGGGGTGGAATTGCACGCCCTCCAGCGCATACTCGCGATGCCTGAGGCCCATGATTTCATCCACTTCCCCGTCGGCAGTTTCCGTCCAGGCGGTGACTTCCAGGCACGCCGGCAACCCGTCGCGCGCCACCACCAGGCTGTGATACCGCGTGGCTTCAAAGGGCTGGCTCAAGCCGTGAAACACACCCTGCCCGCGATGATGGATCAGGGACGTCTTGCCGTGCATCACCTGTCGCGCACGCACCACGCGGCCACCGTAGACCTGCCCCAGGCTCTGCATGCCCAGGCACACACCGAGAATGGGCAGCTTGCCGGCATATTCGCGGATAACGTCCATGGAAATACCCGCCTCGTTGGGCGTGCAGGGGCCGGGCGAAATCACGACCCGGGTGGGGGCAATGGCCGCCACATCGGCAACAGTGATTTCATCGTTGCGCACCACCTGGACCTCTGCACCGAGCTCGCCAAGGTACTGGACGATGTTCCAGGTGAAGGAGTCGTAGTTATCGATCATCAAAATGTCTGGCATGGTCGTCCCTTGCGGCGTGGGGCCGCAGTTTACCATGCCTCAAAGGTAGGCGAGCAATGTCCTTGCCGGTCAGCCAACCGGCCACAGGCGTCCCGGGTACTGTCCGATCAGACCCGGCGTCGCAGGCGGCAACCGCCTAACACAATAAGGTGACATGCGTATATTTATTCACTGGCATGTACTTTTTTTAAAACCCTGCCTACTATACGGCCGACCCGGGTTGCCCAACCGAACCCCGGGGTCGAATAAGCCGAAAATTTACTGCGGAATAGAGTTGACCATAATATGAGACAGAAAAAGGCCTACACACCAGCGCGAAAAACACTCCTGGCAGTTGCCGTGACCACGGTGGCGACTCCCGTTCTCGCGCAAATGCAGCTCGAAGAGATCATTGTTACGGCACAAAAGCGCACCGAATTGGTGCAGGACATCTCCGCAACAGTCAACGTGGTGACCGGAGAAGCCATTGAACGCTTTTCCGCCCTCAGTTTCATTGACCTGGAGCAACAAACCGCCGGTGTCACACTGTCGGCGCCGAACGCGCGCAACTCCAATATCTCGATGCGCGGTATCAGCATTGACCCGGAAGCCGGCGCCGCCAGCGCCGTGGACGTATACTGGAACTCGGGCATTGTGCGAGCAGACAATGCTTTCACCCAATTGTACGATCTCGAGCGTGTGGAAATCCTGCGTGGCCCCCAGGGCACGCTACAGGGTGCAACGTCACCGGCCGGCGCCATCAACATCATCACGCGCCGTCCAGACCTGTTTGAAACCAATGGCTATGTGCAGATGACCGTCGGCGACAACGACGGCCTGAACACGCAGGCTGCCTGGACGGGCCCGCTGATTGAAGGAAAGCTCGGCGTGCGTGTTGCCGGGGTTTACGACACCAACAATTCCAGTGATGTCAACAACATCACCAGCGGGCTGGACGACCCGGAGGCGGAGTCAAAATCCGGTCGCATCACCGCGAACTGGCTCCCCACCGATGATCTCGACGTAACGCTGGTATGGCAGTATCTCGATCGCTACATTGAGGACAGTAAAGCGGTTTCCGGTGTAGATGCCCTCGGCGAACGTCCCACGCTGAATGACGATGACAGAATTGCACTGGGTAAATACAACAATTTTGGTGAAATCAAATACGACCTCGCCAACCTGCTGGTGAACTGGACCGTGGGCGATCTCGAGCTGGCTTCGGTGACCGCCTATCAGAACTCGGATAAACCAGCCGGTACAGAAAACGACCGTGCGCACTATGTCACCAACCCGGAAGCCCTGACACACCAGAACACGCTGACCGCAGTGGAGAGCTATTCCCAGGAATTCCGCCTCAGCTCGTCGGGCAATGACTTCTGGGATTATATCGTCGGCGTTTATTACAACGAACAGAACACGACGACGCAGTTCAGCAGCAACACCACGATTACCGACGGACCGGAAATCTCCTTCCTCAGCTCGGGTGTATTGCCGGTCGATGGCAAGGAGCTGGCTGTATTTACCTTCAACACCTTCTACCTGACCGACGCCTTGCAGCTGGAAGCGGGCTTGCGCTGGACCGATTATGATCGCTTCCGCGCCAGCACCATCAACTATGACTCGCTCAATTATCTGCCACCTGCCCTGCTGCCTTTCGCGCCACTGGTGGAATCCAGTATCGCGGCGGCTTTCCCGATCGAAGGCGTTTCCGAACGCAACCAGAAAGGTGACGAGACGGCGGTAACCGGCTCACTGAAACTTCGCTACGCGCTGAATGACGATGTTTCGGTCTACGGTGCCTACAACCGCGGCTATCGCCCCAGCGGCATTTCCATTACGCCCAGCCCGAACGTGGTATTCCTGCCCAACGGCGAGGACGACCTGTTGCATGACGAAGAAACCAGTGATGCGATCGAAGTGGGCTTCAAGAGCCGCCTGCTCGATGGCCGCGCCACCTTGAACGGTGCCGTGTATTACCAGCAGTTCGATGGCTACATCGGCTTCACACGCGGTATCCAGGTGCTGGATGACTCCGGGGCCCCGGTCGACATCGTCGGCGGCTTCATCTTTAACGGCGACGCCACCACCTACGGTGTGGAGTTTGACGGCCGACTGTTGATCACAGAGCAATGGGTTACCGGCGCCAGCTTCAGCTACGCCAAAGGTGAATGGGACGATGGTGCAAGCAAACCCTGCAACCAGCGCGAGCCCGGCGAAGTGCTCGGGTCCTGTGACATCAAAGGCGACCCCATCGGTGGCGAGCCCGAGCTGTCCCTGTCGCTCAACTCCGAGTACACCTGGCCGCTGGAGTCGACTGAGGTCTACCTGCGCGGTTTGTACAAGTTCACCGATGAGCGCCTGAATACGGAAGCCTCAGCCGGTATCGGCGCCGTACGTGAGAGCTTCGATTCCTACAGCATCTTCAACCTGTACGCCGGCTGGCGCAGCGCGGATGCCAGCTGGGATGTCTCGGTATTTGCGAAGAACCTGCTGGATGATGAAACCGTCAACTACCAACAGGGCCCAGACCAATATGACCTGGCACTCAGCGGCGGATCCTACACGCAAATCAACCTGGTGCCCCAGCGCACCTTCGGCGTGACCGCACGGTATAACTTCTAAGCGTCAGCTCAACTCACCCCGCTAGCGTTCCATCGCCCCGCCCGCAAGGCGGGGCAGTGTTCTAGCGGGGCTTTTCCAGCACCAACACATCCTGAAAAAACGCACCCGGCACCTCTTTCCAGTTGCCCGGGTAGTGCGCTGCCACCTTCAATTCGTTGCTGCCAAGCAGGCTGTCCAGCCCCGCGGGGGTAATGCCTATGGCTTCCTCGGGCACCTCCACCCAGCTCGGACAAAGCCAGTCGGAGGCGCCGTAGGCGGGCTGATCGAACACCCAGCGCTCAAGAGGCGTGGCGTGAAAACGCGCAGGGGCTCCTGCGGCGCGCGGCAGGCTCGCAGCGTAATCCTCGTCCAACAGGAACACGGTCACCAGCGCCTTGCCGCCGGGCTCCAGCACACGTGCCAACTCTGCCATATAGAAGCGCGCATCCCGCTCATTGAAATGCGTCCACACCGAGAGGGCTGTTACCAGCTGCTGACTCGCGTCGGGCACTGGCCAGGGCACGCCGACGGCTGGCTGACCGGGGGCGTAGAAGGGGTTTGCCGTGTCGAGGTGCAGGAAGCGGTAGTGATCTCCACTGTAGTGCTGACGGCAGAATTCAAGCTGCTCGGCGGCTACATCCAGGCCCGTGTAGAGGCCACCGTTGCCCAGGAACGGCTCGCAGGCAATCGCCAGCAGGCCGGAACCGCAGCCGGCATCAAGCAGGCGCAGGTCCTGCCGCCAACCCATGTGCTGGCCAATCAGCGTCTGGAAAATACCGATGACATGCGCCCATTCAGCATAGGCATACTTGCCGCCCCGACGGCGCTTTTCCCCGGGTATCAGGCGCAGATTGCGGGTGCGTAGCACACGCGCCTGATCCTGCGGCAGGTAGGCAGCGTCAAGCAGGCCGTAGGGATTGTCGCAGCGTGCCAGCAGGGCTTGCAGCTGCTCCCGGTCGTTCACGGTGACTCAAGCCCCGCCAACACCATGGAGGCTGCGCGGAACATGGCACGCGCCTTGTTGTGCGTTTCCTTCCACTCCAGCCGCGGCACCGAATCCGCGACCACGCCCGCGCCCACCTGCACATACAGTGTGTCGTTCTTGATGACCGCGGTACGAATGGCGATCGCCGTATCCATCTCACCCGCCCAGGATAAGTAGCCGACCGCGCCGCCGTACACACCGCGCTTCACCGGCTCCAGTTCGTCGATGATTTCCATGGCGCGGATTTTTGGCGCGCCACTCAGGGTGCCGGCAGGCAGTGTTGCCCGCAGCACATCGATGGCCGACTTGCCGGGCGCCAGCTGACCACTGACATTGGACACAATATGCATGACATGCGAATAGCGCTCCACAGCCATTTTATCGCTCAGCGCGACAGAGCCGATACGCGCGATGCGGCCGATGTCGTTGCGGCCCAGGTCAATCAGCATCAGGTGCTCGGCGATCTCCTTGGGGTCCGCCAGTAACTCCGCTTCCAGTGCCTTGTCCTCGGCTTCACTGTGTCCGCGGCGGCGGGTGCCCGCCAGTGGGCGCACAGTCACCTCGTTATCCTGCAGCCGCGCCAGAATCTCGGGGGACGACCCCACAATGTGGAAGTCACCCAGATCCAGGTAGTACATATAGGGTGAGGGGTTCAGGTTGCGCAGGGCGCGGTACAGGTTCAGCGGTGGCGCGCTGAACGGCACCTGCAGGCGCTGCGAGGGCACCACCTGCATGACATCGCCCGCCAGCACATAGTCCTTGATGCGTTCCACCACCTGCGCAAAACCCGCCTCATCGAAATGCGAGCGGGCGGACGCCTCCAGTGCATCACTGTTGGCACCGGCCAGCGCCACGTCAGGCAATGACGGCATGGGCTCGCGCAAGCGCAGCGCCAACCCGCGCAAACGCGCCTGCGCTGAGGCCAAGGCGGAAGGCTGTTCCGGGTCCGCGTTGACGATCAGGCGAATGGTGCCCGACAGGTTGTCGAAGACCAGCACTTCCTCGGACACCATGAGCAGAATATCGGGATTGCCCAGCTCGTCGGCGGGCGCGCTGTCGCGCAGGCGCGGCTCCACGTAGCGCACGGTGTCGTAGCCGAAATAGCCCACCAGGCCGCCGTGGAACACTGGCAATCCGGCATCCGGCGCGCTGCGGTAGCGCTGCTGGAATGCCTCGACATAGTCCAGCGGGTCGGTTACGTCAGCCCGCTCCACCACTGCGCCATCCACCAGCACTTCCACCCGGTTTCCAAACACCCGCAACAGGGTGCGACAGGGCAGGCCGATAATGGAGTAGCGCCCCCATTTCTCCCCGCCCTGCACCGACTCGAAGAAGTAGGAATAGGCTCCTTCACCCAGCTTGCGGTAAGTACTGACCGGTGTTTCCAGGTCCGCCAGCACCTCAATGCTAACCGGAATCCGGTTGTAGCCCTGTGCCGCCAGGGCATTAAAGTCCGCTTCGTTCATTCCGGCTGTTGCACCTCAGCCAGCGCCGCCCGCATGTCCGCAATCACGGCGCGGTAGTCGGGCGCGTTGAAAATGGCCGAGCCGGCGACGAAGGTGTCTGCACCTGCCGCGGCGATGTCGGCGATATTGCCTGTTGTCACCCCGCCATCGATTTCCAGCCGAATGTCGTAGCCCGAGGCATCGATCAGCGCCCGCGCCTCGCGCAATTTGTCCAGGGTACCCGGAATGAAGGATTGACCACCAAAGCCAGGGTTGACGGACATCAGCAGAATCATATCCACCTTGTCCATCACATAGCGCAAGGCCTCAAGGCCGGCATGAGGGTTGAAGACCAGCCCACTCTTGCAGCCCGCATCGCGAATCATTTGCAACGAGCGATCAACGTGGGTTGAGGCATCGGGATGAAAGGTAATGTAGCTTGCCCCCGCTTCGGCAAAATCGCCGATCAGCCGATCCACCGGGCTCACCATCAGGTGTACGTCGATAGGCGCGCTGACACCGTGCTTGCGCAGGGCCTTGCACACCATCGGGCCGATGGTGAGATTAGGTACATAGTGGTTGTCCATAACGTCGAAGTGCACCACATCGGCGCCTGCGGCGAGCACTGCATCCACTTCTTCCCCGAGACGGGCAAAATTCGCCGAGAGAATCGACGGTGCAATCAGGTAATCGGCCATGTACTGGCTCCGGTATCAGGACAGGCCGCTATTCTAGCTGCTAAGTGCAGACAGATCATCCCGTGCCGCCACTGGCCGCGCTGAGCCTCGCGTCCAGTGTCTGCAAACGCTCGGGCGTACCGACATCAGCCCAGGCGCCGACAAAATGTTCGCCTGACACACGCTTACCGGCAATCGCGGCATCCAGCAGGGGCCGCAAGGGCCGTTTGCCCGGCGCCATGCCGACAAAGAAACCGGGGCTGAAAACGCCGATACCCGCGTAGGTCAGGCCTGCGGCCTCGGGCGGCCGGGCCACTACGCGGCCCGCTGCCGTGAGCTGAAAATCACCCAGCGGGTGCTGCGGTGGGTTGTCGACCAACACGAGATGCGCAGCGTCAGCGGGCAAGTGCGTGTGGGTCAGCAAGCGCTGTAGCGGGTATTCGGTCCACACATCGCCGTTCACCACCAGAAACGGGGCCTCCCCCAGTAGCGGGAGCGCACGCTGTATGCCCCCCGCCGTCTCCAGTGGTTCCGGCTCACGGGAGTAGCGGATACGCACACCCCAGCGCCTGCCATCGCCGCACCAGTCGATAATCTGCTGCCCCAGGTGCGCGACATTGATCACCAGATCATCCAGGCCGAGCGCGGCGAGCGCCTCGATATGGTAGGCGATCAAGGGCTGGCCACCCACCTGCAACAAGGGTTTGGGGGTATGCTCGGTCAGGGGCCGCATGCGCTCGCCAAAGCCCGCAGCCAGAATCATCACCTTCATCCCCGACTCCAGGGCTGACGCCGGATAACGGGCAGCAAGCGGCGCTCAAACCAGGCGCCCGCCACATCCAGCGCCGCATCCTCCCCGGCATACAGCGTGAAGGCTTCCTGCACGTAATCGACCACCCGGGGCAGATCCTGTAAATACTGCGTCTTGCCCTCGCGCAGCGCCAGCCGGGCAAAGGTCCCCAACACTTTCAGGTGCCGCTGCAGGCCCATCCAGTCAAACCAGCGCAGGAACGTAGCGTCGTCTACCGCCGGCAACAGCGCGGCGTCACACAGGGCATCGCGGTAGGCCAGTGCCCAGCCCACCACCCGCTCCCGGGGCCAGCGGACGTAACAATCCTTGAGCAGGGAAACGGCGTCGTAGGTGGCGGGCCCGAGCACCGCGTCCTGGAAATCGATCACGGCGAGCTGCCCATCCCCTGTGCACATCAGGTTGCGGCTGTGAAAGTCCCGGTGCACCAGCACCCTTGGCTGGGCCAGGGCGCTACCGATAAGCAGGCCGTCCAGCTGCGCCAGCAGCGCCAGCTCGTCCTCCGAGAGCGACAAACCCAGTAACGCGGTCACGAACCATTGCGGGAACCGTGCCAGCTCCTCAGCCAGCAGCACATTGTCATAGGCAGGCAGCGCCAACGCATCGTTGGCCAGGTTTGCCATGCGCTGCTGCACGGCCAGCGCGCGCTGGTAATAGTCGTCCACAGAGTCGACCGTCAGGACATCCTGCAACAGGCGATCGCCCAGGTCCTCCAGCAGCATATAGCCCTGTTCGATATCCGCCGCCAGTAGCCGCGGAACGCGCACGCCCCCCGTTTCCAGCTTTTGACGGATGGCGAGAAATTCGCGGTTCTTCTGCGTTGCCGGCGGCGAATCGACGGCCATGTAGCGCTGCCCGGGTGTGTGCAGCCGGAAGTAGCGACGCTGACTGGCATCCCCTGCCAGCGGCTGCAAGACGGCCTCCCCGGCAGCCCCCACCGGCAACACATTCAGGGCCCAGGGCAACAGCCCGCTTGGCGGTAGAGACATCGGACGCTCCCGCAATGAAAAAGACCCGGACAAGCCGGGGGCGATGCATTATCATCCCGTTTTACGCCAGAAATTGCACCTAAGCCTGATGATTCCGCCCTCGCAAACTCCCGAACGCTCCCGGTTGCGCCACCTCGCTATTGTGCTTGGCCTGCTTGCCATGGGCGCGGTAGCCGATGATGCAAAGGAACTGGATTGGGTGTCCACAGGGGAGACGCCCGAGGCGGAGCGGGACGCGCAGTGCCTGCGTTGCGGCGGCCGCTATGTGGACCCACTGGCGGAGTCGGACCCGGACGACAGGCCTGAAATCTCCGACATCCGGGCCCGTGCCACCGAGTCCGAACTGCAGGGCGACGATGTCTACCTGCGTGGTGGTGTCAGTGTCGACCAGGGTTATCGGCAATTGCGCGGCGAAGACGGCTATTTCGATCGCGCCGAACGCGAAGGCACCGTGAGTGGCGGCATCACCCTGCGCGAACCGGGGGTGCTACTGCGTGGCGAAGAGGCGAGCTACTCCGCCAACAGCGGTGAAGCCAGTATCCGCGACAGCGAGTTCGTACTGCACGCGCAGCACCTGAACGGCAGCGCCGCACAGTTGCGGCGCGCGGCGGACGGCACGCTGTACATCCATGATGGACGACTCTCCTATTGCGCGCCGGATGACGAAGAGTGGGCGATGCGCGCCGACAGCATCAAACTCGACCTGGTAGAAGGGCTGGGCACGGCAACCGGCGCCAAGCTGGACGTGGCGGGAGTACCCGTGCTCTACCTGCCCTGGGTGCGCTTCCCACTGGACGACCGCCGGCGCAGCGGCCTGTTGTGGCCGGACATCAGCTCCGACACCAACGGCGGGCTGGACCTCGCCGTGCCGGTTTACCTCAACCTGGCCCCCAACTACGACGCGTTGTACACCCCGCGCTTTATTCAGGAACGCGGGCTGAACCACGAAATTGCAACCCGCTATCTGAGCCGCAACACCGGCATGTGGTCGGTGGGTGGCACCTGGATGGGCAGCGACGACCGCTACGCCCGCGAACGTCCGGATGCCGGCGACGACTCACGCTGGCTGGCCAACGTCCGCCAGAACGGGCTGTTCGAGCAGCGCTGGCGCTCGCGCATCGACTACTCGCGGGTGAGCGATGTCGATTACTTCAAGGACCTCAACACCTCCAATCTCGACACCAAGCGCCAGACCAGTCTGTTGCAGCTGGGGTCACTGGACTATCTCGGTGACCAGTGGCTGATCGGCCTGGAGTTACAGGAGTTCCAGTCCCTCGCCGACGACCTGGACAATGATTACCAGAAGCTGCCGCAGATCACGGCACGCTACCGCAACGAGAACACCCCTTTCAATATCGCCCCCATCTTCCTCTCCCAGTACTCCTACTTCGACTCCAACGAGGACGTGGTCACCGGCCAGCGAGTGTACATGGAAGGCGGCGCGGTCTATCCCATGCTGTGGCAGTACGGCTTTCTCAACTCCACTGCCAAGTATCGCTACCTGGAGTACGAGCTGAACGATAACGGGCCACTCGGCGACGACAACCCCTCAGCGGGCTCGGCGCTGGCCAGCCTCGATGGCGGCCTGTTCTTTGAGCGGTCCACCAGCCTGGCCGGCAAGCCGCTGCTGCAAACACTGGAGCCGCGCGCCTACTACCTGATCAGCGAATACGACGACCAATCGACACAACCCGACTTCGACAGCGCCGAGCTCACCTTTACCTATAACCAGCTGTTCCGGGACACCCGCTTTTCCGGACGCGACCGGCTGGACGATGCCAACCGCCTCTCCCTCGGCCTCACCACGCGCTATATCAGCGCCGAAGATGGCCGCGAGTACCTGAGCGCCAGCGTCGGGCAGATATTCTACCTGCGCGACCGACGCGTGCGCCTGGATCCGGATGACACGGCGCTCGATCAGTCCACCTCCGAGATGGCCGCAGAGGTGACATTCACTCCGAACAAGCGCCTGAGCCTGCGCAACAGCCTGGTGTGGGACCCCGATAGCGGCAACATGAACGCCGGCAGTGCCTACGCCAGCTACCGGCGTTCCGACAACGCCCTGTTCAATGTGGGTTACTCCTACCGTCGCCCCGTCAACCTGGTCGACAGCGATATCGTCACGGAACAGGCGCACCTGTCCGCTTACTACCCTGTGAACAACCGCTGGAGCGTATTCGGCGCCGTCAACTTCAGTGTTGAGGGCAGCACGAGCGTGGAAGATATGGTCGGAATCGAATACGATAGCTGCTGCTGGCGCGTGCGCCTGCTGCATCTGCGCTACATCGATACGGCGCCGGGCCAGGATCCGGATTTCACTGATCCCAGCCTGGAGCGGCGCTACTCCACACAGGTCCAGGTCCTGCTGAAGGGCATGGGCGGCTTTGGCAGCCGGGTCACCGACCTGCTTGAAGACATGATTCGAGGTTTTGACGAACGTGACTATTAAATCCGCACTGTTGGCCGCGGGGCTTGCCGCGACACTGCTCATTGCCGGCCAGACGCAAGCTCAAACCCAGATTCTCGATCAGGTGGTGGCCATCGTCGACGACGATGTGATCATGGCCAGCGAGCTGCGCGAGCGCGTTGCCGCCATTACCCAGAGCCTGGAAGCGCGAGACGTCGAAATGCCTCCGGAAGACGTCTTGATCCGTGAAACACTGGACAGACTAATCCTGGAGAGCATCCAGCTGCAGCTTGGCAACCGGGTGGGCGCGCGTATCTCGGACGCCCAGCTGAACCAGGCCATGGAGCGCGTCGCGGCGCAGAACCGCATGAGCCTCGCGGACTTCAGCGCAGCACTGGAGCAGCAGGGCCAGTCCTACGCCGCCATGCGTGAGCAGGTACGCCGGGAAATGATCATCCAGCGCGTGCAGGCCGGCAACGTGAACCAGCGCATCCAGATATCCGAGCAGGAAGTCCGCAACTTCCTCGCATCGCCCGAAGGCCAGAAACTGACCCAGCCGGAATACCGTATCCTCCACGCACTGCTGCCGCTGCAGGAAGATGCACCGGCCGACGAGGTGGATGCCGCGCGCAGCTACCTGAATGGCCTGCTGCAACGCATTCGCCGCGGCGAAGCCTTCGACCAGGTGATTTCCTCCAACGATGGTCGCTACCCGTTTTCCGGCGGCGACCTGGGCTGGCGCAAGCTGGAAGACCTGCCCAGCCTGTTCAGCGACGTCGCCCCCGGCCTTGAGGTGGGCGCCACATCAGACCCGATCCGCAGTCCCTCGGGCTTGCACCTGATCAACCTCGCGGATATGCGCGGCGGCGAGCAAATGGTCAACCAGACCCGTGTGCGCCACATCCTGGTACAGCCATCCGAAATCATGACAGACGAGCAGGCCGAGGCCCGCGCAGAGGAATTGAGAAACCGTATCCTGCAGGGCGAGGACTTCGCCGAGCTGGCAAAAGAGTACTCCAAGGACATCGGCTCTGCTGCCGAGGGCGGTGACCTGGGTTGGACCACACCGGGGCAGATGGTGCCCGAATTCGAGGCTGCCATGGCCGATACCGCCGTTGGGGAGATATCCGAGCCGGTAAAAAGCCAGTTTGGCTGGCACATCCTGGAAGTGATGGAGCGCCGCGAGCAGGACATGACTGCCCAGGCCATCCGCAATCGCGCCACCGAAGCACTGCACCAGCGCAAGTACGACGAAGAGCTGGACGCCTGGCTGCGCAAAATCCGCGATGAAGCCTTCGTCGACATCAAGTAAGCACCGCGTGGCAACCCCCAGAATTGCCATCACCGCCGGGGAGCCGGCGGGCATCGGGCCCGACATTGTCGCGATGATGGCGCAGCAGGCATGGCCCGCTGAACTGGTGGTGATCGCCGACCCCGAACTTCTGCGCCAGCGGGCGCAGACGCTGGGTTTGCCCCTCACGCTGCAGACAGTGGACTTCTCTGCCCCCGCCAGAGAACAGGCGGCAGGCACTTTGACCATATTGCCTGCGGTCGGCACCGACCCGGACGCTGCGCATGTGAATGCAACGGGTTTGATCGCTCCGACCCTGGCAGCGCCCGTAGAGCCCGGCATTTTGGATCGCAATAACGCCGCCTATGTGGTGAAAACCCTGGAGCTGGCGGCGGACGGCTGCCTGGCAGGGGCCTTCGATGCCATGGTCACTGCGCCCGTACAGAAATCCATTATCAATGATGCTGGCATCCCCTTCAGCGGCCACACGGAGTTTCTCGCCGCAAGGACAGCAACCGAGCACGTAGTCATGCTCCTCGCTGCCGGCGAGTTGCGCGTGGCGCTGGCCACCACGCATCTGCCACTGGCTGATGTCCCCGCTGCAATCACCAGCGACTCACTGGCGCGTACCCTGCGTATTCTGCACGCAGACTTGCAAGGCAAGTTCGGGATTGACCAGCCGTGCATCGCGGTGCTGGGCCTCAACCCCCACGCGGGTGAAGGGGGTCATCTGGGCGGCGAAGAGATAGAGGTGATTACGCCGTTGCTGGAGCGGTTGCGCGCCGAGGGCATGCACCTGCTTGGGCCCTTGCCTGCGGATACGGCCTTCAGCCCCAAGTTGCTGGCACAGGCGGACGCTTACCTGGCCATGTTTCACGACCAGGGGCTGCCGGTGTTGAAGTATGCGGGCTTCGGCAATGCGGTGAATATCACGCTGGGGCTGCCGATTGTGAGGACCAGTGTGGACCATGGGACGGCGCTGGATTTGGCGGGGACGGGGCAGGCGAGTGACGGGAGTTTGCGGGCGGCGTTGGGGTTGGGGATTGAGTTGGCCGGAAAACGAGACACAGGCGCATCGCCATAAGAATTTTACTGTAAGCTTCTGGGAAGATGAGCATCACATCCATGTCAGCACGGCAGCGACAGACCCGGCAGCTACTTATGCAAAGTATCGGCATTACCCTTAGAACTCTGCGTCCAAAGCCACGATGAATACGCCAATAAGCAATCGCGAGTTTCTGCAAGCCCTTGGACTTGCGCTAACCTCTATCGCGGCCAGCGCAGCCCTGCTACTTCCGGCCTACCTGTTACTCGTGCCTGTACTCCACCCAGAGTTCAAGCCCTACATCGATCAGCAAAAGGCAGATGCGATTACGATCCCCGGCAACCTCTTCCGACCGGTGGTGTTCGGGGATGGCGGCCTTGAAGGCTCGGTCGCAGTCATCAGTGAACTGGCTGAAATAGCGCCCGAAGATCACGCAGTGCTGGTGCACCGGCGTCTGTTCCAGGCTGACCAGTTTCCCTTTCTTCGTTACCACATTGAAGGCCGCAACCCGGCACTGCGTATCATGTTGTTCTGGCAAAGAGCAGACACGCCCGGGGAAAATCACTTCGCGGAGCTGGATTATTCAGGAGATGGGCCGCAACTTCACAACCTGCTACGTAACGAAGAGTGGCGGGGGACGATTACCGAACTGGCGGTGGGGTTTTTTGGGGATTTGCGCGGGGGTACGGTCAAACTCCACCGCGTGGAGCTGATGCCCTACAGTCACAGCGGAATTCTGCGGACGGTGTGGGCAGAGTGGACTGCGTTTGCGCCGTGGGACCAACGCTCAATCAATGCCTACCGCGGAGTGCCCAGTGGAGCATTGATGTATCCGGTGCCGGCAATAGCCATTTGGCTGGCAACCAGCATGATCGTCATCCTGCTGCTGCGCCAGTTTACCCGTCGTGACAATCAATCGTCCCCCCTCTGGCTGCCCGCAATCCTTGCCACCGGGCTGGCGTGGGCATTTCTGGACGGCCTCTGGCTGCAGCAGCTTTTCCGTCAGAACACTGAAACCCGCCACCTATTCGCGGGCAAGGCACTGCATGAGAAAAAGCTGGCGGATTGGGATGGGGAGTATTACGCGGCAGCCCATGTAATCAAGCAACAATTGGCTATCTCGGATGCCATAGTCTCGATATACCGAGACCGGGAGCAGAGAGCTTTTGCGGAAAGGCTGCGCTTTCATCTGCTTCCAGAGGTGAAGACCTCCATACTGCCCACGATCACCCCTTGGCTGGCCCATAAAGCCAATGAAGAGTTTGACCACGTTATCATCCTGACGGGACCGGAAAGCACCGTACAAACGGATGCCGAAGTGCAAAGGGTCCTAACTAACCAGAATACAGCGAGGTGGGAACGCGTCTTAGGCGACGGCCCGGTAGCCCTGTACGCTACTCACCGTAAAGCAGGAAAGGCTACCCATGACTAGCACTCTACCTGCGATACTGGTTGCCCTATTACTACCCTGGCTACTCGGCTGCCAGCTGGCCAGGTGGCTGATGGGCGCAACGCACCCTCTGTCCAGTTGTCTGGGATATGGTTATCTGCTGGGATTGCTGCTGGTGACGTGGACGATCAAAGCCTGCGACGCGCTCGCTCTGCCACTGCAATTCTGGTCAATTACGGCCGTACTATTGCTGACGACAGGCGTAGCCTATGGGGCCCTATATCGCTATGGAGGTTCCACCTATTCAGCCGCTGGCCTCCAACCTGCGCGCCCACCTAAACACCTCCCCTCCCTCTGGAAGATCGGCATCGTTGGCATGCTGAGTCTGGCTACCGTAGGCCACTTCGTCGGGGTCACCCATGAGCTTCTGTTGAGGCCGACATTCCCCTGGGATGCCTGGAGCTCTTGGCAGCCGGAGGCGATCCAGTACTTTGACCACCGATCGCTATACGCACCTGTAGATACGAATCGCAACTATGGCGAACTGACGACACTCACGCTGCTGTGGATGATGCTAGCCAGTGGTGAAACCCACCAGCCACTGTTGCACCTACCTTGGCTTTGCATCTATGGCGCACTGGGTTTGGTCGTTCATGGCCACTTGCAAGAGCGCTGCGGAGCGCTTGGCGCCGCAGTCGGTGGTTATTTGGTGCTGAGCCTGCCCTATCTCAACATACACACTGCCCTGGCCGGCTATGCGGATATCTGGATCGCGGTCATCTTCACGGCGGGTATCCTCTCGCTGCACAGGTATCTGCAAACCCGTCGTATCGGAGAATTGGCCCTCTTCCTGCTCATGATCATCGTTTGCGCCCAGTCCAAACGGGCAGGCGCCGGTTTTGCCATCGCACTGCTGGGCGTAGCAGCCATCACCTGGATGCTCCATGCCAAAAGGATCGTCGCATTACTGATTGGCAGTCTAGGCGCTCTGGGGTTGGCCGTGCTTGTATTGGTTATTACCGGGAACCTTGACCTGGAGATTCCACTCAGCCCCTCACGCACCTTGACGTTCTCCGCTAGCGAGTTACGGGTCACGGACCTATTCTTCTTCCACCTATCCGCGGAATGGCACCCAGAATCCTTTGTCCAAGCAATATTCCAGTATTCCAGCTGGCACCTGACCACCTGGTACTGGTGCGCAACTGCGCTACTGATGGTTGCCCTGCGCCGGTGGCAGGCAATGGCCAGTCCTGAAAGTCTCGGCATATTGCTGGGCCTGGGGGTGACTCTGCTGTTTTTCTATCTGGAGCCAAGATCGGCTCTTGACCAAACCCGACTATCCCGGGTACTGCTATACCTGTTGCCACTGGCCATCGTGATGTTTATCAGCCAAGCTTCTTGGGTGGCATCGCGTGCAACAATTCCGGCGATGCGGCAAGGCCTGGAACGTCAATAACAGGCTGGGGCACGCGCAGCCAGTTCAGACTCGTTCGATGAGGTCAAAATAAGCACGCCCCACTTGCTCCCAGGTATAACGCCGCCGGGCGATTTCGATCATGGCACAGCCTATCTCGCTAGCGCGTGCGGGGTCCAGGCCCTCGACCTCTTCAACCAGCGCCTGGGCGCTACTGAAATAGGCGGCGCGATCTTCTGTCGTACACCGATTGAAACGGCAGCCATGGGCAACGACCGGAATGCCGAAATGCATCATCTCGACAAGCGATGGATTCGTGCCTCCTGCCGAGTGCCCATGCACGTAGGCTCGCGCCCCGTCGCGTATCCAGCGTAAATGCCCCGGATCATAAATCGGATCGAGCAGACACAGATGGGGCGAGGCACCGAAACGCGCTCGCAGACCGCGGCCATACTCACTCTTGCCCCAATTGCCAACAAAGACCAGCGGTCGATCGGGCATGCGGACGAAGGCCTCGAGAATCATGGTGATGTTGTTCTCGGGCTCGATTCGGCAGAGTGAGAGCGTATAACCCTGCGGCAACACCAGCCCAGGCACCGCGACCGGCTCCGCTCCCAGGGCATGATCACCGCCATAAGCAATGACGTGACACTCCGTGTCATAGATTTCACGTACATATTCTGCAATTGCGGTATTATCGGCGATAACAACATGCGACCAACGCACAGCGGCCCACTCTGACCAGCGTAGAATGAGCCTAGCGATCCCGGTCCACTTCTCGCGTTTCCATTCGACCCCATCGATATTAGTGACTATACGGCTGCGCGAAAACGCCCGCAGAAACGGCAGGACGAGCGCGCCCGATACCCCGAGCAGAAGGATCACACCCGTCCGCCGCCGCACTGCGTCAATGAGCGACAAGATATCGTAGGCTATCGACTGCGGACCATTGGCATCAAGGCTGATATAACGCAAATTGGCCCCTTGAAACCGGGCAGGACGCGTCTCGAATGCCCTCGCCGAACAATATACGCTCAATGTCGCATCGATATCATGCCGCGCATGAAAGCGCACAAGGTTTTCCGCGAGTGTCTCAAATCCGCCATAGTTTCCGGGTACACCCACCGTGCCAAGGATGCTCCAATCCGCTCTGCTCATCACGGAGGCTCGCTCACGACGAGTGCGCCCAGAATGGGAAATTCGCATTCCACCTTGGTAGCGGCAAGGGAAAGCGGCGTTTGCACATAATCCAGAAAAGCCTCACCGTGACCAAGCTTCGCTAATTTCCCTAGTCGGTGGGAGGTCGCCGGAGGTGTCATGCAAGCCACTTCATAGATACGTGCAGCACGTTCTCAGGAAAGCGCCTCAGCAGGCGCAACCCCGTCGCACATCGTGACGATCCACTCGCATGCGACCATGAGACTACCTCCTTTAGAGGAAGGTTGCGTAGGCTGATCCAGGGGAACTGAAAACCTCCAGTTTTCCAAAAATATCATTATCACACTAATGATGTCTCAGTGAGCCACTTCGGAAAAGAATCTGACACCATCTGCGTAGGCAAGGTGATCAATTGAGCGCGGAGCGCTGCATTTGATGGTGCGTAATATTTGGTTAGACGATCTGATATATGCTGGCTCTCTGCTATGTCTACTTGGGTAGGTCTCTCATTCAATTTGGCGTATACACTTGAAATTCCAAGCTTAAGGCCTGGATGACGATTTAAGATCGGAGCGAAAGTGCCATATGCTCGTAGCGCGAACGCATGCATCCATGCATTCTTGTGGTCTCGAGTCTTGTTTTCCTGCCTAAACTCCATATGCTTAAAATAGTTGGAATCTATATCGGCAAAAACTGATAAATCTTGCAAGTAACGGTTCGGATCCTCCATGAGATTCTCAAAAAACGTTATCCTGATGCGCTGACCAAAAGTTTCGATCCATGGATCTAAATAGTCAGCGTATTTGCCGCCTTCGAGCCCGAACCAAGGGTCATTAGCGCGAACCGCTAGAGCTTCCTTTGTCAACTTTTCGCAATCCGATAGGTACTCGGTAATTGTTACGCCGCGATCTAATTTCTGCAACGATTTCATATAATGAAAATGGGAGAAGAAGCGCGTTACCGGGTCACGAAACAAGACAACGATCTTCACGTTTGGTAGGTGTGTGTTAATTTCTCTTGCGACTGCGGCCCCTCCGTTGAAATATCCCGGTGTGCTCTCGATTATTAACCGCTCGTGGGCGCAGTGCGAGAAATAGCGAGAATAATCAGAAAAAGGTAATGGTCGCTCGTTATAGCGAAGCGGTAAAAAGTGGCATGTTTCCTTAATTGAGGAAGAGCATACTTGCGGATGCCCCGACAGGTAGCGAAACAGTGAGGTTGTTCCTGCCTTTGTTACACCAGCCACAATCAAATTCGGAATGATTTGTCGATTCGGCATACCCATATACTTGCTAGGCGTTTAGGCGTCGAATTATTGTTTTGGAGAGGCTTTGGAAGCGCCTCGTGTTCATAATTAAATTTGCCAGAATCTTGAAGGGTAAACTAAACGCCGCACAAACCCTACCCAAAATACTTGCACGACTATTAGAGCATTCATATCCACGATACTCCATTATTACGCTCAGCCGCTTTTCACAAATTTCGATTTCTGTACTGCTAAGTCCACCGATTTTCCAGGCTCCTATTCGCGAAGCGTCAAAGCCGAAGGAAAATGTTTCATCTTGATTGGCAGATGAACCCTCGCGCCGCACATTTAGCATCGAAGATTCGTAATTAATTCCAAGCTGTCTGCAAAGCAATTTTAAACCTTTTTCGGGGTCTTGTAACAGTTGCTCGTATTTTATCTCAAAAAAGCGATCGCTGACTTTAAGTTTATCAGCTTGGCGCATCACTGCTCCCCACAGTCGAGAAGTCATAGATGGATGATAACTGCCCCATGCCACGAGTGATCTCTTGATTGGAATTTTGCTGTCCGTGAGAAAGCGGCGACGCCAGCGGTTCTTTTGAGAAAGCATAACGTCTCGAGGATCCCTATATATGTGAATCACACAAGCGTCAGGAAAGGCTCGCAAAATTTTAGATGCGGTAAAGATGTATCTGGGAGTTTGTTCGCAAAATATCTGCTTGCCAGCTTTTTTCGTCTCGTACTGGAGCAAGGTTTTGTATAGTATCATTTGGTTTTTAATGTCATGTTTTTTAATTATTTTTTTAACCTCGGCTTCAAATCGAACCGGTGACCCCTCACAAAAAACCCCATCGCGTATTGTTGTCATAATGCGCGAGCCAAATGCTACGAGCTTATCCTCAGACGCTATAAAGTTTGAGGACATATCTTTAGGGTCTATTAAACGCTCAAAGACTTGGAGTTCAGGGAACGTATAAACTCGGCTGTGGTTTCCGAGCACATTACCCAGCATCGTCGTCCCGCTGCGGCTGTTACCGACAACGAAGATCATTTTGCCTGCTCTCGGATCCAGTGCCATGTGTCCTCTATTCCACGTTCAAGTGAGATTTTAGGCTGCCAGTCAAGACGACTGCGGATCGCAGAGATATCGAGCACCACGCGTGGGACGTCGAAGCCACGTCCGGGCCGGAATGTGGGGATGACCTGCCGACCCGTCACCTCTGCGATGATTTCGAGAACTCTGCGGATGGATTCGCCTTCGCCGCTTCCTGCGTTGAATATCCCTGTCAGATTCGATTTGCCGCATTGCGCGCAGAGCTCCGCAAGGTCGGAGACGTGGATAAAATCGCGGACGACACTGCCATCACCCCAGATCTGTATTGGCTCATCATGCGCGATGCGCGACAAGAAGGTGCCGATCACACCCTGAACCCCGCCATGTCCCTGACGCGAACCATAGGGGTTCGATGGCCGCAGGATCATCGGCGAGAGACCATGCAAATGCGACTCCATCAGGATATATTTCTCGATCGCGGATTTCACCACCCCGTAGGAGCTAATCGGGCGCTCAGGATGCGACTCACTCACCGGGTTCGTTTCGGGTGGGCCATAGATAGTGCCCCCTGACGAAAGGTAGACCAAGCGCCTCACCTCGGCGTTGCGCATCAGTTCGAGCAGGCGCACGGTCCCGATCAGGTTGCCTTGGATATCAGCCACAGGATCAAGATTGGAGGTCGACGGGACCGACGTACTGAGGAAGTGATAGACCACATCCACATCGACGAGCGCCTCGGCCAATGTGGCGGTGTCGGCGAAGTCGCCCCTCCGGAAATCCACCGCCGCTGGAGAAGGGCGAAACCGCTCCGGCGTGCGGTCGTAAACTCGCACAGCGATCCCTTGCTTAAGCAGGCGATCCACGAGATGTGACCCGATGAAGCCGCTGCCGCCAATCACCAGACCTCTCATCGGGCCACCTTTTTGTAGATCCGGTGTAGATCTGCATAAATCCTTGTGTCGTTGAATTGCGCGGCCACATAGCTTTGAGCCGCCGCTCCCATCTCAAGCAGCGTCGTGTCCGGCAGAGCGCAGACCCCGCGCATACATGTCCGTAGCGCTTCAGCGTCAAGAGGGTCAAACAGCCAGCCATGCGCTCCATCTCCGACGAGTTCGGGAATGCCGCCGCGCTCGGCCCCGATCACCGGCTTGCCTGCAGCAAAGGCTTGCAGGATGACATAGGGAAAATTCTCGTGCCAGAGTGAGGGTACGACCACGGCGCGCGCGCCGCGCAGCCATTCCTTGAGTGTCTCGCCCCAGGCTGGGCCGACCACGCGCACATTGTCGAGCGTCTGCGCGACCTGTTCGAGCGCTGCTCGATCGGGCCCGTCGCCGACGATGACGACGGGTACATCGGGTGCCCGCTGCGCCGCCTTTACAAGCACATCCACGCCCTTTTCTTCGATCAGCCGCCCGAAATAGAGCATATAATCCCCAGCGTGTAAGGTCACGTGATGGGCTGTGGCGTCAAACGGGTTGCGCAGGAAATCCATGGCCACCCGTCCCTTGCCCCAAAACTCCTCGGTCTTGTCGGCCATGAAGCGGCTGGCAAAGAGAAAGCAATCCACATTCTTCCGCCACAGGTCGAGTCGACTATGCACATAACCCTCCAGCATGGATACCGCGCTCACTGCAACACTGTCATGGCAGCAGCGGTTGCGCAAGGCGCTGTGAAACCGACCACCCTTGCAATCTTCGCACAGGTGTCCGTGATGGAACAGCTTGTAATTTGGACAGATGTGTTTGTAGTCGTTGCACGACAGCACCACGGGAACACGCGCCTCGCGAGCCGCGTCCAGAATCCCGGGGGTGAGGCGACCGTAGATGGCAAAGGCGTGCACGATGTCTGGGCGGAAATCGGCGATCAACCGAGCCATCGCATCCCGCGCGTTGCGGTTGTAGATCACACGGGGGACTCGTGCGATCTTGGACAGCAGATTACCGCCGGCATAATGAGCGACCTGCGGGAAATACGCGGCATGGGGGGCGTCGAGTCCGTCCTCGGCACAGGAAAACCGCGCCACCTCATGCCCGTTCGCCTCCAGCAGTCGCCCGATTTCGTGACAAAATACCTCGGCCCCGCCTTGCACGGTGTAGTTGTTATGGGCGAGGAGGATACGCATGGTTATTTACCTTTGCTCGATCGCAGAAATCAGAAATCAATAAAAACAAGAACAGGAAATAAAGACTAAAAAAGAAGTCAGAAGCCACAGTCCTAAAAAAGCTCATATATAATATCAAAAATACCAAAAACAAAACTTGGAGGGTAGGCCGGCGAGCTCTCAGGGCGTATTTAATAGTCAAATAAACAAGAAATACGTAAATTAATAATCCGAGAAAACCATATTCACCAAGTATGGCTCCAAACCCACTGTCGAAGACCCCTGTCATATCAACTACGGTTGACCAATGCGATATACCAATAATAACGTAAGCTGCGGAGCCTTGTGACATTGAAGATCCGAACATTCCACCACCAACGCCGAACGGGAAAAACTCCGTCGCCAAAGACCAGCCCCCGAAGAGCATGGCGGCGCGAATATAACGCAGATCCCCAGATAAAGTATTCTCTATTTTAAAGACGGTCTCTTCAAATGCTATAAACTGGGAAAGAAAACCCAAAACCACTATAATTCCAAAAGATGCCACGGCAATCTTCTTTGGCACGGAGATGCGCGCGGATAAAATCAGAAAAGCAAAAACAATAGCCACCAGAAACGTTACTGATCGAGATTCGGAGAATAGAAGCAGAAAAAAGAACAGTGAAGCTGTCAATAAGCTTCTTTTATAAAAAACAAAATATAGTAGCAGCACACTAGACGCAGCCGCGGCTCTGTTGGCGTTGAGAGAAAAGCCCATTAAGCGAGATACGTCTAATTCGTATGTTGTACTTGGGAGAAGGCCTTGGAAGAAGCTGGGAAACAATAGAGAACTTAAACAGCCAACAACATGAATAAACGCAAACACCTTTATTGCGGGCTCCAAGTCGGACATTGTCACATACCGGGCTAAAAAAAATATCAGTATAAACTTCGAGAAAATAATTGAGCTAACAACGGATTTTGATAAAGAAGGGTCCAATGCACCTAAACTGGAGATAATCGTGAATAACATCACGCTTAAGAGAAAGCTGAGGTGACTTATTTTTATTCTAAAGTTTATAATCGTCGACGCAGTAACTGAAGCAGCTAAAACTAAAACTAAAACGTCAAAAAGGAGTCTAAAAGGCAGATCGGTAACTCTCGAAAGAAAGACCTGAAAATATACTAGCAGAATGATGAATAGTATCAATAATGTCTTCGACGCAATTCTTTTCTTGACAGGTGCGATATCTGCTTCGATTATCATTGCTTCCGCGTCACTTTTTTTGTAATGAGCAACTTCGTTTCCTCGGCAACGTAGACGCTTTTAATATCCACCACACCCTTTGAAAATTTCTTAGAAATGATCCGCCCCATTGGCCTCAATATTCTGTAAATTACAGGGCGATGTATCGTTTTCATCGCGAGCCAGCGTCTTACATCTTTATATACCCTATGAAGCCTCGGGCATTTATATGAGTACGTCTTGTTGCTGTGGCTCATGACAATGCTCTCCGGGTGAGCGAGCCCGACGAAATCGCAAACACGGTTCACCACCTGCTCCGGATCTTTTCCTAGACCGTCAAAGTCAAGGACAAGCAAGTTGTTTCCAAAGGCCTTGCGCCAGAGGCCGATGTAGTGATCTGCTCGGCAATGATCCAGGGCACGCCACTGAACCTCGGTGTTTTCCGTAACGCCTTCTGCGTTCTGTTTCGCCACATAAGTATCGAATGTCATCTCTGCTGGTATCATCCCGCGACCTTGAAAGAAGCGGTAGGCTGAAATCATGCGTTCTATCGGGTCGCGCACAACGATGACGGCCTTGGTATCAGGATGCAAAGATGACAGGCGCAATGGCGTCTCGCATCCAATGTAGTCGGGGCTGGCGTCTAGCAGAACGGGCCTTTCCGGATTCTGGAAAAGGGTCAGGTATTCATCGAGATTTTTTCCATCGAAGCGTATTGGCGCGTTGAGCGGGTACTCAGGATCAAGAAAAAAACGCAATTCCTTTAGTTTTCCAGCTGCAATCCGGGGATGCTGAGCTAACCAGTCAAAAAGCGAAGTGGTCCCGGCTTTTGGCTGTCCTGCTATCAGAAGGATTGTCTTGCCGTCCAACTGGGCCATCAATGGCGCCCCACTGGAAAAACGGAGACCCCCAAACGTAGCCTGATCACCACCGTCGAATATATATTCATACTCGCGACCGCCACCGCACTCGCAATTGCCGCGCCGATCATGCCATGCTCAGGGATCAGCAACACGGCGCAGCCGAACATGAGCAGCATAGACAGCATCGATGCGTTGCTAATATCCCGCTCGTGTGCCGTCATCATCAAGAGATAGCCCACCGACCCGGTAATCGTGTTCACCGCCTGTCCCAACGCCAGGATCGCCAGCGCGGTGCCGCCCTTGACGAAATCCGGACCGAACAGCCCCATCACCCAATCCCCGGCAAAGATCAGCAGGACAAAGAGCGGGCTTGCCGCCAGCGTGATGAGCAGGGCAAAGCGGCGGGCTAAGCAGCCCAGCATCCCGATCTCTCCTCGCACGTGAAGTTCCGCGAATTTCGGTGCGATCACAGTGTTCACGGCCGTCAGAAAAAAAGTCACCAGCATCGCCACCCGCGTGGCCGCGCCAAAGATCCCGGCCTCTTCCGCCGTGCCCCATATGCCAAGCAAAAATAGCGGTGCCCAGGGCAGGATGCCGCGGTTAATGATTGACATGGTCCAGAGCGGGCGGCAGCTTTGCCAAAGCGTCGCGCGTTCGAAGGCCGGGGTGGCGGCACCGACACCCGCCACGTTCGCGCGCCACATCGCCCAGCCGATCACCGCCGCCGTCCCGGTCCCGAGCACATAGGCCATCGCCGCACCCGGCACGCCGAAGGCTGTCACCAGCGGCCAGATCAGCACCAGCGCGACCCCAGGGTAGAACACCCCCGAGACCAACATCGAATTACGGATGCGTTTGAGCCCCTTAAGACTCTCGGCCAAGAGGGTCATCGTGGCAAAGCTGAAAATCCCAAGGCTCATGACCCGCAGCGAAGGAGCCAATGCAGGCTCGCCAAAGACATAATCCGCTATCCACGGGGCCAGCATGAGGACCAGCCCCGCCGCCGCAAGGCTCGTGCCCGCCGCTATCCGTATTCCTATCCGGAAGACGCCGAGCACCCTGTTCCAGTCGCCGCTACTCGCGCCGGCAGCGACAAAGCGCAAAAGTGTGTTGTCGAGCCCAAGTTTCGACAACACCGCTCCGATCATGACTACCGACAACGCGAGAAAGTAGAGTCCCGCCCCTTCGGTACCCAGCAGCCTTCCGATCGCCACGTTGAGGGCAAAGGCGAGGCCCGCCCCTACCGCTCTTAGCAGGAAAGCCAAGGACGCGCCCATGAGCACTTCGGCAGTATGATCGTCCAGCCTGATGAAGAACTGCCTTCGAATACGCTGAGCTGCTTCTATCAGAGGCGACATAGTAGTTAGCTGTGATCATGTAATGGGTTCACCGATGGGCTATTACGGCCAATCGTTGGTAGACAGTGGAGACTAGCATGAGGCTTAAGCCAACTGTACCAGTTTGGCCATGGCAATTGATCGCTGCTTGGTCCCCTGATGTCTTGGGAAAAAGGGCTCGGGCTCGGTCACTTCCTGCCAGCGCCCCTGCCGCCGCTTGCGCCGCCGGATTTTCGGCAGGCACACACCACAACCTGCCGCTCAAAGTTCTCGCGGGCAGCAACCTTCATGCGCGGGCGCGTCGCCTCTGCATACCATTGTCAGCCAGAGTCAATCATGCAGTCAGTTGTCTGCCTGAATCCCTCGATTCTCCTGTATCTACAAGTGACTTACAAACATACTGTGTTGGTCATTTCGCAAACCCAACGGTATATTCCCAACGAAATCAGCATCACAACATCCCATGTCGCCAATGCTACTCCAAGCCACGCTCTCCTTCTGCCTGACGCTGTTCTGCATCTGGGCCCTGAGCCCCATTGCCACACGTCTGGGACTGGTGGATGCCCCCAATCACCGCAAACAGCACGAAGGCTCCATCCCGCTGGTGGGTGGCATCGCCATCTACCTGGCACTGCTGGTAGCCACTCTCCTATGGGGGCAGACGCAGGGGGGCAACGAGGGGCCGAGAACCGACATAATTTATGTTTTCTTGGCGGCCGGGGGCATGCTGGTGGTACTGGGAATACTGGATGATCGCTACAATCTGAGCGTGCTTACCAGGGTCTTGGCCGAAATCGGCGTGGCACTTTTCCTGATCGAAAGTCTGAACCTGCGGTTGTCCAACCTCGGCGATTTCGCGGGGTTGGGCAAGGTCAAGCTCAGCGCTTGGCTCAGCTACCCCTTCACCGTGCTGATCATCTTCGTAGTGATCAACGCCTACAATATGCTAGACGGCATGGACGGCCT
The DNA here is from genome assembly GCF_003719295.1 of Haliea alexandrii. Taxonomy (GTDB): domain Bacteria; phylum Pseudomonadota; class Gammaproteobacteria; order Pseudomonadales; family Halieaceae; genus Haliea; species Haliea alexandrii. The sequence goes on from NZ_RFLW01000001.1 coordinate 60,840, forward strand.
GCTGGGAATAATCGTACTGATCACGATTTTTGCTTTCCATTTGTTCAGCGGATTGCCGCCCGGCCTGATTACGATTATTGTGAGCGCCGCATTGGTGGCGTTCCTCATCTCTAACCTGGGGCTGGCACCGTTCATCCCGAAGTCCTTCCTGGGCGACGCGGGTTCCAAACTGCTGGGCTTCATCGTTGTAGCCCTGACGCTGTCTGTTACGTCCGCCCAGATCGGCCAGGTTCGCTATCTACAGCCGGTTACCGCCGTGTATCTCCTGGGCCTGCCCCTGTTCGACATGGCCTTTACCACACTGCGCCGGCTACAGAACGGCAAATCCCCGATCCGAGCGGACAATACTCACATCCACCATCTGCTGCGGGCACTGGGATTGTCGGAAAAGCGAGCATTGCTATTGATCTGTAGCGTGGGTGCTTCCATCCCTCTTCTCGGCCTGATGCTGGCAAGGGCGAACACGCCGGAATCCTACCAGTTCAGCATTCTGGTGGGTGCCTTTATCCTGTACTGTATCGTCATGAGCCAGGCTTGGTATGTAGCGAGCAAACGGACGCAGCAGGTTTCAATAAACCAGGTCACCATTGAACTCAATCACACGGACAACGAATGACGCAACCCGGCAACCATCCTTCGCTATCGCAGCCACCGCTGCCCGCATGGGCCGATGACGAAATCGACCTGTTCGAGCTCGTCGTAGGCCTGTGGCGGCGCAAGTGGGTGGTGCTCGCCGTGATCGCGGTGGCGCTCGCGCTCGCAACAGCCTATCTTTTGCTTACCACCCCTGTGTACGAATCCTCCACCCGCCTGCGCCCCCCCCTCGCCTCGCAGCTTGCAGCCATCAACGAAACCGGTCAGTTGACACTTAGCCCTGAAGAAGCCTTCGGCCGCGTCATCTTTGAAGCGCGGGCCATAAGCACGCAACGGCAGGTTTTTGATGCGTTCAGTGAGCGCCTTCTGCCGCCGAGTGGGCGCACTGATGCTCTGAAAGAGCAATATTTTCTACTCCAGTTCCTTCCGGCTTCCTCGGCTAAGGTTGATGGTTTAGCCAAAAATGATGTTTTGGCGGAAACCACAGTCGCCATCACGTTTAAGCACGCTGACAGCCAGTTGACCGCCGATATCTCCAATGCGCTCGCGACCGCCGCACGCAGCCGAGCTCGTGAAGGTGTGCTGGATGACTTGCGAGTAGTCATGGAAACCCGCGTCCGGGCCCTGGAATCCCGTATCGTCCTCGGCGCTGATGAGCTCAAGAGGAACGATCAAGACACGGTTGTGCAACTGGAGGAGGCGGATGAACTGCGCCGGAGAGAACTAGAGGACCAGATTGCCGCCCTGACCCGCAAAACCCGTCAATTGCGACTGGACAAGGTCACCGAGCTGAAGGAGGCTCTGGCCATTGCTCGCGACCTGGGAATAGAAGACCCGGTAACAATGCACATGATGTCAAACCGCGACGGCGGCAATGAATCCGTGGCTTTCCGGGCGGAGCTTTCGGACGGCACACGGGACCCCCTCTATCTGCGCGGCAGCCGCATGCTGGAGGCCGAACTTGCCGCCTTGGAACAAAGAACGTCGGATGCTCACATGGAGCCGCGCCTGCGGGATCTGCAGGAGCAGCTGGATCTGCTGGAGAAAAATCGCCGCATTGAGCTGCTGCAAGGCCGAGAGAACTATGAGGCGCTAGCCGAGAATACCGGTGCTCTGCGCGCGGAAATCACCCAGTTGCGTAATTTCCTTGCGGCAAGCTACGCCGATGTAAAGATGGCCAGAGTGGACAAAGAGGCTGTTGCGCGCAAAACGCCGATCCGACCCAAAAAGGCACTGACGGTGGCGATTGCACTCGTTGCGGGCACAATGCTCGGCGTATTGATCGCTCTGGTTATGGCCGCCGTGCAGAACCGCCGCCAGGCTGCCGATACCGCGCAATAACCTCCTCAGGGGCACCCTCAGCACGCAGTTGCCCCTGCTCAATCCACACTGCCCGGTCACAAAGCGCCTTTAGCTGACCTTCGGCGTGCGACACGAACACAACGGTCTGCTCGCCGCCCAGGCGCTGCTGCATGGCGCCCAGCGCCTTGTCGCGAAACTGCGCATCCCCCACGCTCAACACTTCGTCAATCAGCAAGATGTCCACCCGCGTGAGCAGGCCACTGGCAAACCCCAACCGGGCGCGCATGCCGGAGGAATAGGTTTTCACCGGCTCCTCGAAGGAGTCACCCAGTTCAGTGAACTCGCGAATCTCGTCGAGGCTGGCCAGGGCGTCGCGTTTGCTCACACCCTGCAGCATGGCGGAGAGCAAGGCATTGTCGCGGCCAGAGAGGGAATCCTGAAAGCCCAGCCCCAGGCTGAGCAGTGCGCAGCTGGCCCCCGCGCGGCGGCGAATCAGCCCCTGGCGGGGCTCGATGATGCCGGCCATCAGGCGCAGCATGGTGGTCTTGCCGGCCCCGTTGCGGCCGACAATACCCAGGGTATCCCCCGGCATCACGCGCAGCGATACATTGTCCAGTACATGGTGCAGTCCGTGATCAAAGCTGCTCTTGCGGGCCATATAGTGGTGGGATACGCCCACCAGCTCCAGCATGGGCTGCCCGCTCATGAGGTGATCACCCGCAGCGCAATGAACCGGCTGTGGCGACGCAGCAAAAACAGCCCGGCCAGGGCCGCCAGCAGCGCAACACCGCCCACAATGGCCAGGTGCACCGCATTGGGTGCTACACCGGCCAGCATGATCTGCCGGTAGGCATCAAGCAAGAACGCCAGCGGATTCAGCGTGAGCACCCAGTACGTCATGGCGGGGTCCAGATCACGCGGGTCCCAGAACACGCCGGAGGTAAACATGAGAAAAATCGTCGCCATCGATATGAACACGTGGAAATCGAACACCCAGCACACCAGATAGGCGGCGAACAGGGAGCAGGCCACAATCAGCAGGTAGTTCACGAGCATCACCGGCAGCAGCCAGCCCCACACCAGGGATGGGGTATAGCCTTTGGCAAAGAGCACCACGAACAGCAGGAGGAATACAGCCGCCTGCTTGTAGAGGCCCTCCTGAATGGTGGCCAGGGGGAACAGGCTCTTGGGAATATCCACCCGGCCGACGAGCCCCTTGCTGCCCAGAATGCTGCGCGAGGCCTGGTTCAACGACTTGGAGAACCAGACAAAAGCCAGCTGACCACACATCAGGAACACCACAAAATCTTCCTTGCGATTCTGCAGGATAAGCTCGAAGACCACATAGAACACCAGCACATACAGGAGGGGTTCCAACACCCACCAGACGTAGCCGAAAAAATAACGGGATGCATCGGCCTTCAGGGACAGGCGCGCCATGGTGTCGATGAGAGTGGCGTAGTGCGAGAGTGTCATGCGGACATCGGGTAGCTGGTGGATAACGGGCGGCAGTATAGCAGCCGCTGCAGGTGATGTGCGCGACTGCCGGGCGTGCTGCGGACCGCCCCGGGCGCACGATGCGCCACAACCTGAATGCGTACACTTTGGCGCGCAGGGCCCGTACAATGCCCCCATGAAAACTGCCCACACTCCCCGCAAACGCTTCGGCCAGAACTTCCTGCAGGATGCGGGCGTCATCGCCGGCATCGCCAACGCCATACATCCACAGGCCGGCGAACACGTGGTGGAAATCGGCCCCGGCCAGGGTGCACTGACGGCGGCGCTGATCAACCGCGACATACGCTTCGACGTGGTGGAGCTGGACCGCGACCTGACCACAGGCCTGCTCGCCGCCTTCAGCATCTACCCCGGCTTCAAGCTGCACAGCGCAGACGCACTGGCCTTCGACTTCGCCTCGCTGGCGCGCGATGGCGTGCCGCTACGCGTTGTAGGCAACCTGCCCTACAACATTTCCACGCCACTGCTGTTTCGCCTGCTGGAATTCGCGCCGCTGGTGCAGGATATGCATTTCATGCTGCAACTGGAGGTCGTCAACCGCCTGGCCGCTGCGCCGGGCAATAAGCACTGGGGTCGCCTCGGCATCATGGCCCAATACCATTGCGCGGTGGAGCACCTGTTCGATGTGCCGCCGGAGGCCTTCTATCCGCCACCGAAAGTACAATCTGCCATCGTCAGGCTAACCCCGTACCAACAATCGCCGTGGCCAGAGTGTGACGAAGACAACCTGCGCCGCATTGTTCAGTCCGCGTTCGCCCAGCGCCGCAAAACCCTGCGCAACAATTTAAAAGGTATACTCGCGGACCAACAACTGGAGCAGCTCGGGATCGACCCTGGCGCGCGCGCCGAGACGCTGGAGCTGCTGGACTTTATCCGCCTGGCCAACCACCTGAGCGACGAATGAAAAGCATGGAAACCAACGCACCTGGCACTTTCGACCCCAATCTGGTGAACATTGATGTGGTCACCAGCTATCTTGCCCGCCACTCCCGCCCGGCGGACCAGCAATACACCTTTGCCTACACCATCACGATTCGCAACACCGGCAGTGAGCCGGTACAACTGCTCTCGCGGCACTGGATCATCACTGACGCCGACGGCAGCCAGCAGGAAGTGCGCGGAGAGGGCGTGGTTGGCGAACAACCGGTGATACAGCCGGGCGCCTATTTCCGCTACACCAGCGGCACAACGCTCGCCACGCCCGTGGGTTTCATGGAGGGCAGCTACACCATGGTCGTTGCCACAGGGCATGAACAGAAAGTGGACAGCTCCCACCGCTTTGATGTGCCGATTCGCGCCTTCACCCTTCACACCCCGACCGCGTTGAACTGAGGTTTCGGGGTGGCAACCTATGCAGTCGGTGACATACAGGGGTGCCTGCAGCCGCTCAAACACCTGCTCAAGCGCGTGCAGTTCAACCCCGACCGCGATGTGCTCTGGTCAGTCGGCGACATCGTCAACCGCGGGCCCAAGTGCCTGAAAACACTCCGCTTTCTGTACGATATGCGCGACAATCTGGTGATGGTGCTGGGTAACCATGATCTGCACCTGCTGGCGGTTGCAGCCGGGGTACGGTCGCCCTCCCCCTCTGACACACTGGGCAAGATCCTCGCCGCGCCGGACCGCGACAGACTCATGAACTGGCTGGCCCACAGGCCACTGCTGCACTACGAGCACGGCTACACCATGGTGCATGCGGGTATCCCGCCGCAGTGGAGCGTGGAAGACGCCATGCACCGCGCCTGGGAGGTGGAGGCGGTACTGCAGAGCCCGGACTGCATCGCGTTTCTTGCCGCCATGTACGGCAACGAGCCGGCCGTGTGGTCGGATGAACTGCAGGGTATGGACCGACTGCGGGTGATCACGAACTACCTGACGCGCATGCGCTACTGCAGCAAAAAGGGCGTTCTTGACCTGGTCAGCAAAGGGCCCATCCCCAACCCGCGGCCTGAGGGCGACAGCAGAAAAGTCTCCCCCTGGTTCAGCCACAAGAAGCGCAAGACGGCAGGGGACAAAGTCATTTTCGGGCACTGGGCATCCATCGAGGGCTCGACTGACAGCCCGAATACCATTGGCCTTGATACCGGCTGCGTCTGGGGCGGCGCCATGACCCTGTACAACCTGGATAGCGGCGAGCGCACCTGCTGCCCGTGCAAGAATGGACGCTGCCGCAAGTGAACACCTACCTGGTCGGCGGTGCGGTGCGCGATGCGCTGCTGGACTACCCCTGTAGCGAACGCGACTGGGTGGTGGTAGGGGCAACACCCGAAACCCTCCTCGCCCAGGGCTTTCAACAGGTGGGCAAGGACTTCCCCGTGTTTCTACACCCTGAAACAAAGGAAGAGCACGCGCTGGCTCGCACAGAGCGCAAGCAGGGGCACGGCTATACCGGCTTTGCCGTACATTGCGACCCGGCGGTGACGCTGGAAGAGGATCTGCAGCGTCGCGACCTGACGATCAACGCCATGGCCCAAGACGAAGCAGGACACATTATTGACCCCTACGGCGGGCAGGAGGACCTGCGCCGGCGTGTGTTGCGCCACGTGTCCGACGCTTTCGTGGAAGATCCGCTGCGGGTACTGCGCACAGCGCGTTTCGCCGCCCGCTATGCCCACCTCGGTTTTTCGGTAGCGGCGGAAACGCTGGAATTGATGACGGAGATTGTGAATCAGGACGAATTGGCGCATCTGCCGGCGGAACGCGTGTGGGTCGAAACGCAGAAAGCCCTCGGCGAGCGTAGCCCCGACATCTTCATTACCGTACTCCGCGATTGCGGCGCGCTGCGTGCCCTGTTGCCCGAAGTGGACGCCCTGTTCGGCGTGCCGCAAAGCCCGCAGCACCACCCCGAGGTCGATACGGGCCTGCACACGCTGATGGTGTTGCAGCAGGCGGCGCAGCTGAGCCCGGCCGCCGACGTGCGCTTTGCCGCCCTGCTCCACGACCTCGGCAAGGGCATCACACCACAGGCCGAGTGGCCGCGGCATATCGCACACGAGCAGCGTGGTATCGCCCTGGTGCGCGATGTCTGTGAGCGCTTGCGCGCGCCCAATCAGTACCGGGACCTGGCCCTGCAGGTCTGTGAGTTTCACCTGCTCTGCCACCGCGCGCAGGAGCTGCGCGGCAAAACGCTGCTCAAACTGCTGCGCGGCACCGGCGCACTGCGTCAACCGGACCGGTTCGACGCTTTTCTGGCGGCCTGTGAAGCAGACGCACGCGGGCGTGCCGGCAGTGAAATGAAGGCGTATCCGCAGGCGGACTACCTGCGCGAAGCCCTGCGCCGGGCGCGGTCGGTGAGCGCCGAAGGCTTCGTGGCGCAGGGGCTCAGCGGCAAGGCCATCGGCGAGGCGCTGGCGGCGGAGCAGACCCGGCTGCTCGACGACATGCGCCAATAAGCCGCTACTCTGCCCGGGATATCCACCGCCCCTGCCAGGCAAAATCCACCCGTACGAGTGTCTGACTTTGCTGCTGGTAGCCGCGCCAGAGCGTCGCATAGCTCAGGCCATTGCCCGGGTGCAGGGCGGTCGGCGCCAGTTCGGCCAGGGGGCGCAAAACAAAAGCGTTGTCGAGAATCTCCCCGCGCGGCAGGCTGATGCCGTCGTGCTCACCCACGAGGTCACCGTAGGTGAGGATATCGATATCCAGGCGGCGGGCAGAAAAGCGGGTCGCGTTTAAAGGGCGTCCGTGCTCAGTCTCGATCTGCCGCAGACGCGCCGCCATGGTGGCGAGGGGCAGGGTGGTATCTACCGCGACCACCATGTTCAGAAAAGGCTGGCCATCAAAACCGATGGCCGCGCTGTCGTAAACCGGCGACAGCTCGAGCGCACCAAACAGGGCCTGCAGGGCATCCAGGCCAGCTACCAGGTAGCGCTGACGCTCTATATTACTGCCGAGCCCGAGGAACACCTGCGTCACGCCGGCATAACCCCGCGCTCAATCAGTACACCCACATCCCGCGCCTGCAGCACGGCGCCGGGCTTGCACACCCGCAGGCGCAGCCAGGGTACGGCGAACTCCGCCAACACCCGTTCAGCGAGCTGCTCGGCGAGCGCTTCCAGCAACTCGAAGCGCGAGGCTTCAACCAGGTCGATCACCCGCTGCGACACCGCTGCGTAGTCCAGCGCGCGCTCGATGGCGTCGCCCTCGGCTGCTGGCCGGTTGTCCCAGGCCATCTCAAGGTCGATCAGGAGGGTTTGGCGGATACCGCGCTCCCAATCGTAAACGCCGATCACGGCATCGGCGCGCAGTTCGCGGACAAAGACGATGTCTACCACCGGGGCTGTTCCGGCGCCGCGCAGGGGCGAGTACAAGTATCTCGGGGCATAGTGAGGGCCTTGAAAATGCAGTAGGGCATGATACTGGCATCATCGACGCCCGGCCAGTAACCGCCCCCCAGGTACAAACTAAAGCGGGGCCAACTCGGTCATCGGCCAGCGCGGCCGCACGGTTGTGGCGGGGCCATCCACCTGCCCTGCCGCCAGCCGCTGGGCGCCGGCATAGGCAATCATGGCGCCATTATCGGTGCAGAATTCTGGGGCCGGGTAGAAAACACGGGCGCCCACCTTGGCCAGCGCGGCCTGCAACTGTGCCCGCAGGTTGCGGTTGGCGCTGACACCACCCGCCATAACCAGCGTTGACAGCCCCTCCTGCTCCAGCGCGCGACGACACTTGATCACCAGCGTGGCGACAACCGCTTCTTCGAACGCGCGGGCAATATCGCACTTGTCCTGATCAGTCAGGCCGGTCGCGTCGCGGCAGGCATTCACAGTATTCAGCGTGAACGTTTTGAGGCCACTGAAGCTGAAGTCGAGACCCGGGCGATTCACCATGGGGCGGGGGAAATCAAAGCGCGCCGCATCGCCCGATTCAGCCAGGCGGGCAATGTGTGGACCACCGGGGTAGGGCAGGCCGAGCATTTTGGCCGCCTTGTCAAAGGCTTCACCTGCGGCATCGTCAAGCGATTCACCCAACAACCGGTACTGGCCAATACCATCGACGCGCACCAGCTGGGTGTGCCCCCCGGAGACCAGTAGAGCGACAAACGGGTACTGCGGATGCTCGTCCTCCAGCATGGGCGCCAGCAAGTGGCCTTCCATATGATGCACACCCAGCGCCGGGATGTTCCAGGACCAGGCCAGTGTCTGGGCGAGGGTGGCACCCACCATCAGGGCCCCCACCAGTCCGGGGCCTGCCGTGTAGGCAATGCCATCCAGTTCCTCGGGAGCAGTAGCCGCGTCGCGCATGACCTGGTGCACAAGCGGCAGTGCCTTGCGCACATGGTCACGCGAGGCCAGCTCCGGCACCACGCCACCATACTCGACATGGATATCCACCTGGCTGAACAGGGCGTGCGCCAGCAGCCCACGCCGGGTATCGAAGATGGCCACGCCGGTTTCGTCGCAGGAGGTCTCCAGGCCCAGAATTCGCATTGCAGCTCCCTATTTTTTGCAGGCTGCGATAATAGCGGGTTGCCGGCGCGGGCGCGAGGCGCACTGTACCCGGCGGGGCCCGCCGGCTGGCAACCCGGGACCCTGCCAGGCCGCCCGGAACCCGCCTCATCGGGCTTTGCAAATGCGGCCACTTGGGTATAGAATGCGCGACCTTTTACGGCTCTACGCCCCGGAAGGGGTGCTCAGGCCACGAATAGACTACACAGGTAAAGAGTTAATGCCGCATATCAAATTGAAGGAAAACGAGCCCTTTGACGTCGCCCTGCGCCGTTTCAAGCGCTCCTGTGAAAAGGCTGGCGTACTGGCTGAAGTACGCAAGCGTGAGCACTACGAGAAGCCCACAACCACCCGCAAGCGCGCTGCAGCCGCTGCGGTAAAGCGCCACCTGAAGAAGCTGTCACGGGAAAACCGCAAGCGCGTCCGCTTGTATTGATCCCTTCCCCGGCAGCACCCAGGCACCTTCGCCCATGAGCAGCGCCACACTCACTGAAACCGTCAAGGCCGCCATGAAAGCGGCCATGAAGGCACGTGACAAGGAGCGGCTCGGCACTATCCGGCTGATGCAGTCGGAGTTCAAGCGCATAGAAGTTGACGAGCGCATCGAAATCGATGACGCCCGCGCCCTCGCCGTTCTCGACAAAATGATCAAGCAGCGCCGCGACTCGGCGCAGCAGTATCAAGCAGCCGAGCGCCCCGAGCTCGCCGCCCAGGAAGAGCGGGAAATTACTGTCATTCAGGAATTCCTGCCCAGCCAGCTGAGCGATGCCGAGCTCGACGCGTTGATCGATGCTGCCATCGCTCGCGCCGAGGGCAGCGGCATGCAGGCCATGGGGCCTGTGATGGCGGAGCTCAAGCCACAACTGCAGGGCCGCGCGGATGTCGGCGCAGTCAGCAAGCGGGTCAAGGCGCGACTGACCGCCTGACCGGCCGCCATTGCGGCCCGATCGACACTCATAATCTGCCGTCCGCCTGCACACCGCTGACAACCCTCCGCCACCGTGCTTCAATGGCCGGCTACACTGAGCACTGCTGACCCTCTGATGGCCGGACGCATTCCACAAAAGTTCCTCGACGACCTGCTCGACCGCGTGGACATCGTGGAAGTGATAGACCGCCGGGTGAAACTGAAGAAAACCGGCAAGAACTACAGCGCCCGCTGCCCCTTTCACGAGGAAAAAACCCCCTCTTTCAGCGTCAACCCCGACAAGCAGTTCTACTACTGTTTTGGCTGCGGTGCCGGCGGCAATGCCCTCGGCTTTGTCATGGATTACGAGAACATGGACTTCCCCCAGGCGGTGGAGACGCTGGCCGGCAGCCTGGGCCTGGAAGTGCCTCGGGAGCAGACGCGCCCGGGCAGCTCGCAACCGAGCCGCGAGGAGACCGGAAAGCCACTGTATGCGCTGCTGGAACAGGCCGCACGCTACTATCAGAAGCAACTGCGCACCCACCCCGAAGCCAGCCGCGCCGTCACCTACCTCAAGCAGCGCGGCCTCACCGGTGAGATTGCCAAGCGCTTTGACTTGGGCTTCGCCCCGCCAGGCTGGGATAACCTCCTGCAAGCCCTGGGCAGCAGCGAGGAGCAGCGCAAACTGCTGCTCGAGGCCGGCATGCTGGTGCAGAACGAGGCCGGGCGCACCTATGACCGTTTTCGGGACCGCGTCATGTTTCCCATCCGGGATCAGCGTGGCCGCATTATCGCCTTCGGCGGCAGGGTGCTCGGTGACGACAAGCCCAAGTACCTGAACTCGCCCGAAACCCCGGTTTTCTCCAAGGGACGTGAGCTTTACGGGCTCTACCAGGCGCGCCAGGCCAACCGCAAACTGGAGCGGGTACTGGTGGTGGAAGGCTACATGGATGTGATCGCGCTGGCGCAGCACGATATCACCCAGGCCACAGCGACTCTGGGTACCGCCACCAGCCAGACCCACCTCGAGCGGCTGTATCGGCTGACCCCGGAAGTGGTGTTCTGCTTCGACGGCGATGCCGCAGGGCGCAAGGCGGCGCTGCGCGCTCTGGAGACCGTCCTGCCGTGCATGGAAGACGGCCGCCAAGCGCGCTTCCTGTTCCTGGATGAAGGCGAGGACCCGGACACACTGGTGCGCAAGCTCGGCAGCGAGGCCTTCCGCGAGCTGGTCAAGCGCGCCACACCGCTGGAGGCCTTCCTGTTTGACGCGGTGAGCGAAGGGCTGGATACGGCCACTCTGGAAGGGCGCGCACGCCTGAGCAAACTCGCTCTTCCCTGGCTGCGCCAACTCCCCGACGGCGTGTTCCGTCAACTCATGTTCCGCGCCCTCGCCGAGCGCACCGGCCTCACCGTGGCCGAACTGATGCATCTGGAGGCACCGCCAGCGCCCCCCAGCGCGCCGCCGCATGAGCCGCCGCCAAACGAGGAGACAGGGAGCCGGGGCCCGCGGCAGCGCAGCCCCACCAGCCGCGCGCCGCTGGGCTATTCGAACCTGGCGCAAGCCGCGATCGCCCTGCTTCTACATCAACCGGATATCGCGCCGCGCGTGAAACTGGAACCACTCACAGCGCTGGAAGGCGAGGACATCGTGCTGCTGCGCGAGCTGCTGGACCTGCTGCAGCGCCGCCCCGACTCCAATACCGCCATGCTGCTGGGCCACTGGTACGGCACGCCCGAAGGTGAACTGCTCAGCAGGCTGGCGGGAGAGGAGCGCCTGATCCCCCGCGAAGGGATTGAAAAGCAGTTCACCGATACCCTGGCGACACTGGTACAGCGGCCCCAGCGCAGCGAACTGTCGGCCCGGGTCGACAAACTGAAAGCGACCAACTACGCTGAAATGAGCGAAGCGGACAAGCAGCAACTCCGGGACTTGCTCAAGGAAAAGCAGCGCCTCGACGAGGCACGCAAAAAGTCCTGAACCCGCCACCCACGTGAACGCGCTGCAATTATTACCGGGGATTGCACTGGAGGGGAGGCTCCGTTCCGGCTATAATTTCCGGCTACGTTTTTTTTGTATTTTATTCGAAGGTGTCCGCCGAATGACCAACGCCGCCCAACAGCAGTCCCGGCTCAAGGATCTTATCGCCCGAGGCAAGGATCAGGGCTACCTGACCTACTCCGAAGTCAACGATCACCTGCCCGAGGATATTTCCGATCCGGATCAGGTTGAAGACATCATTCAGATGATCAATGACATGGGCATTCAGGTGTTCGAAGTGGCACCGGACGCCGATGAACTGCTGATGACCGAAGGCGACAGCTCTGCCGATGACATCGCCGCGGCAGAAGCCGCTGCGGCACTCGCCGCCGTGGAAACAGAAGCCGGTCGCACCACTGACCCCGTGCGCATGTACATGCGCGAAATGGGCACCGTTGAGCTGCTTACCCGCGAAGGCGAGATCGTGATCGCCAAGCGCATCGAAGAAGGTATCCGCGAGTTGATGGCGGCCCTCGCCCACTACCCAGGCGCCGTCAAGCAGATTCTCGATGAATACGATCAGGTCACTCGCGAAGAGCGCCGTCTCGGCGACGTGATGATCGGCTATCTTGACCCGGCAGACCATGTGCCGTCCGCTGCGGAAGTGGCGGAAAGCAACAATAACAATGATCAGGACGATTCCGATGAGGAGACCGAGTCCGGCCCCGATCCGGTAGAAGCGAAAAAGCGCTTCACGGCCCTCAAGCGCCAGTTCACGAAAACCGAAAAAGCGATTGCTGCCAAAGGCCGCAACGACAAAACCACCATCAAGGAAATGGAAAAGCTGGGCGAGCTGTTCAAGTTCTTCAAGCTGACACCGCGGGTGTTCGATCCCCTGATGGAGTCGCCGCGCGCCGTGCTGACTGCCGTGCGCGAGCAGGAACGCCAAATCATGACCATCGCTATCCGCGACTGTGGCATGCCGCGCAAGGATTTCATTACCACGTTCCAGGGTGCCGAGTCGGATCTCAAATGGATCACGCGGCAGACAAAGGGCAAGAAAGACTATGTCCCCCGCCTCACCGCACAGAAGGACACCATTCTGCGCTTGCAGCGCCGCATTATTGCCGTGGAAGAGCAGTGCGGCCTGTCGGTAAACGAAATCAAGGACATCAACCGCCGCATGTCCATGGGCGAGGCCCGTGCGCGCCGCGCCAAGAAAGAAATGGTCGAGGCCAACCTGCGCCTGGTGATCTCCATCGCCAAGAAATACACCAACCGCGGCCTGCAGTTCCTCGACCTCATTCAGGAAGGCAACATCGGCCTGATGAAGGCCGTAGACAAGTTCGAATACCGTCGCGGCTACAAGTTCTCCACTTACGCCACATGGTGGATACGCCAGGCGATTACCCGCTCGATTGCCGACCAGGCGCGCACCATTCGCATACCGGTGCACATGATCGAGACGATCAACAAGCTGAACCGGATTTCACGCCAGATGCTGCAGGAGATGGGCCGCGAGCCCACGCCGGAAGAGCTTGGCGAGCGCATGGATATGCCCGAAGACAAAGTGCGCAAAGTCCTCAAGATCGCCAAGGAACCCATTTCCATGGAGACCCCCATTGGTGATGACGAAGACTCGCACCTGGGCGACTTCATCGAGGACAGCACGATCAGCTCGCCCATCGAGGCCGCCACGGGCCAGGGGCTGCAAGAAGCCACCAAGGATGTTCTGGCGGGCCTGACCGCGCGGGAGGCCAAGGTGCTGCGCATGCGTTTCGGCATCGACATGAACACCGACCACACGCTGGAAGAAGTGGGCAAGCAATTCGACGTAACCCGCGAGCGAATCCGCCAGATAGAAGCCAAGGCGCTGCGCAAGCTGCGCCACCCCACACGCTCGGACTATCTGCGCAGCTTCCTGGACGAGTAACCCGCAAGGCTGTTGCGGCGGGCCATGGACGGCTTGCCGCCAGTGCCCCCCGCCGTACCGCTGGAGCCTGAACATGCCCCTCTCCCTGTGCATGATCGTCAAGGACGAAGCGTTTTTCCTTCACGATTGCCTGGCCGCTGCCGCCCCCCACGTCGACGATCTGGTTGTGGTAGACACCGGCTCCACAGACGACAGCAAAGGCATCGCTGCCGAATTCACCGACCGTGTATTCGATTACACCTGGCACGATGACTACGCCGCCGCACGCAACTACTCCCTGGAGCAGGCACGCTGCGACTGGATTCTGGTACTGGACGCAGACGAACTCGTCACCCCGGATGACTTCGCCGCGCTGCGCCGGCTGACCGAAAGCACAACGCAGGATGGCTTCTTCCTGCAGCAGCGCAATTACAACAACGACCAGTCGGCTTTTGGCTGGCAACCGGCGCAGGATCTGACGCTCAGCCGTGGTTTTACCGGCTTCACCGTCAACCCCATTCTGCGCCTGTTCCGCAACCAGCCCGACATTCGCTACGCCGGCAGCATCCACGAGACCGTTGACGCGGCCATAGCGGAAGACCGACAAGGGACGCTCGATACGCCGATTCACCACTATATCGATGCCAATCCTGCGCGCCCGCGCAGCGCACGCTCACTGCGCTATCTGGAATTGATGGAGCGCGAACTGGCGGCTGCACCCAGCGGCAGGCTCTACAGCATCGCCGCAACCAGCGCCATGTATCACGCCAACGACTTCGCACGCGCGCGTGACTATTTTATACGAGCCGCGGAAATGGGCTATCGCCCCGGCCACAGCCTCGAAGGCGCGGCGGAGGCCTGCTACCGTGCACAGGACTTCGGTGCCGCCAACGACCTCTACCAACGCGCTGACGCCGCCGGGCACCGCACGCCCTCCATGTGCCTGAACCGGGCCAACCTCGCCGTCAAGGCGGGGGATCATCAACGCGCGGCAGCACTGCTGCAGACGTGCCTGGATCTGGGCGGCTTGAGTGCGGAGATCAATGCCGTGATTCAGCGCAATATCGAAGGCCTGCAGGCACACTCGGGCAAGCATAGCGCCTGAGCAAAACACTCTGCGACCAGCCACCACCGCGTCCTGCGGCTGGCCGCAAATTGACACGCCCCCTTCATGACCTACGCTTAATGCATGCCGATGTGTGTCTCACTGGCATAGCCCTCATAACAATTACAGGAAATAGTGGCATGAAATCAGTCATTTATACCGTAACAGCAGCGCTAGCCATGGGCGGCGCCACAGCAGCACCGACTCTCGCCCAAAACGCCATGAGCGCACAACCCGTTGAACTCTATGCCTGCACCTTCAAGGAGGGAAAGGGATTTGGCGACCTCGAGAACGCCAACAAAGGGCTGAAAAAGTGGGCATCCAAACACAGCCGCGGCTATAACGCCTGGATGATCACCCCTCAGTTTCGTGCCGGAGAGGAAGCCTTCGACGTCGGTTTTATTGGCGCATACGCCAACGCCGAGGACTTCGGCTCACAGATGGATAAATGGGTAAATGAATCGGGAGAGGTCTCACAGGCGTATGTCGACGCCCTGGACTGCAGTCACGGATTGATGGCGTCCTATACCGTTCTGGAACCCGAGGGAGGCCCCGATGGCGGGGTCGTCTGGTTTGCTCGCTGTTCCCTCAACGATGACAGCAGTATGGCCGACGCGATGGCCGGCCACACAATCGTCAGTGACATGATGGTGGATATGGAGGCGCCCGGCGCGAGCTGGATGTTTGCGCCATCTCTGGGCGGTGGTGACGCCGAATTTGACTATTACCATGTCGCCGCCTGGCCATCCTATCCGGCGCTGGGCAAAGCTTTTGAGGCGTACATGAACGGCGGCGGAATAGCCCGGGCCAACGCCGCAATGGCCGATGTGGCACACTGCAGCTCGCCCAACCTCTACGATGCCGTGAAACTTGTTGCTGCCCCCTAGACAGTCAGACCCGCCGCAATCATAGGTCCATTCGGGGCTGTGACTGCGCCGGGTTCTTCTTTATAATCCCACCCCTTGCTTTATCGGGCCTATAGCTCAGTTGGTCAGAGCAGTCGACTCATAATCGATTGGTCCCAGGTTCAAGTCCTGGTGGGCCCACCAATTTCACAGTGTCTATTCTCGGCGGATAGGTGACAGTTTATTCCGATCCATAGCGATTCCGGCCGGGTGGAATTCGGCAGACGACAGCCGCCACGCTCAACAGCAGCAAAGCGAGCCACAGGGGCGGTAATGTCGGCACTGCTGTCGGGCGCTCATCTGATAACAGCAGAATCACGCCGCTAAAATTCGAGTCCAGAGCCCCTGTTAAACGGGTTGTCAGAGGATACGAGGCATCGAGCCGCTGCTCGCGGGTCGATAGCGTGATGTCCTCGGTATTGAGTCCACCACTGAGGGGATCAAAAGTCACCCTTACCAACCGCGGTTTGTAAAGTGGCGTCTCTAGGTCGATCGCCAGCACCGCCGGTTGGGACGCGCATGCCCCATCGGTCCCGATACCCGCAGTACTGGCAATGGAAACGCCGAAATTGATCTCGCTGGGCCGGATACCATTGTCCGGCGCGCCGTTAATGGCATTAATCAATTCCCGCTCAATCGGGCCATCACCATAGACCAGCACCCCGGTTCTTCCCGCCGACGTAACATCGCAGAACTCCACAGAGAATCCATCCTCGAGAGTCACTGTAGTGGCTCCAATGGGCGTGTTCTGTGGCGCCACAGAAAGGGAAATCAGCTCCCAGCCGCCATCCAACTTGTCAGTGCCCGAACCGTTATCCTGTAGCAGGTTGAATGGGTTCGCGGTGCCAATAAGCAACTCGTCTCCATCCGCCACCATGGTCCTGATGCCGTAGTTCGCGGCATTCCCGAGACCATTGAGACTCTCGGCAAGTGCGGCACTGTCTGGCGTATTGAAAAAGTACAGATCAGCGCCGGTAAACGTGCCCAGAGCAGCGTTAGCGAGCAGCCCGGTCGGCAGCCCCGACACGGATTGGGGCAACGTGAAGATACCGCTCGCGTCCATCGTACCGACCCAAAGGCGATCGTCGAAGACTGCCATTGTCCACGTGTAATTGTTGGCGAGATTGCCGAAGCCTGGAAGCCCGCGCAGAATTGGCCCCAAATTGTTGGCTTCGGTATTCCACTCGCCCGTGCTCACATCAAGAACGGGCATCGCCTCGTAACCGTAAAGCACGTCGATTTGGGGGCTACCGGCACCGAAACCCGTGCCCCGAAATATACTGATCGCCCGCTCGCTGTTGAGAATGTCTTCGGTGGTGGGCGCCCGGGGCGTTGTTGGCGTTGCGATTGTTCCAAGGACGGAAGCATGAGCCAAGGTGCTGGTGCCCGGCACGTGCATGGAACCCCAAAACAAAAAACCGTCAAAGGAGGCGAGTGCGCCCAGACCGTAAACAGCAGCTGTGATGGGGTCAGCCTCGTAATCGTTCACAGAGAATTGTTCAGTCCATAATGTAGCGTCACTGGTGTCTAGCTGGCCATCCGCATCAATGAGCGGGCTCATATAGAGAGCAGCATTCGTTGTACCTGCGTCTGGCCAGGTCGTCACAAAAATTCGGCCCTCGTGCTCCACCAATTCCCCAACCTCAGAACCGGTTTCCCCTACCTCCTCGAAACTCAGTGGCGTCGCCGCGTTGCCTGTCCAGCGAAGCACTCTTCCCGTTCCATCAGTAAACCCAACGCCGGCGTACAGTTCATCCTGAATGAATCTGAATTTTCGAATGTTGGTGTAGTCAGGAAAATTCCCACTTGCAATGAACGCGTCGGTTGCCGAATCAAAGGCAAACACATTGATACCACCTGCGAGGGAGACGCCGGCGAAAAGCACGACCCCATCCTTTTCACCCGCAGCGCGTATTCCGATGGTCTGCTGTAATCGACCCTCATCCGATGCATCCACGTCGAGAGCCAGCAGCGAATCAACTGCACGATCAAAAACATAAAGGCTTGGTACGCGAGCATCACCCAGCGCAGCAGGCAATGGTGGGCTGGAGGCGCTGTCGCCAAACTCACAAGCATAGGCATCGTTGTCGACAGGGGTCGTGGTGTCCAGAAATGTGCCCAAAACGAGACACAGAGTATTTGCCACCGTACCGAAGTAAATCTTGTCACCAACAGGAACCATTCCCCAGACATACGCCTCGTTGGTCTTGCTGTCTGCGATGCCGGCATAATCCTCATCGGGAACGGCCGAAGCCAGCACGGTAGCGGTGGTGGTGATACCACTCGACCGCTCTGACAGCAACACTTCACCATTGCCCGTCTGCGCCGCAACGGAGCCATTGAGCAGGCCCTGAGCGAGTACAGCAACGATTGTTACAAGGGGAATTTTTTTGACGACGGCGGGTATAAGCATGAATCTCTCTCTAAGGACAACCCGGCGTTGACGTCAGTTTCTAGAAGTGCGGCCAAGGAACGAAAACGAACATACACGTGACGGGGAAAGCAATCAACCGAAGAGGCGCTTCAAGGTTCTGTGTAACGAGCAAGGAGACAATTAAACGCACTGACTCGCTTCGCATTCGATCATCAAATCCATCAGAACCCGACCAAATCCTCAGTAAATGATAAAGAGACTCTTTTTTTATCGATGAGCCTGCGTCTCCACATGCAGCCTGCTCAACCGAATCGCACTGATGCGCCAGCTGCCCTGCCACAGCACGTAGCGCTCGTGGTAATGACCGTAGCCGTGCAGGTAGCGAAACGGCAGCGCTGAGCCTGGGCCGGGCCAGAGTTTGTCCTCCATCGCCCAGATACCCGTTGCCTCGGTGGGTGACAGGACCTCGATTTCCGGCGAATGCCCGTGGTGCACGGTAATCACGTCCTGCAGCGCAGGTGCGAGCCCCGCAACGTATTCCGCGGCACCGCAGATAAGCTGGGAATCATCGCGCTGGCCGCTGGCGTCGCGCATATCAGCCACCAGGTCCGGCGTGAACACCGCCTCGTAGCCCGCCCAGTCCTTGCAGTCCAGGGTACGAAAATAGCGGCCCTTGAGCTGATGTACCGCGTGGACGATGAGCATCCGTTCAAGTTCTGTCATCATTTTTTTCTCCATTCACGCTGTGCCCGCAACAACCTCGCACTCGAGGTGACCTGATTATGCCCGGTGCTGCGCTCACATGGCACTGAACGCAGCGCAACGCTATGATGACCTACTCGCCTGCCAACAACCCAGGAACCCAAGGTCATGTCTCACCGCTTTCCGTACCCTCTGTGGCCCGGCGCCGCGTTCATGGCGCTGCTGTTGGCCCTCACCGCGTGCAGCAGTCAACCAACCTTCACCGTTGACTATGCCGATGACACAGACTTCAACAGCTTTCGCAGCTACCGCTGGTACGATGACATTCACGGCTCCGAGCTCGCCGGGTACCGGCAGTACAACAGTTCCGACAAGCGCGTACGCACCTATGTCGACCGCGAACTGAAAGCCCACGGCCTGCGCGAGAGCACCACGGAACGCGCCGACCTGTGGGTGAACTACCACATTTCCAAAGAGCAGCAGATGCGGATTGACAGTTTCAGCCGCTACCCGTCAGCGGGTATGCACGGCGGAGTGGGTGTGGGCACCTATGGCTCGGCGGTGAGCCTGGGCTACAGCTCCGGCCCGAGCGTCAGAACCTACAAGGAAGGCACAGTCGTGCTGGATATTATTGATCCGCGCAGCAGCAAGATCATCTGGCGCGGCATCGCCGAGGGCCGTCTGAAAGAGAACATGTCGATCAACGACAAGAACCGTGTGGCTTCCGAGGTTGCCAGCGAACTGCTGGCCGACTTCCCGCCGAGCCCTGCGCCCGCCCCATAACAGCGGGGGCACCTGCGCCATCACCACATGAGGTCGTCGGGTATCTCGTAGTCCTTGTACCAGTCCTGCTCCTCGGCGCTGAGGCCCGTAGCGTCCGCCTCGCTGCAGATAATCACTCGCGCGGCATCGCGTTCGGCAATTTTCTCGGCGATGGGGCGCGGCAGCATTTCGTACTGATCACCCTGTTTGACAATGGCGACGTTGCCCGCTGCCAGCTGCTTCTGATCCATACTGGTGACGTAGAGCTTCTTCACGCGGGTGCCATCGGTGAAATTGAAGCCCACATCACCCTTGCCACGCGGCAGTTTGTGGTTGGCGACCAGCTGCTTGATCTGCGCGTTGATCGCCTTGCGCGATGCCTCAGCATTACGCGCCTCGTTCAGCTCACGGTCGCGTTCAGCCTTGCTCGCCTGTGCCAGGCGTGCAGCCTCACGGGTTTCCTCTGCCGGGTCATGCCCACCACGGCGCGCCACATTGGCCTGCTTGCGCTTGTCCTTGGCCAAACGCTTGGCCTTGGCCGTATCCGCGAGGCCCGCCTGCAACAATTGATCCTGTAGTGAACCCGCCATCAGACCCGGCCTCCCACACCGCGACAACACCTGCTTGACCCCATCATGCTACTCATCCAGATCCTGCGCCGAATGGCGTTCGGGGTGGCGTTTCTCCTCGTCACCCCAGACGCGGTTCACCCGGCGCCCGCGCTGCACCGCGGGCCGCTCGGCAATGTCCCTGGCCCAGCGGTTAACGTGTACATAGGAGTCCACATCAAGAAACTCTTTCGATTCATACAGGTTGTCGAGCATCAGGCCGCCATACCAGGGCCAATTCGCCATGTCGGCGATGGTGTAGTGGTCGCCACAGAGGAAGCGCCGCTCAGCGAGGTTGCGGTCCAGCACGTCGAGCTGACGCTTCACCTCCATGGTGAAGCGGTTGATCGGGTATTCGAGTTTCTCCGGCGCATAGGCATAAAAATGGCCAAAACCACCGCCCAGGTAGGGCACACTGCCCATCTGCCAGAACAACCAGGAAAAGCATTCCGCACGAGGGCCGGCGTCTTCCGGCAGGAATTCGCCGAATTTCTCCGCCAGGTAGAGCAGTATCGCGCCGGACTCGAACACCCGCGTGGCCGGGTCGGTGCTGCAATCCAGCAGTGCGGGAATCTTGGAGTTGGGATTGACCTCGACAAAGCCGGAACCGAACTGATCGCCCTCAAGGATGTTGATCAACCAGGCATCATATTCCGCGCCCTGGTGACCCAGTGCCAGCAACTCCTCCAGTAACACCGTCACTTTCACACCGTTCGGCGTGGCAAGGGAGTAGAGCTGCAGCGGGTGTTCGCCGCGAGGCAGTGTGTGGTCGTGCGTGGCACCTGCGATGGGCCGATTGATATTGGCAAACCGGCCGCCATTGCCGGGCTCCCAGGTCCATACGTTGGGTGGCACGTACTCGTTTGACTCACTCATGCCTTACTGCTCCTGTGGTTGCTGCGCCGCGGCGGGAACCCGCAACGGGTGTTGATAGACGCCGGCGTTGCCGGTACTGCGCTGGGTAGCGGTGACCTGCAGCTCGAAATCGCCCGCACCGTGCAGGGTGAGCGTGCCGGAAAATTCGTTTTCGACCCCGGTGAATGCCAGGGCTTGCTGTGCCACAGGCTGACCCGCCTGCAACACCTGCAGCACCACGCTGAAATCACTGACCGGCCAGAGGCCGTCGCGGTCGAGAGGGCACCCGCAGAGCATGGTGACCTGGGCGGTAACGGTAAGCGCCTGCGCGGCGAGCTGGTAGTCGACCAGATCCACAATCAGCCCGGACATATGCAGAATCACCGGACGCTGCGCGCGATCTTCACCCGGCAACAGCCACAGGCTCAGTGCTGTCGATTGCGCGCTTTGTGCTACGCCCAAGGGCCCGGTCACGACAATCTCCACCCGGGTAGGCCGCGCAAGCGCCAGTTCGGCATTGAAGCTCGCCGGTTCGCCTGTTGTCACCGAATGCCCACGCACTTGCGGCTCTTGCATCAGGGCAGCGGTATCTCCGGTGCCGCCCTCCAGCGGACCGTGCGCCAGGACCTCGCCGGTTGCCGCCGCGCGCACCTGCACCTGCAGCCCGCCCACCTTGCTGCCGATAAACTTGGCATCGTCACTACGTACCAGCACTTTCAGTGGCGTAAGCACGCCATCTTCTGCTGCCCACGCCTGTGGCTGCAGGATCAGCAGCACCAGGCAGGCAAGCGCCTGCAATGTCACTGGCATGCGGTTTTTCATAGGCTCCTCCATGTGCGCTGCGCGCAGCGTTGCCGCCGTAGTCTAGCAGGCTCGCGGGAGTCCGTAACCGGCAGTTTCGCCTGACCAAGGGGGCCGGTGCTTGTCAAGCCCCCGGGGGCAGGCCCTATAATGCGCGGCTCTGTGACTAACGGGACCAGCACATGGGCCGCGCCTACCAGAACCGCAAAGACTCCATCGCCAAGACATCCGACGCCAAGGCCCGGGTGTACAGCAAGTACGCTCGGGAAATCTACGTCACCGGCAAATCCGGCGGCACCGACCCGGATGCCAACCTCGCGCTGCGCAGCCTGCTTGAGCGCGCACGCAAGGACCAGGTACCTGCGCATGTGATCGAAAAGGCGCTGGACAAGGCCACCGGGGGCGGCGGCGAAGACTTCTCGGTCGCCCGCTATGAGGGTTTCGGACCGGGTGGCACCATGGTGATTGTGGAATGCCTGACCGACAACCCGAACCGCACCTTCGGCGATGTGCGCCACTGCTTTACCAAAACCAAGTGCAAGCTGGGCACACCGGGTAGCGTGAGCCACCTGTTCGACCACAGCGCCATTCTGGTTTTCCCGGGGGATGACGAGGAAGCCGCCCTGGAGGCGCTAATGGATGCCGATGTGGACGTGACCGACATTGAGTGCGAGGAGGGACGCGTCAGCGCCTTCGTACCCCATACCGAGCACTTCAAGGCCCGCCAGGCGCTACTCGACGCCTTCAGCGAGCTGGAGTTTGAAGTCGACGAGGTACAGTTTGTCCCCCAGGCGTCGGTGGCACTTGAGGGCGAGGATGCGCAGGTCATGGAGCGCCTGCTGGATATGCTCAACTACCTGGACGATGTGCAGAACGTCTATCACAACGCCGCCTGAGCACGCTCACAGGGCGGCGCGCTGAGCCTCAATCCAGTCTTCGACCACGTCTTCCAGAATCGCAATCGCGACAGAGCCATTCCCGACTACAACGTCGTGGAAAGCGCGCAGATCAAAGTCATTACCCAGCGACTCCTGCGCCCGCGCCCGCAGCGCCTGAATGCGCAACTCGCCTATCTTGTACGCCGTGGCCTGGCCGGGCCAGGTTATATAGCGGTCCACTTCCGATACCACCTCTGCCTCTGACAGCGCGGAGTTTTCCAGCAGGTAGTCGATGGCCTGCTGGCGCGACCAGCCAAACGCGTGCAGGCCGGTATCGATGACCAGCCGGTTGGCGCGCCATATCTCATAGGTCAGGCGCCCGAAGTCACTGTGCGGGTTGGTGTAGAAGCCCATCTCCTTGCCCAGGCTTTCAGCGTATAAACCCCACCCCTCGCCGAACGCAGCGTGATACAGCGGGCGGCGGAATGCGGGCAAATCAAGCTCCAGCGCCAATGCCGACTGGTGGTGATGACCCGGCACGGCCTCGTGCAGGGTCAGCGCCTCCAGTGCGTACAAGGGCTGCGACTGAAAGCTGCTGGCATCGATGAAGTACACCCCGGCGGTGCGCCCGTCTGCGGGGCCACTGACGTAATAGGCACCGCGCCCCGGTGCATTGCGGATTTCATAGGTATTGCGTGCGAGGTGGCCGAAAAAGCGCGGCATCATGCCATCGGCGCGCTTGGCCACCAGGGCGGTTTTCTCCATCAGCTCCTGAGCGGAGCCAGCGTAGGATTCAGGGGCCGCGCGCAGTTGGTCGAGGAAGCCGCGGAAACTGCCCTCAAAGCCAGTGCGGGTGATGATCTCCGCCATTTCACTGCGGATACGCTCGGTTTCCCGCAGGCCCAGCTGGTGGATCTCCTCCGCGCTCAGGTCCGTCGTGGTGAAATAATTCAGAAGGTACGCATAGTAGGCGTCGCCACCCGGTACGCTGGTAATGCCCACCTGTTCACGACACGCCGGCAGATAGCGGTCGCGGTAAAAGGCAAGCAGTTCGCGGTAGGCGGGCAACACGGCGTTGGCGACAAGCGCCTTCCCGCGATCGCGCAAGCGTGCATGCTCGCTGTCCGGCACGGCATCGGGCAGCGCAATAAAGGGCGCGTACAGGCTGCTCTGCTCGGGGCTTGCCACCAGCAGCTCGGCAATGCTCGCCTCCACACCGCCCAGCGCACCGCAGTGCTGCGTGAACCCGCTGTTCACCCCGGCCTGCAGCGCGGCCATCTGCTCGCGGTTGTAGCGCGGGAAGTCGGCAAGACTGACCAGGTACTGTTCGTAGTCCGCAAGCGTCCCAAAGGGCATGTTCGCCGGCGCATTGGCGAAGTAACTGTGGTAACCGAACAGGCTGGTGATAGGGAACAGGTGGTCCTGGTAGCCGTAGCTCGCGCGTTCCGTCTCACGCTCGTAGCGGAACAGTCGCGCGCTGATGGCATCCTGGCCGGTGAGCGCGCCGGCATCAATTCCGTCCAGCCGCTCCAGCATCTCTGCATTGAACTGGCGACGCCGTTCGCGGCCCGCCGGGCTCAGGTCGGGTAATTTGCCTGCGGGGCGGAAAGCGTCCGGGTCGGTACGAAAGAACACCTGCTCCTGCGTCGCGCGCGCCCAGTAATCATCCAGCAGTGTGTGCAGTTGCTCGCGGGCCTCCGCCGTCCAGGCAAGCGGTGAAAAAAAAGCAACGGCAATGAGCAGGGCTCGGTGGCGCAATAAGCAGGGCATGGCAGTCTCCGGCAGGCAGGGTCGCGGCAGCGGCAGGATAGCAGCAGCCGGGACGAGAGGGTATTCAAGTGACCCGGGGGCGCTCACTGAAGCGTGCATCGCGGTAGGCCTCGGTGGCGAGAATGTGCCGCAACCGGTCAAGCGCATAGGCCACGTCAGAGAAGCTGTTGTACAGCGGTGCAAACCCGAAACGCACCACGTCCGGCTCACGGAAATCGACAATCACCCCGGCGGCAATCAGGGCCTGGGACACGCCCCAGGCCTGAGGGTGCGACAGCGCCACCTGACTGCCACGGCGCGCCGCATCCCGCGGCGTCAGCAGGCGCAGCACCCCACCGTGCAGTTCTTCCTGCAGGCCGTCGATGAAATAGCTGGAGAGCGCAAGCGACTTTGCGCGCAGGGCGGTCATCGACACACCCGCAAAACAGTCCAGAGCTGTGTCCAGGGCGGCCATACCGAGGATGCCCGGGGTCCCGGCAAGGTAGCACTGCACCCCCGCCGCGGGGCGATAACCCGGCTCAAAGGCAAAAGGCTGCGCATGTCCCAGCCAGCCACACAGCGGCTGCGCCACCTGGTTTTGATGACGCGATGCCAGGTAGACGAAGGCCGGCGCGCCCGGCCCGCCATTGAGGAACTTGTAGCCGCAGCCCACCGCCATATCCACCTGCCACGCATCCAGTTCAATCGGCAGCACACCGGCGCTATGGGCCAGGTCCCAGAGGACAAGGATGCCCCGGTCATGCGCCGCATGCGTCAGGGCCTGCATATCGAGCAGGCGTCCGTCGCGGAAATTCACCTGAGTGAGCATGACCACGGCGACATCCTCGTCCATGGCGCTGATCAACTGCTCCGGCGGCACATTGCGCACCGAGCAGCGCGCCGTACCGAGCAGGTCACTGATGCCCTGGGTGAGGTACAGATCGGTGGGGAAGTTGCCCTCTTCGCTGAGAATCACGGTGCGCCCGGGCCGCAACTGCAGCGCGGTGGTGAGCAGCTTGAACAGGTTGACCGAAATACTGTCGCAGCAAATTACCTGCCCGGGACCAGCGCCGAGCAGCCCGGCAATTTTTTCGCCAACGGCAACCGGCATCCCGATCCAGTCGTGGCGATTCCAGCTGCTGATGAGATCCTGGCCCCACTCGTCGCGAACTAACTGCGCCAGCCGCGCCGGTACGGCAGCCGGCAGCACACCGAGTGAGTTACCGTCGAGGTAGACGGTGTCTGCGGGCAGCTGAAAACGCCCGCGCAGATACCCCAAGGCATCGTCTGCATCCAGTGAGGTGGCGTCTTTCATGGTTGCTCCAGCACATCGTTCAGTGCCCGCACAAGCGCGGGGAAAGCGGCTGTACCCGGGTGAATCAGGTCGAAATGGCCCGCTCCCTCCACAACCCGCATGTCAGCTGCGGTGATCGCCCGTGCCTGCGTGAGAGGCACAATGGGGTCGGCACTGCCATGCAGCAGAATGGTCGCCTGCGGCAGGGTCAAGTCCCGCGGGGACGCGGCAGCATAATGCGCGGGCACCTGGTCGGGCTGTCCGCCGAGAAAGCGCACAGCGGCCTGCTGGCAGCTGTTATTGCCCGCTGCATAGTCGTGAAGGTCGGTGATGGCCGCAAGCCCGACGACCCCGCGCACCCGCAGGCCAGCCTCGCCATCGCCGGGTAACGCTGCACTCGCCCACAGCGCGAGCTGACCGCCCGCGGAGTGCCCGGCAAGCACCACGCGTTGCAGGTCCACATGGGCCGGGCGCAGTTCACGCAGCGCCTTAACCGCCACCAGCACATCCTCGGCACTGCCCGGCCAGCCGCCGCCGGGCTCACCCAGCCGCCGGTATTCAGGCGCCCATACCGCGAAACCCGCCGCGGCAAGCGCGCTGGCCAGCGGCGCGATATGTGCCACGTCGTACGCCTGCAGCCAGCAACCGCCGTGCACCAGAACCACCACCGGGGCCGGTTCATGGGCAACAGACGCCCGCCAGAACCGGGCGTACTGGCTCTGTGCCTCACCATAGGCAAACTGCCCACTGTGCGGTGCTGACGGTGTTGCCAGCACCTCGGCAAAGCCCACGGGCATGGCGACCTGCTCAGCGCTCGCAGTCGCTGCCAGCCAGGTCAGCGGGATATGCAGCAGAAGCGCCTGCAGGCGGCAACGCAGGCTCACGGGGCACAGCGATACAGGCCGGGATTACGTACCTGCATCACCCCGTTGGCCTGGTGCACAAAGCCCACGTTCATCCGCGTGGCCGTTGCCGGGACACTCACCGGGATACGTACCGTGAACCAGTCCGTCTGCCCCAGATGCGGCTCGTGCTCCAGGGTGCTCTCCAGCATCAGGCGGTCACCTCCCATCACCGGGTCAGGGTCGCCCCAGATAAGAATCTGCGCACCGCCGCCACGCTTGAAACCGTGGATAACCTCATGGGTATCCAGCGCCAGTTTCAGCTCCGCCTGAAACAGCAACTGCTCGCCTCGCAAGGGACGGGCTCTGGGGGCCTGGCTGAACTTGAACCACGGCTGGGTGGCAATTTTCTCGATCGTCAACACGCCGTCATCCACTTGCGTGGTGAAAGAGGGCTCGCCGGCGTGCTGTGAGCCGGACCAGGGGCGCCGGGAACCGCTTTCACCCTCACTGGCAAAACCCGGATTGCCCAGCAGGTTCTCGCTCATATCGCAGGCGCTCACCGCCGGGGCTGAGGCCTGGGGCACCGGCGCACCCGCCTGGCAGGCGGCCAGTAGCGCGGACAGCAGCGCAACAATGATTTTCATGACGGGTGAATCCTCTTGGTCGACGGGGTCAGGCACCGTATGCTATCCCAGAGCGGCTGAGGACTACAGGCCGCAACGATAACAAGACTGAGGAACCTCGGCATGCAAGCTTCACGCAAGGCTCAACTGCGAACACTTCTGGCAGCACTGTTGCTCACCACCCCGGCACTGGCGGATGACTGGTACCCCTCTCGCCACGGCGCGGATGACACTCTGGGCGCCATCAACTTCCTCTCACCGGAGATTGTCGTGGAGGCCGCGCGGCTGGTTACCACCGGTAAAACCTACGCCCTGGGCGTACCGACAGGGCCAAACTCACCCGCCTACGGGCCGCGCCGCTACGCCATGACAGTGCTGCAGCTGGATGACGGCCTGGGCACACCGATGGCATCGAATCGCATTACCTCCAACGACGACCTGCTGCAAACCTGGATGGGCATCGGCAGCCAGATCGATGGCCTCGGCCACCTCGGCATCGATCATCGCTACTACAACGGCAAGCACGCCAGCGAATTCGTCACGGTGACTGGCCTGACCACGTTCAGCATCGACCGCCTGCCTCCCATCGTCAGCCGCGGCGTCCTCTTGAACATGGCCGCGCACTTCAACCAACCCGTGCTGGATGCTGGCACTGTGTTCAACAGTGACGACATCAAGGCCGCCGCCAGCGCCCAGAATGTGCGCCTGAAACAGGGTGACGTGGTGCTGTTCCATACCGGCTGGCTGTCTATCGCCGACAGCGACCCGGCCCGATTCATGGCGGGCGAACCCGGCCTCGGTGAGGACGGCGCGCGCTACCTGGGAGAGCTTGGCGTGGTGGCGGTCGGGGCCGACACCTGGGGGCTCGACGCCCTGCCCGGCGACAAAGCCGATGAACTGTTCCCGGCACACCAGGAACTGCTCGCACGCCAGGGCGTTTACGTGCTGGAAAACATGGACACGCGCGCCCTGGTGGCGGACCAGGTGCAGGAGTTCCTGTTTGTGCTCGGGCAGCCGCGCTTTGTCGGTGCCGTACAAGCCATCATCAACCCGGTCGCTATTCGCTAACGAGACGCGAGAGATTGTCACGGAAATTGCGTAGCGTCATGCGCCTCCTGCCAAGGAACCCTTCACTGTGAATACATTCCGATCGCTGTTTTTTCCTGTCGTCATTGCTTTACTGGCTGGCTGCTCCGATGGCAGTGATAGGCCGCCACCGCCACCAGTGGCGCCCTCATCTCTGAGCATAGCGCCCACCGCCATCCCCGAGGGTGCGCCCGGGGAAATGAATGCGCTCCGCTTCCGGGTCAGCATGACCGAGGCTCAGCCGGCCCCCGTGCGTGTGCGTTACCGCACAGAGGCCGACAGCGCACAGCCCGATATCGACTTCCTGCCTGCCGACGGTGAAGTCACCCTCGAGCCGGGGACACTCAGCGCCGCTATCACCGTTGATGTGTTTGGCAACGCCGCTGACGAGCCGGCCAAGACGCTGCGCCTGGTTTACACCGTTGACGGCAACGCCGAAGCCACCGGGGAGGCGGCGCTGGGCACCATCGCCAACGACGATGCACAGTGCACAAGCCCGGCGCTGAAAGAACCCAATCCCTGGCGCGTGTTCGGCGCCGATCCGCTCAACTACGCGCACCGTGGCGGTGTTATCGACTTCCCCGAAAACACGCTGTATGCCTACGCCGAGGTGGCCACGATTGGCGCCGACGTGCTGGAAATGGACGTTTACCAGACCCTCGATAACGAACTGGTGATTCTGCACGACCTGAGCGTGGATCGCACGACCAATGGCCAGGGGCAGGTTGTGGACCTGACGCTGGCTGAGCTACGCGAGCTCGACGCCGCGTACTGGTTTGTGCCTGGCGCTGGCACACCGCGCGATCGGCCGGAGGCCGACTACGTGTTTCGCGGTATCGCCACCGGCGATCGCCCGCCACCCGCCGGATACAGTCGTGAAGATTTCCGTATCCCCACCCTGGAGGAGGCACTACAGCGCTTTGCGGGGAGTCTGCTGAACGTGGAATTGAAACCCGACCTGGACGGCATCGGCGACTACGAACAACAGATCGCAACCTTGCTGCTGCGCTACGGGCGCACAAGCGACATCATCGCGGCGTCATTCGTCGACGAAGCCGCCACGGCCTTCAAGCAGGCTGCGCCCTGCATCCCCACCTCCGTACCACTGGGCCAGGGCACTGGTCTGGTACTGGCCGCACAGGGGCCCGGCATAATCCCGCCGGTGCCGGAGCACGTTTCCTTCCAGGTGCCACCTGACACCAGCCAGATTACCGGCGACGGGCAGCTGCCCGACGGCTTTTTCCTGCAGGTTGTGAACGAGGATTTTGTTGCCGACGCACACGCCGCCAACCTGGCCGTTCAGGTGTGGACCATCAATGCCTGCGAAGACATGCTGCAGATGATGGCGCTGGGGGTCGATGCTATAATGACTGACCGTCCCGTGCTCCTGCAGTCCCTGCTGGACACACCACCTTCTGAACGCCGCTGCGACTGACGAGAACCCATTCCATGCACCGCCTCTCCTGGCTACCCGGCCTGCTGCTGTGGCTTTGCGCGGCGGCACCAAACGCTGCGGGCATCAGTCTGCCAGAACAGAACTTCTCGCCAGTGCAGGCGCAGCGCCTGAACATTGTGCTTATCACCGCGGACGACCTGGGCAAGTCTCTCGGCGCCTACGGCGATCCACTGGCGCAGACACCCAACCTGGACGCGCTGGCGGCCCAGGGTGTGGTCTTCGAGCGCGCCTGGGTCACGCAGGCATCCTGCAGTTCATCGCGGGCATCCATGCTCACCGGGCTCTATCCACACCAGCACGGACAGATCGGCCTGGCCGGTCAGCATGAAGAATTCCGCTTGCGACCAGGGCTCGCCACACTGCCCGGCTTGTTGCGCTCGGCGGGTTATTTCAACGGTATTATCGGCAAGCTTCACATCGACCCGCCCGCGGCGTTTCCGTTCGACCGGCGCTGGAACGACCAGAACGGCGCCATAGAAAGCCGCGATGTGCGCCGCGTCGCCCGGGTGGCGGGCGACTTTGTCCGCCAGCGAGGCACAAAGCCCTTTTTCCTCTACGTGAACTACTTCGATCCGCACCGCCCCTACGACAGCGAGGCAGACCAGTTCCTGGGGCTGCCCGTCGCCCCCTATACCGCCGAGGATGCTACCCCGCTGCCATTTCTGGGTATCGACAGCCCGCAGATTCGCAGCGAAGTCGCCTCCTACTACAACGGCATCAGCCGGCTGGATACCGGGGTGGGGTTGCTACTCCAGGAACTGAAGCGCGCGGGGGTGCTTAACCGCACCGTGGTGGTCTTTGTCAGCGACCACGGAGCGCCCTTCAGTCGCGCCAAAACCACTGCCTACGAGGCGGGCGTGGCCGTGCCGCTGTTCATTCACTGGCCGGGCACCAGCCGCGCGGGACTGCGCAGCGAGGCGCTGGTATCGACGGTGGACCTGATGCCCACCCTGTTGGAAGCTGCGCGGATAACCCCGCCGCGCACCGAAGGTCGCTCATTGCGCCCACTACTCGGCGGCACTACACCCGCGCAATGGCGCGGCGTATTGTTTGCAGAGTACAACGCGCACGCACCGGAGCATTTCTACCCACGGCGCGCCGTGCGCACGGCGCGTTACAAGTTGATCCACAACCTCGACAGCGCCTGCCGCAACCCCCTGAGTTATATCGGCAATACACGCCTGAGCCCTACGGTGCGCCCGGCACCCGGCTGGAACCCGACCTACCGCAACCTGTTCCACCCGCCGGAATTCGAACTCTATGACCTGCACAACGATCCGTTCGAAACCAGCAACCTGGCGCAGAAACCGTCTCAGGCGCAGCGCCTGGGCAATATGCAGGCGGCGCTGATGCAGTGGCGCCAGCGCACCGGCGACCCGCTGCTCAACCCGGGGGAAATTGCCCGCCTGAAGAGTGCACTGGGCGTCGGTTGCGTCAGTCGTCGCTGACCCGCACCACCAGCTTGCCCCTGTTGCCGCCGTCGAACAGCAGGTTGACCACCTCGGGGGCCTGCTCCAGGCCATCGATCACGGTTTCCTGATGCTTCAGGCGGCCCTCGAGGTACCACGTTGCCAGCTCTTGCGTAGCGGCTGGGAAACGGTCCATGAAGTCAGAGACAATGAAGCCACGCACTTCAATACGACGCATGAGGATGGATGAGAAATCCGCGCGCATCGGTTCGCCGCTGTTGTAGCCGGAGATCATGCCACACAGGGGCATGCGCCCGAACAGGTTCATCCGCGCCATCACCGCTTCCATGATCTCGCCCCCCACGTTCTCGAAATTGACGTCGATACCGTCCGGAGTGGCTGCCGCCAGCTGTTCACGCCAGTCGCTGGCTTTGTAATCCACCGCCGCGTCGAAACCGAGTTCATCCAGCAGATAGCGGCACTTCTCTTCGCCGCCGGCAATCCCGACAGCGCGGCAGCCGCGAATCTTCGCGATCTGCCCGACCACCGAACCGACCGCACCGGCAGCGGCGGACACCAACACTGTCTCTCCGACCTGGGGACGGCCCAACTCCAGTAAGCCGAAGTACGCAGTCAGCCCGGTCATACCGCAGGCACCGAGCATCGCCGACAGCGGAATGGGCAGGTTGGCGGGCAGTACCGCCATGGCATTCTCCCCCTCATCAGCCAGGCAATAGTCCTGCCAGCCAGTCAGGCCCATGACATGATCGCCCACCTGATAGCGGTCGGACTCGGACTTCACCACCACACCAATGCCGCCACCGCGCATCACTTCACCAATGGCAACCGGCGGCATGTACTGGTCCATGTCACTCATCCAGATACGGTTGGTCGGATCCAGACTGAGGTATTGCACCCGCACCAGTGCCTGCCCCGGGCCCGGTTCAGGCGCGGGTTGGGTGGCAAAATCGAAATGGCTGCGCTCAATGCGGCCAGTGGGGCGCGCCTTGAGGCGGAATTGGCGGTTCTCGGGAACAGTCATCGGGGGTCTCCGTTATCAACTCGAACGCCCCGGCAGGAACGCAGGGGAGCAGGCGAAGCTGCACAGTAACAGAATTGCCCACTGCGCCCCACTTTGCCGCGGTACACCTGTGCGGCCCCGTCTGCTACCCTGCTTGGCGCTCCCGTGAATTGAGTCCGACCTTGAGTGCGGGCTGAGGAACCCTGCATGAACGAGGCGCAAACCGCCGTAATACCCCGCTCTACAGTCCTGCTTCCGGTGTTTATTCCGGCGCTCGTGGTGATTGTGCTGCTTGTTGTCGGCACTATCAGCAGCCCGGATCTCGCGGGACAATTGTTCAGTTCGTCCCTGGCCTGGATTACCACCACCTTCGGCTGGTTTTACATGTTGTCGGTGGCATTCTTCCTGATGTTCATTGTTGTGGTGGCCTTCAGTAGCTGGGGCAATATCAAGCTGGGGCCAGACCACGCCGACCCGCAGTACAGCTTCCCCGCCTGGTTCGCCATGCTCTTTTCCGCGGGCTACGGCATTGCGCTGCTGTTTTTCGGCGTCGCCGAGCCCGTGCTGCATTACTCATCCCCACCCGCGGGCGCCGCAGAAACGGTGAACGCGGCGCGCCAGGCCATGCAGATTGCCTTTTTCCACTGGGGCTTTCACATCTGGGCCATTTACGGGCTGGTGGGCCTGGTGCTAGCCTATTTTGCCTTCCGTCACGGCCTGCCCCTGTCCATCCGCTCGGCGCTCTACCCGCTGATCGGCGACCGTATCCACGGGCCGATCGGCCACGCGGTGGATGTGTTCGCGATCCTCGGCACCATGTTCGGCATTGCCACCACGCTGGGGCTGTCGGTCGCGCAGATCAACGCCGGCATCAACTACCTGTGGCCGCAGATTCCCGTCAACGTCACCGTGCAGATCATCGCCATCGTGGTCATCACCGGGCTGGCGATCTTTTCCGTGGTGGCCGGCATGGACAAGGGCGTCAAGCGGCTATCCATCCTCAACATGGCACTGGCAGTGGCGCTGATGTTGTTCGTGTTCAGTGTGGGCCCCACGGTGCACATTCTGGAGAGCTTCCTGCAAAACACCGGCAGCTACCTGAACCACATCGTCGAGCGCACTTTCAACCTGCAGGCCTATTCGCGCAGTGACTGGATTGGCAACTGGACCCTGTTCATCTTCGGCTGGACTATTGCCTGGGCGCCCTTCGTCGGCCTGTTCATTGCCAAAATCAGCCGCGGTCGCACCATCCGGCAATTTGTCGTGGGCGTGATGTTCGTACCCACGATATTCACCTTCATGTGGTTTTCCATCTTCGGCGACACCGCCCTGCACCTGATCATGAACGAGGGCTATCACACCTTGATCGGCGAAGTGCAGGCAGACCATGCCGTGGCGCTGTTCAAGCTGTTCGAACGGCTGCCCTTTTCTGCAGTGGTCTCGTTCCTGACGGTGATTCTTATCGTCACCTTCTTTGTCACCTCCTCAGACTCCGGTTCACTGGTGATTGATTCCCTCGCCTCAGGGGGCGCTCCTGTGACGCCGGTTTGGCAGCGCGTGTTCTGGGCCAGCAGCGAAGGCGCTGTCGCGGCGGCGCTCCTGCTCGCCGGCGGCCTCGGCGCACTGCAAACCATGACCATCGCCAGTGCCCTGCCGTTTTCCCTGATCATGATTGCCGCGGCGCTGGGCATGTGGCGTGCGCTGGTCATTGAGGGCCACCACCACACCAGCCTGAACACCGGCGTGCAAACCCGCCTGTCCGGCACCACAGGCCGCGGCCTGTGGCGGCGACGTTTGGCGGGGCTGGTTACATTCCCCGGCAGGGAAGACGTTGAGCAGTTCGTTACCACGACTGTGCGCAAGGCCATGTGGCGTGTACAGCGCGAACTCGACAAGCAGGGCTGGCACGCAACGCTGCATGAAGAGGAAGCGCCCGCCCGGCTGTGGCTGGAGGTGACCAAAGAGGAGGCCGTGGACTTCATCTACGAGATTCGCCTGCTGGAGCACAGCCTGCCCCACTACGCGTTCCCGGAGATGACACATCACGGCGCGGACGTTGCGCATTACTACCGCGCCGAAGTGTTCCTGCGCCGGGGCGGACAGTCCTATGACATCTACGGCTTCGACCAGCACGACATCATCACGGACATCCTCGACCAGCTGGAGAAACACCTGCATTTCCTGCATATCTCCCCAGCCAGCCTGCCCTGGAACATGGCCGAGCACGATGACATGTTACGGCCGACGCTGGAGAGCTAGCCCTCCCCCGCAGGCTCCTGCATGGTGCCGTGTGCTGCCTCCTGCAGGCGCTGCTGGATCTCCGCGCTGGGGTACCCATCAGCCACGGCGCCCACGCTGCGCTGGAAGCGACTGAGGGCGGCGCGTGTTCCCGAGCCGAACAGGCCGTCCTCGGCGCCGGCGTCGAAACCCAGTGCATTCAGCCCCTGCTGCAGAGCCAGCACATCCGCGCGCGCCAGCGGCTGCTGCCCCCCCGGCGGCGCCTGCTGCAGAGGCCCGGCGCCGGCGATACGGTCTGCCAAATGCCCCACCGACAGGGCGTAGGACTCGGAGCGGTTCCAGCGCATGATCACGTCGAAATTGTCATACACGAGAAACGCCGGTCCCGACGCGCCGGCGGGTACCAGCAGCGACGCCTGCAGCTCCGCGGTGGGCAGGGCTGCGCCGTCACTGCGCATCACCCCCAGACGCGCCCACTCGGCGAGCGGCAAGGCCTCGCCGGACAGTGCCAGCTCGTAGCGAAACCCCGCTGGCAGACGCACTTCACGGCCCCAGCGCAGCGCTGGAACCCAGCCCAGATCGCGCAGGAAGCGCGCGCCGGACGCCAGGGCGTCGCGCTCGCTGCGCCACAGGTTGATTTGGCCATCGCCGTCTCCGTCAACCGCATAGCGCAGATAGTTGGAGGGCATGAACTGGGTGTGTCCCACAGCGCCAGCCCATGAGCCTTGCATGTCGACAGGGCTCAAGCCCTCCCGCTCCAGCAACTGCAGTGCGGCGATGAATTCAGTGCCAAAGAAATCGGCGCGGCGGGTGTCGCAGGCCAGGGTCGCCAGTGAGTCGAGCGTGGGCATGCGGCCGAGATAGGAACCGAAATTGGTCTCCAAACCCCAGAAGGCGACGAGGTAATGACCGGGTACGCCGTATTCCCGCTGTAGCTGTGCAAGGAACTCGCGGTGTTGCGCGTACAGCGCCCGCCCCTGCTCGATGCGGCTCTCGGACACCCGCGCATTGAAATACTGGGCGAAGGTCTGGACGAATTCCGGCTGCTTGCCGTCCAGCTCCAGCACACGCGCCTGCTGCTGCAGCGTAGGCACCACATCATCCACAATCTGCGCTGCCACTCCAGCTGCTCGCGCCTGTCCCTGCAGGGCCTCCAGGCAAGCCGCAAAACCTTCTTCCGCCCGGACCGAAACACAGCCCAGCAGGCAAACTACAACAACAACCGCGCGCAACAACATGACACCACACATCCGGAACGATTACCGACGATACTTACACCCGCAGGTACAGGAAGCAAGATCCATCTGGCCTTGGGAGACTTCGAGAATCCGTACACAAGTCGCTATACTGTGCTCCGAACTGTCACTGAGAGAGACTCATGCGAGCCCTAGCCAGAACACTACTCCCCTGCGCCCTGCTGCTGTTTGCCGGCGCTGCCTCCGCTCAATCTCAGGAAGTCCGCCATTCCACTTACCATGACTACCGCATAGTGCCGGTGGTGGACGGCTTGGTTCGCCCGTGGTCCATGGCGTTCCTGCCCGGCGGCGATATGCTGGTGACAGAACAGCCGGGGCGCCTGCGCGTTGTGCGCGAGGGCCGCTTGCTGGAGCAGCCTGTGAGCGGCGTGCCGGAGGTCTTCTACGAGGGCCAGGGGGGCCTGCTGGATGTCGTTCTGCACCCGGACTTTGCCAGCAATCGTCTGCTCTATCTGTCCTACTCGAAGCCGCTGGAGGATGAAGAGTCCACCACGGCGGTCATTCGCGGCCGCTATAGCAATGGCGCACTGAGCGATGTGGAAGAGGTTTTCGTGGCGCAGTCCCGCGGCCGCGGGCACTACGGTTCCCGCCTGGCGTTTGACGAGCAGGGCTATCTGTTCATCAGCGTGGGCGACCGCCAGGTACCGCCCACAGGCGACCTGGCCGCGCATCCCGCACAGCAGCTCTCGGATCATCACGGCGTGATCGTCCGTTTGCACGACGACGGTCGCATACCTGCCG
The DNA here is from genome assembly GCF_003719295.1 of Haliea alexandrii. GTDB lineage: Bacteria > Pseudomonadota > Gammaproteobacteria > Pseudomonadales > Halieaceae > Haliea > Haliea alexandrii. The sequence continues at coordinate 97,203 of NZ_RFLW01000001.1, forward strand.
ACAACCCGTTCGTGCAGGACGCCAAGGCACTGCCGGAGATCTGGAGTTACGGCCACCGCAACCCGCAGGGCATGGCCCTGGATCGCGCGAGCGGCACCCTGTGGATCACCGAGCACGGCCCCCAGGGGGGCGATGAGCTGAACCGCATTACACCCGGCGCAAACTACGGTTGGCCTGTGATCGGCTACGGTGTCAACTACGGCGTCGGCACCACCATTCACGCCACCACACACGCAGACGGCATGGAACAGCCGCTGAAGATCTGGGTGCCCTCGATTGCCACCTCCGGCCTGGCACTGTACCGGGGCAGCGCCTTCCCCAACTGGGACGGGTACCTGTTTGCCGGCGGCCTGTCCGGACAGCAACTGACATTGCTGGGCATGGAGGACGGCAAGGTTGTACACGAGGAGACCCTCGCGCGCGACATCGGGCGCCTGCGCGACGTGCGCACCGGACCGGACGGATATCTCTACCTCGCGCTGGACGATAGAGGTGCGAAACCCTCGGCCATTGTGCGCCTGGAGCCGGTGCCCATTGCGCAGCGCTTCGAGTGACTCGCATTCGCAACCGCTGTGCGCGCGGCCACGGCGTATTTCCGCTATGCTGAAAGCCCGCTCATACGAGAGAAGACCATGACCCTGCCCAGAGAACAGATAGAGGAAATCGAATTGCTGCTGAAGTTCGACCTGAGCAGCGCGCAAGTGGGCCTCAAGGTGCACAGCAATGCGAATCCGGAGATGATTGCGGCGGCGCAGCGCCTGTACGGCAAGGGCCTGATCGACCAGGAAGATGGCGGCTTCCTCACGCCACTGGGGCACGAAGCCGCCGAACACCTGCAATTCGTCGCGCAGATTCTGGGGGCCCCCACCACTGCATAAGCGCCGCGCAGCGGCCCCACTGCCTGTGGCAACCCCGACGTCTAGGGGCGGCTGCGCGCCAGCACCTCAGTAGCCATGCCCTCAAGGACCCTGAATGTCGCCAGTGGGTCCTTGCGCTTCAATTCCAGCAGGCCCATTTCTGGCCCATTGCCCACCTCGATTTCTTCCGTGCCGTTGCAGAAGCCCTGCAGTATCACCCGGGCACATTCGACGACATCCATGCCATTGTCGACATCGTCTTCAACATCGCCCGCCTCGGCGCCACTGCCTGTCAGCGCCTGTCGGGCAATATCGGTGCGAATGTAACCCGGCACTATGGTCGTCACCTTGACACCCAGGTGCGCCACTTCGGTGCGCAAGGCGTCAAAGAAACCCATTACTGCATGCTTGACCGCACAATAGCCGGTGCGCAAAGGCGCCCCCACCTTGCCGGCCACGCTGGCCGTGACTGCGATACGCCCCTGGCCGCGCGCAACCATGTGCGGCAGCACCTGTTTGGTCAGGGCAATCTGCCCCAGCACGTCCACCTCGAACAGGCGGCGATAGACGTCAAGGTCTGTGTCCAGGCAAATCGAGCGCTGGGAAATACCCGCGTTGTTGATCAGCAGATCAATCTGGCCGAAGTGCGCCAGCACGCCATCGACCGCGGCCGGCATGGCCTCGGCGGCGGCCACATCCAGCGGCTGCACGAGCACATCGTTGGGGAAAGCTCCCGCCTCAATGCACTGTTGACGCACTGACTCCAGCCTGTCACGGCGGCGCGCCGACAACACCAGCCGCGCACCTGCGGCAGCAAACTCGACAGCCAGCGCCGCCCCAATGCCACTGGAGGCGCCGGTAATCCACACGACCTGTTCAGCAAACACCTCGGCAGGGGCAGGCGTTGAAGGAGCATCTGTCATGAGCATTCCTCGATTGGAGAACAGCCCGCATTATCTCCGTGAACACCCGCGCAGGGCAAAACTTTCGGCCGGCCCTGCCTGGAGCGGCCCTGCCTGAAGCGGCCCTGCCTGAAAATGCCTGTGCTAGTCTTGCCCTTCAGGATGGGCGCCGAACACGGGGCCCCACGAGCACTGCGGAGATACCGGCATGGGGCAAACACTGCTACGTTTTGGCGTTGTTCTCGGTCTCGGCCTGGGTATGGCCGCCGCGGGCAGCCACACCGGCACGAGCTGGCAGGGAATACCGGTGTTCGCCCTGTGTGCATTGCTGGCGTTCACAATCCAGTGGCTGGCCTTCCTCCCTGCCTGGCGACTGCAAACCGAAGCCTTCTACGACCTGACCGGCGCCCTCACCTACCTGTCAGTCACCTGGCTGGCCGTGGCCCTGACACCCGACCAGAACGCGCTGGGCCTGTTGCTGGCAGGCTGCATCAGCCTGTGGGCACTGCGCCTGGGCAGCTTCCTGTTTCTGCGCATTCGCGCCGATGGCAAAGACTCCCGCTTCGACCGGATCAAGCCCTATGCCGGCCGTTTCCTGTTCACCTGGACCCTGCAGGGGCTCTGGGTGGTGATTACGGCCGGCTGCGCACTGGCGGCCATCACCAGCGGGCGTGCAGCCGAACCCGGAGGCCTGGCGATCACCGGGTTCGCCCTATGGCTGTTCGGCTTTGTGGTGGAGGTGGTCGCCGACCAGCAGAAGCGGCGTTTTCGACACACAAACGGCGAGGAGCGCTTCATCAGTACAGGGCTCTGGGCCTACTCCCGCCACCCCAATTACTTCGGTGAGATCCTCCTCTGGCTGGGCATTGCACTGATGGCCCTGCCGACACTTGCAGGCTGGCAGTGGGCCACGCTGATCTCACCGCTGTTCGTGTTTCTGCTGTTGACCCGGGTCAGCGGCATACCGCTGCTGGAGCGCAAGGCGGAACAACGCTGGGGGCAAAACCCGGACTGGCAGGCCTACAAGGCGCGGACACCGGCGCTGGTACCACGCCTGCGCGCCCGCAACACCGTGCCGCGTGCCTGAAGTGCCGCGTGCCTGAGCCGCTGCGCTGGGCTATAGTGCCCACCCGCCTCACGAGCAGTTCCGTACCATGGCCCTGAAATCGACCATTTTCAAAATGGACCTCAACGTCGCCGACCTCGACCGTCACGTCTATGGCGATTTTCCACTCACACTGGCGCGCCACCCCTCGGAGACTGAGGAGCGCATGATGCTGCGCGTTCTGGCGTTTGCCCTGCATGCCAACGAGCAGTTGAGCTTTGGCCGCGGTATCAGCACCGACGACGAGCCCGACCTGTGGCAGAAAGACCTCACGGGTAGCATCGAGCTGTGGATCGAGCTCGGCACGCCCGACCCTGACCGGTTGCGCAAGGCCTGTTCGCGCGGGCAGAAAGTGATTCTATACACTTACGGCGACCGCGCGGTACCGGTGTGGTGGCAGAAGCACGGCGCCGCCCTGGAACGGTTCAAACATCTCAGCGTCTGGCAGGTTGACGACAGCAGCCTGCGCAGCCTGGCAGACATGGCCCGCCCGGGGCTGCAGTTGCAGTGCACCATCAGTGACGGCGAAATCATGGTGAGCAGCGAAGGGGAGACCCTGAGTATGACGCCGAGCTCGCTGAAGGCCTGAAACCCAGTGCCGTGCCGCCGTGCGCTCGCGCCAACGGCTGCGGTATAGTGCCACCTGACCCGACACACGCCACGCCTATGAAACGCTTCTCCATGCTCTCCCCCCGTAATCTGGTGCGCATCGCCGTGGTGTTGCTGGGCCTCAGCCTGTTCCAGCTCGCGACCGACGGCGAAATCAACTGGCACAGACAGGCACTGGACACATTCTCCGGCACTCGTGGAGAAGACACTGGCTGGGGCAAGGCGGTGGACTCGCTGGAAACCGCAGGCGCCGCGCGCGAGGGGCAAGCGCCCACACAGTTCGACCTCACCGGCCGCGTGGTCAGGATCGCCGATGGCGATACCCTGTCGCTGCTGGATGCAGGCAACACGCAGCACAAGGTGCGTTTTTACGGCATTGACGCACCCGAGAGGGACCAGCCCCACGGCGATCGCGCCCGGGAGGCGCTGGTCGCGCTGGTGTCGGGAAAAAGCCTCGGCGTGGTGGTCATTGAAGAGGACGACTACGGCCGCAAGGTCGGCACGGTATATGCCGAAGGGCGCAACGTGAACCTGGCAATGGTGCAGCAGGGCCACGCCTGGTGGTATCAGTATTTCGCGCGCCAGGAGCACGCCCTGGAGGCCGCCGAACGCGACGCGCGCTCGGCGCGACGAGGTCTATGGGCGGCCGATGATCCGATGCCACCCTGGGACTGGCGACGCCAACAGCGCCTGAACAGCAGCCGCTAGCAAGCGGGTGCAGCTCGCCCGCCGGCCATCACTCCACTTGGCATACAGGGCAGAAGTAAAGGCGCCGGCTATTGAACTCCCTGCGAACAATGCGGCTGCCGCAGCGGTAGCAGGGTGACTCCGCACGCCCAAACACGGCAAACCGGCGCTGCTCCCACTCCAGCGCACGGCGCTGCAGCGATCGCGCCAGCGGTGCCGCCAGGGTCACGCCTCCCGTGTGGTAGCTGCGCCGACTGATAGCCAGCGTCGCGCGCGCCAGTCGGCCACGCTCACCGGGGCTCAGGCTCGCCGCCCGCCGCAGCGGATGGAGGGAAGCTGCATGCAGGATTTCGCTGCGCAAATAATTGCCGATGCCGGCAAGGAAACCCTGGTCCAGATACAGGCTGGCGAGTTTGCGGCCGGTGAATTGCGGGCTCTGCAGGCGCTGCGCTATCGTCCGCCAGGCAAGGTCCGCGGCCATGATGTCGGGGCCCAGACGGGCCAGAAAAGGATGCAGCCCGAGCTCCTCTACTGGCCATACGCTGATATCCGAGGCGCTGTAAAGAATGGCGGAGTCAGTTGCGGTTTGCAGCAACAGGCGCAGGGAACGCCTGCTCTCGGGCAACGCGTGCCCTGACACCACGCGCCAGACCCCGTAGAGCTGATTGTGTGAATACACGGTGAGACCGTGCTCGAAGTGCACCAACATGGCCTTGCCCCGGGTTTCCACTGCCTGCACCCTGTGACCCTGCAACTGTGCCGCCACTTTTTGCAGGCGCGGCAAACCGACCCGCACGGTTTCCACCCTGCGCCCCTCCAGTACAGCAGCAATCCTGTCCGCCGCACGTCGGATCTCAGGGCCTTCTGGCATCGTTTACCTCTATCCCTACAGGGTGTTTTCACACCGCCCACAATGTCATGGCTTACGCGGCAGGCGCCAGAGCGGATGAGATCGCGACCAACGCTTTGCCCGAGGGTGGCTTTGTGGCACCATCCAACGTCACGCTGGCGCACCGTACAGCAGGGAACACGACCGAGGCGACACCGGACATCGCATGCGCGACTACTTTCTCAGACGCCTGTTGCTCGTTCCCCCCACACTCATTGGCGTGACCATTATCGTCTTCGCCATTACCCGCCTGGTGCCGGGCGGCCCGCTCGAACGCGCCATCATGGAAACCCAGCAGATGAACCTGTCCGGCGGCGGCTCGCAAATGGCGGGGCAGGGTATGGCCATTTCCGAGGCACAACTGGATCGCCTGCGTGAGTACTACGGCTTCGACAAGCCCGTACTGCAGAGCTACGCCGCCTGGCTGGGCAAGGTGCTGCGCGGGGATCTGGGCAGTTCCTATCGCTACAACGAGCCGGTCTGGGACGTGATCAGTGAACGCTTTCCCGTGTCGCTCTACTACGGGCTGGTGACCCTGGTGATCACCTACGCCGTGTGCATACCCCTGGGCATTCTCAAAGCCATACGCCATCGCACCTTTGTCGACAATATCAGCTCGGTGCTGATCTTCATCGGCTATGCCATTCCCGGCTACGCCCTGGGCTCACTCCTCATACTGCTGTTTTCGGTACGCCTCGATTGGTTTCCCATGGGTGGGTTCGTCAGTTACGACTTTCGGGACCTGTCCCCGGGGGCACAGGCGCTGGACCTGCTGAGCCACTCGATACTGCCCCTCATCTGCTACCTCGTGGGCAGTTTTGCGCTGGTCACGCTGCTACTCAAAAACCACCTGATGGACAACCTGGCGGCGGACTATATACGCACCGCAATCGCCAAGGGGGTCTCGTTCCGGCAATCGGTCACCCGTCACGCCGTGCGCAACTCGCTGATCCCCATCGCCACCACCTTCGGCCAGAACATCACCCTGCTGGTCTCCGGCTCATTCCTCATTGAAACCATTTTCGATATCGACGGCTTTGGCTTGCTGGGCCTGACCGCCATCCTCGATCGCGACTACCCGGTGGTCATGGGCGTGGTACTGCTGGCCAGCCTGTTGCTGCTGATCGGCAACATTCTCTCGGACATTCTGGTCGCGCTGGTCGATCCGCGGATACGGTTCCAGTAGACCGTGCTGAACCTCACCCCACAAACGCGCAAGAAGCTCCGGCGCTTTCGGCAGATCAAGCGCGGCTACTACAGTTTCCTGATCCTGGCGGGCCTCTCGGCACTGCTCGCCTGCGGCGAACTGCTGATCAACAGCCGGGCCCTGGTGGTCAGCTACCAGGGCGAGCTGTATTTCCCCACTTACGGTGACTTCCATCCGGGTACCGACTTCGGCCTCGACTACCAGTACGAAACCAACTACCGTGAATTGCAGACGCGCTTTGCCGCGGCCGATGAGGGCGACTGGCTGCTGCTGCCTCTGGTGCCCTACAACCCCTACGAGAACAATGCCGCCGGCGGCGTGTTCCGACCCCTGCCACCCAGCGCTGAAGCGCAGCATTACCTCGGCACCGACACCACCAGCCGCGACATCCTGGCGCGGCTGTTCTACGGCACCCGCATCGCGCTGCTGTTTGCCCTCGGCTTTACGCTGTCCGTCTACCTGATTGGCATCGCCATAGGGTGCGCCATGGGCTATTTCGGTGGCATTTTCGACCTCGCACTGCAGCGGGTGATTGAAATCTGGTCCAACGTGCCCTTCCTGTACATGGTCATTATCATTTTCTCGGTCATTCCCTCGACGGTGGCGGTGCCAACCCGCATCAGCATTCTGCTGCTGGTGATGGTGCTGTTCTCCTGGACGGGCATGACGTACTACATGCGCACTGAAACCTACAAGGAAAAGGCCAGGGACTACGTGGCGGCCGCGCGCATTATCGGGGCCTCCAACACGCGTATCATCTTCCGCCACATCATGCCCAACGTGCTGTCGACACTCATCACCTTCATGCCTTTTACAGTGGTAGCGGCCATTTCCGCTATCACAGCGCTGGATTTCCTGGGTTTCGGGCTGCCCGTGCCCACGCCCAGCCTGGGCGAGTTGCTCAAACAGGGCACCGCCAACCTGCGCACCGCACCGTGGATCGTGATCTCAGCCTTTGGCACGCTGGTGGCACTGCTGACGCTGGTGACCTTTATCGGCGAAGCCATCCGCGAATCATTCGACCCAAAGACCTTCTCCGTTTACCGCTAGGGCCAACGCACATGAGGAACCTGCCATGAGAAAAATCCTGTACTGCCTGCTGCTGGGCCTGTGCGTTGCGGGCTGCAGCGAATCGCCCGAGGAACAACCGGATAACGCTGACAGCACTGGCGCTGCCGATGTCACGGCAGAGGTCGAGGCCTTCTACGCCGCCAACCCGGATTTCTTCAGCTTCAAGAGCCCGGCTGACTTACCCACTGGCCTGGTGTGGGAAAACAACGACCATCTGCCCGAGATCGGCTCACCCGAGGCGGTGAAGGGCGGCACGCAGAACGCCGCGCTACAGGACTTCCCACGCACATTGCGTACGGTAGGACCGGATTCCAACGGCGGCTTCCGGACTTTCCTGCTCGACGACACCACCATGACCATGGCCCATGTGCACCCGGACACGCGAGACCTCTACCCCGGCCTGGCCGAATCCTGGGCAATCGATGAGGAATCGCGCACGGTATACGTCAAGCTGGACCCGGCAGCCCGCTTCTCCGATGGCGAGGCCATTACCGCGGACGACTTCCTGTTCATGTTCTGGTTCTACCGCTCGCCCTACATCATGGCGCCCTGGTACAACAACTTCTACAGCACCACCTACAGCAACATCACCCGCTACGATGACCACACCCTGTCCATTACTACCCGCGAGCTGAAGCCTGACCTGGACGAGCGCGTGTTGCTGCTGCGGCCCATCCCCCAGCACTTCTACACGGATATGGGTGAGGACTTCGCCGAGCGCTACCAGTGGCGTTTCGAGCCCACCCCCGGCGCCTACGTGGTGCGCCCGGAGGATGTGCGCAAGGGCCGCTCCATCGCCCTCACACGCAACAAGGACTGGTGGGCGAAGGACAAGAAATACTGGCGCTACCGCTTCAACCCGGACCGCATCCAGTTCACTGTCATCCGCGACGACGCCAAGACCTTCGAAGCATTCAAACGCGGTGACATCGACCAGTTCGGGCTGGGCCTGGCGGAGTACTGGTACGAAAAGCTGCCCGACAGCGACCCTGATGTGCAGGCCGGCTATATCCACAAGGTGATGTACTACAACCAGCGCCCGCGCCCCAATTTCGGCCTGTGGATCAACACGGCGCAGCCCCTGCTGAACAATCAGGACATCCGCCTGGGCATCAATTACGCGACCAACTGGAGCCTGGTGATTGAAAAGTTCTTCCGCGGTGACAACACGCGCATGAACACCTCCCACGAAGGGTTTGGCGAATTTACGCACCCCACCATCACCGCCCGCGCGTTTGATATCGACAAGGCACAGGCGCACTTTGCGGCGGCCGGTTTCAACACACGCGGTGCCGATGGCATTCTGGTCAATGCCGAGGGCCAGCGCCTGGCCTTCACTCTCTCGACCGGCTACGAGAGCCTGCGTGATGTCTTGACCATATTACGTGAAGAGGCCGCCAAAGCCGGCCTGGAGCTGCGTATCGAGGTGCTGGACAGCACTGTTGGCTGGAAGAAGGTGCAGGAAAAACAACACGACATTTTCTTCACCGCCTTCGGCGTCTTCCTTGAGCTGTACCCCCGTTTCTGGGAGCACTACCACTCGGACAACGCGTACGACAAAGCCTTCCTCGAAGACGGCAGCGTCAACCCCGAACGCAAGCTGAAAACCCAGACCAACAACCTGGAGAGCTTCGCAATCGCGGAGATGGACGCGCTGATTGAGCGCTATCGGCGCTCCAGCGACCAAGACGAAATGGTCCGGCTCGCGCATCAGATGACTGAACTGCATCACGCCCACGCCTCCTTCGTCCCCGGCTTCTACCAGGGTTTCTTCCGCATTGGCCACTGGCGCTGGCTGCGCTACCCCGAGGGTTTCTCCCAGAAACACGCCGCGGGCCCGGGCGATGCTTTCGTGCACTGGATCGACACCGACATGAAAACGGAAACAGAAGCCGCCCGCCGCGAGGGCAAGGCCTTCGACCCGGTTATTACCGTGTACGACCAGTGGGCGGAGTGAGCCGTGGCGCTGCTTGAAGTCGATCAGCTGATCACCGAATTCGCCACCGATGAAGGCCTGGTGCGCGCGGTTGACGGTGTCAGTTTCGAAGTTGAGGCAGGCGCCACGCTGGGCATTGTTGGCGAATCGGGCTGCGGCAAGAGCGTGACCGCGCTGTCGATGATGCGCCTCCTGCCGCAGCCCATGGGGCGCATTGCCGGGGGCAGCATCACCTTCCAGGGCACTGACCTCACCCGGCTGGACATTCCCGCGATGGAGAAAGTCCGCGGGCGGCGCATCGGCATGGTGTTTCAGGAACCGATGACCGCACTGAACCCTGTGCACACCATCGGTCGCCAGCTCACCGAGGGCATGTTACTGCACAAGGTCTGCGAGCCCGCCAATGCCCTGCGCGCCGCCGCCGATATGCTGGATCGCGTGGGTATTCCCTCGCCAGACCTGCGCTTGGGCGAATACCCCCACCAGTTGTCCGGTGGCATGCGCCAGCGGGTGGTGATCGCCATGGCGCTGGCCTGCGAGCCGGACCTGCTGATTGCCGACGAACCCACCACCGCACTGGATGTGACCATTCAGGCACAGATCCTGGAATTGATCGCCGACCTGCAGCGCCGCATGGGGATGGCGGTGATCATGATCACCCATGATCTCGGCGTGATTGCGGAAACCTGCGAGCAGGTGGTAGTGATGTACGCGGGCAAGGTCGCGGAACAGGGCAGTGTCTTTGATATTTTCGACCGCCCGGCACACCCCTACACCCGCGGCCTGTTGGCGTCCATTCCAAGGCTGGAAACGCCGGCAAAATCGCGCCTGGGCGTCATTGAGGGCATGGTGCCCGGGCTGCGCGACCTGCCCATCGGCTGCCGCTTCGAAAACCGCTGCGAGCACGCCATCGACCGCTGCCGGGAGCAGGTACCCGCAGCGGAACTGGTAGCCGCGGGGCATACGGTCAGTTGCCTGCGGTGGCAAGCACTGTGAGCGCGCCACTGCTGGAGGTAAACAACCTGCACATGCACTTTCCCGTGCGCGAGGGCCTGTTCCTGCGTGCCCGCGCCTTCAACCGCGCGGTCGACGGCGTATCATTCAGCATCAACCCGGGCGAAACCCTCGGCCTGGTGGGCGAATCGGGCTGCGGCAAGTCGACTCTCGGCCGCTGTATCACGCGCCTCTACAAGCCCACTGGCGGCAGTATCCACTTCGCCGGACAAGACATCACGCAGATGCGCGCGCGCCGCCTGCGCCCGCTGCGCCAGGACATCCAGATGATCTTCCAGGACCCGATGGAGTCGCTGAATGCGCGGCACACCGTGGGCGACATTCTGGAGGAACCGTTCATTGTGCATGGCATCGGCGACCGCCTCTGGCGGCGCAAGCGGGTCGCGGAACTGCTGAACATCGTGGGTCTGCCGGCGCGTTCAGCCACACGCTTTCCCTTCGAGTTTTCCGGGGGCCAGCGACAGCGTATCGGCATAGCGCGCGCCATCGCCCTGAACCCGAAGCTGGTGATCTGCGATGAACCGGTATCGGCGCTGGACGTGTCAATCCAGAGCCAGATCCTCAACCTGCTGGTGGATCTGCAGCGGGAGTTCAACCTCGCCTACCTGTTCATCGCTCACGACCTCGCCGTGGTCAAGCATGTGTCTGACCGGGTGGCAATCATGTACCTGGGGAAAATCGTGGAAACCGCTGCCGGTGAAACGCTCTATCGGGAGGCGGCACACCCTTACACCCAAAGCCTGATTGCGGCGATTCCCGTTCCCGACCCGCACCGACGCGCACAGCGTGAGGTGTTGCATGGCGACGTGCCCTCACCCATCAACCCACCACAGGGCTGCAGCTTTCACCCGCGCTGCCCGCGCGCCGAGCCCCGCTGCAGCGCCACCGAGCCCGTGCTCGCCCCGCTGGCCGACACACATCTGGCGGCCTGCCATCTGCTCGCACGCGATGGCTGAACACCGCCACCTGATCGGGCAGCGCGCCGATCCCGTATACTGCCCTGCACTCTGGAGACTATGACATGACTGAGAACCACAGGGCTGAGAACGCCAGCAAGCCCACCCCCAAACAACATCCCCGACTACCGTGCCGTGGCTGCTTGCCCGATTGCCGCAACTATGCCCTTTGCGAGGGTGCGCCGTGGCGCATTGCGCCCGATGGCACCCTCAGCGCACCGCTGCACCGCGGGCCGGCATACAGCGGCCAATAGCTAAGCCCTCGGTTTGCGTGGGCCACGACTGGCGGCGGCCGCAGGCACTTTCCTGCCCTTGGGGACCGCCTTTCCGGGCGCCGGTTTTTTCCGTATGGGCTTTGTGGTCGCGCGAGTCACAGCATCCTTTTTGACTTTCGTGCGACCCGGGCTTGCCTGGCCAGGGGGCACGCTCGATTTTGTTTTGGCCGCGGGCTTTTTGCGTGCCGTTGCCTTTTTCCTGCCCCCGCGCAGGGGAGCTTCGGCGGCGGCCTGCAACTCCTGGTAGGCGCGCTGCAAGCACAGCTCATAGAACCCGGGGTCCGGCATCATGGCCCGGCACGCCTGAAACGACACCGCAATCTGGCCATCGTAGCTGGTTACCGCGTGAAACAACCCCATGTTGTCGATGCAGGGGCCCAGCCCATAGCTGCGCACCACGTGTGCACCACGCATATACAAAGGTACCTGCGGGCCCGGCACGTTGGTCACGATCGTATTGAAAATCGGCTTCATGCCCGCCATCAGGCCGGAACCCAGCGCCGCCCGCACACCCAGCGCAGCCAGCTCGGCGGGCAGGCTGTGCGTCATGTCAGTCATGAAACGGGCACCCACTGCCTCGTGGTAGGCCTTGGAGCCCACAGCGTCCCGGTGCACGCTGCGCAGCCGCTCCAGGGGGTCGGCCACATCGGACCCCAGCGGCACCGTCATCATCGACACCTGGTTGCCGCCGGTTTTTGCCTCATCGAGGCTGCGCACATTGACCGGTGCGCCGGCCACCAGGCTCTTCGCGGGCAATTCCCTCTTGTCCATAAGGTACTGACGCAAGGCCCCACCCACAATGCTGAGAATGGCATCGTTGACCGTGGCACCGGGCACGGCCTCGCGGGCCTTGCGAATCACCGCGAGGTCGAAGTCGGCGGCGCCAAACACACGGTGCGGCGATACCGCCGCATTAAAACGGGTGCGCTCCTTGTCGCCCAGCGTGCGGAATTTCTTCGCCTTGACCCCCTCGTGCACACGCCGCCAAGCCGGAATACCCTGCCCCACCATGCGCGCCAGGCGAAACGGCGCTTTCATATTGGCCTTGTAGGCGCGCCACAACATCTCCGCCTGGCTGGGTGGTGAATCCAGCAGCGGCGGCGCTGCGGGGCGCGGCGGCGGAGGCGTGGCGGTGAAATCGTGCAGCGCGGAAATCAGCTCCACACCGGAGGCGCCATCTATGGCGGCGTGGTGTACTTTGAGCAGCATGGCATAGCAGCCCGGCGGCAGGCCCGCCACATTGTCCAGCCCCTCAATGATATAGGCCTCCCACAAGGGGCGCGCCCGATCCAGGGGGCGGGCATGCAGGCGCGCCGCCAAAATAGAAAGCTGTCGCCAGTCGCCCGGCTTGGGCAGGGCAATGTGCCGCACATGAAATTCAAGATCGAAGCGATCGTCGTCCACCCAGTAGGGCTGGTCCAGGTTCAGTGGCACCATGGCCAGCTTGCGCCGAAACACCGGGGAACGGTCCAGCCGTTCCGCAAAGGTCTGGAGGATATCCTTGAAGCGCACCACATCGCGGCCGGTAGTGGCGGGATCATAAATCAGCAACGGCGCGATATGCATTGGTGAGTTGTTCATTTCCGCATACAGAAACGTTGCGTCGAGCCCACTGAGTTGGTGCATGTCGTGCCTACTCCCGGTCAAATACGGGCCGCCTGCTGCGCGCCCTGCTGTGAGTATAGCCTCAGTCGCGACGCTTGCGCGTCACCGTCAACCAGTCCAGGACGATGCCTGCCCCCGGGGTGAAGCGCGAGATCCTGTACACAACCTGCAGCAAGTCCGGATGCTGGCGCACACGCAGCTCCACGGAGCGGGGGATAAACCAGGCCAGGATAATCCCGCGCAGCAACCCGGACACCAGAAAGATCAACACCACCGGGTGCAGGGGTTGCCAGCTGGCGGGCAACCAGGCGGCAATCTCGGCAAGGTGGCCGGCGAGGTAGCCGCCAAACAGGGCCCCACAGAAAATGCCCACCGCACCCAGTGACGACTGCACTGCGGCGTAGCTGGCGAAATCCGCCCGCGGTGGGCGCAGATCGTAGAGGTAGTTCGCCGTACTCAGGGTAAAGCCGCCCCAGGCCAGCCCCGACAACACCTGCACCAGGAGCAGGTAGCCAAAGTCGCTGGATACAAGCCAGAGTGCCGGCACCACCGGCAACAGCAAGCTGCTCGACACCATCACCCAGCGGTTGCCCCAGCGGTCACAGATGCGCCCCCACACAGACAGGGTGAAGAATTGCGTGAGGATGGCGACCCCGGTATTGGCGGCGAACTGCCAGTAAGTGAAGTTCAGGTCGCGCAACATGTACACGCTGAAAAACGGGGCCGAGATGGCGACCGCCGACTGCATGCCGGCGATGAACAGGCTGTATTGATAGAAGGTCTTGTCGCGAAATGCCTCGCGCACCCGGCTCAGGGTCGTGGTAAAGGATATCGCGGCGCGCTCGCCACTGTGGTCGGGGTCGTGCATGCGACGTAGCTGGTGGGCGGATGTGCTGCGACCCACTGCCGCGAGCAAGAACAGGGCGCCGAAACAGAGCCAGGCCAGATCGTAACGCTGGAACAGACCGAGCAGGGCGCCGCCGCCAGCAAACACGGTAAAACTGGTAATCATTGTCAGCCGTGTGCGCCCGGCGAAGAAAGCGCCGCGACGTCGCGGCGGCACCACACTGCCCATCCAGCCGCGCCACTGGGGCTGCACAAAGTTGGCACTGGCCTGGTAAAGCATGGCAAAACCGATCAGCCAGGTCACGGCGTTGTCGGGCCGCAACAGCGCAATACCCGCCATGCCCAGCACCGCCAGCGCTTGCACGACCACGCCGGTGACGATAGCCCGGCGGCGCGAGAACCGTGGACACAACCATACCGATAACAACTGGAACAGCGCCCCGGCCAGCTGCGGGGCCGCCATCAGCCAGCCCATCTGCGCCAGGCTGGCACGCAGGGAGACCGCAAAAGCACCGAGGTAGTTATCGCAGATGCCGGTCATCACGGAACTGGAGACAGCGTCGCGGCGCGAGCGCGACAAGGTATCGCGCAGCCAGACATTGCGCCGCTGGGTGGCAGGAGGCGTTGTGTTCACGGAAATCCTCGATCAGTCACCGAATAGCATACGCCAAAACCTGCACACGACCAGCGGCAGAGCGCGGTGAATGTGCTAACCTTTTTCACAACAGCCCGCAGAGAAACTGTCATGACCCTTCGAAATTTGATCAGCGGCGCCTGCCTCGCGTTGCTCGCCACACAAACCGTTGCGCAAGGCGACGATGAGCACGCGCGCAAGGCGTTTGAAATCTACAAAACGATTGTTGAAGTGGATACCTCAAAGGCCCAGGGCAACACGCCGCGGGTGGCCCGCTACCTGGCAGACGAACTCATCGCGGCGGGATTCCCGGAAGACGATGTGCGGGTGGTGCCAAAAGGCGATTTCGCCACGCTCATCGCCACCTACCGGGGCGATGGCAGCGCCGGCCGCAAGCCCATTCTCTTTCTCGGCCACCTCGATGTGGTCGAGGCACTGGCAGAGGACTGGGAGCGCCCGCCCTTCAGCCTGACCCAGGATGATGTGAACTACTACGCGCGGGGCAGCATCGACAACAAGTTTGGCGTGGCACAGCTGACCGCCACCTTCATTCGCCTGCGTCGCGAGGGTTTTGTGCCGGATCGCGACCTCGTCCTGGCGTTTTCGGGGGACGAGGAAAGCGGCATGACGACCACGCGCATGATGGCCTACGAAATGCCGGAGCTCGCCGAGGCCGAGTTTGCCCTGAACTCCGATGCCGGGGGCGGCGACCTGGATGCGAGTGGCAAGGCCGTGAGTTACAAGATTCAGGCAGCGGAAAAAACCTATGCCACCTGGGAGATTACCGTGCGCAACCCTGGCGGCCACAGCAGCCGGCCGCGGGACGACAACGCCATCTATGAACTGGCCGACGTCATCAAGGCCATTGAGGCCCATCGCTTCCCGGTCATGTGGAGCGAGATGACCCTATCCTATTTCCAGAATATCGGCGAACAACTTGGCGGGGAACTCGGCGAAACCATGGTGCGCTTCGCCTACAACCCGGACGATGAACACGCCGCCGAGCAGCTGCGTACCGAGCCGTCCTACGTGGGTTCTACCCGCACCACCTGCGTGGTGACCATGCTGCGCGCCGGACATGCGGAAAACGCCCTGCCCCAGTCCGCCACCGCCACGGTGAATTGCCGCATATTTCCCGGCGTCAAGGCTGCGGACATCCAGGCGGAACTGGAAGCGGTGGTCGCCAACACCGGCGCCGAATTCGAACTCCTGGCAGAGGCAACGGAAAGCCCCATTTCAGAATTGCGCGCCGATGTGGTTGCGGCGGTGGGCAAGGCCGTACACAGCCGTCATCCTGACCTGCGGATTATCGCCTACATGTCGTCCGGTGGCACCGATGCCATGCACTTTCGCAGCGCAGGCATACCCACCTGGGGTGTGGGCAGCATTTTCATGAACCCCGACGAGATGTACGCCCACGGGCTCAACGAGCGCGTGCCGATCAAAGCCTTTGACGAAGCACTGGATCACTGGAGTATCATCATCCGCGACCTGACCGGCGCCGAATGAGCCGCGCAACTGCAGGCACCACCGTACTTACCGCCCGCGGGCAATCAAGAGGTCATGACACCATGCGTCAGCCGCAGCCATGCACACCACAACCCTCCCGAATGCGAGGCGTAACACGGGCACTCGCCGCACTCACCCTGCCGCTTCTGGTGGCAACGGCACATGCCGATGCCCTGATCCAGAGCATCGAAACCGACCTCACCGCCCTCGGCTACCAGACAGGGCCTGTGGATGGCGTGGAGACCGTGGAGACACAGATCGCCATTTCCCAGTTCCAGGCGGACAATCAGCTTGAGGTGACCGGAACCGCAAGTCCGCAGCTGGCCGGCATCATCAAGTCCAAAACCAGTAGCGGCACCGCCAGCGCGCAGGCGGCGGCCCCGGCCGAAACGGAGCAGGAATGCCTGCAACGCAAGGTCGCCGAAGCCGAACAGGCAAAGCAGCAGAAAAAGGGGTTGATGAGCCTGTTCAACACCGTGTCGCGCACCGCCTCGCGCTACGGTGGCGGCAGCGAAATCGCCAGTGATATCTCCGAGGCCAGCCGGGACATTGCTGACGCCAATGCGACGAAAGAGGATTTCGAGCAGGCCGCGCGGGACCTGGGACTGTCACAGGGCGAGATTGACAGCTGCCGCAACTGAGCCCGCAGCCCCTGAAACTCCGCTTCCGCCGCGCGCACAGGCGACTGTTCAAGGCGGTCGCCGCACTCTAGAATCCCCCGCTCACAGATCGACTCAGGCAACACCCCATGTCCAGCGCTTCCCTCTCCTCCACCGGCTCCGGTCTGCTGCGGCGCATTGAATCGAGCCGCCTGTTCCAGGGTGCGGTCATTGCCATCATTCTGCTGTCCGCATTGACCATCGGTGCAAAGACCTACGACCTGCCGCCGCTGGCGGAGCGTTCACTGGGTTTCCTGGACACGGCCATCACCCTGTTTTTCCTTCTGGAAATCCTGTTTCGCTTCGCGGCCTGCCCCGACAAACGGCGCTTTTTCCGCGATGGCTGGAATATTTTCGACACCCTGGTGGTGATCGGCAGCCTGATACCCCTGGACAACTCACAGGCCGTGCTGCTGGGGCGACTGCTGCGGGTCTTCCGGGTACTGCGTCTGGTCTCCGTGGTGCCCGAGCTGCGTTTCCTGATCAATTCGTTGCTCAAGGCCATACCGCGCATGGGCTACATCGCCCTGCTCATGTTTATCATTTTCTATATCTATGCGGCGGTGGGTTCCATGCTGTTCGCCGAGGTGGACGAAACACTGTGGGGCGATGTCGCCATTGCCATGCTCACGCTGTTTCGCGTGGCCACCTTCGAGGACTGGACGGATGTCATGTACGCCACCATGGAAGCCTATCCGCTCAGCTGGTTCTACTACCTGACCTTCATTTTTCTCACCGCATTCATCTTCCTCAACATGATGGTGGGGGCCGTGTTGGGTGTGATGACCGCTGAACAAAATGCCCGTGAGGCACAGCAGGCCCACGATGAGCGCGACCTGATTGTGCAGCAACTGAACGACGTGCAAGAACAACTGCGCCTGCTCACCGCTGCCGTGGAACAGGGCCGGGGGACAGCCAGCCCTGAAAAGGTCCCGCTCAAGGACTAGACGACCCTTGCGGCTGCACAACAGACTGCCGGGCAATCCCGGTAGAAGTTCACATCGCAGTGGCGACCCCCGGCTGGTTGCCGGATAATCCGCCCCCTCCAACACTGCCGACAACCACCCGGAGCTGCAACGCGCCGGGGCACACTGTTTTCGGCGCTCACCCACTGCTGGCAAGAAGACCGAAAGCATGCTCGACACCATAAAACAGGACTGGCTGGGCAACGTGCGGGGCGACCTGCTCGCCGGCCTCGTTGTTGCACTGGCGCTGATACCCGAAGCCATCGCCTTCTCTATCATCGCCGGCGTGGACCCGAAAGTGGGCCTGTATGCCTCTTTCTGTATCGCTGTGGTGATTGCCTTCACCGGCGGCAGGCCGGGAATGATCTCCGCCGCCACCGGCGCCATGGCCCTGCTGATGATCACGTTGGTCCGGGAGCACGGTCTTGAGTACCTGCTGGCCGCCACCGTATTGACGGGTGTGCTGCAGATTGCCGCGGGCTATTTGAAACTGGGCTCGCTGATGCGCTTCGTGTCGCGCTCGGTGGTCACGGGCTTCGTCAACGCGCTGGCCATCCTGATTTTCATGGCGCAGGTACCGGAGCTCACCGGGGTGACCTGGCATGTCTACGCCATGACGGCCGGCGGGCTCGGCATCATCTACCTCTTCCCGTGGCTGCCGGTGGTGGGCAAGCTCGTGCCCTCACCGCTGGTGTGCATTCTCACCCTGACCGCAATCGCGCTGCTGCTGGGCCTGGATATCCGCACGGTGGGCGACATGGGTGACTTGCCGGATACCCTGCCGGTCTTCCTCTGGCCGGATGTGCCTCTGTCGCTGGACACCCTGCGCATCATTTTCCCCTATGCCGCCGCACTGGCCGTGGTCGGCCTGCTGGAGTCGATGATGACCGCCACCATCATCGACGACCTCACCGACACCGAGAGCGACAAGAATCGCGAGTGCAAGGGCCAGGGCGTCGCCAACATCGGCGCCGGCCTGCTGGGCGGCATGGCGGGCTGCGCCATGATCGGCCAGTCGGTGATCAACGTGAAATCGGGTGGGCGCGGCCGCCTGTCCTGTTTTGCCGCCGGCACGCTGTTGCTGATCATGGTGGTGTTCCTGGATGACTGGATCAGCCAGATTCCCATGGCAGCGCTGGTGGCGGTGATGATCATGGTGTCGATCGGCACCTTCTCCTGGGATTCGCTGCGCAACCTGAAGTCACACCCGCTGTCTTCCAGTATTGTTATGGTTTCCACGGTTGTCGTGGTAGTGAGCACTCACAATTTGGCGCTCGGAGTGCTGGTGGGCGTACTCCTTGCCGCCCTGTTCTTCGCCAACAAGATCAGCCGCTTCATGCTGGTGCGCTCCGCCGATGCCGGCGACGGACACCGCATCTACACGGTCATCGGTCAGGTGTTCTTTGCTACCGCGGACGGCTTTACCGCAGCATTTGACTTCAAGGAAGCATTGGAGCGTGTCACTATCGACGTCAGCGGTGCACATTTCTGGGACATTACGGCCGTGTCGGCCCTCGACAAGGTAGTGATCAAATTCCGCCGCGAAGGTGCGGTGGTGGAGGTGATCGGCATGAACGCCGCCAGCGCCACCATTGTCGACCGCTTCGGCGTACACGATAAACCCGATGCCAGCGACCCGCTGCTGGCCGGACACTGACCGGGGAGATGGCCATGCACACCATTATTGCCTGCATCGACGGCTCCGCCAGCACCGAGGCCATCAGCCTCGCCGGGGCCTGGGCGAGCCAGCGACTGGAACAACCCCTGACACTCCTGCACGCGCTGGAAAAGCCCGCTACGCCCCCCGCAGCGGACCTGTCCGGCGCCATTGGCCTGGGCAGTCGCGAGCATCTGCTGGAAGAACTGACCGCACTGGATGAGCGGCGGGAGCGACTGGCCCTGGAGCATGGCAAGCACCTGTTACAGGCCGCCGAGGCGACCGCCAGGGCTGCCGGTGCCGCCGAAGTCACCCAGCGCCAGCGCCACGACGACCTGGTTGGCTCACTGGCGGAGCTGGAAGAGGAGGCGCGCCTGGTTATTCTCGGTCGCCAGGGCGAGGACCACGCCGCTGAGCAGCACGCCATCGGCTCTCATCTGGAAAGTGTGGTGCGCCGCATTCAGCGGCCTATCCTCGTTACCTTGCGGGCGTTTCGCCCACCGCGCTCGTTTATGATTGCCTTTGATGGCAGTGCCACGGCACAAAAAGCCCTGAGTCGCGTGGCGGGCAGCCCCCTGCTGGCCGGTCTACCCTGCCATCTGGTGTCGGTAGGACCACTATCAGACGAGCAACAGCACCAGGTAAACGAGGCGACAGCAACCCTTTCCAGTGCCGGTTTCAGCGTGACCACCGCAACACTGGAGGGCGAAGTGCAAACCGCACTCAACCGCTACCACCGCGAGCAACAGGTGGACCTGATGGTTATGGGGGCCTGGGGCCACTCGCGGATTCGCCAGTTCTTTGTCGGCAGCAACACCACACGCATGCTGAGCCAGGCGGAAATGACGCTGCTGCTGTTGCGCTAGCCGCGCAGCGAGCTGCCGCAAAGTTGCGCCATTAGAGCGCGCGGTACAGCATGCGGCTGGCCACCAACACCAGAAACACGCCAAAGGCCAGATTGAGGTGACGCGCGCTGAGCCGGTGCGCCAGCCTGGCACCCAGTGGCGCCGCCAACACCGTCATAGGGGCGATGCAGGCGAGGCCGGGCAGGCTGACAAACCCCAGGCTCCCCGGCGGCAGCCGGTCGTCACCCCAACCGGTTGCCACATAGGCCAGGGCGCCGGGCAGGCTGATCAGTAAACCAAACAGGGCGGAGGTGCCCACCGCGCGGTGTATGCCGTGACCGAGCAGAGTCAGTACTGGCACGCTGAAGGTCCCGCCGCCGATACCCATCATGCTCGACAGGCCGCCGATACCCAGTGGAAAAAGTCGCGCCAATCCACCGGGGGACAGTTCGCGTCCGGGCGCGGGATTGCGACCACCGAACAGCAGCATGCGCAGGCCCAGCAGAATCGCCACGCCACCAAACACCAGTGCCAGCACATTGCCGTGCAGCCGTGAAGCGAGCCAGGCACCGAACACCGCGCCGCAAAAGATCAACGGCCCCCAGCTGCGGGCAAGCCGGAAGTCCACCGCGCCACGCTGGTGGTGTGCCCGCGCAGAGGATAGCGATGTCAGCACAATGGTCGCCAGCGATGTGGCGACGGCGATATGCATGCGGATTGCCGGGTCGACCCCCAGCGCACCCAGCGCGGTATCCAGCGCCGGCACGATCACGATACCCCCACCGACGCCAAGCAGGCCCGCCATGACACCCGCCAGCACCCCGGTAGCCAGCATTGTCAGCACCAGTGGCGCCCAGTTCATCCACTCCGTCATTGCCCGCGTTCCTGTTACCCGGCTTGCGGTGAGCCCGCATAGCGCGCGAGCGAGACGTCGAGTTTACACCATGCGCCAGGTCATGGCCTCGATGAGCAAGGGCCTGTTGCCCGCGAAGGCAACTGCCCTGTATTGCGCAAGGCGCCTGGGTGGACCATGCTGCATAGCCTTAGCCCCGCAGCAAGGACTCTTCGCGTGCACAGTATTTGCCTCAACCAACGTTTCCTCCAGCCTTCGAAGATCGTCTGTATCGGCCGCAACTACGCCGCGCACATCAGTGAGCTCGGCAACGACGTGCCCGATGACATGGTGGTGTTCATCAAGCCCAATTCCGCTCTGGGTGACACACTGTATGCCGAGCGCGGGGAGCCCTTGCACTACGAAGGCGAAATCGTGCTGCTGTGGGAAGCCGGCAGCTTCAGTGCGGTCGGCTTCGGGCTGGACCTCACCCGGCGCGCCTTGCAAAGCACGCTGAAAGCCAAGGGATTACCCTGGGAACGCGCCAAGGCCTTCGATGGCGCGGCCCTCTGCAGTGAGTTCGTCGCACTCAACACGCCGCTGGAAGCTCTGGCACTGGAACTGTATGTCAACGACAAACTGCGTCAGGCGGGCAACGTGGGCATGATGCTCTATCCGCCACCCGCAATTCTGGCGAACCTGGTGGACTTCCTCACCCTGGAGGATGGCGACCTGGTAATGACGGGCACCCCCGCCGGCGTGGGCGAGGTGCGGCGTGGTGATCGATTCCACGGCCGCATACTGGCGGGTGACACGCTGCTGGTAGAGGGTCGCTGGACAGCCCGCTAGCCAGTTCCCACTGCCGGCATTCTGCGCGATTGTAAATGTCGCGTATGTTGGGTAGCTTTAGGGGACCCCACGGAGTGGCGACCCATGCAAAACATCCTGAAACTGGACGTCGCAGGACAACCACGCGGTTGGCTCAGCGCACAGGAGGCGGTGTCTGCGTACGCGCGCGGCGACGTTGTCTACGGCATCGGCGAGCCGCTGCCGCCCATGTTCGGTGGCATTCAACGTCTCACCGGGCAGCGCTCAACCATTCACCTGCAGCCCATCATCGCGCTGCAGGGGCGGGTTCGGCCCGGGTTCAGCCTGCCGCTATGCAACCGCACACTGTTCCGACGCGATGAGCACCGCTGCCTGTATTGCGGCCTGCAGTTTTCGCGGGCGGAGCTGACCCGGGACCACGTGCTGCCGACATCCCGCGGCGGCGATGATCGCTGGGAAAACGTGGTGGCGGCCTGTCGCCGCTGTAACTGGGCCAAGGACAATCGCACGCCGGAAGAGGCGGGCATGCCGCTGCTCGCCGTGCCGTTCCGACCCAATACCTGGGAGTGGCATTTCCTCAGCCGTGACCGGGTACTGGCCGACCAGATGGACTATCTGTCACAGCAGTTTCGCGCGCCGCGCGACTGGGCGCACTGAGCGCCTTCAGCCGCGAAAGTAGCGCTGGGGCACGAAGGGCATGCTGACCACCGTGACCGGCAGCGCCTTGCCACGTACATCGACCGCCAGCCGGGTGCCGGGCTCGCCCAGCGAGCGCTGCACGTAGGCCATGGCGACAGGTCCGCCCAGCGTGGCGCCAAACCCCGCCGAGCACACTTCCCCCACCTGCTGCCCTTGTTCATCGAGCACCGCCTGACCCTCGCGTACCGGCCGCTTGCCCTCTACCTGCAACCCCACGCGGCGCAGCGGCGGCTTGTTCTCGATCAGTTCGAAGACACGCTGCGCACCCGGAAAGCCACCGGCGCGCGCGCCACCGGGACGGCGTGCCTTGCCCACCGACCAGAGCAGCCCGGCCTGTACCGGGTCGATGGTCGGGCTCAACTCATGACCGTACAGGCAGAGGCCGGCTTCAAGCCGCAGGGAATCGCGCGCACCCAGCCCTACCGGTGCCACCCCGGGTTCGGCTAACAGGCGGCGGGCGATGGCCTCGGCGTCTGCGGCAGGCAACGATATCTCGAAGCCGTCCTCTCCGGTATACCCGGAGCAGGTGATATACACCTCTACGCCATCCAGCACGGCGGATTGTCCGTGCATGAAGGTCAGCGAGGCGAGTTCGGGGCACAGTCGACAAAGCACCTCGCGTGCGCCAGGCCCCTGCAGGGCGAGCAGGGCCTGCTGCTCGAGCACCTCGAGTGTCTGGCCCCGAAGGTGGGCCTGCACATGGGCGATGTCCTGCGCCTTGCAGGCGGCGTTGACCACCAGGAAAAAGGTGTCCGGCCCCCACCGGGTAATGATCAGATCATCGCGCACCCCGGCGTCATCGTTGGTGAACAGGGCATAGGTCTGGCAATGCTCGCCCAGCCCGACCACATCGGCGGGAACGAGCGTTTCCAGCAATTCAGCGCTGCCCGCCCCGCGCAACACCAGCTGCCCCATGTGCGAGACATCAAACAGCCCGGCTGCCCGGCGGGTATGCTGGTGTTCGCGGATAATGCCATCCGGGTACTGCACCGGCATGTCGTAGCCTGCGAAGGGCACCATGCGGGCGCCCAGTTCCCGGTGCAGTGCGTCGAGCGGAGTATGCTGCAATGTCATCGGCATGCCTTGTGTGATTCGTCCAGGAAACCAGCCAGCACTCTACCCAGTGGCCCGCAGCCGCGCAACAAAACGGCGCCAGATGCAGCCGCCCACAACCGCGCGCCTCGCGAGTGCGCGCCGCGCGGGTGCCACTTCCCAGCGGCCCGGCGCCAGCGGATAATGGTCCCTCACGCGCAACAGGATTCCCCGTGCACGACTCGGTACCACAAACCATCAGCCTTATCGGCATGCCGGGTGCCGGCAAGAGCACCGTAGGCGTACTGCTGGCCAAACTGGCCGGGCTGGACTTCAATGACACCGACCTGGCCATTCAACGGCACGCCAACGCCACCCTGCAGGAGATCGTCGACGCGCAGGGATATCTCGCACTCAGGGCACTGGAAGAAGAAGTGCTTCTCACCGTACCCCTGGCGCACAGCGTCATTGCCACCGGCGGCAGTGTGGCCTACAGCCCCGCCATCATGCAGCGCCTGCGCGCAGCGGGGCCGGTGGTGTACCTGCAGGTCGAGCTTGCAACACTTTGCCAGCGCATAGCGGCCGCACCGCCGCGAGGCATCGCCAGCGACAGCGCGCACAGCTTCGCCGATGTGTTCCGGGAGCGCACACCTCTCTACGAACGCTATGCCAGCCACACCGTTACAGCCAAAGATGGCGACCCGCAATCCACGGCGCAGCAGATCCTGCAGCTTCTGACAGCGGCCGCGTCGGCACACTGACCACGGACGCCACCGAACACGTCCAGGCACACAACGGACAGCCCGCAACGGCGCCTGTTACCTGTCTGCGCCGGCGCTGGCACGGTGGCATGCGCTTTGCAGAGTGCTGCGCATGGTGGCCCGTTAACTATCGGTCAGGGAAGACAGACTACAGGGACGTAGCCTCGCGTACAGGGACAGCCCGGGAAGGGCACGGGCCACCACACTTACCCGAAACCTCCGCCGGGGGCCTCGCAGGCGCCGGAATTTTGTTATAAATGCCACAAAATTTTGATTTACTCGCCGAAAACGCTGAGTGATATTGCGCCGAAATCGAGGCTGTAAATCATCAGGAGGTGATTTATGACTGAACGCACGCAGGAACAGGCAAACTCCGACAGCCTGGACGACATATTCGAACCCGCGCTGCTGGACATGAGCGACGACGACTTCGACGATGCTATCCCGGTATCCACCGAGAAGCAGCGCCTCGCGGAGAAGCGCCGGCGCGCGGAACAGCGGATTGAACAGCGTCGGCTGCGCGAAGAACTGGGCTACTACGACCTGGAACTGGGCGACTTCTAGCACACACCGGTGGGCGCGGATCAGCGCCCACCGCGTCTCCCGGTTGCCGAAATTCTGGGCATTGCTCCCGCAATTCGCTACATTGCAACGTCACTCTTGCTGGAGCACGCCGCGTGCAGCGCCCCGTCTGGCTACTGAGCATGGACTCAGAGCAATTCAATGCCCCGCCCACCACCACCGCGGGCCTGTCATCTTACTACCGGCGCTACGGCGCTCGCAGTGCCGAAACCCATATCGACCTGGTTCACTTCCAGCACGCCGATGACATTGAGCGCTGGCTCGGCGCGTGGTCCGCGACCGGGCCAGCACAGGTGCGCGCGGCTGCCGCGGCGGGCCTGCGGCCCACACTCGGCTTCAGCGTCTATACGTGGAATGCGGCCGAATTTCTGGCGCTGGCTCGCCAGCTGCGCCAGCTGGCACCGGAGCTGACCCTGATTGCCGGCGGCCCACACGTACAGCAGGCAGAGGACTACGTGGGTGAAGAGGCCCTGGACGTTGTATTCCTCGGCGAAGCCGAGGTGACTCTGCAGGAGTTCCTCGACAGCGCAACACCGGCCGACTGGCCGCAGATCAACGGACTTGCCTACCTGCAGGAGGGTGCCGTGGTACGCACGGCGCCCCGCGAGCGCTGCCGCGAACTGGATACCTTCCCCTCACCCCTTGATGTGCTGGAACTGACCCACCCGGATGGCCGCCCGCGGTATGACGCCATCGCCTACGAAACAAGCCGCGGCTGTCCTTTCAAATGCGCTTTCTGCGAGTGGGGTACCGGCGCCATCGGCAGCAAGATGTACCAGTGGTCGCTGGACCGTGTGCGCAGCGACTGGGAAAAGATTGTTGCCGCCGGTATCGCCAATATCTGGCTGGCGGACTCCAACTTCGGCGCCCTCAAGCAGGATCTGGCAAAGGCACAAATGATCGTGGAACTGAAAGATCGAACAGGGCTGCCGCGCAGCTTCGCCACATCCTGGTCAAAGAAGCACAGCCGACAGGTGCAGGAAATTGCCCTGCTGCTGCACCGCAACCAGTTGCTGCCCCACTATCAGCTCGCCCTGCAGACCCTCACGCCCGAGGCGCTGCGGCTCAGCAACCGGCAGAATATGAGCGCCAATGAGTACCAGCCAATTGCGCGACAAATGTCCGAACAGGGCGTGCCGATCGCTGCCGAACTCATCTGGGGTCTGCCGGGTGACAACCTGGCGGATTTCGAGCGCAATCTGGATACGCTGCTGGCGACGTTCCCCAACATCAACATTTTTGGCTATACCTTGCTCCCCGGCACCGAATTCTATGCGCGGCGCGAGGAATATCGCATCGAAGCCATTCCCGTCGCCGGTTATGGCAAGGCGAAGGGTGAATACGTGGTGGGCTGTCACAGCTTTTCACGCGATGAGGGCGAGGAGGGCTATTTCCTCATCAGTGCCCACATCCTGCTGGTACACGGCTATATCATGCCACTGACCACGCGGCTGCTGGCGCTTGCTGGTGCCGTGCCGGTATCACCGCTGCTGCGCGAATGTCTGCGCGCCATCATCGCCGTGGTACAAAGCGAGTTGTGTGAGCTGGACCCGGGTGATCGCATGGCGGTTTATGAACAGCGCAACGCCATTTATCTGGCGGCGCTCGCCTCTCCCGAGCTGCTCTACAGCACGCTCACACAGGTGATCGCGGCGCATTGCCGCGCGCATGGACAGAATCCGCAGCCCGTATTGCAGGTACTGGCGCTGGACCGCGCCCTGTGCCCCCGGGTGGGGCCAGAGCAGGACACGCTCGAGCACTTCGACTTCGCCGCCGACCAGGTGCAACAGGCGCTCTCGGCCATGAACCTGCCGGGGGAGAGCCTGGCACAGGAGCCCTGCACCCTGCGCGTCCGGCACCCGGGCGGCGTGGGTGACATCCTGCGCGATGCCGATGGTGGCAGCTGGTTGCGCGGGGTTGTGCTGGCTCGTGAAGATAGCACTTCAGCTACACTGGCAGTCGCGCTAGCATAGGCGGGTATTCACAGGGGAGTTGTTGGGTCATGCCAGAATTGAAACGCGAAGTCCGGCCGGTGGAAGTCAATTATGTGTGCGATGCCTGCGGCAAAGGCATGATGGCGGCCTGCGGCGACATGGACCCGAAAACCGGTAACATCGACCACCGTTGCATGATCTGCAACCACCAGCAGGTTTTCACCTGGCGCCCCTACCCCCGTATCGAGCACATCGGGCTCGACGAGAAACTCTAGGCCACCAGGGCTGACACTACACCTGCAACAGCAGGTGCTCGCGCTCCCAGGAGCTGATCACCCGGTTGAACTCCTCGAACTCGTCCAGCTTCACCGCGGCATAGGCTCGCAGGAAAAGATCGCCAAACATGTCCTGCAATTCTGCCGTGTTGTGCAGGTTGCGCAGGCCTTCCTCGAGTGTACGAGCTACCGCCACATCGTCTTCGTTTGCCGTGCCCTGGTGCGGCTCGGTGGGGCTCAGCCCCTGCTTCATCCCCAGATAGCCGCTGGCCAGGGTGGCGGCAATGGCGAGGTAGGGGTTGGCATCGGCACCCGGGAACCGGTTCTCCACCCGGGTCGCCTCAGGCGGCCCCCAAGGCACTCGAAAGGCGGTGGTGCGGTTGTCCATGCCCCAGTTCAGGTTGATCGGGGCGGCAATTTCCGGCGCCAGACGGCGATAGGAGTTCACATTGGGGGCGTACAGGCTTATCAGCTCCGGGGTGTAGCGCTGCAGACCGGCAATGTAAGACAGAAACGCCGGCGTGTGCTTGCCGTCGCTGTCGACAAAAATATTCTCGCCGCTGCCGGCGCGCACCACGCTCTGGTGAATGTGCATGGCGCTGCCGGGTTCGCTCTGCATGGGTTTGGCCATGAAAGTCGCGTACATGCCGTGCTTGTGTGCAGTTTCACGCACCGTGCGCTTGAACACAAACACCTGGTCGGCGAGGGACATGGCGTCGCCGTGCAGGAAATTGATTTCCATCTGTGCCGCGCCATTCTCATGGATCAGCGTGTCCACCTGCAGTTTCTGTTCGTCGGCGTAATCGTACATGTCCTCGACAAAGTCCTCGAACTCGGTCACGGCATCAATGCTGTAGGACAGTCGCGCCGACTCGCGACGGCCTGAACGCCCCTTGGGTGGCATCAGCTCGTAATCCGGGTCGGTATTCTTGGCCACCAGGTAGAATTCCACTTCGGGTGCCACCACCGGCTGCAGCCCCTCCGCTGCATACAGGTCGAGGATATGGCGCAGTACATTGCGCGTCGACAACGGGTGGCGCTCGCCCGAGCGTTTGTAACAGTCGTGGATAATCTGCGCCGTGGGCTCACGCGCCCAGGGCACCACCCGCAGCGTTGCCGGGTCCGGCTTGAGGATCATGTCCGCATCGGTGGGCTCGACGAAATCCCAGTGGTCATCGGAGTACTCCCCGGTGACGGTCTGGATCATGATGCTTTCCGGTAATTTGGGGTTACCCATACTCAGGAACTGGTGCGCGGGGATGAACTTGCCACGCGCATTGCCGGTCATGTCGGGGACCAGACACTCGACTTCCGAGATCTTGTGCTGCTTCAGCCATTCGTGAATGGCCTGGGTGTCGGTGCTCATACACATTCCATAGTGGGCAAGCGCTTGAGTTTGCAGCACTGCCTGCGGCGCCGCAAGGGCCTGACCGCCGGCAAAATGCGGCTTTTGGCGCAACATTCCGTATAATCACCGCATGCAATCCCGATCCCACATCGACTCCTGGTACGCCGCCACGGCCAACCTGAGCCTGTCCTTTCCCCCGCTGCGCGGCGCGGCCACGGCGGACGTGTGTATTGTGGGCGGCGGCTACACCGGCCTGTCGGCTGCCCTTCACCTACGCCAGCGCGGCTACAGCGTTATTTTGCTGGAAGCCAACCGACTGGCGTGGGGGGCATCGGGCCGCAACGGCGGGCATGTGGGCACAGGCCAGCGCGCCGGGCAGGCACAACTGGAAAAGTGGGTGGGCCAGGCGCAGGCACAGGCGCTGTGGCAGCTGGGGCTGGAAGCGGTTGAGACCGTGTGTGACCTGGTCGCCGAGCACAACATCGATTGTGACCTGCGCAGCGGCAATCTGCATGTCGCCTCCAAGCCCGGCGATGCCGCTGAACTCGCCGCCGAGGTCGACCACCTGAACCGGGTCTACCACTACGACGACCTCCGCTACGTGGAAGCCGATGAGCTGGCAGGGATGACCTCCGGGCAGGGTTTCCATGGCGCAACGCTGGACAGCGGCGCACGCCATCTGCACCCGCTCAACTATGCACTGGGGCTGGCACGCGCCGCCGCCGACGCCGGCGCCACCCTGCATGAAGGGAGCCGGGTGACGCACTACCGGGAAAACGGCAAAGTGCAGGTGTCCACCGCGGCAGGCAGCGTCAGCTGCGATTACCTGGTGCTGGCCTGCAATGGCTATCTGGAGCGCCTGGAGCCGCGAGCGGCTGGCCGCATCATGCCCATCAACAACTACATGCTGGCGACCGAGCCGCTGTCGGACGCGCTGGCGGCACGCCTGATTCGGGATGACTGCTCCATGTCAGATACGCTGTTTGTGGTGAACTACTGGAAGCTGTCCGCCGATCGCCGCCTGCTGTTCGGTGGCGGTGAATCCTACAGCCGGCGCTACCCGGCGGACATCAAGGGCTTTGTACGCAAGTACATGCTGCGTATCTATCCGGAACTGGCGCAAACCCGCATCGACTACGGCTGGGGCGGCACACTCGCTATCACGCTCAACCGCATGCCCGATTTCGGTCGGCTGTCCCAGGGCGTGTTTTACGCCCATGGCTATTCCGGGCACGGCGTACCCACCGCTACTCTGGCGGGCAAGCTGCTGGCAGAAGTGATCAGCGGCAGCGCCGAGCGCTTTGATGTCATGGCCAGCGTACCCTCGCCGCGCTTTCCGGGCGGCACCCTGCTGCGCTGGCCCGGCCTGGTGGCCGGCATGCTTTTCTACAGTTTGCGCGACCGGCTGGGCTGAGCAGCACATGTCGTCCCCGATCCCCCTGCACAACACACTGGCCTCCGGCACCGACTGGCAGGCCGCGCTGCGCGACCTGATCAGCTCACCCGCTGAACTCTGCGCCGCCCTGGAGATCCCCCCCGCGGCACTGGGCTGGAGTGAGGCAGCTCGCCAATCCTTCCCGTTGCGTGTACCGCGCGCCTTCGTGTCGCGCATGCGGCGGGGCGACCCACGGGACCCCCTTCTGCTACAGGTGCTTGCCGGGGCTCAGGAAATGCAACCAGCGCCGGGGTTCAGCGCCGACCCGACCGGTGAAACCGGCAACGCCAACCCGCATCCGGGCATTATTCACAAGTACCACGGGCGCGTATTGCTGATCATCACCGGCAGCTGCGCCATTCATTGCCGGTATTGTTTCCGCCGGCATTTCCCCTATGCCGATAACCAGAACAGCCGCAGCGAGTGGTCTACCGCGCTGGAGTATATCGCGCGGGATGAGAGCATCAGCGAAGTCATATTGAGTGGCGGCGACCCGCTGATGGCCAACGACAAACAACTGGCAGCACTGGTGACACAGATTGCCGGCATTGCGCACGTACGCCGCCTGCGGGTGCACACCCGCCTGCCGATTGTCATCCCCCAGCGGATCACCGAAAGCCTGCTGCAGGTCCTCACCCCCTCACGTTTGCAGAGCACGGTGGTGGTACACAGCAACCACGCCAATGAAATCGACACCGAGGTGGCAGCGGCCTTTGCTCGCCTGCGCGCAGCGGGCATCACCCTGCTCAATCAGGCGGTGCTGCTGGCAGGCATCAACGACTCGACGGCAGCGCAGGTCGCACTCAGCGAACGCCTGTTTGAGGCGGGCGCACTGCCCTATTACCTGCACCTGCTCGACCGGGTGGACGGCGCCGCACACTTTGAAGTGGACCGCGCACAGGCCCTGGCGTTGCACCGGGAGATGGCTGCACGACTGCCCGGCTACCTGCTGCCACGGCTGGTGCAGGAGGTTCCCGGGGCGCCCTCCAAACTCGATGTAGGGACCTGATACAGCACACGCTGCACTCCTGCACTCCTGCGCTCCTGCGCTCCTGCGCTCCTGCACTCCTGCGCTCAGCGGCCCTTTAGTAATCCTGTAAAACAGTACATTAATTTCTTAATAATCAATTTTATAGGACACATAATCCGTGCCATAGTCACTAAGCACCTCAAGGCAACGTATCGAGCGTTTCCATCAACAATTGCCAAGGTGCGGGAGGGATTAGCAATGAGCAAAACAGCGTCAGATCAAGCGGGCAAATGCCCGGTCATGCACGGCGGCAGCACCAGAATGGGCGATTCACCCATGGCCTGGTGGCCGGATGCACTCAACCTCGACATTCTCCATCAACACGACCGCAAGACGAACCCGCTGGGCGAGTCGTTCGATTATGCAGAAGAATTCAACAAGCTGGACCTGGCCGCCCTGAAGGGCGACCTGCACGCGCTGATGACCGACAGTCAGGCCTGGTGGCCTGCCGACTGGGGCCACTACGGTGGCCTGATGATTCGGATGGCGTGGCACGCCGCGGGCACCTACCGCATCGCCGACGGTCGCGGCGGCGGCGGCACTGGTAACCAGCGTTTCGCCCCCATCAACAGCTGGCCGGACAACGTGAGCCTGGACAAGGCGCGCCGTCTGCTCTGGCCTGTGAAGAAGAAATACGGCAACCGCATTTCCTGGGCCGACTTGATCATCCTGGCGGGCACCATGGCCTATGAGTCCATGGGACTGAAGATCTACGGCTTCGCCGGCGGGCGCACCGATATCTGGCACCCGGAGAAGGACACCAGCTGGGGTTCCGAGCAGGAGTGGCTGGGCAAGAGTAACGAGCGCATGCATAGTGACCGTCAGGACACGCTGGACAACCCGCTGGCGGCGGTGCAAATGGGCCTCATCTACGTGAACCCGGAAGGCGTTGACGGCCAGCCCGACCCACAGAAAACCGCCCATGACGTGCGCCTCACCTTTGCCCGCATGGCAATGGACGACGAGGAGACGGTGGCACTGACCGCCGGCGGCCATACCGTGGGTAAATGCCACGGCAACGGCGATGCCTCGGTTCTGGGCCCCGACCCGGAGGGCACCGACTTCGACGCACAGGGCCTGGGCTGGCACAACCCAACCCGCACCGGCTACGGTCGCGACACCGTCACCAGCGGCATTGAAGGCGCTTGGACCACGCACCCCACACGCTGGGACAACGGCTACTTCTACCTGCTGTTCACCTATGAATGGGAACTGAAAAAGAGCCCCGCCGGTGCCTGGCAGTGGGAGCCCATCGATATCAAGGAAGAGGACAAACCGGTCGATGTTGAGGACCCGTCCATCAGATTGAACCCCATCATGACCGATGCCGACATGGCCATGATTGTCGACCCGGCCTACCGCAAGATTTCCGAGCGTTTCTACAACGACCCGGCTTATTTCTCCGACGTGTTCGCACGGGCCTGGTACAAGCTCACACACCGCGACCTGGGACCGCGCAGCCGCTACCTGGGCCCGGATGTGCCGCAGGAGGACCTGATCTGGCAGGACCCGATACCCTCGGTGGACTATGCATTGGATGCCGCAGAAATTGCCGACTTGAAGCAGCGCTTGCTGAACAGTGGGCCCAGCGCGGCGGAGCTGATCGCCACCGCCTGGGACAGCGCACGCACCTTTCGCGGCTCGGACTTCCGCGGCGGTGCCAACGGCAGCCGCATCCGGCTGGCACCGCAGAAGGACTGGGAGGGCAATGAGCCGGAACGCCTGCAGAAGGTATTGGGTGCGCTTGAGCACGTGCGGGCGGGCCTGACCAAACCGGTAAGCATGGCTGACCTGATTGTGCTTGCCGGCAGCGCCGCTGTCGAACAGGCCGCACACGCTGCAGGGGTGAAGGTGACCGTGCCGTTTGCGCCCGGCCGCGGTGATGCCAGCGCAGAGTTGACCGACGAGGATGCTTTCGCCGTGCTGGAGCCGATTCACGATGGCTTCCGCAACTGGCTGCAGCGCGACTACAGCGTGTCCGCAGAACGCCTGTTGCTGGACAGGGCTCAGCTGATGGGCCTGACTGCACCGGAAATGACGGTGCTGATCGGCGGCATGCGTGTTCTGGGCACCAATCATGGTGGGCGTGCCCACGGCGTACTGACAGACCGCGTCGGCGTGCTGAGCAACGACTTCTTCGTCAACCTCACCGACATGCGGTATATGTGGAAGCCTACCGAAAACGGTGACTACACAATCTGCGATCGGCAAACGGGGGAAACCCGCTGGAGCGCCACGCGCGTGGATCTGGTGTTCGGTTCCAACTCCATCCTGCGGGCTTACGCTGAGGTGTACGCACAGGATGACAACAGGGAAAAGTTCGTCCACGACTTCGTCAACGCCTGGACCAAAGTCATGAACGCAGATCGTTTCGACCTGAAAAACTGATTAAAGGAGTGACACACATGACCGACATTGATATTGGCATCTCCAGTTCCGACCGTGCCCGTGTGGCGGAAGGCCTCAAGCGGTTGCTGGCAGATTCCTATACGCTCTACCTGCAAACCCATAACTTCCACTGGAACGTGACCGGACCGCAGTTCCGTGAGTTGCACCTCATGTTCGAGGAGCACTACACCGAGCTGGCTACCGCGGTAGATGACATCGCTGAGCGAATTCGCACGCTCGGCGAGGTTGCCCCGGGCACCTACAAGGCCTTCGCGGAACTCAGCTCCATCCAGGAAGTGGATGGTGTGCCTGCAGCCACTGACATGATTGAAATACTCAACCGTGGGCACGAGCAGGTGGTCAAAACCTGCCGCAATGCACTGGGGCCGGCACAGGAGGCGGATGATGAATCGTCCGCCGCGTTGATCTCCGACCGCATGCGCATCCACGAAAAAACCGCATGGATGCTGCGCGCAATGCGCTGAAATCCTGGCAGGTAACACTGCACCAACCTCTGCCCCGTGGTTCAAGAAATTGCCGGGGCAGAGGGTTCCCGTGCCGCGCCAATTACAGCCGAGGACGTATCCGGTAAGCTCGTAGCGAGAACGTTTTCACGCCGAGGAAACCACCATGTCCAACCACAGCGCCGCCCCGCAGGCCTCTCTGCAGACTCTGCTCGACAAGCAGGCCATTCGCGAACTCAAATACCGCTACCTGAATGCCTGTGATGACAAGGCCCCCGAGACCGTAGCGGCCTGCTTCGCGCCTGGCCCGGTGGCGATCAACTTTGGCCACATCGGTGAATTCGCCAACCGCGAGGATTTTGTCGCCGTGTTTGTGGCGTTAGGTTGCCATGAACACATCGTTGACATGCACCACGCGGAAAACATGATCGTGGAGATGACCGGCGCGGACAGTGCCAGCGCGCGCGTCGGCCTGCGCTTTCACAGCATCAATACGCGGGACCAAACGACCGTACAACTCGGCGGCTTCTACAATGACGAATACCGCCGCATCAATGGTGAGTGGCTGATCAGCGCCAGCACTTTCACCGTGCGCTCGGCGCTCATCACTGATTACAGCAGCGGCAGTGACGCCGTAGTCTGGGCAGGCAACCAGATGCCGTCGCAGGCCGCCTGAGCGCGCTACTCCCCTGGCAGCACCTGATCGAACAGCACCGGCAGTTCCCGCACGCCACGCAGTACCGCCCCCTGCGGCCCGGGCTGCGCCGGGTCCGCCAACCGCAGCCCCGGCAAGCGGGCCAACAACGCACTCAGGGACACCTCAATTTCCGCGCGGGCCAGGTGCGAACCGAGGCAGAAATGCGGACCGCCACCAAAGGTGACCGATTTGTGATGGGCACCCCGGTCGAGCCGAAAGGTGTCGGCATCGGCAAACACCGCCGGGTCGCGATTGGCCGTGGCGTTGCCGTACAGCAGTGGTGAATTTGCGGGAATGGTGACACCCGCCACAACAATCTCCCGCTCGGTGTAGCGCGGCTGCAGGCAAACCGCCCCATACAGCCGCAAACCCTCGTCCACGGCTGCCGTGTGCAGGGCTGGCTCGGCCTGCAGTTGCTGGCGCAAGGTATCGTCCCGCAAAACCGCCCAGAGCAGGCTGCCTAGCGACAAGTACGTGGTGTCTGCGCCGGCCGGGAAAATGAGGCGCACGAAAGAAAAAATCTCCTCATCCGTGAGCTGTTTGCTCTCCACCTCGGCAGTCGCCAGCAGGGAGAGCAGGTCATCACGGGGATGGGCGCGACGCTGTCGCACGATGGGTGCGAGGTACGCGGTGATTGCAGCGCGTGCCTCAAGCGCCAGCCCGGGATTCCAGGGGAACTGGAACAGGCCCTGTAACCACTGGTGCAGCTCGGGCTCATCTGCCACCGGAATGCCCAGCAGGCCGGTAATCACCTTGAAGGGGTAACGGTGGGTATAGGCCGCCACCAGGTCCACGCCGGTCTGGCCTGTCAGGCCGTCGATCAGCTCATCCGCCAATGGCCGCAGCAGCGTACTGATGCTGCGCCGTATGGCACCCGGGTGAAACGCACCGGATACCAGCAGGCGGTTGACGCGGTGTTCATCACCCTCCATGCAGAGCAGCGTCTTGCCCTGGGCGGGTTCGGAATGCCTGCGGTAGGCCCGGGCGGCGGGCACGCCCGCCTCGTTGCGATAAAGCGCGGACACATCATCGTGACGCAGAACAATCCAGGCGGTTTCACCCAGGTAGTTGACTGGTACCACGCGCTGGCCGGCAGCGCGCAGCTCAGCCATAAGCGGGTGGAAATCGGGCAGCGGATCAATCGCAAAGTCGATTTCCGGGAAAAACCGTTCACTGGCGGTGACACAGGTGCCGGTGCTCATGCTCTTATGCTCTTCTGGCCCCATCAGGGCCTATCATGCACCGCCTAGAACGGAATGTCGTCATCCGTTGGGCCCGGGTCACCAGCCTGGTAGGGCATCCCCGCGTAGTCATCCTGGCCCTGATTCTGTGCTGGTGCGCCGGCGGCGCTGATCTTCCAGCCCTGCAGGTTGTTGAAATACCGGCCGTTGTACTCCCGTCCGCGAATATCGAAGGTTACCGTCACTTCCTGACCAGGCTGCAAGCCCTCAAGCAGGCTGATCTTGTCCTGCACGAATTCCAGGCTGATGTCCTGGGGATACTTCCCGTCCTCAACCGTCACGACCATTTCACGCTTGGTAAAGCCGCTGTTGAAGGTTTGGGGTTCCTGAATGAGCTTGATCTTGCCGGTGAGGTCGTAGGCCACGCGAGTGGGACTCCTTGAGTGGGGTTGAAACATTCGGCCATTACGCCGCAGCCGTGAGACTGCAGGCGCATTCGAAACAGGCGCCGATGTACAGAGTGTTCCAGTTTAGTGGGACGTAGGCAGGATGTGTAGGGCGCGGGCCAAATTGATGGAGCGAAACGCGGCGCAGCCCGATCTCACTCGGGAAACAACAGCATTCGCAAGCGCTTGCGGTCAATCTTGCTGGTGCCCGATTGCGTGCGTGGAAACCTGTCGACCAGGGCAAAGCGCACCTCGCCCCACTGCGAGAACTCCTGCCCCACGTGGTCAAGGCGGTCCTGGCTGGGCATTTCGGGGGCCTCCATCGCGACCACCGCCTCGGGTTCACCGGCCGCATTAACACCCGCAAACAGGCAGATGTAATCGACCTGCAGAATATTCTGTAGATTCGCCTCAATGGGTGCTACCGCGATTTTTTGCCCCCCAAGATTGACCACATCAGCGGCACGACCCAGCACACGAATCCTGCCATCTTCACGCCGTATCGCGAGGTCACCCGGATAAAAATAGCCCCCGCGAAACACAGCATGCGTTGTTTCTGGATCGCCCAAATAGCTCTGCGCATCCAGTTCCGTCAGCTTGATGCGCAAGTTGCCCACTTCATTGGCTGCACAGCGTTCATGCAACTCATTCTCTACCTCAACCTGACGCGTTCCGTGCGATGTGAACCAAGGTCCAGCTGCTGGCGTTTCCAGCTCTTCAAACAAAACACCAATATTCAACTCTGTGCAGCCATAAATACTGCGCACACGAAAAAACCGGGCGAGTGTTTTCGTCACCTTGGCCGATGTGAAGCCGCCGCCTACTGAGACGGCGGGCAGAGGGGTAAATTGCTCCGCCACCTCCTGCAAGGCGTCACTCTGGCTGAGGGTCATGGCTTGATCGGGGAGCAGGGTCGTATTGGTAAAACCGCTGGCAATCATTTTTTCCGCCCAGTCTGGACGCTGCTCGAAAATAACAGTGGCACCACAAGACCACACAGCAGGAGGCATCTTGAAGCCAATGGCAGTCCACAAGCCAAAGCCGAGCATATGATATTTGGTTGAGCTGTCGAACGCCTGATGGGCCCGCCGCTCTCTGTCCGATTCACGCTGCGTACGGCCAGGCTTGAACACCTTTTTATATTTTCCCGTTGTTCCCGATGTATAAAGAATATGCCCGTATTCACCCGCACTTTCTGCCAAGGCAGGCACGTCGAGTGCGCTGGAAGTCTCATAGAACGGCTTGTTCATCGCATAAATAGGGGCCAAGTCCGCCCCCTTCGGCACAGCCCCCTCTGCGGTACTGACGACAATGGCACGCATGCTCCCAACCTCAAGTGAGGCGAGTACATCCAGCGATGCGGCGCAAATCGTCGTGTACCCAAGCGCCTGCAAGGCAATGGTTGCCACCCAACAGTCCGCAAGGTCGTGTATTCTGATCGCCACTGTTCCCGGCGCTGGAGGAACAGACGCTGCGAATTCCCTTGATGCCCTGCCAATAGCACCGGCAAATGCAAGGTATGAGATTGGGTTTCCATTGTGGATGACAGCTGGCGAGCCAGGGGTCTGGGATGCAAAATCGAAAATGTACTCTGCAATGAACATGTGGTTTGCCTGCAAAGCCAACTCATTAATTAGAGGGACATTGTACATCGCACTCGCCCACTGACTGGAACTGTGGTGAGTGCGCCATCAGCCGCAACATCCGCATGAAACAGTTTGTGCCAAGCGGGCTGCCGTTAGTCGGGAAAAACGAGACTCCGCAGACGCTTGCGGTCAATTTTGCTGGTACCGGATTGGGTGCGAGGGAATGCGCTCAGCAGGGCAAAGCGCACCTCGCCCCACTGCGAGAACTCCTGCCCCACGTGGTCAAGCCGGTCCTGGCCAGGCAATTCGGGGGCCTCCATCGCGATCACCGCCTCAGGCTCACCGGTCGCCGCCATCCCGGCGAACAGACACACATAATCGACCTGCAGGATGTCCTGCAGGTTGGCCTCAATGGGCGCGACAGCCACTTTTTGCCCGGCCAGGATCACCACGTCGGCCGCACGCCCCAGAATACGAAAGGCCCCATCCTCACGCTGTACCGCGAGGTCACCGGGATAAAAGTACCCCTTGCCGAATGCCCCATCGGTGGCTTCCGCGTCGTCCAGGTACCCATCGGCATCCAGTTCAGTCAGCTTGACGCGCAGTCGCCCCTCTTCGTTGACTGCGCTCACCTGCCCCTGGTCATTCTCCACTTCCACCACGCGGGCACCCGTAGACTTCATCCAGCTGAGGTGTGCCGGTAGCGAGTAATCGTGATACAGCACACCCAGCCCCACCTCCGTACACCCGTACGAATTGACAAGGTCAAAGTACTGGCCAAGCACGGCGGTCACCTTCGCCGACACGAAGCCGCCGCTCATCGCAAAAGCGGGGCGAGCACCCTGCCGGGGCGGCAGGCTTCGCAGACTTGCGCATTCACTCAGCTTCAGCGCCTGGTCCGGCAGTAACGTTGCCCGTGTTACCCCACTGGTGACAAATGGTTCAGGCCAGTCGCTGCGCTGGTCGAGAATCGCCGTACCCCCCACTGACCACACGGAAGAGGGTGCCTTGTAGCCATTACCGGTCCACAACCCAAAGCCCAGCGCGTGATACCGGGTTGAACTGTCGTAGGCCTGAAAGCCGCATCGCTCGCGGTCGGCCTCTCGCTGTGTGCGGGCCGGCACCAACACCTTCTTGTACTTTCCTGTTGTGCCCGAGGTATAGAGAATATGCCCGCAAGCCTGCACATCCTCCGACAACTCCGGAACATCAAAGCCCTGCGCATCGTCAAACAGGGGCCGATCCATGGCATACACCGGTGCCAGACCTTGTGCGGCCTGCACATCCTCCTCAGAGGCACTGACGATAATGGCCCGCAGATTCCTCACCTCGAGCGAAGTCAGCACATCCAGCGATGCAATACAGATCGTGGTATATCCCCGCGCCTGCAGCGCAAGCGTTGCCACCCAGCAGTCCGCGAGGTCATGTATCTTGATCGCCACGGTGCCGGAGGGCAACGCTATCTGTTGTGCAAGCTCTGTGCTGGCCCGGGCAATCGCGCCGGCAAACGCCCGATAGCTTATCGCCTTGCCGTTGTGGATGAGCGCGGGCGCGGTCGGGGTGCGCGAAGCAAAGTCGAAAATGTACTGGGCGATGAACATGGGTGTCTCTACAAACGGCTCACGGGTTGAGCACGCCATTTTACACCGCCGCGTGGCCAATGACCCAGAACACTGCTAATTTAGGGGTAGATAATAGATCCGCTGGAGATCTATGCCCATGCCTGCCGCCGAACTGCACGATTTTGCCTACGAGGACTTCGCCGGGAATGCCCTGCACACCCTGTTGCGGGAAAATCGCGAGCGCGGCCCGGTGCAGCCCGCACTGTTCGGCGGGGAACCCGCTTTTCTTATCTGCGGCCACCAGGCGCTGGCGGAGGCCTTTCGCGACAACAATCAGTTCCCGCCCGCCGATGCCTACCGCATCACGATAGAACCCGTGCAAGGCGTCACCTTCCAGACCATGGAGGGAGCGCAGCATCGGCTGTACCGACGTCTCGCCACGCCCGCATTCCAGTCGCGCGTGGTGGACGCCATGGAGCAGGACGGTCTGGCTCGCATAGCCCACGAACTGATTGATCGGCTCGGCACGCGTCGCAGCGCCGACTTTGCACACGATTTCACCCACCGGGTGGCGTTTGCCGTGATCAGCCGTATGCTCGGCATTCCCACTGACAGGGAGGATGATTTCCGCGACTGGGCGGTGGGCTTTCTCGAATTCCCGCGCGACCCCGTGCACTCGCGCAAGTGCGCCGAACAAATCACACACTACCTGCTGCCCATTCTGGCTGAGCGCAGGCGTGCGCCCCGCGACGACATTCTTTCCGGCCTTGTGGCGGCGGAGGTGGATGGACGCAGGCTTACTGACGAGGAAATTCTCGCGCACATCCGCCTGTTGTTCAGCGCAGGCGCCTCGACAACCACGGATGCTCTGGGCAACCTGGTCTATACGCTGCTGGCAGAACCAGCGCGCTGGCAAGCACTGTTGGCCGAACCCGCGCTCCGCGCAGGGGCGATTGAGGAACTCCTCCGCTGGGAGACACCGGTGGCGATATTGCCACGGCTATCGGCGCCCCGCACTGTTGTCTTCCACGGCACAGAGATCCCTCCGGCTACCTTTTGCCTGTTTGCGATCGCCGCGGCCAACCGGGACCCCGCGGTGTTTGATCAACCAGACGTGTTCGATATGCACCGGGACAGCAGCAAGAAGCTGCTCAGCTTCGGCCCCGGTCCGCGCCTGTGCCCGGGCATGCACCTGGCGCGGCGGCAGCTCGCCGTGGCGCTGGATGTCATACTCGAGCGCTTGCCGGGCCTGCACCTGCTGGAGCCGGAGGACGCAGTGCCGCGAGGGGCTATTCTGCGTGGGCCGGCGCGACTGGCGGTGGGGTGGTAGACCCACCCTCAGGCAGGCAACTGTGGGTCATCTTCATCCAGCCGGTGATGCTCTGCCGGCTCGTCAAGTTGGGCAATCATTGTCTGCAGCGCCGCCGCGTGTTGCTCTTCCTCGGCGGCGAACCCTGCCGCCACGCGCCTGGTTTCCGAGCACAGACTATCGCTTGCTACCTGCCGGTAATACGCCGCCGCATCCTGCTCCTTATGCAAAGCAAGGTGCATGGCCTCGACAAGGCTCATACGATAGTGCAGCGCCTCGTAACTGGCGCTCTCCGGTGCCTCGGGGTCGGGCCAGGCATACTCCCAGGGCTGCAGCTGCGGCAGCACGTGGTCGCCGGCAAGTTCCGCCACCTCCTCCAGGTGTTGCCCCGCTTCGCAGGCCATGCGCTGGAAAAACGCGGCAGCGTCGCCATTGTGGTGTGCGGCCAGCGATTCGGACAGCTCCAGATAACGCTCCCGGGCCTCACTCTCAAGGGCCAGTGAGTGCGCCAGAAATGTTGCCAACTCGGTATGCAACGTCATTGCGCCGCAAAGGCCGCGGCAAGCGCAGCCAAAGCCTCGTTCTCGTTCTTGTTCTTGTTCTTGTGAATATGCAAGGGGGGTGGCCAGGTTGCACGCGGCTCGCGGTAGAGCAAGCCCGTCGCAAACCCGTCGTCCGCCAGAAACAAGCGCGCCGCCAGATCCGCACTATCCAACGGAGGCTCGCTGCGTTCATGCACGATGGCCTTCCAGTCAGTCTGTTCCGGACAGAACGTGATGCATTGCGAGAGGACATGGATAAAACTGAAGCCCTCAAACTCAATTGCCTCTGCGATCAGCTTCGCCATCTGGTTGGGGTTGCCGGAATAAGCGCGGGCAATCCACGGGGCGCCGGCGGCCAGGGCAATCGCCGCCGGCTTGAAGGGCCGCACGCCCGGCCCATGGGGCGTCAGCTTGCTGTGATCCCAGTCCATGGGGGTGGTGGGTGAGGCCTGCCCTTTGGTCATGCCGTACACCTCATTATCCATGGCGATATACACCAGGTTCACGTTGCGCCGGCAGGCATGCAGGAAGTGATTGCCACCGATTGAAAAGCCATCCCCATCGCCGCCGAGGGCGATGACGGTAAGTTCAGGCCTCGCGACTTTCAGGCCCTGCGCAACAGCAAGGCCCCGCCCGTGCACGCCGTGAAAGCCGTAGGCATCCACATACGCCGGCAAGCGCGACGAGCACCCG
Source organism: Haliea alexandrii (assembly GCF_003719295.1). GTDB lineage: Bacteria > Pseudomonadota > Gammaproteobacteria > Pseudomonadales > Halieaceae > Haliea > Haliea alexandrii. The sequence continues at coordinate 139,055 of NZ_RFLW01000001.1, forward strand.
ATGCCCGAAACCAGCACACTGTTGTCTTTGTCGATGGCAAGGGCCGCCATGGCCTTGGTAATGGCGTTGAGTACGGAGAAATGACCGCAGCCGGGGCACCAGATCGGTTTTACTGCCGATTTGAAACTCTTTGGGCTTACCGCAATGGGTTCGTTCATGCGTCCTGCCTTGCGCCGACCGCTTCGGCGATCGTGTGTGGATTGAGGGGCACGGGGCCGGGAATCGCCAGGCTTTCCAGCGGCAGGTCCAGGCGGCCTTTCAGGTAATGGTAAAGCTGCGCACTGTGATTCTGTTCCACCACGACCACACGCGAGCACCCGGCCAGGGCAAGCTCCAGGCCAGAAACGGGCAGCGGTGAAAGCAGTCGCAAGGCGACCGTGCGCACCGGCGCGCCCTGCTCAGCGAGCCGCGCAGCGGCCTCGTCGAGGGCGGCGCTGGCGGAGCCGAAGCTGACCAGAGCCGTATCACCCTTGCCGACACAGCGTCCCCAGTCCGGGCCGTAATCGAATGACTCCAGCTTCCGGCGGCGCTTGTCGAGCTGCTCGCGGTGATCCGATGCACGTGCCGAGGGTGTGCCGCGCTCGTTGTGTTCCAGGCCATCCGCCGTGTAGCGCGCATCAGCATCCCCGGGATGTGCAAGCGTGGAGACACCGCTCGCCGTGAGCCGGTACCTCAGATATTCATCGGTTGTGGATGGCGTGGGTTCCGCTGCCGCCAGAGCCGCGGGCAGCCTCGGGGGCGCAACCACGGCAGTGGACTGGCCGAGAAACTGGTCCGACAACACAATGGCGGGCACCTGCAGAGCCTGCGCGAGTTGCACCGCCCAGGCGGTCGCAGACGCACAATCCGGTATATCGAGTGCGGCCAATACCAGGTGCGGCGCATCGCCGTGAAGACCGTGCAAGGCGATATCGAGATCGGCCTGCTCCGATTTTGTGGGAATACCCGTGGACGGGCCGCCCCGCATCACATTAAGCAGCGTGAGCGGTGTTTCACTGGCAACCGCCAGACCGAGACTTTCACTCATGAGTGCCAGACCGGGGCCCGAGGTGGCGGTAAACGCCGGCACACCGCCAAACGCCGCACCGATGGTCATATTAATCGCTGCCAGCTCATCTTCTGCCTGCATCAGATGACCGCCCACGGCCTCCAGCCCGCCGGCCAGCCATTCAAGGGCATCCGAGGCCGGCGTAATCGGATACGCGGCGGCAAACCGAACCCCGGCTGACAGCGCGCCGAAGCCCGCCGCCTGATTGCCCGTAAGGCACCAGGCGCCGCTGGCATCACGAGCAGGCAAAGGCCTATCGATGTCTTTGGACGCGGCGTAACCCGACGCAATGCAGGCTCGCGCACCATCGCGGTAGGCCTCCGGTTTATTCGCCAGTTTTGCCAGGGCCTGTTCCAGCAAAGCACTCATGGGCAGGCGCAACAGATGCCCCAGCAAGCCGGCGGCCACCATGTTCATGCGGCCCTCGGGGTGACTGCTGCTGGCGAGCTGTGCGAAAGCGTGGTGTATCACAGGCAAGCCCCTGAGGGATGCGGGAATGCGCTCGCTGTCTTCACAGATCACCACCGTGTCCGGGCCGGCAATGATCTCATCCTGAAAGCGGTCGAAGTTCACCCAGTCCAGGGCCACAATGATGTCGTAACGGCCGGCGGCGGTGTAACGCTCGTGATCGGTAAACTTGAGTAGCGCGGCAGCCTCGCCACCGCGAATCTGGGGGCCGAACGCCTTGCGCAACAGCCCCCGTCCGCCACAGCGCGCCCAGGCCTTGAGCAAAAGCTCACCACAGGAGATCACTCCGGCACCACCCGCGCCGGTGATGGCTATCGACAACTGCGTGTCGCCCACGCTTTATCGACCCATGCTGAGCGCGATCTTCAGCACACCGTCACGCTGGTGCGAAAACAGGTCATAGGCCGCGACGATATCATCAAGCGCGTAGCGGTGCGTCACCATGGGCTTCAAATCCAGCCTGCTGGACTCGATCACACTCATCAGCCGCCGCATTCTCTCCTTGCCGCCGGGGCACAGGCTGGTGACGATCCGGTGATCGCCCAAACCGGCGGCAAAGGCACCGAGCGGTATGCTGAGGTCGGTTGAATACACACCGAGGCTGGACAGCGTCCCACCCGGCTTCAGCACACGAAGCGCCGACTCGAAGGTCTGCTGTGTGCCAAGAGCCTCGATGGCTGCATCGACCCCGCGCCCACCGGTGATGTTGAAGATCTCTGCCACCACGTCCACCTTGCGGAAATCCAGCGTGATATCGGCGCCCATCTGTCGGGACATCGCCAGCCGCTCATCGATGCCGTCAACCGCGATAATTAGCCCGGCTCCTTTCAGCCGGGCGCCCGCGGTTGCACACAGGCCGATAGGGCCCTGCGCAAACACCACCACAATGTCGCCAATGTTGATACCGGCGGACTCGGCGCCGGCAAAGCCGGTGGACATGATGTCCGGGCACATCAGCACTTCTTCATCGCTGAGCCCGTCCGGTACCGGCGCCAAATTGGCCTGGGCATCGGGCACCAGAATATATTCCGCCTGGGCACCATCAATGGTATTGCCGAAGCGCCAACCACCCATGGGTTTGTAACCATGGGCGTGGTGGCCGCCATCCTGTGATGGGCAACCATCCTGGCACGCATAGGACGTGTAACTAGGGCAGATGGCACCGGCGATCACCCGCTGGCCCTCGCGGTAACCCCGCACATTTTTCCCGAGCTTTTCGATAACGCCCACGGGTTCGTGCCCAACGGTAAGCCCACTCTCAACCGGGTATTCCCCTTTGAGAATATGCACATCGGTGCCACAAATGGTGGTGGTAGTCACTCGCATCAGGGCATCGTTATCACCGACATCCGGTATGGGCTTGTCCTGGATCTCAATTCTGCCCGGTTCCACAAACACTGCCGCTTTCATCATTACCATGACCGCACGCTCCTGGTTGCCTGTACTTTCAAGCTAGCAAGCGTTTTCAAGCGCCGCAAACGGGGAAAGGCTTTCCATTGATGCAGATCAGGAGGAGTGCTTTGCTGACCCGCAGAGGCAGAATTTTGACCTGCGCTAAGCCCGTCAGTCATGAATGCTAGCTCCCTCGGTGGTGTAAAATGGTCAACCTTCCTTTATGGATGAGGATTTCGTGGACGCTCGCGCCTTTACCCCAAGCAGTCTTGCCAGGCTCGCTCTTGCTGTAGTTCTCTGGTGCTTGATAGCAGGTGCCGCCTCAGCACCTGAAAAAATGGTGTTCAACCTGCTCAGTCGTGACGAGGGGCTGTCGCAAGTCACGGTCAACGATATTTTTCAGGACTCCCGGGGGTTTGTCTGGTTTGCGACCGAAAATGGCCTCAATCGCTATGACGGTCGCAATGTGCTGCAGTTCCAAGCAGACCCGGCCGATCGGGGCGCAATTGCCAACGATTTCGTCTGGTCTATCGTCGAAGATGCCGCCGGCGATCTGTGGCTGGCAACCGAGGGTGGGGGGCTGGTCCACTGGCAACGCGCTAGCGAAACCTTCAACAACATCGTGGTGCCTGGGGAAGATCTGGACCCCAGAAAACGGTTCGCTCGTCAGGTGATGATCGATAGCGCTGGCTCGCTGTGGGTTGGCACTCGCGGAGCAGGCCTGCTGCGGTTTGATGGCCGGGGAGAATTTTCAAACCATTACCCATTGGGGAGTGAGCAACAGTCTTCGGCAGAGGACGATGTTATTTACGCGCTGCTGGAAATAGCGGCGGGAGAATTTCTGGTGGGGGCCAGTAGCGGCCTCTACAGCTTCATGCTCGAAACCGGAGCCTTTGAAAAATTGCCGGGAAAATACGTCGACGTCTCTACACTATATATCGACGGAAAAGGCCACCTCTGGATTGGCACGTTGGAACAGGGGCTGGTGCGGAAAAACCTCAAAACCGGAGAAGAGCTGGCTTTTAATACCGGCTCCTCGCCGCCTGCCAGGCTGGCCAACAATGAAGTCCGCGATGTACAGGAAGACGCGGAGGGTCGCATATGGGTTGCGACACACGACGGCTTGCATCTGTTTTTGGGGGAGGCGCACGGCTTCCAGGTGTATCGTCAAAATGACCGGGACCGGCATAGCCTTTCCGACAATCAAATCATGTCGTTGCACCAGAGCGAAGACCACGTGTTGTGGGTGGGCACACGTCTAGGCGGCGTAAACCGGTGGAATCCCGATAGCTGGAAGCTGGGCGCCCTGACTCCGCCAGCACTGGACAATGCCGCGGTACTGGCATTTGAAGATGCTGGAATAGACGATACCTGGGTCGGAGCTTTCACTACCGCACTGCTTCAGCTGAGTGCAGAAGGAAAAGTCCTTAGAAAATTTGATCACGATAGCGGGTATGTCGAACGCGGGAATGCACCGGTATCGGCACTTTTAACAGACAGTGAAAGCCGCCTCTGGATTGGCACAATGGGAGAAGGTCTGCAGATGTATCTGCCGGACCAGAACCAATTGCACGCGCTGCGCCATGACCCCGCAGATGACCAAAGCCTGGGTGCAGATAGCGTGATGAGTTTGTACGAGGATAGCCAGCATCGCATTTGGGCCGGCACATTTGGCGGTGGCTTGTCTTTGATAGATCCCCAGACATTAACCGCGACACGCTATGTTCAGGGCACGCGGATCAGCGCTATCCGTGAAGATAGTTCCGGTGCTTTGTGGCTGGGGACGGATGGCGAGGGGCTGATTCGGCTTGAGCCAGACTCAGGCGCCGTTCACAGATTCCGGCACTCGGCGGATACCGCCGGAAGCCTCGGTTCTGATCTGATATTTTCCCTGCATATATCGCAAGACAGGTCCCTGTGGATAGGCACCTCCGGCGCCGGGCTGGTTCGGCTACTCGACACCGAGGATTGGAACCGGGAGCCCGTTTTCGAGCACCTGACCACAGGAAGAGGTTTAGCCAACAATGTGATCTACGGTATTTTGGAGGACTCGCAGAGACAACTCTGGCTGAGCTCAAATCGCGGCCTTATGCGCTTCAACCCGGAATCAGGGAGCATTCGCTATTTCCCTCGGGCAATTGGTTTGCAGAACGAAGAGTTCAATTTCGGCGCTTACCACAAGCGCCGAGACGGGCGGTTTTTATTTGGCGGAACTGGCGGCTACAACGCGTTCGACCCCATGGATTTTGGTGACCTTGATCAAGGGCCGAGAATTGCCCTCACGAGAATTGAAGTGGCCAACAAACCCCTTCAGCCCGTCGCAGCACTGGCGCGCAGCGGAGGACTGGAGCTTGATTACGACGAGAATGCGATCACTTTCGAATATGCGGCGCTCAGCTTTCTGGCTCCGGAAAGTAATCTCTATTCCGTGAAACTTGAAGGATTCGATCAAGACTGGACAGCGCCCAGCAAACGCATGCACAGCACCTACACCAATCTGGATGCTGGTCGTTATGTGTTCCAGATACGTGCCGCGAACGGCTATGGCGCCTGGAGCAAAACCCCGTTTGAGGTGGGAGTGGTTATTAACGCGGCGCCCTGGGCAACGCCGCAGGCTTATTTTGTCTACTGTGTGTTGATCAGTGCCTTGTTATACGGCTTTTTCCGTTGGCGGTTACGGGTTATCGAGCGCGAGGCCCGCATTCGCCAGCTGGCATTTTATGATCGTCGTACCGGTTTACCGAACCTTGACCTGTTTACGCAGCGAACGGCGGCGGCATTGAGCGAAACCCGCGAGGATGAGCGTTCCCTGGTGGTCATTACACTCCGACTCAAGACAATCGCAAGGCTACGAAATATTCTGGGCCTTGGCTCAGTGGATGAACTGCTGAGTACCGTAGTGCCGCGACTGACACAGCAATTGTTCGGGAGCGGACAATCGACCACAACATGCGACCTGGCTCGGATAAGCGAAACTGAGCTGGCGGCCTATGTCCTGTTAGACGACCCGAAAAGTGAAGCGGGCATCTGGGCAAACCGCTTATGCAAGGCGATCTCCAGCCCTATTTATCATGATGGTCGCCAACTGCATGTTTCGGTATTTGCAGGTATCGCCACATTTCCACAGGACGGGACCACCGCAACCAAATTGATAGAGTCTGCCAGCACGGCCGCTCAGGATAACGATGTCGGGCAAGCGGAGAGCTTTGCCTTCTACGATCGCAGCATGACCAAGCGCGCGATCGAGTTGCTCAGTTTGGAGAGCGACCTGCGCCAGGCCATTCGCGAGGATTCACTGGAATTGTATTTGCAGGGCAAGTTCGATTGTGCCGGCGTGCTTGTTGGCACAGAGGCGCTTTGCCGATGGAAGCACCCCGAGCGAGGCAGCATTTCGCCGGGCATTTTTGTGCCCCTTGCGGAAGAATCTGACCTCATCATGGAACTGGATGCGTGGGTGATCGGGCAGGTCTGGCGTCGCTTGCACCATTGGCAGACAAAATACCGGAACGTGTTCAGCATTGCTGTCAACGTGTCGGCGGATACTTTTGTCACGGGCCGCATTTTCGCTGTTCTGGAAAGACTCAGGGACCAGTATCCACTTGACCCTTCGTTGCTGGAAATCGAAATCACCGAATCGGTACTCGCCAGTGACCTGGAGAGAGTGACGAAAGCATTACTGCGCATCAAAGATCTGGGGCACATGCTCTCTCTGGATGACTTTGGCACCGGCTATTCTTCATTGACCTATCTGCAGCGATTCCCCATCGATAAACTCAAAATCGACCAGGCATTTATTCGGGATATCGAAACAAAGACTGACCAGCAGGCCCTGTGCAAAGCCATTATCGCATTGGCGCAAAGCCTGAACCTGCAAACCATTGCCGAGGGCGTCGAGACACAGACACAACAGGACTTGTTGGTGTCACTCGGCTGCGATCGGTTGCAAGGCTTTCATCTTCACCGGCCGGAGCCGATTGCTGACTTTGAACGACGTTTTTCCACTAGGGTATGATTCAGGAATCGGTTGGGCGGGCATCGATCAGATAGATAGATCACGCCTGTGAGGTGCCGAATAGGATTGACCGTGGGTCATTTTGAGTGGGCGTTGCGGCGTTCGGCGGGGACCATCGACCGAGGATAGACAACGGGGTAAATGGTCGGTGTGAGATGGCCCGAATAGTAGCCATAACCCATTGTTTTAATTGATTTCAGGTATCGAAAAGTTTAACAAGTACCCCCAAAAATACCCCCAAGTCTTTTTGTCACCACCTTTTCACGCCAGCCGGTCGGGGGTCTCAACCTTAGCATTCCTTAACTTAACTATATCTCCGTCATAGACCTGTGCTCCCCATTTTGGAAGCGTATAAGTGAGGCTCCCCCGGCGATGCCCAGCCTAGACACTCCGGGTCTTGAGGCTCCCGACTATGCGAGTGGTTTAAGTTACAAGTGTCTGGACAGCTATCGCACTGCGTGCGGGATTGGCTCGCTGATTTATGTTATTTTCAGGTTAATTCTAATAACAGGTCAGCCCCTATGAGCGGTGAATTATTCCAGATAGCCTTTACTTTGGTATTCCAAATCCCATTGGCGTTGGTGGTTTGGGGGTGGGGTCGAAGATACGATAAACGCTATGTTTTGGCCACCATACTAACTTTGATACCTTTAATTGGTGTGTTCTATTTTTATTGGTACATCTACAAAACTGTCCGCTACCTGTTGGACATGGCGCGTCCCGAACCCATGGGGTGACAACAACCTGCGCTTTCCTAATGAAACTAGCTAAGGTTCTTTGAAAGCGTTTCATTTCGCGGGGGCGCTGAGTCGCGGTATTCTGCTAGATACCTTCACCCGGTTGCCTGGTTGTTGTTTATGACTGAACAAAGGTACTCCCCAGCACCAGCCGCACGGGGGCGCGGAGTCGTGAATAACGGGAGTTTTTCGGTACTGCTAGGGGGTGGTGGTTCATGCCCGCCGTTCGCTCGAACAATGCAACCACATAGTGAAAAATCTCATATATGGCGGGGCTTTACGCTTCCTAGCCCCCGTAGCGTCAAACTGTCCGGGAGTACCTTCGGACACGTCCGGTCATGTTCGCCGGACACCTGTATTTTGAAAACTGAATTTTTACGGCGAGAAAAAAGACTACCCACGCGGTTTTGCTGGTGAAGCCCTTTTGACTTTTACCCACCCACCGCCGTGCGGCGCGCACAAAAATAGTACAGATTAGTGTGACAGCGACTATAGGCGCGGTTTCCGGTATGCCGGTCAATCACTTTCTGCCTACCCCCCCCCGGCGGTGGACTATGCTGGTGCTACACTCAAACCATGAAACCAGCCAACAACAAGCCCGCTCAGACACGCCAGGAAGCCGCTGAACGGCGCTCCCATCACAAGCTCATCGCGTGGGTGTTCCTGCCGGGCGCTCTGCTGGGCTTCGGAGCGGCTGTACTGGTGATGGATCGGTGGGGCTAGAGACGCACCGCTATGCAAAACAAATATTGTCCCAACTGTGGCGCGCCTCTCGATAAGCCGGGCAGCCTCTGCCGAGACTGCCTTGGGATTGGTGAGCCTAGCAATAAAGCTGAAGATACCAAGCGCATCAGACGGAGTGCAGGGGGTATGCCACGCTGGTTACGCAGATTGCTTCGAGGATCAGTAATCATTCTCTTGCCCTTTGTTTTGGTAGGGGGCGCGTTGTTCGTCGCAATAACTACCGAAAACAAACGAAGCCAGGCGCAGAGTGCGGAATACGAAGCCAAAAAAGCAGAGCGCATAGCCGGAGAGGAAGCAACCCGAGCAGAAATTGAGGAGCGCAGGCTAGCCAGTTCTGAAGAGGAGGCTGAGTGCAAGGCTGACTGGCAGTGCTGGGCAGAGCGTCATTCACTCAGGGCCATTCTGTCTTGCCAGCCGCAAATTGAGAATCAGGCAAAATATGATTTCCGTTGGACGGATAGCTGGCTTCAGCCGAAGTTCTCACGCGTTAGTGCAACAGAGAAGAAAAATATCTTTGTTTACTCAGGGGACAGTTTGCAGTTGCAGAATGGCTTCGGCGCATGGGAAAACCATATCTATCGGTGTCGCTACAACGTCGAGGCTGAAAATGTAGACTTCGTTGAGGTCAAGCCGGGCCGTCTATAATCTCCGCCCGTGCGTCTAGCATCTAGATAGAAAAATATTGCCCCCGACCGAGGGGTCATGCAGACAAGGACTTGCCATGAATACGGAACTAAATTTCGCTCTGCTCGCGGTCCTTCTAAGTACCATAGTTTATTTTCAATTGAAGGACTTCAGAACTCAGTCTATTGAACGAACAGCAGCATTGAACCGGATTTATGAAATTGCAGCACGACTAGATCACTACGAAATCCAACTGGCAATTAGTGGACGCGAGCTTAGGATAATCCTGATGCAGGAGCATAGACCTGAGAAGCTGGAGGAAGCTGAAAATCTGCACGGAAAGCTTCACAATGTCAGAATGCAAATCCTTTTCTTAAAAGCAGACTTAAAAGAGCTATCTCAATTCCTAGACATTAAGAGCGACAACTATGAAATAACAGGTGCTTTCAAAAAAGCCGCGGAAATCGAGAAAAAATCGGAAAACTTGCTTGAAGAGGCTGGTATCTGGAGCCGCCGCTCCATCTTGGTTTCTGCTACAAACAGTAAGCAGTGACAGCCAGATCCTTCAGTGTAACAAGGTGGCGATTGAAGAAACGGCGACGCTCTTTATGGAGTTAAACAGATTTTCTAAGATGAGTACTGCGTTTAGGAGCGTGGCATACCTTGAAAGATGTCCCCAAGTACCCCTCCCGCGTAACTCCCTTTTTATGGGCTGAGAAAATCATCACTCTAAGCCTTTTATGGCTTCTGAAAATCATCACTCTGACAGCGCACTAACTCGCGCTCGATAGCCAGGCGCACGAACTCCGAACGGTTGCGGTGCTGGTGGTGACTGCCCTGCGCCATGACTCTATCCACGGCGGCAACGGTGGCCGACTCCACGGATACAATCAGGCGTTCGGGGTTTCTCAATCGACGTGGGTTAGTGCTCACGGCTTCAACTCTCCTGTGCCAGGGTATCTCCGGTAGAATTTATGGCGATAGGCGACTCAATTCTGCACCCGCCCGCTTGCCATTGACTGCTCTGGAGCTCCATTGAAAGGGGTACCCCCTTGGTAAATATATAAAGGCGTCCACGTTATGGACTAAGCGGTGCCCACCCATCGGACCCGTTTCTGGACCGACTGGTACCTTCCAGCGTCGTCCCGCGCCCTTTGTCGTCCCCGTTTATGGACCGAGCCTAGTCCATGTTCTGGACTGGGTGTTTTGATAGCTTCCAATGAGAATTGCCTCGGCGGCTTATTTGTCGGCGGCACCTCTAACTTACCCTCGCAATCATGTATCTGCACCCATGCCAGCGCATACAAAGCGCATTGCCCGCCAGGATTGGTAAACTTGCCCTCCCGCGTTTTTACTATCAACTCAGCATTCAATAGCTCTGCTACCGCCCGGCTGATTGTCTGCCGTGAACGCCAACCTCGCTTGCTCAGCGTCGAGTATGCGACCTGTAGATCGCCGTTATTCCTGCCGTTGAATTGGCATGCCAGGTCCATCAGCAGCTTTGCGCCAGCGCCAGACAGGTTGCAATAATCTGGATGCTCCCAAACCACACGGGGCAGCGCACCATGACCCGCTCCACTACCCGCACGCCCCTTTGACTTTGTGTAACTACGCCCCATGATCGCCACCACTGCGCCGAAGTATCAGCACGAGGTTGTCCGGCTCACTATCGTAAAGCTCCACTAGCGGGTCCCCGTTCATGATGCGCTGGCGTGCTTCCTGCTCACTATCCGCAGAAACGGCAACATGCACTATCGTTGTGTGACGCGCCTCGAAAACGTAGGTAAACTTGCCGTGGCTGTACTGGTTAGCGCCCTGTGCCGGGGCGCTGGCTTCTCCCTCTCTCATCTCCCCACCTCCACCACCTGCAAGCCGTCCAATTTGGCCTCGGAATCGACTGAATCAGCGCGACTAGCGGCATACCCCTTACTGATGGGCCGGTGAGCGTAAAGCGGGCATTTGGGGGACGTACACGCGCTGATTTGCTGTCGCCAGTTACCCTCCGCCATTGGGTCATAGATACACTCGCGGCACTTATCGTTGATTGCCTTACGCAAGCTCATACAGCCCCCTTCACTTGGTCGCGCTCAGCGATACGGGACGCTATCCAAGTTTGCACCTCAGCAGCCACCCATGCGGATGCGCGGGTACCTATCTTCACGGGACGCGGGAATGTTCCTGCCTGAATTTCAGCGTAGATTGCACTGCGCTTTTTGCCGGTCGCGCTTTCGACTTCCGGCAGGCGCAATAGCGTAGTGGAGTTGTTCGGTTGTATTGCCATGCTTCCGGCCCTCCGTGGGCGTTATTGGATACATGGACAGGATGACGCTAAACCCGAGGGCAGATAATTAGCGAAAAATATGGGAAGTTACGTTTTTTGTGCTAATCCTCCTATTAAAGAATATTCTGTCGACCGCGACCTACGGATATCAAAAAATATTGTCCGCTTCGGTTTCCTTTGGTACTCCCTTCGTACACCTAACGACATCCGCAGCAGTAAAAGTACAGTCGAACAGAAACGAGGTAATATCTGCGACAATTTCTCGCTTCCACTGCCCCGTCTTCCGCATGATATGTCTCGAAAGTACTCTAACAAAGTAAACGCGGTCTGCCTTGCCCCCCCTTACCTGAGTTAAATGAGCTGGATCGTAGTGGAAGCTCTCCATTATAGCTTCCCGCATAGCCATAATTGGTTTCAAAGGATCATTCTGGGGCATTATGCTTTCCAGCTTAGTGATAAGACCCTCCTCCCCACCCTGACTACTACCCCCGCTTATAAGATCAAAGTAAGACTCATCGGGTATACATAATCCGGCTGGCATGTTTATCCAAAGGTCTTGTAACTCATCCAATTTACGGACAAACGATTCTCTCCAGGTGAGCACTTCGGCCTGAGTACCATACTTTTTATCAGTGAATTTTCTACAGCAAATAATCAGCACGAATAAGTCTTGTTGGCCGCGCACCGGGTCGCCTTCAAAAAACCTCCCAGCTCGACGCCAGACATGAGAAAGACTTGGTGAAATCAAAGCTTGATATGCTTCGTTAGCGTGCTTGATCTCTAAATCATGAGGATCATCAGGGTAACCTTCTATCACCGATCTCGCGTAATCGTAGGTTTGGGCCTCCAACCATTCCGGGCAATCGTTCATGAGAGAATCCTTTCTATAAAGAGTTGTCAGGTCGGCGGTTTTCTAGCGCACCAAATTCACCCACCACAACATTACCACCCTGAGCCTGCACCCGGAGCACATCAAGGTAGTCTGCCCACCCCTGCATCATGGTACGGCGGCCTTCTATGTGACTGGTGCGGTTGTAGGCTCTACCATTGGCATCGCGGACGGCGTGCGCTAACTGGTGCTCTATCCAGTCCACCCTATACCCCAGCGTTTCATCTAGCAGCGTGCGCGCCATTGCACGGAAGCCGTGCGGTGTCATGGTGTCCTTGTCGTAGCCGATAGTACGCAGCGCAATTCTGACAGCGTTATCAGACATACAGCGACTAGCACCCCTCGCACTTGGGAAAACATAACGCCCCCGGCCAGTCAGCGGTTGCAGCTCCCGCAGTATCTCCTGAGCCTGAGCCGATAGCGGCACAACATGGGGCAGCTTCATTTTCATTCGTTCGGCGGGCAGCTCCCACTGTGCGGCGTCCCAATTTATCTCTGCCCATTCCATTGCGCGAATCTCTCCGGGGCGCTGAAACAATAGTGGAGACAACAGCAGTGCAGCCTTAACCGTCGGCGTGCCCTCGAAGCCGTCCATAGCCACCAGCAGCTTACCGACGCCAGCAGGGTCAGTAATGGCGGCATGGTGCTTTTTAGCTCGCTTGGGGGTTAGTGCGCCTTTCAGGTCGGCGGATGGGTCACGCTCCGCCCTGCCGGTGGCGACGGCGTAACGGAACACCTGTCCGGCGGTTTGCTTGGCACGGTGGGCAATGTCATACGCGCCCCGGCTCTCAACACGGCGTAGTGCCGCCAGTAGCTCTGGTGCGGTAATAGATGCGATGGGCCGGGCACCTAGCGGCGGGTATAAGTCTTTTTCGAGAATGCGGCCTGTGCGGTCACGATAACTAGCTGACTTGGTGGGCATTACTTGGTTGAACCACTCACGGGCCACAGCTTCAAAGCTATTGGATGACGCTAGGTGTTGAGTCAGCTTCTCAACCTTGCGCTGATTGCCGGGGTCAATACCTTCCGCCAGCTTTTCGCGTGCCTCTTGGTGGCGCTTGCGCGCCGTCGCCAGGCTTACGTCGGGGTATACCCCAAGTGACAGCAGCTTTTCCTTACCAGCGAAGCGGTACTTGTAGTGCCACAGCTTACCCCCGGCAGGCTTCACCAGCAGGAACAGCCCGCCCCCGTCCGCCAGCTTGCGCGGCTTCTCCGTTGGCTTGGCCTGTTTCACCTCGGTTGCTGTTAGCTTTGCCATACCCTGCACTCCCGTTGAAGGTGCGCCGATTTGGGGGTATCGCACTTGGGGGTATGCAAAGTACCCCCAGAATTACCCCCACTTTTTGAGGATTCTACCGAATACCCCCGGACGGCTATGGAATGAGTATATACAAAAAAGCCCTGATTCACAGGGCCTTAGGGACGTTTGCGGATGTTGTTGGATGGGTAAATGGTCGGTGTGAGAGGATTCGAACCTCCGACCCCTTCGTCCCGAACGAAGTGCGCTACCAGGCTGCGCTACACACCGAGTTTTTGAGGAGCGCAAATATACCAGAGCCCCGTGCGGGAACCAAGGGCCTCTCAGTTGCGCCGGGCCTGCTCGCTTAACTTCAGTAGATACCAGCCCACTTGGCAATCAGCTGACTCATCAGGCTGAAGCCGACCACCACCACCATCAGCAGCACCAGCAGCCTCATGGGCTTAAACGGCTTGCGCTCTACCGAATTCACGCCGCGGGTGACGAATTCATCCACCTTCGCCTGATCTTCAGGGTACAGGCGAGGCTGGTTATCTGGTTGGGCATTTTGATCCGACATCACATCCTCCCGGTAGCAGGTAACATATTCTCCCCGCATGCCGCGGAAATGTCACGCGTCTGCCATGGTCTCGCCCAGATCAGATGGCGCAATGGCCCGCGGCAGAACGCACGGGCCAAACGCCGGGCCAGAATCAGCCGGCCACATCAAACAACGCGTCGGGCATATCCATGAGGTTTTCGGCGCCGGAGAGCAGTGCCTGCTTGTGCGCGAGCGTACGCGGCAGCAAACGGTCGAAGTAGAATCGCGCGGTCAACACCTTGGCCTCATAGAAGGCGGTATCACCGTCGGCAGCGGCCATTTTCTGCCGCGACAGCACGGCCATGCGCGCCCAGAAGTACGCGAGTGTGACGTAGCCGCTGTACATCAGGTAATCAACCGCGGCGGCACCCGCTTCATCCGGATTCTGCATCGCTTTCTCGCCAATTTTCAGCGAGAGCTCCAACCACTCGTCCTTGTAGGTCTTGAGGGCGCTGGTGAACTGCTCATCGGCCGCATCGGTGTTGGCGTCGCAGAAGGCGCCGATGATCTCGGTGAAGCCCATCAGCAGCTTGCCACCGGAACCAAGTACCTTGCGTCCAATCAGGTCGAGCGCCTGAATGCCGGTGGTGCCTTCGTAAAGCATGGCGATGCGTGCGTCGCGCACAATCTGCTCCATGCCCCATTCCTTGATGAAGCCGTGGCCGCCGTACACCTGCACGCCCAAATTGGCCGCTTCATAACCGGTTTCGGTCACAAACGCCTTGGCAATAGGTGTCAGCAGCGCCAGCAGCTCGTCAGCCGCCTTGGCGTCGTCCTCACTGCCGGTGTGCACGATATCACCCTGCTGGGAAAGGAAATACAGCAACGCGCGGCTGCCTTCCACAAAGGCTTTCTGCGTGAGCAGCATGCGGCGCACATCGGGGTGCACGATGATGGGGTCAGCGGGGCCATCCGGGTTTTTCGGGCCAGTGAGGCTGCGCATGGCCAGGCGGTCGCGGGCGTAGGCCAGCGCACCCTGGTAAGACAGTTCACCGTGGGCCAGGCCCTGGATCGCGGTGCCGATACGCGCGGTGTTCATGAAGGTGAACATGGCATTCAGGCCGCGGTTGGGTGGGCCAATCAGGTAGCCGGTTGCGCCGTCGAAGTTGAGCACACAGGTCGCGGAAGCTTTGATACCCATTTTC
The DNA here is from genome assembly GCF_003719295.1 of Haliea alexandrii. GTDB lineage: Bacteria > Pseudomonadota > Gammaproteobacteria > Pseudomonadales > Halieaceae > Haliea > Haliea alexandrii. The sequence goes on from NZ_RFLW01000001.1 coordinate 154,233, forward strand.
TTTTCAATGGAGGCGCAGTGCACACCGTTGCGCTCGCCCAGGCTGCCATCGTCGTTCACGTTGAACTTGGGCACAATAAACAGGGAAATACCCTTGGTGCCTTCGGGCGCATCGGGGAGGCGCGCCAGCACAATGTGAACGATGTTCTCCGCCATGTCGTGCTCACCGGCACTGATGAAGATTTTGGTGCCGGAGATGGCGTAGCTGCCATCTGCCTGAGGCTCGGCCTTGGTGCGCAGCAGGCCGAGGTCGCTGCCACAATGAGCCTCCGTGAGGCACATGGTGCCGGTCCAGCCACCCTCGACCAGTCGCGTCAGGTACTTCTGTTTCTGCGCCTCATCGCCATGCTCTTCGATCGTTTTGATGGCGCCGTGGCTGAGACCGGGGTACATCAGCCAGGACCAGTTGGCGGTGCCGGCGAGTTCGTTGGCGACAATGCCAAGCAGGTCGGGCATGCCCTGGCCGCCGTAGGCGGTATCGGCAGCCAATGCCGGCCAGCCGTTAGCCACGAATTGCTGGTAGGCCTCGGGAAAACCCTTGGGTGTGGTGACAACGCCATCCTTCCAGCTGCAACCTTCTTCATCACCCGGCTCGTTGAGCGGTGACAACACGTTCTCGGCGAACTTGGCGCCCTCTTCCACGATGGCATCCATCAGTTCTTGCGTGGCTTCTTCATAGCCAGGCAGGCGCTTATACAGAGCCTCGGATTCAAGCAACTCGTTCATCACAAACCGGATATCCCGGAGCGGCGCTTTATACTGCGGCATGCTGTTACCTCGCAATGCAGGTGGACCCATGTTTTCGGTGCTCACATTTTGCGCGAATTACAACCGAAGTCAAATATCTTTTGCAGAATTTGCCAGGCAGCGCACAGTGGCGAGTGAACAGCCCATACCGGTAGCTGGTGCTGAGAGGAGCGCGCCGAACACAGCCCGAAAGTTATAAAAGTGGCTTTATATCAATATGTTGCGCGGCAGCCTCGGGGTCGAAAGGCGACAGGTGGGGCAGCTCACCCAGCAGGGGCGCCGGCAACAGTTGACGCAATGTGTCCACATTTTCCTCGTGGCAGGACATGCGCTCGCCGGGCTGATTGGCCACCCAGCCAGCCAGACGCAGGCCATCGGCGCGGATGGCTTCGGCGGTGAGCAGGGCGTGGTTGATACAACCGAGACGCATGCCCACTACCAGGATCACATCACTTCCCAGTGCCACAGCGAGGTCAGCCAGGGTTTCACGCGGGCCCAGTGGCACGCGCCAGCCGCCGGCACCCTCCACCAGCACCAGGTCCGCTCCGCTGGCAAAAACACCCCGACAGAGCCCCGCCAGGCGCTCCACCTGCAGGCGCTTGCCCACGCGCGCCGCGGCGATGTGGGGAGCAATGGCGGGCTGCAGGGCCACCGGATTGACCTGCTCGTAGGGCAGGGACATATTCATGGCCGCCTGCAACGCGAGCGCGTCTTCATTGTGCCCCTGCGCGTCACAGCCCGCTGCCACCGGCTTGACTGCTGCGGTGCGCAGCCCCCGCGCCCCGGCCGCGTGCAGCAGCGCGCAACTGACCGCTGTCTTGCCCACTTCGGTGTCGGTGCCGGTCACAAAATACCTGCGGCTCATGGCTTCTCCAGTGTCCCGTAGATGACATCATAGGTGGCGGGCAGCCCACTGGGCTCGCGCCATGTTTCGTAGGCCCGCACCATGGCCGCAAGGCGCTGGCGGCCAGTCAGGCCGGACGGGCGCTTGCTGTTCATATTGTGCGCACCCAGCGTTTTCAGCTCGTGCAGGAGTTCCGTCGCCTTGTCATAGCGCAGCACGATGCGCTCGCTCTGCAGCGTGAGACGCACGCCGGGGGTGGCATCGGCGGCGGCCTGTAGCAGTGCCGGCGGCAGAAAGTCATTCACATGCTGGCCGCCGTCCGCCGCCGCCCAGGCCTGTCGCAACTCGTGCAGGGTCGCCGGGCCGAGGGAGCTGAAAAAGCACCGCCCACCGGCAGCCAGTACCCGGGCCAATTCGGCAAACAGCAGGTCCGGGCGGTAGCACCACTGAAAGGCCAGGCTGCTGAACACAAGGTCTATGGAACCCGCTGCCAGGGGTAAAGCTTCGGCATCCCCGGCGACCCAGGCGGTGCCCTCGGGGTGCTGGGTACGCGCCCAGGAGAGCATGCCCTGAGCGAGGTCCAGGCCAATATAATCGGCCTCCGGATAGCGCGCGGCCAGCTGTGGCTGGAAGTAGCCTGTACCACAGCCGAGGTCCAGCACTGTGGCGGGGGGGCTGCCAAGCGGAGGATGTAGACGAAGCAAGCGCTCACCCACATCACGTTGCAAGGCGGCAACGCTGTCATAGCGCGGTGCGGCGCGGCTGAAGGATTGGGCAATCGCCTGCTTACTGACCGGCGCCTGCTGGGCTGCCAGCGTGGCTTCGGTGCCGGGGGCCTCGTACGCAACAATACGCTGCAGGGCACTTGCCAGCGCAACCGGCGCCGCGAGGGGCAGCGCGTGGCATGTGCCCGGCCAGGTCTCTACGGAGGCCGCTGCTGTTCCCGCCAACAGCTCACGCAGGCGCTCACCAATGACGTCAGGCACCAGCGCATCCGCGCCGGCAAGCAAATGCTGCTGCGGGCAGGTCAGCGCGGGGAGCACGCTGCGCATATCCAGCTCCGCCAACCACTGCAAGCCCGCAGCCAGCGCGGGCGTGGACCAGCCAGTACTCTGCGCGGCCAGCTGACGGGCCAGTGCCCGCTCCTCGGCATGCCCCTGGCACTGCAATGTGATGAAACGACGTAAGGTACGCGCAGGATTGCGCGCCAGCTCATGCTGAAAACTCGCCAGCTCTGGAGGCGCCACACCCGGCCAGCTGCCCTCGGCACTGAATCGCGGGTTACTGGCCACGGTGACCAGCCCGCTTGCGCGCTGCGGCGCCTGGGTTGCCAGCGCAGCCGCCAGCTGCCCGCCCAGCGACCAGCCAACGTATACGGCCCGCGATGGCGCAAGGGCCAGCACCTGGTCCACCACCTCGTGCACCGAGGCAACAGGACGCCAGTCAATCAAAGTCACGTTCGCCCAGCCACGCAGGGCAGCGAGCAAGGGGCGCCAGCAATCACTGCTGCCCGCCCAACCGTGCAGCAGCACCAGGTCTACCGATGAGGGCTGATTCGCGCGCAGGTACTCGGCGGTGACGGGTACATCAGGCACCTGACCAGCACTCCGCCAGCGCGTCCAGCAGCGCGCTGACCTGCGCCGGGGAGTGCGCGGCAGTCAGTGTAATACGCAGGCGCGAGGTGCCGGTGGGCACCGTGGGCGGGCGAATGGCACTGATCAAGAAGCCGCGTTCACGCAGGCGCTGGCTGAGACGCATGGCGCGCTCGGGGTCACCCACCAGCAGCGGCTGGATCGCACTGGATGACGCCATCAGCGGCAAGCCACTCTGCGCGGCGCCGCGGCGAAACAGGTCGATCAGCTGCTCAAGGTGCGTGCGGCGCCAGGCTTCCTCACCCAGCAGTTGCAACGCAGTGAGGCTCGCGGCTGCCAATGCGGGTGGCATGGCGGTGGTGTAGATGTAATTCCGTGTGGACTGGATAAGCGCCTCGATGAGCAGTTCGCTGCCCGCCACAAACGCACCGGAGGTGCCCAGTGCTTTGCCCAGGGTTGCCATCAACACCGGCACATCGCGCTCAGTCAACCCTGCCGCCTGCAGGCTGCCGGCACCACTCGCGCCGTGTACACCGAAGCCGTGGGCATCATCGACCATCAGCCAGGCCTGGTGGCTGGCGCAGGTGGCCGCCAGCTCTGCCAGCGGTGCGGTGTCGCCGTCCATACTGAACACGCCGTCAACGGCAACCAATGCGGGTCCGGGGGCCGCGCCGAGTTTGCGCGCCAGGTCGGCGCAGTCGTTGTGTGCGAAACGGCGCAGCCGTGCGCCGCTGTGCAGGCCACCATCCAGCAGGGAGGCATGGTTCAAACGGTCCTGGAGTACGGTATCACCGGGCTGCAACAGGGCCTGCAGCACGCCGGTATTCGCGGCGTAGCCGCTGGAGAACAACAGCGCCCGCGGCCTGCCGGTAAACGCGGCGAGGGCCTCTTCCAGTTCGCGGTGCGGGCCGCTGTGGCCACACACCAGGTGCGATGCCCCGCTGCCCACTCCCCAGCGCTCGGCAGCAGCGCGCAGGCTGGCAATCACCTTGGGGTGGGCAGCAAGGCCGAGGTAGTCGTTGCTGCAGAAATTGATGTACTCGCGCCCGGCGAGCCGCACCGCCGGCCCCTGCGCCGACTCAAGGGTCAGGCGCTGGCGATACAGTCCGGCCGCACGGCGCGCCTCCAGCACCGCCCGCAGACGTTGCGGAAAGGCCTCCTTCACGGCGTCGGCGGCTAGTGCGCCACCGCGGCTGCGTCGTAGAACTGGGGCGTCGGCACCGCGGGAGCACTGTCCACCTCGCGCTGCTCCGGACGAATGCCCAGACGCTGGAATAACGCCATGTCGGCATTCGCCTGCGGGTTCGGCGTGGTGAGCAGCTTTTCGCCGTAGAAGATGGAGTTGGCGCCGGCAAAGTAGGCCAGTGCGTGCATCTGCTCGTTCATTGACTCGCGCCCGGCGGACAGGCGCACGTGTGACGCGGGCATGAGAATGCGCGCCACCGCAATGGTGCGAATAAAATCAAAGGGATCCAGGTCTGCCTCATCCGCCAGCGGCGTGCCCTCTACCCGCACCAGCATGTTGATGGGCACGCTTTCGGGGTGCTCGGGCAGGTTGGCCAGTTGCTGCAGCAGGCCGGCGCGGTCGCGCTGCGACTCGCCCATGCCCACAATGCCGCCGCTACACACTTTCATGCCCGCCTCGCGCACATGGCCGAGCGTATCGAGCCGATCGTTATAGGTGCGTGTCGTAATCACTTCCCCGTAATACTCAGGAGAGGTGTCGAGGTTGTGGTTGTAGTAGTCGAGACCGGCCTCTGCCAGCTCCCTGGCCTGCGCCTCGGTAAGCATGCCCAGAGTCATGCAGCTCTCCAGGCCCAGTTCGCGCACCCCTTTGACCATGGCCACCACATAGGGCATGTCGCGCGCCTTGGGCGAGCGCCAGGCGGCGCCCATACAGAACCGCGTCGCGCCGCTGGATTTCGCCGCCTGCGCCTGCGCCAGTACTTTCTCCACCTCCATCAGCTTTTCCGCTTCCAGCCCGGTGTCGTAACGGTTGCTCTGCGGGCAGTAGGCGCAATCCTCGGGGCAGGCGCCGGTTTTGATGGAAAGCAGCGTGCTCACCTGCACCTCGTTCGGGTCAAAATAGGCGCGGTGCACGCTGTGCGCGCGAAACAGCAGATCGTTGAAAGGCAGCGCCAGCAGCGCCTCGATGTCTCCGCGGCTCCAGTCGTGGCGAAGGGGTGCGGGCGCGGTGGCAGGAGCATTCATGACGGATATCCATGGCAATAGACTAGAACACGACATGATAAGCCGCGGCGGCGCGCTGTCAACCTGGAGCGTGACCTTTGGTTGACAGATGGGGCCGCCGGCTGCTGGACGGGCTGTTTCCACAGCTTTGCCTGTTATGCCGGCTGCCGAGCGCCAGCCACCTGCCCCTGTGCGCCTGTTGCGCCGCGCAGCTGGTGGAAAACCACGCGTGCTGTCGCTGCTGTGCGCTGCCGCTGCCGGACGACAATACGGAGTTGTGCGCGGCCTGCCTACAACGCCCGCCGGCCCTGGACCGGGTTATCGCGCCCTTCCTGTACGAGCCGCACCTCGGCTACATCATCGCTCGATGGAAGTTCCAGCGGGAACGGCGCCTGAGCGGTTTGCTGGCGGAACTCTGGCTGTCCACGGTGGAACCACCGCGGGACCGCGACTTGCTACTGCCTGTGCCGATTCACTGGCGCCGGTTACTGGGCCGCGGTTTCAACCAGGCCACGCTGCTGGCAATGGCACTGCAGGACCGCGACCCCGGCCTACGGCCACTGCCGCTGCCCGTGCGCGTGCTGCGCCGGACGCGCGCAGCGCCCGCTCAAGCCACCCTCACGGCACACCAACGCGCGCACAATCTGCGCGGTGCGTTTGCCCTGGGGGCGTCAGTAAATGGACAGCGCATTGCCGTGATCGACGATGTGATGACCACCGGGGCCACCGCCGAAGCCATCGCCAGGTTGCTGAAGAGCGCCGGCGCAGCGGATGTGCAACTCTGGTGCCTGGCTCGCACCCCGCCTCCGGCGACCTGATACACTGCGCGCGTCGCACCGCTGGCCGCGGTGGAGCCTGGAGCACCCTGATGACCCCTGCCGAACACCCTTACGATCGCCTGTCACCCGACTGTGTTATTGATGCCGTCGAGTCCGCCGGTTACCTCTGCGACGCGCGCCTGCTGGCGCTGAACAGCTATGAAAACCGCGTCTATCAGGTAGGCATTGAGGACGCACAACCACTGATTGCCAAGTTCTATCGGCCGGGGCGCTGGACGGACGAGCAGATTCTGGAAGAACACGCCTTCAGCCTGGAGTTGCAGGACGCGGAAATCTCCGTGGTCGCACCACTGGTTGACGCCTCCGGCAACAGCCTGCACCGGCACGAAGGCTTTCGCTTTGCGCTTTTTCCGCGCCGCGGCGGCTACCCGCCGGAACTGGATAACATGGACAGCCTGCTGGTGCTGGGCCGCACGCTGGGCCGCATCCACACTGTGGGCGCCAGCGCACGCTTCCAGTACCGCCCCACACTCAGTGTCGAGAACATGCTCACACACAACCGCGGCTACCTGTTGGAGCACTTTATTCCCCGCGACCTGCAGCCGGCCTACGACAGCCTCACCCGCGACTTGCTGGCGGTGGTTCTGCCACTGTACGGCGAGGTGCAGGACGAAGACCTGATCCGCGTGCACGGCGACTGCCACATCGGCAACATACTCTGGCGCGACAACTGCGCGCACTTCGTCGACCTGGACGACTGTTGCATGGCACCCGCGGTGCAAGACCTCTGGATGTGCCTGAGCGGCGAGCGTCATGAACGCGAGCTGCAGCTGGCCGAGCTGATAGAGGGTTACAACGAATTCGGTGATTTCGCACCGCGCCAGCTGCGCTGGATAGAAGCACTGCGCACCCTGCGCCTGGTCAACTACGCCGCCTGGCTGGCCCGCCGCTGGAGCGACCCCGCCTTTCCGCGCAGCTTCACCTGGTTCAACACCGAGCGCTACTGGGCGAGCCACGTGCTGGAGCTGCGCGAACAGCTCGCGGCGCTGCAGGAAGAGCCCCTGCGCCTCCTCTAGCGCAGGGCCAACGTGTGGGGGTGCGGCCGGCCAGGTGCGGCCGGCCAGGGGCGGCACGCGGAATAAACTACCTCCCCGACGCTCCGGCGGGATAAACCACCGACCACAGCCAGCGCAGCAGCGAATTCTCGCGCAGCACCTCGCGGTCAACCGCATCAAAGAACGCCTCCGCGCCCGCCGGGTCGGCAAACAGATCCATACGGGTGGTAAAACCGCGTTGCGGGTCCAATTCCTTTACCACCCGCGCCGGGTTCCCGGCTACCACCACATTCGCCGGCACATCCCGGGTCACCACGGCCTGCGCCGCCACCACGCTGTTGGCACCAATGGTGACGCCCTTGAGCACGGTGGCGTGATCACCCAGCCAGACGTTGTCACCAATATGTACCGGGGTGGGCTCCGGGGCGCGCGCCGTGCGGTCGTACAGCGTGTGCCAATCCGAATCCGTGATGTAGGACCCGTTTGCCATCATCACCCCATCACCAAGCACGATTTCGTCACTGGCACTGAGCCGAGCGCCCGGGCTCATCAACACACAGTCGCCAATCTGAATACGTCCCTGTCCCGCCTCGCGGCCCCACACGCCTATCTGCACCCGGTGCATGGGCTCCCCGATCGCTGTGAAACAGCGCCCGATTCGAATATTGGCGCCGGAAATATGCACGTACCAGGGCTTCATGATGGTGTGATGCGACCCCAACTCGGTGCAGCGCGGGCGCAGGAAGTAATCCGCATACCAGCGCCGGTAGCGCAGGTAGAGTTGTTTTAGCCAGTATGGGCGCAGGTCCTGGTGCATGGTGCAATTCCCTGTTGGGTCGTGGTAGCGCGGCGATTTATGATGACAACCCCGCTGGCGCAACTCAAGCGCCCGCCTCACTGTTACAGGAGCCGACCCCGCGTGCAAGCTTCATCCCGCCCGGTCATCAGCAACCAGCAGGGGCTGCACCCGCGTCTGGCACAGACCGTGCGCCGCCACCTCGAACAGCCCTGCCTGAGCCCGCTGGCCGCTCATAACAGGGCCGCGTGGGACACGCTGGCACAGCAGCTGGCAAGCGACCCGCGGCCGCTGGTGCTGGATTCCTTCTGCGGCACAGGCATGAGCACCGCGCAGCTGGCCACCGCGCACCCGCAGCACCTGGTCATCGGCATCGACCGCTCCGCGCACCGGCTGGCACTGCACCAGGGCGAGCACGGGCAGTATGTGTTGCTGCAGGCGGAGTGCGAGCCGCTGTGGCGGGAACTGGCAAGGGCCGGGTACCGCGTGGATTTTCACTACCTGTTATACCCCAACCCCTGGCCCAAGGCGCGCCACCTGCAGCGGCGTGTTCACGGCCACCCGGGTTTTGCCGACCTGCTGGCGCTGGGCGGCCGCGTGGAGCTGCGCTCCAACTGGCCGCTTTATGTGGAGGAATTCGGTGTGGCGATGCACCTTGCCGGGGTTCGGGGCTGTGTACAGACGGTGCCCGAGGCCCCGCCCCTGACGCGCTTTGAAGACAAGTACCGGGCCAGCGGCCACACGCTGTGGCGGTATCAGGGGCGTATACGCTAAAGTATGCGCCCGGAAACGAGGAACTGACATGCCCATCAGGAAAGCCGATCCAGTCTGGGACCGGATAGTGCGCGAAACGCAGCAGCATGCGGCGGAAGAACCGATACTCGCCAGCTATCTGCACGCCACCATTCTCAACCACAACAACCTGGAGTGTGCACTGAGCTTCCATCTGGCCACCCAGCTGGACAGTCCAACCGTGTCCTCCCTGTTGTTGCGCGAGGTGATTCTCGAAGCACTCAAGGACGATGCCAGCCTGCGCAAGGCCATTCGCGCCGACCTCCTTGCGGTCGAAGAACGTGACTCCGCCTGCCAGGAAATCTACATACCCTTCCTGTATTTCAAGGGCTTTCATGCCCTGCAAACACACCGCGTGGGTCACTGGCTGTGGCAGCGCGGACGCCACTCCCTGGCGCTGTTCTTCCAGAACCGGGTGGCGGTGGAGTTCGCCGTGGATATTCACCCGGCAGCCAAACTGGGCAGCGGCATCATGCTGGACCATGCCACCGGCCTGGTGATTGGCGAAACTGCCGTGGTCGGCAACGATGTTTCGATCCTGCAATCCGTCACTCTGGGGGGCACGGGCAAGGAACACGGTGACCGGCACCCGAAAATCGGCAACGGTGTGCTGATCAGTGCCGGGGCAAAAATTCTGGGCAATATCCGGGTGGGCGACGGCGCCAAAGTGGGTGCCGGCAGCGTGGTGCTGGACGAAGTGCCACCGCATACCACCGTGGCGGGCGTGCCGGCCAAGGTGGTGGGCAAGCCGGCATCACAGTCACCCGCGCTGGAAATGGACCACAGCTTCTGCTGCGACCCCGAGCAGGAACTCGCCTGCGACGACGCGGCCCAGGCGCAACGCCAGCGCTGACGCGGCCCTCAGTCGTTGTGGTGGTACTGGGGCGAGAACTCCTGCACCGCATCCACAAAGGCAGTAACGTGATCCGGGTTCACACCCGGCGTGATGCCGTGGCCCAGGTTGAACACATGGCCGGGGCCGTGGCCATAACCCGACAGTATGCTCGCTACCTCCTCACGGATACGCGCTGGCGAGGCATACAGCATGGAGGGGTCCATATTGCCCTGCAGGGCGACCCGGTCGCCCACCTGGGCGCGCGCTGCGCCAATGTCCGTGGTCCAGTCGATTCCCACCGCCTGCGCGCCGGCATCGGCGATGGCGGGCAGCCACTGGCCTCCACCCTTGGTGAAGATGATCACCGGCACTTTGCGCCCATCGGCCTCGGTAGGCAGGCGGCTGACGACGCGCTGCATGTACTTCAGTGAGAATTCCTTATAGCCGGCAGCACTCAGGGAACCACCCCAGGTGTCGAAGATCTGCAGCGCCTGGGCGCCGGCATGCACTTGCTCGGTCAGGTAATCGGCCACCGCATCGGCCAGCAGCGCCAGCAACTGGTGCATGAGTTCAGGCTGGTCATAAGCCATGGCCTTCACCCGGGCGAAATCCTTGGAGGAGCCGCCCTCCACCATGTAGGTCGCCAGCGTCCAGGGGCTGCCGGAAAAACCGATCAGCGGTACGCTGCCATTCAGCTCACGGCGAATGGTGCTCACCGCATTCATGACATAGCCCAGGTCATCCGCCGCCTTGATCGCCTTGAGCCCCGCGAGGTCCGCTTCGTTGCGCACCGTCTTGCGGAACTTGGGGCCTTCGCCTTCTTCGAAGTACAGGCCCAGGCCCAGCGCGTCGGGCACGGTGAGAATGTCGCTGAAAAGAATCGCCGCATCCATCGGATAGCGACGCAGCGGCTGCAGGGTGACTTCACAGGCCAGCTCGGCGTTCTTGCAGAGGTCAAGAAAGGAGCCCGCCTGTTCGCGGGTGGCGCGATACTCAGGGAGATAGCGCCCGGCCTGGCGCATCATCCACACCGGGGTGCGGTCGACGGGCTGGCGTTGCAGGGCGCGCAGGAAGCGGTCGTTCTTCAGTTCGGTCACAGGGTCTCCGTGTGCAGATTAGCGGCCAGGTTCAGACCTCGAGAAAATCCAGAATGCCCTCGGCGGCCTGACGTCCTTCCCAGATAGCGGTCACCACCAGATCGGAACCGCGCACCATGTCACCACCGGCAAATACCTTGGGGTTGGTGGTCTGGAAGCGGTACTCCTGTTCCTCCGGGGCGACAACGCCCTCCCATTCATTGACCTGTACACCCAGCTCGCGCAGCCAGGCGGGTGGGTCGGGCTGGAAACCAAAAGCAATGATGACCGCGTCCGCTTCCAGCACTTTCTCGCTGCCGGGCACAGGCTGAGGCCGACGGCGGCCACCGGCATCCGGCTCGCCGAGTTCGGTTTCCACCATCTTGACGCCGCAGGCACGGCCGAAATACTCGACAATCTCGATCGGCTGGCGGTTGAACAGGAACTCCACACCCTCTTCGCGGGCATTGGCCACTTCCTTGCGGGAGCCGGGCATGTTCACTTCGTCACGACGGTAGGCGCAAATCACGTGCTCGGCCTGCTGGCGCACGGCCGTACGCACACAATCCATAGCGGTGTCGCCGCCGCCGAGCACCACCACGCGTTTGCCCTTGAGGTTCACGTAGTCCGCCGGCTCCTGCGCATAACCCCGGTTGTGATTCACGTTACCGATAAGGTAGGGCAGCGCCTTGTGTACGCCGGGCAGGTTTTCGCCCGGGAAGCGCCCCTGCATCGCCTTATAGGTTCCCATCCCGAGGAATACCGCGTCGTATTCTTCCATCAGCTCGGCCACGCTGATATCGCGGCCCACCTCGGTGTTCAACCGGAACTCGATACCCATGCCCTCGAACACCTCGCGACGGCGCACCATCACGTCTTTCTCCAGCTTGAATTCCGGAATACCGAAGGTCAGCAGGCCACCGATTTCCGGGTAACGGTCAAACACCACGGGCGTAACGCCGGCACGGGTCAGCACGTCAGCACAGCCCAGGCCCGCAGGGCCCGCACCGATAATCGCGACTTTCTTGCCAGTAGGCACCACCTTGGACATGTCCGGGCGCCAACCCATGGCGAGCGCCGTGTCGGTGATGTATTTCTCGGAGGAGCCGATAGTCACCGCCCCATAGCCGTCGTTCAGGGTACAGGCACCCTCGCAGAGACGATCCTGCGGGCAGACGCGCCCACACACCTCCGGCAGCGTGTTGGTCTGGTGGCTGAGTTCCGCCGCCTCGAACAGGTTGCCCTCACTGACCAGCTTGAGCCAGTTGGGGATGAAGTTGTGTACCGGACACTTCCATTCGCAGTAGGGGTTGCCGCACTCCAGGCAACGGTGCGACTGTTCCGCCGCACGGTCAGCCGAGAAGGATTCATAGATCTCGACGTACTCTGTCTTGCGTGTCTCCACGCTTTTCTTGTTCGGGTCCGTGCGGCCCACGTCGATAAACTGGAAGTCATTCGACAAACGCTTGCTCATAACGCTTTCGCCTCCCGGCGCCTAGTCGGTGTTACGCAGACGTGACAGCAGCTGGTTAAAATCTGCCGCCTTTGGCTTGACCAGCCAGAACTTGCCCACGTAATCCTCAAAGTTATCCAGCAACTGGGCACCCCAGGCCGACCCGGTTTCCTGCGCGAACTCACGAATCGTGGTGCGCAGGTGGTTGCGGTAAGGCTCCATGTACTCGGAGTTGACCCGGTGAATATCCACCAGTTCGCTGTTGTACTTGTCGATAAATGAACGGTCCTGGTCCAGCACGTAGGCAAAACCACCGGTCATCCCGGCGCCGAAGTTCACGCCCGTGGGGCCGAGCACGGTCACCGTGCCGCCCGTCATGTACTCGCAACAATGGTCACCCGCTCCTTCCACCACCGCCTGCGCGCCGCTGTTGCGCACGGCAAAACGCTCGCCGGCGATGCCAGCGGCATACAGCCTGCCACCGGTGGCGCCGTAGAGGCAGGTGTTGCCGATAATCACCGTGTCCTGGGAGCGGAAATTGGCATCCCGTGCGGGGTAGACCACCAGCTTGCCGCCGGCCATGCCCTTGCCCACATAGTCGTTGCAGTCACCCTCCAGATACATGTGCAGGCCGCCCGCGTTCCACACGCCAAAACTCTGCCCGGCGGTGCCGGTAAGACGCAGCACAATCGGGGCATCTTCCATGCCGTTGTTGCCGTAGCGCTGAGCGATCTCACCTGAGAGCCGCGCGCCGATGGAGCGGTCGCAGTTGGTCAGGGCAAATTCATACTCGCCACCGCTGCGTGATTCGATCGCGGGCAAGGCCGCAGCCACCATGGCCTCGGCTTTCTCCGCGCGGTCGAAGGGGTGATTGGCAACCACCTGGCAGTACTCGGGCTGCCCCTCGGAGCCGGCATCCTTGTGCAGGATGGGGCCCAGGTCCAGGCGCGCCTGTTTCGGCGTATTGCCGGGCAGCCGTTCCAGCAGGTCGGTACGCCCGATCAGGGCCTCCAGGGATGGCACACCCAGGCGCGCCAGCCACTCGCGCGTTTCCATAGCGATGAACGTGAAGAAATGGGTGACCATTTCGATGGTGCCGTTGAAGTGGTCCTGGCGCAGCTTTTCGTTCTGCGTGGCAACACCGGTCGCACAGTTGTTCAGGTGACAAATGCGCAGGTATTTACACCCCAGCGCCACCATGGGGCCCGTGCCGAAACCGAAGCTCTCGGCGCCCAGTATCGCCGCCTTGACCACATCCAGCCCGGTTTTCAGGCCGCCGTCGGTCTGCAGACGAATGACACCGCGCAGCCCATTGCCGCGCAGGGTCTGCTGCACCTCGGCCAGGCCCAGCTCCCAGGGCGAACCGGCATAGCGGATGGAGGTGAGTGGGCTGGCAGCGGTGCCGCCATCGTAGCCACTGATGGTAATCAGGTCCGCATAGGCCTTGGCAACGCCCGCCGCGATGGTCCCCACGCCAGGCTCGGACACCAGCTTCACCGACACCAGCGCCTTGGGATTAACCTGCTTGAGGTCAAAAATCAGCTGCGCCAGGTCCTCGATCGAGTAGATATCGTGGTGCGGCGGGGGAGATATGAGCGTGACGCCCGGCACCGAATAGCGCAGACGTGCAATCAGCTCGTTCACTTTACCGCCGGGCAGCTGCCCGCCTTCACCGGGCTTGGCGCCCTGCGCCACCTTGATCTGCAGTACCTCGGCGTTCACCAGGTAATGCGGGGTAACGCCAAAACGGCCCGAGGCGATCTGCTTGATTTTCGAGCTGCGCTCGGTGCCGTAGCGGGCGGGATCCTCACCGCCTTCACCCGAGTTGGAGCGCGCACCCAGCCTGTTCATCGCCGCCGCCAGCGCCTCGTGCGCCTCGGGGCTGAGCGCCCCCAGTGACATGCCGGCGGAATCGAAGCGCGGCAGAATGGCCGCAATCGGCTCCACCGCATCGAGTTCCAGCGGTTTGGCCGCCAGCACCGGTTGCAGCAGGTCGCGAATCGTCGCTACCGGGCGTGAATTGACCAGCTCGGCGTAGCGTTGATAGATCGCATAATCCCCGGTAGCAACCGCCTGTTGCAGCGTAGTGACCACATCGGGGTTGAAGGCGTGGTATTCCTGCCCGTGCACATATTTCAGCAGACCGCCCTGCTGCAGCGGCTTGCGCGGGTTCCAGGCCACTTTTGCCAGACGCTGCTGGTCGCCTTCCAGTTCCGCAAAGCCGGCGCCTTCTATGCGCGAGGCCACGCCGCAGAAGGCGGTATCCACCACTTCGCGCGCGAGCCCTACGGCCTCGAACAACTGCGCGCCGCGGTAGGAGCTGACCGCGGAAATGCCCATTTTGGACATGATCTTGAGCAGGCCCTTGTTGATGCCCTTGCGGTAGTTCTTGTAGCAGGTGCTCGGTTCGCCCAGCAGTTCACCATCGCGGATCAGGTCCTCGAGCACGCTGTAGGCGAGATAGGGATAGATGGCCGTTGCGCCAAACCCGAGCAGGCACGCCACCTGATGGGAGTCGCGGGCACTCGCGGTTTCAATCACCAGGTTTGCATCACAGCGCAGGCCCTGGCCAATCAGGTGGTGGTGCACAGCGCCGGTCGCCATCAGGCTGTGAATCGGCAGGCGCTCACGCGCGATCAAGCGGTCGGAGATAATCAGAATGGTGGCACCCTTGCGCACCGCCTGTTCCGCGGTATCCACGAGCCGGGCCACCGCCTGCTGCAAATCCATCTCGGCGGGGTCGTAGGTGCCATCGATATCGCACACTTCAAAGCCGGGCCGATTCATTGTCAGCAGCGTGTTGAACTTGCCCTGCGACAGGACCGGCGAGCTCAGAATCACGCGGTCGGCGTGCTCCGGACCTTCGTGGAACACGTTCTTTTCCGCGCCGAGATCGGTCTCCAGCGACATCACGATGGCCTCGCGCAGCGGATCGATCGCGGGGTTCGTCACCTGGGCAAACTTCTGCCGGAAGAAGTCGTACAGGGGCCGTTCATGGCGCGAGAGCACGGCCATGGGCGTATCGTCGCCCATGGAGCCCACCGCTTCATTGCCTGACTCCGCCAGCGGGCGCAACACCTGGTCGCGCTCCTCAAACGTCACCTGGAACATCTTCTGGTACGGCATGAGCATGTCCGGCTCAATACCGGGCGCCTGCTCACCGCCAAAGGTTCCTTCTACATGGTAGGAGTTTTCCTTCAGCCAGCGCTTATAGGGATGACGGTTCTTCAAGCGGTTGTCGATATCGGCGGTGTGCAGCATCTCGCCGGTTTGGGTATCCACCATGAGAATCTGGCCGGGGCCGACGCGCCCCTTGGCGATCACGTCTTCGCTGCGGTAGCCGTGGGTGCCCACTTCCGATGCCAGGGTGATAAAGCCGTCCTTGGTCTTGACCCAGCGCGCCGGGCGCAGGCCATTCCGGTCCAGCAGGCAGACAGCGTAGCGTCCGTCGGTGAGCACGATGCCGGCAGGGCCGTCCCAGGGCTCCATGTGCATGGAGTGGTATTCGTAGAAGGCGCGCAGGTCCGGGTCCATGTCCTCCATGTTCTGCCACGCAGGGGGAATGAGCATGCGCAGGGCACGCGGCATATCCACACCGCCGGTCAGCAGCACGTCGAGCATGTTGTCGAGGCTGGAGGAGTCGGAGCCGGTGCGGTTCACCAGCGGCGCAATAGCACTGATGTCGGGCAAGCGGTCGGTCTGGAAGAGGGCGGTGCGCGCCTCGGCCCAATTGCGGTTGCCGTCGATGGTGTTGATCTCGCCGTTGTGAGCCAACAGGCGGAAAGGTTGCGCCAGCGGCCAGCGGGGCATGGTGTTGGTGGAGAAACGCTGGTGAAACACGCAGATCGCGGTTTCCAGACGCTCATCGTCCAAGTCGTGGTAGAAGCGCGGCAGGTCGACCGGCATCACCAGACCCTTGTAGGCGATCACACGCCCCGAGAGGCTGCAGATATAGAAGTCGGGGTCGCTCTGGTTGGCCATCTCGGCTTTGCGCCGCGCCACAAACAGGCGGGTTGAAAGCTCGTCCGCTGTGAGGCCAGGCGCGCTGAAGAAGATCTGTTCAATGCGCGGCAGGGTGGCGAGGGCGATTTCGCCACACACGCTGCTGTCCGTGGGTACCTCGCGCCAGCCGACAACCGTCAGCCCCTGATCGACAAGCGCCTGCTCCATGGCGGCGCGCGCGGCGGCAGCGCGGGCTTCATCCAGATTGAGGAATATTTGCCCGACACCAAAAGGGTCGTCCAGCTCTGCGCCAAAGGCTTCGCGCGCCAGGGTGCGCATGAAGGGCACCGGCATCTGCAACAGCAGGCCACAGCCGTCACCGGTCTTGCCGTCCGCGGCAATACCGCCGCGGTGCGTCATGCAGGTCAGCGACTCGATGGCGGTCTGCAACAGACGATGGCTGGCATCGCCCGCACTGTGGACGATCAGGCCGAAGCCACAGTTGTCGCGGAATTCTTCAGGGCTAAACAAGCCTGCACTCATACTGTGTCCAGAATAGGTAATGAAAACAAACGGTTACACCGACACGCCCCGTGCCTCGGCAGCACTCGGGCGAAAGGGGGAGGTCATTTTACACAGTTGGGCAGCGCGGAACAAACCGCCTCAACAGGCGCTCTCCGCGCTGGCTGCGGCGGCACCCAGCAAGCCCTCAAGCTCCTGCGTTGTAACGTCAGCCACAACGCAGGCCTCACCGATGGCACGCAGCAGCACCAGGCGCAACTGGCCGTCCACGACCTTCTTGTCGCGCCCCATAAGGTCGATGAACATGGCCGGGGACATACCCGCAGGCACATCCAGTGGCAGCTGCGCGGCGCGCAGCAAGGACTCCAGCCGCGCCACTTCTTCCGCAGCCACCCAGCCACGGCCCACCGACAGGCGCAGCGCCAGCAGCATGCCCACCGCCACCGCCTCCCCGTGCAGCCAACTGCCATAGCCCTGCGCGGTTTCAATGGCGTGGCCGAAAGTATGCCCGAGGTTCAGTATCGCGCGCACGCCACCCTCACGCTCATCGGCCGCGACCACACTGGCCTTCAGCGCGCAGCTGCGCTCTATGGCCTCCGCCAGTGCGCTGTCATCACGGGCGAGCAGCCGCGGCATCGCCTGCAGCAACCAGGCGTAGAACTCCGCGTCACAGATCAGGCCGTACTTTATCACCTCCGCGAGTCCTGCGGACAGTTCGCGCGCGGGCAGTGTATGCAGACTGTTGGTATCGATCAGGACGGCGCGCGGCTGGTGAAACGCGCCGATCATGTTCTTGCCCAGCGGGTGATTGACGGCCGTCTTGCCGCCCACGGAAGAATCCACCTGGGCGAGCAGTGTTGTCGGCACCTGAATGAACTCGACGCCACGCTGGTAGCAGGCTGCCGCGAAGCCCGTGATATCACCTACCACCCCACCGCCCAGGGCAATGAGGGTGGTACTGCGGCTGTGGCGATCCGCCAGCAGGCGCTCCAGAATGTGCTCAAAGGTTGCCAGTGTCTTGTGCTGTTCGCCGTCAGGCAGGATGATTTCCGTGATGCGGCGGCCCTCGCCCAAGGCTGCACGCAAGCGCTGCACATAAAGCGGCGCCACCGTGACATTGCTGACGATAGCCACCTCGCGCCCGCGCAAGTGCCCGAGCAGCAGCTGCGGGTCGGAAAACAGGTCGCGGCCGATGTAGACCGGATAGCTGCGCTCAGCCAGATCGACATGGACGGTATGCATGATGACAGACACGGGGGTACTCCAGGGCAAAGAACCGCTATTCTAGCCTTGCGATCCCCACCCTGTCTTTAGTGCTCGGGGGAGAGCGCCTCCATCAGACGCTGGGCGACAGTGCGCGGGCTGCAACCGTCAGTATCGATGACGTAGTCGGCAATTTCACGATACAGGGGGTCGCGTACCGCAAACAGCTCGCGCAGCACGGTGGCCGGGTTGCCGGTCTGCAACAGGGGACGCTTGCGGTCGTTGCGCGTGCGACGGGTCTGCTCTTCGACTGTGGCGTGCAGATAGATCACGAAACCGCGCTTGCCCAGGGCATCCCGGTTTTCCGGCCGAATGATAACGCCGCCACCGGTGGCCAGGACGATATCGTCCATCTGCGTCATCTCCTCC
Source organism: Haliea alexandrii (assembly GCF_003719295.1). Taxonomy (GTDB): domain Bacteria; phylum Pseudomonadota; class Gammaproteobacteria; order Pseudomonadales; family Halieaceae; genus Haliea; species Haliea alexandrii. The sequence goes on from NZ_RFLW01000001.1 coordinate 172,487, forward strand.
ACCACCTGCTGCTCGCGGTCGCGGAAACCGGACTCACCCTCTACGTCGAAGATCCAGGGGATATCCGCGCCGGTGCGATGCTCGATTTCGGTATCGGTGTCCGCAAACGCCAGACCCAGCTGGCGTGCGAGGTACTTGCCGATGGTGCTCTTGCCGGCCCCCATGGGGCCGACCAGAAAGACGCGGTGCAAATCTGGCATGGGACGTGAAGCGCGCCCTAATCCAGCAGACTGTCGGCGAGAATACGCGGAGTAATAAAGATCAGCGTTTCCGTTTTGGTCTTGGAGTTGGACTCATTGCGGAACAGGCGACCCACGTAGGGAATATCGCCAAAGAACGGCACTTTGGTCACCGACTCGATGTCTTCGGTGCGGAACACGCCGCCCAGCACGACCGTTTCCCCGTTGCCTACCAGCACCTGTGTGGTCAGCTCGGTGGTGTCGATAGACGGAATGAAGCCGCCCTGACCACTCGGCACCAGGTCGCCCAGTGAATCCTGAGTAATGATCAGATCGAGCAGGATACGATCATCGGGCGTGATGTTCGGTGTCACGTCGAGCTGCAGCACCGCTTCCTTGAAGGAGGTGGTGTTCTGACCGCTGAGCGAGCCCTCCTGATAGGGAATTTCGGAACCGGACTTGATAATCGCCTTTTGCTTGTCGCCGGTAATCACCTTCGGCTGGGACACCACCTCGCCATTGCCTGCTGCTTCCAGAGCCGACAACTCGGCGGTCAGAAACAGATCTTCACTGGTGAACCCAATGGCGAAACCACCCGCCTTGGAGGCAACACCCAGGTCGACCATCAGGGCGCCGGGGAAATTGACGCTGCTGGCCGTGCCGTCAATGACCGACTGGTTGATCGCCGCCACGTTGGCGGTGTCGCCGGAGATGGACACGGCATTGCCGTTGACGTCCGAGTCGACAAAGCCGCCGCCCCATTCAATGCCCAACTCCTGCTCCAGGTCGGACTGGGCGATAACAATACGCGCCTCAATCATCACCTGGCGGATTGGAATGTCCACGAGGTCAATAAGGTCGCGGATTTCCGCCAGTTTGGAAGCGGTTTCCGTCACGATCAGAGAATTGGTGCGGGGCTCCACAATCACCGAGCCGCGTGGGGAGATCAGCGTACCGCCGTCTTCCGAACCCGCTTCAAACAGGCTCACCACACTTGCCGCACTCGCATAGCGAATGCGAATGAACTCGCTCTGCAGCGGCGCCAGTTCGGCAATCTGCTTGTTGGCTTCAATTTGCTGGCGCTCACGTTCGGCGATCTCGGCCGCCGGTGCCACCATCAATACGTTCCCCACCTGACGCTTGTCCAGGCCCTTGGTGCGCAGCACCAATTCCAGTGCCTGGTCCCAGGGTACGTTCTGCAGGCGCAGGGTAATGCGGCCAGAGACCGTGTCGCTCGCCACCAGGTTGAGTTCGGTAAAGTCGGCAATCAACTGCAGCACCGCACGCACTTCGATGTCCTGGAAGTTCAGTGAGATACGCTCTCCGACATACGTGAACTCGTCGCGGCGCTCTTCCAGTTCCTTCTTGGTGAGGGGCTTGACCGCAATCACGTACTGGTTATCGGTCTGGTAGGCGAGGTAATCGAACTCACCCGTCGTTTTCAGGGTCAGGGTAGCACCGCGCTCCGCACTGTTGACGTCCACGCTGGTCACCGGCGTGGCGAAATCCGTCACGTCAAAGCGGCGCATCAGGTGTTCCGGCACGCTGGTGTCGAGGAACTGAACGCGAATATCCCCGCGCTCACTGAACACGTTGACATCCACCGACGGGTTGCTGAGCTCAAGGGTCAAGCGCGCCTCGCCACCGCCAGCGCGCTGGAACTGCAGGTCGTTGATTGAGGAGCGCTCGCGCGCGACCTGTTCCACACGGGCGGTGAGTGCATTGGGATCGCTGGACGGCTTGACGTAATCGCCGCTGCTTTCCTGGCCCACCACCAGGAACAGGCTATTGCCTTCAATGCGGGTTTCGTAGGGCACCAGCTTGACCAGGTTCAACACGAGGCGCGTTCGATCACCCGACTCCAGCACGACCACGCCAGTGGCGTTGCCGTAGGGCAGGGAATAGCTTTTCTGCGGCAGGGCACTGCGTGTACCCGGGAAGTCGATGGCGATACGCGCCGGCTTCTCGATGGTGTAGGCCTCCATCGGAGGCGGCGTTTCATCGAAATCCAGCCGCACCTCGATCTTGCTGCCGGGGCGCGAAGCGAACTCGATATCTGTCACTGTCGGCGCTGCCAGCACGGCCTGACCGAAGAGGCTGAAAACCAGTAATGCTGCCAGCCGTTGCAGTGCAAAACCCCGTCTGCAAGATCCCTCTTTCACGGCACTATTCCCCAAATTTGCTGTATTTTTCAACATGGCTGTCACCAATGGCCCCTGCGTCAGATGCCGCTTAGATCGATTGTCCGCGGACGCTCCACCCACCCGTCTGCGGTACCGTCACTGACGATCTCTACCACCGCTACGAAGGTATCCGTCATCTCGACGATCCGGCCGTGGTTGCGACCCAGGTAATTCCCGAGGCGCACGCGGTGTACCCCTCCATCCGGGTCCCGGATGAGGGACCACTGTGTTCCTCCGCGCTCCAGCGACCCCACCATCGTCAGCGAGTCGAAGGTGTACTGCTCGAGGAACTCGCGAGCCCGCTTTTCATCGGGTTTGATCGCGCTGATTGCCTGCATTTGCGTGATGTCGCGCACCTCTACAGGACGGTCAAAGGGGCTGCGCAGCGCGGTGGCACTGTAGGCAAACGCCTCGTAGGCCTGAAAAGTCGGAATCGGCGCAATGATGCCGCCCGGCCGCGCACGCTTCTCCGCCATAAAGGCATCGAGGTCACTGAAACTATCCGATCCGCAGGCTGTCAGCAGCAGGGCTGCAGATACCGCAACTGCGGTCAGGCGCCACTCCATGCTCATGCTAGCCCTCTCCATCCTTGTAGCGATAGGTCTTGGCAGTAATGCTCATGTTGAGCGCGTTGCCGTTACCCGACGGCGCCGAGATTGAAAAATCGTGCAGCGTAACAATACGCGGCAGACCCGCCATGCCGCTGATGAAGGCCCCCAGGTCGTGGTAGGAACCTGTAGCCGTGATGGCAATCGGCAGCTCGACATAGAACTCGCGCGCCTGTTCCGCCTGCAGTGCAATACTGTTGATTTCCAGGCCGTTCATGAGGCCCTTGTTGGTGATGTCCTCCAGCAGCCCGGGCACTTCGGTGTCGCTCGGCAGCTGGCTGACCAATGCACCAAAGGACTCTTCCATTTCCACCATCTGCGCCTTGTAGGCCTCGAGGTTGGCCGCCTGGAAGGCCTTTTTCTCATAGTCCTGGCGCAGACGTTCTTCCTCGGCCTGCACGCCGCCCAGGGTCAACTGCAAATCCTTGATGTGGTAGTAGTAACCGCCCGCGACCACCACTATCAGCAGCAGCACACAGAGCACCGCCTTGACCGCCGTGGGCCAGGAGCCGACATTATCGAAATCGATGTCGTTGACATCAAACTCGCGGAGACTGCGCAGGGTATCTTCGAATGCCATGCCTTAACCTCCCGCGCCGCCATCGGATTCGGGCAATTGCACCTTCACCTTGAGATTGAATGTCGCGGCCTGATCGCCGTACTGGGTTGCTGCGCGCACCGAATCGAGGTTGGGCTGCTGCAGCCAGTCGGACGAATCGAGGCGCCGCATCAGGCTGGACACCCGGTTGTTGGATTCCGCCACCCCGATCAAAACGATCTCGTTGTTGCTGCTCTGCAGGCTGGTGTAGAAGACGCCGTCAGGCAGTGTGCGCACCAGCTGGTCCATCACGCGCACAATGATTGGCCGATTGCCCTGCAACTCCTGGATGACACGCATCCGGTCGATCAACTGGTTGCGACGACGCTCCAGCTCACGGATCTCGTCAACCTGGCGGTCGAGCACACGGATATTTTCCGTCAGGTACTCATTGCGGGCTTTCTGGTGGTCAATCTGGCTGTTGACGATGCGGTCACCGAGAATCACCACGCCCACGCCCAGCAGGCCGATCATGCCCAGCAGGGCGAGAAACTCTTTCTTTCGCTCCGCCCTGCGTTCCTCACGCCAGGGAAGGAGATTGATTTGCGCCATCAGTCAAAGCTCCGCAAGGCGAGGCCACAGGCGATCATCATCGCGGGGGCATCGCTGCTCAGGGCAACCGCGTTGACCCGGGAAGAAATCGTCATTTCGGCAAACGGATTGGCAACAGCCGTCGGCGTACCCAGCTTTTTCTGCACCAGGTCGACCAGGCCGTCCATGGAGGACACGCCACCTGCGAGGATGATGTAGTCAACGTCGTTGAACTGGCTGGAAGAGAAGAAGAACTGCAGCGAACGTGCCACCTGCTGCACCACAGCTTCCTTGAACGGCGTCAACACTTCCGGCTCGTAGTCATCGGGCAGGCCGCCCTGCTTCTTGGCCAGGCCGGCTTCTTCCAGCGGCAGACCATAGCGACGCATGATCTCGTCGGTCAGCTGCTTGCCACCGAACAGCTGCTCGCGGGTATAAATGGTTTGGCCGTTGTTCAGCACGCTGAGCGTTGTCATGGTGGCGCCGATATCCACAATCGCCACCATGCTTTCCAGTTCCAGGTTGAGCTGGCGACGGATCAGGCCGTAGGCTCGCTCCATGGCGTAGGCCTCAACGTCCATAATGCGCGCCGTGAGATCGGCGCCTTCGATGGCGTCCACCCGCGAGTCGATCGTTTCACGCCGACAGGCCGCGAGCAGCACCTCAACGTGATTGGCGCGTTCCGGCGAGGCACCCTGGATTTCGAAGTCGATGGCCACCTCATCCAGCGGGTACGGAATGTACTGATCCGCCTCCAGCGTGAGCTGGGTTTCCATGTCGTCCTCATTGAGACCAGACGGCATGTCGATGATCTTGGTGATCACCGAGGAACCGGCCACCGCTGCCGCCACCGCCTTGAGCTTGGTGCGAGACTGTGCGACGACGGCTCGAACGGCGTTGGTCACGCCCTCGATATCGTTCACGTTTTTCTCGATGACCGCGTCCACCGGAAGCGAACTGACCGAGTAGCTTTCTACTCGATAGCGCCCCCCGGACTGGCTAAGCTCCAGCAGCTTGACCGTTGTGGAGCTGATATCCAGCCCCAACACCGACACCGACTTTTTCTTCCCTAGAATGCCAAGCAATTCGTTTTCCTATGCGTATCACTGACTTAGCTTGTTTTTATACACTACTACATTAATTTGTAGATATAGCATAATCAATACTGCAATCAAAAGCGAAAATACGCTTATAATTACCAAATGTTGCCAAGCCCCCTCCCAACTACAGTAATACAAGTCACTGCTTTGTAAAGGAATAAATGGGTTTCCTCCGCTTTTTATTGCGCTCTTCCGTGCTTGGCCTGTTGGGCTTGAGCTGGCTGCTTGCGGGTGTGTATCTCTACCTTGACCCCGGCCTGCCCGATGTGGAGACCCTGCGCGACGTCCGCCTGCAAACCCCGATGCAGGTCTATACACGCGATGGCGACCTGATTGGACAGTTCGGCGAGCAGAAGCGGAATCCACTGCGTTTTGAGGACATTCCGCCGCAATTTGTGCAGGCGCTGCTGGCCGCGGAAGACGACCGCTTCTTCACTCACCGGGGCGTTGACCTCGCCGGGCTGATGCGTGCGGTGTCGGAGCTGGCACTGACCGGAGAGAAAGGCTCGGGCGGCAGCACCCTGACCATGCAGGTGGCGCGCAACTACTTTCTCAGCCTGGAGCGCACCTTTACCCGCAAGTTCAACGAAATTCTGCTGGCCATCAAAATCGAACGCGCGCTGGAAAAGGAGGAAATTTTCGAGCTGTACTTCAACCGGGTATTCCTCGGCCACCGCGCCTACGGTTTCGAGGCCGCGTCGCAGGTGTATTACGGCACCGGCATCGGCGAACTGACCCTGGCGCAACACGCCATGCTGGCCGGCATTCCCAAGGCACCTTCGCGCAACAATCCGATCAGCGGCCCCCAGGCCAGCAAGGAGCGCCGCGACTGGATTCTGGGACGCATGCTGTCACTGGGCTATATCGAGCAGGCGCACTGGGCGGCCGCCGTGCAGGAGCCTGCCAGCGCCCAACACCACGGCGCGCAGCTGAGCTTTGCCGCGCACTACGCCGCCGAAATGGCGCGCCAGGAAATGCTGGAGCGCTACGGCATGTCGGCCTACACCGACGGCTATCACGTCTACACCACCATCCACAGCGAACTGCAGCAGCTGGCCCAGCAAACCGTGGTCAACGGACTCATGACCTACGACCGACGTCACGGCTACCGCGGACCGGAACGTCAGCTGCCGCCTCCGGCAGACGCAGGACAGGCAGACGGCCGGGCCACGGCCACCTGGCTAGCCGCGCTGGCAGACACACCGGTGGTAGCGGGCCTGACGCCGGCAATTGTCACCCGCTTGCGCGAGGACCGGGTTGACCTGCTGTTCAGTGATGGCTCCTCGGGCGAGCTGCTCTGGGATGACGGCCTGCGCCAGGCCAACCCCTACCTCACCGAGAACTCCATGGGGCGCGCGCCGGCCAGTATCGCCGATGTCGTCAGCGCCGGGGATCTTATTCGCGTACAGCGCAAAGACGACGAACGCTGGCATCTGAGCCAGGTGCCAGCCGCTCAGGCAGCACTGGTGTCACTGAACCCCGACAACGGCGCCATCGTCAGCATCGTTGGCGGCCTCGGCTTCGAGAGCAGCAAATTCAACCGCGCCACCCAGGCGCGACGCCAGCCCGGTTCCAGCTTTAAACCCTTTGTTTACTCCGCTGCACTGGAGGCGGGATTCACCGCCGCCAGCATCATCAACGATGCGCCGGTGGTGCTGGAAGACACCGCGCTGGAAGACATCTGGCGGCCCGAGAACGATGGCGGCCGCTTCTACGGCCCCACGCGGTTGCGCTGGGCGTTGACCCAGTCGCGCAACCTGGTCTCCATACGACTGCTGCAACAAATCGGGGTGCCGGAACTGATTCGCCACGTGGCGCGCTTTGGTTTCGATACCAGCGAGTTCGCACCGGATCTGTCTCTGGCACTGGGCACCCATGTCATGTCGCCACTGCAACTCGCGACGGCCTACGCGGTGCTCGCCAATGGCGGCTACGCAGTACAGCCCTTCCTGATCGAGCGCATTGAGGATACAGACGGCAACGAGGTGTTCGCCGCTGCGCCGCCCACCGTGTGCCGCGATTGCCCACCAGCGCGCAACCTGGAGAGCGCCGCACCGGAGCGGGAACTGCGCATGGAGGAAATCCTCGCCGGCGCAACGGAAGCGGACAGCACCGCACCCCCCCGCGCCGAGCGGGTGATGGACGAACGCAGCAATTTCATCCTCACCAGCATTCTGCAAGACGTTGTTAAACGCGGTACCGGGCGACGCGCCCTCACACTGGGACGCGATGACCTCGCCGGGAAGACCGGCACCACCAACGGGCCGATGGATGCCTGGTTCTCGGGTTACAACCGCGACGTGGTCACCACGGCCTGGGTGGGCTTTGACAACTACACGCCACTGGGGCGGCGCGAGTTTGGTGGCACGGCGGCACTGCCCATCTGGATCGACTACATGCGCGGAGCCCTGCGCGACAGTCCGGATGTTCAGCCACCCCTGCCGCCGGGCGTCGTGCATGTGCGCATTGACCCGGATACCGGCCTGCTGGCACGCCCGGGGCAACAGGACGCTATTTTTGAGTATTTCAGGGAAGACCGTGTGCCCGCACCGAGCGGGGGCACAGGCGATGCCGGCCTGCGCGGCACCACGGAAGATCTGGTCAGGGACATTTTCTAGCCGGGGCGCCGGACACGCCGCAGCCGCGGAGAGGGCGCCTGGTCTACACGGCGCCTGGTGCGTAATTCTCGGGGTAGGGCACGCGGGCCACGCCGCTGTCGACCGCCGCACGGGCAACCGCCGGGGCGATATGTTGCAGCAAGCGAGGGTCGACCGGCTTGGGAATGATATAGCGGGGGCCAAAGCTCAATTCCGTTTCTCCGCAGGCCTTCAGCACCGAGGCGGGCACTGGCTCGCGCGCCAGCTCACTGAGCGCCTTGACGGCGGCAATCTTCATCGCCTCATTGATGGCACTCGCGCGCACATCCAGCGCCCCGCGGAAGATAAAGGGAAAGCCGAGCACGTTGTTCACCTGGTTGGGGTAGTCAGAGCGCCCGGTCGCCATGATCAGGTCATCGCGCACGCTGTGTGCGAGCTCCGGGCGGATCTCCGGATCCGGGTTGGAGCAGGCAAACACAATGGGACGATCCGCCATGGACAACAGCATATCCGCGCTTAGCAGATCCGCGCCCGACAGGCCTACAAACACATCGGCGCCGCGCACGGCATCACTCAGGCTGCGCTTGTCGGTGTTGTTAACGAACTCCTGCTTGTAGCTGTTAACGCCTTCGCGACCGGCGTAGATCACGCCGCGGCGATCGAGCATATAGATGTTTTCCTGCTTCGCGCCCATGCTCAGAAGCAGGCGCATGCAGGCGATGGCCGCCGCGCCCGCGCCCAGACAGGTGATCACGGCGTCTTCCAGCCGCTTGCCCTGAATCTCGAGCGCGTTGATCATGCCGGCGGCGGTCACAATGGCAGTGCCGTGTTGGTCATCGTGGAAAATGGGGATGGCGCAGCGCCGCGCCAGTTCCGCTTCGATTTCGAAGCATTCCGGCGCCTTGATGTCTTCGAGATTGATACCGCCAAAGGTGTCGGCAATATTGGCAACGGTTTCAATAAAGCTGTCACTGTCCTCGGTATTCACCTCGATATCCACCGAGTTGATGCCGGCAAACCGTTTGAACAACAGCGCCTTGCCCTCCATCACCGGCTTGCTCGCCAAAGCACCCAGGTTACCCAGGCCGAGCACCGCGGTACCGTTGCTGATCACGGCAACCAGATTGCCCTTGCCCGTGTACAGGTAGGCAGCATCGGCATCGGCGGCGATTTCACGACAGGGCTCGGCCACACCGGGGCTATAGGCCAGCGCCAGCTCGGCCTGGGTTTCCGCAGGCTTGGTCAGCTCCATGCTGATTTTTCCGGGAATCGGCTCCGCGTGGTAGTCGAGGGCCGCCTGTCTGAAGTCTTTGCTCATAGTTGGAAATCCGCTGATCACTGCGCTTGCGGGAGGGACGCAAGAGAATATAGAAAAGCGCTGGCAGCCACAAGCGCACGCATTCTAGTCGTTTCTATCGGGCACAAAAAAGCCGGGAACCTCGCGGTGCCCGGCCCTGGTCGCAGGCTGCCAAAGCAGCCCGCAGACGCCACTCAGCGCGAAGCGCCGCGAGCGCCAAAACGCTTCTTGAAGCGGTCGACCCGGCCGCCGCTATCGAGTACTTTCTGCTTGCCGGTGAAGAAGGGGTGACACTGCGAGCACACGTCGATGTGAAAATCTTCACAACGGGTGGAGCGCGTGGCAACCACATTGCCGCAGCTGCAAGTGGCGGTAACCGCCTCGTACTTCGGATGAATTTCTGCTTTCATGGTGTTGCTCCTGTTGATTGGCACCGCCACCCGAGCCTGTCGGGCACCGCACCGGACTTGTGGAGGTAACGCGAAAAAATAGGCGCGCATAGTACCAGACACAGCGGCCGGCGCAAGCCCCGCAGTTGCGCTATTATGCGCGGCCAATCCACACCCGCACTACGCTGAGAGGCGCGATGTCCATTCTTCGCCTGGCCATTTCCTGTCCACTGCGCTCGTTGTTCGATTACCTGCCCCCCGCGGAACTGACGGCAGAGGCCCTGAACGGTTTGCAACCGGGTGTGCGGGTCAAAGTGGACTTCGGTCGCCGCCAGCTCCAGGGCTGGCTGATCGAGGTCGCTGCCGAATCGGCAGTGCCCGCAACGTCGCTGCGCGCAGCTCAGGCTGTCGTCGACACCACCCCCCTGCTCTCGCCGGGTGTCTTGCAACTTTGCCGCTGGGCTGCGGATTACTATCAGCACCCCCTGGGGGAGGTGCTGGAAGCCGCATTCCCGCCCGGCCTGCGCCAGGCGCAGAGCCACCAGCCACCGGGGCAGCCAGGCTGGCGCCTCAGCCAGCGCGGCAAAGGCCTGCCCGAGGGCGCACTGCAGCGTTCACCGCGGCAGGCCGAGGCGCTTGCCCTGCTGCAAAACGCCGATGAACTCGCCACCAGCACGCTGCGTGCCAATGGCATCAGCGCCGGCATCCTGCGCCAGCTGGAACAGAAGGGGCTCGCCGAGCGCTGCCTGCTGGCTCCCGGGCATGCCCTCATTACTCCCCAGCCCGGTCTTCCGCTGAACGGCGAACAGGCACAGGCCCTGCAGGGCATACTGGCGCACTACGGTCAGTTCCACTGCAGCCTGCTGGAGGGCATAACCGGCAGCGGTAAAACTGAAGTGTACCTGCAGCTGATCGACCACTGCCTTGCCAAGGGCCAACAGGCGCTGGTGCTGATACCCGAAATCGGCCTCACACCGCAAACCCTGGCGCGCTTCACCGAGCGGTTTGGCAGCGGCATTGCCGTGCTGCACTCGGGCCTCAACGACACTGAGCGCTACGCCGCCTGGGAGGCGGCGCGCACGGGTGCCGCATCGATTGTGGTGGGCACACGGTCGGCCATTTTCAGCAGCCTGTTGCGGCCGGGCCTGATCATTGTCGACGAAGAACACGACGGCTCCTTCAAGCAGCAGGACGGGTTCCGCTACTCGGCGCGTGACCTCGCCGTCAAACGGGGGCAGCTGGAAGGCGCAACGGTTGTGCTGGGCAGTGCCACACCGGCGCTGGAAACCCTGCATAACGCCCTGCAGGGCCGTTACGGGCACCACCGCCTGACGCGCCGCGCGGGTGCCGGTGAGCTGCCCGCGCTACGCGCCATTGATGTCCGCCGCGAGGCGCTTCAGGGTGGGCTCTCCGGGGCCCTGCGCGACGCCATTGAAAGCACTCTGCAAGCGGGGCAGCAGGTACTGCTGTTCCTCAACCGGCGCGGTTATGCCCCGGCGTTGCAATGTCACGACTGCGGCTGGATTGCCCAGTGCACGGCCTGCGACACCCGCATGACCGTGCACCGCCGCCAGCGCCGGCTGCGCTGTCACCACTGCTCGGCCCACGTGCGCCTGCCACAGGCCTGCCCGGCCTGCCACAGTACGCGCCTGCTCACCAATGGTCTGGGCACCGAACAGACCGAAGACGTATTGCGCAGCACCTTCGGGGCCTGGCCGATTCACCGCGTCGACAGCGACTCCATGCAGGGCAAGGGTGCCATGCAGGCGCTGGTGGCAGAGGTGCAGCAGGGTGCCCCGTGTATTCTCCTCGGCACCCAGATGCTGACCAAGGGGCACCACTTTCCCGGCGTCAACCTGGTGGCGGTTATCGACGCCGATGCACTGCTGTTCAGTGCCGACTTCCGCGGCGAGGAGCGCATGGCCCAGCTGCTGACACAGGTGGCAGGGCGCTCCGGCCGCGCTGGTGATGCCGGCGAGGTGCTGGTGCAAACCCACTATCCAGACCACCCGTTAATGCTGGCGATGCTCACCGAGAGCTATGCAGAACAGGCGCGGCGCCTGCTGCAGGTGCGCCAGGAACACGGCATGCCACCCCACGGACGCCTCATTTTACTGCGCACCGACAGCCCGGCGACGGAAACGGGCGAACAGTTTCTCGGCGCCGTGCGCCAGCAAGCAGAACCCGGGCTGCTGCCGGGTTGCCGACTGATCGGCCCACTGCCATCCCCCTTGCAGCGACGGGCCAACAAATTCCGCAATCAACTGCTGGCCATGGCGCCGGATGTGCGCCGGGCGCAGCAGCTGGCCAGGCTGCTGGTGCATTGCGCCGAGCAGCACCCCGCCCGCCAGGGGCTCAGCTGGTCCATCGATGTCGACCCGCTGGACCTGGGTTGATCGCCGCCTCGCGCTGGCCATAGGCGGGCATTTGCGGCGATAATGGCGCGCTGCCGTTCAGGCACGCCAGCACCCACCCAACCCAGAAAATGCAGGTAGAGCCCCCCAGGAAATGAAGGAACAATTGTCACAGCTGATCCAGCAGGCGCTGGATGCATTGGTCGCCGAAGGCCGGCTCCCAGAAGCAACGCGGCCGACCATCGTCATCGAGCGCACCCGGGACGCCAGCCACGGCGACCTGGCGAGCAACGTGGCACTCACACTGGCCAAGGGTGCGGGCTACAAGCCACGCGATCTCGCGGACATGATCTGCCAGGCGCTGCCGGCGTCATCGCTGATCACCCGTACCGAGGTGGCCGGGCCGGGCTTCATCAACTTCTTCCTGTCCGGAGAGCGCAGCCGCGCGGTGGTGCAGCGCGTGCTGGCCGAGGGCGAGCGCTTTGGCCACAGCGATAGCGGTGCGGGCCGCCGCGTGCAGGTCGAGTTCGTGTCCGCCAACCCCACCGGGCCACTGCATGTCGGCCATGGCCGTGGCGCTGCCGTGGGCGACAGTATCTGTCGCCTGCTGGCCGCTACCGGCTGGTCGGTGGCGAGCGAGTTCTACTATAACGATGCCGGTGCACAGATCAGTAATCTGGCGCTGTCCGTACAGGCGCGCTGCCGTGGCCTGGGGCCGGACGATGCCCAGTGGCCGGAGGACGGCTACCGCGGCGACTATATCGCCGATGTGGCCGCCGCCTACCTGGCGGGCGAGCAGATCGACGCCAGGGATCGCCATGTCGACGGCAAGGGCGACCCGAATGATCTCGATGCCATCCGCGACTTCGCCGTGGCCTACCTGCGCCGCGAGCAGGACCTTGACCTGAAGGCCTTTGCCGTGAATTTTGATCGCTACTTCCTGGAGTCGTCTCTGTACGAGTCAGGCGAGGTTGAAGCCACCGTGGCGCGGCTGATCGCCAACGGCCATACCTATGAAGAGGATGGGGCCCTGTGGCTGCGCACCACGGCTTTCGGCGACGACAAGGACCGGGTGATGCGCAAGCGGGAGGGCGGTTACACCTACTTCCTGCCAGACGTGGCTTACCATCTCAACAAGTGGCAACGCGGTTTTGAGCGCGTGATCAACGAACAGGGCGCCGACCACCACAGTACGGTAACGCGGGTGCGAGCCGGCCTGCAGGCACTGCAGGCAGACATCCCGCAAGGCTGGCCGGACTACGTGCTGCACCAGATGGTGACCGTGATGCGCGATGGCAGCGAAGTGAAGCTGTCCAAGCGTGCGGGCAGTTATGTCACCCTGCGCGACCTGATTGACGAGGTGGGTTGTGACGCCACACGCTATTTCCTGGTGGCCCGGGCCCCGAGTTCCCAGCTCACCTTCGACATCGACCTGGCGCTGTCACAAAGCAACGACAACCCCGTCTACTACATTCAGTACGCCCATGCGCGCGCCTGTTCCGTGCGCGCCAAACTGGCGGAACACGGCTGGGACTGGCAGGCCGAGCGCGGCCTGGCCGCACTGGCGCGGCTGCAGGAAGAGCAGGAGAAGGCACTGCTCAAGCGCCTCGACCAGTATCCGGAGGTGGTGGAAGCCGCGGCCACCGCCAGCGAGCCGCACACGGTGGCAAACTACCTGCGCGAACTGGCCGCCGAATTCCACAGCTTTTACAACGCGCATAAACTGCTGGTCGATGATACTGAGCTGCGCGATGCCCGTATTGCCTTGAGTGAAGCGGTGCGCCAGGTGGTGGCCAACGGCCTCGGCCTGCTGGGCGTGAACGCGCCGGAGGCCATGTAAGTGGCGCGCGATGCCGGTGGTCGGGGCACGCGCAGCGGCGCACGCCGCAAACCGCAGGCGGCGCGACGCAAGGATAACAGTGGCGCAGCAAGCCCCTGGCGCTGGTTCGGCGCCGGTGTTGGCACCGGGGTTTTTCTCAGCCTGCTGCTCTATCTCGGCACGCTGCCGCCGGGCACACAGCCGGCACGCGAACCCCAGGAAGCCGCTGTCGCGGAAGCGCCACCGAAACCCCGCTTCGATTTCTACACCATGCTGCCGGAGCAGACGATCGACGTGGAGGTAGAACCCGCCGAAGGGGCACAGCAACCCGATGTCGCTCCGCCCCCCGCCGAGAACTACGTGCTGCAGGCGGGCTCTTTCCGGCAGCGCGATGACGCCGACCGGCGCCGGGCCGAGCTGCTGTTGTTGGGGCTGGAACCCAACGTGGAAGAGTCCACCGGTGACAACGGGCGCTGGTTCCGGGTCTATCTCGGGCCGTATACCACCCATGCGCAGATGAGCCGTGCCCGCGGATTGACCGCCGCGCAGAACATCGACACCCTGTTGCTGAAGCGGGGCCGGCCCTGACATCTGCGCCGCCCGCGTGCGGCGCGCGCTTGAATTCCCGCCACGGCTCCCCATATCTGGAGCAACAGGAGACTTATCGTGGAACAGTATCGAGGTACAACCATCCTCTCAGTGCGCCGTGGCAACAGCGTTGTCATTGGCGGTGACGGGCAGGTGTCACTGGGCAACACCGTCATGAAGGGCAACGCGCGCAAGGTGCGCCGGCTGCACAAGAACAAGGTGCTGGCGGGCTTCGCCGGTGGCACAGCTGATGCCTTCACCCTCTTTGAGCTGTTTGAAGCGCAACTGGACAAGCACCAGGGCCACCTGGTGCGGGCCGCCGTGGAACTGGCCAAGGCCTGGCGCACCGAGCGCTCCCTGCGCCGCCTGGAAGCCCTGCTGGCAGTCGCCGACAAAGAAACCTCACTGGTCATCACCGGCAACGGCGATGTCATCGAGCCCGAAGACAACCTCATCGCCATCGGCTCCGGTGGCCCCTTTGCGCAATCCGCCGCGCGCGCCCTGCTCGACAACACCGAACTCGATGCCCGCAGCATCGTGGAAAAAGGGCTGAATATCGCTGGCGACATCTGCATCTACACCAACCACAACCAAACCATCGAACAACTCGACTATTAGGCCCTCCGCATGTCCAACATGACGCCCCGAGAGATTGTCCACGAGCTGGACAAGCACATTATCGGCCAGCAAGACGCCAAACGGGCTGTTGCCATCGCGCTGCGCAACCGCTGGCGGCGCATGCAGCTGCCCGAGGCACTGCGGGCGGAAATCACGCCCAAGAACATACTCATGATCGGCCCAACCGGCGTGGGTAAAACCGAGATTGCCCGGCGACTGGCGAAACTGGCGAACGCACCGTTTGTCAAAGTGGAGGCCACCAAGTTCACCGAGGTGGGCTACGTGGGCCGCGACGTGGAATCGATTATTCGCGACCTCGCCGACGTGGCGGTGAAGCTGTACCGCGAGCAGGAAATGCAGCGCGTGCGCTTCCGCGCGGAAGAAGCAGCCGAAGAGCGGCTGCTGGATATTCTGCTGCCCCCGGCGCGCGGCGAAGGCACAGAGAGCAACAACGGCGCCAGCACGCGGCAATTGCTGCGCAAAAAACTGCGCGAAGGCGACCTTGATGACAAGGAGGTGGAGGTCGACCTGGCCAGTGGCGGCGCCGGGGTAGAGATCATGGCACCCCCGGGCATGGAGGAAATGACCAACCAGTTGCAGAGCATGTTCTCCAACCTGTCGCGCCAGCAGAGCAAAACCCGGCGCATGCCGGTAAAAGCCGCCCTGAAAGCCCTCACCGACGAGGAGGCGGCCAAGCTGGTGAACGAGGAAGACCTGAAGCAGCGCGCCATTCGCGAAGCAGAGCAGAACGGCATTGTGTTCATCGACGAGCTCGACAAGGTGGCCAAGCGCGGTGAAACCGCGGGCGCGGACGTCTCCCGGGAAGGTGTACAGCGCGACCTGCTGCCGCTGATTGAAGGCTCTACGGTAAGCACCAAGCACGGCACCATCAAGACCGACCACATTCTGTTCATTGCCTCGGGGGCGTTTCATCTGGCCAAGCCCTCCGACCTGATCCCCGAACTGCAGGGCCGTCTGCCCATCCGCGTGGAACTGGAATCGCTCACCGCCAGTGACTTCGAGCGCATCCTCACCGAACCGGACGCCTCTCTGACCGAGCAGTATCAGGCACTGCTGGCCACCGAAGGCCTGCAGGTCACATTCACGCCGGACGGGCTGCGGCGGATTGCCGAAACCGCCTGGCAGGTGAATGAGAAAACCGAGAATATCGGCGCTCGCCGCCTGCATACCGTGATGGAGCGCCTGCTGGAACAGGCATCCTTTGGCGCTGCCGATGCCGGGTTGCAGCAGCAGCCGCTGTCTATCGATGCCGACTACGTCAACAGCCAGCTGCAGGCCCTGAGTGAAGACGAAGATCTGTCGCGCTTTATTCTCTAGGTTGAGGTACCACCATGACCGACCGCGCACCGCGCCCCATCGACATTCACCTGCACCGCAAGTCACGGGAGCTGGAGCTGGTTTACAGCGAGGACGAACGCTATCGCCTGCCCTGTGAATACCTGCGGGTGTATTCCCCCTCTGCCGAGGTGAAGGGCCACGGCCCGGGACAGGAGATACTGCAGACCGGCAAAATGCATGTGGCCATTACCGACATTCGGCCGGTAGGCCACTACGCGCTGCAGCTGGTGTTCGACGATGGCCACGACACCGGGCTCTATTCCTGGGACTATCTTCACGACCTGTGCAGCCGCCGCGAAGCGCTGTGGCAGGACTATCTCGATCGCATGTCCGCCGCCGGTGCTACCCGCGACCCCCAGGTACAGGTCATCCAGTTCCAACCCTGACCGCAGGGCCAACATCGCGCTACAATGACCGCCCTGTTGTATGACGGCGGAGGCCGCATGAGCGATAAACGCACCACCCATTTCGGTTACCGGGAAGTCGAGGAAGATGCCAAGGCCGGCCTGGTGGCCAATGTTTTCCACTCGGTGGCGGGGCGTTACGACCTGATGAACGACCTCATGTCCGGCGGCATTCACCGTATTTGGAAGCGCTTCACCATTGAACTGAGCGCCGTGCGCGGCGGACAGTCGGTGCTGGATATCGCCGGTGGCACCGGCGACCTGGCGGCAAAATTTGCCGACATCGTCGGCCCCACTGGCCGCGTGGTGCTGGCAGACATCAACGAATCCATGCTCAATGTGGGCCGGGACAAACTGCTGGACCACGGCTACCAGGGCAACCTGGAATTCGTGCAGGCCGATGCGCAGCACCTGCCCTTTCCGGACGACAGTTTCGACTGCGTCAGCATCGCCTTTGGCCTGCGCAACGTCACCGACAAAGACCTCGCGCTACGCTCCATGTTGCGCGTACTCAAGCCCGGCGGGCGGCTGCTGGTCCTGGAGTTCTCCAAGCCCGCCAACCCGTTGCTGGAAAAAGCCTACGACAGCTACTCCTTCCGCGTGCTGCCTTTCATGGGCAAGCTGGTGGCAGGGGACAGCGACAGCTATCAATACCTGGCGGAGTCCATTCGCATGCATCCGGATCAGGAAACCCTGCTCGGCATGCTGGAAGACGCTGGCTTCGTCAATTGCGAATACCACAACCTCACCGGTGGTGTGGTTGCCCTGCACCGGGGTTTCAAGGCCTGACATGGCGGCCGCCGGCATTGATCCAACGCTGACCACGGCGGCACTGGCTGCCCTGGAAGAGGCACTCAACCGCGCCCTGTCACTGGACACGGCGGGCCAGCAGCAGCTGGGCCGCCTGGCCGGATGCACCTTCGCCATCGAATGCACCTCACCGGCAATCAATGTCTACCTGCAACCCGGCGTGCAGCGCACCCGCCTGCTGGGCTTCCACGATGGCCCCGTCACCACACGCGTGCGCGGTGCAGCCGCCGATTTCGCCGAGCTGGCGGCTGCCAGTGACCCGGCTGCCACTCTGATCAATGGCAACCTCGCCTTGCAGGGCGACAGTGCGCCACTGATCGAGCTGCAGGGCATCATCGGGCGCCTGGACCTGGACTGGGAAGCCCCGCTGGTAAATGTACTGGGGGACGTTGCGGGGCATCAATTCGCGGAGTTCCTGCGCGCCGGCTTCAGTGCCGGCAGCGCCGCCTCGAACAGCCTGCTGCGGCAACTCGACGAATTTATCCACGAAGAGGCGCGCCTGACGCCGCCGCGCCTCGAAGTTGAAGACTTCTACAGCGACCTGCAATCGCTGCAACAGCGCGTGGAGCGACTGCAGTCGCGGCTGGAGCGGCTGCGCAAGCGCATGCGGGACACGCACGCGTGAGCGCCGGGCTGTTCTCCCGCAGCCGGCGGCTGCTGCTTATCCTGCGCGTTGCCGGGCGCTATCGGCTGCAGGAATTTGTTGCCGCCGAGGGTTTGCCTGCCACCGCACGCCTGTTGCTGCGCCTGTCACCCTGGCGCAACAGCCACCCTGGCATGAACCGGGGTGAGCGCCTGCGCCGGGCACTGGAAGAGCTGGGCCCGGTGTTTATCAAGTTCGGCCAGCTGCTCTCCACCCGCCGCGATCTGCTCCCCGCCGATATCGCCGATGAACTGGCACGGCTGCAGGACAAAGTGCCCCCCTTCGACGAAACACTGGCCGCGGGGATTATCGAGTCCGCCCTGGGTGAACCGGTCGACACCCTGTTCGCAGGCTTCGAGGCCGTGCCCATGGCCTCGGCGTCGGTGGCACAGGTACACGGCGCCACGCTGCATAGCGGGGAAGAGGTGGTGGTGAAGGTGCTGCGACCCGACATCGAGCCGGTCATCCGTCAGGATCTCGCCCTGCTGTATACCCTGGCGCGACTGGTCCAGCGCTTTTTACCGGACGGCCGTCGGCTGCGCCCGGTGGAAGTGGTCGCCGATTACGAGCTGACCATCCTCGACGAACTGGATTTGCGCCGCGAGGCCGCCAACGCCTCGCAGCTGCGGCGCAACTTCGAAGGCAGCGATCTTGTGTATGTACCCCAGGTGCACTGGGACTACACCCGCAGCAATGTGATGGTCGCCGAGCGGATCAGCGGCATCCCGGTCACCGACATGGCGGCGCTGGAGGCGCGCGGCACCGACTTGAAGCTACTTGCCGAGCGCGGTGTGGAAATCTTCTTTACCCAGGTGTTTCGCGACAACTTTTTCCATGCCGATATGCATCCGGGCAATATTTTCGTCAATGCAACGGACCCGGCCAACCCACGCTACATCGCGGTGGACTGCGCCATTGTCGGCAGCTTAAGCGATGCCGACCAGTATTACCTGGCGCGCAACCTGCTCGCCGTATTCCAGCGCGACTACCGCGCCGTGGCCGAGCTGCACGTGGAGTGCGGCTGGGTGCCGCCGGACACGCGCGTGCAGGATTTCGAGTCAGCCATGCGCGCTGTCTGCGAGCCGGTATTCGAGCGGCCGATCAGCGACATCTCCTTTGGCCAGCTGCTGATCTACCTGTTCAGCACCGCGCGCCGCTTCGATATGGAAGTGCAGCCCGCCCTGGTGCTACTGCAGAAAACCCTGCTGAACATAGAGGGCCTGGGGCGTCAGTTGTATCCCCAGCTCAACCTCTGGGATACCGCGCAGCCTTTCCTTGAGCGCTGGGTACAGGAACGCTACTCCCCGCAGTCGGTGTTGCGACGCCTGCAACGGCATGTGCCCTCCTGGCTGGAGCAGCTGCCGCAGGTGCCGGACGCCGTGCTCGATAATTTGCAGCGCAAACACGCAGCACCCGGCCCGTCCCGCCAGCAGCAGAAGCAGCAACAGCGTGTGTTGACCGCGCAAAGCGCGCAGCGCCAGCGTGTCGCACGCCGCCGCGCTGCCGCGGCAGCACTTGCCGCTGCCGGGCTGGTGCTCGCGGTGCCCGGCGGCTGGGCCTTCATCGCCGCTGCGCCAGTCGCCAGCTGGTTGCTGCTCGGCGCTGCCCTGGTGCTGCTCTGGCCGACCTGCAATCGGGGTGAATAGGCGGGCTCTGGCCGGTGTGCCATAATGCTGGCCTATGGACACCATGACATCTGAAAACACCGCAACCTTGCTGCAGGCCGTGCGCTGGAACGATCAGGGCCTGGTGCCCGCGGTCGCTCAGGATGCCGCCAACGGCGATGTGCTGATGCTTGCCTGGATGAATGCGGAAGCGCTGCAGCGCACCGCGGAGACAGGCCGTGCCGTGTACTGGTCGCGCTCGCGCCAGGCCCTGTGGAGCAAGGGCGAAAGCTCCGGGAATGTGCAGCTGCTGCGCGAACTGCGCCTGGACTGCGACGGCGACACCGTGTTGCTGCGCGTCGAGCAACTGGGCGGCGTTGCCTGCCACACCGGGCGCCGCCACTGTTTTTATCAGCGCTGGAGCGGTGACAACTGGGAAGTTACCGACCCGGTGCTAAAGTCCCCCGAATCCATGTACGGAAACACACCGTGAACAATGTTCTGCAACAATTGGACGCGATACTCGCGGCGCGCCGTACGGCAAGCCCGGAAAGTTCCTACGTGGCCAGCCTGCACCACCGGGGTTTGAACAAGATTCTGGAGAAAGTGGGGGAAGAGGCCACCGAGGTGATCATCGCCGCCAAGGATGCCGGCGAAGACCCCCAGGAACTGGTCGGGGAAGTGGCTGACCTCTGGTTTCATACCCTGGTCATGCTCTCTCACCTGGAGCTGGATTCCGGGGCGGTGCTGGAGTGCCTGGCACAACGTTTCGGCGTGTCCGGGCTGGACGAGAAAGCGTCTCGCGGTTGACCGCGACATCACTATCATACAACGGAGACACTCATGGGTATCGGTGGCATCAGTATCTGGCAATTGTTGATCATTCTCGCCATTGTCATCATGTTGTTCGGCACCAAGCGCTTGCGCACGCTGGGCAGTGACCTGGGCAGCGCGGTGAAAGGCTTCCGCAAGAGCATTCAGGACGAAGACAGCGGCAAACAGGACGCCGAGAGCAAGGACGCCGCAGAAGACAGTGCCGGTGACGCGCGGAGCGACAACAGCAAGCCGTGATACAGCACCATGTTTGACATCGGTTTCGCCGAGCTATTACTGATTGGCGTGGTGGGCTTGCTGGTGATAGGGCCGGAACGGCTGCCCTCCACGATCCGTACCGTTAGCGCCTGGGTCGCGCAGATTCGTCGCGGCTTCAACCAGATCCGCAGCGAGGTGGAGCAGGAACTGCACAACGATGCCGTCATGCAGGAGCTGCGCAAAACCGGCAGCGACCTGAAACGCGACGCGCAGCAGGCCGGTGATTCCTTCAAGACAGCCACCGGAGGTAGCACGGCTACCGGGCCCGCCTCCACGGCAAGCTCCGGGCAGGCGAACCCTGACTCAGCCGCCGGGGCGGCCAGCGATGGCGAGACCACGAGCCGCGCACAGGAACCTCCGGAGAAATGAACGACGAGACCGAGGACCAGCCACTGCCCCTGGTTGCGCACCTGACCGAGCTGCGCGATCGCCTGTTGCGCGCATTGCTCGCCGTGCTGATCGTGTTCATCGCGCTGTTTCCGTTCGCCAACGAAATCTACAGTTTCGTCTCCGAACCGCTGCGCGCGCTGCTCCCTGAGGGGACTTCCATGATCGCCACAGACGTGGCGTCACCCTTCCTCACGCCGTTCAAGCTCACCCTGGTCGCCGCCATCTTCATCGCCATACCCTACGTGCTGTACCAGGCCTGGAGTTTTATCGCGCCCGGCATGTACCGGCATGAAAAACGCCTGGCGGTTCCACTGCTGGCGTCCAGCGTGCTGCTGTTCTATGCCGGCGCAGCCTTTGCCTATTACGTCGTGTTTCCGCTGGTGTTCGGCTTCTTTACCAGCGTGGGCCCGGAAGATATCGCCATCATGACCGACATCAACAGCTACCTGAACTTTGTGCTCAAGCTGTTTTTTGCCTTCGGTATTTCCTTCGAGATTCCCATCGCGGTCGTCATCATGATCTCGGCGGGTATCACTACCCCCGAGGACCTTGCACGCAAACGGCCCTATGTCATCGTCGGCTGCTTCGTCTTCGGCATGCTGCTCACCCCGCCGGATGTGATCTCCCAGGCTTTGCTGGCGGTGCCCATGTGGTGCCTGTTTGAACTCGGCATCGTGTTCGGGCGCATCATAAAACGGCGCAGTGCTGCCGCGGCAGACGCGGAGTAATGGGCGAAAAGCGCAGCCGCAGCCTGTCACCGCTGCTGGCCATACTGCGTTTCCTGCTGCCCTACCGGGGGCGCCTGCTGGCGGCGGGCACGGCGCTTATCTTCACCGCGGGCGCCACCCTGTTCCTGGGCCGCGGCATCCAGCTGCTGATTGACGAGGGTTTCAGCGGTGGCACCCGTGCAGACCTCGCCAATGCCATCGGCGTTATTCTGGTGATTGCCGCAGCCATGGCGGCAGGCACCTTTGCCCGCTTCTACTTTGTGTCCTGGCTCGGCGAGCGGGTGAGCGCCGACATACGCAGCGCGGTGTTCGACAACATCATCCACCTGGACCCGGGGTATTTCGAAACCAACCGCAGCGGCGAGATCATGTCGCGCCTCACCACCGACACCACGCTGCTGCAGACCATCATAGGCTCTTCCGTGAGCATGGCCCTGCGCAGCGGCCTCACGTTGATCGGCGGCCTGGTGCTGATGTTCATCACCAATATCCAGCTGAGCCTGATTATCACGGTGGCGGTACCATTGGTGCTGCTGCCCATCCTGTTCTTCGGGCGACGCGTGCGGCGCCTCTCCACCCAGAGCCAGGACAGCATTGCCAGCGTGGGCAGCTACGCCGGTGAAATCATTCAGCACATACGCACTGTGCAGAGCTACACCAGTGAGAGCCGCGAAAGCGCCGCCTTCGGGCGGGAAGTGGAGCACGCCTTTGCCATCGCCCGCCGACGCATTCGCCAGCGCGCCCTGCTGGTGGGCGCCGCCATCCTGCTGCTATTTGGCGGTATGGCCGCTATGCTCTGGAGCGGCGGGCAGTCGGTCATCAGCGGTGAAATGAGCGGCGGCGAACTGGGGGCATTCGTGTTCTATGCGCTGATGGTGGGCTCCGGATTCGCCACCATCTCAGAGGTGTGGGGCGAACTGCAGCGCGCGGCCGGTGCCTCCGAGCGCCTGCTGGAGCTACTGCAAACTCACAGTGAAATCGTCGACGGCAGCAGTAGCTCTGTGCCCCAGCGTGCAAGCCTGAGCTTGCGCGATGTTACCTTCGCCTACCCGGCGCGCCCCGCCGACCCGGCGCTGAAGAGCCTGTCACTCAAGATCGAGGAAGGTAAAAGCCTCGCTCTGGTCGGCCCCTCCGGCGGCGGCAAATCCACTCTATTCCAGCTGCTGCTGCGCTTCTACGACCCGCAGGATGGCGCCGTGCTCTTCGACGGCGTGGACCTGCGCGAGCTGCGCCTGCAAACCCTGCGCCAGCAAATCGCCCTGGTGCCACAACAGCCGGCGCTGTTCACCGGCACCGTGCGCTACAACATTGCCTACGGTATGCCCGCCGCCAGCGCGGAGGAGGTCACCGCCGCGGCCAGGGCTGCCCACGCCCACGAGTTCATCCAGCGCCTGCCCAACGGCTACGACAGCGAACTGGGCGAGCAGGGCGTACGCCTCTCCGGTGGCCAGCGCCAGCGCATCGCCCTGGCCCGCGCCATCCTGGCCAACCCCCGCGTACTGTTGCTCGACGAGGCCACCAGCGCCCTGGACAGCGAGAGCGAGCACCAGGTGCAACTCGCGCTTGAGGAGCTGATGCGCAACCGCACCACGGTGATCATCGCCCACCGCCTGTCTACCATACGCCACGCGGACCGCATTGCAGTGCTGGACAAGGGGAAGCTGGTAGCCACGGGAACGCATGAGAGCCTGCTGCGCGATTCACCGCTGTATGCACGGCTGGCGAGCTTGCAGTTTCGGGAGCAGTGAGCGCCCCTATCTTTTTGTGTACCGCTGTTTATAAAAGCGCGGACATGCAAGCGGACTTCACGGCGGCACAGGTCCGTGGGGATGTTACCGGCAGCCACAGACCAGCTTGTCCAGACCCAGACATCATCTGCAAACGCTAATCCCCCGCGGGCGCAATCGCACCCGCGGGCCAAGAACGGCTTAGCTGAACTCGCGGATCAGGCCACCGATGCTTTCTTTCGCATCGCCGAACAGCATCCGGGTGTTCTCTTTGTAAAACAGAGGATTTTCGATGCCGGCAAAGCCAGAGGCCATGGAGCGCTTGAGCACGAATACGGTGCGCGCCTTGTCCACATTGATGACCGGCATGCCGTAGATGGGGCTGGACTCCACTTCCCGCGCGGCGGGGTTCACCACGTCGTTGGCGCCGATCACAATTGCCACGTCCACGGTTTCCATGCGCGGGTTGATCTCGTCCATTTCCAGCAGCTGGTCGTAGGGTACGTCCGCCTCCGCCAGCAGCACGTTCATGTGACCCGGCATACGGCCCGCCACCGGGTGAATACCGAAGTTCACTTCGCAGCCGTTTTCTTCCAGCAGCTCACACAGCTCTTTTACCACGTGCTGGGCCTGGGCAACCGCCATGCCGTAGCCGGGTACAATCGCCACGCTGCTCGCCGCTTCCAGCACGTAGAAGGCGTCTTCCACGGAGATGGGCTTGATTTCGCCCTCTACCACGGTCTCCGCACTGCTCACGCTGCCAAAGCCGCTGAACAGCACGTTGCTCAGGGAGCGGTTCATCGCCTTGCACATGATTTGCGTGAGGATGATACCGGAGGCGCCTACCAGGGAACCGGCCACAATCAGAATGTTGTTGTTGATGGCAAAACCCGCCGCACAGGCTGCAAGGCCTGAATAGGAGTTCAACAGCGAGATCACCACCGGCATGTCGGCGCCGCCGATGGGAATCACCGCCATGATGCCAAACAGCAATGACAGCGCGATGATGGCGTAGAGCCACTGGCTGTTCTCGGGCTGCAGGCAGAACATAACCGCGCTGGCGAGAATGGCCAGCACCAGCAGGCTGTTGACGATCTGCTGGCCACTGAACGTAACGGCGCCACTGCCAATCTTCTCGCTCAGTTTGCCGTAGGCGACCAGCGAGCCAGTGAAGGTGAGGCCACCGATCAGGATGGACAGCACGATGGTCACCAGAATAAAGGTGTTGCTGTCGCCGGCACCCAGCGCTGCGGCGCCTACCAGCAGGCTGGCCATACCGCCAAAGCCGTTGAACAGCGCCACCATTTCCGGCATCGAGGTCATCTGCACCAGACGCGCTGTGGCAGCACCGATCACGCCGCCAATAACCATGCCCACCAGTATCCACTGGAACTCGACGATACCCTGGTCGATCAAGGCCGCGACAATCGCCAGTAGCATACCCACGGCGGACAGCAGGTTACCCTTGCGCGCCGTGGCCGCAGAGCCGAGCAACTTGAGGCCGAAAATAAACAGGGCCGCCGCGATAACAAACGCCAATTGAATGGCCAAT
This sequence comes from Haliea alexandrii, assembly GCF_003719295.1. GTDB lineage: Bacteria > Pseudomonadota > Gammaproteobacteria > Pseudomonadales > Halieaceae > Haliea > Haliea alexandrii. Next base: position 197,657 of record NZ_RFLW01000001.1, read on the forward strand.
CCGGTTGCACCCATGATTATTTACCCCTCTTCTTGAACATCGCCAGCATGCGGTCGGTCACCATGTAACCACCCACCACGTTGATTGTCGCCAGGGCAACAGCGGCTGCACCCAGCCACTGGGCCATGTCGTGCTGGCCGGTACCCGCCAGGCTGATGGCGCCTACCACGGTAATGCCGGAAATAGCGTTGGCACCAGACATCAGCGGCGTGTGCAGCGTTGCCGGTACCTTGTTGATCAATTCGAAGCCCAGGAAAATGGACAACATCAAAATAAAGGTCAGGAATACGGCTTCCATATCAGTTGCCCCCCTCCAGGATGTTCTTGATGGTTTCGTTTGTGACTTCACCACCATGCGTGATGATGCAGCCGGGCAGGATGTCGTGCTCAAAGTCGATCTTGAATGTGTTGCTTTCCTTGTCCCAGGCGTCATCGACCAGGTTGAACAGGTTGCTCGCATACATGTGGCTGGCGTCGCGGCACACTTCGTTGGGCAGGTTGCCCTTGCCGATGATCGTCACGCCGTTCACGGTGACCACTTCATTGGGCACCGAGCCTTCCACGTTGCCGCCAGTTTCAGCGGCCATATCCACGATCACGGAGCCGGGCTTCATGCCTTCCACCATGTCTTTGGTGACAATCACGGGGGGCTTGCGCCCGAATACCTGGGCGGTGGTAATCACCACGTCGGAATCGGCAATGGTTTCCTTTTGCGCATCGCGCTGCTTCTGGATCTGCTCCGGGGTCAATTCGGTGGCGTAGCCACCGGCGGTCTCGCCGGTTTGTCCGAGGTCGATATCAAGGAAGGTGGCGCCCAGTGAACGGACCTGCTCGGCAACCACTGGGCGGGTATCAAAGGCCGTTACCCTTGCACCCAAGCGCTTGGCAGTGGCAACCGCCTGCAGGCCTGCCACGCCGGCACCGATAATGAAGACTTTCGCAGGCTTCAACGTCCCCGCGGGGGTCATCATCATCGGGAAGATTCGCGGCAGGTGAGTAGCAGCCTGCAGCACCATGACATAGCCCGCGAGGTTGGCCTGGGAGCTCAGCGCATCCATTTTCTGGCTACGCGTGGTGCGCGGAATCATTTCCATGCTGATGGCAGTGACACCGTGCTGCTGCAGGTTACGCACCAGATCGTGCTCGTTGAACGGGTCGAGGTAGCTGATGTGAATACAGCCTTTCTTCATGAGCGCGATGTCGGCCTTTTCTGGCTTGCGCAGGCGCAACAACATATCAGCGTCACGGAACAGGCCCTCGCGATCGGTGGTCAGGGTGGCCCCGGCGGCAGCGTATTCCTCGTCCGTAAAACCGGACCCAAGGCCCATCCCATTTTCAATCACCAGCTCAGCACCCAGACGACACAGCTTCTTGGCCGTCTCCGGTGTGACCGGCACCCGGTTCTCGCCCGGATGCGTCTCCCTCGGAATTGCGATGCGCATAGTTTTTCCTACCCCGTTTTCAAGCGTGTCGGTTATGAATTCTGCGGATATTGTGGCCGGAACGGCAGGGTCTGAGCGTTATTCTCTCTCTTCCAGCGACCCTTTACCCAGCTCTCCCAGTTTTTCGGCACGGGACTGTAGCACAGAGACTCCCGCCAAGGAATTATGCCTAATATTCACCAGAGGAATAGTTGCACAGTAAACATTGGCCAAAATGATGGGAGAGTATTGCATCGGCGCGCGACAGTCGCATCCCGTAAATCGGGTATGACCAGAAAAAAGCCCCCGGAAGGGGGGCTTGCCATTCAGCCTGCGCGCAGCTGCAGGAACGGGTTCATCCAGCGGTATTTCCAGCCGGTAAAGCGCAGGGGAGCATCCAGCACCGCCAGACAAATACAGTCCTCGGACTGCAGCGCCGTGGGAGCGTGAGTATCGCTGGCTTCACGGAACAGGAAGTCACCCTCGTGGTAACTGCCGGCTGCATCGGAAAAACCACCCTGCAGAACAAGTGTCATTTCCGAGCCACGGTGCGTGTGCTCAGGAATCTTGCCACCGGCCTTGATGTGGTACAGCGCGAACTCGTAACCCGGGTCGCCGGTTTTCAGGTAGCTGATACCCAGCGACGAGGTGATCTTGTTCCAGGACAGCTCGGAAAAGTCACCCTTCATCAGGCGCTGCAGCAGCGCGGGCAAGCGCCCCACAGCCGGATCCTGCGCGCGCCGGTAACTGAGCGGCGGCTCCTCGTCCAGCCGCGCGAGCACCGTATTGAGCAGTGCATCACCGACCGGAACCGGCGTGAGGCTGTCGAACAACACAGCACCCAGATCCTGCAGGCGGGCGCTCTGCTGCTGGCACTGCGGGCAGTAATTGAGGTGCGCCGAGATACAGGCAGACTGCGCCAGTGGCAGAATGCCAGCCACGTACTCGGTCAGTAGGTCAACGCTGGGATGAAACTTGGCCATGATAATCTGCTGCTTACCTGTCTATCTGAATTTGCAATTTCTGGATCGCCAGCCGCACCCGTGACTTCACGGTTCCCAGCGGGAGATCCAACTCTGCCGCTGCCTCGGCATGCGACTTCCCTTCCATGTACACCTTGGCGAGTATCTGCGCCTGATCCGGAGGCAGCGTACCCATCAACGCGTGAATGGTGTCCCGGCTACGCCGACTTTGCAGCATGGCAAACGGCTCGCTCGGCTCCTGGTCTGGCATGAAGTCGTCCGCCGCCAACGGCGTGTCGAACTTCTGCAGGCGGCGGAACATATCCGTCCGGCAGTTGCGCGCTATCGTATACACCCACGTACTGGCAGCGGCCTTCTCCGGGTTGAACGCTGACGCTTTCTGCCAGGCCTTGAGCATGACTTCCTGCACCAATTCGTCTGCATGCGCCGCTGAGAGGCTTGACCCGGACAGCGCAAACGACTTGATCAGCGGTGCGAAGTGGCGAAAGAAGCGCGTAAACGCTGCTCTGTCACCGGTCGCAGCGATTTGAGTAAGGCATTCGCTCCACTCGTCGGTGCGCCGCCCGGTAGGGCCTTCCCAGCCGTCCGAAGCACTGCCGTTCCTTTTTTCCACCAATACACCCGCTTTTTTTTGACTGTGTTCAGGCCAGTATACGCCCCCGCCGGATAAGCGGATCAACTCACGCTATAAATAAGTACTATGATCCAGCGACAGCATGCCGGCGTAATCTGGCCATCAGGTAAACATTCAGGCACACGAGCTTGCAGTCGCCCAGCGAACCGCTGCCATCTTGCCGGGAGGAATCACACCATTGGATATCGCAGTTATCGGTTCGGGCATTTCCGGCTTGTCCTGTGCCCACTATCTGAGCCGCCAGCATCGCGTGACCGTTTTTGAAGCGGGCACACAGATCGGCGGACACACGGCCACTGTCGACGTCAAACTCGGCACACGCCGCTATGCGGTCGACACCGGCTTTATTGTCTACAACGACTGGACCTACCCCAACTTCATTGCCCTGCTGGATGAGCTGGGCGTCAGCAGCAGGCCCACGGACATGGGCTTCAGCGTGAACGACATCGAAAGCGGCCTGGAATACTCCGGCAGCAGCATCAACACCCTGTTCGCCCAGCGTCGCAACCTCGCCTCCCCGCGCTTCCTCGGGATGGTGCGCGACATCCTGCGCTTCAACCGTGAGGCGGTCGCCGACCTGGACGGTGGTTTGCTGCAGGCGGGGGAAACGCTCGGGCACTACCTCGAACGCAAGCGCTACGGCGCCGCATTCAGCAGCCACTATCTGGTACCCATGGCGTCAGCGATCTGGTCGTCAGACTGTGCCAGTGTGACCGACTTCCCGCTGGAGTTTTTTCTGCGTTTTTTCCGCAACCACGGCCTGCTCTCGGTCAATAACCGGCCTCAGTGGCGGGTTGTGGAAGGTGGCTCGCGCGAATACCTGCGGCCGCTCTGCCAGCGCTTCGAAGACCGTATACACACGGCCAGCGAGGTCACCCACATCAATCGTGACCCACGCGGCGTTGACGTGTCCCTGCGTGACGGCCGCAGCTTCCGTTTTGATCAAGTCGTGATTGCCACACACTCCGACCAGGCCCTGAATATGCTGGCGGATGCCTCGCAGGAGGAACGCTCGATTCTCGGCGCGTTGCCCTACCAGAACAATGAGGTGGTGCTGCATACTGATGTGCGTCTGCTGCCCCGGAACCGCAAAACCTGGTCGAGCTGGAACTACCGCCTCGGGGTGGATTCCGGCCGCGCAGTGGTCACCTATAACATGAACATCCTGCAGGGCCTGAATGCACCGGAGACTTTCTGCGTGACCCTCAACGACACGGCCTCCATCAACCCCAACCGCATACTGGGGACCTTTAACTACGCCCACCCGGTATTCTCCCTCGAGGGTATCAAGGCCCAGCAGCGCTGGCAGGATATCAATGGCTCGCGCAACACCTGGTACTGTGGCGCCTACTGGCACAACGGCTTCCACGAAGACGGCGTGGTGAGCGCGCTGCGCGTGGCGGACGGCATCAACCAGGCGGTCAAGGCCGCCGCGTGAAGTCCAGGCTATACCAAGGCACGCTGCACCACCGTCGGTTCGTGCCGCGCGCGCACGCCTTCAGTTACGGCGTGTTCATGCCCTGGATATGCCTGGACGAGTTGCCGCAGCTGTTCGCCGGGCGCTGGCTGTGGTCCAGCACACGCTGGGCGCCAGCCCGCTTCCTGCGCAGCGACTTTCTGGGTGATCCCGCCCTGCCTCTTGCAGAAGAGGTGAGACGCCGCATTCGCGAAGAAACCGGCGCCGCACACAGCGGGCCCATTTACCTGCTCGCCAACCTGCGCTACTTCGGTTACCAGATCAACCCGATAGCCTGCTACTACTGTTTCAATGAGGATGAGAGCCGGCTTGAATACCTGGTAGCAGAGGTCACCAACACGCCGTGGGACGAGCGCCACAGCTACGTGTTGCAGGGCCCGGACGCAGGAAGCTGGCTGGAGCGGGAATTTGACAAGGCGCTGCATGTGTCGCCCTTCAACCCCATGGACATGCGCTATGTGTGGCGCAGCAACACCCCCGGGGAGCGCCTGGCCATTCACCTGGCCACGGAGACGGCAGAAGGCCGCATTTTCGATGCCAGCCTGAGTATGCGTGCCCGTCCCATGACTGGCCGCAACCTGAACCGCATTCTCTGGAGCTACCCACTGATGACACTCAAGGTAGCCCTGGGTATTTACTGGCAGGCCTTGCGCCTGTTTATCAAGGGGGTGCCCGTGCACGACCACCCCGGTTCTAGAACGTCTGGAGCGTAATATGAACGACATGAGTGTCAGCCAGGTGCGGCTGCAAACCAAGGCCGGCAAGCGCTGGTCCAACCATCAGCTGGCGCGCAAGCTGCTGCTGCGCGTACTCGGCAACTTCACGGTTGGCAGCCTCACCCTGCACGATGGTGGCGAGACATTCCGCATCGGCAACTCGCAGCGCGAAGGCGAGCCTCACGCGGAAGTGACGGTGCACAACCCCGCCGTCTACGGCAAGCTGCTGTCCGGCGGCACCATAGGCTCGGGCGAAGCCTACATCGAAGGTGACTGGTCCACCCCCGACCTGACCACCGTGACACGTCTGTTCAGCGCCAACATGCTGACCATGGAAGCCATGGAGGGCGGTCAGTCCTGGCTGGTGCGTCTGGGCCTGAAGCTGGCCCACGGCATGAATCGCAACACCCATTCCGGTTCACGCCGCAACATCGCCGCCCACTACGACCTGGGCAACGACTTCTTCCGCCTGTTCCTCGACCCGACCATGATGTATTCAGCGGCGATTTTCCCCGACGCGGACGCCTCGCTGGAAACCGCTTCGCTGGCCAAGCTCGATGAGATCTGCCAGCAGCTGGAGCTTGAGCCCGCCGATCACCTGCTGGAAATAGGCACCGGCTGGGGCGGCATGGCCATTCACGCCGCGCAGCACTACGGCTGCCGGGTCACTACCACCACCATCTCCACGGAACAGTACAAGCACACCTGTGAGCGCGTTGCCGAGCTCGGCCTGGAGGATCGGGTTACCGTGCTCTGTGAGGACTACCGCACCCTCACCGGTCAGTTCGACAAGCTGGTTTCCATCGAGATGATTGAAGCGGTCGGGCACCAGTTCTACGGCACGTATTTCGCGCGCTGCAGCGAACTGTTGAAGCCTCACGGCAAAATGGTAATCCAGGCCATTACCATCAGCGACCAGCGTTATCAGCAGGCGCGCGACACCGTCGACTTCATCAAGCGCTTCATTTTCCCGGGGGGCTGCCTGCCATCGCTGGCGGTGATTGCCCAGCACCTGGCGCGCGACACCGATATGCAGATGGTACACCTGCGCGATATCACGCTGGACTACGCGCGCACCCTCGCCGCGTGGCGCGAGCGCTTCATGGCGCAACTCGACACCGTGCGCCGCCAGGGCTTTGATGACCAGTTCATTCGCATGTGGGAGTTTTATCTCTGTTACTGCGAAGGGGGGTTCCGGGAGCGCATCATCGGCACCGTGCAGCTCGCCTTTGCCAAGCCCGGCTACCGGCCACCCGCAGTCGGATAATCCCGATACTCCCACCAGGGCGGCAGCAGCTGGCGCCAACCCGGGTCGGCGTAGCGAGCGTCTACAAGCAATGCCTTGCCGCGGTCGGTGCTGGTGCGCACCACGCGGCCGAGAGCCTGGCTGATCTTCTGCACCGCAGGGTATTGGTAGGCGTAGGCGAAGCCACTGCCGTAGCGACTGCCGTATAACTGGCGCAGCTGCTCGTTACCCGGGCTCAGCTGGGGCAGACCGACACCCACCACCACCACGCTGGACAGTTCATCGCCTGGCAGGTCGATGCCTTCGCCGAAGGCGCCACCCAGCACACAGAAAGCCGCCACATCCCGTGCCTGCTGCAGCAGCGGCAGCAACTCTGCCCCGCCCTGCCCGGCGCGGCCCTGCACCCAGCGTTGGCGCCCGTCCGGCCAACCCTGCTCCAGCATGAGCTGCATACAGGCCTCCAGGTAGCGATAGGAGGGGAAGTAGAGCAGGCAGTTACCCGGCTCGCTGAGCAGCCATTGACGCAACAGCGCAGCGAGCACCGGCAAGCTCGCTGCGCGCTGCTGCAGACGGGTATCCACATGCGTGGCAATTTGCACCTGCAACTGGTCGCGGCTGAAAGGCGAGGGCGTACACCAGGCGACAGCGCCCGCCTGCAGCCCCAGGGTATCCAGCGCCCACCGCTGCGGACTCAAGGTGGCAGAAAAGGCGACCAGAGCGTGCATCGCCTGATGGCGAAGGGCCAGCAGTCGCGAGGGCTCCAGGCAATGCACCCGCAGCAGCAGGCCCTGGGGCCCGGTGCCACGCTCCAGCTCCAGGCGAAATTCACTTCCCCAGCACTCCAGCAGGCGCTGCCACTGCAGCGCCAGGAAGTAGACGTCGCGCAGTGCGGGCCGCGACTGCAGCACAAAGGCGTCCAGCGCCTGCTCGGCGTTGACGGCCTCAACACACTCGGCCAGCGCACTGGCCAGCGTCTCGGGCACCGCATCCAGCCAGTGTCCATCGGGCGTTGACCAGTCCAGCTTCAACAGGGCCAGCAGCTGGCGGTTGAGCCGCTCCAGCACACGCCGCGTGGCCGCAGGCGCCTCGCGCCGGGCGGTCATCACCAGCGCCTTCGGCAATTCGGCGCCGTACATGCCCCGGGCGCGATCGGGCAAGCCATGGGCCTCGTCCAGCAACACGGTCCAGCGCCCGCCGCTCGCCGTCAGGTGCTCTGCCAGGTTCGCGGTGGGGCTGAAGATGTGGTGTACGTCCGCCACAATCACATCCACCCAGGGCACCAGGTCCAGGCTCAACTGATAGGGGCACACCGCGTGCCGCCCGGCAATATCCGCGAGCCCTTCGCGGTCCAGCAGGGGCGCTTCAAGCGCTTCATCCAACGCCGCCGGCAGGCGATCATAGTAGCCGCGGGCATAGGGGCAATCATCCGCGTGACAGGCCTTGCCTGGTGCCAGGCAGGCCTGCTCTTTGGCTGTGAGACTGAGTGCATTGCCGGCATAGCCTTTCTCCACAAACCGCGTCATGGCCTGCTCCGCCGCGCGTCGCCCGCTGATGCGCGTAGTGGCAAATACCACCCTGTCATGACGCCCGGTACCCAGCGCCTTCAATGCGGGGTAGAGCACCGCGGCGGTCTTGCCAATGCCGGTAGGGGCTTCCAGCAACAGCTGACCCGCCTGATGAATGCACTTGTAGACCCGTTCGGATAGCTCACGCTGACCGGCCCTGAACTGTGCATGAGGAAAGGGGAGCGTAGAGAGGCTGACATCGCGCCGCTGCAAACGGCGCTGCACCTGTGCCAGCCACTGGCTGTAGCGCCGGAGCGTCGCATGCAGGAACGCATCCAGTTCCGCGCGGCTGTAGTCCTGGCGCAAGGGGTATTCCTCGTCGGTATCGAGCTGCAACCAGGTCAGTTGCACGGCCATCGCTGGCAAGTCTTCGCTGGCCGCTATCAACGCGGCATAGAGCCGGCCCTGGGCCAGGTGCAGCTGCGTCACCGAGGCCGGAATACGTGCCGGATCAACGCGGCAGGTCTTGATTTCCTCCACCAGCCCCTGGCTGTGGTCGTAGCCGTCTGCGCGGCCTGTGACCTGTAGCGCCGGCAGCCCGGCACCCCCGTCCCAGACACACTGCACGGGGAATTCGGCGCGGTAGCTCGCCGGGCGCCGGCGATAGATTCGCTGGTGCCCCTCAATACCCTGCTGACCGGTGGGAGACGGGGTGAAACGGTGATCAATATCGCCGCTGCGATGGCAGAAAAGCACCAGGTCACGCACGGTGACGCGCTGCTCATTCATCGGTCCAGACCACCCGCGCCACCCTTGCCGGTATTCCCTGCTCGCCAAAAAACTGCAACCAGCGGCGCTGACTGTGCTGCAGCTGGTCGCCAGGGCCCTTGACCTCAATCAGGCTGTAGTCGCCGGGCCTTTCACCCAGGGCGATCAGGTCGGGGAAGCCGCGCCGGTTTTCACCCGGATCAAACAACATACGCTCCCACACCGCCAGCAAGTGGTCGGCGGGCACGCAGGCCAGCACGCGGGCGAGCAGGTCTGTCGTCAACAGCGGCCAGCTGACCCAGCGACACTGATAACCGAAGAAGCGCGCCAGGGCAGCCTGCAGCTCTACCTCGAGATCCCCGGCTGCCAGTTCCTGCAGGCGGGTACCAAGCGCGGTTTCGCGGCGGGCGCGAAACGCCGTTTGATACATATCGGCAGGCACCGCCTGGAAGGGGTTGTGAAAAGCGCCGGGCACCGGCGCAAAAATCTGTTCCCAGAAGGCCAGGCCAAACAGACTGTTGAACAGGCTGTTCTCGACGTAGTGCACCGACACCCAATCCTTTGCGAGGTGCTCGGCCACAGCGCGCTCCACCCGCGCATCCGTCCGCGGCAGCTGCAGGTCCACCATCGGCACCGTGCGGCGTCGCCGCGGCGCGGCTGCAACACCGAGCTTACGCTGCAAGCGCGGCAGAATGCGCTGCGCCGCATCGCGCTCCTCCTCGCACCAGGGGCTGGCCAACAGCTCTGTGCAGGCGGCCTGGGCGGCCTGCCACTGTTCGCGCTGCTCCAGCACGCGCACATAACGTTCACGCGCCGGGTGCAGCTGGCTGCGCTGATAGAGCTGTGCCGCCAACGCCCACTCGCCGCGTCGCTCCAGATTGCGGCCCAGGCGGTTGCACAGCATCCAGTAGCGGCGTTCGCTGGGCGCATGCTGGGGCGCCGCACGCAGCAACTGCTCCGCCAGCAAGTTGAACCCCTCAGCGTCTCCTGCGTCCTCCAGCAGCCAATGCAGATCCGCCAGCTCGCCCAGCTGCTGGTACTCATCCACCGCTTGACGACAGGAAAAACGACGCTGCTGCCGGGTGAGTGCGTAAGGGTAGTAGCGGGCGATACCCAGATCACTGAGCACAAAGTCAGTGAGGCTTTGCCGTCGGTTGCCGAAAAACAACAGCTGGAACAGGGCCACAGACTCCACCCCCAACGGTGCCACAAGTCGGTCATCGGCTGCCGTGCACAACGCATCGAGCAGTGTGCACACGGGCAAATCGAGGGCCGCCACTTCCTCGACCCACTGCGCCTTGCTGCGCTGTGCCGACGAACAAAGAGACCCCTGGAAAGCACGCCGCCACTCGGGGAGGGTAAACAGGCGGCCCAGATCCTGCACGTCCAGCGACGCTTCGCTCGCCTCCTCGGGCGCAAGCAGCAGATCGAGCGCCTGCAGCTCAGCCAGCAGTGGTTCGATTGCGCCGATCTCGGGGTAGGAGAGCTTCGCCACGCGAAACCAGGGGCCGACACGGGAAACCAGCCGCACGTAAAGGCACTGTGCCGGCTCGGAGGCACTGCGCCACTGTGCCAGCCACGCACGCTCCGCCGGGCTCAGCAGGTCATCATAGAGCGCTTCAACGGTGTCACACAGGCGCTGGAAGTTGTCCCGGTAATAGCGCGGTGCGAGCACCGGGGGCTCAGGTGCGGACATCGGCGGCTAGGCCTCGCGGGGCGCTTTCGGCCCGCCCGTCTGCTGCAACAGCACCCCGGGGATAATCAACGCCAGGCCAACCAGCGTGGCCGGGTGAATCGCCTCGTCCAGCACAGTGGCAATAAACACCAGCGAGAACAGCGGGGAGAGGAAAATCAGGTTGCCGATACGCGCCACCGAGCTGGTGAGGCGCAGCGCGCTGGACCAGAGCGCAAAGGTGATGCCCATCTCGAACAGGCCGACGTACAACGCGGCCAGCAGGCCGGTTGTGCCACCGGTGGAGAGCGTTGAAAACAGGCTGCACACCAGCCATGCCGCGGGTGTGGCCAGAAGAAAATTCAGGCACAGGCTGACCAGCGGATCACCCTGGTTGCGCGTATTGAGAATCCAGTACAGTGCCCACACCAGTGTACTCCCCAACGCCAGGCCCACGCCGGGCAAGCTGCTGAACTGCATGGCAAAGGGCTGCCCCTGCGTCGCGATAATCACCACACCGCTGTAACCCAGCGCCACCGCCAACAGGTCGCGGCGCCCCAGCCGCTGCCCCAACAACGGCACTGCCAGTAATGCCAGCGTGATGGCCCAGGTGTAGTTGATGGTCTGGGCCTGCTGCGCAGGCAGCAGCGCGTAGGCGTGGAGCAGAACCAGATAGTAGAGCAGCGGATTGATTGCCGCCAACAGCAGATAATAGCCGGGGCGCTGACGCAGGGAGCTCCACAGCTGGCGCTGCCGGCCCTGCCAGCAGACAATGGCCAGCAGCGCGAGCGCGGACGCGGAGACCGACCAGGCAACCAGCTGGAATACGTCCAGTTCGCGCAGCGCGAGCTTGAAGGCGGTGGCCGCGGTAGACCACAAAAGCACCGCGCTCAAACCCAGATACAGGGCCTTGCGATCATTCGTTACCACAGTGCCGCCATTGTTCGCCTCCCTCTCCCGGCGTCGCCCATGCTGTACCCGGGCTGTAGTTTAAGGCATTCTTCTGCCCTGAAGATGCCGATTCAGTCCCCGCCGCAACAACGCGAGAACCTCTCTTGAGTGACCAGACGCCTCACTACCGTCCGCTGACCACCGGCCTTGCGCTGACCCCGGTGGTATTCCTGACCGTGCTGCTGGCCGCTTCGGTCTACCTGTTCGGCTCGGATTCGTCCTACGGCGCCAACCAGATTGCGCTACTGCTGGCCGCCTGCGTGGCAGCGCTGGTGGGCAAGCGCATCGGGCTCACCTGGCACGCCACCCAGGAAGGCATTATCCACGGCATTTCCGTAGGCCTGGGGCCCACGCTGATCCTGCTGTCGGTGGGTATGCTGATCGGTACCTGGATACTCTCTGGCACCGTGCCTGCCATGATCTACTATGGCGTCGAGATACTCAATCCATCGGTCTTCTATGCCGCCAGCGCCGCTATCTGTGCCATTGTGGCGGTGAGTATCGGCAGCTCCTGGACCGTTGCCGGCACCCTCGGTATCGGCCTTATGGGTATCGCCGGCAGCTTCGGCCTGTCACCGGCCATCACCGCTGGCGCCATTGTGTCCGGCGCCTACTTCGGCGACAAGCTCTCACCCATGTCGGACACCACCAACCTCGCGGCGGCCGCCACCGGCGTCGACCTGTTCGACCACATTCGCCACATGCTCTGGACCACCGTGCCCGGGTTTACCCTGGCATTGCTGGGCTTTCTGCTGATCGGGGGCGGCGAGGCTGCAACCCCCGAGGAAATCGCGGCCCTGCAAACAAGCCTGTCACAAGAATTCGATATCGGCTGGCACCTGCTGTTGCCGCTGATCCTCATGCTGGGGCTTATCTACAAGCGCTTCCCCGCGTTTCCTTCCATTGTTATCAGCGCGCTGGTGGGCGCCGTGTTCGCGGTGCTGTTCCAACCCCAGGCCGTGCGCGAGCTGGCCGGCAACAGCGCTGAGCTCAACCAGGCCGCACTGCTGCTGCAGGGCGTGTGGATCAGCCTGTTCGACGGCTATGTCGCCAACAGCGGCAACCGTTTTCTCGACGACCTGCTGAGCAAGGGCGGCATGAGCAGCATGCTCAACACGGTGTGGCTGATTATCTGTGCACTGGCCTTTGGCGGCGCACTGGAGCGCACCGGCATCCTCGACCACCTGTTGCGCAAGATCCTGCAACGGGTACACAGCGCGGCGGGGCTGGTGGGGGCGACGGTCGGCACCTGTGTCGCCACCAACGTGCTGGCGGCTGACCAGTTCATTTCCGTTGCCCTGCCGGGGCGCATGTTCCGCGATGAATACGCACGTCGCGGCCTGTCGCGGCTGAACCTGTCGCGCACCCTGGAGGATTCCGCCACCCTCACCTCGGCCCTCATCCCCTGGAATACCTGTGGCGCCTACATGTCAGCCACACTCGGCGTGGCCACCCTGAGTTATGCGCCCTTTGCCTTTTTCAACCTGCTGTGCCCGCTGCTGGCTATCGGCTATGCCTTCTTCCACTTCGCCCAGAAGCCCCTGGAAGCTGACGCCGCCCCCACAGCGAGCCAGGCAGCGGGCCAGGGCGCGTGAGCATGGCGGCGCTGGTGTGGGATCATCCGCAGCCCTTCACTCTGCCAACGCAGGTGGCGCCCGCGGACATCGACGGCCTGCAACACACCAATAACACAGTGTACGTGAAATGGTGCGAGCAGGTGGCCTGGGCCCACTCTGTACACTTGGGCCTGGACCTGGACAGCTATCGCCGGCTGGACCGCGCCATGGCCATCACCCACAGTGAGTACGACTACCTGCAGGCCTCGCGCGAAGGTGATGAGCTGATTGCCGGTACCTGGATCGTCAGCTGGGATCGACGCCTGACCATGGAACGCCGCTTCCAGATCCAGCGTCCGGCGGATGGCGCCACATTGTTGCGCGGCATGATGCGCTTTGCCTGTATCGAGATCAGCAGCGGACGGCCCCGGCGCATGCCGGCAGAATTCATCGACGGCTACGGCCCGGCCGTGCTCACTGCGCCCTCAGCAGCGCTCCCAGGAAAAGGCCAGTAGACGCCGTATATCGGTTTCCCCGCTGGCCAGCAGCAACAGCCGATCCAGCCCCAGCGCAACACCGCTCACTGCGGGCAAGCCCGCCGCCAGCGCCGCCAGTAAAGCCTCATCCAGCGGCCGCTCAGGCTGCCCGGCCGCCGCGCGCTGTCGATTGTCCGCCTCGAAGCGGGCGCGCTGCTCCACCACATCATCCAGCTCGTGGTAGCCATTGGCCACCTCCACACCGTCGATGTAGAGCTCGAACCGTTCGCCCACCACCTCGCCATCGCGCTGCGCCAGCCGGGCGAGGGCGGCTTGGCTGGCCGGGTAATCGTAGACAAAACACAGGCCCTGCCCCGCCAGCCAGGGCTCCACAGCGTGCGTCAGCAACAGGTCCAGCCACAGGTCGCGGCCGCCGGCCAGGGTGCCCGGGTCGGTCAGCTGGCGTGCGGTGCGCTGCAGCGTGGCAATGTCGGCAGTAAACGGGTCAAGCTGCAGGCAGCGCTGGAACAGCTCCCGGTAGGTGAACGCCTGCCAGGGCCGCTCACCCAGGCAGCTGCACACCAGTGCCGCCACCTCCGCCATCAGCGCGTGATGATCCATGCCCGGGCGATACCACTCCAGCAAAGTGAATTCGGGGTTGTGGCGGCGCCCGGCTTCACCATCGCGAAACGCCTTGCAGATCTGGTAGATGGGGCCACTGCCTGCCGCCAGCAGGCGCTTCATGGCGTATTCGGGCGAGGTTTGCAGAAACCGCGGCGCGTGGGTCAGCGATTCCCCGCGCTCCACGAGCAGCGGCTCAATGGCCGGGTCGGTAATGCCGCGTGAGCAAAGAAGTGGTGTCTCGACTTCGAGCACGCCGCGAGCGGCAAAAAAAGCGCGAATCTGCGCCAGCAGCTGGGCGCGCTGGCGCAGTTGCGCAAGGGCTGCACCGGGCCGCCAGTCACTCATATGCTGCGCCGGGGGCGTAGCCTACTTGCTGACCCGGTTCTGATACTCACCGGTGCGGGTATCCACCCGAATCACTTCGCCGGTGGTGACAAACAGCGGCACCTTGACCACCGCCCCGGTGCTCAGCTTGGCCGGTTTGCTGCCCCCCTGCGCCGTATCACCCTTGAGGCCCGGATCGGTTTCCACAATCTCCAACTCGACGAAGTTGGCAGGTGCCACCGACAGCGGCGTACCGTTGTAGAGTGTGACCTCGCAGCCGTCCTGCTCCTTCAGCCAGAGGTAGGAATCACCGACCGCCTTGGCATCAGCCTGGTGCTGCTCGAAGGTATCGGGCTCCATGAAGTACCAGAATTCACCGTCGGTGTAGAGGTATTCCATGGACCGGTCCATGACGTCAGCGCCCTCCAGGCTTTCGCCCGACTTGAACGTGCGCTCCCAGACCCGGCCTGTTTTCAGGTTGCGCATGCGCACCCGGTTGAAGGCCTGGCCCTTGCCGGGTTTCACAAACTCGTTTTCGAGAATGCTGCAGGGGTCGCCATCCAGCATGACCTTGAGGCCTGGCCGGAATTCATTGGTGGAGAAATTCGCCATAACAGGTATCACACTACTGTAAAATTTGGCCGCAATGATACCGTACCCTGCAGCTCCCGGCGATATTGCAGTGGCGATTACCTGCCCGGATGGGCTACTCTTGATAGCGCTTGCTAACGAACAGGGAAGGGTGTGATGGGAGGCCATGACCGTGACTGACAAGGCACCCGTAAAACTGCGGATTCCGCGCCAGGATCTGACCACGTTCAGCCATTTCCCGCTGACCGGGGCCGACGCCGCCGAATGGGCCTCCGGGCTCCCGGTAACCAGCGCCCGCGAAGTTGCCCAGACGCTCGCCACCATCCTCGGGGAACTGAACCGTGTTGTTCTGCCGGCCGTCGAGCGCTACGCCGTGCTCGAAGCGATTCGACCCAATATGAACGTGGCCGTCGCCAGCCTCTCGCGCAAGGTCATCAACCAGCCTCTGGTCATGCCGGACGAGCCGCGCCAGCTGGCGGAACTCTCGGATCAGCTGTTGGGGCTTGCCAGCACGGCCTACACATTGGTTGCCGTGCACGCACTGCGCGACCGCGACACCCTGGTCGGCGTGAATCCGGCGCGGTTGATGTGCGAGGCACTGCAGCGTGCCATTGACCTCACGGCGGGAAAGATTTTCCAGCATTTCCTGCTCTACCAACCCGGTGAGAACCGCGCCTGGCAGACGCTGCATCAACTGTATCACCTGGCGGAGCGGCAGCACCTCACGCGTCTGCGCGTCGATGACGGTCACGAGGGCATCACTACCGTGCAGGCCACCTGGTTGCGCCCGCTGCTGCTCTCCTGCTGCAAGCCCAACCAGGTTCGCCAGGGCGACCTGATCGCCATGTTCCGTTGCCTGCTCGAATGGGGCGGGGAGGCGGAAACCAGCGAGGATGAAGAGGCCCTGTTCGCCGTCGATATTGACGCCGACCAGCCGCCCACCTACGCCAAGAACCCACGTTTTGCCGACCAGCCCACCGGCATGCGCCTGCTGGATACCAGTGCGCTGGTGGTGCACTTGCGCGCGATCGCGGCAGAGTCGGAAGAAAACGGGCGCCGCGATGTGGTGTTCGACAAGGACGTCCGGCTGCACCACCATATTTTGCTGCACATGATTGAGGCCCTGTCCTCGGTCAGCATGCGCAACTTCCACCGCACGCCGGTGCAGCAGAAGCTGCATGTGACACTCGGCCTCAGCAACGCCCACTACTTCTCCGCCGGCAGGCAGAACTTCGCCGAGGTACTGCATGGCAAGGGCTACCAGCCACCGCCCGGCGAGCGCGTTGCCGGCAACCCGTTCCTGGTTGCGCAGAAACGTCGCGATCCGTGGGTGGAGGCCGCGCCGGACGATATTTTCAGTGGCGAGGAACAGGCTCAGCCGGACGCCCCCGAAGCGGGCGGTGACATTGCCGTGGACCCCGGCACCCGCGCCCGGTTGCTGAGAGAAGACGACAGCGCCCCCATGGCGGATGCCGAGCGTTTTCGCCAATACGCCATCAAATCCATCAACGCCAGCCCTGGCGGCTACTGCCTGGCCTGGGAGGAAAGCCCGCCTGGCATCATACGCAGTGGTGACCTGATCTGCGTGCGCGAGGATGACCATCCCAACTGGGTTCTGGCGACCATCCGCTGGGTGAGCCAGCTGGAAGGCAAGAGCACGCTGGTCGGGGTAGAGCTGTTGAGCCCGACGGCGGAACCGTGGGGCGCGCGAATACACGCCGAGAGCGGATTGTCCGAGCCCATTCGCGTGTTGCTGCTGCCGGAAATCAAGCTGGTCGCCCAACCCCCCACACTGATTACGCCGCGCAGCGGTTTCCGCGAAGGCCAGGGGTTGACGCTGCTGCACCACGGCGCCACACGCAACGTGCGCCTGCAGCGCCTGGTGGCAGCCACGGGTGCCTACAGCCAGTTCGAATTCCGGGAAGCGGCGGCAGACCAGGCCGAGGACGTGAAAGAAGCGCGCGGCTTGCCAGCCTCGCCTTTCCACTCAATCTGGTCGGATATCTGACACCGCAGCCGGCTGGTAACGGTCGGAAATTCCCAACAGGTAAAGAATGGCGTCCAGCCCCAGGGTGGATATGGACTGCTCCGCTGACTGCTGCACCAGCGGCTTGGCGCGAAACGCTATGCCCAGCCCCGCGATACTCAGCATGGGCAGGTCGTTGGCGCCGTCACCCACCGCGATGACCTGCTGCAGGTCGATGCCCTCCCGCGTCGCCAGCTGGCGCAGCAATGCGGCCTTGCGCTCACCATCAACGATCACACCGCTGACGTTACCGGTGACCACACCCTGCGCAATATCCAGTTCATTGGCGTGCACGTAGTCGATGCCGAGCTGCTGCTGCAGCCAGTGGGCAAAGTAGGTAAAACCGCCCGAAAGTATCGCTGTCTTGTAGCCCAGCGCGCGCAGGGTAGCGATGAGATGACGTGCCCCCTCGGTAATGCACAGGTTCGCGGCAACCTCTTCGAGCGCAGATTCGGGCAGACCCTTGAGCAGGGCGACCCGTTCGCGAAAGCTGGCCGCGAAATCCAACTCACCACGCATTGCACGTTCCGTGATCGCACTGACCTGTTCGCCAACGCCCGCCAGGCGTGCCAGCTCGTCAATCACCTCGGCCTCGATCAGGGTGGAGTCCATGTCAAAGGCAACCAGACGTCGGTTGCGGCGGTACATGTTGTCTTCCTGAAAGGCGAGGTCCACCTCGAGCGCGCTGGCCACCTCCAGCAACTCACGCCGGAATGCGGCCACATCGGACACGCTGCCGCGCAGTGAAAACTCTACGCAGGCCTTGCTCAACGGCGGGAGCTCACCCAGCGGAATGCGCCCGGACAACCGTGAAATGCCATCGATACCCAAGCCGTGGCGCGAAAAAACCGCACTCACACGCGCCAACTGGTCGGCTGTTATTTTCCGCGCCAGCAAGGTGGTGATATAGCGCGCACGGCCCTGTGCCGCCACCCAGTCACCGTAGCTGTCCGCCGTAACCTGCTCCCAGCGCAGCTGCAGTTGCCGGCTGGCCGCAAATGCCTGCAGAGCGTTCTCGATATCCTTGCGCGCCGCGCCCGTGGGAATTTCCAGCAGCAGCCCCATGGAGAGCGTGGCGTGAATGACCGCCTGCCCGATATCCAGCACATTCACCGCGTACTCGGCGAGCAACCCGGAGACCCCGGCAGTAATGCCCGGCTTATCTGCACCGGAGAGGGTAATCAGGACGATATCGTTCACGAGTTGGCGGGTCCGGCTGACTGTAAAGCGCCGTATTCTAACCCTGCACCGTGTGCGGCGAAACCGCTGCGCGCAGGGACCGCGGGCTTGGTTTATACTCGCCACTTTATCGACAGGGAAGCCACAGCGCGTGAGCAACCGATTCCGCGACGCAAGCCTCAGCCATCAACTGGCACTGATCGCCGGACTGGGTTGCCTGCTCATCAGTCTGGCGCTGGTTGCTCTGGCGGCCACTTCCAGCCGTCACATGCAGAAGGTGCAGCAGGCGGAATTCGGCGATGCGCTCGCGCAGCAAATTGCCCGACGTATCGGCGTTGCCCTGGAAACCGGCGACCTGCTTAATGTGGCCGCGTCGCTGCACCGCTTTGTCGAGTCCTCCTCCGCCGGCAAAGTCGCCATTTTTGACGTGGAAGGGCGGGCACTCGGTGAGGCCGGGGAGCTCGACGGCGAATTCCTTGCGGACTATCGAGCCCCCGTGCTGATCGGCCCCGATGTGGCCGGAGAAGTGGTCATCACGCTGAGCACAGCAGTGGCTGAAACCGCCCGTATACGCTTCCTCCTGAGCCTGTTCGGGCTCTCCATTGTGCTCAGTCTCATCGTCTATGCGTTTACCCGCAAGGCGGCGCTGAGCTTGCTTGCCAGCCGCCTGCAACGGCAGGCACGGAGCATTGCACTGGAGGAAAACAGCAAAGCAGCGCTGCCCGCCAACGAACTGCTGCAGTTGCAGCACCACATCAGCGCGCTGCCCATGGAGCTGTTGCGGGCGCGCAACGGCACGGGGTCAAACCCTGCCAACTATCGCGACACCGCCGTGCTCTACCTGCACCTGATCAGCCTGGCGGACTATATCGACACGCTGGACGAGGCATCCCTGCACCGCTACACCGACCGTTTGCACCAGATTGTCTATGCCGCCGCGGGCTTCTACGGCGGCCACCTGCAAGTGGTGCGGCAATTCGGTTTGGCGGTGTTCTTCAGCGGCAGCAGCAACGGCGGCAGCGCGGCCTTCCGGGCAGCCTGCTGCGCCTGGCTGGTGCGCAACGTCAGCAAGGCCGTGGAGAAGAAAATGAGCCTGTCGCTGGGGATGGCCATGGCGGTCGCCCAGAGCGAACTGGGGCGAGGTGATGAAACCGACATCTACCCGGGGCTGTATATCCAGTCTACCCTCGACGAGCTGCAGACCCTGTGCAGCAGCAAGCCACCGCAGGTCATGCTCTCACCCGGCGTGTGCGAGGACATCGACGTCAGCAGCCGGCTGGAGCAGCGCCCCAGCGAACTCGGCGATTATGCCATTCTGGAAGAATTCCTGAACCCTTACGACGACCTGCTGGAGCGGCAACTGCGGCTGACGCTGAAGCGCCTGGGCGACCCGCTCTAACCCGACTCGCCTCTCGCCCTCACCAGAGGCTGCGCCCACCGTCGATGGTGTGATCCGCACCCGTGATGTAGCTGGCGTCGTCCGATGCCAGAAACAGCACCAGCGTGGAGATCTCGTCCAGGCTGGCCGGACGCTGCAGGGGTATGGCCTGCATCTGTTCCGGTGTACCACCGGAGAACATCCCCGTATCCGCCACGGCGCCCGGGAGTACGGCGTTGACCCGAATGCCGGCAGGCCCAAGGTCATGAGCGGCGGCCTGGGTGAGGCCCCGAATCGCGGCCTTGGAGGCACCGTAAATGGCGAGCGTGGGGATGCCGCGGATACCGGCCAGGGATGACAGGTTGACGATGGCCCCCCCCGTGCCCTGCGCTTTCATCACCGGTGCCACCCGGCTGATCCCCAACCAGCTGCCGAACACATTCACTTCAAGCAGCCTGCGTACCCGCTCCGGCTCAACCTCATCGACCGGACAAGAGAAGAACAGCGCCGCATTATTCACCAGCACATCAATACGTCCGAACCGAGCCGTTGCCGCTGCTACCACGGCATCCCAGTCTGCCTCGCTGGACACATCCTGGTGCACAAAGCAGGCCTGTGGCCCCAATTCCGCAGCCAGTGCCGCGCCGGCGTCATCCTGCACGTCGGTCAGCAGAACATTGGCGCCTTCTGCCACAAACCGGCGCACGTGATTGGCGCCCATGCCCTGGGCGGCGCCGGTGATGATGACGGTCTTGCCGCTGAATCGTTGCATGGCGTGTGCTCTCCGGAAACTGAACGCTCAGAATAGCCGCGCGAGGCCCCGCTGTGACCCCCCGTTCAGGTGATGGCGGGAGAAAAATGGCGGGTGAGAACTGCGCACACCCGCCACCCGCAAGCGCTTACGCCGCGACGCTGGGAGCCAGCATTTCGCCGGGGCGAGCCGGTGT
Source organism: Haliea alexandrii (assembly GCF_003719295.1). Taxonomy (GTDB): domain Bacteria; phylum Pseudomonadota; class Gammaproteobacteria; order Pseudomonadales; family Halieaceae; genus Haliea; species Haliea alexandrii. Next base: position 218,131 of record NZ_RFLW01000001.1, read on the forward strand.
ACTTTGCTGCCCGTCGAAGGTCACCTCACCATTGACCATGGTCAGGCGCATCGGCGCCGCATCGCGGCTCCAGCGCCAGGTGAAGCCGCCCTTGCCGTCGGGTACATCGTAAACCCGCTTCATCTCGCGTTCCTGCACCTCATCAAGGCTGAAAACCGTGAGGTCAGCGCGCTTGCCCGCCTGCAGTACACCGCGATCATGGAAGCCGAAGTGGTTGGCGAGCTTGCCCGTCTGAATGTAGACCGCTTCTTCCACCGTCAAGTCACCCGAACGCACGAAGTCGGTGAAGAGTTTGACGTTTTCACCCCCGCCACAGAGCATCTGACCGTGCGCACCGGCATCGCTGATATTCCCGACCGAGTAGGGGTCGCGCATCAGGCTCAATACCATATCGCGGTCACACTCGAACGGCGGCATGGTCACGGTAGACTGCAGGCCATTGGCCAGCAACCATTCCGCCATCGCATCGGAGGGGTGCGGCGCACCAATCTGCTGCTGGTACTCACCGAGAGTGAGATGCGTGGGCCCCACGCCATTGTCCGAATTCATGAGCAGCAGGTGCGCAGCACGACCTTCGGGAAATGGCGAAAACTCGAATGCCTTGGTGTTCCAGGATTCACGGGCACGCGCACGCCAGTCGGGGTCACGCAGCACCGCTTCCTTGGCCGCGTCACCCTCGGCGGTCACCACTTCGTGCCATACATAGTCGTTGGACTGCGCGAAAATCAGCGAGCTTTGCACGCTCATGGTTGAGGTGACCGCGATGTGGGCGTAGCCCGTCCAGAAGTCGCGGCCTTCACGCTTGAACTGCTCATGCAGCTCCACCAGCGGTGCCTGGATACCCATCATGTCGCGCTGGAACACCAGTGTGGGCAAGCCCGCCCATTGCACACGCAGCGGCATGCCTTCGGACAGCTTGGCGATGCGACGCATGGTGTCTGGCGCAGTCATGTTGCGGAAAGTATCCACAATTACCTGCAAAGTGCTTCCGGGGTGTCGGCTGATTACCGCCATCAGAGACTGGAGTTCATGATCATCGGCCTGCAGGGAAGGCACGGGGCGATCCTGGCCGTCGTGATCGAACAGATTGGTGGACATGCCCAGCGCTCCGGCCGCCAGCGCTTCATCCAGCAAACCACACATCTGCTCCACTTCAGTCGGCGTTGCAGCCCGGTCCCAGGCTTCAAGGCCCATGACCGCCAGACGCAGGGCGATGTGGCCGCAGAATGCCGCATAGTTGGCCGGCAGCTTCACGTTGCGCACCATGGAATCGCGATACTCGGGCCAGCTGCGCCAGTCCCAGGGCAGTGACTTCAGAAACGGTTGCTCGGGAATATCCTCGAAGAAAGAGAAAATGCCCACCACCTCGCGTCGGGCCGCCTCGTCATCGGAGACCGGCGCCACGGAAAAACCGCAGTTACCCATGATTAGCGAGGTGACACCGTAACCGGGGAGGGGATCGAGCTCTTCGTCCCACCACATGGCCCCGTCAAAGTGCGTGTGGCTCTCGATAAAGCCGGGGGAAACAATGCAGCCGGTTGCGTCCACAACCGTCTCATCGGCGGCGGGCGTCAGGCCCGGCGCCACCTCTGCAATTACGCCCTCGTGCACGCGTACGTCCGCTGCGAACCCCGCAGCCCCCGTGCCATCTACCACAGTACCGTTACGAATCAGTGTCTTGCTCATTATTGTCACCACCTCTTTACTGTATTTATCGAATCAGGAGGGTCGCGGACGCTGAGCTGTCGATGCAAAGCCGACCGCGCTGACAAACAGTCTAGTTATTTTTAATAATACTTTCCATAATTATTTTCCGGCTTCTTCCTCCAACACGGCGATGATCGAGCGGAAGCCCAGCTCGAGCACCGCTTCACGCCGGATGCCGGGCAGTGCGGCACCCACGCCTGCGAGCCAACCCGCATCGGCCTGGTCCGCTGACAGCCCGGGCGGCGCCAGCCGGCGCGCTGGCTCAGCAAAGTCCTCGATGTAGATAAGCCCCATAGCCTGACTGGTTACCCACGCCAACAACAGGGCCGCGCGCTGCTCGTCGAGCTGCAATGACTCCAGCACGTGCAGCAGCGGTGTCACGATACGCTGATAGGCCGGAGTGGCCCGGCCTTCGATGGAAATCATGCGCAGTGCGACCGGGTAACGCTGGCAGTGACGGGCCAGCGCCCGCAGCCAGGCCAGCAACTCGTCCTGCCAAGGCGCGCCACTGCGCAGGGCAGGCATGCGAAACAGGCCGAATGTGTGGTCGGCTACCGACTGCAACAGCTCGCTGGTATTCGGGTAGTGGTTGTACAGCGACATGACCGGCACTTTGAGCTGCGCCGCGACGTCCGCCATGCTCACTTCATCGGGCGCAGCGTCCTCCAGCAGCAACAGCACCGCTTCGATGACTTTTTCGCGGCTGATCTTCGCGGGGCGACCGCGACGTCGAGGGGTTGGCACCGGACGCTGCACAGGCACGGGCTACTCCACCCGCATCCCGTCCACCTTCTGGAATCCCCGCGGCAGCTTGTTGCCGCGCCGGCCGCGCTCGCCGCGGTAATGTTCCAGCTCGGTGAACTTGAGGGTGAGGTGGCGCTTACCCGCCTGAATCACCAGTGACTGGGTTTCATTGATGACCTGCACGGTCACCAGGAATTCTTCCCGTGCCTGCACGCGCGCCGAAGGAATGCCCAGTATCTTGTTGCCTTTGCCACGCGCCAGCTGGGGCAGGTCCGCCAGTGGGAAGACCAGCAGACGCCCCTCATTGGACAACGCCGCCACCCAGGCCGCGTCATTCTGCGCCGGCACGGGCGAGGGTTGCAGCACACGGCCACCCTTGGGCAGCGAGAGCACACCCTTGCCCGCACGGTTCTTGGTTTGCAGATCAGAATACACGGCGACAAAGCCGTAGCCGGCATCGCTGGCCAGCAAGAAGCGTTGCTGCTCATCCGCCAGCAACAGGCCTTCAAAAGTGGCCCCGGAAGGCGGGTTGATACGGCCGGTCACGGGTTCACCCTGGCCGCGCGCCGAGGGCAGGTTGTGCGAAGCCAGCGTGTAGGCGCGGCCGGTGGAGTCGAGTATCACCGTGGGCTGGTTGCTGCGCCCGCGGGCGTCGAGCTTGAAGGCGTCTCCGGATTTGTAGCTCAGACTTGCCGACTCCACCTCGTGGCCCTTGGCGGCACGGATCCAGCCTTTTTCCGACAGCACCACCGTAATCGGGTCAGCGCTCATCAGTTCCAGTTCGCTGAACGCTCGTGCCTCGTCGCGGCTGGTCAACGGCGAACGGCGATCGTCGCCGTACTGCTCTGCCGCCGCCTGCAGCTCCTTGCGAATGAGGGTTTTCAGACGAGCCTCGCTGCCCAGAATGAGCTGCAGTGAGTCGCGCTCCGCGGCCAGTTCGTCCTGCTCGCCACGGATCTTCATCTCCTCCAGCTTCGCCAGGTTGCGCAGCTTCAACTCGAGGATCGATTCGGCCTGGGTGTCAGTGAGGCCAAAGCGAGCCATCAATGCCGGCTTGGGCTTGTCCTCGGTGCGGATGATATGAATCACCTCGTCGATATTCAGGTAGGCAATCAGGTAGCCTTCCAGAATATGCAGGCGCTTGAGCACGCGCTCCAGACGGTATTCCAGGCGCCGGCGGACGGTTGCCGTGCGGAAGGCCAGCCATTCGCGCAGAATGCGGTCCAGTGACTTCACTGCGGGGCGGCCATCCGTGCCGATCATGTTGAGGTTAACCCGGTAGGTTTTCTCCAGGTCGGTGGTGGCGAACAGGTGGCTCATCAGCGCTTCACCGTCCACCCGGTTGGAGCGCGGCACTATCACTAACCGCGTCGGGTTTTCGTGGTCCGACTCATCGCGCAGGTCGGCCACCATGGGCAGCTTGCGCGCCTGCATTTGCCCCGCAATCTGCTCCAGTACGCGGGAACCCGACACCTGGTAGGGCAGGGCACGCACAATGATGTCACCGCCTTCGCGCTCCCACACAGCGCGCATGCGCAGACCGCCGCGCCCTGAGGCATACAGGGCACGAATGTCTTCCCGGGGCGTGATGATCTCGGCTTCCGTGGGAAAGTCCGGCGCCTGCACAAACTCGCAGAGTTCCTCCAGCGTGGCCCGCGGGGATTCCAGCAGGTGCACGGCGGCGCTGACCACCTCGCGCAGGTTGTGCGGCGGGATATCGGTCGCCATACCCACCGCGATGCCGGTGGTGCCGTTGAGCAGCACGTTAGGCACCTGCGCCGGCAACACTGAGGGCTCATCCATTGTGCCGTCGAAGTTCGGCACCCAGTCCACCGTGCCCTGGCCCAGCTCCCCCAACAGCACCTCAGCGTAGGCAGTCAACCGCGATTCCGTGTAGCGCATGGCAGCGAAGGACTTGGGATCGTCCGGCGACCCCCAGTTCCCCTGGCCATCCACCAGCGGGTAGCGGTAGCTGAAGTCCTGCGCCATGAGCACCATCGCCTCGTAGGCGGCGCTGTCACCGTGCGGGTGAAACTTGCCGATCACGTCGCCCACGGTGCGCGCGGATTTCTTGAACTTTGCCGTGGCCTTCAGGCCCAGCTCGCTCATGGCATAGACAATGCGCCGCTGAACCGGCTTCAACCCGTCGCCGATGTGCGGCAGCGCGCGGTCGAGGATGACGTACATGGAATAGTCCAGATACGCTTTTTCCGTGTACTGATGCATCGAGACCTGCTCGATGCCATCGTTGTCAATTTCCACTATATCGGACATGCAAAAAAGCCTGTTTCCATAATCTCAGGAGTAACAGCTGCCGCCGCACAGGGGTGCGGCTCCGGCAGCCGGCGCTCAGCGTTCGTGCGGGACGTTGCGTGTGGCAACCAGTTGCTCGTTGAGATTGACAATCGAATTGGCCATATCCACCAGCAGGCTGTGAATGGTGGCCGGGTTGTTGGCAATGAGGTCGGTGAACTGCTCCTTGCGCACCTTCACTACGGAGCAGCGGGTGCGCGCGCGCACCGTGGCACTGCGGTCGGACTGGGTGAGCGCCGCCATGGCACCGAAGATTTCCCCTTCATTGATGCGGCCCACTACGACATCGTCCACGAGCACGTCGGCGCTGCCGGCAGAGAGGTTGAACACGTAGTCGGCGCGCTCACCCTGCTGGATGATCACGTCACCCGGCTGGAATTCCTCGAAACCCGGCGTCGCCAGCCCTGACTCGGGGGTATTGGCCGCCGTGATACGCAGCATGAGGCCCGCATAAGTGACCAACAGACGGGTCCACACCTTGGTGGCCGCCGTGTTACTGAACACTTTTTGCATGAGTTCCAGGCCTGGAAACGCGTAGAGGCTGGCACCGGCCTCACTGCCGTAAACCACAGCCATATTGGCGTTGCTGGTGCCGGCAATATCCGGCAGCAGGAGGTCGCCCTCGTCGAGCAGGTAGACCGTGCGGCCGAGGTAGCGGGCGGTGAGTGAACCGCTTGCGACGAGATAGAACCGGGTAGCATCAAAGCCGCGGAACGAGCCGTTGCGCACCGCCTCCACCTGTACCTGCACGGGCTGGATGTCGACACTCTCGATCAGCGCCGACACCAGTTCCTTGAACTGCTGGTTGAGGTGGGTAAAGTCGGGAGAAAGTTCAGCGTTTGCCAGCATCACCGTGCTCTTCGTCAGTCTTCGCAAGGCCATGGGCCCACCTTCGGCAGCCGCGCAGGCCTACCCTGTCTGCCGGCGCCGAACAGCCCCCGCATACTACCAACTATTCAGGCACCGGAGAATCGCCAATGCAGCGATTTGTCGCCGGGGACAATGCCACCCGGGCTGCCGGGCATGCTAACATCGCCGACTTTACTCTCGCGGATCGTACCACAGTGAAAATCAGCCAAGACACCGTTGTTACCTTTCATTACTCGTTGCACAACACTGCCGGCGACGAGCTGGAATCCTCCCGAGGCGGCGACCCCAGCGCCTACCTGCACGGCGCCAACAACATTCTGCCGGCACTGGAAGCCGCGCTGGAGGGGTTGGAGACCGGCGCGCAGACAGACATCGAGCTGACACCCGCAGACGCCTACGGCGAGCGCAGGGAGGGCCGCGAGCAGAAGGTGCCAGTAAAGCACCTGGTGTACCACGGCAAACTGCGACCGGGGATGACCGTGCAGCTCAACACCAGCGAGGGGCGCCACCCCGTGACCGTGCTCAAGGTGGGCCGCCACAGCGCCGAGATCGACACCAACCACCCACTTGCCGGGCAATCACTGCGCTTTGCTATCGAGATCGTCGAGGTCCGCGAAGCCAGTGCCGAGGAGCGGTCACACGGCCATGCGCACGGCGTCGGCGGACACCACCACTGAGCGTGAACGGGCACTGGCATAACAGCCGGTTCGAGGCGCTGACGGCGGCTGAGCTCTATGCAGTGCTGCAGCTGCGCCAAGACATCTTCGTGGTAGAGCAGGCCTGCGTGTACCGCGATCTCGACGGTCTCGATGCCGAGAGCTGGCATATGCGCTGCGTGAGCGGAGAGCAGGCGCTCGCCTATCAGCGCTGCCTGCCGCCGGGTCTGAGCTACCCCGAGAGTTCGCTGGGGCGAATTGTCGTGGCTACCAGTACCCGAGGCACGGGCCTGGGCCGCGAACTGGTGCAGAGAGGCATCGACTTCAACCTGGCACAATGGCCGGGTGCGGGCATTGCCATCGGCGCCCAGGCCTACCTGCGCAGCTTTTACGCCAGCGTGGGGTTTGTGGCGGCGGGCGAGCCATACCTGGAGGACGGCATCTTCCACATCCACATGCAGTTCAAGCCGGGCTAGATTCCAGCAGGAACGTCACCGGGCCATCATTGACCAGGCTCACCTGCATATTGGCACCAAATTCACCGGCAGCCACGCCGGCATGGCGCGCGCGCAGCTCGGCCAGCATCCACGCGTAGAACGGCTCGGCCTCGGCCGGCGCCATGGCGGTGGAGAAGCCCGGGCGCAGGCCCTTGCCGGTATCCGCAGCGAGTGTGAACTGGGAAACCAGCAGCACTTCTCCGCCCACGTCCGTCACGCTGCGGTTCATGCGCCCGTCCGCATCGGGGAAAATCCGGTAGTCGAGTATGCGCTGCAGCAGGCGCGCGCCCGCCTCACGCTGATCGCCCTGCTCCAGCCCGAGAAACACCAGTAAACCGCTGCCGATTACCCCGACAGAGCGCTCACCCACGGTCACTCTGGCCGTGGTCACGCGCTGCAGCAGGGCCTTCATGCCGCTGACCGCGCCTCAGCCACGCCCGGCACGACGCCGCTCGTGTTCCAGCAGGAGCTTCTTGCGCAGGCGAATGCTCTCCGGGGTGACTTCAACCAGCTCGTCGTCCTCGATGAATTCCAGCGCCTGCTCCAGACTGTGGCGCACGTGCGGGGTCAGCGTCAGCGCCTCATCCGTTCCGGATGCCCGCACGTTGGTCAACTGCTTGCCCTTGATCGGGTTCACGGTGAGGTCGTTGCCACGACTGTGCAGGCCAATGATCTGACCTTCATACACTTCCACGTTGGGGCCGATATACAGGCGTCCGCGGTCCTGCAGGTTGAACAGGGAGTAGGCCAGTGTCTTGCCTTTCACCATGGACACCAGCACGCCGTTGCTGCGCTTGGCGATCTCCTGATTCTTCACCGCACCGTAGTGGTCGAACACGTGGGTCAGAATGCCGCTGCCTGAGGTGAGGGTCAGGAACAGGCCGCGGAAACCGATCAGGCCACGCGCGGGGATAATGAATTCCAGACGCACCCGGCCCTTGCCGTCCGGCGTCATGTTTTCCAGCGAGGCACGGCGCAGGCCCAGCTCTTCCATGATGGCGCCCTGGTGCTGCTCCTCACAGTCGATCACCAGCTGCTCGTAGGGCTCCTGCATCACGCCATCGATTTCTTTCTGAATCACCTCGGGGCGCGAAACACCGAGCTCAAAGCCTTCGCGACGCATGCTTTCGATCAGCACCGAGAGGTGCAGCTCGCCGCGCCCGGATACCTTGAACTTGTCCGGTGAATCGCCCGGCTCAACCCGCAGCGCCACGTTGTGGATAAGTTCGCGCTCCAGGCGCTCCTTGATGTTGCGGGTCGTCACGAATTTGCCTTCGCGGCCGGCGAACGGCGAATCGTTCACCTGGAACGTCATGCTCACGGTGGGCTCATCCACGGTTAGCGGCGGCAGCGCCTCCACGGTAGCGGGGTCGCACAACGTGTCGGAAATATTCAAGCCCTCGATACCGGTCACACAGACAATGTCGCCGGCCGCGACGGACTGAACTTCCACTCGTTCGAGCCCCATGTAGCCCATGACCTGCAGCACGCGCCCGTTGCGGGTTTTGCCTTCGCGGTCGATGACCGTCACCTGGGTGTTCGGCTTCAGGGTGCCGCGGGTTACGCGGCCGACGCCGATAACACCGACATAGCTGTTGTAGTCCAGTGCACTGATCTGCAGCTGCAGCGGCCCCTCGCGATCAACCGCAGGAGTGGGCACCTTCTCGATAATGGTCTCGAACAGCGGCTGCATATCGTCCGCCATGTCCTCGTGGTCGAGGCCGGCTATCCCCTGAATGGCAGAGGCGAACACAATGGGGAAGTCGAGCTGCTCATCGGTGGCCCCGAGGCGATCAAACAGGTCGAAAACCTGGTCTACCACCCAGTCGGGACGCGCGCCCGGGCGGTCCACCTTGTTGATGACAACAATCGGGTTAAGGCCTTGCTCGAAGGCCTTGGAGGTCACAAAGCGAGTTTGCGGCATGGGGCCGTCTACCGCATCCACCAGCAACAGGACGGAATCCACCATGGAGAGTACGCGCTCGACTTCGCCGCCAAAATCGGCGTGTCCGGGCGTGTCCACGATGTTGATGCGGTAGTCGTTCCAGCGAATGGCCGTGTTCTTGGCCAGAATGGTGATGCCGCGCTCCCGCTCCTGGTCGTTGGAGTCCATGATGCGCTCGGCCCCCTCGGAGCGACGATCAAGTGTCCCCGACTGATTCAGCAGGCAGTCCACGAGCGTGGTTTTGCCGTGGTCAACGTGGGCGATAATGGCGATGTTGCGAAGCTTCTCAATCAAGGGGAATTCCTCAAACCGGTCACCCGGCAGCAAAAAAGGCGGCGGATTATACCTCAGCACCACGGCGAGCGCAGAATCCGTTTCCGGTGATAATGCGGTATTCAGCCGCAATACCCTGCGTGGCACCCGCAGCGGACACCTGCAGCCGGTTTGCGCCCAAGCCGTGACGCACCAAAATAATGCACTCGTGCATCAAAATAACGCACCGGTATAGCGCACGGCCGGACCGGCAATGATAAACTGCGGCAAAACAGGGGCTTAGGCCCCTCAGAATTCTGGCATGGGTTTTGCTCCTAGGAATCCTGCCAAGATTCGCTGGCCGCTGACGGGGCGCTCGCAAGCAACCGCCGCACCAGGAACACGCACTGCGCCGAACACTGTGGCACGACTTTACACCCCATGGAGGACATCCAATGTCAGAGCACACTCTGAACCTGATCAAGAATAGCGAAGCAAAATGGGTTGACCTGCGCTTCACGGACACCAAAGGCAAGGAACAGCACGTCACCCTGCCCGCAAGCGCCGTGGACGATGATTTCTTTGAAGATGGCCAGATGTTTGATGGCTCCTCCATCGCCGGCTGGAAAGGCATCAACGAATCCGACATGATCCTGATGCCGGACGACAGCACTGCCGTTCTCGACCCCTTCACCGACGACACCACCGTTATCCTGCGCTGCGACATCGTTGAGCCCAGCACCATGCAGGGCTACGAGCGCGACCCGCGCTCCGTTGCACACCGCGCCCAGGAATATCTGAAGACTACCGGCATCGGTGACACCGCGTTCTTCGGCCCCGAACCCGAGTTTTTCGTTTTCGATGACATCAAGTGGCACGCGGACATCTCCGGCGCCGGCTACGCTATCAGCTCATCCGAGGCAGCCTGGTCATCCAACCTGCATCAGGAAGACGGCAACACCGGCCACCGCCCGCGGGTCAAAGGCGGCTACTTCCCCGTACCTCCAGTGGACTCACTGCACGACATCCGCGCAGCCATGTGCACCGCGATGGAGCAAATGGGTCTGGGCGTTGAAGTACACCACCACGAAGTGGGTACCGCCGGCCAGTGTGAGATCGGCGTCAAGTTCAATACGCTGGTGAAAAAGGCGGACGAAGTCCAGATCCTCAAATACTGCGTGCACAACGTGGCACACGCCTACGGCAAAACGGCAACCTTTATGCCCAAGCCGCTGGTCGGTGATAACGGCTCCGGCATGCACGTCCACATGTCCATCTCCAAGGACGGCACCAACACCTTTGCTGGTGACGGCTACTCCGGCCTGTCGGAAACCGCGCTGTACTACATTGGCGGCGTAATCAAGCACGCCAAGGCGCTGAATGCCTTCACCAACCCGGCGACCAACTCCTACAAGCGCCTGGTGCCTGGCTTTGAAGCGCCGGTGATGCTGGCCTATTCGGCCCGCAACCGCTCAGCGTCGATTCGTATCCCCTACGTTGCCAGCCCCAAGGGCAAGCGCGTGGAAGTGCGTTTCCCCGACCCGGCAGCCAACCCCTACCTGGCGTTTGCGGCCCTGCTGATGGCCGGCCTGGACGGCATCCAGAACAAGATCCACCCCGGCGATGCCGCCGACAAGGATCTTTACGACCTGCCGCCCGAGGAAGGCAAGGCCATCCCCACCGTGTGCTCCAGCCTGAGCGAAGCGCTAAAGTCGCTTGATGAGGACCGCGGCTTCCTGACCGCCGGCGGCGTGTTTACCGACGATATGATCGATGGCTACATCGACCTGAAATCGGCAGACATTGAACGTCTGAACATGACCACGCACCCGGTCGAGTTCGACATGTACTACTCCGTGTAAAACGCGGATTGCTGTTGCAAGGCCCGCCATGTGCGGGCCTTTTTTTGCGCTACTGCTGGCGCATCTGGCGTAGGGCGCCCGGGAAATGTCTGCTAAGGTTGTCTCACGTTGCCGCTTGCGAGGCCCACCGCCGATGATTCGTTTCCTCCTGTTATTGTCACTGCTGCTCTCAGCCACCGTGCAGGCCAACCAGCCCATCTACAAATCCACCGATGCCCAGGGCAATGTGGTCTACACCGACAAGCCCCCCGCGGAAGGCACCAACCGGGAAGAGGTGAAATTGCAGCGCCTGAACACACAGCCGGCACCCGAGATGCGGAGCACACCGCGGGCGCCGGCACGCAGCAGCGCGGCAGCGGCGACCGTGGAACGGAACGTCACTATCACCTCGCCTGCGGACCAGACCGTCATTCCCATGGGGCAGCAGGGCGACTTCACCGTGGAAGCTACGACGACACCCCCCCTCGGCGCCGGCGAGGCGCTGCAACTGCAGATCGATGGCACGCCTGCAGGCGAGCCCCAGGCCAGCGGTCGCTGGGCCCTGACCAACGTGCTGCGCGGTGGGCACGCGCTGAGCGTGGTGCGCCTGGGTGCCGACGGCACCGAACTGGCGCGCTCCGCCTCGGTCCACGTGCAGGTGATGCGCCCCTACAACATCCAGAACCGCAACTAGCCCCACGCTGGACATCCTGGCCTCCGTCGCGCACTATAATGGTGCAATTCATTCGTGCGCGCTGAAGAAGTACACGCCGGCCTCCCGAGAATCGCGGCCAGCGCCGACTGCCACGCATAAAGTAAGCACACACTTACCCTGAAAACTCAGTTTTAAGCGGCACGATTAGGAGAAGTAAGCCCTTAAGGGAAGTTGGCGTCATTCTTGCTTTGCCAACAGGCGTACCGCGCTCAGGCGGTCAATCATGGGGCAGGCATGCAGCAGAGACCCGACATTCTGGACCACATCAGCACCGGCGTCATCGCCCTGGATGCACAGCTGCGCCTGACAGCCATCAACTCCGCTGCCGAAGCGCTGCTGGAAGCCTCGGCCACGCGCGTCATGGGCGCACATGCCAGCCACCTGGTCCTGCATGCGACAGAACTGCTGGAAACCCTGAAGCACGCACGCAGCACCCGTGCGACTCTCGCGCGCCGCGGTATGTTACTCACCACACACGCCGGCCAGGAAGTGCAGATCGACCTGATTGTCACCGCCATCCAGGGGGAGCAGGGTGACAGCCTCTTGCTGGAGCTGATCCCGATTGACCGGCTGCAGCGCATCAGCCGCGAAGAGAGCATGTTGCACGCGCAGGAAACCACCCGTGCGGTGATTCGCGGCCTGGCGCACGAAATCAAGAATCCGCTGGGCGGGGTGCGCGGCGCCGCCCAGTTGCTGGCCAAGGAGCTGCCCAACGAGGAGCTGGCCGAATACACACGCATCATCATCCGCGAAGCGGATCGCCTGCGCGACCTCGTCGATCGGCTGCTTGGCCCCAACCAGCGACTGGCCATCGAGCCGGTCAATATTCACGAAATCATCGAGCATGTGCGCAACCTGATCTCAGCCGAGGTGAACAACGCGGTAACCATCAACCGCGACTACGATCCCAGCCTGCCACCGCTGCCGGTTGACCGCGCGCAGCTCATTCAGGCAGTGCTGAATATCATGCGCAATGCTTTGCAGGCGGCGTCTTCGCCGGAGGCGTGCACGATTCTCCTGCGCACACGGTCGCAGCGCCAATTCACGATCGGCGGTCACCGCCACCGGCTGGTCTGCCGTGTGGACATTATCGACAACGGGCCGGGCATTCCCGCCGAAATACAGCAGGCGATTTTCGTGCCCATGGTGACAGGCAGGCCCGATGGCACGGGGCTGGGGCTTTCCATCGCCCAATCCATCGTCAACCGCCACGGCGGCCTGCTGGAATGTAGCAGCGAACCGGGCAACACACGTTTTACACTCTATTTACCAATGGAACAGAGCCATGCAGAGACACGCTAAAGTCTGGGTCGTGGATGATGACAGCTCTATTCGCTGGGTGCTGGAACGCGCGCTCAGCCAGGCCGGCATCGACAACGAGAGCTTTTCCGATGGCGACCAGCTCATCGAACGCATGCTATCGGAGCGGCCGGACGTCATCATCAGCGACATCCGCATGCCCGGCATCGACGGCCTCGACCTGCTGACACGCATCAACGACGAGCACCCGGAACTACCGGTCATCATCACCACCGCCCACTCGGACCTGGAAAGCGCCGTTGCCTCTTACCAGCGCGGTGCGTTCGAATACCTGCCCAAGCCTTTTGATATTGACGAGGTGGTAGCCATCACCGAGCGGGCGCTCGCCCAGGCGCGGGAAAAACGCGGCGAAATGACGCTCCCCGAGGCGCTGCCGGAAACCGAAATCATCGGCGAGGCACCCGCCATGCAGGAGGTGTTCCGGGCCATCGGGCGCCTGGCGCAAAGCAACATTACCGTGCTGATCAACGGCGAATCCGGCACCGGCAAGGAACTGGTGGCGCGGGCGCTGCACCGCCACAGCCCACGGGCCCAGCGTCCGTTCATTGCCCTGAACATGGCGGCCATTCCCCGTGACCTGATGGAGTCAGAGCTGTTCGGCCATGAAAAGGGCGCTTTCACCGGCGCCAACAGCAAGCGGGAAGGGCGCTTCGAGCAGGCCAACGGCGGCACCCTGTTCCTCGACGAAATTGGCGATATGCCGGCGGAGACCCAGACCCGCCTGCTGCGGGTGCTGGCAGACGGCGAGTTTTACCGTGTCGGCGGACATACCTCGGTGAAGGTGGACGTGCGTATTATCGCCGCCACCCACCAGGACCTCGAGGAACGCGTGCAGCGCGGTGACTTCCGTGAAGACCTGTTCCACCGTCTGAACGTCATCCGCATTCACATTCCGCGGCTGGCGGAGCGCCGGGAAGACATACCGCGGCTGATGAAGTTCTTCTTCCGCAAGGCCGCAGAAGAGCTCGGCGGGGAGCCGAAAATCCTGCTACCCGACACCGAGCGTTTCCTCATCGCACTCGCCTGGCCCGGCAACGTGCGCCAACTGGAGAACACCTGTCGCTGGCTGACCGTCATGGCGTCAGGGCGCGAAATTCACCTGCGCGACCTGCCGCCGGAGCTGGGCAAGGTCGCCACACCCGTCGCCGGCGGCACCTCGTCGCAGTGGAACGAGCAACTCGGGCAGTGGGCGCGCAAGGAACTGCAGCAGGGCAAGCATCATATTCTGCGCCAGGCAGTACCGATGTTCGAGCGGGCGATGATTGAAGTGGCGCTGGCGCAAACCCAGGGCCGCAAGCGCGACGCGGCTGAGCTGCTGGGCTGGGGCCGCAACACCCTCACACGCAAAATGAAAGATCTGGATATGAGCGACTGAGGGACGGCATACTGCGCGCATGCTGAATATCGTCCTGTACGAACCGGAAATTCCGCCGAATACCGGCAACATCATTCGCCTTTGCGCCAACACCGGCTGTCAGCTGCACCTGATCGAGCCACTGGGCTTCGAGCTGGATGACCGCCGTCTGCGGCGCGCAGGCCTCGATTACCGCGAGTTCGCCAAGGTCTGCGTGCACCCCACCCTGGACGCCCTGCGCAGCAGCCTGCCGCAATCTCGCCTGCTCGCGGTGAGCACGCGCGGCACCACACCGCACCACCAGGCACAATTCCGCGCCGGCGATGCCATTCTGCTGGGACCTGAAACCCGGGGGTTGCCGCAAGCGCTGCTGGCATCACTGCCAGCAGAGCAGGTGTTGCGCATACCCATGCGCACAGACAGCCGCAGCCTCAACCTGAGCAATGCGGCGGCCATTCTGTGTTACGAGGGCTTGCGCCAGCTGGGATTCCCCGGGCTGGAATAGGCGGTGCGAGGGGGATGGTCGGCCACACCCGCCGGGCGTGGCCGGAGTACTGCTTAGTGTTCCGTGGCGCTCGCGGTACCTGCAGCCGGTGCCTCGCCCTGCTCCTGTGAGCGCGCCAGCGCCTGCATGTACAGGCCGTCGAAGTTCACCGGAGCGAGCATGACCGGGGGAAAGCCGCCCTTCACACACAGCGAATCGATGTTTTCGCGGGCATAAGGGAAAAGGATATTCGGCGCAGCGGTCGCCAACACCCGGCGCAGGTTCTCACCGTCAAAACCCTTGATCAGGAAAATACCCGCCTGCTGGATTTCCACCAGAAATGCGGTCTCTTCTTCCATTTTGGCCGTGACCGTAATCGTCAACACCACTTCATAGTTGCCATTTTCGTCGATGGCATCGCTCTTGGTGTTGAGGTCGACATTGACCTTCGGCTGCCACTGCTTGCGAAACACGCCGGGGCTGGCCGGTGATTCAAAGGACAGATCCTTGTTGTAAATACGCTGCAACACGAACTGCTGTTGTACCGCTTCATCTGCGGCGCCTGCTGCGGGTGCTTGTTCATCGGCCATTGAGCCGTCCTCCATCGGGTTGTGTTAACGGCCGGGGGCGGGTTGCGCCTGGGCCAATAGGGAATCGAGACGGCCCTGGCGCTCCAGCGCCACCAGCTCGTCGCAGCCGCCGACGTGTACGTCGCCGACCCAAATTTGCGGTACCGTGTGGCGCCCGCTCAGGCGCTCCATCTCGGCGCGTTTGGCGCGGTCACCGTCCACCGGGATGTCGAGAAATTCCACGCCCTTGCCCGCCAGCAGGCTGCGCGCACGCACGCAGTAGGGGCAGAAGCGAGTTGTGTAAAGCGTTACCGGCGCAGTCATGGCGGGGGCCTATTTGACCGTGGGCAGCTGCAGGTTGCTCCACTCCAGCATACCGCCACCCATCTTGTAGACCTTTTCGTAGCCGGCGGCTTTGAGCTGCTTGCCCGCGGAAGCCGCGGTCTGGCCCATCTTGCACACCAGGATCACAGGGCGCTGCCGGTACTTGCCCAGCTCGTCCATGCGCGCGGGCAGCTTGGCCGCCGGTATGTTCAGCGCATCGACAATGTGCCCGCTCTTGAAGTCCGCGGCATCGCGCAGGTCGACAAAGATGCCCTCTTCCGCGTTCACCAGCGTGATGGCCTGCTGCGGGGTGAGTGCGGGGCCGGACTTGCGCGCCTCGTGCATCACCAGCATGACGACAACCGCCAGCAGTGCGGCAAAAACCACCCACTGCTGCATAAAGAATTCAATAAACAGGGCCATAACCGTGTCGCGTGCTCACCTTTGAGATTACGTTCGAACGCCGGCCCGTGTGCGAGTTGCACCAAACACCAGCGGGCGGGCTGCAGAAAAGGCCGCAAGTATACAGCCTATGCCCGGCGGCAACCAGCCACCCCTGACAGCCCCCTGCGCAGGTCGGGCCGCCTGGAGGCGATGCGATTCCCCCGTCGACAGGGTAGAATGGCCAGCCCCGGCCACACGCGACCACCGGAGCACGGATTGAGCATGAGCAACGCCCGTAAAACACCCACAGTACTGATCATTCTCGACGGCTGGGGCCACCGCGAAGAGGCGCGCGACAACGCCATCGTGCAGGCCAACACGCCAGTGTGGGACCGGCTCTGGCGCGACGCACCGCACACGCTAGTCTCAGGTTCGGGGCTGGATGTGGGTTTGCCGGCGGGCCAGATGGGCAATTCCGAGGTGGGCCACATGAGCCTGGGCTCGGGCCGGGTGATCTACCAGAACATCACCCGTATCGACCAGGCCATTGCCGATGGCAGTTTCGACCGCAACCCGGCCTACACCGGTGCCATCGATGCCGCGGTTACCGGTGGCGGCGCGGTGCATGTGCTGGGGCTGCTCTCGCCCGGTGGTGTACACAGCCACGAAGACCACATTCTCGCCGCCGTGCGCCTGGCCGCAGCGCGAGGCGCCAGCCGGGTTTATCTGCACGCCTTCCTCGACGGACGGGATACCCCGCCGCGCAGCGCCGAGGCATCGTTGATTCGCGCCGAAGCACTGTTTAACGAGCTCGACTGTGGCCGCGTGGCGAGTATTGTCGGACGCTACTATGCAATGGATCGCGACAACCGCTGGGAGCGCATCGAACAGGCATGGCAACTGCTGACCACTGGCAGTGCCGCACACCGCGCGCCTACCGCGCAGGCCGCGCTGGCAGCCGCTTACGCCAGAGATGAGAACGACGAATTCGTGTTGCCTACCGCAGTGGGGGCGGAGGGCGAGGAGAGTGCCGCGATTCGCGATGGCGACTGCGTACTGTTCATGAACTTCCGCTCTGACCGTGCGCGCCAGCTCACCCGCGCTTTCACCGACCCCGCCTTTGCCGGTTTCGAGCGGGGCCACGTGCCGCTGCTCGCAGGCTTCGTCACCACCACCGAATACGCCGCAGATATCGACGCACCCTGCGCGTTTCCCCCCGAGCACCTCGACAACGTGCTCGGCGCCTACCTGGGCGAGCAGGGCAAAACCCAGCTGCGTATAGCCGAGACTGAAAAATACGCCCACGTCACCTTCTTTTTCAGCGGTGGACGGGAAGACACCTTTCCGGGCGAAGAACGCATCATGATACCGTCGCCAGACGTTGCCACCTACGACCTCAAGCCCGAGATGAGTGCGCCCGAGGTGACCGACAAGCTGGTGGAGGCTATCCACAGCGGCCACTACGACTTCATCGTCTGCAACTACGCCAACGGCGACATGGTCGGCCATACCGGCATCTTCGGCGCTGCAGTCAAGGCCGTGGAAGCGCTGGACACCTGTCTGGGGCGGGTGGAGGCCGCTCTGCTGGAGGTGGGCGGACAGGCCCTGGTAACCGCCGATCACGGCAACTGCGAGCAGATGCTCGACTACGAATCCGGCCAATTGCATACCCAGCACACCACCGAGCATGTGCCCCTGGTGTACATCGGCCAGCGGCCCTGTGAACTGGACGCGGCCGGCGGCATCCTGGCTGACATTGCGCCCACCCTGCTGTGCCTTATGAACCTTGCACAACCGGCAGAAATGACCGGGCACAGCCTGGCCGACTGCAAGGCGTAGGGCCATGCTGCGCCTGCGCCGGCACTGTGCAGGCCTGATACTGGCCGTGGGCCTGCTCAGCCCGCCACTGGGAACCCCCGCCTGGGCGGAAGGCGAAGAGGATGCCGCGCGCGCCAGCCTCGCCGAGCTGCAGGCCCAGATAAAGTCAGTCACCAACCAGCTGGACCGCGCGCGCAACCAGCTCAGCACCGAACAGAAGCAGCTGCGCGAAGCGGAACGGCGCCTGGGCCAGTTACAGCAGGCCATCGGCAACAACCGCGAGGCCATCCGCAACACCGAAGCCGAACTAGCATCGCTTGCCAGCCGCAGCGCCGAACTGGAAGCCGCGCGCGACCGCCAACAGGTGCGCATTGGCACGGAACTGCGCGCCGCCTGGCAAATGGGCCAGCAGGGCACGGTGAAAGTGCTGCTGAACCAGGAAAGCCCGCATACCGTGGCACGCGCCATGGCCTACTATCGCTACTTCTTCCAGGCGCGCA
The DNA here is from genome assembly GCF_003719295.1 of Haliea alexandrii. Classification (GTDB taxonomy): domain Bacteria; phylum Pseudomonadota; class Gammaproteobacteria; order Pseudomonadales; family Halieaceae; genus Haliea; species Haliea alexandrii. Next base: position 236,424 of record NZ_RFLW01000001.1, read on the forward strand.
ACGAACTCGTCGTCACTTACCGTGCCACGCTTGCCGAACTGGCTGCCGTGGCGGCACGCAGCGAAGCCGCCGCCCGGCAACTGGGCGAGCAACAGGCAGAACTGCAAAGCCAGCAGGAAGCGCTGTTGGCCTCGCGCGCAGAGCGCGAACAGGCCATTGCCGCGCTCGCCACCAATATCCGCAACAAGGATGATGAGCTGCAGCAACTGGAGCGGGACCGCGAGGAGCTGGAGCAGCTGCTGGAATCGATCAAGCAGGCCATCGTGGAAATCGAGCTGCCGGCGGATTACAAACCCTTCGCCAGCCGCAAGGGCAGCATGACCTGGCCCGTGGATGCGCGTCGCAACAACAGTTTTGGCGCCAGCCGGGGCCTGGGCGGCATGCGCTGGCAGGGCATCAACCTGACCGCCGACGAAGGCAGCACCGTGCGTGCCATTCACCATGGCCGCGTTGTGTTCGCCGACTGGTTGCGCGGCTCCGGCCTACTGCTGATCGTCGATCATGGCGATGGCTACATGAGCCTCTACGCCCACAACCAAAGCCTGCTGAAAGAGGTGGGGGAGTGGGTGGCACCGGGTACACCGGTGAGCACTGTGGGCAGCAGCGGCGGCCTTGAGCGGGCGGCCCTGTATTTCGAAATCCGCAAGGATGGCAAGCCTCTCGATCCGGTTGCCTGGTGCCGCTAGAGCCCCGCGCTAGCGCGGTTTCAGCCGGAATCGGTTACACTGCACACTTTCACCTGGCAACGGCGCAACGCCGACGGCGGTAACCCATGCACTCACAGTTTTCTCCCCTGGCAGCGCTGCGCAATGCGCTTCTGGCCTGCTTTCTGGGAGCGCCCGCAGCGCTGGCACAGCACACACAGCAGAATGCCGAACTGCCATTGGACGAACTGCGCACCTTCGCCGACGTGTTCAACCAGATCCGCATTGGCTACGTGGAGGAAATCGACGACAGCACGCTGCTGGAATACGCCATCCAGGGCATGCTGATGAACCTGGACCCGCACTCGGCGTACCTGACCGAAGAGGCGTTTGAAGACCTGCAAAGCAACACCAGTGGCGAGTTCAGCGGGCTGGGCATTGAAGTGGGTATGGAAGATGGCTACGTGAAAATCGTCGCGCCCATCGACGGCTCCCCCGCCGCCGAAGCCGGGCTGATGAGCGGCGACCTGATTCTCAAACTGGATGGCAAGCAGGTCAAAGGGCTGTCCTTGAATGAAGCCATTGAGCTGATGCGTGGCCCCAAGGGCAGCCCGATCGAGCTGCAGATTGGACGCCCCGGCGCCAGCCAGCCCTTCGACATCACCCTGAAGCGCGACACCATCAAGGTCGCAAGCGTGCGCGAGCGTTTCCTCGAGCCCGGCTACGGCTATATTCGCGTGGCCCAGTTCCAGACCGGCACCGGCGATGATGTCGGCGCTGCGCTGGAGCGGCTCATGGCCAAGTCGTCGCTCAAGGGCCTGGTGCTGGACCTGCGCAACAACCCCGGTGGCGTACTGGGTGCGAGCGTGGATGTGGCGGGGTTGTTTATGGATGGCGGGCTGGTGGTCTACACCGAAGGTCGACTGGCGAACTCCGCAATGCGTTACGCCGCCGATGCCGGTGACGTCAGTAATGGCGCGCCACTGGTGGTGCTCATCAACGGTGGCTCGGCGAGCGCATCCGAGATTGTTGCCGGCGCACTGCAGGACCAGAAACGCGCCGTGATCATGGGCACCGACAGCTTCGGCAAGGGCTCCGTGCAAACCGTGATGCCCATCTCGGAATCGCGCGCCGTCAAGCTGACCACCGCGCTCTACTTTACGCCCAACGGGCGCTCCATTCAGGCGGCAGGCATTGAGCCGGACATTATCGTAGAGCGCGCGCAGGTCACCGCCTACGACACCTCCAACCAGATTACCGAAGCCGACCTCACACGCCGGCTGGATAACGTCAACGGTGAAACACGCCGTAGCCAGCGCCCGTCGGAAGGCTTACTGGGTACCGACAACCAGCTTTACGAAGCTCTCACATTGCTCAAGGGGGTCAACATCCTCGGCCTGCGCAGCGCGCCCGCGAGCGCCGCTGGCGACGGCTGAAGCGTGCGGCAAGGCCTGCTGCTGGCGCTGCTGTTACCCCTGGCAGCCTGGGGTATGCGCCCGCTGGACACGCCGCAGGCCGTACCCGAAACCAGCGGCCTCGTGGGCGCGCCCTACACCGCCCCGCTCGCCGGGCCACCACCTGCCTTTGTGTTGCCGGCGGGCAACCCGGCCACACTGGTTATCATCATCGACGACCTGGGCAATCGCCTCAAGGAAGGGCGCCAGACTGTGGCCCTGCCCGGGCGCATCAGCGTCGCCGTGCTGCCGCACACACCCCACGGGGCGCGGCTGGCAGAGGAAGCCTACCGGGCGGGTAAAGACGTCATGCTACATGCCCCCATGAGTACGCTGGATCAGCGCCCGCTGGGCCCGGGTGCCCTCACAGCGGATTTGTCTGAATTGGAGTTCCGCAACACGCTGGGCGCTGCGCTGGCGAGCGTGCCCCATGTGCAGGGGGTGAACAACCACATGGGCAGCGGCCTGACCCAACAGGCGGAACCTATGCGCTGGTTGATGACAGAGCTCACCGAACGCCAGCTCTATTTCGTGGATTCACGCACCCACAGCGCTACCGTGGCCGCCGCCGCCGCAGCCGAAGCCGGCCTGCCGCACCTTTCACGGCAGGTGTTCCTCGACAACGTCGCCCAGCCCGCGGCCATCGCCGAGCGCTTCGTGGATGCGGTAGAGCAGGCCCGACGGCGCGGCATTGCAGTGGCGATTGGGCACCCCTACCCGGAGACCATCGCCTTCTTGCAAACGGTGCTGCCCGGGCTTGAGGCGCAGGGCATACACTTGGCGACAGTGTCAGAGGTGTTGGCACTGGCCGTGCACTAAACTATGCCTATGACGATTCCAGAGCCACGCTATTGCGACAACTGCCAGGCCTCCCTTCATGGCGACTTCTGCCATCAGTGTGGCCAGGAAAAAAAGAGTTATATTCGCAATCTCAGCGGTGTCATCACAGAGTTTTTCGGTGAGTTCAGTAACTGGGACACGCGAGTCTGGCGCACGCTGTTTCCCCTTTGGTTTCGACCCGGTTACCTGAGCCGACGCTACGTTTCCGGCCATCGGGTGCCCTATGTACCACCACTCCGACTGTACCTGTTTACCTCAATTCTCGCTTTCCTGACGTTTACTCAGCTCACACCGCCAGACATTGTGACAATAGAGCGCGCACAGGTTGCGCCGGAACTGGCGGCGAATGCCCAACTGCAAAGCCTGCTGGAAAACCCGCAACTGGCCATCAACCGGTTTTTCCGCCTGGCACCGCAGGTCATGTTTATTCTGTTGCCCTCCTTTGCTTTGCTGCTAAAGCTGCTTTACCTGCGGTCGGGGCATTACTACACCGAACACCTGATCCTGGCGTTGCACAGCCACAGCTTCGTATTGCAGATGCTGGTGTTTTACCTGACGACAGCGACGCTGGGGGAACTGCTGGGGATACTCTGGCTGGGCACTGGCCTGTCCTGGCTGGGCACGCTCATTCTTTGCTGGATTCCAGCCTACCTACTGCTTAGCCAGAAGCGCTTCTACCGACAGCGCTGGGGCAAGACTCTGCTGAAATTCTCGATCACCGCTGCACTCTATACCCTGCTGCTGCTGACAGCCTTTGTGGGCGTGGTTCTCTTCAGCGTATTTTCCGCCTAGCTGGACTGTGCGCATGCGTGAGAACACACTCTCGCAGTCCAGCGAGTGCGTGGCCCTACTGCCTGCAGCGAGCCTTGAATACTGCGGGGTTCTGGTTGTAAAGCCGCACGCATGCCTGACAAATGCAGGCTTTTTGCCTTGCCGCAGCCGGCACCAGGGCAATCAGGCCTGCTGGAATGCTCGCGCTCGCACACCAGCAAGACTGGGTGCTACCGACTCCGCAGGCATTTGATTCACCGCAAAGCGGACATCGCGTTGCATTGCCACTACCCGCCGCCTTACATTCCGTCGTCATTTCATGCTCTTGCATATCGCAGCACCCAATTTTTATGGGAAATCACTTATATGCTGTCTGCGCAAGCTCAAGCGCAGTGAGGTGCCTTGAGGCTCCCGGCTGCAGTTCGCCGAGGAAAACAGGCCCCACTGATACCCGATGCAACGACAGCACCTTGTTGTCAAAATAACCGAACATCCGCTTCACCTGGTGGTACTTGCCTTCAACCAGCGACAGCCTGCACCGGTACTCGGAGAGTATTTCCAGCTGTGCGGGCAGCGTGGTGATGCTCTCATGCGCAAAGTATATGCCGGCGTTAAACGCCGTGACATATTCTCCTGTCAGCGGCCTGGCAACACGCACCTCATAGACCTTGGCAACACGGGCGTCCGGCGAACTTAATGTGCGCGACCACTTGCCGTCGTTGGTCAGCAGCACCAGGCCGGTGGTATTGAAGTCCAGCCGACCCGCAATATGTAGTTCTCCCTTTTGCGGATGTTGCAGAAGATCCAGTACCGTAGGATGTTTGCTGTCCTTCGTCGCACTGACTACGCCCGCCGGCTTATGCAGAGCGAGATACACTGACTGCGCATTGCGCAGACAAACACCATCAAGCTCTACCCGGGTAAATTTTGACACCGGCTCATTGATGGAACGCGCCGTTAGGTTATCCAGAAGAATGCGTCCCTGAGCGATCAACAGTCGTACATCAGCCATCGAGAAGGCGCTGTGCTGGCTGATGAAGCGATCGAGCCGGGTAGTGGAGGACTTCATGGCGCCGCTGCTATAGCGCGTGACGCTTCTTCACGCGCTGCATTTCACGCAGGATGGTAACGAGTTTGTAGGTGCCCCAGGCCATGACGGTGCCGCCGGCTCCCAACAGCATGCTGACTACACCGGGGTCGTTGAGCAGCGGGTGGAAGGCATTGCCATTGGTGGCGAATTTTCCATAGAGGCCCAACCCGAACATGATGGTGCCCGGCGCCTCAATAAGCTGCACTCTAACCAGCTGCCGTTTCAGGGCCTCGAGTTGTTCTTCGGGTTTATGCTGCATGCGCTACGCTCTGCTGACTATATTCAAAATTCGCTACCCGCCACATCCTCAATCTCGAACACCGGCAGAATTCGCGGGTACTGGTTGGCCCACTGCTGATACCGTGTGTAGACAGGTGCATACTGGCAGCACAAGGCGAATTTTTCATCGCGTTCGGTGCCTTCGAGCAGCCGTGTTTTAATGTCGTAGTTCTTGCGTTTGTAGCGTATCCCCGCCTCGGGCCTGGCGCGAAGGTTGTGGGCCCAATGCGGGTCCCTGCTGGTGCCACCTCGCGAACCGACAACCAGCAGCTTACCATCGCCGGTGGGGAATACCGGCAGTACCGTAGAGCGCGTCAGGCCGGATTTGCGGCCAACTGTGGTGAGAATGCAAGGGTTGTTGTAGCCCGACTTATCATCTTTGGTAAAGACCCAGATGATCGGCGAGAACGAAAACCAACGGACGCAGAACACGTCGAACAGGCGGCCGGATTCGGAGCCACCGAACCACCGGATGAAGCGCTGTATTGGCGATACTTTCATTGTTTGCATCCTTTTGGTTCCTGCCACATAACGCCTGACGGCCACCACGAAGACTCGCCGAGCGCCTCCACTGAAGGCAATCTCCTGACAGAGTGAGCAGGCGCCTTATCAAGGCTCTAGCCCTCAAATTGCGCCCAATAAATCCAGAAATACATCCAGTTTTTTGCCATCAACGTTCTTGAGGAGTGTTTCCGACTTGGCATTCAGGGTAACAGAGGCGTTTTCAAACAACTCCTCTCCCGCCGGCGTTATGCGCACCAGGCTTACTCGCGCATCCCGCTCGTTGAACTCTTTTTGCACAAGGCCTATTTTCTCCATCGGCATCAGCATTCTGGTAATACCGGAGGCTGTTCGCTCCAGCGCGTCAGCAATATCTATGCGCCGCAGAACATGATCGGGAGCCCTCATCAGGCTCCGCAATACCATGTATTCGGTTAACCCTATGCCATGAACCGCGCCCAGGCTATTGTCCAAATGCTTGGATATAAGGGCCGTTTTAGCCCACAGGGCAATTGAGATTGCCCCATATTTTGACGCTAACTCCATTGTCATATACCGCTCATATACTTGATCTTTCAAGTATATGCGAAGAGACCTGCTTGTCAACGGGTATGTGAAGCAATGATAATTTCAACAACCGCATTGGAGACGAAGATCACACCCGGAACTGCCGCTCAGAGCGAGCCCCACGGCCAGGCTCAAAGGTGGCTTGCCTCTATCGTAAAGAGCACTTTTTGTCTCAGGCGCTGAACACGTCAGGCTCCTGTGCCGGCTCCTGGAGTTAGAAATTTGAAGAAACTACTGAAAATACTTGTCCTCGGGCTGCTGTCTACCATCGCGGCGCTGGTCCTCGCGTTGACCCTGCCTTTGGCTGAACCACCCTCGACTACCCTTTCGGGCCCGGTTGCTCTAACCGGTGTGACCATCATTGATGTGGAACGGGGCGAGGCGGTAGCGGATCAAACCGTAGTGATCCGCGACGGGGTTGTCGAACATGTCGCGCCTCGCTCCCAAATACAGCTACCTGCGGACGTTCGTCGTGTGGATGCAAAGGGGCAATACCTGATTCCCGGGCTGTGGGATATGCATACGCATTCCATCAAGCGTTCTCCGCAGTTCCACCATGCGTTGTACATCGCACAGGGCGTCACGGGCGTGCGTGACATGTCGGGTTGCCTGTCCGGCAACGACGCCTACTGGGCGTGCCCCAGTGATCGTCGCCGTTGGACAAAGGAGGCCGTGCGCGGCGAACGGGTGGCGCCTCGGTATGCACTGCAGAGCAGCTACCAGACGAACGGCGGCAACGAAGTGCCCGGTGGCTTTCCTGCCTTCTTTCGACTGCAGGGGCCCGCCGATGCTGAAGAACTGGCCGGTTTCTACCGGGATCAGGGCGTGGATTTCATCAAGACCTATTCCGAGCTGACGCCGGCACAGTTCTCGTGGGTTGCACAAAGTGCCAGCAATCATGGTCTTGCGATTGCCGGGCATCGCCCTTTGCGCGTGTCGTTGGCAGATGCACTCGCAGCGGGTCAACGTTCCTTCGAGCATGGACGTTTGTTTCTTTTTGAGTGCTTTGACGGTGCAAAGGCATTTCGTAGCGCCCCGGAACCGCTGGCCATCTACGACGCAACATTGCGGCAGCGCCTTGTGGATGAGCGAAATAGCGAAGCCTGCGCGTTACAGATGCAATCCATGGCCGCTGCAGGTGCCTGGTGGGTGCCGACCCTGACCACATTGAGGATGCCGGTAACGGCCACCGAACCTGTTGCGACGAGCGATCCGCGACTGACGACAGTGCCGTGGTTACGGCGTAAGCTGATGTGGGAGCCGGATGCCCGCCGCGCTGCGCGGGAGCCTGTGCGAAGCGACGGGCGCAATGCACATGCAGTCTTGTTTGATCGTGCCTCGCAGGATGTTGCTCTGGCCCACGCGGCGGGAGTTCGCCTGCTGGCGGGCACCGATACCACCGACACGCTGGTTTTTCCGGGGTTCAGTCTGCACGACGAGCTGCAAATGATGGTGGAGGCCGGGCTGAGCCCGCTTGAGGCACTGCGCAGTGCTACGCTCCACGCGGCAGAGTTTGCGGGTGTCCGTGCGCTGCACGGTAGCATTGCACCGGGGCAGGTAGCTGATCTGGTACTGCTGGAAGCCAACCCACTCACGGACATCGCTCATACACGACGCATCGCCGGGGTGTTTTTCGCCGGACATCATTACGATGACAGGGCTTTGCGTGGCCTGCATGATTTCGCTGGGGGCCAGGCGGTCAGCCCAAGAGCAAACCTGCGCCTGCTGTGGGACCTACTGGCCAGTCCGTTGATGCGCCGCCAGTTGGTGGACTGAATAACGGTGAGCTCAGGCGCGCGCTTCTGAGCGAGTGGCAAAAATCGGTGCCAGGCTCGACTGGAAGGAATGTTGACACATCGACGATCATGGAAAGGCCACTGTCTACTGATTGTGGGCAACTCGGCGACCGAACGCTCAGTCAACGGGCCGTGACGTACCGGCATAATCATTGAGCGCCGCTGCGTTACTGTCCCAGTGACCGGGACTTGTAGAATGCCCCGCTAGACGCCCCTTTACAGATGAGCGATGCATTTAATTTCAATTTTTAGTTCCGGTTGAACCAGTGCGACTACCTGAACGACTGTTTGGCTAACTTCGGGCATACTTCCATATGCAGATTCTCTTTCCTCATATACTGCGTCCACGTTCTCCATCAACTCACTCATGTCTGTAACGAAAAACGTTTCATCGACAATATTTCCCATATCTGCCCCAAACTGGGACAAAACCTGTTTCATGTTTGAGTAGGCAATAGCGGTTTGTTCGGCAATATCAGCTGGCACGATTCCGCTCTCGCTTATCCCAACCTGTCCCGCCATGTAAAGCACGTTTCCAACTTGAGTGCCTTGTGCAATAAAATCTTTAAACGGACCATTTCGATAGGTTTTTTTTTCAATTTTCATTGTTGATTAATCCTCTAAGCAATTGAGGCCAGCACTGAACCAACCAAGAATAAAATTACAGTGAAGGGCTTCAATTGACGCATCTCAAGAGTTGTAACGCCTAGCTCACTGGAGAAGGAGCATCAGCGACTGAGCGCGGTGCAGCTACTGGTTCTGTGTATTCTTGTTTCATTACTACAGCACCAGCAATAACGTCATGGATTGCACGTTTTCTTTTGTTGAAAAGCAAAACTATAAACTCACGCCAGACCCAAAGCTGGTTAACTGTGTCTACCAAGACATACCAAGCGGGGAGCAAGGGCAGTATGTATTCAAAACGCTCCATGCACCCCGCACTTGGCTCATGTGCTGACAGGGTAAATAACGCAAAACCTAGATCAACAGATGATCCCAGAAAAGCTTACTTAAGCCAAATCTTACCTTCATCAGGAGGGGTACCCCTTATCCCGACAGCCATCTTCCCAAGAGTAGATCCAAACTGATAATGGAATGCGACCATCGCTGGTATGACCATATTCAAGCTACTGCATAAACTGTTATCCATAGAGATTTAATAGTTTTTCGCTCCTCAAACGCGGCGCCTACCCCAACATCCGGGTCGCCCATCGCCAAATGAAAAAATGATTCCGAGATTTATGGCAGCAAAAAGCAGCCCCATACAAAAGCAAAGCATCAATACGATATTCAAATAAGTTCGAAAATCGACCCGGGCTCTTCGAATACGAAACTCTTCCATACTCGATCTCGCGGGTTCTACCACACGCCTGTGGCCCAGGCACAACACGCGCTGCGGCGGCGGGGCCACCTGGAGCTGCGGGATACCTACAATGCGCTAAGCGCGCACTTTTGCTCTGTAGGTGGAGTACGACAGGGCGAGTAACAAGCAGATGCTGGCCGGAATGGCGAGCGCGTAAAAACTCAAGGCCGCAAACAAGACGGCTCCCAGAGTGCCGCCCACAATAAAGCCGACAATAATCAACAGGAACAGTGTGGCCTTGCGCCTATCGAATTCTTCCCCCCGCAATCTGGCGCCAAGCATAATCCCCAGGTCGGTGAAAAGACCGGTGACGTGAGTGGTTCGAACCACCGCGCCACTGTAAGTGGTCGCCAGAGCATTCTGCAGGCCGCAGGCGATAGAGGCCAGATAGTGGCCGGGCGAGGCCCCCTGGGTCAGGAAAAAGATAGAGCCGAACAGCAAGGCCGCTTCCAGGCAAAGCAGGCCACTGTAGTTATGCCCCAATTTCAGGGCGCCACTGCGCAGAAAATAGCCAGATATCACCGCACCCGCAAGAAAGCTCACCAGAATCATCAGTAAGTGCAGTGCGGCGAACACGTCGGCGTTCACCAGCCCAGTGCCTAGAAGTGTCGCTGTGCCGGACAGGTGGGAAATGGATTGGTGCTGGAAGCCCAACAAGCCAATGGCATTCACCAGGCCTGCCACCAGGGCCAGGACAAACGCGCCATACTCAACCCACCTGGGCAACTTGGTAATCACATAACCCCCCAAAGCAGCGAGTGCTGAAAAAAAACACGTTCGGGTGCAGGCCAGGAACCGGCGCTCAGACCCGTCCAGCGGCCCTTTATAACAAAAACAGCTAGAACAAGCGCGAACCATTCCTTTGTCGGCCACTGGTTTCCCGACTACTATCTGCCAACTTTCGCGGAGACAACATCATGATGTGGCAGGGCTGGCTTTCACTGGGTTTGGTGGGGGCGGTGCTCGCCCTGCTCATTGCCACCCGGCTGCGCCCCCACGTGGTCATGCTGGCCGCACTCACTATACTGGTTACTACCGGCGTGCTGAGCGCCGGTCAGGCGCTGGCGGGGTTCGCCAATGAAGGGCTCGCCACGGTCGCGGCCATGTTCGTGGTGGCCGGCGGCATTCAAGCCTCCGGCGGAGCGGAGCTGATTGTGCAGCGGCTACTGGGCCGGCCCGCCAGCACCCGCGGCGCCATGCTCAGGCTGTTTGCACCCGTCGCCCTGCTCAGTGCCTTTCTCAACAACACGCCCATTGTCGCCACCATGATCCCCGCGGTGAACAGCTGGTCGCGGCGTATCGGTGTGGCACCGTCCAAACTGATGATTCCCCTGAGCTACGCGGCCATCCTCGGCGGCACTCTTACGCTGGTAGGCACCAGCACCAACCTCGTCGTGAATGGGCAGTATCGCAGCCTGACGGGTAGCGACGGTTTCTCCTTGTTTGCGATCACGGCAGTCGGCCTGCCCGTCGCCCTGGCGGGTGCGGCGTTCATGTGGCTGTTCTTTGCCCGTTGGCTGCCGGAGCAGCGGGACGACGCGCCCTTTGCCAACCTGCGCGAGTTCACGCTGGAGGTGGCCATCGCCGCGGGCGGGCCGCTGGCGGGCAAAACCGTTGAACAGGCGCGGTTGCGACATCTGGTGCGGGTCTACCTGGTTGAGGTGGAACGTGAGGGGCAGGTTATTTCACCCGTGGGCCCGGAAGAGCTGCTTTGCGGCGGCGACCGGCTGGTCTTCGCTGGCGACACAGAGGCCATTGCGGATTTGCTGCGCATCAACGGCATTGAGCCTTCAACCCAGGCCGACGAGTACGGGCCATCGCAGAACCGCACTGGCAGGCACTTGGTGGAAGTGGTGGTATCGCCACACTGCGCGGCCGTGGGCCAGGCCATTCGCGATGCGCAGTTTCGAGACCGCTACGGCGCTGCGGTCTTGGCGGTGGCGCGCAATGGCGAACGCCTGCGCGGCAACCTCGGCAGCACGGAATTGGCGGGGGGCGATACACTGCTGCTGGAGGCGGGCCCGGACTTCGTTACCCGGCAGCGCCACAGCCGCGATTTCCTCCTGGTGAACGACCTCGCCACTGAACCACCGCGTCACCACCGCCTCTATCTCGCCTGGTTTATCCTGCTGGCTGTGGTGGTGGCTGCCGGCACCGGTTTAACCAGCATGCTCAATGCGGCACTGATCGGCGCGTTACTCATGCTCTTCACCGGGTGCTGCTCACTGGAGCAGGCAGAGCGCAGCCTGGACATGGGGGTGTTGCTCACCATTGGCGCATCCTTTGCCCTGGGAGCCGCACTGGAGCAATCTGGCGCGGCGCTGGTTCTGGCGCAGGGGTTGATCACTCTGGGAGGCGACAGGCCATGGCTGCTGTTGATGCTCACCTACTTCACCGTGTCACTGCTCACTGAAGTCATCACCAATAACGCCGCCGCCATTCTCATGCTGCCCATTGCCCTCAGCATCACCGCGAGCGCAGGGCTAGACCCAACGCCTTTTGTGCTGGCGATCATGATGGCGGCCTCGGCCAGTTTCGCCACACCGCTGGGCTACCAGACCAACCTCATGGTGTATGGCCCGGGCGGTTACCGCTTCACCGACTTCCTGCGCGTGGGTGTGCCCATGAACCTGTTTATAGGCGCCGTCACCCTGGGCGTACTGTTACTCGGCTGGCCGCTGCAGGCGGGCGCTGCATAGCGAGCCCCCAGCTGTGAGCATTTAAAGGTCGCTGAAATCCACCTCAGGCAAGCGTTCAAACCCGGGGCGGGCGAAGAAGTAGCCCTGCATCAGTGACACCCCCGCGTCGCGCAACCACAGCATTTCCTCGCGCGACTCCACGCCCTCGGCAAGCGGCGTGATATTCAGGTCGCGGCACAGATTAATACAGTTTCTGGTAATGCACTGCCGCGCGTGGTCATGACTGATATTGCGAATGAGCCCCATATCGATCTTCACCAGGTCAGTCTGGAAATCGGCCAACAGACTCAGGCCCGCGTAGCCCGCGCCGAAGTCGTCAATCGCAGTGACAAAACCGAGTTTCTGGTAATAGTCGACAATGCGCTTGATGAAACCACCATCCTTAACACGCTCAACTTCCGTGAATTCGAACATGATTTGGCGGGTGGGGAAACCGTACTTGCGCGCAGCTTCCAGGGTAGTCCGAATGCAGCGCTCTGGCTTATAAACGGCGTTGGGAAGAAAGTTGATGCTGAGCATGGCATCAACCTCCAGTTCTGCGGCCAGGGAAATCGCCTTGATGCGACACAACTGGTCGAACAGATAGCGATTGTCCTCGGTGACATTTTTGATAACCGAATAGGCGGACTCTTCATTCAAACCACGAACCAGCGCCTCGTAACCGAAGATAGTTTTTTTCTGCAGGTCAACGATAGGCTGGAAGGCCATGGTGAAGTCAAAGCCGAGGTCGTCATCGCCCGCACATTGGCCGCATGCCAACCGGTCATCGATATTGAGAATATCATCCACGCTTGCCTCCTCGCTGGATGCTCCGGGAAACGGTGACTGAAAAAAAACGGATGCCAGGGCTTGCGCCGACGCTCTGGCTGCTGATTTTCATCGCATTGCATCCCGCAGGATGAGCGGTGAGAATGCAACAAAATGCAACACCACGCAATGACGCCTGCAAGAGGGCCTTTGCCATGAACCAGCAGACGGCAGACATCGTAATCGTGGGTGGCGGGGGTGCGGGCCTGCGCGCGGCGATTGCCGCAGCCGAGGCCAACCCAGGCCTGGATATTCTGTTACTTTCCAAGGTGTACCCCATGCGCAGCCACACCGTGGCGGCGGAGGGCGGCTGCGCTGGCGTCATTCAGCCACACGACAGCGTGGACGCGCATTTTGACGACACCGTCGCGGGGGGTGACTGGCTCTGTGACCAGGACGTGGTAGATTATTTCGTGCGCCACGCCACGGAGGAGAACCTGCGCCTGGAGCACTGGGGCTGCCCCTGGAGCCGCAAGCCGGACGGCAGTATCAACGTGCGCGCCTTCGGCGGCATGCAGATAGAACGTACCTGGTTCGCCGCGGACAAGACCGGCTTCCATATTCTGCACACGCTGTTCCAGACCTCGCTCCAGTACCCGGCCATTCGACGCTGTGACGAGTATTTCTGCACCGACCTGCTGGTGGAAGACGGTCACTGCGGTGGCCTGCTGGCTATCGACATGCGCAGCGGCGAGCAGACATTGATAGCCGCCTCGGCCGTCATTCTCGCCACCGGCGGCGCGGCACGCGTCTACCGCTACAACACCAACGGCGGCATTGTGACCGGCGATGGCATGGCGCTGGCCTACCGCCAGGGCGTACCCCTGCGCGACATGGAGTTCATGCAGTACCATCCCACCGGCCTGCCGGGCTCCGGCATTCTGATCACCGAGGCGGCGCGTGGCGAGGGCGGCGTACTCACCAACCGCGATGGCTACCGCTACCTGCAGGATTATGGCCTGGGCCCGGAAACCCCGCTGGGCCGGCCCCAGAACAAGCAGATGGAGCTGGGGCCCCGCGACCGCCTCAGCCAGGCCTTCTGGCACGAACAGCTTGCCGGCCGCACCGTGGCCACCGAGCGGGGCGAGGCGGTGTACCTGGACCTTCGGCACCTCGGCGAACAGCATATTCAGGAACGGCTACCCTTCATTCGCGATCTCGCGCGCACCTACGTCAACGTGGACGCAGTGCGTGAACCGATTCCGGTGCGACCCACGGCCCACTACACCATGGGGGGCATTCAAACCGACCGCCATACCGCTACCTGCCTGCCCGGGTTGTATGCGGTGGGCGAGTGCGCCAGCATCGGCCTGCATGGCGCCAACCGATTGGGATCCAACTCACTGGCAGAGCTGAGTGTATTCGGGCGGCTGGCCGGGGAACAGGCGGCCGACCGTGCGGCGCAAGGGCATGCGGTGAACCCACAGGCGCTGCGCCAGCAGGCCGAAGCACGAGCGGTTGAGCGGGAAGCCCTGCGTACGGCAGACGGCCCGGAACGTCTTCCGGTGCTGCGCGATGAAATGGCCGCGTCGATGGAAGCCGGCATCGGTATATTCCGCAGCCCCGCAAGCATGACCGCAACCACGGAGAAAATTGCCGAACTCAAGGCGCGCTACCAGCAACTCGGCCTCCGCGACCGCAGCCGCGCCTTCAACACCGAATGGTTGCAGGCCATCGAGCTCGGCTTTCTGCTGGACGTGGCGGAAGCCATGAGCTACTCCGCGCTCGCGCGTCAGGAGTCCCGCGGCAGCCACCAGCGTCCGGAGGATTTCCCGGTACGTGATGACGCGCACTTCCTCCGCCACAGCCTGGCCCAACAACAGCGTGGCGGCGCACCCGCTATCAACTGGCAGGATGTGGTCATCACACGCTCGGCACCGGGTGAACGGCATTATGGCGGCAAGGCGACAGGGGAGGCAGGCACGTGAACGGCACTCTCGAACTGGTCGTCACGCGCTACCTCCCGGAGCAGGACACGCAGCCCCGGGAGCAAAGCTACACGGTGCCCTATGGGGAAGACATGTCCGTACTCGACGCGCTCAACTACATCAAGGACGAGCTGGACCCGTCGTTGAGCCACCGCTGGTCTTGCCGCATGGCGATTTGCGGCAGCTGCGGTGTGATGGTGAACGGGGAGCCGAAACTGTCCTGCAAGACGTTCCTGCGCGACTACCGTAAGGCGGGGGTGGTGAGAGTGCGCGCGCTCGACAACCTGCCGGTGGAGCGAGACCTGATTGCGGACATCAGCGGCGTGGTCGAGCATATCGAGGCGGTGAAGCCGTGGTTGATACGCCACAATTCAGCTCCCGCCAGCGAGGCACACACGCAAACCCCGGCACAGATGGCGCGCTACCACGCCTTCAGCCAGTGCATCAATTGCGCGCTGTGCTATGCCGCTTGCCCACAGTTCGGGCGCAACCCCGAGTTCCTGGGCCCTGCCGCGCTGACCCTGGCGCAGCGCTACAACCTCGATTCCCGGGATGAAGGCAAGGAAGAGCGCATGCCCTGGCTGAACGCCACCGAAGGCGTGTGGAGCTGTACCTTCGTCGGCTACTGCTCGGAAGTCTGCCCCAAGGATGTCGACCCGGCTTCGGCCATCAACCGCGGCAAGGTGGCATCGGACATCAACTACGGCGTGAACGTGTTCCGCCTGTTGCGGGGCAAGGGCGACGCCTGAACCGCGACAAAAACCTCCTCTCGCTTGCGCTGATGAAGCGCGGTTCGTTGACGTTATTGCAAATCGTAATGATAATACATATCATTTACGTTATTGCAGTGGCAGTGGCCGCGGCGTTTACCGGTCGACATCAATGAGGGGGTTCAATGAAAGCGGTTTCGGGCGAACAGTGGCTGACAGGGGCGTTGTTACTGGGTTTGTGGCAGGGTGCAACCGCCGTGGCGGAGGAAAGCACACCGGCACTGGAGGAGCTGGTGGTCTACGGCGCGGGCTACCGCACGACCGGGACCAAGTCGGACCTGCTGCCCATGGATGCTCCGATGAGTTACGAAATCTACGATGGGGAATTACTTGCGCGCCGCCAGGTGGACACCGTCAACGAGGCGCTGCGCTACGTGCCCGGGGTGACACCGGAGAATCGCGGCACGGTCACCATCTTCGACCAGTACACCATTCGCGGCTTCGACAGCTACTACAACTACTACGATGGCCTGCCCCTGCAATACAACAACCTGTGGAACCTCGTTCCGCAGGTTGATGCCTTCGCCACGGAGACAATTGAGATACTCAAGGGCCCCACCTCGGTACTGTACGGGTCCGCGCCGCCCGGCGGCATGGTCAACCAGACTGCCAAGCAACCCCTGGCAGAACAGCAAACCCTGTTGCGCCTGCGCAGCGGCAGCAGTGACCTGCGCGAGATAGGCCTCGATACCACCGGCCCGGCCAGCGACAGCGTCAACTACCGCCTCGTCGCCCTGTGGCGGGAAAGCGACGGACAGCAGGTCACCACGGAAGAGGAGCGCCGCACGCTGGCACCTTCCCTGACCTGGGACATCTCCTCGCGCACACGCCTCAACGTCAACCTCTATTATCAGGACGACCCGGCTCTCGTGCCCTCGACACCGCTGCCGGCCCTCGGCACGCTGTATCGCGCCGACTACGGGCGCTTGGGCGTCGATGCATTCGCCGGGGATCGTGCCTGGTCGGGCATGGAGCGCGAAGTCATCCTGTTGGGTTACAAGCTTGACCACGCCTTCAACGAGCAGTGGTCCTTCCTGCAGAACTTCCGCTATACGGATGCCGAGGCCCTGCAGAAAAATACCTACAACTACGGGCTGCAAGTCGATGGCCGCACGCTTACCCGCAGCGCCTACTTCACAGACGAAGCACAAGAGGGTTTCGTGGTAGACAACCAGCTGGCCTGGAGCACGAAACTTGCGGGCGCCTCCCACCGTGTTCTGCTCGGCGTTGAATACCGCGAGCTGGATTCCGACATCCGCTACGGCGACACCCTGGGCTTCGCTACGCCCGCCATTGACCTGGCGGCACCCAACCACAGTCTGTTCGACCCCGCGAGCCTGCCGCTGGACAGCTATACCGAAGGCCACCGTATCGAACAGGAGCAAGTGGGCGTCTACCTGCAGGATGAAATTCGCTGGCAGGCGCTGACGGTGGTGGCCGGCCTGCGCTGGGACGACTACGAGAGCAGTGATGTCGCCGAGAACAACTATCTGGGGTTCGCCTACGGCAGCACCACCAAGATCGACCAGGACGAAGTCAGCGGCCGCCTTGCCGCCATGCTCCATTTGAACAGTGGCTGGGCACCCTACCTGAACTATTCAGAATCCTTCGAACCCACCTCCGGCCAGGATTCCCTCACCGGCCAGGCCTTTGAGCCGACCACAGCGGAGCAGCTGGAAGCGGGTGTGAAGTATCAGGCGACAGACCGCGACCTCACCCTGACTGCTGCGTGGTTCGACCTGCGCAAGCAGAATGTGGTGGTAAACACTCCTGACTTCATGCAGTACACCCAGAACGGCGAAGTGAAGTCAGAGGGGGTAGAACTGGCGCTGAACACCCGACTCGGGCCGCAGTGGACGCTAGACGCTACCGCCACCTGGCTGGATATTGCGGTCACCGATAACCCCCTGAACCCGTCGCTGGTGGGCAACACACCGGTGTGGGTCGCAGACCGCCAGGCGGCACTGTGGCTGGGCTGGGAGCCGTTGCCCTCGCTGGCGTTCAACGCCGGCGTTCGCTACGTGGGTGAAAGCCAGCTGGACGCGGCAAACACCGATACCCTGCCATCCTACACGCTCTACGATCTGGTGGTTTCCTGGGCTATCGACGACACCTGGGAGCTGGGCCTGAGCGCCACCAACCTCACCGACGAAACCTACGTGGGTGCCTGTTATGACGCCAGCAACTGCTGGATGGGTGTCGAGCGCCGCGTGGAAGCGGTGCTCAACGCGCGCTTCTGACGCCGTGCGTCGCTGGGTGTTCAAACTGCACAGCGCGCTGGCATTGCTGGCGCTGCTGCCGCTGTTGCTGATCGTGTTGACCGGCAGCCTGCTGGTATTCAAGTTCGAAATCGACAGCCTGCTCATGCCGGGCCAGGTGCTGGTGCAGCCTCCCGAGGATGCCCGGCGCCTGCCGCTGGACGAGCTGATGGCGCGTATCAACCGCGCCCAGCCCGACTACGAGCTGGGCAGCTGGGAGCTGTTCGACGATGCGCGCACCGCTGACCGCGTATACCTCATTCGGCGCGGCAGCGAGCATTGGTTCAAGGCGCACCTGAACCCCTACAGCGGCGAGCTCCTCGATCAGCCAGCGGGGCTGCACCACGCCCTGACCGACTGGCTGCTTAACCTGCACTACACGCTGCTGCTGGACGGGCGCTTCGAGTCCGCTCCGCATCTGGGCTTGATCGTGGGTTTGCTGGCCGCCATTTGTCTGAGTGCCCTGGGGATTTCCGGGCTGATCCTTTACCGGCGTTTCTGGCGGCACTTCTTCAGCTTTCGCCGGGACCATCGGCCAATGGTGGTAACGCGCCAGCTGCATCGCCTGCTCGGCATCTGGAGCTCGCCCGTTCTGCTGCTGGTGGGTTTGACCGGGCTCTACTTCAACGCCGTTGCCTACCTGGAGGAGTCCGGGGAGCACATGGAGGGCGGGCACCACATCATGCAGGAGCGCCTCTATAACGACAGCCTGGATTTCGAGGCGCTGCTGGCAGACAGCCACCAGCAGATCAGCGGCTTCGAGCCCACCTACCTGCTGTTCCCCTTCGAGCCCGGTCAGGCCTTCACCGTGTTCGGTGCCGTGCCCGGCATGAGCATACTGGCCAGCGAATACGGCTCTGCCGTGAGCTACGATGCGCAAAGCGGTCACGTCGAGGTGGCCTACGACCTGCGCGAGCAGCCGCTGCTGGCGCGCGCGGTCGACAGCTTCCGCAAGCTGCATTTCGGCCACTTTGCCGGCCTGCCATCGAAAATCATCTGGGCGCTGGGTGGCCTGTGTCTGGTCGCCATGCCGCTCACTGGGGTGGCGATGTGGTACAGCCGCAAGCGCCGGCAATGGACGCGGCGGGGCACCACCGTACAGCCCGCGTAGCAACGCGTCAGCAGTAAATCCCTCCATGCCAGTAGCGATGCCTTGGCGCAGAGAGTCGCGGTAAAGGAGTGGCGATGAAGAAGATGCGGGAGAGCACAGGCTCTGCTACTGTCCCTGTATTGGCCGACACCAAGGGCACCCACCATTGCCCACAGCGTGCGTGAGCATAACACCACGGCAGCCTGCACACGCGTCGGACAGCAACCACGGCGTACAACCCGTCCGCTTGGTGCGAGGTAAAGGCGATGCGTAAACCCTGGCAACCCCGTCAGCCACGCGACTGGTGGCTGCACAACCCGGCCTACCGCCGCTATATGCTGCGGGAGGCCACCGCGCTGCCCCTGCTGCTGTACACCCTGCTGTTGCTCACTGGTATCTACCAGCTCGCGCGCGGGCCGGTTGCCTTCGGCGCCTGGCTCGCCTGGCTGCAAACACCGGCGATGCTCGTCCTGCAGGGCATAGCACTCGCCGCCGCGCTGCTGCACGCGGTCACCTGGGTGGCGCTGGTGCCGAAGATTCTGGTGATTGACAGCGACCGCCTGCGCATTGCCCCACGGCATGTGCTGCGCGCCCATCAACTCGCTGCGCTGGGCTGCAACCTGGGCCTGATAGGCGCCACACTGTGGTTGCTGTGGCCGGCTGGAGGGCACTAGCGATGCGCCGCTCCCACGAACCCATCAGCTGGTCACTGTTTGGCGCCGGTGGCATGCTGCTGGCGCTTATTGGCCCCGGGCTAATTGTCAGTACGCTGTTGCTGCCATGGCTAACGCAGGATCCGCAGGCCCTCTACGTCAGCTTCAGCGCCGGGCTGCGTCATCCACTGGGCACCTGCGCGGCGCTGGCTGTGGTTGCCTTGCCCCTCTACCACACGGCACATCGTCTGTATCACGGCCTGCACGACCTGCATATCACCGGGCCAGGCTGGCTGCTGGGTGGGGTTTTCTACGGCGGGGCAACTGTGCTCAGTGCACTGTGTGCGTTCTGGCTGCTTGCGCTGTAGCCACGCACGTGGCGGCTAGCGGCGGACTTCGATGCCCCGTTCTGCCATATAGGCCTTGGCCTCGGGTACGGTGTATTCCGCAAAGTGGAAAATGCTCGCCGCCAGCACGGCATCGGCGCCGCCGAGCAAAATGCCGTCCACCAAGTGCTGCAGGTTACCCACACCGCCGGAGGCGATCACCGGAATATCCACGGCATCGGTAATGGCCCGCGTCACGCCCAGCTCAAAGCCGTTTTTGGTGCCGTCGCGGTCCATGCTGGTAAGCAGGATTTCCCCGGCCCCCAGCTCCGCCATCTTCACCGCCCAGGCCACCGCGTCAATGCCGGTGGGTTTGCGCCCGCCGTGGGTGAATATCTCCCAGCGCGGCTTGCCCTCCACATCGGCCACGCGCTTGGCGTCAATGGCCACCACAATGCACTGGGCACCGAAGCGCTGCGAGGCCTGACGCACCAGCTCCGGGTTGTGAATCGCGGCGGTGTTGATGCTGACTTTGTCGGCGCCGGCATTGAGCATGGTGCGGATGTCATCGACTGAGCGAATGCCGCCGCCTACCGTGAGCGGGATGAACACCTGTTCGGCAATCTGCTCAACCGTGTGCACCGTGGTCTCGCGGCCCTCGTGGCTGGCGGTGATGTCGAGAAAGGTGATTTCATCGGCACCCTGCTCGTTGTAGCGGCGGGCGATTTCCACCGGGTCACCCGCGTCGCGGATCCCGACGAAGTTGACGCCCTTGACCACACGGCCGTTGTCGACATCGAGGCAGGGGATGATGCGCTTGGCCAGGCCCACGCGTCAGCCCGCCGAGTCACACAGGCGCTGAGCTTCAGCCACGTCCAGCGTGCCCTCGTAAATAGCGCGACCGGTAATGGCGCCGCAGATGCCCTCGTGGGCCACGGCCCGCAGGGCGCGAATGTCATTCATATTAGTGATGCCGCCAGAGGCGATGACCGGAATGCTGGACGCACGGGCCATGCCCAGCGTGGCTTCCACGTTCACACCCTGCATCATGCCGTCGCGGGCGATATCGGTATACACGATGGCAGACACACCATCTGCCTCAAACTGCCGGGCGAGGTCTGTCGCCAGCACCGTGGACACTTCCGCCCAACCGTCGGTGGCCACCAGGCCCTCTTTTGCGTCCAGGCCGACGATCACCTTGCCGGGAAAGGCGCGGCAGGCCTCGGCCACAAACGCCGGTTCCTTGACCGCCTTGGTGCCGATAATCACGTAGTCCACGCCGGCACGCACGTAGTGTTCGATGGTGTCGAGGCTGCGAATACCGCCGCCGATCTGGATCGGCAGGCCGGGGTAGGCCGCCGCGATCGCGGTCACCACCTCGCCATTCACCGGCTCGCCGGCAAAGGCGCCGTTCAGGTCCACCAGGTGCAGGCGCCGGCAGCCGGCGTCTACCCAGCGCCGGGCAACGGCAACCGGGTCATCGGAGAACACCGTGCTGTCCTCCATCAGGCCCTGGCGCAGGCGCACGCACTGGCCGTCCTTGAGGTCGATAGCGGGGATAATCAGCATGCGGGAGTCCAGTTGATGAAGTTGCGCAGCAGTTGCAGCCCGGCGGTGTGACTCTTCTCCGGGTGAAACTGGGTGGCGAAGAGGTTGTCGCGGGCCAGTGCAGCGTCGGCACACACACCGTAGTCGACGCTGCCGGCAAGCAGCGAACGGTCGGTGGCGGTGACGTAATAGCTGTGCACGAAATAAAAGCGGGTGGCATCCGGAATACCGTTCCAGAGTGGGTGCTCACTTACCTTGCGAACCTCACTCCAACCCATGTGCGGCACCTTCAGGCGCTGCCCGTCGGCGTCGTGCAACGGGTGACCGAAATGACGCACCGTACCGGGAATCACGTTCAGGCAGTCTACGCCGCCGTTTTCTTCCGAGTGGCTCATCAGCGCCTGCATACCCACGCAAATGGCCAGTACGGGCTTGTGCTGTTCGGTCAGCGCCACCTGCAACAGTTCGTCACAGCGCAGGCGACGTATCTCTGCCATGCAATCACGAATGGCGCCGACGCCCGGAAACACCACACGGTCCGCCGCGCGAATCTGCTCCACGTCGTGGGTCACCACCACCCGCTCGGCGCCCACATGCGCCAGCGCACTGGCCACCGAATGCAGGTTGCCCATGCCGTAGTCGATCACTGCCACTGAAGCGCTCACGGGTGTTACAGCACGCCCTTGGTGGAGGGCATCATACCGGCCATGGCCGGGTCTGCCGACAGCGCCATACGCAGTGCACGGCCAAAGGCCTTGAACACCGTTTCGATCTGGTGGTGGGTATTGTCGCCGCGCAGGTTGTCGATATGCAGCGTCACTTGGGCGTGATTGACGAAGCCGTGGAAGAATTCCTGGAACAGGTCCACATCGAAACCGCCCACGGACGCGCGCGTGAACGGGATGTGATACACCAGCCCGGGCCGACCCGAGAAGTCCACCACAACACGAGACAGCGCTTCATCCAGGGGCACGTAGCTGTGGCCGTAGCGCACAATGCCTTTCTTGTCGCCCACCGCTTTGGTAAACGCCTGGCCGAGGGTGATACCGATGTCCTCCACCGTGTGGTGGTCATCGATGTGCAGGTCACCCTTGGCGTGGATGTCCAGGTCGATCAGGCCGTGGCGCGCGATCTGGTCCAGCATGTGCTCGAGGAAGGGTATGCCGGTGTCGAATTTCGCCTGGCCGGAACCGTCGAGATTCACCGTCGCGGTGATCTGCGTTTCCAGCGTGTTGCGAGTTACACTCGCCTTGCGCTCAGACATGCTGTTCTCCAGAACCTGCACGGGCGGATGGGACCGGGGCGTGCCCGGAAAAGCGCGCCATTATAGAAGAAAGCGGGGGCGAATTCACCGTTCTATCCACCGCGTTCTATGCGCCTCGGGCACACGCACCGCTGGCATCGACAGCGAACAACCGCCAAACCGTGCCGCCAGCTGCTAAACTGCAGCGCGCCCGGTAACGTAACAATGTACCACCCACCGCATCCAAACACGGCAGACGCAACCTCCGGGGCACTGCCGCAAAAGGACTCAACGCTCATGCATGCCACCCTACCGCTGCTGGAAGCCACCGATTTCCCCACCATCAGGCGCGGCGACCTGCAAACCCTGCAGGTCAACCTGGGCTACCTGTGCAACCAGAGCTGCGTGCACTGCCACGTCAACGCCGGACCCACGCGCACCGAGATGATGAGCGACGACCTTATCGAGCTCATCCCACGGGTATTGCAAGCACGCGACATCTCGCTGCTGGACCTCACCGGCGGCGCACCGGAAATGCACCCGCGTTTTCGTGACCTGGTGGCCGCAGCCACCGCCCAGGGCGTGAAAGTGATAGACCGCTGCAACCTCACCATTCTGCGCGAGCCGGGTTACGAGGATATGGCCGCTTTCCTGGCACAGCACCGGGTCGATATCGTGGCCTCCATGCCCTGTTATTCACCGGCCAACGTTGACCAGCAACGCGGCAACGGGGTGTTCGACAAGAGCATTGCCGCCCTGCAGGCGCTGAACGCCCTGGGTTACGGTCAGCCCGGCAGCGGCCTCGCGCTGAACCTGGTGTACAACCCGCTTGGGCCCAGCCTGCCCCCCAATCAGCAGGCGCTGGAAGCGGACTACAAGCGGGAACTGCGCGCCCATTTCGATATCGAATTCAACGCGCTGTTCACGCTGGCCAACATGCCCATAAAGCGCTTTGGCAGCACGCTGGTTTCCAAAGGGCAATTCGCGAGCTACATGCAGTTGCTGAAAGATGCCTACCAGCCCGGCAACCTGAACGGCGTGATGTGCCGCTCGCTGGTGAGCGTGGACTGGCAGGGCTACCTGTACGACTGCGATTTCAATCAGCAGCTGGACCTGCCCCTGCCCGGACAGGGCAGCCGACCCGAGCTGCACAGCCTGCTGGTTGCCGACGTGCGCGGCGCGGAGATACGGACCGCCGACCATTGCTATGGCTGCACCGCTGGCCAGGGCAGCAGCTGCGGTGGCGCGCTGAACTGAGCTACCCCACAACCGGGTGCCCTCGGCGGCTCCCCCAAGGATAACAACGGTGAACCGAAAGCTCTTGATTGTGCTGGCCCTGCTCGGCCTCGTGCTGGCATTTTTTGCCCTTGGCCTGCACAACTACCTGACCCTCGACCAGCTAAAAGCCAGCCAGGCCCGGTTTGCCAACCTGCTGGCGGCACACCCGGTGGCGGTTCCAGCGGCCTATTTTGGCATTTATGTGGTGGTCACAGCGCTCTCCCTGCCGGGTGCTGCCATTATGACGCTGGCCGGCGGCGCGCTGTTCGGCCTGGGTTTCGGCCTGCTGCTGGTGTCCTTCGCGTCCAGTATCGGCGCCACTCTGGCTTTCCTCGTTGCCCGCTTCCTGCTGCGCGACAGCGTGCAGCACCGCTTCGGCGAGCGCCTGCGCGCCATCGACCGCGGCATTGAGCGCGATGGCGCGTTTTACCTGTTCACCCTGCGGCTGGTGCCCGTTTTTCCGTTTTTCATCATCAACCTGTTGATGGGCCTTACCCGCCTGCGCACCTGGACGTTCTACTGGGTCAGCCAGGCAGGCATGCTGGCGGGTACCGCGGTGTATGTGAACGCCGGCACTCAACTCGCCGGCATTGAGCGTATCGGCGACATTCTTTCCCCGCAGTTGCTGCTGTCATTTGTGTTGCTCGGCCTTTTTCCCTGGGTCGCCAAGCTGTTGGTGGGCACCATACAGCGCCGCCGCGTGTACCGGCGCTGGCAGCGGCCGGCGCGCTTCGACCGCAACCTGGTAGTGATTGGGGCAGGCGCCGGCGGTTTGGTGTCTGCCTACATCGCCGCGGCAGTGAAGGCGAAAGTCACCTTGGTAGAAGCGCACAAGATGGGAGGTGACTGCCTCAACTACGGCTGTGTACCGAGCAAGGCACTGATCAAGAGCGCCAAAGTGGCGCAGCAAATGCGCCACGCCGATGCATACGGACTCAACCCCGGTGAGCCACAGTTCAGCTTTCCCGCCATCATGGCGCGTATCCACCGCATCATCGCCGCCATCGAGCCTCACGACAGCGTGGAGCGCTACACCGGCCTCGGCGTGGAGGTGCTGCAGGGTTATGCCCGCATTATCGACCCCTGGACGGTGGATATCGCCTTGAACAACGGCGGCACACAGCGCCTGACCACCCGCTCGATCGTGATTGCCGCCGGGGCCGCGCCGCTGGTGCCGGACCTGCCCGGGCTGGAAGACGCGGGGTATGTCACCAGCGATACCCTCTGGGAGCGCTTCGCCGAGCTGGACGCTCTACCGCAACGCCTGGTGGTAATGGGCGGCGGGCCGATTGGCTCCGAACTCGCCCAGGCCTTCGCCCGGCTCGGCGCCCATGTCACCCAGGTAGAACGCGGCCCCCGTATCCTGCCGAAGGAAGACCTGGAGGTCGCCGAGTTGGCGCGCGAGGCGCTGATGGCAGACGGCGTGCAGGTGCTCACCGGACATACGGCGTTGCGCTGTGAGCAGGACGCGGGCGAAAAGCGGCTGATCGTGGAACACGCCGGCACCGAGCTGGCCGTGCCCTTCGACCAGCTACTGGTATCCGTAGGCCGACAGGCGCGGCTTACAGGCTACGGCCTGGAGGAGCTCGGCATTCCGACCAATCGCACTGTGAACACCAACGACTATCTGGAAACCCTCTACCCCAACATCTATGCCGCGGGGGATGTCGCCGGGCCCTACCAGTTCACTCACACCGCAGCACACATGGCGTGGTACGCGGCCGTAAACGCGTTGTTCGGGCAATTCAAGCGCTTCAAAGTGGACTACGCTGTGATCCCCTGGACCACCTTCATCGACCCGGAGGTGGCGCGCGTGGGCCTGAGTGAGCAGGAGGCCATCGACCGCGGCATCCCCCACGAAGTTACCCGCTTCGAGCTCGCCGAGCTGGACCGGGCGATCGCCGACAGCGCCACCCGGGGCTTTGTGAAAGTGCTCACCGTGCCCGGGCGCGACCGTATTCTGGGCGCCACCATCGTTGGCACTCAGGGTGGCGATCTGCTGGCGGAGTTTGTGCTGGCCATGCGTCACGGCCTGGGGTTGAACAAAATCCTCGGCACTATCCACACCTACCCCACGCTGGCCGAAGCCAACAAATACGCCGCCGGCGCGTGGAAGAAGGCCCACGCACCGGAGCGCGTCCTGCGTTGGCTGCAGCGCTACCACCAGTGGCGGCGCGGCGGCACAGACTAAGAGCGCAACGCCCCGGAGGCCTGCAACGTCGCGCCTGCTACCCCGCCGGGGCCTGCAGGTAACGCTGCAGAAACGTGTCGGCGGCGGGCAGCGCGCTGCCCACGGTCAGGAAAGTGAGAATGTGACCGCGGGCCGGCAATCGCTCCAGCTCCACCGGCACATCGTGGGCTTGCAGGGCGCTGACAAACTCTTCGGCATGGTCGATGGTCACCAGGGTATCGGCGCCGCCGTGGAACAGGTAGAACGGCGGCGCGCCCGCGTGCACCCGCGTCACCGGGGAAGCAGCGGCAAAGGTTTCCGGAATTTCCGTGATGCGCCCACCCAGGAATTGTGGCACCAGCTTGCCCCCGGGGTACTTGCGCAAATCCATGGGGGAGCCGCCGGCGATTACTACCGCCGGGCGTGTCTGCGCACCGCCCCAGGGCCTGTCCAGATCATCCCCGGTGCCTGCCGCCAGCGCCATCAGGCTCAACAGATGCGCACCGGCCGAGTAGCCGAAGGCGGCGATACGTTGTGTATCCAGCTGCAGTTCCAGTGCCTCGCGGTGCAGCCAGTGCATGGCCTGCTGCAGGTCGTAGACCTGCGCGGGGTATTTTGCTTCGGGGGCAAAACGGTAACTGGCGTTCATCACCACATACCCCTTACCCACGTAGTAGCGCGCCAGGCGCGTCATGTCATCGCGGCTACGCCGCTCCCAGCCACCACCGTGCACCAGCAGCATCCCGGGAAAAGGCCCTGTGCCCCGGGGCCGGTAAACATCGGCCTCCAAAGGCTCCGGCCAATCTGGCGGAGTGTAGATAACCGTGTTTATCGCCACGGCGGGCTGCTTCTGCCCCAGTACCACGCCACAGCCAGCCACCGTGAGTGATGCGGCAGCGACCACGGCGGCAACCAGCAACTTCATCGTTTGCAAACCGTCTCTACTTTCATCATGTCCAATTTACGCAACGGGAAAGGATTCGGCCCTGTCCGGGTGATAACGCTATGTGCCAGCGGAACTGCAGTACACTACGCTGATGCCTAAACAACCTTCATTCGCCGGGCGCGTGCTCACCTGGTTTGACCAGCACGGTCGCAAAGACCTGCCCTGGCAATACGATACCAGCCCCTACCGGGTCTGGGTGTCGGAGATCATGCTGCAACAAACCCAGGTGCGCACGGTTATTCCGTATTTTGCGCGTTTCATGCAGCGCTTCCCCGATGTGCAGACGCTGGCGGCAGCGCCCACCGATGAGGTCCTCCACCTGTGGACCGGGCTGGGGTACTACGCGCGGGCGCGCAACCTGCACCGCGCGGCACAGCAGGTGTGCAGCGAACACGCCGGCAGCTTTCCAGACAACCTGGAAGGACTGCAGAGCCTGCCCGGCATCGGCCGTTCCACCGCCGGGGCGATCCTCGCCATTGCCTTCGCGCAACGGGCGTCCATTCTGGATGGCAATGTAAAGCGCGTACTGGCGCGCTATCACGCGGTTGCCGGCTGGCCCGGGCAAACGGCCGTGCACCGCCAGCTGTGGGACTTCGCCGAGCAGCACACACCGCAGCGCCGCGTGGCCGACTACACACAGGCCATGATGGACCTCGGGGCCACCCTGTGCACACGCAGCCGGCCCCGCTGCGCGGACTGCCCGTTACAGGACAGCTGCAGCGCACATGCGCAGGGTCGTGAGGGTGAGTTCCCGGGCAAGAAGCCGCGCAAGGTGTTGCCGGTTCGCTCGACCGTGTTTCTGATCCTGCGTGACCGGCAGGGCCACGTGCTACTGCAACAGCGCCCGGCGAGCGGCATTTGGGGAGGGCTGTGGTGCTTTCCCGAACTGGATTCGGTTGAGGCCGCCGCCCCGTGGTGCCGCGACCGGCTCGGCCGCGAACCTGCGGCAACGCTCCCGGGACCGCCGTTTCGTCACACCTTCAGCCACTACCACCTGGATATTCAGCCCCTGCACGTGCAGCTGGCAATACAACCCGAGGCCGTCATGGAAGCCAGTGACCAGCTCTGGTATAACGTGCAAAAACCCCTTGAAATCGGCCTTGCCGCACCGGTCGCCCGGTTGCTGGCAAGCCTCTGACCGCGGAGCATACACATGTCCAGAACCGTATTCTGCAAGCGCTACCAGCAGGAACTGGAAGGCCTTGACGCACCACCCTACCCCGGCCCCAAGGGCCAGGATATTTTCGACAATGTGTCGAAACAGGCCTGGAACGAATGGCAGGCGCAACAGACCATGCTGATCAACGAAAAGCAGTTGAGCCTGATTGACCCCGCGACGCGCAAATACCTGCAGGAGGAAATGGACAAGTTCTTCGCTGGGGAAGAACACGACCGTGCCGAAGGTTATGTGCCGCCCTCGAACAGCTGATCAGGCGCGAGTCTCGATCAGCTGCATCCAGTAGCGCAGCACAGTGGTCTGGCCGAAGGCCAGCTTGAGGCACACCAGCAGCGGCACCGCGAGCAGCACACCCACAAACCCCCACAGCCAGCCCCAGACCAGCAGCCACACCAGAATCACCAGTGGGTTGAGCCGCATGTTGCGCCCCAAAACCAGCGGCGTGATCACCTGCGCTTCGACCAGGTTGATACTGAAATAGACCAGGGCCGGCAGCAGGGCATAGGCCACCGGGCCGTACTGCACCACACCGGCCAGCAACAGCAGCACAACGCCCAGCAGCGGGCCCACGTAGGGCGCAAAGTTCAGCATGCCCACCATCACGCCCCAGAGCAGCGGGTCCTGTACACCCAGTACCCAGAGCACGCCCCCCACAGACAGACCCAGGCAGGCATTGATCAGGCTCACCGTGAGAATGTAGCGCGACAGCTCCACCTGTACCGTGTGCACCAGCTCAAGGGATGCGCGCTGGTCGTTAATCCCGGGGAATATCTCCACGAAGGCGGTAAACAGGCGCGAGCCGAAAATGAGCAGGAACAGAATCAACAGGACTGTTGTGAATAGCTGGGCGATCGCCACCGGTGCCGCACCCAGGGTGGCCAACAATAACTCCAGACCGCCCTGTTTGAGGCGCTCGCTCACCCGGTCCGGCCTGCGTTCACCCTTCTCGCCATCGTTGCTCTCAGCCTCGTCGCTGTCACCGCCAAACAGGCCGAAGAAGCTGAAGCCCTCCTCCGGCTGCGGGGGTTTCTCTGCCTGGGGTGCAAGCTTGTCGGTGAGATTGTCCACCTCATCCGAGAGCTTCTCGGTGAGCCGCGGTATCGCTTCCGCCCAGCGCTGCGCCGGCTCCGCGAGCTGGCTGCCGAGCAAGCTCAGGGGGCCGCCAATGAGCGCCAGAATAAGCACCGCCGAAACCGTGCGCGGCACATAGAACCGCTTCAGCAGTTTTACCAGGGGGTTCAAGAGCAGGGCAAAGAACAACGCCACGAATACCGGCATCAGCAGGCTCTTGGCGAAATACACCGTGTAGAGCACCGCCAGTGCAGCGAGGATGCGCAGTGACAGAGTGCCGGGAGGAACACGCGCTTCACTCATGGTAGCGGGCTACCTCCGCTGAATACGGCACGCAGAATGTTACGCGGCAACAGGGGCCAGAGCCGCACGCCGTGGCGCAGCAAGCGGGAGGCACGTGGATTGCGAACACTGGCCGACAGCACCCGATCCACGATGAACCCGGTCAGGAAACCACCGCCCACCAGCCAGCCAGGGTGCGCCGCCCGCAGGTAGGCAATCCGCCCCTCACCGTTGGCCTGCAGCTGCTGCCAATGCGCATCCAGCCGACTCTCCGCGGCTTGCAACTCACGGATTCTCTGCTTGCGGCTTGTTGCCATTGTCCGCCTCCATTATGGCGCGCAACTGGCGTCGGGTCGCCGGCAGTGCAAGGCTGCGGGCATAACGCCGCGCCGCCAACCACAGCAGCAGTAAGGCCGATGCCTGTAGCCCGGTAAACGCCACCAGCCCCAGCGCCACCGATTCCAATGCGGCATACGCCCACCACGCCAGCAACACGCTTAAACCCAGCCAGGCAAAGATCACCAGGGGCACCACGGCCAACACGACCAACGCCAGCCGACCGGCATCGCCGACAGCCAGCTGCAACTCCAGCAGCGCGAGCCGGGAAAACGCATTGCCCGCCTCCAGAGCTTGCTGCAGTAGCGCCTGCCAGTTTCGCAACTCGGCTTCCAGACCTGCACCCGCGCGGGCGACGTCACCTTCACGGGCCTGCTCGTTGGCGGCAGCGCCGGGTTCAGCTGCGTGGCTGTGCTCACCTGCAGCGGGATCCCGCGCAGGCTCCTCGGGTACCGGGCTCAATGCCGAGACAGCAACCGCGAGACCAGCAAGCCTGCAAAGAAGGCAATGCCTATGGTCGCCAGGGGTTTGTCGTGAACGTAGCGCTCCACTTCGTGGCCGAGCTCATCGGCTTTGTCCTTGCCTTTGAGCAGTTGCTTCATGGCATCTTGCTTGAGATCCAGGCCCGCCGCCTCTGCGGCCTGGCGGAAATGCTGCTGGGCCTCCAGCATGTTCTGGTAGGCGGCCATTGCGGCCTCTTTGCCGGAATCCAGCTCCTGCTGCTGCGCGGAGGTTTTCTTGCCAGTGGACTCTGCCATGTCAGCTCCTTCGTCTACCGCTATCCATTTGTCCGTGCCCTCAGCATAGCCCAAGCGGCGGGTAGTCGCATCTTCACCGGGATGTCATCAAGCCACCCCACCACCGCTTGACTCCCGCAGCCACTACGGTTTTAATACGCACCCTCCGCAATAGCAGTACATGCCCGGATAGCTCAGTTGGTAGAGCAGGGGATTGAAAATCCCCGTGTCGGCAGTTCGATTCTGTCTCCGGGCACCACCTATTCCGTACCTTTCCTGCCAGCTGCAGCAAACAGTGCCTGGCTGACGACGGCAGCAGACCGCGCTCAGGGCGCCTGTATTTTTTGTCGGTGGCGCCTTCCACCGCACGGCCAGCATCCTGAACCGCCTCATCGATATTCTCGCCGGCCTCCCCCGGTGGCCCGTTGTTGTCGCAAGCCGCAATGCAGCGTCATCACCGCTGCGCCGAGCTCCGCACAGGCACCTCGGCAATGGTTAAAGCACTCGATCACATTGCCGTTGTAGGCCATCGCAGTTATTTCACCAGCTCGCGCTGGAGGGCCTCAACACCACGATTGATTTCGTCCAAAGCAACCTGTCGAACTTTGGTCACCGAGCACACTTCAGCAAGCTCTGCATGTAACTCTACTTCCTCTAGCAATGCGATTGCGCTATCGCCCTCGCGCTCGGCAGCGCGCCGATAATTAGAAGGCCCGGCTCAGCTGCGTGAGAGTCAATCTCATTGTGTTGCCACCACCGCGGACACTGCAGTCGCCCCAGCGGTCTGTCAGTTTTTTTTACACACCGAGGTGGCTGGCATGCCCCTGTTCGCTGACGCGCCCGCCATTACTGCATTGGCACGATTTTTGCGTAACCGCAGTCAAACTTGCATGGGGTACCGGCGTGGATTTTGGTTGCGAAAAGCTCCCGCAGCCAGGCCGGATAAACCGACCCCTTTCAAGCCTGAAGCAAACATTCAAAGAACAAGGCGACACACAGTCGTCAACTAATAGGGGAGCCCCTGTAATGAAGCGTGTATGTTGGCCATTTCTAGCGTTGGTAACGTTATTTTCCGTCAATGCCTTGTCGGCGGTCTACGAGGAGGAGTTCGCCTCGGGGCAGGCTTATCCGACCGGGCAACCACAGTTCGACAACTGGGTTTCATTCACAGGAGAACTGAGCTCTGGCGTTTGGCGCTCGGTGACGCTGTCCGGCAGCAACGATCTCACCGGTCTGTCCTGTAATGATCAAACAGTAGCAACACAGATTGCCGCGGCGCTAGCTGACACATCCACCGAGAATGCTTCATTTTCCTGCGAAGGCAACACCTGGAATGTGGGGCTATGCTCTATCGGTACGGAGCCGGGAACACCTCGCGCCCTGGGCGTCAATCTAGGTGAATGCTCCTGCGGCGCCGGATATGCAATTCGGCCCGCTATTGGCAACACCAACTGGGGGGGAGTAGGGACCGCGACTTGCGACGGCCCCACGCAAACCATGCGCCTGGAGTTCACCGAAGGCGAACTTCGCGCGGTGCCTACGCTGCCGCAATACTGGCTCTACGCGCTTCTCGCCTTGGTCGCAGGGCTGGCTGCTGTTGCATTCCGTCGCCAACGGGCGGTTTTCCGCGATAGCAACTGACCACGTTGCACGAGACCATGCCATAGAGCACTTGCGCGTCGTTGGCGCCGAAGGTTTTGGCGCTGACCGGGCCGCGTGTAGCGCGAAGCCACTGCAGTATACTGTCGGCTTTTTACGCTGCTGCAAGCCAGCAACGGCGGGCGAGGGCGAAGCATCAAAATGAAACTACACCACCACGTCTCCCGCCAGCCATTTACACCACCCAGTGAACGGCAGCGTCTATTCCTCCGGTATCTTGTTTCCATCCTCGTCGATCTTGTCGTGTTGAACCTGTGCGCGGAGTATTGGCAGCCTGTACAGATTTCCTCGTTCAGCGTAACGCTGGTGGCGGCTTTGCTGCTGCAATTGCTACTCCAGGGTACATTGGTGGTCGAGCACCGTATTGCGGCGTGGTTTGTCGGTCGCAGCGGCTTCCTGTGGGGCTTCATCCGCATCCTTTCTATGTGGCTGGTGTTATTCCTCTCCAAATTCGTGATGTTGTGGGCCATTGACCTGGCGCTTGGTGATTCGTTTGTGTTTGGCGGCCCACTGCACGGCGTCGTGACGTTCATCGCCGTGATCGTGGCCATGGTGGCCGCCGAGGAATTCATCGACCGCATTGTGCGCCGCCTTGCTTGAATACCCCATGAGGTTCTACATGCTTTTTCACAACAGACCAAAATATACCCTGGTCACGGCATTGCTGATGGCATGCACGGCGTACGCCAGCAGTGCCACCACGGACGATACTGAGGCCGCACAAGTGGCAACGCCTCCAACAGTCAGCACCGCCTCTCCAGCGACAGCGAACGCCACCGACTTCATTGAGATCTTTGCAGCGCTCAGTGGCGCGCATCCGGGGGTCCGCAAAGGACACGCCCGAGGTGTTTGCGCGGCGGGGCGGTTCCTGCCCGACGAGGAGGCAACAAAACGCTTCACGTCACCGTTATTCGCCGCGGAAGCGCCCGTGATCATTCGCTTTTCCATGGCGGGCGGCAACCCGCAGGCGGACGAACGCGCTCTCAGCCCGCGTGGCATGGCCGTGCAAATCCAGTTGCCTGATGGCCAGGTGCACCAGCTGGCCGGCCTGTCCACACCGTTGTTTGCGGGCAAGAATCCAGAGCAGTTTCTGGGTCTGCTCCGTATCAATCACTTGATACAAACCGGCGCGGCCACCCCTGAGGATCGCGAGCGCTACCTGGCCGCCAACCCGGAAGCTGCCCGGCAGGGCGCCTGGGTGCGGGCACGTGCGCCAGCGGCGGCGTACACACGGGACAGCTACTACGGCATACACACCTTCCATGCGGCACAGGCGGACGGCACGATACAGCCCTTCCGCTGGCAATTGGTTCCCGGCGAGGGGGAGATGCGCCTGACGGAAAGCGAGCGGGAAGCACTGCCTGCCGCCTTTCTTGAGGAACGGCTCGCACAGACCCTGAGCGAGCAAGGAGAGGCGTGGTTCGAATGGCGATGGATACTGGGGCAGCCCGGGGATACTACCAGCGATCCTTCGCAGTTGTGGCCGGATGAACGGGAGGCGGTCACCGTGGGCCGCTTGCAGCTCACTGAGGCTAGCGGCAGCACATGCGACCCGGTCAACTTCGATCCCAACCGGCTGGCCAGTGGTGTAAACCCCGGTGACGACCCGGTGCTCGCGCTACGCTCGGCTGCCTATGCAATTTCCCAAGGCAAGCGCCTCGCCAACCAGTGACGTGAGCAACGGCTGCCCGGCCTGAATGTGCGATTCAGGCGGGCATGCCCCACAGCGGCTTGACCCCGTTGCGCGGCAGGTGCGGCAACACCTGTTCCTCGAACAACTGCAGCATGGCCCACCCCCGCGCAGGGTCAATGCCACCAAACAGGGGCGTGAGATACAGCGAGCTGTGGTCGCCCAGCGCATTGGCCATGGCCACTACTTCTTCCGGGCGCAACACCTTGTAGGCACCGCTTTCGCGCACTGTGTCGGCCGTCATGCCGCCCGCATAGGGGCCCTGTGGCGTGCCGTAGGCGTCAGCGGTCCAGCGGGAGTAGGAATCCAGCACATGCAGGATATGCGGTGCGATCCACTGCCAGTCTGCCTCGGGGTCTTCGGATACCCAGAGAAAAGTAGGCCCCTGTTGCGGGTACGGGCCCGGGTCCGGCTTCTCCAGCCGCAGGCACTCGTCGCGGTAGGGTTGCCACACTTTGGGTGGGAACAGGGGCACAAGAAAGCCATCGGCAATATGGGCGGCGATGCGCGCCACTTTCGGCGCCATGCCACCCAGCAGAACGGGCACCGGCTTGACGGGCACCGGAGATACCAGGCAGGGCCGCCCCTCGTGCTCAAAGGGCTCGCCGGCCCAGGCCTGTTTCAGCAAGCGCGCGGTATTGCAGGTAACCTCGAAGCGCTCTTCCACGCGCTGCCCGTACATGGCGAACTCGACCGGGCGGTAACCGAAACCCAGGCCGAGCTGCATGCGCCCACCACTGGCAAGCTGGGCTACCGCCAGGTCTTCCGCCAGCCGCACCGGGTCATACAGCGGCGCGAGCAACACCGCGGTGCGCAATGCCACCTGCCGGGTGCGGCCCGCCATCGCCGCGGCCAGAACCAACGGCGATGGGTTATAGCCGTCGTCCGCGCAGTGATGCTCACCAAAACCCAGCACATCAAAACCCACCCGGTCGGCCCACTCGGCCATATCCAACGCTGCGACATAGGCCGCTTCCCTGCCCACACCGAACGCGGGGGTGCGCATATCGAAAATCATCACCAGTTCCATGGCGTTGCTCCAGACTTGGGCATTGTGTGAAAGTCTACTGCATCAATAGCAACGCAGGGGCCAAACCGGTTTCAGCGGTCGGAAACGATGGGGCGCCATCGTCACCTACATAAATCGCGTCCTCACGTCACCCGCCTTGCACAGGCTTGGTGTGCAACCCTATTCCGCTTATCTACCCTTTATAACCAAGCGCCGCCTGGAACCCATTGTCCATAATGGACTTAATGATCCCCTGCACAGCCTCAGTATCGTTGATATTCGGGAACGGTTCCTGCGGCATGGGCACGTCAAGGAACTCACAGAGTGGCTCCCAGCCATCTGCCACTTCGAAAACCAGCAGTCGCTCAGGGTCAATGGCTGCCCTGACATCGGCAACATGTTCATTGAAGCGCCTGATAAGATGATCATGATCGTGCATCCGGCCATCAAAGTAGCCGTTGATTGTCGCTTTCAAGTAAGCGCCCGCGTCCGTGCCAGGCTAATGGTGGGCGAGGGCGGCGTAGCTGGTGCAGGCCGATAGAGCCAGCACCAGCAACACGACTATCAGCACCCTTCCAGACATTGCGGCGCGCCCCCACATATTCACTGAATGCCAACTCGCTTTCCCTGAATTTCATATTATAGAATTCCGGCCGACGGCAACCAGATTGCAACCCGACGCTCCATGCCGATCGTTAACACCATGGCTACAGCAGTGTTGCCATCGTCGTCGTACTCTTCATCGCCATCATCGTACTCAACGAGGTTGGCTTCAGAATAGGGCGTTTCGTCCAGGCCCACACCGACAGCGAGGCCAAATCACTTACCGGCTCGATCCAGGCCAGCATTCTGGGTTTACTGGTTGAGCTGCTGGATGCGGCGCAGACGCGCGGTGTCGCGCTGACGCATTGGGGCGGGTAACGCCACCAGCGCAGCACGATCATAGGTTGCCTGCACATCACCCAAGAGACCCGGCGGTCGCGTGAATAGCTATTTCATAGTGTTGCCAACGCTCGTGCCAGAAACCGGGTTCCATGTTCACTCCCGTTTGCGCAATGCGCGTTCGAGGCCAAATACATGAGCATCTTCTGCTTCCAGCGCCCGCAATGCCGCAGCGAGCTGCAGCAGGTAATCCCGGTTGGATCCACTCGGGCCAACGGAGGCACTGATTTGCGCGGCAATATCCGCCTCGCTGGCGGGCCCAAGGTATGCGGGGTTATCGGCGCCTGCAATATACACTAACGCCTCTTCGCGAGGCCCCTCTTCGAACTCGAGCGTCACCACAACACGCAAGTAGCCGTTTTTTTCCCGATGGTCGAGGTGTTCAAACACGTCCGGCGTAATCTCGAATGCCATGCCCTGGCACAGCGCGCCCTCGCTTGCGACCAGTGTGACAACACGGCCAGGTGCCGTGGGCGTACCGCGGTGATCGTGAGACCCCTGCCAGAATCGCCGTTGCCAGCCGCGGATCCCCGCGGGGCGGCGCTGCAGGTAGGGAAAGTCTACCTTGTAGATCAAAGAGCCATAGCCGAACAGCCACAGACGCTCGTGGCTGGCGAAGTACTGCATAGCGCGGTTCTGGACGACGGTGTTGGCATCTGTCAATGTCGTCATGGCGCGCAGCGGCCTTCGCTGGGAGCCACTGAGAAAGACTGCATAGCTGGCATATCAGCCACCCTCCGGGTCTTCAGACACCCAGAGCATGTCGGGCATTGCCGCTTCCCTGCCCACACCGAATGCCGGTGTACGCATAGCGAAAATCATCATCCGTTCCATGGCGTTGCTCCAGACTTCGGCATTGTGTGAAAGGCTGCTGTATCAGTGACAACGCAGGCGCCAAACCGGTTTCAGCGGTCGGAAACGATGGGACGCATCAGCTGGCTGTTGCGCCCGGGAAGAATACCCGGCAGTGGCTGCGGGGTTTGCAGGGGCGGAAGCGCGTCGGGCCGGTGCGGCGGACGCGGCCTGTGTCCGGGGCGCCAGGGAACACCCACGGGCGGCAGGTAAACAGGCACATAGCGTATCACTTCAGGCGCAGGCTGCTGCCGGGTGGACTGAGCATCCACTTGCGCCCGCAGCCGCGCCACCTCGCGCTCGAGTTCACGCTCGCGACGGCTCTCCGCCAGTCGATCTGTGCTGTAACGCATGGCCTTCAGCTGTTGTTCTGCCGCCGCCGGGTCACCTGCTTCGGGAGCGCGAATACGCAGCACTTCGGTGTTGCCGCTCTCGGCGGGTGGCACGTCCGAAAAATGCACCGTGCCGTTGGGCCCCTCGGAACGATAAACGGTGGTATCTGCCGCCATGGCCATGGTGGCCGCGAACAGGAGAACGATGGCTGACGTCAGCGAATGGTGCATGTCTTCATTATAGATCAGTTGACAGATCAGGGGGCTCTCGTTACTCGCATCGGATCTGTTGACATGGATCAACCCTCACGCTTTTCGGCCCTGTTTATACCGCAGATGAGGTATGAGCGACTTGCCTGTGGAGGGGGATAGTCGGTATCAACGTAACACGGACTCGGAGAATAACCATGACCGCACAACAACTGAACGACATCGACCGCCTCTACGCCAGCGCCCGCAAGATGGTACCCGCCCTGCGCGAGCGCCAGAATGAAGCCGCCAGCCTGGGCCACCTGCCCGAGGCTACCGTGCGCGACATGCAGGAAGCGGGTTTCTTCCGCATCATGCAACCTGCCCGCTTTGGCGGCTACGAGATGGAGCCGGAAGTGTTTTTCCGTGTACAGATGACGCTGGCCGAGGGCTGCATGTCCACGGCCTGGGTGTTGGGCGTGGTGGCCATTCACAACTGGCAGCTGGCACTGTTCGATGAACGCGCCCAGCAAGACGTGTGGGGCGAAGATACCAGCGTGCTGATCTCCTCTTCCTATATGCCCGTGGGCAAGGTCACGCGGGTGAAAGGCGGCTACCAACTCAGCGGCCACTGGGGTTTCTCCTCCGGCTCCAAACACTGCGGCTGGGCCTTCCTCGGCGCCATGATTCCCGCCGAGAAGGAAGGCGAAGCGCCTGACTACCGCACCTTCCTGGTGCCGCGCAGCGACTACCAGATCGTCGACAACTGGGATGTAAGCGGCCTGGAAGGCACCGGCAGCCACGATATCGTGGTGAAAGATGCATTTGTGCCGGAATACCGCACACACCGCTCAATTCACGGCTTTGAGTGCAACAGCCCCGGCAATGCGGTCAACACGCACCCCATTTTCCGTCTGCCCTTCGGCCAGATATTTGTGCGCGCTGTGTGCAGTTCGGCCATCGGTGCGCTGCGCGGTGTGACCGACAGCTACGTGAAAGTAAACCGCGAGCGCGTGGGCCTGAACGATGGCAACAAGATCGCCACTGACCCGGATGCGCAAATGGCCCTGGCCAACGCCATCGCCACGGTGGATGAGTGCGAAACCATCATGTTCCGCAACTTCGACTCCATGCTGGACGCTGCGCGCGAAGGCAGCTCCCTGCCAATGGAAGAGCGCATCAAAATGCGTTTTGACGCCGCCCGCGTAGGTGCCAAGTGTGCCGATGCGATCAATGCCATGTTCATTGCCTGCGGCGCCCAGGGTATCCATCGCGGCCATCCACTGAACCGCGCCTGGCTGGATATCAACGCAGGGCGCACCCACGTAGCCAACAACCCCTTCAAGTTCGGCCGCAACCTCGGCGGCAACCTGATGGGGCAGCCCAACACCGACTTTTTCCTTTGATTACAGCAACCATAAAACGCAGCTGACTGCAGCGGAGAAAACCATGACTGTTCAACAGAAAATCGAGCCCTATATCATCAAGGCCGAGCCACGGCCAGAGCGCTACGCCCGTGGCTGGTACGTGATCGGCAATGCCGCCAGTGTTACCACCACTCCGCGCATGCTGGAAGTATTTGGGACCAAACTCGTCGCCTACCGCGGTGAGGACGATGGTGCGGTACACATTCTGGACGCTTACTGCCCCCACATGGGCGGCGACTTAAGCGGCGGCAAGGTCTGTGGCAATTCCGTGGTGTGCCCCTTCCACCTGTGGAGCTGGGGTGCGGACGGCGTGTGCGACGATATCCCCTACGCCAAAAAGATTCCCGACAAGGCGGTGATCAAATCCTGGCCCGTGCTGGAACGCAACGGCCTGGTGCTGGTGTGGCAGGACCCGGAAAACAACGCCCCCATTCCCGGCCAGGAGCCGGCGGAAATGGCAGACTGGTACTCGGGCGAGTGGACCGACTGGGAAATGCGCGCTATCCCCATTGAAACCCTGGGTCGCGAGCTGGTGGACAACATGGCAGACATGGCCCACTTCGGACCTATCCACTACTCCACGGTGAAATCCTTCCGCAACACCATGGACGGCCACAAGTTCGTCCAATACATGGTCGGTGGACACCAGATTCTCACCGAGGGTGACGCCGGGCTGATCACCAGCGTGGCGACCTACGAGGGCCCCGCCTACATGACCACCACCATGACCGGCAGCATGGATGGTCACCCCATGACGGTACACCTGCTGGTCAGCCATGTGCCGGTGGACATGGAGAACTTCATCATCAACTTCGGTGTGATGATGCGCAAGGACCCGAGCATGAGCCCCGAGGAAAACCAGAAGATGCTGGATGAGTACACGGAAAAGAACATCGAGTCGTTCCATCAGGACGTGGCGATCTGGAACAACAAGTGCATCATCGACAACCCGCTGATGTGCGATGGCGATGGCCCCATCCATCTGGTGCGCAAGTGGTATAGCCAGTTCATGACCAACGTGGCAGACATCCGCCCCGACCAGATCAAGGCGCGTGAGCACGTGACGATGGAAGGTCCCACTGTCGAGGAAGTGCTGGCGGCTCAGCAGCAGTAACCAGCGCCATTTTTGCGCCGGAGTGCCTCGCGCGCGCCGGCGCTTTTTTCGTTAAACTGGCGGAAATTAGTGTGGAGCATCGCGCTTGTTCGCTCTCGTTGCCGTCAATATGCTCATCGTCATGCTCACCGTGGCGATCCACTACGAGTTCCTGCACTGGATGACGCGCTTGCTGCCGCGCCTGAATATCGTGCACCGGGCGCGCATTGTGGTCGGGGTCGCCGGCGCCATGGTGGCGCACTCCATTGAAGTCTGGGTGTTTGGTGTCGCCTACCACCTCATGATCAATACGCCGGGCTGGGGGGCACTGCACGGGCAGTTTTTCGACGGTTCCCTGTTGGACTGCATTTACTTCTCCTTCACCGTTTTCACCACACTCGGCTTTGGCGACATCTTTCCGGAGGGCAACCTGCGCTACCTGATCGGCATTGAATCACTGACCGGGCTGGTCCTGATTACCTGGACCGCCTCTTTCCTCTACTACGAAATGCAGCGCAGCTGGAGCGGTACCTGATGAGCACGCTCACGATTCGCCAGGCACGCCCGGCCGATTGCCCGCTTATCCTGCAGTTCATTCGCGACCTGGCACTCTACGAGCGGGCGCTGGATGAAGTGCAGGCCACCGTGCCACAGCTGGAAGCGCTGCTGTTCGGCGAAAACCCGCGGGTCTACGGTGTTATCTGCGAGGAGGATGGCGAGGCCCTGGGCTTTGCCCTGTACTTCTTCAACTTTTCCTCCTGGCTCGGGCGTCTCGGACTGTACCTGGAAGACCTCTACGTCAACCCTGCGCAACGCGGCAAGGGCGCGGGCAAGGCGCTGCTGCGCCATCTGGCGAAAGTTGCGGTTGCCGAAGGCTGCGGTCGTTTCGAATGGAACGTACTGGACTGGAATGAGCCCGCCATCCGCTTTTACGAATCTTTCGGCGCACGGCCCCAGAGCGAATGGACGGGCTACCGCTTGACCGGAGAAGCACTGCAGGCTTTCGCAGCGGGCAAGGGCTGAACCGGCGTCCACCGCGATGAAGTGACAGTACGCTGCGACGAACCGGGGTGAAGCCAGACCGTTGGCCGGCGTATACTCTAGCCATGCGCACCTCGGACCTTCTACAGAACAAGACAATTCTCTTCTGGGCGCTCCAGGCGGCGGGCTGGAGCGGCTGGGGCGTGTCCTATTACCTCGGCATTATGGTGTGGAGCAAACCGCCCGAAGGGTATGAGTTCTACCTGCCGCTGGTGAGCGTCATCGGCATTGGTTTCACCCTGCTGCTGCGCAGCCTGTACCGGCGTACCTGGCACAGGGCCCTGCCCTGGCGCGGCGTTGCTCTACTTGGTGGCTCCTACCTCGCCGCGCTGGCCTGGATGGGCCTGCGCGCCACCCTGTTTCAGCAGATGTTCCCGGATGAACAACTGGGCAAGCCGGACATGGCCTGGTACAACTATTTTTCGGGCACGGTATCGGCTTTCTGGGTGATGCTGGTGTGGAGCGTGCTGTATTTCGGCATCAAATATTATTTGCTGGTACAGGCGGACAAGGAACGCCTGCTCACGGCCATATCGACGGCACAACAGGCGCAGCTGAAGATGCTGCGCTATCAGCTCAATCCGCATTTCCTGTTCAACACGCTTAACGCCATCTCCACGCTGATCCTGGAACAGGAAACCCAGCTGGCCAACACCATGGTCGGCCGTCTGAGCCGCTTTCTGCGCTACTCACTGGAAAACGACCCGATGGAAAAGGTCACGGTGGCGGAGGAGTTTGAAGCCCTGCGCCTGTACCTGGATATCGAGAAGGTGCGTTTTGGCGAGCGTCTGCAATTGCACTTTGACCTGCCTCCCCAGGCGCGCGAGGCCTTGATGCCATCCCTGCTGCTGCAACCGCTGGTGGAAAACTCCATCAAGTATGCAATCGCAACGGCCGTCAAAGGCGGCAGCATCGGCGTCAGCGCTGCGCTGGAAAATGGCGAGCTGGTGCTCGCCGTGGCGGATGATGGCCCCGGGCTGGATATGCGCGTGGGGCGCAATGCCAAGGGCGGCGGAGTGGGGCTGGGCAATATCCGCGACCGGCTGAGTGCACTGTACGGTGAGAACCAGAGCTTCCGGCTCGGCGCAACCGAGCCACATGGCCTTACCACCACAATTCGTATACCACTGGAATACAAGGAGGCGCGCTGATGCAGGCCCTGTCCACCGTGATTGTCGATGATGAGGACCTTGCACGACGCGGACTCGCGCTGCGACTGCGCAACATTCCGGACATCGACATCGTCGCGGAATGCAGCAACGGCCAGCAGGCCCTGCAGGCCATCGCCGAGCACGAGCCGGACCTGCTGTTTCTGGATATCCAGATGCCGGGCATGGACGGCTTCCAGGTGCTGTCGGAACTGCAGGCAGACACCCTGCCCATGGTGGTTTTTGTCACCGCATACGACACCTACGCCGTGGATGCCTTCAAGGTCCACGCTGTGGACTACATCCTGAAACCCATTGAAGAAGAGCGCCTGCAGGAGGCCGTGGAGCGAGCCTGGCAGTTCAACCAGCAACAGGCCTCGACCCGAGACAAGGCCAGGCTGATGAACCTGGTCATGGGCATGACCGGCGCCAATGCGCAGACCGTAGAGGCCATGGCAGAGTCCGGACGCCAGGGCTGGCCAGAAAAACTCACGGTGCGCGACGGCAATGCGATCCACTTCATCAAAACCGTCGACATCGCGTGGATCGATGCCGCGGGCGATTACATGTGCATCCACGCCGGCGGCAAAACCCACATCATGCGGGTCACAATGAAGGAGCTGGAAGCCATGCTCGACCCCGCACGCTTCCTGCGGGTACACCGCAGCACCATCGTCAACGCCACCGGCATTACCGGTGCCGAGAGCCTGGACAGCGGCGAGTACCTGCTGCACCTGGATACCGGCGCCCGCATCAAGGTCAGCCGGGGCTACCGCGACCGGGTGCGCGCGCTGCTGGAAAGCTGAAAAGACGCCTGTGCACAGGGCTGGCAACTGCTGCGGACTCGCGCATAATGGCGACAGGCCAAGGCAGGGGATGCAACAGCTATGAACATGAGCAAAGTGGTATTCGGTTTTTTCGTGTTGCTGGCGGTAACACTGAATTTCGGTTTTTTCATCGGCGACATCGACAACCCGCAACACCACGATGTGTACGAGCTGTTTGCGGCACTGGTGGTAAGCCTGATCGCCACCGTACTCAAGTTCGGTGAGCGCTCGCAGATGGGAGCGATCCTGCTTGCCTCCAGTCTGGTCGTAAACCTGCACCTACTGGCCGCAGCCGTTGTGTGGGCCATTGCCGTGCATGTGATGGAGGTGGGGCTGACACCGCGTGTCATGGCGTCCATCGTGTCACTCTCCGGCGGCGCGCTGCTCGCCAACCTGGCATCACTGGTGCTGCTCACCCTGGATACGGCCGGGCTCAGCCGGAAATAACCCGCCATGAGCCGGCACGTACACAAGTCTCTGGTCTTCCTGTTCCTGCGGCGCATGCGCATGCCGCTGGTCATACTCATCACCGCCTACGCCATTGCCACCGTCGGCTTCACCCTGATTCCCGGCGTGGACGACCAGGGCAAGCCATGGCGCATGAGTTTTTTCCAGGCCTTCTACGTGGTCAGCTACACCGGCAGCACCATCGGATTCGGCGAAGTACCCTACCCGTTTTCCCCGGGTCAGCGCCTGTGGACCATGGTCAGCATTTACCTCACGGTCATTGCCTGGCTGTTCTCCATCGGCTCCATTGTTTCCCTGCTGCAGGACCCGGCCTACACCCGCGCCCTGCGCCGCGCGCGCCTCGCCTGGAAGGTGCGCAACCTCAACCAGCCTTTCTACCTGGTGTGTGGTTACGGCGACACCGGTCGCATGTTGACCAGCGCACTGACTGACCGTGGCTACCAGGTGGTAGTGATCGAACACAACCAGGAAAAGGTGGAAGCGCTGGAAGTGGTGGAGTTCATGGCGCCGGTCACCGCGTTTTGCATGAATGCGAACCTGCCCGACAACCTCATCGAGGCGGGGTTACGAAGCCGCTGGTGTACGGGGGTTATCGCGGTGACCGGCGAGGGGCATATCAACTTGAAGGTGGCCATCAGCGCCACGCTGCTCAATCACAAGGTGGCCGTGTACGCCAGCGCCGACACGCGCAACGATGCCGACAACATGCGCTCCTTCAACACCGACTGCGTGGTCAATCCGGTGGAGGAATATGTGCGCCGGCTGGAACTCGCCATCGACAAGCCCGACCTGTTTCGCCTGTACCACTGGCTCAATTCCGGCCCCGGCGCACGCCTCACCCGGGCCACGCCGATCCCGCGCGGCAAGTGGATCGTGTGCGGCTACAGCCGTGTAGGCCGTGCGGTGTACCAGTTGCTGCGCGAACGCGGGATGGATGTCGCGGTAATACACCCGGACCCGGAACAGGCCGGCTGCCCCCACGGCACGGTGGCCGGCCGTGGCACCCAGGCGGAAGAATTGAGCGCCGCTGGCGTTGAAGAGGCGGTGGGCATCGTTGCCGCCACCAGCGATGACGCCGACAACCTGTCTATCCTGATCACAGCGCGGGCCCTGAACCCGGAGCTGTTCCACGTGGTGCTGGAAAACGGTCTGTCCAGCCACGCGCTGTTCCGGGCGGCGGAACCGGACTTTCTGGGCCAGCCCAGTATGGTGGTGGCCGGCACCATTCTCAGCCGCATCAGCTCGGGGCTGGTGGAACCCTTTATCCAGCAGCTGTTACAGCTGAACAACGACACTGGCCGCGACGCCCTGGCGCGGTTTCTGCGGCAACAGAATGACCACCCGCCGGAGTTCTCCTCGGGCCGTATCAGCAACCGTCGCTCGCCGGCCCTGGCCCGCGCGCTGACCGCCGGCCAGCGTATTACCGTGGGTAACCTGCTGGCAGACCCCAGCAACTGGCGCGAGCGCCTGCATCTGGAA
The DNA here is from genome assembly GCF_003719295.1 of Haliea alexandrii. Classification (GTDB taxonomy): domain Bacteria; phylum Pseudomonadota; class Gammaproteobacteria; order Pseudomonadales; family Halieaceae; genus Haliea; species Haliea alexandrii. The sequence continues at coordinate 281,204 of NZ_RFLW01000001.1, forward strand.
GTGGTGATGATTCGCAAGCAGAAAGAGGACCTGCTGTTTCCCGCCGATGATGTGCCGCTGGAAATGGGTGACCGCCTGTTGCTGGCGGGCCGCGACGGTGAAGCGCAACGCCTGCAGGCAGTACTGGAAAACGATCAGCGCCTGGAATACCTGCTCACCGGCCGGGATCGCCAGCACGGCGTGTTCTGGCGATGGCTGGAACAGCGCAGCGGCAAGGCTTGATCAGCGGCAGCGGATGGGCTCTGTGCCGGCACTGAGCGGGACGATCTCACCGATCTCGGCGGCATCTGGGTAGCCCGCCTCATGCAGCGCTGCCAGCAGGCCCGCAGCCGCCGCTTCCGCCACGCCCAGTAACAGCCCACCGCTGGTCTGCGGATCGAACAGAAGGTCGTAGCGCGGGTCGGTCGCCGCGCCCGCGCCGCTATTGCGGGCGTTGGCTTCATGCATGGTGCTGCGGCGTCCCGCCGCCAACTGCGCCAGTGCCCCCGGGAGCACAGGCAAGGCCCCCAGCTCCAGCACGGCGCCCTGCTCCGGGCGCAACATTTCCTGTAGATGCCCCCAGAGACCAAAGCCGGTGACATCGGTTGCCGCACTGGCACCCTGCGCCAGTGCCACACGCGCTGCCGTGTAGCTGCTCTGCAGCATACTGTCGATCGCGCTGTGCAGGTCGCGGCCATCGGCCTGCAATTGCATATGGGCGGCAAACAGGGTGCCGGTGCCCAGCGGCTTGGTCAGTAGCAGACGGTCGCCCTCGCGCAGGGCCCGCTTGCGCAGGAACTGGCCCGCGCCGCCCATGGGCTCGCCGCTCACGGCAAACCCCAGCGCCAGTTCCGGGCCCTGCAGGCTATGACCTCCCACCAGCTGGCAGCCCACCGCCGCAAATTCATGCAGCGCACCGGCCAGCAGCTGCACCAGGTCGCGCTGTTGCACAGACGGGCCGCTGAACGGCAGGGTCAGCGCCGCCAAGGCCGTGGTCGGCTGAGCACCACTGGCGTACAGATCGGACAGGGCGTGATTGGCGGCGATGCGTCCCATCAGCCACGGGTCCGACACCAGGCCGCGTAAAATATCGAGGCTCTGCAACTGAATACCGCCTGCCGGGGTTGTCACCACGGCCGCGTCCTCGGCACCGTCCGCCGTGGGGCAATGTTGCGGATACCGCTGGCGCAGCTCGGCGAGTGCCGCCGCCAGCCGGTCGCCACCCACCTTCGCGCCGCAGCCACCGCAAGGTGCCTGCGTGGCGGCGACGAGTGTTTCGGGCAGAGTATCCGCAGGCGCGTCTGACATGTGTTCGGGCAATGCCGCGAACTGCGCCATGAAACGACGATCAATGCGGTCTTTCCAGCGCCACGCCCAGGCGCCGCTGGCAACAAACGGGCCCCGCTCGGCGACCGCTCGACGCTCTCCCAGCGACAGCAGGGAGAGAAAACGTTGCTGCGGCCGATGTGCGCGCAGCGGGCGCTGCAGCAGCAGGTTGCGCAGGTTGGCTGCAAGCACCGGCGCCTGACGCACGGCGTACACACCGGCCTTGGGCCGGGGGTGTTGCAACTGTGTGGCGATATCCCCGGCGGCGAACACCACGGGATCGTCCACTGACTGCAGGGTGTCGTGCACGGCCAGGAAGCCGCCTGGCACGGTGCGCAGTCCGCTGGCACCTACCCAGGGCGCGGCCGCTGCACCGGTACACCAGAACAGCGCATCGAACGAGGTGCTACCGCCGTTTGCCACCGTCAGCTGGCCCGCGCGCACCGCACTCACGCGGCTCGCGCAGTGCACCGCAATACCCGCACGTGAGAGCGCTTGCTTCGCCGTGGCCCTGGCGCGGGGGTGGTAGCCGGGCAGGATGTCTGCAGCCGCGCAAAACAGGCTGAAGGCGGGTGCGCGATCGCGCAGGCGGTGTGCCATGGCCAGCGCCAGCTCAACGCTGCCGGCGCCGCCCCCCACCAGGGCGATATGCCTGGACGACACGCAGTCCCCCTGCAACAGCGTGGCTTCCAGCGCCTGCCAGCGCGCCCAGAATTCCGCCACCGGCTTTACCGGCGTGGCGTGCTCACGCGCGCCCGGCACGCTGTCCAGGTCGGGCTGGGAGCCAATGTCGAGGCTCAGTACATCGTAACCGAGGACAGGACGACCGGGCAGGCCCAATTGGCGTGCACGGGTGTCCAGCGCGTTGACTTCGGCCTCGATGAAGCGCGCGCCAGCCCATTGGCAGAGCCGGGCGAGGTCGATGTGGGTTTCCGCAAAACGGTAGTGGCCGGCGAGCAGGCCAGGAAGCATGCCCGAATAGGGCGTATGGCTCGAGGGCGACACCAGGGTGATGCGCAGCCCGCCGATGGGCCGCATGGCCAGCATGCGCAACGCCAGCGCGTGTGCATGTCCACCGCCTACCAGCACCAGGTCACGCTGCACGCTGCTGACTGTCAGCAAAACAGTTGGCTCCGAGCGTAGTCGACCACCTGCTGGCGATTGCCGCGGAACAATTCCGTGCCATCGCGCTGTGCCAGCTGGTAGCTGTACATCGGGTCGTAATAGGCTTCTAGCAGCTCACGGATCCAGCCCCGATGCACCTGGGGGTCGCCCCTGCTGTGCTGCAGGTCAAACGCCTGTTCCATGGTTGCACGCAGCGCCTGGTGGCGCGCGCCGCCCAAACGCTTGCGAATACCGTCCAGCCCTTCCAGCAGGCGCGCCCGGTGCAGGGCGGGCCCTTCGACAGTCCCGTGGCGGAGCGCGTAGCGAGCGCCCAGGTCATTGATGTAGTCATCGAGGATCACCGCCACGCGCTCCTCCAACGGCTCCTCCACCACCAACAGCGGCGCCTGCTGCATGTGTTGCCGAAGATTCTCGGGCAGCGCCAGGCGCCCGATAAGGCGGCCCTCGTCTTCCAGCACAACCGGGCCGGAACGGCGCGCGAGCTGCTGCAGAAAAGCAATACTGACGGCGTTTTCAAAGTCGATCTGGCTCGGTTGGGGCTCCGGCAGGTGGCCAAAACTCGAGCCGCGGTGGCGGGCCATGCCCTCCAGGTCCAGCGCACCCTGCAGCGCGTGAATGACGCGGGTTTTGCCGGTGCCGGTACGGCCGCTGACCAGTACCAGGCGCGCCTGCTGCAGTGAGTGGGCCAGCTCCTCCAGCAAGAAACGGCGCAGCGCCTTGTAGCCGCCTTCGATACGGGGGTAAACAATGCCCTCATCGGCCAACCACTGCTGCACCGTCTGCGAGCGCAGACCACCGCGCCAGCAGTACAGATAGCCCTGCGGGTGGCGGCGGGCAAACTCGCACCAGGCGGCAACCCGGCGCTCGCGCTCGTCACCGGCCACCAGCCGGTGGCCCAGGGCAATGGCCGCGTCCTGCCCACGCTGCTTGTAGCAGGTGCCTACCTGGGCACGCTCTTCATCGGTCATCAGCGGCAGGCTGGTGGCGCCGGGGAAAGCACCGTGCGCGAATTCGCCCGGCGAACGCAGGTCCATGAAGACAGCCTCGTCCAGGAACAGGCGGCGGTAGTCGGCGCTTACCGGCAGGTCAGCCACGTGCAGCGTTACTCCATTTCTCCACCGAACAGGTCTATGACCCGCTCCTGCAGACGGGTTACCAGGTCCGACATCAGCGCAAAATCCGCATCCAGGCGCGCAGCGTGATCCGCTTCCGGCAGATCTTCGTTTTCCTTCAGCAACTCATCCGAGAATTTCAGGCGCCGCAGACAGAGGTCCTCTGCCAGTACCAGCGATACCCGCTCCTCCCAGCTGAGCGCGAGGCGCGCCACCTGCTTGCCGGCATTGAGGTGAGTCTCCACCTCTTCACCCAGCAAATCAACGCCGCGACAGCGCACTACGCCGCCTTCATCGCCGGGCTCGCGCAGTTCGCACTCTTCCCCCAGCGCGAAATCCTGAGGCAGGCTCTGGTGGGCCAGCCACGCCGTCATGCTGGCGGTTGGCGCATTGTTGACCTGTGGCAGCACCACCGGGAAGCTGCCGATGCACTCGCGCAGCAGGTTCAGGAACTCCTCGGCGCGGGCCGCGCTGGTGGCATCGACAAACACCCAGTTGGCGCGCGTATCGATGTAGGCGTAGAGATACGCAGAACGGGTGAAGGCGCGCGGCAGGCAATCGAGAACAATCTCGTCCTGCAGCGTCAAACGTTCCTTGCGGTACACCTTGCGCCCCTGGTCGTCTTCAATCGCCGCGACCTTCTCCGCCAGTTGTTCGCGCACTACAGTGGACGGCAGCAGACGCTCCTCGCGACGCAAGCGCAACAGGAAACGGCCGTCAACCGGATGCACCAGTGCTTCTGTCTCACCACCCAATGCCGGCACCCAGCCCAGGGATACCGGCTGGGTAGCCGCACAGTGCTGGAAGAGGCGCTGTGCCAACTGGGTTTCGAGTTGCTCGGCTGCAAGGGAAAAAGGCGTTGTGAGGCGATATGCCCGCACGTTTTTGAACCACATAAGATACTCCGCTGGGGGCCGCCGGTCGCGGCGGTGAAAAAGGCGGATTGTACCTCAAGGAGTGCGGCGGTATGGCCTTTGCTAGCTGCAAGGCGGTGGTCGGTCAATCGCGACTAGTGCTCCAAATCGCTGTGACAGAGCATTAACATGTGATTGTAGTGATCAAGGGTGTATCCGTGGAGAGTTTGGATGTCGCCAAAATCCGGGTACTGCACATGGATGGCCCGGCTCTCCCCATCGTAGACAAGCGCGGTGGGATGGCCTCTTTCGAGTTGTAACAACTGCCAGGGCAGAAGGACTGCAGCATCAGTGGGTACACGGAAAATACTGCCTTCATTCATGCGCGCTTCGCCACTGAAAGGTATCGCTCGATTTCGATCATTCATGCCACGTATCCTCTTCCAGCATTACCGCTTCAGATCCATTTTTCCGCTGGATTTTTTCCTCAACTTGCACACTACTTAAATGCAACATCTGTGAGAAGTGAGGCCTTACCAAACGTTACGGAGTTCAGTGGCTCGCTGAACAGCCTCTTTACGGCTGACTTGCAGCTGTGGACTGACACCCATAAAGTACGCCTCACACTAAGGAGAACCACATGCAATACCTGCACACCATGGTCCGCGCCAGCGACCTGGACGCTTCGCTGGACTTTTACTGCGACAAGCTGGGGCTGGTGGAAGTGAACCGCTACGACAGCGAGGGCGGGCGCTTCACCCTAGTCTACCTGGCCGCTCCGGGCGATGTCGAGCACGCCAGCACCGCGAGCAGTCCGTTGCTGGAAATCACCTGGAACTGGGACCCGGAAAGCTACAGTGGCGGCCGCAACTTCGGCCACCTGGCGTACCGCGTGGAGGATATCTACGCCCTCTGCCAGCGCCTGCTGGACGCGGGCGTCACCATCAACCGCCCGCCGCGCGATGGCCACATGGCCTTTATCCGCTCCCCGGATGGTATTTCCGTTGAGCTGCTACAGGCCGGAGACAGCCTGCCGGCCGCCGAGCCCTGGGCCTCCATGCCCAATACGGGCACCTGGTAGCCCCGCGGGGTGCAGGCTTACTTGCGCAGAAACGCGAGTATCCAGCGCCCAACGCGCTCCGCTTCGGCGTCTTCCGCCAGCGAAGCCATGCCGCGAGTGTAGGCCTCTTCACCAATGCGCTCACGGCGAAATTGCATCACCTCCTGCGCATATCCCGGCACGAACTCGGGGTGCCCCTGGAACGTGAGTATGTGCTCACCTACCTGGCAGACAGCATTTTCACAGAACTCGCTGCCGGCCAGCACGTCGGCGCCCAGAGCAGGGCTCACCACCTGATCCTGATGGCTGACCAGAATGGCAAACGCGGCAGCCCCCTGGTCGTGCCAGGCAGGCAGCTGCTGGAACCGGTGCTGGTGGATACCCACACCCCAACCCTTGGGTGATTTTTCCGTTTTGCCGCCCAGCGCCTGCGCCACCAACTGGTGACCAAAACAGATACCCACCAGCTTTTTCCGCCGGGCGTGCAGCTCCCGCACGAAATCCAGCAGGCGGGCAATCCAGGGGTCAGTGTCGTACACGCTGCTTTTGCTGCCGGTAATCAAGTAGCCGTCCACTTCGTCGATATCCTGCGGGTAAACGCCTTCCTGCACATCGTACACGCGAAACTCGATGGCCGGATCGAGCCGACCCAGCAAGGCGATGAACATATCGGGGTATTCCCCGAAATCCGGCACCCACTCTGGCCTTACCGCGTCGGTCTTCAAAATTCCCAGTTTCACCCTGCGCTTCCTGTATTACCCAACGGCTGAAACGAGCATGGTAGGAGAGCCCCCGTCCACTGTAAATTATTAATGCTCAGCCGCCCTGCGGAATTCTTAAGCGGCGGGGCCGACAAATTCATGAAACCGTCACACCGCTGTCATGCGGTTGCCATGCGGCAGCGCAACACTGGGCCCATGAAGCTGCTCAATGCCATGCACAGGCTCGACCTTCACCTGCTCACCCGCATTTTTCCCCAGGGTGAGCGGCGCACGGTGCGCCCTCTCGCGCGTGCGCTCTCTCGCTCCGGAGACGGCTACCTGCACGTGCTGGTGCCGATGCTGCTGTGGCTGCTCAACGCTCCCTACGCCGAGGGTTTCGCCACAGCGCTGGCTGTGGCCCTTGCGGCGGAACGCACACTCTACTGGACCCTGAAAAACAGCCTGCGCCGGCCGCGGCCGCAAGTTGCCGTTCCGGGTTTCCGCAGCCTGATCACGGCATCCGATCAGTTCAGCTTTCCCTCTGGGCATACTTCAGCGGCCTTCCTGCTGGCGACGATGCTTACCCTGTTCTATGGCGGCCCCTTCGCAGTGGTGTTCGCCTGGGCCTGCGGCGTGGCGATGTCACGGGTTCTGCTCGGCGTGCATTTTCCCGGTGATACCGCCGCGGGAGCGATCATGGGCGCGGGCTCGGCACTGCTCACCGCAGGATTGCTGGGGCTGGCCTGATGCGCATACTCTACGGCGTGCAAGCGACCGGTAACGGCCATATCAGCCGGGCACGGGCAATGGCCGAGGCGTTTCGCGGGCTGGATGTTGACGTGGTCTGGCTGTTTTCCGGGCGCGCGCCGGAGCAGCTCTTCGACATGGCGCCGTTCGGCAATTACCTGCACCGGCGCGGCCTGACCTTCGCCACCGAAGACGGCAGAGTTCGCTACCGGCGCACGGCAAGCCAGAACAACCTGCTGCAGTTCCGGCGGGATATACGCACACTGCCCCTGCAGGGTTTTGATCTGGTGGTCACCGACTTCGAGCCTATCGCAGCGCGCGCCGGGCGCAGAGCGGGCATACCCACCATCGGCATTGGCCACCAGTACGCCTTTGGCGGGGCCACGCCCACCCCGGCGGGGCATTGGCTGGCCCGACGGATCATGCAGTATTTCGCGCCCGTGGACAGGGGCATTGGCCTGCACTGGCACCCGTATGCCAGCAACGTGCTGCCACCCATCCTCGACTTGCCCGCACTCGACACCCGGCCACAGGAGCATGTCGTCGTCTATCTGCCCTTCGAGGACGCGCAGCGCGTGATTGACGTACTGCAACAGCTGCCAAGGCAGCGTTTCGAACTATTCGGGCCAGGCTTGCCGGAGGCCACATTCGGCAACGTAAAGCAGCACCCGGCGCGGGTTGCCACCTTCAAGCAGGCGCTGGCGAGTTGCGCGGGCGTTATCTGCAACAGCGGCTTCGAACTGGTGAGTGAGTGTCTGCATTGGCGCAAGCCGGTGCTCACACGGCCCCTGCAAGGGCAACTGGAGCAGCTGGCCAACGCCATGGCCCTGCGCCAACTCGGCTACGCCAGCGTGGCAGAGGAGCTGACGCCCGCCGCATTGCGCACCTGGCTGGCCCGACCGACACCACCGCCAACACTACATTACCCGGATGTCGCGGCGGTTCTGGCCCGCTGGCTGGCGGACGGCGCGAGCGGTGAAACAGGCTCGCTGCAGCGCCAGTTGTGGGGGCGCACATTGCAGCCACGGGAAAACTCGCGCCCCATACTTGGGAATCAGCCGGCCATGGGTTAGCCTGACGCCTCTTCAGGTCGAGGTATTCACACCGTGCTGCGCACACTCTTTATCTTCTGGCTGGCACTCGCCGCGCAGGTTCACGCGTCCGTTGATTTTGTCGGCGGTGAAAGTTGCACCAGCTGCCATGCGCAAGAGCACGCGCTGTGGCAGGGATCACACCACGACCTGGCGATGACCACGCCAACGCAGGACACGGTGCTGGGCGACTTCGACGAGGCCACCTTCACCCACCGCGACGTTACCACCACATTCTTCCGCGAGGGTGACCAATGGCTGATCCGCACGGCAGGTGAAGACGGCAAACTGGCCGATTTTCCGGTGCGCTACACCTTCGGTATCTATCCACTGCAGCAATACCTGCTGCCGCTCTCCCGTGGACGCTTACAGGCCTTTGAAATTGCCTGGGATACGCGCCCGGCGGCAGAGGGCGGGCAGCGCTGGTTTCACCTGAATCCGGAAGAGATCACCGATCACACAGACCCGCTGCACTGGACCGGACCCTACATGAACTGGAACACGCGCTGCGCCGAGTGCCACAGCACCGAGGTGGAAAAGCGCTACGACGCTGCCACACGCAGCTTCGATACCCGCTTCAGCGCGGTAGACGTGAGCTGTGAGGCCTGCCACGGCCCCGGAGAAGCGCACCTTAGGCTGCTGGAAAACGGCGGCGCCGCGGAAGTCGAGGGGGCCGGTTTCCCGCTTTCGCTGGGCCAGCGGGGCGACTGGGCCTTCAAAGACGGTGCCGCCATCGCCAGCCGGCTGGAACCGCTGGAGGCAAACACGCAAATCGACAGCTGTGGCCGCTGCCATTCACGGCGCGGCACCCTGGGGGAATACCACTACGGCAAGCCGCTGCTGGACACCCACCGACTGGCGCTGCCGGAAAGTCCGCTTTACCATCACGATGGGCAAATACGTGACGAAGTCTTTGTGTACGGCTCCTGGGTGCAGAGCAAAATGCATCAGGCCGGGGTGGTCTGCAGCAACTGCCACGAGCCCCACAGCCTGCAGCTGCGGGCCCCCGGTAATGGGGTCTGTGCGCAGTGTCACCAGGCGGCAGTCTACGACCAGCCGGCGCACCACCGTCACCCACAGGCCTCCAGCGGTGCGGCCTGTGCCAACTGCCACATGCCGGAAACCACCTACATGGTGGTGGACCCGCGTCGCGACCACAGCATGCGCATTCCGCGGCCCGATCTGAGCGTGACCATGGGCGTGCCCAATGCCTGCAACCAGTGTCATACCGACAAGGACGCCAACTGGGCGCTGGCCGCGGTGCGCGACTGGGGCGTGAACTTCACCGACTCCAGCTCCCACCCCGCACGCGCCCTGCAGCGATTGCATGAAGGCCAGGTGCAGGCCGTGCCTGATGTGGAGCAGCTGGCGGCGGACGGCAGCACAACCCCCATCATGCGCGCGACGGCCTTGACCGCCTTGGGACAGGCGGGTGTTGCGCCTGCGCCCGAAGCACAGGCACTGCTGCAATCCAGCGAACCCCTGCTGCGTCTGGGCGCGGTGCGCCGCCTCGCCAACCAGCCACTGCAACAACGCTATGGTCTGCTGCAGCCGCTGGTGAACGACAGCGTCACGAGTGTGCGCATGGCCGTCGCCGAGAGCCTCGCACAGGTGCCCCTGGCACAGCTGGCAGAGCCCGATGCCGAGGCGTTGCGCCAGCTGTTTGCTGAGTACAGCGCCATCCAGGCGGAGCACGCCGACATGCCCGGTGTTCAGCTGCAGCTGGGCATGTTCCTGCTCAACCGCGGCGACCTGCCAGCCGCTGAAAAGGCCTACCGCGAGGCGCTGCACCTGAATCCACAGCTACTGCCGGCACGCCTGAACCTCGCCGACCTGCTGCGCCTGCTGCAGCGCGAGGACGAGGCGCGCAGCGAATTGCAGACGGCGCTGGCCATTGCGCCGGATAACGCTGCGGCACTGCACGCTCTGGGGCTACTGGAAACCCGCGCGGGCAAGCGGGAGGAGGCCATGGACTACCTGCGGCGGGCGGCTGAACTGGAAGAGCAGGGCACGCGCCATCGCTACGTGTATGCCATCGCCCTGCACGACAGCGGCGAGATAACACAGGCCATTGCCACACTGGAGGCGGTGCAACGCCAGGCGCCGGGCAACGCGGATATCCTGTTGGCGCTGGTCAACTATACCGCCAACAGCGGGGACCTTGAGCGGGCCCGCCACTGGGCAAAGCTGCTGCTGGCCAGCGACCCGGACAACCCCAGTTACCGCGCGCTGCTGAGCCGCCTGGAGGGCACCCGCCAGTAAACGGCAATGCCGGCGGAATCAGCCGCCGGCCGGGGCAAACACCAGGTTGAACGTCACCGGCACGGCGGTGCTGATCGCGTCCAGACCGGCAACCGACTGCAGCGCCTGCACGCCCGCGGCGAGACCGAAGGTCTCGGCATTGATGACCACCGGGCGCGCACTGATTACCCGCAACAAACTGCCCTCGGTACCGGTAACCAGCACCGGCACGGCCAGGCTGGCCTCCTTATCGTGCAGCGTGAGCACCACTTCAATGTCGGTGGATACCACGCCGCCATCAGTCACGATATCCAGTAGTTCCGGGGACACGTTGGCGCTGATATTCGCCGCGGGAAACTGCGCCGTTTTGAACAGCAGCTCGCGCATGCGCTCGTTGCGGATGGGAATCATCGTTTCCACGCTGTCGAGGTCGATGCCCACCTGCACCTGCCCCTCGGCACTGACAAACCCGACCAGCGAGGTAAAGTGATGGCTCTCGGCAATCGCGTCATTCTTGATCGACAGGAAATCCACACTGGACCGGCTGTTGTCCAACTCCCACTGGGCCTGGGCCAGCGTGCTGCCCAACAGCATGGCTGCGGCGAGCAGCCCCTTGCCTATCATCTTCATTGCCTTGCCTCCATCGTCACCGTGAATTCGCTCCAACTATAACGACTTTGAGCGCAAAGTCCGCTGTCAGTTCACATTGCAGAGCTCAATCGGGCGCTAACTGAGAACCGCGATGTCCGCCAGGTCGCCCTTGCTCTCCAGCCAGGCCTTGCGATCACCCGCGCGCTTTTTCGCCAGCAGCATATCGAGCATGCTGTTGGTTTCATCGCCGGCATCGATCACCAGCCGCACCAGACGGCGCGTATCCGGGTCCATGGTGGTTTCGCGCAGCTGCAGCGGGTTCATCTCACCGAGGCCCTTGAAACGCTGTACGTTGACCTTGCCCTTCTTGTTCTCAGCCTGAATGCGATCCAGCACGCCCTGCTTCTCGCTTTCGTCCAGCGCGTAGAACACCTCCTTGCCCACGTCGATGCGGTACAGGGGTGGCATCGCCACAAACACGTGGCCCGCCGTCACCAGAGGGCGGAAATGGCGCACGAACAGGGCGCAGATCAGGGTGGCGATGTGCAGGCCGTCGGAGTCGGCATCCGCGAGGATGCACACCTTGTGATAGCGCAGGCCGGAGAGGTCGTCACTGGCGGGGTCGATGCCCAGAGCAACGGAGATATTGTGTACCTCCTGCGAGGCGAGGATTTCCTGTGAATCCACCTCCCAGGTATTGAGGATCTTGCCGCGCAGCGGCAGGATGGCCTGGAATTCGCGGTTGCGCGCCTGCTTGGCGGAACCACCGGCCGAATCGCCCTCCACCAAGAACAGCTCACCGCGGGTCGGGTCCTCGCCGGAACAGTCTGCCAGCTTGCCCGGCAGGGCCGGGCCCGCGGTGACTTTCTTGCGAGTGACCTTGCGCGCCGTGCGCAGCCGGTTCTGGGCGTTGTTGATGCACAGCTCGGCAATGCGCTCGGCTTCGCCGGTGTGCTGGTTCAGCCACAGGCTGAAGGCGTCCTTGGCCACGCCGGACACAAACGCCGCCGCCTCGCGGGACGACAGCCGCTCCTTGGTCTGGCCGGAGAACTGCGGGTCTTCCAGTTTGACCGACAGCACATAGCAACAGCGATCCCAGATATCGTCAGGCGCCAGGCGCACACCCCGGGGCAGCAGGCTGCGCAGCTCGCAGAACTCGCGCAACGCGTCGAGCAGGCCGGTGCGCAGCCCGTTCACGTGGGTACCGCCCTGCGCGGTGGGAATCAGGTTGACGTAGGACTCGGCCACCACTTCCCCGCCTTCCGGCAGCCATTGCACCGCCCAGTCCGCCGCCGCACTGCGGCCACTGAAGCTGCCGACAAAAGGCTGCTCGGGTACGCAGGGGAAGTCGATGGTGGCGTCGCAGAGGTAGTCGGTCAGGCCGTCTTCGTAATACCACTCGTCGGTCTCGCCCTTCTTTTCATCCCGAAAGGTCACCCGCAGGCCGGGGCAGAGCACAGCCTTGGCGCGCAACACATGCTGCAGCCGCATGACGGAGAAGTTCACCGAGTCGAAGTATTGCGGGTCCGGCGTGAAGTGGATGGCGGTGCCCGTGTTCCGCTTGCCGCAGGTGTCGATCACTTCCAGCTCGCTGGCTTTTTCGCCCCCGGCAAAGGCCATGCGGTAGACGCTGCCGTCGCGGCGAATGGTGACCTCAAGGCGCAGGGAAAGGGCGTTGACCACCGACACCCCGACACCGTGCAGGCCACCGGAGAACTGGTAGTTCTTGTTGGAGAACTTGCCCCCGGCGTGCAGGGTGCTGAGAATCACTTCCACCCCGGGGCGCCCCTGTACCGGGTGAATGTCGACCGGCATGCCGCGGCCGTCGTCACTGACCGTGATGGCGCCGTCGCGGTGCAGGATCACATCGATACGGGTCGCGTGACCGGCCAGGGCCTCGTCGACACTGTTGTCGATGACCTCCTGGGCAAGATGGTTGGGGCGTGTGGTGTCGGTGTACATGCCGGGGCGCTTGCGCACCGGCTCAAGCCCGGTGAGGACTTCAATATCTTCCGCGGTGTAGTTGCTCATGCCTGCCTGTGGTTTCCTGAAACTGCGTTAGTCGAGCCGGCTGCATTGTACCCCAGCGGCAGGGCAGCACGCCCGTTTCCAGCCTAATCCTGCAGATAACCGCCGGAATTCAGGTCCACGGTAAAAGAAACGTCCCAGACGCGGGACACGCCGGATTCAATACGGCCATCGGCATGCAATGCCAGCCAGCGGTAGCCCGGTGGCAGGGTATCGGCCCGGAAGTTGTCGCTGTCGGGGGCAAACTGCACGCAGGTTGACGGCGAGCCGAGCAGGCGCAACCCCCGCCATTCACGATCCACCTCTTGGTGCACATGGCCCCAGAGCACACCGCGCGCCGCGGGGAACTCCGCCAACACCGCAAACAGCGCATCTGCATCGGCGACGCGCTGCTCATCGAGCCACTGGCAGCCGATCGGCTGAGGATGATGGTGCAGGCACACGAGGCTGTACAGGTTCTCATCCGCAGCCAACGCCAGCGCCCGCCGCAACAGCGCCAGCTGCTCTTCACCCAGATAGCCGCCCACTTCGCCCGGCACCTGGGAATCGAGCATCACCAGCTGCCAGCAACCAAAACGGATGTCGTTGCTGAGCAAGGCGCCGCTGGTGTCCACCTCGACCATGCGCGCGCGATCGTCATGGTTGCCCGGCAGCCAGAATTGCGGCGCATCGAAGCGATCAAAATAGCCGCGCAGACGCTGGTAGGCTTCGAGAAAACCGTGGTTGGACATGTCGCCGGTGCCCAGTACCGCATCGACCTGCGGCTGCTCGCGCAGCGCCAGGTCGATCACGGCCTGCAGGGAGTGGTCGGTATCCATGCCCAGCAGCGTCTCACCTGCCTCACGGCACAGGTGGGTATCGGTCAGCTGCAGCAGGCGCACCACGCTACCGGATACGGGCACTACCTGGCGTTTGAGTTCAGCCACTGCCATCAACGCCCGGCATTCTGGCCCGGCGTCGCAGTCGGCAACTGGCCGAGACCATTGGCCTGACAGTGCGCCAGCCAGTCACCGAGGAACTGATTCTGTTGCAGCTTCTCGTCCTGCTGGAACATGTGCGCGTTGGGGTAACTGTAGCGCGCCTGGATGCGGCTCTGGGACTGGAAAGCCCCGACTTCGAGCATGCCCGCATCGTGGTAGGCGCGGACATCAATGACCAGCCGGCGCAGCCAGCGGTCCTCGCCGTGCACCTGGTGCAGGCGAAAAAACGTGGTGTATCGACTGCGCTCCAGCACCTCCAGACGCACCCGCGCCTCGCCGAGCGCAAATTCGCGAACATTGGCCTGCTCATAATCCGGGAACAGGCGCAGCAGGCGCGCGTAGTTGGCCTCACACAGCGCGTGCAGGTGTTTCAGGTCCATTTTAAAAGGGCGCTTGCGAGCCCGCTGCACTGCCATCGACCTTGTCCTGTACCGATAATAGCCCGCCGCAGGCGCACAAGGTGGCGGCGCAGGCCCTTTGAAAACGCCGAGTGTAGCACTTGTCTCCGGGAAAACCGCGAGTATATTACCGCTTTTGCGACCCGGTTAACGCATGCGGTGAGCCGCTCAGGCTGCTACACTCGCACTCGCTATAGCACAGGCAGGACAGAGGATTCAGAATGAGAAAGACAGGAGCCGCATTGCTGGCGCTGACACTCTGCGCGGGTGTCGCTCCCGCCGGGGCGGAGTCCCTGCGCGACATCTACGAGCTGGCACTGGCCAACGATGCGCAATTGAAAGCCGAAGAGGCACAGTACAAAGCCAATCTGGAGACAGAGAACCTCGGCCTGTCGGCACTGTTGCCGCAAGTAAACGCCAACTACAACTATACGGACGTCGATCGCAGCTCCACCGACGAGAGCTTTTCTGTCGACGGCGGCATCGGCGGTGGCCTGGAAACCGTACAGACGATTACCGATATCGAGACCACCCGTGACGGCTACGAAGTCAGCCTCAACCAGGCCCTGTTCGACCTGCCGGCCTGGTTCACCTTCCAGTCGGGCAAGGAATTCACCAAACAGGCTGAGGCGACCTTCGCCGCCAACCAGCAAAACCTGATTGTGCGTGTGGCAGAGGCCTACCTGCTGGTCCTGCGCGCGCAGGACAACCTGGCGGCATCGCGCGCTGCGGAAAAAGCATTCGAGCGTCAGCTGGAGCAAACCCAACAGCGTTTTGAGGTGGGGCTGATCGCCATCACGGACGTGTATGAAGCGCAGGCCGCCCGCGACCTCGCCCAGGTCAACCGCATCGTCGACGAAAACAACGTCTCCGTTGCGCTGGAGCGCCTGTCGGTGCTCACGGGCCGCGCGCACAGTGAACTCGACGTGCTCAGGGACGACTTCGCCGTCAACCCGCCGGTGCCCGCTGATCGCGCTGCCTGGGTGGAGTTTGCCCTGGAAAACAACTTCAGCCTGCAAGCATCACGCTACGCCGAGGAGGCCGCCCGCCAACTGGCCAAGGCCAACAAGATGGAGCACGCGCCGCGATTGAGCGGCAGCTACACCTACTCCGACTACGAGACGGAGGGCGACCTCACCCGCACGCCCGCCACCGGCTTCGAGACCTCACCCGACAGTGAGCTGGACGAGAATGTCTGGCAGATTCGTCTGGATGTGCCGCTCTACAGCGGCGGAGCGGTCAGCGCCAGCCGGCGCCAGGCGGCACAGGAATTCAACGTGGCGCGGGAAAACCGCATCAACCTGGCGCGCACCACCGTCACGGATGCGCGTTCACTGCACATGACGGTTATCAGCGATGTCTCTCGCGTCGCGGCACGCGCTCAGGCCATTGTGTCGTCGAAGAGCGCCCTGGACGCAACCCAGGCCGGCTACGAAGTGGGCACCCGCAACGTGGTCGACGTACTCAATGCGCAGAACACACTGTTCGCCGCCGAGCGCGACTACGCCAACAGCCGCTATGACTACATTCTCAACAGCATGCGGCTCAAGGCCCAGGCTGGCCTGCTGAGCCCGGAGGACGTCTATCGCCTTGACGAATCTCTGGAGTCACCGCCGCCGCCCACAGCCAGCACCACACCCTGAGCGGCAGGAGCAGCGGCACCGCTGCTCCATACCCACCATGCCGGCTCAACTACCCCCCGACATCGACGCCATCAAGGGCTTCCTGCACCCGGACGAAGCCCAGGCACTGTATCGCTGGGCGCAGTCCAGCAGCTCCGCAGGCCCGATTCTGGAAATAGGCAGTTATTGCGGCAAGTCCACGCTGTATTTGGGATTGGCGGCGCACGAAAACGGCAGCACCGTATTCGCGCTGGACCACCACCGCGGCTCAGAAGAGCACCAGCAGGGCGAAATGTTCCACGACCCGGCACTCTATGATGCGGAGATGGCGCAGGTGGACACGTTCCGGGCGTTTCGCCACAACATTGAGCGCGCCGGCCTCAACGACACCGTCGTACCCGTGGTTGCGGGTTCTGCCGCTGCCGCCCGTCACTGGCAAACCCCGCTGGCCATGGTCTTCATTGATGGCGGCCACAGCCTGGATGCGGCGCTCACTGACTACCGTTGCTGGGCCGGGCACATCAAATCCGACGGTATCCTGGCCATTCACGATGTCTACGCGGATGCGGCAAAGGGTGGGCAGGCGCCGCGCGCCATTTACCGGCTGGCACTGCAATCGGGTTTATTCGCGTTGCTTGAGCAGGTTGAAAGCCTGGCTGTGCTGCGCCGGCTCTGAGCCGGCCTACTGATCCCGGCGGGCGCGCGCCGTCATGTCGGCATCATCTGGCACCAGCTGCACGCGGGTGAACAGCTGCGCCGCCGGCGTGTAGCCGGTCAGCGCATCGGCCGCCAGCAGCACCGCCGCCGCGGTCCAGGTCGGTTGCTCATCCGGCCAGAGCAGGTCTTCAACGAACTGATAGCCGGTCCAATAGGCGCCATCGTCAGAGCGCCACTGGTGCAACCAGCTATAAAGCTCTACCGCCCGCGCGTGGTCGCCCGCGGCGAGCAGCGCCATCACCAGCTCACAGGACTCGGCGACCGTGACCCAGGGCTCATCGGAGACACAGCGGCAGCCCAGACCGATGTGCACGAACTCCTCCCAGCGGGCCGCCAGCCGCGCCCGCGCAGGCGCGCCGCTGAGAGCACCGGACAGCACCGGGTAGAACCAGTCCATGGAAAAGCGTGCCTTGCTCTCCCAGCTGCGGTCGAAACGCTCCGGACGCTGGCGCAGTGCGGCGCCAAGCCGGGCTCGCGCCGCAACCCATTCCGGCCGTGGGTCCCCCAGCGTGATTGCCATGTTAATGGCGCACTCCAGGCTCTTGTAGATTGAGCTGCAGCCCGTCACCAGAGCATCGCGCAGCGGCTCACCGGCGGTGTTGACCGCCCAGTCGATGTCGCCGTGGGGGCTCTGTAACGCCAATACGAAGTCCATTGCACCCTGCACCGTGGGCCACATTTCCTGCAGGAAGGCGCGGTCGCCGCTGATCAGGAAGTGATGCCAGACACCGGTCGCTACATAGGCGACAAAATTGGTTTCACGCCGATGGTTGTTGTCTACAACGTCGCCCCGGTAGGCAGCCCACCAGCTCCCGTCGGGCAATTGGCGCGCCGCCAGCCAGCGATAGGCGTGCACAGCGGCCGCGTGTTCACCGCCAATGGAGAGGCCCATCGCGGCTTCCACATGGTCCCAGGGGTCGGTGTAGCCGCCGTCGAACCAGGGAATTTCGCCGCTGGGGCGCTGGCACTTGAGCAAGTACTCGACCGTAGGTCGCAGGAATTCCTGTGGAAACAGACCACGGCTGAGGTACAGGCCACTCACGAACGAGCCTCCGCGCGAAAATAGAACACCTCACTTTTGCCCAGTACCGGGTTCAGCCAGCGTTCCAGCGTGCGGGTGAAGCGGGGCGCTTGCAGCAGGTCCCACACCAGCAGCCGGTGGTATTGCCGCACCAGCCAATGTTGCTCACCCTCGCGCCAGAGCAGGCAGCGCAACCACCAGTAGGGCGCATGCAGGGCATGGGCACCGTGGCGGTGAAAGCCAATGAACCCACCGCGCTCGATTTCAGCCCACAGGGCATGGCGGCGGAAGATACGCAGGTGACCGCCCGGGGTCTGGTGATAACGCGTGCTCAACAGCCAGCACAGACGCTCCGGCCAGCGGCGCGGCACACTGACACAGAGCAGCCCACCCGGCTTCAGCACCCGGCGGATCTCCACCAGTGCGGCGCGATAGTCCGGAATGTGCTCCAGCACCTCAGAGCAGATGACTTTATCGAAACTGGCATCGGCAAAAGGCAGGCAGAGGGCAGAGGCCTGGGTCAGGTGCAGTTGCTTGTCCTCTGCCCCGGGCTCGATAAAGTCGGCGGCGCGGGACTGCGCCGTGCACAGGTCGCCATGCGACAGGTCGACACCCACCGCCTGCACCGGCGCCTCGGCATAGGCGGCGATCACGTGCCGCCCTTCGCCGCAACCCAGGTCCAGCACGCGGTCGCCAGGCTGCAGGGGGAAATAGCCAAAATCAACGGTCTGCATCGGCAATCACTTTGCGGTAATAGGCTTCCATGTCGCGGGCGCAGACGTCCCAACTGAATTGCTCGAGAATGCGCTGGCGCCCCGCGCTGCCCAGGGTGGCACGACGTTGCGGGTCCTGCAGCAGGCTGTCGATGGCCTCGGCCAGCGCCTCGGCATCACGCACCGGCACGAGCACACCGGCATCGCCCACCACTTCCGGCAGCGCGCCGCCGTTAGTGGAGATTACCGGCACACCGCACGCCATGGCCTCGCCGGCGGGGAGGCCAAACCCCTCGTAAATGGAGGGCACCACCGCAATGGCGGCCTCGGCGTAATAGCGCACCATGTCGGCCGTGCTGATGCCGTTGACGCAGCGGATGTGTGCGCTGATCCCAAGGCGTTCAATCAGGCGCTCCGTGCGCCCACCGGGTTCCGGCTTGCTCACCAGCAGCAATTCCAGCTCCGGATAGCGCGGCAGCAGGCGCGCCAGCGCCAGGAGCAGGTAGCGCAGGCCCTTGAGGGGGGCGTCGGCGGAGGACGTGGCCATCAGGCGCAGCGGTTGCCGGGCGACCTCCGGCAACGGTCGAAACTCCTCCGTGTCGATGCCGTTGTGCACCAGAGCGATGCCCGCGGGCTGCAAGCCGAAGTCGCGGGCGATGTCCTGCCGCGAGCAGTCCGACACCGTCACCACGTGGTGCAGTTGCGTAATCACCTTCTGCTGCATGCGCAGGAAAGAGTGCCAACGCCGGATGAGCAAACGCTGATGCCAGCGCCGCGCGGCGGACAGGGCAATACGCAGGTCGCTGGTGATGGGGTGGTGCACCGTGGTCACCAGCGGCAGCCCCATGGCCTGCAAATGCAACATACCGTAGCTCAGGCTCTGGTTGTCGTGAATCAGGTCGTACTCGCCGCGGTGCTCGCGCAGGTACTTCACCACGCGCCGGCCAAACGTGTAGGGTTCGGCGAAGCCGCCGGTCAGCTTGCTCAGCCATTCAATGATGTTGCTCATGGAGCGCAGGTGCCGCGGGCGCAGGGAATACAAGCCGTTTTCGAACAGGTCCAGGCTGGGCAGCTGAATCAGGCGCACGCGCGGGTCGAGCTCGGGGTAAGGCGGGCCGGAGATCACATCCACCGTATGCCCTGCATCCACCAGCGCCTTGCTCAGATACTTGATGTATACCCCCTGACCACCCGCGTGGGGCTTGCTGCGATAGCCCAGCAACGCAATCCGCAGTGGCCGCAGGGCAAGCGCCTCAGGCGGTGGGGAACAGGCGGGGTCGGCGGGCGCAGCTGCCGGGGGACCGCTCACTACTGTGTCTAGCTGCCTGATAACGGCGCCTCTGTCCTGTACCGTTGGAAAGGGGCAGGCACCAGGCCCGCCGTTATCACCGCGGAGAGCGCGGCAACGAGAGGATTCTAGCAGTGTCGCACGGGGGGAGGCCAGTCCCGAACCTGGTGAACGGCACTGATCGCCGCGGCTTGTCGTCAATTGAGCGCGTTTTCCCGTATAATCGCCGCTTTTCAACTGACCGGATCGGGTATGACCGCTTCGCAGTACAAA
Source organism: Haliea alexandrii (assembly GCF_003719295.1). Taxonomy (GTDB): domain Bacteria; phylum Pseudomonadota; class Gammaproteobacteria; order Pseudomonadales; family Halieaceae; genus Haliea; species Haliea alexandrii. Next base: position 301,071 of record NZ_RFLW01000001.1, read on the forward strand.
GGGATAATCCTCGCCGGCGGGTCTGGCACCCGCCTGCACCCACTCACCAGCACCGTCAGCAAGCAGCTGATGCCGGTGTACGACAAACCGATGATCTACTACCCGCTGGCCACGCTGATGCTGGCGGGTATCACGGATATCCTGGTCATCACCACGCCGCGCGATCAGGCGGCCTTCAGCGACCTGCTGGCAGATGGCAGCCAGTGGGGCATCAACATTCAGTACACGGTTCAACCCAGCCCGGACGGCCTGGCTCAGGCATTCCTGCTCGGCGCAGATTTTATCGGTGCCAGCCCCTGTGCGCTGGTGCTCGGCGACAACATTTTCTACGGCGGCGGTTTCACCCAGAGCCTGCGCAATGCCGCCCAGAGCCAGTCGGGGGCCTCGGTATTCGCCTACTACGTGCAGGACCCGGAGCGCTACGGTGTTGTCAGCTTCAACGCCCAGGGGGTCGCCGTGGACATCGAGGAGAAACCCGCGCAGCCACGCTCCCACTACGCCGTGACCGGCCTCTACTTCTACGACAATGCGGTAGTGGATATTGCCCGGGGCATTCGACCTTCGGCCCGTGGCGAGCTGGAAATCACCGACGTCAACAAGGCCTACCTGGCGCGCGGCGATCTGCGGGTAGAAGTGATGAGCCGGGGCACCGCCTGGCTGGATACCGGGACGCACAACTCGCTACTGGATGCGGCCAACTTCATCCGTGTGGTGGAGGAGCGTCAGGGCCTGAAAATCGCCTGCCCCGAGGAGGTTGCCTACCGTATGGGGTACATCAATGCCGACAAACTGCTGGCGCTGGCGGCGCCGCTGGAAAAAAGCGGCTACGGACTCTACCTGAAACAACTGCTGGAACATGACGGGGTATTGGGCAATGACGTTTGAACCCACGCCATTGGCCGGTCTGTACGTGCTGGAACCACGTGTTTTCGGCGATGAACGGGGCTTTTTTCTCGAGAGCTGGAATGCGGCAACCTTTCGCGACGCCGGCCTCGACGTCAGCTTCGTGCAGGACAATCACAGCCGCTCGGCACAGGGTATCCTGCGCGGGCTGCACTACCAGACCGAACAGCCACAGGGCAAACTGGTACGCGTCACCTCCGGCGCGGTGTTTGATGTGGCGGTGGATCTGCGTCGCAGCTCACCGACGCTGGGCCAGTGGTACGGCCTGGAACTGAGTGCCGCCAACCACCGCATGCTCTGGGTGCCCCCGGGGTTTGCCCACGGTTTTTATGTGTTGTCCACGTTTGCCGATTTCCAGTACAAATGCAGCGACTACTACCACCCCGCCAGTGAAGTCTCACTGGCCTGGAACGACCCTGCGCTGGCCATCGAGTGGCCCGTTCCAGCGGGCGAGTCGCCGACATTGTCGGCGAAGGATGCCGCCGGCGAAGCCTGGGGCAACATTCCACTGTTCGACTAGCGAAGGGCCGACACGCACAATCGCGGAGAGCTTATATGCCACAGGATTATTTTCAGCTACAGGGTCAAACCGCACTGGTCACCGGCGCTTCCAGCGGCCTCGGGGCACATTTTGCCCAGGTGTTGTGTGCCGCTGGCGCGCGCGTGGTCCTTGCCGCACGGCGCAGCGACAAGCTCGCGGAACAGGTGGCGGCACTGCAGGCCGCCGGCGGTGACGCAGGCGCCATTACCCTGGATGTCACCCGCCCAGACAGCGTTGCCGGCGCCTTCGCCCAGTTCGAGCAGGAGTGGGGGCAGCTGGATATCCTGATCAATAACGCCGGAGTCGCGAGTGACCCGATCAAGTTCCTCGAAACCGGCGAGCAGGACTGGTATCACATCATCGAAACCAACCTGAACGGCGCCTGGCGTGTTGCGCAGGCAGGGGCGCGCCACATGGTCCGCGGCGCAGCAGGCGGCAGTATCGTCAATATCGGGTCGATCTATGGCCTGCATACGGGTGCGCTTAAAGCCGCGTATAACGTCTCCAAAACCGGTGTCGTGCAGCTCACCAAATCCATGGCCATAGAGCTGTGCCGACAGAACATCAGAGTCAACGCCCTGTGCCCTGGCTGGTTCCTCACCGACATCAACAGTGATTACTTCCAGACCGAGAGTGGCGAGCGCTACATCAAGACCATTCCTGCGCAGCGCCTGGGCACCATGGATGACCTCAGCGTGCCGCTGCTGCTGCTCGCAAGCCGGGCCGCCGGTGGCTACATGAACGGGTCGGTGCTCACCGTTGATGGCGGCCTTGCTGAAAGGCCGATTTGAACACTCAACGCACCAGCAGCGGGCGCCACCAGGCCTCGTTGCCGAGAAACCAGTCAATGGTCCGTTCTATACCGCTCTCGAAGGTCTCCTGCGGCGTATAGCCCAGCTCAGCGCTGATACGGCTGGCGTCGATGGCATAGCGCCAATCGTGGCCCGCGCGGTCTTCGACGAAGTGAATCAGGGAGCGCGCTGCTGCGCCGCGGGCACCCGGCGCGTCGGGGAAGCGCGCCGCGAGCGCCGTATCCGCCGCAAAGCGCTGATCGAGTTGATCGCAAAGCAGCTCCACGATGGCCAGGTTGTGCCACTCGTTATTGCCGCCGATGTTGTAGCTTTCACCCACCGCACCAGACGCAAGTACCAGATCGATGCCACGACAGTGGTCTTCCACGTAGAGCCAGTCGCGGATATTGCTGCCGTCCCCGTAGACGGGTAGCGGGCGACCGCGCAGCACATTGGTCAGGCACAGCGGAATCAGCTTCTCCGGGAAATGCCAGGGGCCGTAGTTGTTCGAGCAGTTGCTGGTGGTTACCTGCAACCCATAGGTGTGGTGATAGGCACGCACCAGGTGATCGGAGGCCGCCTTGCTCGCTGAATAGGGTGAGTTCGGCTGGTACTGCTGCGCCTCGTGGAAGCCGGGGTCAACCGGGTTCAATGAACCGTAGACTTCATCCGTGGATACATGATGGAAGCGGTGCTCGCGGGCCCCGGGGCCGTCCAGCCACACCGAGCGCGCGGTCTTCAGCAGGCTGTGGGTGCCAATGATATTGGTTTCGATAAACGCATCCGGCCCGCTAATGGAGCGATCAACGTGGCTCTCGGCGGCAAAATGCACCAGCGTATCCACACGGTGCGTGCGCAACAGGTCCGCCACCAGGGCCTCATCGCAGATATTGCCGTGCACAAAGTGGAACTGTGCCTGCCCTTCCAGAGCGGCAAGGTTCGCGCGGTTGCCGGCATAGGTCAGTGCATCCAGTGCCACCAGCGCGTCGTCGGGGTAGCGGCGGCGCCAGTAGTGCAGGAAATTGGCGCCAATAAAACCGGCACCGCCGGTCACCAGCAGCGATTTAGGCATCGGCGGACTCCTTCAATGCCTGCAGCATGCTGCGCAGCTGCACCCGCCAGTGAGGGGGCACACGCTGCAGCGCCTCCCAGGTGGACTGCTTGTCCAGTATGCTGCAGGCCGGGCGCCGCGCCGGCGTCGGGTAGGCGCTGGAGGGAATGGGCTGCACGACAGGCTGTTGACGCAACAGGCCCAGAGCAGTCGCTTCCTCGGCAATGGCGACCGCGAAGTCGTACCAGCTGCAGACGCCGGCATCGCTCCAGTGATACACACCCTGCAGCAACGGCTGATCAACAGCGCTCCACAGGGCGGCTGCGAGGCCGCGCGCCCAGGTGGGCGTGCCGACCTGGTCGCACACCACCGACAGGGTGTCTCGCTCGCGCATCAGGCGCAGCATGGTCTTGACGAAATTGCTGCCGTAGCAGGAATAGACCCAACCGGTGCGCACAATCATTGCGCGCGGGTGCGCGCGCTGGACCGCCCGCTCGCCCGCCAGTTTACTGCGGCCATAGGCACCCTGCGGCGCCGGCGGGGCATCCGGCAGGTAGGGATGGCCAGAGTCACCCGCAAACACGAAATCGGTGGATATGTGGATCAGCGCCGTGCCGGTGCTGGCGCAGGCAGCGGCGAGGTGCCCTGGCCCGTCTGCATTGATCGCCCGGGCCAGCGCTTCTTCTTCCTCCGCCCGATCCACGGCGGTGTAAGCGGCGGCATTGAGCACCACATCCGGGCGCAGCTCGCCAAATACCCGGCGCACCGCCTCGGGGTCAGTGATGTCCAGCCCACGGCGGTCCAGCGCCACCACACGCACGCCGGCAGGGGCGGTTGCCTGCAGCTCGCAACCGAGCTGACCCGCGGCGCCGGTAATCAGGGCCGTGGCTGTCACGCCCGCGCTTGCATCCAGGCAGCGAGCTCGGCAAAAACCTGCTCGCGCTCTGGTTCGTTGAAAATTTCGTGGTAGAGCCCGGGATAGAGGCGCAGCGTGACATCATCGGACCCAACCCGTTCACTGATGGCGCTGGAGCCGGAGGGTGCGGTCATCACGTCGGCTTCACCGTGCATGATCAGCAGCGGTAGCGTGATCTCGGGCGCCCGCTCGTTGACTTCGGCCATAGTGGCGAACAGCTCGCGCACCAACCGCGCGCTGACTTTCCCGTGGTGCACCAGTGGGTCTGCCTCATAGGCCGCCACCACCTGCGGGTCGCGGCTGACCTGGCTGGCATCGAGTTTGAGCATGCCGAGTGTAGGCCAGAGCCAGGCCAGCAACCGGTTCAGCCACAACAGGGGGCGCGCAGGCGGCTCGGATACCGCCAGCGCCGGCCCGGAAAGCGCTGCGCCGGCGAAACGCGATTGTGCGTCCAGCAGCAGCCGCGCGGCAATCAAACCACCCAGGCTGTGCCCGAGCAGAAAACACGGCACCCCGGTGTACCAGTCGTCAATCTGACTGCGCAGGGCCAACAGTGGCTGCAGGTAATCGGCAAAGGTGTCCACGTGGGCCCGATGGCCCGCAGAACGCCCGTGGCCCACGTGGTCGGAGGCGACCACGGCGTACCCGCAGCGGGTGAAATGGCCGGCGAAATGCTGGTAACGGCCGCTGTGTTCCCCAAGGCCATGGGCCAGAAGAATCACGCCGCGCGCGGGCCCGTTGGCCCGCCAATGGCGATAGAAGGTACCGTCGTCCAGCTGGCTTTCAGTCACCGGCGGTGGCTGGGGTGTGTGCTCTGGCACAGGAAGTACCGGTCGCCTAGGCGACCGGCGTCAGCCACTCGGGGTGTTGCGGGCGATTGCCACGCACCGAATCGAAGTACATGGCCTGCAGCTTCTCGGTAACGGGCCCACGGGCACCGCTGCCGATTTGCCGGCCGTCAAGCATGCGGATGGGCACAACCTCGGCAGCAGTGCCGGTGAAGAATGCTTCGTCGGCGATGTAGACCTCGTCCCGGGTAATGCGCCGCTCGCGAATCTGGTAGCCGAGTTCCGCCGCGAGGGCGAATACCGTATTGCGGGTGATACCGTCCAGGCAGGAGGTCAGGTCCGGGGTGAATATCTGATTATCGCGCACGACAAACACGTTCTCCCCACTGCCTTCCGCCACATAGCCCTCATTGTCCAGCATCAGCGCTTCTTCGGCGCCGCTGTCCAGCGCCTCGCGCAAGGCCAGCATCGAGTTGATATAGTTGCCGTTGGCCTTGGCTTTACACATGGTGATGTTGACATGGTGGCGCGTATAGGACGAGGTGCGCACCTTGATACCCCGGTCGCGGGCTTCCGGATCCATGTAAGAAGGCCACTCCCAGGCGGCGATCATGACGTGGGTCCGCAGCTTGTCGGCGCGCAGCCCCATACCCTCGGAGCCGAGGAAGCACATGGGGCGCAGGTATCCTTCGGTCAGCTTGTTCTCGCGCACCACCGTGCGCTGGGCCTCGTTTAGCATGGCCTTGTCGTAGGGCATCTCCATGCCGAGGATGTGGGCCGACCGGAACAGGCGGTTGGTGTGCTCTTCCAGGCGGAAGATACAGGTGCCGCGATCGGGCGTGTTGTAGGCGCGCACGCCCTCGAAGACACCCAGGCCATAGTGAAAGGTGTGGGTGAGGACATGGACTTTCGCCTCACGCCATGGCACCAGTTCGCCATCCATCCAGATGACCCCATCGCGGTCTGCAAAATTGGGTGCTGCACTCATGTTCAGTCCTGCTGCTCGGTTAATCCTGACGGCGCCGGAAACAGGCGCTGCCACACGGCTTCCACACTGGCCCGCTGTTCTCGATACCGCTCGCCACCCACCCGGCCGGGCAACTGCTGCAAAGCCAGCTGGTGAGCGGCAGACCGGAACGCCAGATACGCCCCCACCAGCGTGCTGCTCTCGTGCTCGCTGAGCAGGCCGGCAGTTGCCAGGGTTTCCAGAATGCGGATGTTGTCCGACCAGCGCACCAATTCAGGCACACGACGGGACCACGCCAGAACCGCATATTGCACCATAAATTCAATATCAACGATACCTCCAACGCCCTGTTTCAGGTCGAAATCCTCGCCATCCGGCAGCTGTGCGGGCAAAAGCTCACGACGCATGCGCGCCCGCATGGCCACCACCTCCTCTGCCAGCGCAGCGGCGTCCCGTTCGCGCTCCAGAATTGACCGGCGCACCGCGTCCACCGCGTCAGCTACCACCGGGTCCCCGGCCACGTGCCGGGCGCGCACCAGCGCCTGATGCTCCCAGGTCCACGCGCTCTCCTCCTGATAGCTGCGAAACCCTTTCAGAGAGGTCGCCAACAGGCCCGAGGCGCCTGAGGGCCGCAGCCGCATATCCACTTCATAAAGCTGCCCCAGGGTCATGCGGGTTTCCAGGATATGGATAATGCGCTGTCCGAGCCGGGTGTAGAACCGGATGTTGTCGATACTGCGTTCGCCGTCGGTGACGCCCTGGGCGTCCGCGTCAAAAATGAAGACCAGGTCGAGATCCGAGCTGTAGCTGAGCTCAATGCCCCCCAGCTTGCCGTAGCCAAAGACCGCAAAGCCCGTGCCGCTGCTCTCCCGCGACGGCGCACCAAAGCGCGCGGTGAGGTCGCTCCAGGCCACGGACAGCACATGCTCCAGGATGACGTCGGCTATCCAGGTGAGCTTGTCGCTCACCTGCATCAACGGCAGGCGTCCTACCACTTCACTGGCGGCCACACGCAGCACATGTGCCGCCTTGAAATAGCGCAGCGCATCCATCTGTCCTTCCAGGTCATCCGGCGCGAGCCGCGCAACCTGTTGCCGCAGTGCATCGGCCAGGCGCGACTTGTCCGGCGCCGTATAGAGACTGGCCCGATCCAGCAGCTCATCCAGCAGCACCGGGTGGCGCTGCAACTGCTCGGCAATCCAGGGGCTGGCATCGCAGAGCAGCACGAGGTCGGCCAGCGCGGGTGGGTTCTCCAGCAACAGCGCGAGATATGCGCTGCGGCGCAATACGGCGGTGACAAAAGGCAGAATACGCTGCAGCGCGCGGTCGGGGTCGCTCGCCTCCGCACACGCCAGCAGCAGGCGCGGCATGAACTGCTGCAGGCGCTCGCGCCCCTCGGCCTGCAGGGTGGCCACACGACTGCTGTCACGCAGCGCCTGCAAACGCTCAAGACTGTCTGATGCGTCGCGATAGCCGAGTTCAGCGAGCGCCGCTGCGGTTAGATCGTCGCCCCAGAGCGGCAGCTCGTCGGCTGTCGCGGCTTCTTCATCGCTTTCAGGCTCGGCGATCAGGTCGCGAAAATGCTCGGCAACGCGACGGCGGTGCGCCGCCAGCGCCGCCAGATAGGCGGGCCAGTCCGCACAGCCCATCACCGTTGCCATGGCCTGCTGCTGCAGTGCATCCGTCGGCAGCGCCTGGGTTTGCTGGTCCAGGTAGCCCTGAATGGCGTGCTCGCTGTCGCGCAGGAACAGGTAGGCGGTGCGCAGATCGAACACCGCTTCGGGCGGCAGGCAGCCCAGTGTGCACAGCTCCTCCAGGATCAGCAGCAGCTCGCGTTGCTGCAGCGCCAGGTCGCGGCCACCGCGAATGAGCTGGAAGCACTGGGCGATAAACTCGACCTCGCGGATGCCACCGTGGCCCAGTTTGACGTCATCCTGCAGCCCGCGGCGGCGCACCTCGCTGTTGATCATCTGCTTCATGCCGCGCAAGCTTTCGATGACGCCGAAATCCACATAACGGCGAAACACAAAGGGGCGCAACATATCCATCAACTCGGCGCCGCGCTGTGGGTCCCCGGTGATGGGACGCGCCTTGATCAGTGCGTAGCGCTCCCAGTCGCGGCCCTGCTCCTGGTAGTACTCTTCGAGGGCGGCGAAGTTCACCGCAAGGGAACCGCTTTCCCCATAGGGGCGCAGGCGCATGTCCACGCGGAACACGAAACCGTCGGCAGTGACCTGATCCAGGGCATTGATCAGGCCCTGGCCCAACTTGGTGAAGAACTCGGCATTGCTGATGCTGCGCCGCTCACCATCGGTGTCTCCTGCTTCCGGGAACGCGAAGATGAGATCGATATCCGACGAGACATTGAGTTCCCGCGCGCCCAGCTTGCCCATGGCAATCACGATCAGCTGCTGCGCCTCGCCGTTGCGGGCGCTGCGCGGCGTGCCGAAGCGCGCCTGCAGCTGAGCCGTGAGCTGTTCCTGCGCCAGTGCAATGCAGGATTCGGCCAGCGTCGAGGTATCCCGCACGGTTTCCAGCGTATCCGCACTGCGACAGAAATCGCGCCACACAATGCGCAGCATATGCCGCTGCCGGAAGCGACGCAGCACCGGGTTCAGTTCCGCACCGGGTTCGGCGAGCCAGGTGCGCAACTCGGCAAGCATGTCTCCCGGCTGCAGTGCGCGCTGCAGCAAACCCGAGGACAGCAACTCGGTGAGCACAGCGGGCTGGCGGCGCACGGTCTCGGCCACGAACGGGCTGCAGGCCAGGACCCGGGCAAGGGGGCCGGCGAGTTCTGCCGCGGACGGCGCAAGCGCTGTCTCCAGCGCACGCACGGCGCCGGCATCGGGATGATCCTGAATACGCTGCCATGCAGTTGCCGCGGCGGTCGCCAGGCTCGAGGTTAAGGCGTGGGTGTCGATCATCGGCAGAGACTTCCGTTGGCGAGTCAGGCGTCGAACAGGGGGGCGACGCGCATCACTTCTTCTATGGTGGTGTGGCCCGAAGCCACCCGCGCGGCGCCAGCCAGCCGCAGCGTGCGCATGCCCTCGGACATGGCCACCTCACGCACTTTGCGTGACTCCATATCGGGCACAATGCAGGCCGCCACCTCGGGACTGTTGACCAGCAACTCGTAAATGCCCTGGCGCCCGCTATAACCGGTCTCCCGGCAGGCACGACAGCCCACGGGGCGCGCCACCTGCGCAGGTGCCGGCAGCGGAAAGGGGTGCACCAGTTGCTGCCAGGCCTCTTCGTCCACCGGCTCCAGTACCTTGCACTCGGTACAGAGCACACGAACCAGCCGCTGGGACATGATGCCGCGCAGGGTGGCCTTGATCAGATAGGCGGGCAGGCCCAGCTCCAGCAGGCGCGCTACCGAGCCGGGGGAGTCATTGGTGTGCAGCGTCGACAGCACCAGGTGGCCGGTCAGCGCCGCCTGCACTGCCATATGCGCGGTTTCCAGGTCGCGTATCTCACCCACCATGATGATGTCCGGGTCCTGCCGCATCAGCGCGCGCACACCCGTGGAGAAATCCAGCTTGATGCTGTGATTGACCTGCATCTGGTTGAAGCTGTCCTCAACCATCTCGATGGGGTCCTCGATGGTGCACACGTTCACGTCCGAGGTGGCCAGGCGGCGCAGGGTGGAATAGAGAGTGGTGGTCTTGCCCGAGCCAGTGGGCCCGGTCACCAGTACAATGCCGTTGCCGTGGGAGGTCATCCGCTGCCAACGGTGCAGGTCCTCGTCTTCCAGCCCTAGCTGGGCAAAACTCTTCTGCAACAGCTCCGGATCGAAAATCCGCATCACCAGCTTTTCGCCAAATGCTGTGGGCAGGGTCGACAAGCGCAGTTCCACTTCGCCCCCGGTCTGGGGCGAGCGCGTTTTCAGGCGTCCGTCCTGGGGCCGGCGTTTCTCCGCTACATCCATGCGCCCGAGTATCTTGATACGGCTGGTCACGGCGGCGCACACCTGCTGCGGCAGTTCGTAGACATTGTGCAGCACGCCGTCGATGCGGAAACGCACATGGCCCACTTCCCGGCGGGGCTCGACGTGAATATCCGAGGCACGCTGTTCAAAGGCGTATTGCAACAGCCAGTCGACAATCGTCACCACGTGCTGGTCGTTGGCGTCGAGCTCATGCATGGCGCCCAGTTCCAGCATCTGCTCGAGGTTGGTCACCCCGGGTGCCGCACTGTGGCTTACGCCGCTGTGACGGGCGCCCCGGACCGAACGCGCCATACTGTAGAACTCGGCGGTGTGGCGGGTGATGTCGCGCGGGTCCGCCAGCACACGTCGAATCGGTTTACGCAGCACATGCTCGAGATTGCGCTCCCAGCCGCGGATCCAGGGTTCCGCGCTGGCTATCACCACATCGTCCGTGTTCACTTCCACCGCCAGAATACGATGCCGGCGCGCAAACTCGCGCGACATCACCTCGGCCACGGCGCTGACGTTGATCTTCAGGGGGTCAATATCGTACACCGCCTGCCCGGTGCGCTCGCTCAACCAGCCGAGCAGGGCCTCCATATCCAGCGGTCTGCCGCTGCGCGCGGCGTCCGCCAGCTTTTGCTCAGCCAGGTAGACCAGCGGATGGATGCTGCCCACGTTGACCTTGAGTAGGCGATCGCGATCCGCTGCGGACACACGGCCCGCAGTGTGCAGCTCCTCGGCCAGAACATGCAGCTCGAGGGATCTCTCTGCGTATTCAGGGCCGAACTGGGTGGTCATGGCGTTGCGCCTCTCTGCTGGCTGGATACAACATGCGCGCATGCTAGCACAGGCGACTGCCGCTGCGCGCCGCACGGTGTGACAGGAGCAGCCCCCTCACCTATACTTCGCGCCTTGCCCACAGGAGAGCACCGAATGCCCAGCTCGAACCCGCTAAGCAGCCTCTTTGGCCGATCGCCCATCGGGCCCATTCAGGAGCATATGCAGGTGGCCAACGACGCCGCGCAGCTGCTCCCCGCATTCCTGGAAGCTGCCCAGGACGATGACTGGAAGCTGGCAGAGGAGATCTTCCGGCGCATCGGCGAAGCCGAGGAGGCCGCCGACAAACTCAAGCGCTCCGTGCGCCGTCACCTGCCCAACAGCCTGTTCCTGCCGGTGCCCCGCACCGACCTGCTGGAGCTGGTGACCATTCAGGACCACGTAGCAAATACGGCAAAAGACATCGCCGGCCTTATGCTGGGCCGCGAAATGCGCTTTCCCGAGAAGCTGGAAAAACACCTGCTGGAATTTGCGCGCGCCTGCACCGCCACCTGCGAGCAGGCGCTGGTCGCCATTCGCGAACTGGACGAATTGCTGGAAGTGGGCTTTACCGGCCGCGAAGTGGTGCGCGTTGAAGGCCTGATCAAGGAACTGGATAAACTGGAAGGGCGCACCGACAAGCAGTCCAAGGCACTGCGGGCGCGGCTCTTCAAGCTGGAAAGAAAGCTCTACGCGGTAGACGTGATGTTCTATTACAAGGTGATTGAACTGCTTGCCGGGCTGGCGGACTCCGCCGAACGGGTAGGTCACCGACTGCAGATACTGATGGCGAAATAGGACACAGGCATGGAAATCATCGCGGAACATGGCACGCTGCTGCTGATACTTGCCTGTACGTTCGGGTTCTTCATGGCCTGGGGCGTGGGCGCCAACGACGTCGCCAATGCCATGGGCACCTCGGTGGGATCGAAAGCGCTGACCATCAAGCAGGCCATTCTGGTTGCCATGGTATTCGAGTTCCTGGGCGCCTACCTGGCGGGGGGCGAAGTGACCGCCACCATTCGCCAGGGCATTATCGATGCCGACTCGATGGCCGACAGGCCGGAATTGATGGTCTACGGCATGCTATCGGCGCTACTTGCGGCCGGCACCTGGCTGATGATCGCCAGCATCAAGGGCTGGCCCGTGTCGACGACCCACTCGATTGTCGGTGCCATTGTCGGCTTTGCCGCCGTGGGTATCGGCGTGGACGCCGTACACTGGGAAAAGGTCGGCACCATCGCCGCCAGCTGGCTGGTGTCGCCGCTGCTCGCGGGCACTATCTCCTTCGCCCTGTTCATGAGCGTGAAGATTCTCATCCTGGATACTGAAGACCCCTTCCAGCGCGCCAAGCGCTTCATTCCCGTGTACATGTGGATGGTGGGCTTCATGATTTCCATGGTAACCCTGCTCAAGGGCCTGAAGCACATCGGCGTGGAAATGGATCTCGGCCTGGGCTCCAAGTTTGCCAACGCGGTGCCCCTGTCCTTCCTGATTGGCCTTGTAGTTGCCGCGCTGGGTGGCGTCCTCGTCAACCGCATAAAGCCGGTGCCCAACACCCAGCATCGCTTTGCCAACGTGGAGCGTGTGTTCGGCATCCTGATGATATTCACCGCCTGTGCCATGGCCTTCGCCCACGGCTCCAACGACGTGGCGAACGCGGTAGGACCGCTGGCAGCCGTTGCCAACACGGTCATGTCAGGTGGCATGATTACCTCCCAGGCACCTTTGCCCTGGTGGATTCTGCTGGTCGGTGCCATGGGGATCGTGGTGGGTCTGGCGACCTATGGCTGGAAAGTCATCATGACCGTCGGGCGTAAAATCACCGAACTCACCCCCAGCCGCGGCTTTGCCGCAGAGCTGGGCGCGGCCTCCACGGTGGTGCTGGCCTCCGGCACCGGGCTGCCCATCTCCACCACGCACACGCTGGTGGGGGCTATCCTGGGCGTTGGTTTCGCCCGCGGAATTGCGGCACTGAACCTGCGCACCATCGGCACCATTTTCATGTCCTGGATCATCACCCTGCCTGCAGGCGCTGCGCTTTCAATCATCTTCTTCTTCACCTTCAAGGGCATCTTCGGCTGAGCCACCTCCCCGGGCACTGATTGACTCGATCAGTGCCCCCCGCTACCGTCAGCCGACCCCCCACGGGCAACCGCAGGCAGCCGCGCAATGTCACACCACGACAAGCACATCATCAGCCAGCTTCGCGCCCTTGTCGGCACGCCGTCTGTCAGTTCCACGGACCCCTCCTGGGATCAGGGTAACCGGGCAGTCATAGAGCTGCTGGCGGGCTGGCTGTCGGCGCTCGGCTTTCGCACCGAAATCATGGATGTGTCGCCCGATGGGCAGAAAGCCAACCTGATTGCCACGCTGGGCAGCGGCCCGGGCGGTTTGGTGCTGGCGGGGCATACCGATACGGTGCCGTTTGACGAGGGTCGCTGGCGGTCAGACCCGCTGCAGCTTACCGAGCGCGACCAGCGCCTGTATGGCCTGGGCAGCACGGACATGAAAGGCTTTTTCCCCATTGCCATCGCCGCGGCACGCGCATTCGTGGACAAACCACTGCAGCAACCGCTTATCATTCTCGCCACCGCCGATGAAGAAAGCTCCATGGACGGTGCGCGGGCACTCGCTGCCGCGGGGCGCCCCCGGGCCCGCGCCGCCATCATCGGCGAGCCGACCTCACTGAACCCGGTGCGTCTGCACAAGGGCATCATGATGGAGGCCATCGAGGTCACCGGGCTCGCCGGGCACTCCTCCAACCCGGCACTGGGCGTCAGCGCGCTGGATGTGATGCACGAGCTGATGAGCGAACTGATGCAATTTCGCCACCAGCTGGCGACCGAGCACGCCAATAGCGCCTTCGATGTCGCTTTTCCCACCCTCAACCTGGGCTGCATACACGGGGGCGACAGCCCCAACCGGATTTGCGGCCGCTGCGAACTGCACTTTGACCTGCGCCTCACACCCTCCGCCGCCGCCGCGGGTGTGCGCGAGCAGTTGCAGCAGCGCCTGCAGACACTGGCCCATGCGCGTGGTGCCGGGATTGCCCTGCGCTCACTGGTAGAGCCGGTGCCACCCTTCGAACAGCCGGCAAACAGCGAGCTGGTGCGCCTGGCAGAAAAGCTCACCGGGCACAGCGCTCTGGCCGTTGGCTTTGCCACCGAGGCTCCCTTCCTGCAAGCCATGGGTATGGAAACTATCGTTATGGGGCCCGGCTCCATTGACCGCGCGCACCAGCCGGACGAATTCCTGGAGCTGAGCCAGATCCAGCCCTGCGTCGACCTGCTGCAATCCTGCATCGCGCACTACTGCCTGTGACCAGAGCGGGCAGGCCGCACACGCCGTGAAAATTTGCATTAGTCGGCGCGGCCCGCATTGGGTACTCTTGGCACACCATCGTCACTGACAAACGGAACCGACCACGTGACTACCCCCGGCCGCAGCCATATTCGCTGGTTCAGGAATACGGCGCCCTACATCAACACGCACCGGAACCGGACGTTTGTCCTGATGCTGGGGGGCGATGCTGCCCAGGATCCCAACTTCCCCACCATTTTGCATGACCTGGCGCTGCTGCACAGCCTGGGCGTGCGGCTGGTGCTGGTACACGGTAACCGCCCGCAGATCGACAACAGGCTGGCGGCGGCAGGCATCGAAAGCCGTTTCCACGACGACATGCGCATCACCGACAGCGCCACCATGCACCACGTGACCGATGCCGCGGCCTCGCTGCGCGCACAGATCGAGGCACTGCTTTCCATGGGGCTGCCCAACTCACCGATGCAGGGCGCGCGCATGCGCGTGTGCTCCGGCAACTTCGTGACCGCCAGACCCCTGGGGGTTGTGGACGGGGTGGACTTCCAGCACACCGGTCGCGTGCGGCGCATCGACAGCGCCGGCATCCAGCAGCAACTGGCCGCCGGCTCCGTGGTGCTGCTGTCGCCGCTGGGCTATTCCCCCACCGGGGAGATCTTCAATCTCATGCTTGAGGATATCGCCGTGCACTGCGCCGCCGGCATCGGCGCCGACAAACTGGTGTTGTTCGGCAATGGCGCGGGGATTGCCGGCGACGACGGCGCCCTGCTGCGCCAGCTCACCGTCGCCAACATCAGTGCCGTTCAAGGGCAGGATGCCGAGCAGACGAAACTTCTGGCCACAGCGCGCCGCGCCTGCATGGCCGGCGTATCACGCTGCCATATCATCAGCTACCGGGACGACTGCGCGCTGCTCGAGGAGCTGTTCACCCACGATGGCAACGGCACGCTGGTCGCGAAAGACGACTACGAGCAGACCCGCAGTGCCAGCATCGATGATGTGGGCGGCATACTGGAGCTGATCGAGCCGCTGGAGCGCGAAGGCGTGTTGCTGAAGCGCTCACGGGAACTGCTGGAAAATGAAATTCGCCAGTTCCGCATTATCGAACGGGACGGACGCATTATTGCCTGCGCGGCACTCTACCCCTTTCCCGAGGAGAACTGCGGCGAGGTGGCGTGTATTGTCTCCCACCCCGACTACCGGGGCGGGCAGCGGGGGCAGCGCCTGTTGCAGGAAATCGAGCGTGAGGCACGCGTGCAGGGCCTGGACCGGGTGTTTGTACTCACCACGCAAACCGCGCACTGGTTCCTGGAACAGGGTTTCGAGGAGCGCTCGCGCGATGCGCTGCCGGCGCAGAAGCAGGCGCTATACAACCTGCAACGCAACTCCAAGGTGTTTTTCAAGTCACTCTAGCGGCGGCGTTAGCGGGTCACCTCCGATATGGCCGGACTCCAGTACTGGCTGTACCCAGTAACGCAGCCGATCGCGCCCGGCAACCGGCGCCAAAGCCGCCAACAGGGTGGGGCGAAGGGCCGGGTCATGCAGCACCTCGAAACGGCTGATACGCCGCGACCCTTCCACCTGTTCCGCCAGGCTGAGGCGACTGTGCTCGCGACTGAAACCACTCACCGCGGCGACCGTGAAACCGGCAACCGCGGGTAAGGACATCAACGCATCGACCATGTCGTCGTGTACTTCGCGCGGCACCAGAAGGACCAGCAAGTCAGTCATGGCGGCGTTTCTCCCGATACTGGTACAGGACGGGTAACAGGAACAGCGTGGTCACCGTGGATGTGAGCAGCCCACCGACAACCACAATAGCCAATGGACGCTGCACTTCGGCACCCGGGCCGCTGGCAAATACCAGCGGTAGCAGGCCAAAAATAGCCGTGGTGGCCGTCATCAACACCGGACGCAGACGCTGACTGGCGCCGGCACAGATGCGCGCTGGCAGCCTGCCCGGCAAATGCCTCTGTTGCTGGAAATGACTGACCATCACCACACCGTTCAGAACGGCCACGCCCAGCAAGGCAATGAGACCCACCGAGGCCGGCACAGACAGGTACTCACCACTGAGAAACAGTGAAATCACCCCGCCCATGAGGGCGAACGGTATATTGCCGAGGATGATGCCGGCCAGCGCCATGGAGCCAAAGGTGGCAAACAGGATAAGCAGTATCAGAACCAGCGCGACCGGCACCACCAGCAACAGGTTACGGGTGGCACGCTGCTGATTCTCGAACTCGCCGCCATATTCCAGCCGATAGCCCGCGGGCAGCGATACCTCAGCGGCCAGCACCTCACGGAGCTCCTCCACGAAACCCACGACATCGCGCCCTTCCACGTTGACCGTCACCACGCCGAAGCGACTGCCGCGCTCCCGTTCGATCAACAGCGGGCCCTCAGCATAATTGAGGCTGGCCACGTCGCCCAGTGTTGCGAGGCTGCCATCGGGCAGGGCAACACTGCGCGCGGCGAGGTCAGCCACCGTTGCCGGTACGGCGACTGTCTGTGAGCCGGCCGCCAGCGTTACCGGAATGCGCCGCTTGCCCTGACGCACTTCAGAAATCACAGTCCCCTCGATCTGGCTGCGCAGGTACTCAGACAGGCCCTCCACCGTGAGGCCGTGGGCCGCCGCCAGCTCGGGCTTTACCTCGAGATTCAAGAACTTGCCGCCCTCTGTCACAGAGGCCTGAACATCCACCGCGCCCTCGACTTTGGGTATCGTCCGCGCGATGCCCTGCATCAGGTTGGCAATCTGCATCAGGTCTTCACCGTAGACCTTTACCGTCACATCGCCTGTGCTTCCCGTAAGCATCTCCGAAACCCGCATCTGGATCGGCTGCGTGAAGCCCACATTCATGCCGGGGAAGCCCTCCAGCACCTTGCGCACCTCCGCCTCCAGCTGGGACTTGCTGGCAAAACGCCACTCGTCCGGTGGCAACAGCTCCATGAAAACATCCGTCTCGTTGAGCCCCATCGGGTCCAGCCCCAACTCGTCGGAGCCGGTGCGGGTAACAATCTGGCGAATCTCGGGCACGCCGGCCAGAAGCGCGGCACCCACCTGGCGATCAAGCTCGACCGAGGCGGGCAGGGAAATGCTGGGGGATTTTTCCAGCTGCACGATCAAGTCACCTTCATCAAGCACCGGCATGAACGTCTTGCCCATCAACAACAGGAAGACCGCACTCACTGCCAGCAATACCCCGATGCCGAGCAGCATGCCCAGGGGCCGCAGCAGAACACGCTCCAGAGCAGACTCGTAGGCCCCTTGCAGACGCAGCATGAACCGCGGCATGCCAGCGCTTTGCCTGCCCAGCATGAGCGAGGCCGCAACCGGAATAAGAGTGAGAGAGAGCGCCAGCGCGGCCAGCATGGCGTAGACAATGGTCAGCGCCACCGGCGTGAACAGCTTTCCCTCAAGGCCACTGAGTGTGAGCAGCGGCGAAAACACGATGATCACGATCAGTGTGCCGGAGACCACAGGCAGTGCCACTTCCTGCGCCGCGCGGTACACCACGTGCAGGCGCGGCAGGCCAGTATCTTGATTCAGCCGGCTCAGCGTGTTCTCCACCACCACCACGGAAGAGTCCACCAGCATGCCAATCGCGATCACCAGGCCGCCCAGGCTCATCAGATTGGCTGTCAGGCCGGTGCCGGACATCAGGAGGAACGTGGCCAACGCCGCCAGCGGCAGCGACATGGAAACCACCAGCGCCGCGCGCAAATTGCCGAGGAATACGGTCAGCACAGCCACCACAAGTAGAATGGCCTGAAACAGGGCACTGGAGATGGTGCCGATGGCCGTGCTGATCAGCCGTGCGCGGTCGTAAAACACGTTGATTTCAGTGCCAGCGGGCAGGGTTTGCGCCAATTCATCAAGGCGCGCCTTGACCCCCTCCACAACCGCCCCTGTATTGCTGTCGCGCAGTGCAATCACCAGGCCCTGCACGGCTTCCTCGCCGTTGCGCGTGACCGCACCGTAGCGTGCCAGATGGCCGATGGCCACATCGGCAACATCGCCCAGCCGATACACCCCACCGGGCCCGGAGCGCACGACGATATCCTTCAGCGCTTCCAGGGAGTGCACCTGCCCTTCAACCCGCACCACCAGCACATCGTTGCCCAGCAGCATGCGGCCAACCCCGGCGTTGAGGTTCTGCGCCACAATCGCCGCCTCGAGTTCCGCAATGCCCAGGCCGAGTTCGGAGAGCACCACCGCATGCGGCGTGACCTGATAGGTTCTTGCGTAGCCGCCGAGCACATTCACATCGGCCACCCCGGCAACCGTGCGCAGGGCAGGGCGTATCTCCCACTCGAGCAGCTGGCGCTTGTCCTGCAGCGACAGGTCGGGGTTCTCGATAGTGAACATGAACATCTCGCTGAGCGGCGTGCTCATCGGCGCAAGGCCGCCCTCAACCGCGAAGGGCAGCTCGTCGAGGATGCCCGCCAGCCGTTCGTTCACCTGTTGACGCGCCCAGTAGATATCCGTACCGTCAACAAAATCCAAGGTGATGTCGGTAATGGCGTATTTGGTCGTGGAGCGCAGCATCGCCTGTCGCGGAATGCCCAGCAACTCCGTTTCCAGAGGGTAGGTCACGCGCTGTTCGATTTCTTCCGCCGTCATTCCCGGCACTTTGAGAATGACCTTGACCTGCGTGGGCGCGATGTCGGGATAGGCATCAATCGGCAGATTGAGCCAGGCACGCAGGCCCAGCCCCGCCAGCATCAATGCCATCACACACACGAACAGGCGCTGGGTGAGGGAAAAGCGAACCAGCTGTTTCAGCATGTCACTCGCCACCCAGTCCCATGAGCACGCCCTGTACCGCGGATACTGAGCGGCTCAGCACGGCACGGCCCGCCAGTGGCGTGTCAGAGGTTACAGCGTAATCATCGCCCACCGGCTGCAACAGCGAGACCGGGGCCAGCTGCAACACACCATCGCCACGCAGCAGTACGTGTGCCTGTTCCTGCCAGGTGAATACCGCCGAGCGCGGCAGCAAATACGCGTCCTGACGGTAAAGCGGCGTTGCGCTGACTATGCGGTTCAGCTGCACCCCGCAGGATGCGTGTATCGCCTCACTCCAGGCGACCAGGGAAAAGCCTCGAGCAACACCTTCCAGCTCGTCTATAGCCAGACGACAACCATCGAGCTGTACACCGCTCAAGCGATCGGCATTCTGCATGGGCACCAGCAGCTGCAGGCGCAGGTCATCCGGCGCCACAAACCCGGCCACATCATCTCCCGCGAGCAATGCCGTTTGACGATGGTCGTATTCTATAAAACCGCTGATGGGCGAGTGCAGGGTGATGGACTCCACGTCATCCTGCGGAGGGTCCACCAACTCCATGAAGTGACGCATGTGCTCGTATTCCAGCTGCAACGCCAGATAAGTGTCAACGATGGCAACCCACTGCTCCTCCGCCAGCGCCTGTTGCTCATAGGAAGCCCGGTTACGCTCATAGCGCGCCTCGGCACTGCGGTAGCGCCGGTGCATAGCCTCGAACTCAAGCAGGAAGTGGTGGATTTCCGGCCCCTCCAGCACGACGAAGGGTTCCCCGGCGACAACCTGCTCGCCATTGCGTACCAGATAATGCGCTCGTCGCACGTCCCGCGGCAGCTGAATACTGTACTGGCTGCCCGTGCGGTGCATCACCTGCGCCCGTACAGCAGGCCCCGGCACGTCCGTGACGCCGGTCACGGGCGTATAGGCGAGCTGCAGTTCGCCCAGGGCCGACAGCGGCACATCGCTGCTGTAGGCCGCCAGCGGCAACCACACGACGAGCAGCATCCAAACCGGTTTGATCATAAAGCTAATCCCGCTGTTTGCCGCAGACGTGCGGCATTATGCTCTATTTCGGCGTCTATCAGGGCCGCTTCGCTGCGTCGCTCAAGCACCTCCAGCAAGCGGCGGATAACCAGCTCCACTTCCATTTCGCTGCTAGAGCGCAACGTCAGCAGCTGCGCCTCGATGCGCTGGCCGATACGCGCAGACTGCAGCAGCAGTTCACGGCGCTCGCGCAACCGCTGAGCTTCGGCTGAGAGCGTTATCCACTGCGTGCGGATGCCGGTGCGCAGGCTGTCCCGCTGCAGGCTGAAATCGCGACTGAGCGATGCTCGCTGAACTTCAATGGCTCGGCTGCTGACCCCGAAAAAGGTCAACGGCAGGTCGACAGCCACACCGTATTGATTCTCTGCGGGTCCCGGTCCATTCAGGCTGCGCGCTGTGAGGGCCAGGTTCCAGTCGGCAGCTGCCGGATCTGCCAACGCGATGAGTGCCTGCTGTTGATCGCGGCCCAGTTCCAGCAAGGCCAGCTGGGGGTGCTGAGTGTAATCGGGCTCGGCGGGCAGGGATGCGGTTTCCGCAATCTGCCTGGGTAGCGCCGGCAAACCCGTGAGGGCTGAAAAGCTGGCCTGAGCGGCGCGTCTCCTGGCCACGCCGTCGGCCACCCTCAGTTCGGCATCGAGCCTTTCCTGGGTGAGCAATAATGCGGCATAGCCCGGTATGGCGCCGGCGTCTGCCTGCAACGCGGCGCGCTGCTCCAGCTCCAGTATCAGTGCCGCGCGCGCACGCGATTGCTCCAGCTGCAGCGTCGCCAACCGATGTTCCCACACTGCATCGCGAATCAACCCGGAAAAAAACCAGGCCCGATAACGCTGCTGCATCTGTTGCAGGCTCTGCTGCAACGCCCCGAGATCCGCGTCAACATCGCGGCGCAGGGATGATTTGAAAGGCAGGTTCAATGCGATTTCGGTTTCATCCGTGCCCAATCGCTGGTCACTTTGCAAGCGGCTGGCAGACAACGACGGCAGCGCCGCCAACATGCCATCGTCACCCGCATCCGCTCCCACCACCTCAGCGCCATACCCGTGGTAGCTCAACGTCGTACGCAGCACCTCGCTCAATTCGAGGTCGCTGGCGAGCTGTGCCTGGGCAGGTACCGCACACCCGAGGCCACAGCAAACGAGGATAACCCTTACACCCTGACGCATGCCTCCCTGCCTCACAAATCGACCCTTCTTGTCTTCCATTGAAACACCTCCGCGGGGAAACATCCTTGCGGCATATCATGGTCTCTGCTGCCCGGTTACCTGCCATGTTTACGAAAACACCGCGCGGACGCAATGCACACTGTCCCCGACACGGCGATTTTTGCTATTCTGCCACGCTTGCCAGCGCTGCTTCGGCGGCACACCTGTTGACTGAATACACCGAGACCTCCATGCCCGATTACCGCTCGAAAACCTCCACCCACGGCCGCAACATGGCGGGTGCCCGCGCACTGTGGCGCGCCACCGGCATGCAGGACGGCGACTTCGGCAAGCCCATTATTGCCGTGGTCAACTCCTTCACCCAGTTCGTGCCAGGCCATGTGCACCTGAAAGACCTGGGGCAACTGGTGGCTCGGGAAATTGAAGCGGCGGGCGGTGTGGCCAAGGAATTCAACACCATTGCGGTGGATGACGGTATTGCCATGGGCCACGACGGCATGCTTTACAGTCTGCCCAGCCGCGACATCATCTCCGATTCCGTGGAATACATGGTCAACGCGCACTGCGCAGATGCCATGGTGTGCATTTCCAACTGCGACAAGATCACTCCCGGCATGCTGAACGCGGCCATGCGCCTCAACATCCCGGTGGTGTTTGTCTCCGGCGGCCCCATGGAAGCGGGCAAGACCAAGCTTTCCGAGCATAAGCTGGACCTGATCGACGCCATGGTCATCGCCGCCGACAACGACGCGACGGACGAGCAGGTGGCGGAGTACGAGCGCTCCGCCTGCCCCACTTGTGGCTCCTGTTCCGGCATGTTCACGGCGAATTCCATGAACTGCCTGACCGAGGCCCTGGGCCTCAGTCTGCCGGGCAACGGCTCCACACTGGCCACGCACGCCGACCGCGAGCAGCTGTTCCGTCGCGCAGGCCGCGTGGTCGTGGAGCTGTGTCGGCGGTACTACCAGCAGGACGACGCCAGTGTGTTGCCGCGCAACATCGCCAGCTTCAAGGCTTTCGAAAACGCCATGAGCCTGGATATCGCCATGGGCGGCTCCACCAATACCATTCTGCATTTGCTGGCAGCCGCGGAAGAAGCCGAACTCGACTTCACCATGCAGGATATCGACCGCCTGTCGCGCCGTGTGCCGCAGCTGTGCAAGGTGGCGCCGAACACGCCTCTCTACCACATGGAAGACGTGCACCGCGCCGGCGGCATCATGGCCATTCTGGGCGAACTGGACCGCGCCGGCCTGCTGCATCGGGACTGCCCCACTGTCCACAGCCCCAGCCTCGGTGATGCGCTGGACAGCTGGGATATCGTGCGCAGCAACGACGCAGCCGTACACGCGTTCTACAAGGCTGGCCCCGCGGGCATCCCCACCCAGGTGGCATTCAGCCAGAGCACGCGCTGGCCAAGCCTCGACCTCGACCGCGAGGGTGGCTGCATTCGCAATATCGCGCACGCCTTCTCGCTCGAAGGTGGCCTCGCTGTGCTGTTCGGCAACATCGCCGAGAATGGTTGCGTCGTGAAGACCTCCGGCGTGGATGACAGCATTCTCGTTTTCTCCGGCCCCGCCTACATTTGCGAAAGCCAGGAAGGCGCGGTCGAGGACATTCTCGGCGATAAGGTGCAGGCCGGCGATGTGGTGATCATCCGCTACGAGGGCCCGCGGGGCGGGCCGGGTATGCAGGAAATGCTCTACCCCACCAGCTACCTGAAATCGAAAGGCCTGGGCAAGGCCTGTGCCCTGCTCACGGACGGGCGCTTCTCAGGCGGCACCTCGGGGCTGTCGATCGGCCATGCTTCGCCGGAAGCAGCGTCTGGTGGTGCCATCGCACTGGTCGAGCCGGGTGATATCATCGATATCAACATCCCCGAGCGCAGCATCAACGTGCGCCTGAGTGATGCGGAGCTCGCCACCCGACGCGCGGCCATGGACGCTCGCGGCAAGGAGGGCTGGAAGCCCGCTCACGCCAGGCCGCGCAAGGTCAGCCCGGCATTGAAGGTGTATGCGAGCATGGTCACCAGTGCCGACCGCGGCGCTGTCCGCGACCTGTCCCTGCTCGACTGACATACAGACACTGCCTGCGGGAGTCGAAGCGACAATGAACCCCTTCAAGATTCTCAGCGCCATCAGCTCGGGCAGTTTCAAAGGCCACTTCGGCCAGTACGGCGAAGATGTCATTGTGCGCAAGCTGGTGAAGCCCAATCGGGGGCCCGGGCGCTATCTCGATCTGGGTGCATTTCACCCGTTCCGCTTTTCCAACACCGCCTACCTGTGGATGTGCGGCTGGCAGGGCGTGAACGTGGACGCCAATGCCAACAGCATTCGCCTTTTTGACCGGGTGCGCCGCGGCGACAAAAACATCTGTGCCGCCGTGGTCAGCGAAGCGGAGATCGCCAGCGGCCTGACCGAGGTGAACCTGATGCTGCCCCAGGTGACCAAGACACGCGACGGTATCAGTGCGCTGGGATCCATCAGCAGCGACCGGGCAGAACTCAAGGCACTGGTGCGGGCCGTGCCGGTACCCACCTTGAGCGTCAACGGCATCCTGGCCGAGAATAGCGGTGAGGATATTCGCTATATCAACATCGATATCGAAGGCTACGATGAAAAAATCGCCTGCGATATCGATCTGGCACGCTTCCGTCCAGAGGTCATCTCCGTGGAAGAGTACGGCCCCAATCTGGCGGCACTGGTCAACAGCGTGGTCTGCCAGCACCTGCAGGCGCATGACTACCAGCTGTTCGCCCGCGCCGGCTATACGTCTATTTACGTGCGCGAGGGTTGAGCCACCGCGCCGGCATCAATCGCGCGGCTCACGGGAAAACACCTTCTGGCCGGAGAACATCGCCGATATCAAGCCGTTGCGCTCACGCAGCTCGGTGATGACCACGGCGGCGATGTGCAGCGGGATGGCGAACAGCAAGCCCCAGAAACCCAGCTCATGCAACTCGATGAAGGGCTTGCGGAAATCACGCATGGCCGCGTAGGCCTCGGCATCGAGCAGGGCGGTTTGCGCCGGCTTCAGGCCCGCGAGTTGTTCGCCGCTGGCACCCGCAGCCGCCACCCACTCCAGGAACAGATGGCCAAAGGGCGGGAAATACAGGTCAGTGCCCGCCAGCACCAGCCCGGTGACACATTGATTAACCAGCAACAGCAGCATGGCGGCGACCATGAGCCGCCCGGCCGGGTTGTGCCCGCGGTAGGCCGGTGGGTCGCCGGCTCGCACACCGCGCAGGTAACCCAAAAGCGCCCGCCCGTAGCCGCGTCCACCCGGGAGCACAGCCGACCAGCGCGCATAGCGGTTGCCGACAAAGCCCCAGGCAATGCGCCAGAGCAAATTGACAGCAAACACATAACCGATCCAGACGTGCACGGTTTTCAACGTCACCTTGCCCTCGCCACTGACGCCCAGCGCACCGGCGTTGAGGATGACCACGCCCACGCCGAGCAGACCGACGATGCAGAGCACGTTGAGCCAGTGGAACCAGCGGGTGGTGACATCCCAGACCGGGTACGCCCTGACCTCCTCCCGTTTTGCGTGTTCTTCGCTCATAAGTAGCATCCTGACAGGCCTGTAGGGCTTATCGTGTGCACTCCCAGTCTGAAGATTTCCTTAACGCGGACGGGTGTCCTGCCCGTTAATCCGGCACCAGGCGGGTTTCCGTACGCGCATGGGCCCTCACCTGCGCCGGACTGAACCACCAGGGCCTGCGCTCACCGTCCGCCCAGAGCTGGGCCTGATCGTTCTGGTGACGCTGGAAGTGCCGCTCGACCACGCCACCGGCCAGTATTGCTTCGACCTTGTCCGGGTCGGCAAAATCCACCACCAGCTTCATTGACGCGAAAAAGACCGCAGCAAAGGGCTTTTCGAACGCGTAAATACCGCGGTTGAGCGTTTCGCCGCTGCCACTGCGCTGAATTTGGAAACTGCCGGCCAGTCCACTGCCGAACCCACTGGGGCGCAACGGACTAACGAAGCGCAGGGTATGTGCGGTGCCCCAACGCCAGGCGGCGGGATCACTGCCCTGCTGTTCCTCCAGCAGCGCGCGGGCGCGGGGGGCCGCCGCGCGAATAACATCCTCCAGCGATTCGCGCTGCGCAGCCGTGCCGCGGTCATCAAACCAGTGTGCGTCTGGGGTTGCCAGCAGGGCTTCGAAACGCTGCTGCCAGAAATACCAGGTGCCAAGCATTTTTGCCGCCAGTTCCTTGCCCAGCTCGTCGGTGAAGGTGCCCAGGGCAATTTCCCGATACAGCGCCTGGTAGATCAGTGGTGCCGGGCTGTCGGCTCGGTCGACGCCGTCCCAGCTGGACAGCAATGTGTGCAGATCAGCCTGCGCCGGCTCGTTGGCCAGCGCATCGAGGATATGCGGGAGCAGGGTATCGCTCTGCAGGTTGCGGTCATCCGCCATCAGCGCCCAGTGGTCAGCCACTGTCATCTGGCTCGCCTGGTTGAGTACCTGGCCCATGCGACGATAGCGGTAATCCGGTGAGACATAGTTGGTGTAATACCAGGGGAAATCGGCTGGCCGGGTATCGTGGTTGGCCGTACCTACCCAGCCGTCTACCGGGTTGAACGCCCCGGGCATGCGCGCCTTGGGAATCCAGCCAACCCAGTCGTCGCTGCCATCGGCGGGCACCGCGCGCGGCAGGCTGCCATCGCCGCCGGCGCGCAGGGGCAGTGCCCCCGATGCCCGGTGCCCGATATTGCCCTGGTCGTCGGCGAACACGAAATTGAACATCATCAGGTCGATATCCTGCACGCGAGCATCAAACGCCTGTGCATCCGGCGCATCGAGCAGGCCCTCAATACCCAGCTGTGGCGCGTGCTTTTCCCAGGCCGTGGTACGCAGTACCAGCACCCTGTCACCCCCTGAACCCAGGCCCTGATGGTCGCTGATCACCGGGCCGCGCGTGGTGTAGCGCACAATCAGAGGGTGTTCGCGCATGCCGCCCGGGGCGTCGCCATCCTTGACGGTAATCCGCTGCTCACTGCGCCGGAACGGCAGGCTCCGGCCACCCTCCAGGTAGTGCTCCGGATTCTCGGGGTCCAGCGTCTCGACATACACGTCCTGCACATCACCGTAGGCATTGGTAACGCCAAAGGCGACATGTTCGGTGCGCCCCAGCAGCAGGCCGGGCAAGCCAGGCAGGGTGGCACCCACAGCCTGGATACCCGGTGCAAACAGGCCCACCGGGTGAAACATGCCGGGCAGGATACGGTTATCCAGGTGCGGATCGTTGGCCAGCATGGCGTGGCCCGATGCGCTGCGTGCCGCGCTGATCGCCCAGTTGTTGGAGCCGATGCCACCGTTGCGGGGCGGCTCCGGCGCAAACAGCAACTGGACGCTGCCAAGACCGTGCGCAGCGCCGGTTGGTGTGGGCGCGGCAGCGATATCGCCGGGGCTGCCCTGCTCACCGTCGGTTGCGGGTGCGCTGCGGTTGCGATTGCGCATTAACGGCATCAGCTCTGCCGCCCGTTCCGCACCCAGCTGATCCGCCAGTTGCTGGGCGAGCATTTCCGCCTTGAAATTGGTGGCGTGGGTGTAGTGGACAAAGTGAATCAGCCCTACCAGGTCCGCCAGCTCCCAGGGGCGCGCTTCCAGCCCGATGACACCCAGCTCCAGCGGGTGGTCACCGGCGTGCGCATCGACATAGGCATTCACCCCGTCCACGTAGGGCTGCAACCAGGCGCGGCTGGTTGCACTCAATTGCTCCGTGTGGCGCCGACTGTTGTGCTCAATGCCCAGCACGCGCATGCGAATATCGCTGGCGAGGCCCGCTTCGCCGATGCTCGCTGCCAGATGCCCCTGCCAGGTGGCGCGGAACAGCTCCATCTGAAACAGGCGGTGCTGAGCCGTGACAAAGCCCTGGGCACGCAACAAATCCGGCGTGTTTTGGGCAAAAATGTAGGGAATACCCAGCTCATCGCGCAGCACAGTGACGGGGGCGCTGAGACCCGGCAAAGCCAGATCAACTCCCTGGGCCGGCACCGCAGAGGAGCTCACCTGGAACCACACAGCCCCGGCCGCAATAACACCGGCAAAACCCAGCGCCAGCAGGATTCGTCGCAATAACATGAAAAATCTCCTCAAGCCTCGTCGGCGGTCGTCGCTACCTGGCTGCCCTTGGCAGGGCCCTGCTCTACCAGTGCGACCAGGTCTTCGCGCAACTTGCCAAGCTCTCGACGCAAATGGGCATCCTGGCGCTCGGTGCGCGAATTCACCAAATCGATTACTGCAAGCTGGATCACCTCCGTGTTCGCGTCCCAGATTGTGCGGTACTCGATGGAAACACTCTGCCGACGCTGCGCCACAGCCTGACGCAGTGATGTCTGCCAGTCGTGTTCGCGCTGCAGCAACATATCGAGGCGGTCCAGCCAGGCGGCACGCTCGGCCAACCACACGCTATCCGAACGACGCAGGTTTGCGCAGGCCACCGCAAGGCGCGTTTTCTGCTCAGTCTGCAGGCGGCCCAGATAGCGGCGCAGGTTGTCTTGCAGGCGTTCACAGGCATCGTCGCGGTAGTGCGCGTCATCGCGCTCCAGGTATTTTTCCTCGTACTCCGCCTGCTGCTCGCGCAGCGCCAGCATGAATTCCTGCACCTGTTCTTCCCGCAAGGCATCACCCAGCACCAGCATCCAGTCCAGCGCCCGGTGCTGCAGCCGGTCCAGCGCCTGCTCGGCCTCCAAGGTCAGTGCCGTAAGCTGGTCCCGGGTCACTGGTTGTTCCAGGCTGCGCTCAGCTCGCTCCAGCAGCTCGAGATAGCGGGGCAGTTCGTCCTGCCGGTGCCAGGCGAGAAACGGCTGCAGTTCATTTTCCAGCAGCGCATCCTGGCTGCGGTCAAGACTGACATAATCGCCCAGATACCAGGGTACAAAGAAATCCAGCCGGTTGTAGAAGAACTGCGTGCTACTGCAGCCTGCAAGCAAGGTGAGCAGCAGGCATGCAACCAGCGTACGCGACATCCTCGGCCGCAGCGCCAAAGGTTTCACGGGTAATCAAGCCCGTCGCTGGCAAACAGCAGCTCGATATTGCGAAATGCCTTGAACTCGAGGTAATTGCCAGCGGGATCACAGACAAAGCAAGTTTGCTGCTCGCCACGCCGCTCGGCGAAGCGCACGGTGGGTGCAATCGCAAATTCGATGCCAAGCGCCTTCAGCCTGGTAATCAACCGCTGCAGGTCGTCCCAGGGCAGCACAACGCCAAAGTGCGAGGCGGGTACGTCCTCCCCATCCACCGGGTTGCGCGCCAGCGTTGGCATGGCATCGGCGGCCACCAGGTGCGCCACCAGCTGGTGACCCCAGAAGTCGTAGTCTATCCAGCGCTCGGAGCGACGCCCGCGCGGGCAGCCGAGCAGCTCTGCGTAGAAATGGTCTGCTGCCTGCAGGTCGTCAACCGGAAGGGCGAGATGAAAACGGGGATAGTCCATGCCGGTCACCAGGGGAGGTTATCGAGGTCGAGATTGCCGCCGCTGATGACTGCCACCACACGACGCCCGCGGAAACGTTCCGGGTGGGCCAGCAACGCTGCGAAACTGACCGCACCAGAAGGCTCCACCACGGTTTTCAGGCGGCTCCACTGCAGGCGCATGGCCTGCACGATCTCGGCATCGGACACCGTGAGGATGGTGTCGACGTGACGCTGGATAATACCGAAATTGATAGCGCCCAGTCCCGCCAGCAGGCCGTCGGCAATCGTGCGAGGCGCCACCGACGGTTGCAGCGCGCCGAGGCCAAAGGAGCGGAAGGCGTCGTCGGCCCCCTCCGGTTCAGCCGCCACCACTTCGACGTCGGGGCGCAGATGCTTGACCGCGAGGGCGACACCAGACAGCAGGCCGCCACCCCCAACAGGCACAACCAGTACATCGAGGTCGGGTACCTGCTCCAGCACCTCCAGCGCCAACGTACCCTGGCCGGCAATCACACGCGGGTCGGCATAGGGGTGCACCACGTGGGCACCGGTGGCCGCCACCACACGCTCCAGCGTCTGTTCACGCGCCGCAAGCGTGGGTTCACATTCGATGATCAGGCCACCGTAAGCGGCAACCGCGGCCTTTTTCACTGCCGGCGCAGTCGCTGGCATGACGATATGGGCCGCGATACCGCGTTCACGTGCCGCCTGCGCCAGCGCGGCGCCATGATTACCCGACGAGTGCGTAGCAACGCCGCCCGCCGCCTGCGCGTTGGTCAGGCCAAATACCGCATTGCTGGCACCGCGCGCCTTGAAGGCACCCACCTTCTGCAGGTTCTCGCACTTGAAATGCACGTCCGCGCCGGTGACGTCATTGAGCAGCCCGCTGCTGATGACCGGCGTGCGATGCACACGGTCGCGGATGCGCGCCTGGGCCGCGGTAATGGCCGCGAAATCGGGGGCCGTCTCCGTCATGCCCTGCACTCGCCGCGGCTCAGGGGCCGGCAACAAACTGCAGGCGCCAACCCGCTCGACGCCATACCAGGTACCCGAGCAGAAAATTGGTTTGCAACAACAGGCTTAATATCCATTCAAAGGCGTCCTCCATCGAGTCGTACAATACACCATCCCATGCCTGCAGCACGACCGTGAGCAGCCCCAGCGCAAGCAGCAGACAACAGACCCCGTACATACTCGCAGCGAGGCCGCTGATGCCCGCCACGCGCCCAGAGCCCCGCCTCAACTCGGCGGCGAACAAGAGCTGGGCGAGAAAGGTGAAAGAGAAGAACAGCACCGTGCCCGCGCGCCGCTGAAAGCGCCAGGCATCTCCAACTTCACCCAGTACGGTGACGTACAGAATCAGGCCCACGCTTGCCAGCAGGCCCAGCCAAAGCATCCAGCGCAACCCGCGCGCGGCGCAGCCATCACCCTGCAATGAGCGCAACCACGCATAGTTGCACCACCAGTAGAGTGCTAGAACGACCGCAGCGGGCAGCATGGTGGCGCGAAACAGGTAGCTGGCCGGCGGCTGCCTGCCCGTGGCGCTGATTGACGTGCAGCTGTCGAGGTAGGGGTTACACCAGTCCACGTGCCCCTGGCTGGCCGCCACCAGCCAGGTGAGATGCACGGCAGCAAAGGGCAGGAGTGCCGCGAGCAGCGCAATGAGTCGCAGGTTCATGCCCCGGAGTTTAGCACCGCCCTGTGCTATTCTGCCGACTTTTGCCACCCGGAGGGCAGCGTCAATGGAATCTCTGCAACAGCTCGCGGCGAGCTTTGCCAACGCGGTCTGGGGGACACCATTGGTGGTACTGTTGCTGGGCGGCGGGCTGTTCTTTGCGCTCTACTCACGATTTTTACCCTACCGGCATTTTGGCCATGCCATCGGCATCATGCTGGGTCGCCACGATACGCCGGGAGAGCCCGGCGAGTTGAGCCATGCCCAGGCGCTGGCGGCGGCCCTCTCGGGCACCATGGGCATGGGCAATATCTCCGGCGTTGCCCTGGCGATTGCCGCGGGTGGCCCCGGCGCGGTGTTCTGGATGTGGATGTCGGCGCTGGTGGGCATTGCAACGAAGTTTTTTACCTGCACCCTGGGTGTCATGTACCGCGATACCGACAGCGCGGGACAGCTGCAGGGCGGGCCCATGTACATCATCCGCGAGGCGCTGCCGCGGGCCTTCTATCCGCTCGCCATCCTGTTTGCGCTCGCCGGCCTGATTGGCACCCTGCCCATTTTCCAGGCCAACCAGCTCACCGCTCTCATACGGGACAACCTGTTCGCGGGCCAGACACCGGCCAGCGCCAACCTGCTTATCGGCTGCGTCATGGCCGCCGTGGTAGGCATCGTGGTGTTCGGCGGGTTACAGCGGGTGGCGAAAGTGGCAGTCACCCTGTTGCCGCTGATGATCATCACCTACCTGGGGATGACGCTGTACCTGCTCCTGCTGCACAGCGACCGGATACCCGGCTTGCTGGCCAGCATCGTCAACGAGGCATTCAACCCCCAGGCAGTCGGGGGTGGCCTGGTGGGCGTCATCCTGATCGGTGTGAGCCGCGGTGTGTTTTCCAATGAGGCGGGCGTGGGCACCGAGGTCATGGCCCACGGTGCCGCTCGCACCAACGAGCCTGTGCGGGAGGGCCTGGTCGCCATGCTCGGGCCAGTGGCTGACACGCTGATTGTCTGCACCTGCACCGCGCTGGTCATTTTGCTCGCCGGCACCTGGCAGGACCCCGGCAACCTGTCCGGCATTACGCTCACCGCGAATGCCTTCCGCCAGGATCTGGGCAGCCTGGGCAGCGGCCTGTTGCTGTTCGTGACACTGATCCTCGCCAGCACCACCATGTTCACCATGTGGTATTACGGCGCCAAGTGTTTCGGCTTCCTGTTCGGCGCCAGGCTCCAGCACTACTACCGCTGGTTTTTCGTGCTGGCGGTGATTTTCGGTGCCAGCGTGAGTATTGATATCGTGTTCAACCTGATTTCCGGTTCCTACGGCCTGATGGCGATTCCCACCATGGTGTCCACGCTGCTGCTGGCGGGCAAGGTGCGAGCAGCGGCACGGGAATACTTCCAGCGACACCCCTACTAAGTGGAACAGACCGTGGAGAACAGCGAAGCAGCAGCCAGGATTGCCGGCATCATGGGCGGCATGGGGCCCGAAGCCACCGTGGATTTCATGGCGCGCGTACTGGCGGCCACCGGCGCAGCCACCGACCAGGAGCACATCCACATGCTGGTGGACCACAACCCGCGCGTACCCGACCGGCACGCGTCCATCAGCGGCAGCGGCCCGGATGCGGCACCTGAGCTGGCGGCCATGGCGCAGCGCCTGGAGCGGGCCGGTGCCGACTTTCTGGTGATGGTCTGCAACACCGCGCACGCGTACTCCCGCGAAATTCGCGCTGCGGTCAACATTCCCTTTATCAGCATTGTGGATGTGGTGATGGATGCCGTGCGCAGCCAGCCCGGGGACTGCATCGGAGTGATGGCCGCCGACGGCTGCCTGCAGGCCGGGCTGTATCAGCAGGCACTGCTGAGCGCGGGGCGCGAGCCATTGCTCTGGAACCGTGTCGAGCAGGCGCGCTTCATGGGCCTGCTCTACCGGATCAAAGCAGGGGAGCGCAGCCCGGAAGTACGCAGCGGTCTGCAGGCCCTCGCCGCCAGCCTTGAGTTCAACGGCGCGGACCTGTTGCTCGCCGCGTGCACGGAGATCCCGCTGTTGCTCGGCCCTGCCGATACCGGCGTGACCCTGTTGTCCTCGACAGACTTGCTGGTCGCGCGAACCGTGGCGCTGGCCCGCGGCGACTATGCCGCTGCGGTCTGACCCTGGCCCGCGGCGCGGTTGATCGCGCCGAGAATGCCCTCGAGCGACGCCTGGATAATGTCCGGGCTGCGGCCCACGCCACAGTGGCGCTCGCCGTCGATATTCAGCTGGATATAACACACCGCTTCCGCATCGGCGCTCTGGCTGAGGGCGTGCTCACTGTATTCAACCAGCACAATCTGGCGGCCTGTAAAGCGCTGCATGGCATCCACGAATGAAGCCACCACGCCGTTGCCGGTACCGGTAAGGGCATGGCGCACCGCGCCCTCGAAGAGCTCGGCCTGCAGCTGGTCGACGCCGTCGGCGCGACTGACCTGATAGTCACCGAGGCGCCACTGACCGGACCCGCTCAAGTAGGTGCGCTGGAACAGATCGTGAATCGCCTCGGGGGTCACTTCGGACTCCTGTACCTCGGCAAAAGCCTGCACCGCCGCGCTGAAATCTATCTGCAACCAGCGCGGCAGTTCGTAACCGTAATTGCTCTCCAGCACGTAGGCGATGCCGCCCTTGCCCGACTGGCTGTTGATGCGGATGACCTCCTGGTAGGAGCGGCCGATATCCGCCGGGTCAATCGGCAGATAGGCCACCTGCCAGGGCGCCTGCTGCTCGCGCCGCGACAGGCACTTCTTGATCGCGTCCTGGTGGCTGCCGGAAAAGGCCGTGAACACCAGCTCGCCGGCGTAAGGGTGACGCGGGTGCACCGGCAACTGGGTACACTCTTTCACCGTCTGGATGATCTCGTCCATATGGCCGAGCTGCAGTTGCGGATCCACACCCTGGCTGTAGAGGTTCATGGCCATGGTGACGATATCCATGTTGCCGGTGCGCTCACCATTGCCCATCAACGTACCCTCGACCCGGTCTGCACCCGCCAGCACACCCAGCTCCGCCGCGGCGACGGCGCAGCCCCGGTCGTTATGGGTATGCAGGGAAACCCGCAGGGCCTCGCGATTCTGCACATGGTCACAGAACCATTCAATCTGGTCCGCGTAGACGTTGGGCGTACTCATCTCCACCGTGGCCGGCAGGTTGATGATCACCGGATGCTCCGGCGTGGGCTGCCACACGGCCGTCACCGCATCCACTACTTCCACGGCGAAATCCAGCTCGGTACCGGTGAAGCTCTCCGGCGAATATTCGA
Source organism: Haliea alexandrii (assembly GCF_003719295.1). GTDB lineage: Bacteria > Pseudomonadota > Gammaproteobacteria > Pseudomonadales > Halieaceae > Haliea > Haliea alexandrii. Next base: position 334,478 of record NZ_RFLW01000001.1, read on the forward strand.
ACACCCACTCGGTCTCCGGGTAGCGCGCCGCCACGTCGCGCACCAGCTCGGCGCCCTTGACCGCAATATCAATGATCCCCTCACGGTCCAGGCCAAACACCTGTTCGCGCTGTACCGTCGAAGTAGAGTTGTAGACGTGCACAATGGCGCGGCGGGCGCCGCGCAGCGCCGCAAAGGTTTTCTCGATCAGCTCCGGGCGCGCCTGAGTCAACACCTGGATGGTGACGTCGTCAGGAATACGTTTGTTCTCGATCAGCTCACGGCAGAAGTTGTAGTCGTGACTGGATGCGGACGGAAAACCGACCTCGATTTCCTTGAAGCCTATCTTCACCAGCTGATCCCACAGGCGGGATTTTTGCCGCCCGGTCATCGGCTCGATCAGGGCCTGGTTACCGTCGCGCAGGTCAACGCTGCACCAGCGTGGCGCCTCGGTAATCTGCCGATCGGGCCAACGGCGCGACGCCAGGCGCACGGGGGCGAAGGGCGGGTATTTGCGATGATCGAATTGGCTCATGGGCCTCTGTCCTCTGTCCATTTTGCCGCGTGCGGCGAATACAGGCGGCTGTGCATCCGTGGGTCGCGCAGGGTCGTGTCCTGCCGGACCAGCTCTCGTGGAGCCCCGTGCCTGCGTTGAGCTTCCCCGGTAAGGACGCTCTGCAGCGGCAACGGATGCTGCATCAGCCGAGTGCGTAGTATAAACCCTGCCGGTGGGCGAATTGCTGCAAAAACACGCCCGTGGCCGTATAATTTTAGAGTAAAATATCAATAAATTACATTTTAGTGGCTATAATCACTATTATATGCCTGCGCGCTGGCGTGCACAGGCAATTCCAGACAGACCAGATGAACCGGAAAGGAGGGTAACGCCATGGCCTGCTGGCTATTGAAAACAGAGCCGGACACTTTCAGTCTTGAGGACCTCGCGGCGCGCCCGGCACAAACCGAACCCTGGGACGGCGTACGCAACTATCAGGCGCGCAACTTCCTGCGCGATGGCATGCAGGCGGGTGATGACGTGCTGATCTATCACTCCAGCTGCGCGGTACCGGCAGTCGTGGGCCTGGCCGACGTTGTGGGCCCGGCGCGGCCCGACCCGAGCCAGTTCGACCCTGCTTCGCCCTACCACGATCCGCGCAGCGAGCGCGACAATCCGCGCTGGGTGCTGCGCGATATTCACTACCGCAGTCACCTGCCGCGGCCGCTGCCGCTCGCCGAACTCAAACGCCACGCCGCCCAATTCGAGGGCTTCGCCCTGCTGCACCGCAGCCGACTGTCAGTCATGCCGGTGGCACCTGAACACTACCGCCTGATCCTGCAACTGGCGGCGACACCGGGGGAGAGCGCGTGAAGCTGGACCGTATCGATCGCCGTATCCTGGATGTCCTGCAGCGGGATGGCCGTATCAGCAATCTCGACCTCGCCGAGCGCGTTGGCCTGTCGGCCACACCCTGCGCGCGCCGGGTGAAACGGCTGGAGGACTCGGGCCTGATTCTCGGTACCGTCACCCTGCTGGACCAGTCTCGCCTGGGACTTAAACTGACGGCCTACATCGGCATCAGCATGGATCGCCACACCCCGGACCGCTTCGACGCCTTCGAAGCGCAGGTACGCGACTTCCCCGAGGTCATGGAGTGCTCCGTTGTGACCGGGCAGAGCGCCGATTACCTGCTGAAAGCGGTGATACCGGACATGCAGCACTACGAGCGCTTCCTGCTCGGCAAACTCACCCGTATCCCCGGTGTTACCGGCGTGCATTCCAGTTTTGAGTTGCGACGGGTGGTACAGAACACCGTGCTGCCGCTGGACCACGTGGAGAGCGACACCGAGGTCTGAGACCCGCCGGCAGTGGCCGCGTACCGAATGGCCACTTCCCCTGGCCAACCTGGCCCTTGCCCCGGCTTTACGATTGGACGCATCATGGGGCAGACAGCAAGGGAGCCGTGCCATGCTTGATATGCAGAACAAAGTGGCCCTGATCACCGGCGGCGCGAGCGGTATGGGGCGCATCATCGCCCTGCGCCTGGCGGCGCGCGGCGCCAGAGTGGTCATCTTCGACGTCAATGAGGCAGGGCTTGAGGCCACCTGCGCAGAACACGAGCGAATTCATGCCCTGCACTGCGACATTGGCGACCTCGATGATGTCGAAAAGAAGGTCGCGCAGGTCGAACAGGGAACCGGGCCGATCGACCTCCTGGTCCACGCCGCCGCACTGATGCCGAGCCACAAGCTTGTGGACCATACCCATGCGGGCATGGAGCGCCTGTTCCGCATCAACTATTTCGGCACCACCTACATGATACGCAGCGTGCTGCCGTCGATGCTCGCGCGTCGCAGCGGCCGTATCATCGCCTTTGGCTCGGTCGCAGGCTATGCGCTGGTCACCCACATGGGCGGCTACTGTGCCACCAAATCCGCGGTGAACACCTATGTGGAAATCCTGCAGAACGAACTCCGCGACTCCGGTGTGCAGGTCCATCTGGTGTGCCCACCGCCGGTCAATACACCCCTGATCGACCAGACACTGGCGACCGACAGCCCCGCCAGCCTGATTGAAGCGAAGCAATCGGGGCGACTTTCCGACCCGGAGAAAATCGTCACGGCAATCGAGAAAGGCGTGGCGAAGAACCGCGACATCATCTACCCCGGTGAGGCGCGCCTGCTCATGCTCTGGCATGCACTGCTGCCGCGCCTGTGGTGGAAAACGGTGCTGAAGTTCGAGAAACAATGACCCGATCGGCAGTGCGCATGATAGCATCGCCGACCCATGAGCTCCCGACACCTCACTGCTGACTCACCCTGGCTGTTGGCCTTGCTGGCAACGCTGGTCGCCCTTGGGCCACTGAGTGTCGATATGTACCTGCCGGCAATGCCGGCCATGCGCGTTGCCCTGGCCACCGATGTGGGCAGCGTACAACTGACCTTGAGCGCCTACCTCGCCGGCTTCGCGGTGTTCCACCTGTTCTGCGGCCCCCTGGCCGACCGCTATGGCCGCAAACCGGTCATCACCGCCGGCACGCTGCTGTTCATTGTGGCCTGCGTGGGGTGCAGCCTGGCGACCACGATAGACGAATTGCTTGCCTACCGGTTCCTGCAGGGCATTGGTGCCTGCGTGGGGCCAACGCTTGCCCGCACCATCACGCGCGACCTGTTCGGACCACGCCGCGCCGCCCGCGCCCTGTCGCTCATTGCCATGCTGATGGCCCTGGCACCCGCGGTGGCGCCGAGTCTCGGCAGCCTGTTAACGGTGTTCTTTCCGTGGCGCAGCATTTTCGTGTTTCTGGGACTCTACGGCGCGCTGATACTGCTCGTTCTCAACCGCTACCTGGGGGAATCCCTGCCGGTGCGCCAGAGCCTCCATCCGGGCACCATTGCGCGCAACTATGGTGTGCTGCTGCGCAGTGGGCCTTTCATGACCGTCGTGATCAGCAGCTCCTTCGTCTACGCCGGCATGATGGTCTACCTCGCCTCATCCGGCTTCGTGTACATTGAAATGCTGCAGCTGCCGGTCAAGTACTTCGGGCCCATCTTTCTCACCACGGTCGCCGGCTATATCGCGGGAAGCGCGGTGAGTGCACGTCTGGCAAGCCACCTCGATTCCATGCGAGTGCTGCTGATTGGCACCGTGGTCGTTGCTGTCGCCAGTCTGAGTATGGCGATTACAGGCACGCTGTTTGACACCCGCGTTGCGGCGCTGGCCATCCCGATGATGCTCTACACGGCGGGCATGGGCCTCACGCTACCCCATGCCATGGGCCTCGCGCTACAGCCCTATCCACACATGGCAGGCACCGCCTCGGCCTTGCTCGGCTTCATCCAGATGGCTGTATCGGCCGCCGCCGGCGGCCTGGTCGGCCTGTTCCTGCACGACTCACCGCAACCGATGCTGCTCGGCATATTACTGCTGGGGCTGACCGGGCTCGCACTCGCGCTGCAGGCGAGCCGACTACACACACGCGCCGCCGACACCGGGCAGGCCGCAAACTGAGCTGCGCGAACACTGACCGGCTGTAGCGGCTGTGGCATACTGCGCCTTCTTTTTTACGGAGAAACCGGCCGTGGCGAGCGCTGCAGATGTCACCCAGCTTATCGGCAACACGCCGCTCTTATATCTGCGGCAGGCATCGGAGCGCACCGGTTGCCGTATTTTTGGCAAAGCCGAGTTCATGAACCCCGGTGGCTCAGTGAAGGACCGCACGGCTCTTGGCATCATTCGCGCGGCGGAAGCCAGCGGCGAACTGCGCCCGGGCGGTCGCATCGTCGAGGGCACCGCAGGGAATACCGGCATTGGTTTGACCCTGCTGGCCAACGCCCTGGGCTATACCAGTACCGTGGTGATGCCCATCAGCCAGAGCCGCGAGAAAATCGACACTCTGGAATTGCTCGGTGCCGATTTACATCTTGTCCCGGCCACGTCCTACAGTGAGCCCGGCCACTATATCCACACCGCCCAGCGACTGGCAGAAAAATTCGCCAGCAGCGAGGCCGCAGGCGCGGTGTGGGCAAGGCAGTTCGACAACCTGGCCAATATGGCAGTACACCGCGACACCACCGGCGAGGAAATCTGGCAGCAAACGGAGGGCGAAATCGACGGGTTCATTTGCGCCGTGGGCACCGGCGGCACGCTGGCGGGCGTTTCCCAGGCACTCAAGGCGCATCGCGAGAGCATTACCATCGGTCTCGCTGATCCACAGGGCGCTTCGCTGAGCCACTATTTCAACTGCGGTGAACTCAGGCCCAGCGCGGGCAGTTCCATCATGGAAGGCATCGGCATCAACCACATCACCGGTAACGTGGCACAGGCCAGAGTGGATACCGCCTTTACCGTAACCGATGAGGAAGCACTGCCACTGCTATTCGACCTGCTGCAGCACGAAGGGCTTTGCCTCGGTGGCTCGGCCGGTGTCAACATTGCCGGTGCGGTGAAGCTCGCCGAACAGCTGGGGCCCGGGCACACCATCGTTACCATCCTCTGTGACTACGGCAACCGCTACCAGAGCAAACTGTTCAACCCCGCGTTCCTGCACAACAAAGGCCTACCGGTACCGCCCTGGCTGGATATCTGACCAACACAACCCCCTGAAAATACGGAGACCCCACATGAAACTGGGCATTATCAGCGGCAGTCATCGACCCGATTCACAGAGCGCCAAGGTAGGCCGCTACATCAAGCACACCCTGCTGGAGCAGACGCTCTGCGACGACGTCTGGTTTCTGGACCTCGGTGGCAACCCGCTGCCGTTGTGGGAAGAGGGTGTTTGGGACCCGGAAGATGCCCGCTGGCAGGGAATTCTCGACCCGCTGCGCACCGAGCTGCACAGCTGTGACGGCCTGATCGTTATCGCACCGGAATGGCACGGCATGGTGCCCGCCGGCCTGAAGAACTTCCTGCTGTTATGGACATCGGGCGGTGAACTGGCCCACAAACCGGCACTGATCGTCACCGTGTCGGGCTCCATCGGGGGCTCTTACCCCGTGGCAGAGCTGCGCATGAGCGGCTACAAGAACAACCGCCTCTGCTTCATACCCGAGCACCTGATCGTGCGCAACGTCAACGGCGTGTTCAACGCCGACGACAAGGACAACGACCAGGACCCGCACACCTACCATCGAGACCGGCTCATCTACTGCCTGGAGCTGCTGCGGGAATACGCGCTGGCAATGCGCCAGGTGCGCGCCAGCGGCAAAGGCGCCCTCGACGTGTACCCGAGCGGCATGTAAGACCGGCGGAGCGGGGCACTCACTGCGCGGGGGCCCACACCTCAACACGGTCCCGACCGTTGTCCTTGGCCCGGTAGAGGGCCTCGTCCGCGCGACTGAGAAGCAGGTCGATGGTATCGCCCTGCCGCGCCTCGGTAATGCCAGCACTGAAGGTCACGCTCACCGCGCTGCTGCCGGCGTGCAGTGCGGTTTCGGCCACCGCAAGCCGCGCCCGGTCGAGTAGTACCCGCGCTTCCTGCGGAGAGCTGTCCGGCAGCAACAACACGAACTCCTCGCCGCCGTAACGTGCCAGTACATCCGTCTCCCGCAGCTGCCCCTGCCAGGCGTCGGCAAAGTGGCGCAGTGCCTCGTCGCCGAAACTGTGGCCGTAGCTGTCGTTCAGGCGCTTGAAGTGGTCCAGGTCAATCATCGCCAGGCACAGGGAATGCCTCTGCCGCAGAGCGCGTGCCAGATCGCGCTCGGCCACCGTGCGAAAAGCGCGACGGTTCAGCAACCGGGTGAGGTCATCGCGAGTAGCGAGATATTCAGCGCGGATTTGATGCGTGCGCCCCACGGCCAGAATACGCTGCATGGTCATCAGCGTAGCGCCAACGAACCCCATCACCAGTGCGGGAATACCGAAATTGTAGGGCAACAGATAACTGTAGGACTCGAGGGGAGAGACGTAGGGTTCGCCCTGCCACCAGTCGTGATAGCCGTGGAACCCGCGCAACAGCACCACGGCACTGTACAGCAGCAAGCTCACACCGAGGAGCACCTGGGCAGGTCGCGTGGCGGGATCCTCCCGACTCTTGAGCAGCAACCAGATGGCCTGCACTGGCAGGAGCCCGGCGATGGTGGAGTAGACCCCCATCAGGAAGTCGGAGTTACCGCTGGTCATCCAGTAGTGGATATTGAAAGCGACCATGACACCAACACTGACGGGCACAATCCACCAGGGCAGTGGCCGACCCATGAAGTGGAAGATGCCAATCAGGAACAGTGCCTCGCCCGCAAGCTGGCCCGCATTGCCCAGCACATTGAGCACCGGGCTGCCGGTGGCGATAAAACCGAAAAAGAGCACGATGCCGCCGATCAGCGTCCAGCTGCCGGCCATCCAGAAAACCGGGCCGGCATAAGGGCGCGACACATACCAAAGAGCGGTGGAGGAGACCGCCACTGCCAGCAGCAGGCAAACGCCCAGCAGCATTGGCGAGTAATAGATGGCCTCCACGGCGCCCCCGTTACGCCTCCCGGCTCAGGCGGCGGCGGGTGCCGGCTGTGCGGCGCGTTCTTTCTCTATGAGGAAGTCAGCCAGTTTCAGCATATTTGCCTGGCTACCCGCCTTGCGAATGCTGATACGGTACTTGCCGTTGACCATCATTTCAGGCGTACCGGTGATTTTCGCCGCCCGGGCGCGGCTGTTGGCCTGGCGCACCTGGCTGCTCACACCGAAGGAAGAAAACGCCTTGTCGAAATCATCACCGCTCACGCCATTGGAGGTGAACAGCTTGCGGATCTCCGCTTCTGACCCCAGGCGCTTGCCGTCGACGTTCATGGCCTGGAACATGACTGTGTGCAGTGAATCGAGAACGCCCAGCACATCGGCGGTGTAGTACATGGCAGCGTGCAGCTCCATGGGCTTGTTCCACACGGCGGGGGAGCCTTTAAAGTCGACATCTTCCGCCAGGGTGTCCTTCCAGCGGCTGATCAACGGGTCGAAAGTGTAGCAGTGGCCGCAGCCATACCAGAAGAATTCGACCACTTCGATCTTGTCCGGATCTGCCGTGCGCAGTGCCGGCACGATCAGGTCATAGTGCGTGCCTTCCTGCCAATCGGTGGTAGCGGCATCCTGAGCTGAGGCTGCGAGCGGGGCCAGCAGCACGAGAGCAAGAGCGAGAAAACGCGTAAACATGAGATTCTCCATTGTCAGATTACCGTTATCAGACCACGATTCCGGCGGCCTGTTCTACTCCGGATAAAAAAGGTGGCTCGATGGCCACCTTTTCAACAGCTGCTGGAAGGCTTACTTCAGGCCTGCCGCGTAGCTGGCAACGGCTTCGATTTCCATATCGCTGAGGCCGAAGGCGTTGGCGCGCATGATTTTGGTATCGCCATCATTGGTGCGCCCGGTGGGGTCTTCGTAGCCTTTACGGTAGGCGCGCAATTGCGCCGCGATGTACTCGGAGTGCTGTCCGTGCAGCGCGGGGTAGCCCGCCAGGGCATTACCCTTGCCGGTCGGCGAGTGGCAGCCGCTGCAGGCGGCCACCTTGCGCTCGGCGATCCCGGCGCGATAGACCTTCTCACCCAGCGCCACCAGCGCCGGATCTGCCTGGTTACCCGTCACCGCCTTGCTCGCATAGTACGCGGCGATATCAGCCAGTTGCTGATCGGTCATGTCGTCAACCTGGCCGGCCATGGTGGGAATGGGGCGGGCGCCATCGCGAATGTCCATCAGCTGCTTGAGCAGATAGCGCTGCCCCTGGCCTGCCAGTTTGGGGAACGTGGGCACCGGACTGTTACCATCGGCACCGTGGCAGGCACTGCACATCTGAGTGAGTGGCTCACCGGCGGCGGCATCGCCGTCGAGGAACGGCGTAGCCGCACCGGCGGTGTGTGCAAAACCCACCAGGGCTGCACAGAGAACAAGGGCTTTCTTCATGACACTTCCAGACAGGAACGTAGAGTAACGGCGCCTTACTGCGCCGGCGTGGACATGTACGTGATCAGGGCTGCATAGTCCTCATCCGTGCAATCAAAGCACATGCCCTTGGGCGGCATGGCATTCAGGCCATTCTTGACGGACGTTACCAATGCATCCATGCCTTTCTCCATTTTCGGAGCCCAGGCGGCGGCATCACCGGTTTTAGGCGCACCAGCAACACCGGCGTTGTGACAGACCGCACAACTCTTGTTGTACTTGTCCATGGGCGGCTCAGCCATTGCGCCGGCGGCAACAACCATGGCGCCCACTGCCAACAATTTTTTCATGCTACACCTCTGCTTCATGCTGCGGGTTAGATGGGACGCGGAGATTTCCGTCAGTCCCGGGAAAGCTGTGGCATTATATACGAGATACCCCATGCAAAAAAGGCAAGCGCACCTCATGCAGTCAACCGCCCCGGACCGGCCCGACTACCGCAGCGCCGGTTTCCTGACCAGCGCCAGCCGGCTCTCCCAGTGCCCCGAGGACGCGGGCTGGGAAGTGGCCTTCGCCGGTCGCTCCAACGCTGGAAAATCCTCTGCAATCAATAGCTTAACCGGGAACTCAAAGCTTGCGCGTACCTCCCGCACCCCCGGGCGCACGCAGTTGATCAATTTTTTCAGCCTCAGTGAGACGCAGCGCCTGGTCGACTTGCCCGGCTATGGCTTCGCCAAAGTCCCCCTCGCGGTGAAACAGGAGTGGACCAAACAGCTGGAAAATTACCTGCAAAAACGCGAGAGCCTGCGCGGGCTGATTCTGCTCATGGACGTGCGCCATCCACTGCAGGCCTTTGACCAGCAAATGCTCAACTGGGCAGTGAGCGCCGGCATGCCGGTCCACATCCTGCTTACCAAGGCGGACAAGCTCAAGAATGGCCCCGCACGCGCGACCTTGCTGCAGGTACAACGGACACTGCAGGTGCACGGCGACAGCGTTACCGTACAACTGTTCTCCGCCCTGAAGCACAGTGGCCACAAGGAGCTGGTCGCGGTGTTAAATGCCTGGCTGACCGACCTCAGCGTCTACGAGGACGAGGAGCACGACGCGGGCGAAGAGGACGAATCCGGCACATAAAAAACCCGGCTGCCCGTAGGGGGACAGGCAGCCGGGACAGCTTGGGTCTCTGGGGAAGAGACTTGCCCCGCGAGTGGCTCATGGGGAGGAGCCTGCGGAGCAGTAGCAGCATGCTACGAATAATGAGACCGGGTTCGCTGCGGAAAGTTCCACCCGCTAGTGCGCTTCATCCCAATTTTTTCCGGAACCCGCTTCCACCAGCAACGGCACGGCGAGTTCAGCCGCGTCGCTCATCAGCCCGCACAGGGTGTCACAGACCTGCTCGACCGCCTCTTCGGCCACTTCCAGCACCAGTTCGTCATGCACCTGCATGATGGTACGGGCGTCCACATCCGAGCCCTGCAACCAGCCGTCCACCTGCAACATGGCGCGCTTGATAATGTCCGCAGCCGTGCCCTGCATAGGCGCATTGATCGCTGTGCGCTCGGCGGCCTGCGCGCGCATCTTGTTCCGGGCGTTGATTTCCGGCAGGTACAGCCTGCGCCCGAACAGGGTTTCCACGTAGCCCTGCTCGCGGGCGCTGGCGCGGGTGCGGTCCATGTAGTCCTGCACCCCGGGGTAGCGCTCGAAATAGCGGTCGATGTATTCCTGCGCCTCGTGGCGCCCCAGGTGCAGTTGTCGTGCCAGCCCGAAGGCTGACATGCCATAGATCAGGCCAAAGTTGATGGCCTTGGCCTTGCGCCGCTGTTCCGCAGACACGGCATCCAGGGCCACACCAAACACCTCCGCGGCGGTGGCGCGGTGCACGTCCAGCCCCTCGCGGAAAGCACGTAGCAGCCCGTCATCGGAAGACAGGTGCGCCATGATGCGCAGCTCAATCTGGGAGTAATCCGCGGCCACGATGCGGTAGCCCGGGGGCGCAATGAAGGCCTGGCGGATACGTCGACCTTCCTCGGTACGGATCGGAATATTCTGCAGGTTCGGATCGGAGGAGGACAGGCGCCCGGTGGCCGTCACCGCCTGGTGATACGAGGTGTGGATACGCCCCGTGCGCGGGTTCAGCAGCTCCGGCAGTTTGTCGGTATAGGTGGATTTCAGTTTGCTCAGGCCCCGGTACTCCAGCAACACCCGCGGGAGTGGGTAATCCAGGGCAAGTTCCGCCAACACCTCCTCGGCTGTTGATGGCGCACCGGTCGGTGTTTTGCGCAGCACCGGCAACTCCAGCCGCTTGAAGAGGATCTCACCGAGCTGTTTGGGTGACCCCAGGTTGAAGGCCTCGCCGGCCAGATCATGAGCCTCAGCTTCCAGCTGCTGCAGGCGCTCACCCAGCTCGCGGCTCTGCTGCTGCAGCAGTTCCCGCGACACCAGCGCACCCGTGCGCTCGATACGCGACAACACCGGCACCAGCGGCAGCTCGATGGCGGTGTACACCGCGGCGGGCCCCTCCAGTTCTGACAACCGGGGCCACAGCGCCTGGTGCAGGCGCAGGGTGATATCCGCGTCCTCTGCCGCGTAGGGGCCGGCATCCTCCACCTTGACCTGATTGAAGGTCAGCTGTTTGGCGCCCTTGCCGGCAATATCCTCGAAGTGGATGGTCTTGTAGCCGAGATACTTCAGCGCCAGGCTGTTCATGTCGTGGCGGGTCGCGGTGGAATCCAGCACATAGGACTCGAGCATGGTGTCGTGACGAATACCGCGCAGATTGATCCCGTGGTTGGCCAGCACACTGGCGTCATACTTCAAATTCTGCCCGACCTTGGCGCGCGCCGGGTCCTCCAGCAAAGGCTGCAACATGCCCAGCACCTCATCGCGATCCAGCTGCGCCGGCGCGCCCAGATAATCGTGGGCCAATGGCACATAGGCGGCCTCACCGGGCTCTACCGCAAAGGAAACGCCCACCACCTGCGCCTCCATGTAATTCAGGCTGGTGGTCTCGGTGTCGAAGGCAAACAGCTCCGCTGCCTGTAACTGCGCCAACCAGCGCTCCAGCGCCGGCATGTCGGTCACAACCTCCCAGTGGGTATCCGGCTGTGGCTGAACGTCGGAATCAGCGGCTTCAACCCCCTCAACGTTCCCCAACAATTCCTCAAGCCAGCTGCGAAACTCCAGCCGGGTGTACCACTCGCGCAGTGCGGCATTGTCCGGCTCGCCGTTGTGCAAGGCCTGCACCGATTCTTGCAGCGGTACATCCAGCTTGATCGTCGCCAGCTGGTAGGACAAGTAGGCGCGCTCGCGCTCCGCCTCCAGCTTGGCCGCCATGCTCTTGGCACCGCGGAAGTTCAGGGTCGCCACCTGATCCAGCGCCGCATAGATGTCATCCAGGCCACCCAGGCCCTGCAACAGGGCCAGTGCGGTTTTTTCCCCCACACCCGGTACGCCGGGAATGTTGTCCACCTTGTCGCCCATCAGCGCGAGGAAATCGATAATACGGGAGGGCGGTATACCAAATTTCTCTTCCACGCCGGCTTCGTCCAGCCGCGTATCGGTCATGGTATTGACCAGCGTGGTGTGCGCATTCACCAGCTGTGCCATGTCCTTGTCACCGGTGGAAATCACCACCGGCCGGCCGCACTCGGAGGCCTGGCGGGCAAGGGTACCGATCACATCATCAGCTTCAACACCGGGTTCACAGATCAATGGCAAACCCATGGCCCGCACAATGGCATGGATCGGTTCTACCTGGGCGCGCAGCTCGTCCGGCATGGGCGGCCGTTGGGCCTTGTATTCGGCGAACAGTTCGTCGCGAAAGGTCTTGCCCTTGGCATCGAAAACCACCGCCACCGGGCTTTCCGGGTAATCCTTGAGCAGACGGCGCAGCATGCTGATAACGCCCTTCACCGCTCCGGTGGGTTCACCGGTGGAGGTGTTGAGGGGTGGCAGCGCGTGAAAGGCCCGGTAGAGATAGGAGGAGCCGTCCACCAGGACGACAGGCGCGGTGGTATCAGCCATGACGGCCTCCTGTTGCAGGGCTCAATGGTCCCAGAGATAGCGGATAGAGCGGTAGGTCAGCTTCATTTTCGCCAGATCCAGCGGGGCCTTGAAAAACGCGTGGTAGTCGCCGCGAGGGTTGATCAGGACCACATTGGCGCTGTGGTCCACCAGATAGTTCTCGTCCTGACCGGGCACCTTGCGAAACGGCGTATTCAGGGCCGTGGCAAAGCGATGGATGTCGAGAAACTCGCCGGTAACACCGACAAACTCGGGGTTGAAGAAGGGCACATAGCTGGCGAGCTGTTCCACCGTGTCGCGGGCGGGATCCACCGACACCATGACCACCTGGGTGTCTTCCACTTCCGTGCCTTCAAGCGCTTGCACAAACTGGTCGAGGAACGCCATGGTGGTGGGGCAGATATCGGGACAGTAGGTAAAACCGAAGAAAATCAGCGTCCACTGGTTCTCGAGGCTCGCCGGCACAAAAGGTTGGCCGCGGTGGTCGACCAGCGCAAAATCACCCATGTCACGGGGTGTTTGCAGCAGAAACGCGCCGTTGGCCTGCATGTCGGCTGCCGTCATTACACGTGGCTGGTTGATGCGGTTCACGAAACCGGCAACGATCACCAGAATAAACACCAGCACCCCGATAACGGTCCAGCGAATACCGCGGCTCTGGCTGGGTGTCTTGCTGTCGCTCATGGTGGTTAGATCCTCAGGCAGCAGTCATGGGAAAAACATAGTGGTCCACCAGCATGACCACGAACAGGGCCATCAGGTAGATGATCGAGTACTTGAAGGTTTCCATGGGCGCAGCCGGGTTGCGGTTGCGCATCAGCTCAATGGCCCAGTAGAGGAAACCGCCGCCGAGTACCACGGCGCCCAGCAGGTACAGCGGCCCACTCATGCGGGTCACAAACGGCAGCAGGGTAATCAGGAACATGAGAACCGTGTACAGGAGGATATGCAGGCGGGTGAAGGCATCGCCGTGCGTCACCGGCAACATCGGTATATCCACCGCCGCGTACTCTTCCTTGCGGTGGATTGCCAGGGCCCAGAAGTGCGGCGGTGTCCAGGCAAATATTATCAGCACCAACAGCAGCGCGTGGCCGTGTATCTCCCCGGTAACGGCGGTCCAGCCGAGCAGGGGTGGTGCCGCGCCGGCAAGGCCGCCGATCACGATATTCTGCGGCGTGGCACGCTTGAGAAACAGGGTGTAGACAAAGGCATACCCCACCAGTGAGGCAAAGGTCAGCCAGGCGGTCAGAGCATTGATCCAGATAAGCAGAATGGCCATACCCGCCCCGCCCAGCACCAGGGCGAACACGGCGGCCTGCAGGGTACCGACCCGGCCCTGGGCCATGGGGCGCTTGCTGGTTCGCGCCATACGCTGGTCAACCCGCTGGTCGACAAGGTGGTTCACGGCTGCCGCCGCGCCGGCACAGAGGGCGATGCCGAGATTCCCCAGAATGAGCGCGTCCAGCGGCACCATACCAGGCACCGCCATGAACATGCCGATTACCGAGGTGAGGATCATCAGCAGGACAACATTGGGCTTGGTCAGCTCCTTGTAGTCCCGCCAGGTGGCTTTGGCTGTTGCGGCCATGTCAGTCATTGCGCTGGTTCAGTCCCCGGAGTTCTTCAGCAGGAATTTCAGATCAGAGATCACATCTTTGTAACTGTCGCTGGCATCATACGTCATCATCACCCAGCCGGCAGGGTCTACCAGATACCAGAGGTCGTCTTTTGCACGGGTTTCAGGGAACAGCTGAGGCCAGCTGGCGCCGTCCAGACGGACGATGACCAGCCCACCGTGCTCCTCCGCGAGCAGGCCCGCAAAGCCCGCCGGTGCCGGCTTGTTGTCGCTAAGGTCGCTCACCCCCAAAGTCGTGTCCGCAGGCGCGCGATCCGTTATCAGCATGCGCCGCACACGGGGGAACTCCTTGCCCAGGGCGAGGTGAATCTGGCGCGTCAGGTACAGTTTGCGCTCACACGACGCACCACATTCGGCGCTGTCCTGCGTCACCAGCAAGGTCCACTGGTGATCGACGTTGCTCCAGGGCAGTGGCGTGCCGGTGGGTGACAGCAGACGGGCTTCGGCCAAGGCACGCGGCGGGTCCAACAGCGTGCCGCGATTTGCGGTACCGAGCATGCCCACGATATCCAGCTCGCCGCGCGCCACAAACCACCAGAGCCACGTCGCCGCCAGCACCATGATCACGGGGATACCGGCGATGAGCAGGATCACCAGACGGCTGTTGTTCGCTCCCGCTGTGGGTTCCTGCATCGGTCAATCCTCTCGGCGTGTAATGAGCTGCCACAGGTTGGAACTGCGCAGCAGAAAAAAGAGCAGCAACACGGCGGCCATAGTAAACCACTGCACCGCATAGCCCTGGTGTTTTTCCGGGCTGGCGTTGACCACAGGCCAGTCTGCGGTGAGCGCCGCCGGCTCGTTGGGGTCAATGCGCACCAGCCAGGGGTACAGTTCGGCATCACTGACGGTGGCAACCAGTGGCTGCAGGGCCTGCATGTCCACGGCCTGGATGCGCACCGGCCAGGGCGGCGCAAGCTGCTGCTCGGCCAGCAGGTACGGTGTGCCGGGGGATACATACAGGTGACCGGTGACACTCGAGACACCCGCTGGCTCGGGAACGTCGGGAAGCGTCAGGCGCGCGGGGTCGCTGGCTACCCAGCCGCGGTTCACCAGCACCAGCCGCTGCGTGTCCGCCAGACGGAACAGGCCTACCACCTCATTGCCATACCTGCCGCGATACATGCGATTGTCCAGTAGCAGGTAGTCGCCGGGCAGGAACTCACCGCGCAAGTGAACGCGACGGTAGGCCAGTGCTTCAGCCGGCTCCGCGGCAAGCTCGCTCAGCCGCACGGGGGCTTCACTCTGACGCTGCGCCCAGCGGGACTCCAGCTCGCGCTTTTCGTCCGCCCGCTCCAATTGCCAGAAACCCAGAGCGACAAGGGCAGGAAAGAGCAGGGCGGTAAACAGCGTAATGCGCCACTCCAGATCCAGTTTCAATGCTGCCATGCCTCAACCCCGTTCAGTTAATGTAGCGCCGTATGCAACAGCCATCGAGGCTGCTGGTTTATACTGCTGCGTTTCTGGAAAGGAGCAGGACATTGTTGAAATTGATGATCATCGGTTTGATGCTGGCGCTGCTGGCTAGCCTGGGTAGCGGATTCTACTTCCTGATGGTGGATCAGGGCGACAAAAACAGCCGTCGGACCTTCCATTCGCTGGGTGTGCGCCTGGGCCTCGCGCTGACCCTGGCGGGTCTGGTGGTTTACGGCGTAGCCACAGGCAAACTGGGCCACCGCAACCCCTGGGACGCCGGACCTCGTCCGGCCGCCCAGGCGCAGGACACCGCTGACTGAGCTCCCTACAGGATGTACACGAACAGGAACAGGAACACCCACACCACATCGACAAAGTGCCAGTACCAGCTTGATGCCTCAAAGCCGAAGTGATCATCGGCGGTGAAATGGCCGCCCCTGACCGAGCGCAGCCACTGGATCAACAACATGGTCATACCCATGACGACGTGGAAGCCGTGGAAGCCGGTCAACATGAAGAAGGTGGAACCGTAAATACCGGAGTTCAGGGTCAGCCCGAAGTGTGCGTACGCTTCGTAGTATTCCAGCGCCTGCAGCGCAACGAAAAGCATGCCCAGGGCAACGGTGATGCCCAGCCAGATATTGAACTTGCGCTTGTTGCCGTCGAGCAGGCCCATGTGTGCAACGTGCACGGTGAAGCTGGATGACAGCAGCACGATGGTGTTCCACATGGGCAGCCAGAGATACCACGCCGCCGCTTCGCCGAACGCCATGCTCTGCTCGTAGCTCTGGAAAGTGCCCATGTTGGCAACCGGCTGGTTGGCGACCCCGCCCACAGCTTCCTGTGGCGTCAGCGGCATCGGCCACTGGTAGTTGAACCCTTCCCAGAGCAGGTGGTTCATGCGGCCGCCTTCGCCTTCACCGGCGAGCCACGGACCTACCAGCGTACGCACATAGAACAGCGCGCCAAAGAACGCGAGGAAGAACATGACCTCGGAAAAAATAAACCAGAACATGCCCAACACGTAGGACTTCTTCAGCTGGGCGCTGTTCAGGCCCGCCCGGTTTTCCTTGATCGCCATGCGGAACCAGCCGAACAGCGTTGCGGAGAAAAAGAACAGGCCAAACCAGAATATGCCCCAGGAACCGGTGGTCGCACCGTCGCCAAAAGTCATGTCGTTCATCACACTCGCGGCCCCGAACGTGCTCAGGATCAGGCCGATCGTCGCGCACACCGCCAGTTTGCTTTTTTCCGGTACGTAGTACTTCTCGTACTCTGTTGAACTCTGGGTTGTCATTGTGTTTCTCCGTTGTCTATCACGCAGCCCCCCCGGACAGCGTGTCAGCGTGCAGCGATAGCGCCGCCCACCATATCTGTAACATCAAAAATCGTGTAGGACAGAGTGATCGTGTGAATGTCGCTGGGCAGATCCCGGTCGATGATGAACTGCAGCGGCATTTCTGCCGCGCTGTCGCCATCCAGCGGCTGCTGATTGAAGCAGAAGCACTCTGTCTTGTGAAAGTAGGCCGCGGCTCGCGACGGCGACACACTGGGAATGGCCTGCGCCACCATCGCCTCGGGCAGCGGGTTGCGCGCGTGGAACACGGTATCGTTGCTCGCACCCGGGTGCACTTTCATCATGGTGACCGAAGGGCCGAAGTCCCAGGGCATGCCCTCGTTGTTGGTGGCCACGAACTGGATGGTCACCGTACGCGACTCATCGATGCCGGCCTGCACCGATGTGTAGGCCTCGCCATTGGTTTTGCCGTTGATACCGAGCGCATCACAGAGCACGTCGTAAAGTGGCACCATGACCACGAAGACAAAAGCAAACATGATCACGGCGGTCGACGCCAACTTGACGACAGTGTCGACAACCGGATTACTACTTACTTTCAACATGTGATGCTCCTCTATCCCGAAAACAAAACCGTTAGCGCACCTGCGGCGGCGTTTCGAACGTGTGGTAAGGCGCCGGGGTGGCAACCGTCCACTCCAGGCCTTCCGCGCCTTCCCAGGTTTTCGCTTCACTGGTGGGCTTGCCCGCCACAATGGTGGCAACCACGTTGTACAGGAACAGGATCTGCGAGGCACCGTAGATGAAGGCGCCGATGCTGGACATCATGTTGAAGTCAGCAAACTGCAGTGCGTAGTCCGGAATCCGCCGCGGCATGCCGGCGAGGCCGACGAAGTGCTGCGGGAAGAACGCGATGTTGAAGCCGATGAACGAGATCCAGAAGTGGGTCTTGCCCATGGTTTCGCTGTACATGCGGCCACACCACTTGGGCAGCCAGTAGTACACCGCAGCGCTCATGGAGAATACCGCACCGGCCACCATCACATAGTGGAAGTGCGCGACCACGAAGTAGCTGTCGTGGTACTGGAAGTCCGCGGGCGCAATGGACAGCATGAGGCCAGTGAAGCCGCCAATGGTGAAGAGCACCAGGAATCCCATGCAGAACAGCATCGGGGTTTCAAAGGTCATGGCACCACGCCACATGGTGGTCACCCAGTTGAATACCTTCACCCCGGTGGGCACCGCAATCAGCATGGTGGCGTACATGAAGAACAGCTCACCGGCTACCGGCATGCCTACCGTGTACATGTGGTGTGCCCACACGATAAACGACAGAAAGGCGATGGCGGCGGTGGCGTAGACCATGGAGTCGTAGCCAAACAAGGGCTTGCGGGCAAAGGTGGGGATGATTTGCGAAACCACACCGAAGGCCGGCAGAATGATGATGTACACCTCGGGGTGGCCGAAGAACCAGAAAATGTGCTGGAACAGTACCGGGTCACCACCGCCGGCGGCGGAGAAGAAGCTGGTACCGAAGTGAATATCCATCAGCATCATGGTCACGGCGCCCGCGAGCACCGGCATTACCGCCACCAGCAGGAATGCGGTGATCAGCCAGGTCCAGACGAACAGCGGCATCTTCATGTAGGTCATGCCGGGAGCCCGCATGTTCATCACGGTGGCGATGATGTTGATCGACCCCATGATGGACGACAGTCCGAGCACGTGAATGGAGAAAATGAAGTAGGTAACCGACGGCGGCGCGTAGGTGGTCGACAGCGGCGCGTAGAAGGTCCAGCCGAAGTTGGGCGCCCCGCCTTCCATGAACAGCGTTCCCGCCAGAATCAAAAACGCCGGCGGCAGGATCCAGAAGCTCCAGTTGTTCATCCGTGGCAGCGCCATGTCCGGCGCGCCGATCATCATCGGAATCATCCAGTTGGCGAGACCGACGAAGGAGGGCATGATCGCCCCGAACACCATCACCAGACCGTGCAGGGTGGTCATCTGGTTGAAAAAGGCGGGTTCTACCAACTGCATGCCGGGCTGGAACAGCTCGGCACGGATAATCATGGCAAACGCGCCGCCCAGAATGAACATGGAAAACGAGAACCACAGGTACATGGTTCCGATATCTTTATGGTTGGTGGTGAACAGCCACCGGCTAAGGCCCTTGGCAGGACCGTGATGATGATCGCCCATCGTTAACTCCTCCAATTAGCCTTTCTTGTGGTTGTACACATCAATGGGCTGCACCATATCACCCATATTGTTGCCAAACGCGTTGCGCTGATACGTGATCACCGCCGCCATCTCCACATCGTTGATCTGCCCACCGAAGGCCTGCATCGCAGAACCCGGCACGCCGTTGATACCAATTTCCAGATGACCACTGACGTCACCCATGGCGACTGCGCTGCCGGCGATTGCGGTACCTACACCACCCTCACCGTTGGCACCGTGACAGGCCAGGCAGTTGCGCTCGTACACCGCTTTGCCACGGGTCATCAGCTCGTCCATCGTGAACGTTTGCGCCATCAGGTCGCGGATTTCAGCTGCCTCGACCTTTTTGGTTTCCAGCCAGCCGGCATACTCTTCCTTGCTGACCACATTCACGACCACCGGCATGAAGCCGTGGTCCTTGCCGCACAGCTCGGCACACTGGCCACGATAAATGCCCTCTGTGCTCGCCTTGGTCCAGGTTTCGTTGATAAAGCCGGGAATAGCATCCTTCTTTACTGCCAGCTCGGGCACCCACCAGGAGTGGATAACGTCATTCGCCGTCACAAGGAAGCGCACCTTGGTATCGACCGGAATCACCAGCGGCTCATCAACTTCAAGCAGGTAGTGCTCGCCCTTGTCAGCCGTGTTGTAGATTTCGCCCTGCGGGGTACGCAGGTTGCTGAAGAACGAGACGTTCTCGCCATTTTCATCGAGATATTCGTACTTCCACTTCCACTGGTAACCGGTGATGAGGACGTCCATTTCGGCATCGTCAAAATCATAGATTTCCAGCAGCGTGGACGTAGCAGGCACCGCCATGCCAATCAGAATAAGAAAGGGGACAACCGTCCAGGCAATTTCCACCTTGGTGCTCTCGTGGAACGTGGATGGTGTAACGCCACGCGACTTACGGTGGTAGTAGATGGAATAGAACATGACCCCGAAGACCAATGCGCCGATGATGACGCAGATCCAGAAGATCAGCATGTGCAGGTCGTAAATGCTCTGGCCGATTTCGGTGGCGCCGGGTGCCATATTCACCTGGTTTACCTTGTCACCCGCAGCTGCGGCACCGGCACTCGCCAGGCCAAGCAGCATGAGCACAGGACCAAGCGCCAGCTCACGCAGTCTGTTCGCTTTCAACAACATTTCCCGTGTCTCCCTCATTTTCACAATCTCTCCCCCGGCCGGTGGAGCACACCTTTCTTCCTGCAGACACGCCGTGCAGCGTGCTTTCCAAGCGACCACGGGCACATTGCGCCAGGGGGCCGCAGCCCTTCATCATGGGAAGGGAGGAATGGGGTAGATGCTTGTTCCAGCCAATTTTCAAGCCCCTGCGACCAAGTGCCGCATCTCGAGCCGCGCCGATTATAGCGAAACTCTTGAGCAAAAAATACTAAGATGCTGATTTTGTGAGGGTTTGCCGACTGCCCGTGAAGACGGCGTCGGGAGCCGCCAGAGCGCTAGATATGGGTGCCGCAACATCGCTTGACCACAAAATATGGCAAATCGCCTGGCCGGCAATTCTGTCCAACATTTCCATTCCCCTGCTCGGGTTGGTCGATGCGGGCATACTGGGGCATCTGGACGATACGCGTTATCTGGGTGCCGTCGCCATCGGCAGCGCGCTGCTCTCCTTCCTTTACTGGGGTTTCAGCTTCCTGCGCATGGGCACAACCGGGCGTGTTGCGCGCGCGCTGGGCGCCGGCAGTGAGGCGCGTGCCAGCCTGGAACTGTACCGCGCCGGTGTGCTCGCCCTGGCGCTGGCGGGGCTGGTCTGGCTGCTCCACCCGCTCTGGTTGCAAGCGGGGCTGGCACTCATGGCGCCGGACGCCACACTGCTGCCCCTGGCGGACAGCTATGCGCGCATCCGTATCATCAGTGCGCCGGCGGTGCTGGTGACCTATGCCATCATCGGCTGGTTCATCGGCCACGGCGATACCCGCTGGCCCATGTGGGTACTGATCGTCACCAATCTGGCCAATATCGCACTGGATGTGCTGCTTGTGGTGGGCCTGGGCTGGGCCAGCGATGGTGCCGCGCTGGCCACCGTGCTCGCCGAGTACGGCGGGCTTGGCCTCGCCCTGTTCGCCGTGCGCCAACGCCTGGCACCGCTGGCGGCACCGAGCCGGAGGGAGCTGCTGAACCTGCGCGCCTATTCTGCCCTGATGCGCAGCAACAGCCATCTCTTCGTGCGCACCATCACCTTGCTCGCCGCCTTTGCCTTTTTTACCAGCATGGGTGAGAAACTGGGCACGGCCACACTGGCCGCAAACGCGCTGCTGATGCAACTGCTGTTACTCACCGCTTATGCCCTCGATGGCTTCGCCTATGCCGCGGAGAGCCTGGCGGGTAATCGCGCAGGTGCCAACGACTCGGGGGGGTTCTACCGGGTTGTGCGCCGCTGCGGCCTGTGGTGTGCCGCCTCTGCAGTGGCCCTTAGCATCGCGTTTCTAATCCTGCAGCTACCCCTGTTCCGGCTGCTGACCAGCCTGCCTGACGTGCTGCTGGTGCTGGACCAGCACCGACTGTGGCTGGTGCTGCTGCCACTGGTGGCGGCGCCTACCTACCTGCTGGACGGCGTGTTTATCGGCACCGGCGAAACACGGCCCATGATGCGCACCATGCTGGCCAGTGCACTGCTCGTTTACCTGCCTGTCTGGTATGTCACCCAACCCTGGGGCAACCACGGCCTGTGGCTGGCATTTACCCTGTTCAACACAGCGCGTGGACTGACCCTGTATTACAGTTACCGACGTTTGTCGGAATGCGGCGGCTGGTTTCAGGCACGATAATGCTGGCGCACTTCTCGCTGAAACGTCCAGGCTGTAGAGAACACGGAGGGGTGTGCTAATCTCCGCGGCACACCGTTGCACCCGCTGTGAGCCTACACCATGAATAGCTGCCCTTTCTCCGACCGCCTGCTGCACCTCGACAACTTCTCGCAGGGCACGCCCAGAGAAGCCATTGCTGCCCTGCGCAGCGAACAGCGCGTTGCCTGGCAAGCAGACGAACACGCCACGGGTGGGCACTGGCTGGTACTGCACAAGGCGGATATCGACACCGTGCTGCGCGACCCGGGTACATTTTCCAGCAGTTTCGGTCCACTGCTGGAGGATTTCCCCGAGGAACTGCTGGCCATGCAGCGCCAGGCGATGACCTTCCTCGACCCGCCCGAACACCGCTCTCGCCGCGCACTGGTCGACTACGCTTTTCGGCCTGGCATGCTGGAGGCACGCCGCGAGATGATGCAGGCGAAAGTCACCGCCATCATCGACAACATCATAGAGCGCGGGGAATGTGAGTTCGTCAGCGAGGTGGCCATGCACCTGCCAATACACGTCATGTTCACTCTGCTTGGCGTGCCCGAGGAGGACTACGCGTATCTGGTACCCACCATCAACACGGTGACCCTCGCCAACGACCCGGACTACGCGGGCAGTCGCGAGGAGGGCTGGGCGGCGTCGGCACAGATGGTGGCCTGGGCGGCAGCCTTTGCCGCCAAAAGACGCGAACAGCCCGGGAATGATATGACCGCCGAACTGCTCGCGGCGGAAATCGACGGACGCCGCCTGAGCAATGAAGAATACGGGGTCATTTTTCAGGGGCTCATGATTGGCGGCACCGAGACCACACGCAACACGTTGTCGTGGCTGATTCGTGAGCTCATCCGTCACCCGGAGCAATTGGCGTTGCTGCGTGCAGACCCGGCGCTGATACCGGCGGCCGTCGAGGAAATATTGCGCTATCGCAATACCGTGGTGTACACCCGGCGCACCGCGATGCGCGATGTGGAGTTAGCGGGACAACACATTGCACAAGGCAGCAAGGTCGTCTGCCTGCTGGCAGCTGTCAACCGTGACCCGGCCTGCTTCGACCACCCGGATACATTTGACATCACGCGTGATCCAGCGCAGACGCGCCGCGCCATGCGCACATTCGGCTTCGGCGTGCATGTCTGCCCGGGACAGCATCAGGCGAGAATGAACCTGGAAATGATGATGCAGGAAATCCTCTCGCGCATGGATGACCTGAGGCTATTGGGGGAACCCACCCACTTCCGCTCCAATTTCATGGACGGCTTCAAGCGCATGCCGCTGGGTTTCAGCAAACGGACACATTAGAGCTCCGCCGCAGCGGACGCCCCGGCGGCGCAAGCCCAGCCCTGTACGCCGCGATCACCGGTAACTGGTAAAGCCGAAGGCGGCACGATAGCCAAATAGCGCCTGGCTGCCGCCGGTGTGCAGAAAGACCACATCATCATCCGGCTGATAGCGACCGCACCGCACCAGGTCGATCAGTCCGGCCATGCCCTTGCCGGTATAAACCGGGTCGAGCAGGATACCTTCGAGTTCAGCGAGCAATGTTATGGCTTCGAGTGTCCCTGCCGTGGGGACGCCATATCCTTCGCCCACGTAGCCGCAATTTACCTGTACCTGCTCTGCCGTGACGATCTCACCCAAGCCCATCAGCGCCGTGGTCTGATTGGCCAGCGCCAGCACGTTGCGATGCTGGACCGCGTCCGGCGCCCGCACTCCAATGCCAAGCACGGGAATTCCGCTGTTTGTAGCGACCATGCCAGCTACCAGCCCTGCCTGTGTGCCGGCACTGCCCGTGCCATGCACCAGCTCACGTATCATTAACCCGCGCTCATTGGCCTGCACCAGCAACTCCAGAGCGGCATTGGCGTAGCCAAGGGCTCCTGTTGCATTGGAACCACCGCCTGGAATCACATAAGGCCGGGCTCCCTCTGCCTGCAGGCGTTGTGACTCGGCGGCCATCGCGGCATTCATGTCAGTGCCGCCCGGGTACAGAGTAAGGTGCGCACCGAACAGCTCGTTCAGCAGGACGTTACCGTTGTAGTTGTAGTCGGGATCTTCGCTGGCGGTGCGATCCTCCAGCAGAATGTGGCAGGCCAGCCCCTGCCGGGCGGCAATCGCCGCGGTCTGGCGCGCATGGTTGGACTGGGTGGCACCCTGGGTAATCACGCTATCCGCACCCTGCGCCTGCGCATCCGCCAGCAGGAACTCCAGTTTGCGCGTCTTGTTGCCTCCGCCGGCCAGCCCGGTGCAATCATCACGTTTGATCCAGAGACGGGGACCACCAAGGTGAGCACTCAAGCGCTCCAGCGGCTCCAGCGGTGTGGGTAGGTGGGCAAAATGCAGTCGCGGAAAGCGGGACAAATGCATAGCTAGGGGTCCAGTAGGTAAACGTATCGACGATCTTAAACGGGCTCGTGCACCAGCGCCAATGAACTCCGGTACTGTCCGGTACACCACGCTGTCCACCACGGCACAATATCCGCCCCCCGGCGCTGCTGCACACCACGGAGTGGGTCAAATTGTGCTGCGGTCTGCTATTATTCGCGGCAGCAGATCGCAACGATCCCCTTTCTCCATATAAGAAGGTACGCCCAATGCTACAAACCGCATTCAAACCCCGCCTGACATTTGCCGCACTGCTCGTGCTTTCAGTCAACGCCGCCGCCCAGGGTACCGGCATGCTGGAGGAAGTGGTGGTTACCGCGCAGAAGCGCACCGAGAGCCTCACCGATGTACCCATTTCCATTGCCGTCATGAGCAGCGAAGCGCTGCAGAAAACCGGTGTGCGCCAGGTGCGTGAGCTGGCTGAGTTCATCCCCAACATGAGCATCTCCGGCGGCAACGACAGCGCGACCGCTGTGCGCATCCGCGGCGTGGGTGCAAACACGCGCAATATCGGTTTCGATACGCGGGCCGGCGTCTACGTGGACGGCGTGTACATGGGGCAATCGCCGGCACAGAACATCGAGATTCTCGACCTCGAACGCGTGGAAGTGGCGCGCGGCCCGCAGGGCACACTGTTCGGCAAGAACACGGTGGCGGGCGCCATCAGCATGGTCACCAAGAAGCCGACTCAGGAGCAGGAGCTTCTGGTCACCGGGGAAATGGGCAACTACGACTCCTACCGCGTTTCCGCCATCGCCAACCTGCCGCTGGGCGAAAATGCGGCGGCGCGATTCTCGGTAGTTGATCACCATCGCGATGGCTTCATTACCAACGTCACTACTGGCACGCAGCACAACGAGCGCGACGGCACTGCAGTGCGCGGCCAGTTTGCCTTTGGTGGCGAAAACTACGATGTCAACATCGCCGGCGACTATCTGGAGTCGGACCGCGTGTCCTCATGGGGTGTGGCCATTTCCGATTGGTCAGGCAGCGTGCCCAACACCGTGTCGCCCAACGATTTCCGCATCGACAACAACATCGACAACTCGGAAGAGCGGGAGATCTGGGGGGTATCGGCCACGGTCAACGTCGACCTCGGCAGCGACTACCGCCTGACCTCCATTACCGCCTACCGGGATACCTGGGTTGATCGCGGTCAGGATACCGACCACTCCTTCCTCAACCTGCTGCGGGTGGAATACCCGGATGCCTACGAGCAGACCACCCAGGAATTCCAGATTTTCTCGCCCGACAGTGGCCGCCTGAAGTACGTTGCCGGGCTGTACATTTACGACGAACAGGCCAGTTCTTCGCGCCGCGCCATTATCGGCGACGAGATCGGCATCGTGTTCGAGGGCCTGGCACCGCCACTGGCGCCTTTCGGCGCACAGTTTGACGGCGCGGGCGTGGGCACCTTCGCCGATGTAGACACACGCAGCTATGCGGTGTACGTGAACGGTACTTACGACCTCACCGAGCATCTGACACTCGGCTTCGGCGCGCGCTACACCGAAGAGACTCGCGAGGTGGATTTTGACCTGATCGGCGACATCGTCGACCTCGGCTTCCTGCAGGTTCCCGGCGCTGCGATCTTCGGCGTTGCGGTCGGCCCCGTGGTGGGCGACCAGACCGTCGCCAACTTTCAGGACGAAAACGACTACGACGACTTCTCGCCGATGCTCAGCCTGAGCTATGCCCTCGGCGATGACAGCAACATCTACCTGAAGTATTCCGAGGCCTTCAAGAGCGGCGGCTACAACGTGGACTTCGTGACCACCAGCGCCCTCACCGACGGGATTGATTTCGATCAGGAAACCGTCGAGGCCTGGGAAATCGGCCTCAAGGGCACCGCCATGGAAAACCGCCTGCGCTACAACCTGGTGGCATTCCAGATGGATTTCGAGGACTACCAGTTGAACCAGTTCGTGCAGCTGGACAACAACACCTCCGCCATCACTATCCGCAATGCCGCGGAAGTGCGCTCGCGGGGTGTGGAAGCCGAGCTCACCTACTTCCCCGGCAACAGCCTGATGCTGCAGGGTGCGCTGGGCTACAACGACGCCGAGTTCGAATCCTTCCCCGGTGGTTCAAGCGTACGCAACCCGGCCGGCATCGGTGCCGACCTGGCGGGCAACAAGCTACCTGACGCGCCGGAGCTGACCGCGGCCTTCGCCATCCAGCATAACCTGGCGCTGCCCGACCTGGGTGCCGAGTTCGTTACCCGCGTGGACTGGACCTACACCGACAGCTTCTATGCCACCGAGGACAACGTGTCCTTCGCGCGCCCGGGCAGCAGTCTGGAGTGGGGTGAAATCGACAGTTACTCGTTGCTCAATGGCCGCATCGGTATTGAGGCGGACACCTGGTCCGTGTTCCTGTGGGGCCGCAACATCCTGGACGAAGGCTACGAGGAAACCTGGACGTCTGACTTCCTGGGCACCGTCGGCCGCTTCCCCGGCGACCCACGCACCGTCGGTGTTGAGGTCTCCTACCGCTTCCTCTAAACCTTCGCGGGCAGGCTCACTCCTGCCCTTTGTCACTGCCTGACGGGTCGAGAATCCGCACGACCGCCGCCTGCGTTTCCACACGCCGCGCGGCGGGGCGGCTCACCCGGGTGGGCGGCTCGACGGGGCCGCCTTCTTTGGGGCGCGGATCGCTGAACCCACAGGCGACGCATTCCCTCAAGTCACTCTCACGGTCCACGACTATCGTGTCCATGGCGCTGCAGCGCGGGCAGACCGCGCCCGCAATAAAGCGCCTGTTCTGGGCTGGTGTCGACATACGAGTTTCCGGGCCAGCATCGGCTGGCGGGCTGTTGAGACAGCCGCTATTGTAGCAGGATCGAACAAGGAGCTTATTATGCCTCACAACACCACAACCAGCCTGCGCAGCTTCGGCGGCCACACCCCCAGTCTCGGGCAGCGTGTACTGATAGACCCCAGCGCCGTGGTCTTGGGAGACGTTGAGCTGGGCGATGATGTTTCCGTCTGGCCACAGGCGGTGATCCGGGGCGACATGCACCGCATTCGCATTGGCGCGCGCACCAGTGTGCAAGACGGCAGCGTGTTGCACATCACCCACGCCGGTCCCTACAACCCGGATGGCTGGCCGCTGCTGATCGGCGCTGATGTCACGATCGGCCACAATGCCACCCTGCATGGCTGCACCATCGGCGACCGGGTGCTGGTGGGTATGGGCGCGACGGTGATGGACGGCGCGGTGGTGGAGAGCGAGGTCGTGATCGGCGCGTGCGCGCTGGTCACACCCGGCAAAACGCTGCGCAGCGGCTACCTGTACGCGGGCAGCCCCGCGCGCGAGATGCGCGCACTGAATGACAAGGAGCTCGACTACTTCCGCTACAGCGCGGCCAACTATGTGCGCCTCAAGGACCAGCACCTGGCCGAGCTCGCGCGCTGATTCCCGGCGCCGGGCAAAAAGACGGGCCGCCCGCAATGCCTCAGGCGGCTGCCAGTAAATGCCTCATCTGGGCGATAACCGGCTGGGTGGCAGGGCGCACCTGGCGCCAGCGATAGAACGATTCCGCCGCCTGCTCGACCAGCATACCCAGCCCGTCCGAGACCGCCCAGGCCGTATTCTGTGCCGCCCAACGCATGAAGGGGGTGGGGGCAGCCCCGTAGAGCATGTCGTAGCAACAACTGCGCACGGTCAACTGGATATCGGGCAGCGCAGGCATTTCCCCCGACAGGCCAGCACTGGTTGCGTTGATCAACACGTCCACCGCCAGTCCGTCCAGCGCCTCCAGGCCACCGCCCTGCACCGGGCCGAGATCGGCAAACGCATCCGCCAGGGCTTCTGCCCGCGCCGCGGTACGATTGGCGATCAACAGGGCGGCGGGACGTTCGCTCAGTAGCGGTTCCAGCACACCGCGCACGGCACCGCCGGCGCCGATGATGGCGATGCGACGCCCTTGCAGTTGCCAGCCGAGATTGGCCACCATGTCGCGTACCAGGCCGATGCCATCCGTGGTGTCGCCAGAGACTGCGCCATCGGCGCCGACACTGAGAGTGTTTACCGCACCGGCCCGCCGCGCGCGCTCGGTGAGGGTATCGGCGAATGCGCAGGCTTCCTGCTTGAACGGTACAGTAACGTTGAGACCTTTGCCGCCACTGTCGAAAAAGCAGCGTGCAGAGCGGGCAAAGTCATCCAGCTCTACGCGCACGGCGCGGTAGTGCAAGCGCTGATCGCACTGCTGTGCAAAAGCGGCGTGGATGGCCGGCGACTTGCTGTGCTTGATGGGGTTGCCGAAGACGGCGTATTTGTCGGGCTGCGCAGTCATGATGCGTCTGTCCACCGCGTTGTCAAATGGGCCTGTGAGGCGTTATTCATGCAACCAGTCCCGGTGCTGCAGATAGTAGTCTGTCAGCTCGGCTTCCGGAGACCCCGCATCGGGCTGGTAGTTGTACTCCCAACGCACCAGCGGTGGCAAGGACATGAGAATGGCTTCGGTGCGCCCGTTCGACTGCAGGCCGAACAGGGTGCCGCGATCAAATACGAGGTTGAATTCAACATAGCGGCCACGGCGATACAGTTGGAACTGCCGCTCGCGCTCACCCCAGGGCTGGCCCTTGCGACGCTGTACAATCGGCAGGTAAGCGGGCAGGTAGGAATCGCCTACGGCGCGCATGAACCCGAAGCAGCGCTCAAAGCCTCCTTCACTCAGGTCGTCGTAAAACAGCCCCCCCACACCCCGCGGTTCCTGGCGGTGTTTGAGGTAGAAATACTCGTCGCACCAGCGCTTGTAGCGAGGATACACATCATCCCCGAAGGGCGCGCAAGCGTCTGCCGCCACCTGATGCCAGTGTCTGCAATCCTCGCGGTTACCGTAATAGGGCGTGAGGTCATAGCCACCGCCAAACCACCAGACCGGCTCGGCGCCGGCTTTCTCCGCCACGAACAGGCGCACGTTGGCATGCGACGTGGGTACATAGGGGTTCTGTGGATGAATCACCAGTGACACACCCATGGCCTGGTAGCTGCGCCCGGTGAGTTCCGGGCGGGCCGCCGTTGCCGAGGGCGGCAGGTGCTCGCCCATCACGTGGGAGAAATTGACCCCGGCTTTCTCGAATACCGCGCCATCGCCGAGCACCCGGCTGCGGCCACCGCCGCCCTCGGGCCGCTGCCATGCGTCGGTGATAAAGCCGGCGGCACCGTCCTCCAGCGCCAGCGCTTCACAGATACGATCCTGCAGCGCCAGCAGGTAGGTCTTGACGTCTTCAACGTGCATGGCGGTAAGGTCCTCCCGTTCGGCGCCGCCATTATACGCATGCCATCGGCTGGCTTGCACCGGCGCGACCGCCCCTCAGGAGCGCAGCACCCGGTCGGTCTGCAGGTCGCGGATCACCGACGGCCGCAGCGCGCCACCCAGTGGGCCGGGCAGGATGCCATCCAGCTGGCCGCGAAAGTACCGATGGATCTGGAAGAGGGACAGGGCAGGGCGACTGCCGCCGGGATTAGCGGAGGTCGACACCAGCGGTCCGCCCCACGCGGAACACAGCGCTACCATGCCCGGATGGGCCGTCACCCGCACCGCCACCGTGTCGCGCCCACCGTGCACCCAGGCCGGCACCAATCCATGGTGGGGAATCAGCCACGTAGTGGGGCCGGGCCAGGAAAGCGCCAGTTTCTGCCGCTGGGCTTCGGTGAGCGCGCCCAACAGCGCGCCAACCTGCTGCAGGTTCGCCGCAATCAGGATCAGCCCTTTCTCCACCGGCCGCTCCTTGATCTCCAGCAGACGGGCAACCGCATGCGGATTGTCAGGATCGCAACTCAGGCCCCAGACCGCTTCGGTCGGGCAGGCAATTACACCCCCATCGGCAAGGGCGCGCACGGCGGCGTTGAGCTGCAGGGCAGAGGGCATGTGATGTGACTCCTGATCATAGAAGGGCGAAATTTAGCGACTCTCCCCGGGGGTGGCAAGCCCGGACTGGCAGCGCAGGTAGCGCCCCGCCTCCCGCAGCACGCTGCCCTGCGCTTCCAGCATCGACAGGGCGGACAACACCTCGGGCAGCGGCCTGTCCGATGCCGCGACCAGCGTGTCGACATCCACGCCTTCGGCACTTATCAGTGCCAGCAGCCAGTGCGGCGTCGGCGGCGGGGCGACCGCGGGAGACGTCGGGGACAGCGACGGACGGGCGTCGAACAGGGGCCCGAGATTGTCGACCACATCATCGATGCCCTGCACCAACACGGCGCCATCGCGCAACAGATGCAGGCAGCCGCGGCCACCCGCGTGCCCGGGAAACCAGGGCAGCGCAAACACCTCGCGTCCCTGTTCCAGGGCGGTATTCGCCGTAATCAGCGAGCCGCTGGGCAGAGCGGCCTCGACCACCAGCACACCGAGCGAGAGGCCACTGATAATGCGGTTGCGGGCCGGAAAGTGGCCCGGCAGGGGCGGTGTCAACGGGGGAAATTCGGTAACCAGACAACCTGTCTGCAGCAGTTCCGTGGCCAGCGCGGCATGTCGCCGCGGATAGACCGCCTCGATACCCGTTGCCATCACGGCTACCGACGCGCCGCGAGCGTTCAGCGCGCCGCGATGCGCAGCGGCGTCTATGCCCAGCGCCAGCCCGCTGGTCACCGCAAGGCCCGCCGCCACCGCATCCGCCGCCAGCTCAGTTGCCGCACGCAGGCCAACGGCGCTGGCCTTGCGGCTGCCCACCACCGCGAGCTGTGGCATCGTGAGCGCCTCGATTTGCCCTCGGGCGTACAGGAATGGGGGCGGGTCGCTGATCGTGGCCAGCAAAGGTGGATAACCCGGTTGCCCCAACACCAGCACCCGTGCGCCAAACGCCCGCAGCCGGTCGTGCTGCTGATCCACATCCACCAGCGCCTGCGGGTGCCTGCCCCGACGGCGGACCAGCGCAAGATCCTGCACCGCCGCCGGGGTTGCACCCGCGGCGACCAGTTCCGGCGGGCTGGCCTGTAAAAGCGCTTCAGGGGAGTTGAAGTGCTGCAGCAGGCCCCTGAGTTGACGGCGCGGAACATGCGGGAGGCTGTGCAGCAGGAGGCACTGACGAGCGTGATCGGTATCCATACATCATCCTTGACGTAGTCTCCGTTGTCGGGGGTATTGCCTGGCGGCAGTCAATCCGTGACCACCGCGCTTACTTCAGGGTTTTTTCACCCTGTCCATGACTTTCAGCGGCCGGTTGGCGCGCAGCACCAGGGCGTAGCTCGCTTTCTCGAACACCTCAAACACCATCAGCAGGCCCGCGCGCGTATCGGGCAGGGTCACGTTCTGCCGCGCCACTTCATCGAACACCAGGCCACCAACCTGGTAGATGGCAAGCACATGCCCAACCTCGAGGCCTTCGCGCTCACCGCGGTTCAGCACCACGATATCGCCCTGGCCGATCTGGCTGACACCGCCGTCCACCGCGATCATGTAGCCATCATCAACCTCCACGCCCGGTGCCCGCGGCTGGAAGGTGGCGTCCAGTACCTGCTCGCGCTGCGGCAGCAGACGGTCGGCGATACGCACTTCTTCCGTTACCCGGGTCACCGTGAGCTCGGTGACTTCGTCACGGTTGCTGCTCACCAGCCTGGCGTTGCCGATATCCACTGCCTGGTAGCCGAGCAGTTCGCCGGTGATCGGATCGCTGTAGGTATCACCCGAGCGGAAAATTCCGAAGGTGCGCTCGCCGTCCGGGAACGGGCCGCGGCCATACACGCGGTCACCGGGAGCAGCGATCAGGCGGCCCTGATCACCCGCCACCACGTAGGCTGAATTGTTCAGTGCGTCGGCATCGAGAATGCGGTGGCCTTTGAGGAACGCACCAATCTCGTCGAGGGGAATGATGGGGATCGCCAGGTCCAGCGGGCTGACCCGCACGCCCGGGTCCAGTTTCACGTCGCGGCCGCGGCGCAGCTGCAGCCGGGGCTCGCCGTTTACCCAGGTCAGGTAGAGTTCGTCGCCAGGGTAGATCAGGTGTGGGTTGTCGATTTGCGGGTTGACGTCCCACAGCTCAGGCCAGCGCCAGGGCTGACGCAGATACATGCCCGAAATGCCCCACAGCGTGTCGCCGCGCTTGACCACATACACATCGGGAACGTCTTCGTTGAGTTCCACTGCCGCGCTGGACAGCGCGGCGAAAAACAGGCTCCCGAGCAATACGAGGCACACCGTGAATGACTTCGCTCTCATGATTCGTTCCAGCCCGTCCCTGTTATCATCCGCCCGCCGCAAGCCGCAGGCGTGCACTTCCCCATGCCAGCGTGCGGCACGGCGCCAACACGGCACTGGGCACCACCTTGCCAGCAGCGATATACTAGGCACAGTTTGCGGCGGGCATGGGTCCGTGGCAAGCCCCAATGTGACTAATTCACCATTGCTCGGTTGAGCCCCGAAGGCAGCTAACTCCATGGCAGTACTCGACATTCTGGAATTTCCTGACCCACGCCTGCGCACCCGCGCCACGCCCGTTCCGGTCGTGACGGACGCCACACGGGCACTGGTGGATGACCTGTTTGAGACCATGTACGCCGCCCCGGGCATTGGTCTGGCGGCTACGCAGGTGAATGTGCACCAGCGTGTGCTGGTCATTGATGTGAGCCAGGATCACAGCGAACCGCTGGTTTTCATCAACCCGGAAGTGACGGTGCTGGACGCTGAACTCGGCGAATACGACGAGGGCTGTCTGTCGGTGCCCGGGTTCTATGAGACGGTGCAGCGCCCCCAGCGCATCTCGGTGACCGCACTGGACCGCAAAGGCGACACCTTTACGCGGGAGCTGGACGGCCTGCTGGCGGTGTGCCTGCAGCACGAAATCGACCACCTCGACGGCAAATTGTTTGTGGACTACATCTCCCCGGTAAAACGCCAGCGTATTCGCAAGAAGCTGCAGAAAGAACAGCGGCGCCAGGCCTGACGTGGCCAACACACCCTTGCGGATACTCTTTGCCGGCACGCCGGACTTCGCCGCCGTGCACCTGCAGGCACTGCTGCACAGCAGCCATGAGGTGATCGGCGTCTACACGCAACCAGACAGGCCGGCGGGGCGCGGCAAGAAGCTGCAGGCCAGCCCGGTCAAGCAGCTGGCGCAACAGGCGGGCTTAGCCCTGCGCCAACCGGCCAGCCTGCGCAACCCCGAGGCACAGGCCGAGCTGGCCGGATGTGCCGCAGATGTGCTGGTGGTGGTGGCCTACGGACTGATTCTGCCCCAGGCGGTCCTCGATGCGCCCCGGCTGGGCTGCCTCAACGTACACGCTTCCCTGCTGCCGCGCTGGCGCGGCGCTGCGCCCATTCAGCGGGCGATTGAGGCGGGTGATGCGGAAACCGGCATTACCATCATGCAGATGGATGCCGGTCTGGATACCGGCGCCATGCTCGCCACGGCGCGCTGCCCCATCGACGCGACCACCAGCGCCGCCAGTCTGCACGACCAACTTGCCGCGCTCGGTGCGCCCCTGTTGCTGCAGGTACTGGACGACTTGCCCGCCTACCTGGCGACCGGCAGCGCACAGGACGATCAGCTCGCCACCTACGCGCACAAGATCGACAAGGCCGAGGGCGCACTGGACTGGCGCCTTCCGGCACCCGAGCTTGCGCGCCGGGTGGCGGCGTTCAACCCCTTCCCCGTGTGTTACGGCCTGCTGAACGGCGAGCGCGTGCGGGTCTGGGCCGCCAGCCCGGCAGCGGCTGCCACCGGCGCGGAACCGGGCACCGTGCTCGGCGCCAGTCGCGCGGGCATTGAGGTGGCTTGCGGCAGCGGCAGCCTCATACTGCATACGCTGCAACTGCCCGGCGGACGCGCGCTGCCCGCCGCCGACATACTCAACGCGCACGCCGGGCTGTTCGCCGTCGGAACCCGGTTTCAGCCGGCCCCCGCACAGGCGACGGGCTGATGCCCCTGGATACCCGGGCAGCGGCGGCGCGGGCGATCGCCGGGGTACTGCAGGGCGGCTCGCTGAACACACTGCTACCCGCCGCGCTGGAGACCGTCAGCAACCGTGACCGCGGCCTGCTGCAGCAACTCTGCTACGGCACCCTGCGGCTCTACCCGAGGCTGCAACCCCAGCTGCAGGCCCTGCTGAGCAAACCCCTGCGCAGCAAAGACAACGACATCCAGGCGCTGCTGCTGCTCGGGCTCTATCAGCTGGAAGATACGCGCATTCCGGACCACGCCGCCGTGGCCGCCAGCGTGGGTGCCACCCGCGCCCTGCAAAAAGACTGGGCACGCGGCCTGTGCAATGCGGTGTTGCGGCGCTTCCTGCGCGAGCGCGACAGCCTGGCCGACGCACTCGACCCGGCGGCGCGATCGGCCCACCCGCAGTGGCTCTACAGCGCGTTGCAGCAAGACTGGCCGGAACACGCCGAGGCCATCATGCTGGCCAACAACGAGCAACCGCCAATGGTGCTGCGCAGTAATGCGCGGCGTGTTTCCCGTGAGCAGTACCTGCAACGGCTCACAGACGCAGGGTTCGCCGCGCAAGCCGGGCTGCTGGCGCCGGAATCCATTTATCTCGATGTGCCCGCTGATGTCGGCCTGCTGCCCGGTTTTGCCGAGGGTCTGGCCAGCGTGCAGGACGAAGCAGCACAGATGGCCGCGCTGCTGCTGGCACCCGCCAGCGGCACACGGGTACTCGATGCCTGCGCGGCACCGGGCGGCAAAGCCTGCCACCTGCTCGAGCGGCAGCCGGACATCGCGCTCACTGCCATGGATGTCGACAAGGCGCGGCTGACGCGTGTGCGTGACAACCTGCAACGCCTGCAACTGCAGGCCGACGTGGTTCACGGCAACGCGGCAGAACCGCCTGCAGACATGCCGGCGCAGCACTTCCAGCACATTCTGGTCGACGCACCCTGTTCCGCCAGCGGTGTTATTCGCCGTCACCCGGATGTAAAGCTGCTGCGGCGGCCCGAGGATATCCCCGCGCTCGCCGCCCAGCAGTCAGCCATCCTCGATGGCCTGTGGCCGCTACTGGCCCCGGGCGGCACGCTGCTGTACGTCACCTGCTCGGTACTGGAAGCGGAAAACAGCACCGTAGTGCAGGCATTCCTGCAGCGCACTGGGGACGCAGAGCTTCTGCCGCTGCAGCTGGGCATTCCCCGCGCGGCGGGCTGCCAGATATTGCCCACCCGCGACGGCCCGGACGGCCTGTTTTTCAGCCTGTTGCGGCGACGCAGCGAAAGCCTGCGCTAGAGTGCAGTATTCCACCCCCTGCACCCTTACATTTTCCGGGGCTTTTCATTAAGGTGGCGGGAATTTCAGGGGGACAGCCCCAACCATGAAGATCATCATACTGGGGGCAGGCCAGGTAGGCGGCACCCTCGCCGAGCACCTGGCGAACGAGCAGAACGACATCACCGTGGTCGACACCGACGGCGACCGCCTGCGCGAACTGCAGGACCGCCTGGACATCGGCACGGTCAATGGCAGCGCCTCCCACCCCGACACCCTGTACCAGGCCGGCGCCGACGACGCCGACATGCTGATCGCCGTCACCAACAGCGACGAGATCAACATGATGGCCTGCCAGATCGCACACTCGCTGTTCAACACGCCCACCAAGATCTCACGCGTGCGTGCGCCCAATTATCTGGCACACCAGGAAAAGCTGTTCACCCCGGACAACATCCCCGTGGATGTGATCATCGGCCCGGAACAGCTGGTGACCAAAAACATCGTGGAGTTGATTGCCAACCCCGGCGCGCTGCAGGTGCTGGACTTTGCCGATGGCCGCATCCAGCTGGTGGCGGTGCGCGCCTTCCACGGCGGCCCCATCGTCGGCCACGAGCTGCAGGACATCCGCACGCACATGCCGAAGGTGGATACCCGGGTGGCGGCCATTTTCCGCCGCGACCGGGCCATTATTCCAGAGGGCGACACGGTGGTGGAAGCGGATGACGAGGTGTTTTTCATCGCCGCCCGCAAGGACATTCGCAAGGTGATGTCCGAGCTGCGCAAGATCGACAAGCCCTACCAGCGCGTGATGATCGCCGGCGGCGGCAATATCGGCGCCACTCTGGCACAGAGCATTGAACGCGACTACCAGGTGAAGGTAATCGAGCAATCCTACCCGCGCTGCCGGGTGCTCTCGGAGTCGCTCAAACACGCCATCGTGCTGCACGGCAGCGCGTCCGAACCCGGCCTGCTGACCAGCGAAAACATCGAGTCCACCGATGTGTTCTGTGCGCTCACCAACAACGATGAGTCCAATATCATGATGTCCATGCTGGCCAAACGCATGGGCGCCAAAAAAGTCATCACCCTCATTACCAACCCCGCCTATGCCGACCTGGTGGGGGACGAAATCGACATCGCCATTTCACCCCAGCAAATCACCATTGGCAGCCTGCTCACCCACGTCCGCCGCGGTGACATCTCCAATGTACACTCCCTGCGCCGCGGCGCTGCCGAAGCCATTGAAGTGACCGCACGCGGCGATGCCTACTCGTCCCGCGTGGTGGGCCGGCGACTGGATGAGATCAACCTGCCCGATGGCGTCACCATTGGCGCGATTGTCCGCGGCGACGAGGTGTTGATTGCCCACCGGCATGTGCTGGTGGAAGCCGACGACCACGTGGTGCTGTTCCTCACCGACCGCAGCCGCATTTCCGCCGTGGAAAAGCTGTTCGCGGTCGGTTTCGGTTTCTTCTCCTGAGGCCCGCGGCGTGCACCTGAGCGTAACACTGCGCATTCTGGGCATGCTCTTGATGCTGTTCAGCAGCACACTGCTGGTGCCCATGGGCGTTGCCCTGCTGGACGACGACCACACTATCTCCAGCTTTGCCAGCGCCCTCGCGCTCACCTTCAGCGCCGGGTTCCTGAGCTGGCTGCCGGTGCAACACGTGCGTCACGAACTGCGTATTCGCGACGGCTTCCTGGTCACCTCGCTGTTCTGGACGGTGCTCGGCCTGGCCGGCTCACTGCCCTTCATGCTGACCGCGGGGCTGGAACTGAGCGCCATGGATGCGATCTTCGAGTCGATATCCGGGCTCACCACCACCGGCGCGACGGTTATCACCGGCCTCGATACGCTGCCGCGTTCGATCCTCATCTACCGTCAGTTGCTGCAGTGGCTGGGGGGCATCGGCATCATCGTGATCGCGGTGGCGGTGCTGCCCATGCTGGGTATAGGCGGCATGCAGCTGTATCGCGCAGAAATCCCCGGCCCCACCAAGGACCGCAAGCTTACACCGCGCATCGCGGAAACCGCCAAGGCACTGTTTTTCGTCTACCTCGGCCTGACAGCGGTGTGCGCACTGGCCTTCTGGGCCGCCGGGATGACCGGTTTCGACGCCGTGGCACACGCGTTTTCCACCGTGGCGATTGGCGGCTTTTCCACCCACGATGCCAGCATGGGCTACTTCCAGAGCAATACCATTCTGCTCATTTGCAGCCTGTTCATGGTAATTTCCGCAATGAATTTCGGCCTGCACTTTCTGTCCTGGCGCCGGCGCAGCCTGGCGGGTTACCGGCAGGACTCGGAATCACGCTTTTTCCTTGGCGTCCTGCTGATCGGGGTCGCCGTCACCTGCAGCTACCTTATCCTCACCGACACCCTGTCACTCAGCGACAGCCTGGTACACGGCCTGTTCCAGACCATATCCATCACCACGACAACCGGCTTTGCCACGCAGGACTTCGCCACCTGGCCCACCTTCCTGCCGATCATGCTCATCATGTTTTCCTTCATGGGCGGCTGTGTGGGTTCCACCGCGGGCGGCATCAAGGCGGTGCGCCTGATGTTGATCGCCAAACAGGGCGTGCGCGAGCTCAAGCAACTGGTCCACCCGAAAGCGATAATTCCGCTGAAGATCGGCAAACACCGGGTAGAAGCCTCGGTAGTCAGCGCCGTGTGGAGTTTTTTCGCGGTTTACATGTTCGTGTTCGTGACCGTGATGCTCGCCCTGCTGGGCACCGGTATGGACTTCCTCACGGCATTTTCCGCGGTGGCGGCGTCGATCAACAACCTCGGCCCCGGGCTGGGGGACGTGGCGGCCAACTATGCGAGCATTACCCCGGTGGCCAAGGGCCTGCTGTGCCTGGCCATGCTGCTGGGACGCCTGGAGATTTTCACGCTGCTGGTGCTGTTTACACCGATGTTCTGGCGCCTGTAAGCAGCAGCGTTCAGTCGAAAATAGTGAGCAGACGCCGCAGCAAACCCAGCACCAGGTAGAAAAAACCCAGCGGCAACAGAATCGATTTCAGTACCAGCGACATCAACAGGTTGATCAGACTGGCGGCGAACTCACTGACCTGGTCGCCCAAGGCCTTGATCCGCTGGCGCACATCCAGCGCATCCAGGCCGCGCGCCGAGCCCTCGGCGAAGGCACTGGCCTCATCCAGCTCGCTGTGAAACCCCTGCACGGACTGATACTGAGCCGCCTCGTTGTCCTTGAGAAAGACGGTGTCCACCCAGCCATTGGCCAGCACCACCAGCACCAGTGCGAAGCGCAGTACCGCCATCACCAGAAAAAAACGCCAGGCGATCGCGGCCTGACGCGCTGAGCCCCACAGTGCGGCTGCCAACCCCACCGCACCCAGCAGCGTGAGCAGGATATTGAAGCTGATGTGTGACACCACCAACAGCAGGATTTTCTGCAGGGCGAGGGCGCCGAGCGCCACCATCATCACCGCCGAAAAGCGCTCAATCAGGTCGTTCACCGGATCCAGCAACTCGCCCACGGTGAAAGTCAGCAAGAACGCATTCACCTCCGTACCCTGCAGCAGCGACACCAGCGCATTGATGCCCCGTGCGGTGGCATAAATCGCGCCGGAGGCGACCAGCGCGGCGTCAAGATATTCCGTGGACACACGGTCCAGGGTACCGCTCCAGGCCACGGCGCACAGTGCCGGCACGGCCAACAGCAGTGCCCAAAGGTGCCGGTTCACAGCGCGTGCTTGCCGGGCATCGGCACATCCGCCGCACTGACCTGTTTGGCCTCTGTGATCGAACGTGCCAACGCGTGGTCTTCGCGGGTGGCGTCCAGCCCTTCCTGATCGGCTCCGCGGGCCGGGGTAAATACCAGCTCGGTGAACAGCGCGAAATGATCGGAGCCGATCGGTGGCAGACGCCGCAGGGTACGCAGCGTGAAATGTGCGCTGTGAAACAGGTGGTCCAGCGGCCAGCGCAGGAAAGGATAGTCGGCGTGGAAGGTGTTGAACATGCCGCGCCCCACCCGGGGGTCCAGCAGACCGCTGATGGCGCGGAACAGACGAGTAGTGGCAGACCAGGCCACATCGTTGAGGTCACCCGTCACAACCACCGGCAGGCGGCTGTCCACCACGCTGCGCGCCACCATCACCAACTCCGCATCACGCTCGGCCGACTCGGGGTTCTCCGTAGGGCTGGGGGGTGCGGGGTGCAGGAAATGCAGCCGCACCTTGTCGCCGGAGCGCAGGGTGACCACCGCGTGCATTGAGGGAATGCCGTCTTCAACCAGATACTCGATGCTCGTATCGTCCATGGGCAGACGGGAATACACGTGCATCCCGTAAAAGTTGTCCAGCGGACACTTCAGGCTGTGGGGCATCACCGGCTCCAGCATGTCAAGCTGGTCCTGCCACCACTGGTCCGACTCCAGCGTTACCAGCACATCCGGTTGACAAGCTTGCACCAGCTGCAACAGGGGCTGTGCGTTGCGGTTGGTGGCCAGCACATTGGCCGTCATGATGCCCAACCGCACGCTGGGGTCGTCATTGCGCGCGGGTTTGACCTCTTTGCGCCAGAGCGGGGTGTAGGGCGCTATCCACCAGAGCTGCCAGAGCAGGCAGGCCGCGGTCACCGCCAGCAACCCCCAGCTCACGGGCGCGGTGAGCGCCAGCAGCGTGCACTGCGCCAGCAACAACAGCACGGCGGCAACCGCCAGCAGCAGGCGCGGAAAGTCCATCCCGCGCACCAGCCAATGCGGATGGCGCCACAGCGGCAGCAGCGTGGCAAGAAGCAGTAGCAGGGTCGCGGCAGCGAGGGTCATCGTCA
Organism: Haliea alexandrii; assembly: GCF_003719295.1. Taxonomy (GTDB): domain Bacteria; phylum Pseudomonadota; class Gammaproteobacteria; order Pseudomonadales; family Halieaceae; genus Haliea; species Haliea alexandrii. The sequence goes on from NZ_RFLW01000001.1 coordinate 374,560, forward strand.
TGGCAGCTGTCTCGAAGGGTTAGGCCCACAGGGCCGGCCTATTTGCGCGAGCGTGTAATCAATTCGTACGCCGCGGTGATTTCCTGCGACTTCTCGGTGGCAACCTTGAGCATATCGTCCGGTACACCCTGGGCGATGAGCTTGTCCGGGTGATTTTCGCTCATCAGCTTGCGGTACGCTTTTTTGAGGTCGCGATCATTCACCTCCGGGCTTACCCCCAGCGCCGCATAGGCCGCCTGCAAGCGGTCCGGCCCGGCGGGCTGTGCACCACCACCCTGGTGGAACTGGCCCTGCGCCTGTGCCATGCGCAGCAGCTGCTCAACGTGGGCCGGGCTGAAGCCCAGCAACCCGGCGATGTTGTCGAGCACGCGCCGTTCCACAGCTTCAATGCCATGGTCCACCACCGCGAGAGACACCAGGAACATGAGCAGGGTCTGGCGCAGCGCCATCTGACGGCCGCAAACGGCCTGGAAGCCGGCAACACAGGCTGCCACATCAAACGCCGGTTCCGCGCCGCGCTTGAACAGTTCAATGGCGCGCTGGCGCTGGGCACTGGTCAGGCCCATCTGCCGGATAATCATTTCGGTGTGATCGATCTCGCCCTTGGAAATGCGACCATCGGCCTTGGCCAGGTGGCCCAACAGCAGGAAGATGGTCTCGAAGAACCGCTCCTTGATGCGCGCGATATTCTCGGGCGAATGCGCTTCCATGGTGCGACGCAAGCCGCGGTCAAACTGGTGGCCGAGAAACAGGCCAACCAAAAGGCCGATGGGACCACCAAGCAACAGGCCGAGCAGGCCCGCCACCACTTTGCCGTAAAACATACTGCTCCTGCGGCCGGCTCGCGGGGCCGGCGTGACTGACGAGAACAAGGAAGCCCGCATATAATGCGGGCTGAAGTGGCTGTATACTACCCAGCTTTTTTGCGAACCGCGAACAGGTGTTGCCGTGTCTCCAGCTCCATTGTCCTTTCAGGACCTGATTCTCACCCTGCAGCAATTCTGGGCCGAGCAGGGTTGTGTGATCCTGCAGCCACTGGATATGGAGGTGGGTGCAGGAACGTTTCACCCCGCCACTTTCCTGCGCGCCATTGGTCCCGAAAGTTGGAACGCCGCCTACGTTCAGCCGAGCCGGCGGCCCACCGATGGCCGCTACGGCGAAAACCCCAACCGGCTGCAGCACTACTACCAGTTCCAGGTGATCATGAAGCCCTCGCCGGCTTCCTTTCAGGAATTGTACCTGCAGTCGCTGCAGGCACTGGGTATCGACACCGGTATACACGATGTCCGTTTCGTCGAGGACAACTGGGAATCCCCGACGCTGGGCGCCTGGGGCTTGGGCTGGGAGGTCTGGCTGAATGGCATGGAGGTCACCCAGTTTACCTATTTCCAGCAGGCCGGCGGACTGGAGTGTTATCCCGTAAGCGGCGAGATCACCTACGGGCTGGAGCGCATTGCCATGTACCTGCAGGGCGTGGACAGCATTTACGACCTGGTGTGGACCCGCGGGCCTTCCGGCACCGTGAGTTACGGCGACGTGTTCCACCAGAACGAAGTGGAGATGTCGCGCTACAACTTCGAGGAGGCCGACACAGACTGGCTGTTCGCCCAGTTCGACCACTGCGAGAATGAAGCCCAGCGCCTCATCGACGGCAATCTGCCCTTGCCGGCGTACGAGATGGTGATGAAGGCATCGCACACGTTCAACCTGCTCGATGCACGCCACGCCATTTCCGTCACCGAGCGGCAGCGCTACATTCTGCGCGTGCGCACGCTGGCGCGCGGTGTGGCACAGGCCTACTTCGATGCGCGTGCCGCGCTCGGCTTTCCCCTGGCCGAGGAGGCACTGCGACAGGAAGTACTCGCCAACACCCGGCAGGAGGCACAGGCATGAGCCAGACGGACACACTGCTGGTAGAGCTGGGTACCGAAGAGCTCCCGCCCAAAGCACTCAGAGCGCTGGGCACGGCCTTCCGCGACGGCATTGTTGCCGGGCTGGCACAGCGCGGCCTTGAACACGGCGCGGTGCAGTGGTTTGCCTCACCGCGCAGGCTGGCGGTACTGATTGACGCGGTGGCCCTGCAGGCGCCCGATCGCGAGCAGGAGGTTCAGGGGCCGCCAGCCGACAAGGCCCGGGACGCGCAGGGCAACTGGACACCGGCCGCCCTCGGTTTCGCCCGCAAGCAGGGCCTGGAACCGGACGCACTCTCGGTGGTCGACACACCCAAGGGGCCGCGCTTGTGTCTGCGCACCACGCTACGCGGGGCGCAGTTGCGCGCTGACTTCAACGACATCATTCACGCGAGTATCCGTGAGCTGCCCATTCCCAAGCGCATGCGCTGGGGTGCCAGCAGGGTGGAGTTTGTGCGCCCGGTACACTGGGTGGTTGCCATGCTGGGCAGTGAATCCGATTTCGGTTCGGTGCTGGGCCTGCCGACCGGCAACACAACCCGTGGACACCGTTTCCACAGCAGCGGCGAGATCCGCTTGCAGCGCCCGCAGGAGTATGTGGAGAAACTCGCCGCGGCGAAGGTGATTGCAGATTTCGATGAACGCCAGGCGATGATCCGCGCGCAAATCGAAGTGGAGGCGAGTGCACTGCAGGCGCAGGCGGTTATCGACCCCGACCTGCTCGACGAAGTCACGGGACTGGTGGAATGGCCGGTCGCCCTCACGGGTAACTTCGAGTCGCGATTCCTCAGCGTGCCTGCCGAGGCGCTGGTGTCCTCCATGAAAGAACACCAGAAATATTTCCACCTGGTAGACGCCGACGGCGCCCTGCTGCCGCACTTCATCACCCTGTGCAATATCGAAAGCACTGACCCGGCACAGGTGATTGCGGGCAATGAAAGGGTGATCCGCCCCCGCTTGAGCGATGCCGCTTTCTTTTTTGAAACCGACAAGAAGCAAAGCCTGTATTCCCGGCTCGACGGGCTGCGTAACATCGTTTTCCAGCAAAAACTGGGCTCGCTGTATGATAAATCACAACGCGTAGCGCGGCTGGCCGGGGAACTCGCTGCCCTGCTGGGCAGCAACGCAACGGATGCACAGCGGGCAGGCCTGCTGTGCAAAGCCGACCTCGGCACGCAGATGGTGCTGGAGTTCGCCGACATGCAGGGCATCGCCGGGGCCTATTACGCACGCCACGATGGTGAATCCGAGAATGTGGCCGCCGCGGTGGAGGAGCACTACTGGCCGCGCTATGCAGGTGACCGCTTGCCAACCGGGCTTACCGCGGCGGCGGTGGGTGTAGCGGACCGGCTGGATACCCTCATGGGTATTTTCGGTATCGGCCAGCCGCCCACCGGCTCGCGCGACCCCTTTGCACTGCGCCGTGCATCACTCGCGGTGTTGCGCATTCTGGTCGAGAAAGAGCTGGACCTGGATTTGCGTACCTGCCTGGCACTGGCGGCAGACGGTTATGCTCCGGGAACGCTGCTGGAAGGTACCGCAGACCAGGTGCTGGACTACATGCTGGAGCGCTTCCGGGCCTGGTATGAAGAGCTGGATATCCCCGCGGAAGTCTTCCGCGCAGTGAGCGCCAACAAACCCGGCAGGCCCCTTGATATACAACGTCGAGTACTGGCCGTGCACGCCTTCAGCCGGCTGCCCGAGGCGGCGGCGCTGGCGGCCGCCAACAAGCGGGTAGGCAACATCCTGGACAAGCTGGAGGCCGGATTTGCCTTCGGCGAGGCCCGTGACGACCTGCTGCAGGACCCGGCGGAGCAGGCCCTGGCGGAAAATCTGGCCACCCTCGGCAGCACCAGCGAAGCACACCTGGCGGCGGGCGCCTACAGCGAAGCGCTGTCCTGCCTGGCCGCACTGCAGGGTCCCGTCGATGCGTTCTTCGACGACGTAATGGTGAATACCGAGGACACTGCCCTGCGCAACAACCGCCTGAACCTGCTGCACAGTCTGCGCGAGCGCTTCCTGCGCGTGGCGGATATCTCGCTGCTGGCGGTGCCGCGGCAGAGCTAGCGGAGGTCGCCCATCAGCCCCCTGGAAAGCCCCTGGTTACTGCCCGCTGTCGGCATGCTTGGCGGCTTGACCGCGGGCCTGATTGCGGCCTTGCTGTGGCGGTTGCGGCTGCACCGCCAGCAACAGGCGGAACAGGCGCAACAGCTGGCCCAGCTGGGACAGCGCCATCAGAGCCTGCGCAGCGAGTACGACCGCCTGCTCAGCCGTCAGCGGGAGCAGGCACGCCAGCACGCCGCACAACTGGAGCTCCTCAACAGCAACCGGGACCAGTTGAAGCTGGAATTCGAACACCTGGCCCACCGTATCTTCGAGGCGCGCGGACGTCAGTTCACCGACAACAGCAAGGCGGAGCTGGGGCAACTGCTGCAGCCCTTTCGCGAGCAGATCAGCCACTTCCAGCAGCGCATTGATCGCGTGCACTCGGAGTCCGTGCAGGGGCAGGCGGCCCTTGAGGCCGAGCTGCGCAAGGTGCTGGAGATCGGCCTGGCCATGAGCACCCAGGCGAGCAACCTCGCCTCGGCACTCAAGGGCGACAAGAAAACCACCGGAAACTGGGGCGAGGCTCAACTGGAGCGCACGCTGGAAGCGGCTGGGCTGTTACCCGATGAACACTACGTCCTGCAGGCGGCACTGCGCGACGACCAGGGCCGGCGTCGACTACCCGATGCCCTCATCCTGCTGCCCGACAACCGTCATCTGGTAGTGGACAGCAAGGTGTCGCTAGTGGACTACGAAGCGGCGGTTGCCGCAGACACCGAGGCGGAGCGCGACGCGCGTCTGAACGCCCACGGGCGTGCGGTGCGCCAACACATCGACGACCTCGCGGGCAAAGAGTACGCCAACCTGCCGGGCCTGGGCAGCCCGGATTTTGTGCTTATGTTCATGCCGATTGAACCCGCCTGGATTGAGGCGATGCGGCACAACCGCGACCTCTTCGGCTACGGCTATCAGCGGGGCGTGGTGCTGGTGTCACATAGCACATTGATGCCGGTGCTGCGCACGGTCGCCAATCTGTGGATTGTGGAGCGCAGCAACCGCGAGGCACAGGAAATCAGCCGCAGTGCCGGTGACCTCTACAATCAGGTCTGTACGGTGGCCGAGCGTCTGCAGCGTTTGGGTAACACGTTGCAAACCGCAGCCAATCAATACAACAGCACGGTCCTCGGCCTCAGCGGGCGGCAGGGTCTGGCGGGCAAGGTCGATCGTTTCCAGCACCTGTCTACAGCCACCAGCAAGACGATGCCCACGCTGGACCCGCTGCATCTGGATATCGACGTGGACCGGCTTACCGCTATCGACCGCGGCTCGCGCACGGATGACCCGGCACCGGAAAACGGCGATGAAAGCGCGGAGTAGTCAGGCCGCATCATCCGCCGGGCGGCGCTCACCATTGCGAGCCACCATTCGAATGGTGCGCTGACAGGTTTCCAGCCAGGTGGCCGCCGGCTCGGTTTTCAGTACCCGTACGCAGCCACGCTCCGTAACGCAGGCAATACTCGTTTTATTCGGGGTCCAGTCGCCCTCGGAGAGGCGCGGTTTCCGCTTGCTGTAAAACCAGAGTCCGCGACGATCCTGCATAACATAGCGCGCGTCTTCAGGCAGGAAGACCTTGCGCCCGTCAATCACCGCAAAGACTTCCAGGTCATCCCGCTGGCTGGACCCCAATGTGGCCGTAGGTGTGATAGTAAACATGGCTGCGCCCCCCGCAATGAACTGAAATTTCTTCCGACGCTGCACAATGGCAACGCGCCCAGTTATAGGCAGGCAGCCCGGACCTGACAATGCGCGGAAAAGCGATTTTTCGTCACATTTGGAAAAATGTGGTGTTTTCCGCCCAATTATTTACGTGGAAGGGGTTTTCGGTGAGGAAAATGGGGGCTTTTTGTGCCATTTCTTTACATGGCGGTGATGTGCACTCAACCCTCTCGCGGCAGATCTGACTCCGCCGCAAGCAGGTCAGGGACCTGGCAGCGCCGTTCATCAATCAGGGCCACAGGCACCGCGTCTTCGGTCAATGCATCGGTCAGCTGGTCTGCGGTAAGACGGCGGTACACCAGTGGCAGAGGGCCCAACGGCAGGGCCCAGTAGCGGACATCCTGCCCCTGTAACACCGCATAGACCCGGGCCGACTGGGCGGCGCCGAGCACTGGAATCGCCGCGCCGCGCCAAACCAATGTCTGCGAGGAGACTTCGGGCACCGCGACGACCTCTGCCAGGCAATTCAACGGCAGCACCCAAGTGGTGCCATCGACACGCGGCAGCAGCACGCTGGGTACACCGTTATCGGCCTGGGCCTCCATATCAGGACACGCGCAGCGGGTAGCCGGTCAGCTCCGCAATCTGCTCAACCAGTTGTGGGAAGTTGAACGGTTTACCCATGTAGCCACTGCAGCCCGCCTGCTCGGCGAGCGCGCGGTGCTTGGGCCCGGTGCGCGAGGTCACCATGATCACGGGGATGGCCTGCAGCCGCGGGGCACGGCGAATTTCGCGCAGCGTCTGGATGCCGTCTTTCAGGGGCATCTCGATATCCAGCAGGATCACATCCGGCAAGCGGTGCAGGCCCGTCAGCAGCTCAATCGCGGCGAGACCATTTTCCGCCGTGACCGTCTCCACCCCGAGGCTTTGCAACTGGCTGGTTGCCACCATGCGCTGGGTGCGCGAATCATCCACCACCATCACCAGCAGGTTGACATCGGCCACCGGCTCCAGCGACAGGGCGGGCACCGATTCGGCGGCCTGTCGGGTCACCAGCTGGTTGAGGTTGAGCGCCACAATGGCCTTGCCATCGGCGCTGGTGGTGCCACCGACAACCCAGGGCAGGTTGGCAAACTGGCTACCGAGGGAACGGATCACCAGCTCCAGTGCCTCCTCAACCCGATCTACCGCAATGGCCATATGCCGTTGCCCCGCGCCCGCGACAATAACCGGTACCGTGGCACCCCAGTTATCGCGGTCTGGCAGTGGCACACCCGAGCACAGACCAGCCAGGTACGCGGGTTCGCAGCGACGCCCCAACAGGGGCAGGTCGGTCTGCTCCTGCACTGCCTGCAGAAACTCATCCACCGGTACATGCTCAACGCCAATCAGGCCATCGAAGGGAATGGCGTAAGCCGTGTCGGCAACCGTTACCAGCAAGGCACCGTTGACGCTGATATTGGAGGGCATGCGAATGCGGAAGGTGGTGCCGCGGCCGAGGTTGGACTCGATCTCGATGTCGCCACCAATACGCTGCAACTCGCCCATCACGATATCCATGCCCACACCGCGGCCGGATATCTCGCTGATCTTGTCCGCCGTGGAAAAGCCGCGGTGGAACACCAGGCGCTGGGCCTCGCGGTCGCTCAGGCTGTCTACATCCACGTCCAGACCCTTTTTGCGTGCCTGTTCACGCATGCGCTGCGGGTCGATGCCGCGGCCATCGTCGCTGAGGGACACCACATAGTCCGTACCCTGTTTACGCACATCAATGCTGATGACGCCGGTGTCCGACTTGCCGGCACTGATACGCTCCGCGGGGGGCTCGATACCATGATCCAGCGCGTTGCGTACCATGTGCTCGAGAATGATCTGGCAACAGGCGTGGCTGTCGCGGTCGAGCTTGCCCGCTTCGCTGATAACCCGGAAATTGACCGCCTTGCCCAGCTCCGCACTGACCGTGCGCACGATGCGGCGCAAGCCAGGCATCAGTCGGGAAACCGGCACCACCCGCGCCGCGCGGATGGACGACCCCAAGGAGGCGACCATGCCGGCCTGCTGTTTCAGCAGTGCTTCCGCCGCCGACGTATGCCGCCCCGCCAGTCGCGCCAGTTCGTCGAGGTCGTCCACCGCTTCCCGCAGGATGCTCGCCGCCTCGTGGATGTCGGAGTACTGGTCCATTTCCAGTGCATCAAGTTCAGCACCGGGCCCGCTGCGCGTGGCCGTGGCACTGAGCAGCGCGCGGTCGGAGATACGCCCGATGTGGGTGCGCAGCGACCCGAGCCGGCTCAACAGCTCGCCGGTAGCGCGTTTGCTCTGCAAGGTGCTCTGGGAGGCGCGCACACCGAGCTTCTGCACCTCATTGCCCAGGTTGAGCAGGTAATCGAGGGCGTCGGGGCTGATGCGGATAGTCTGCTGGGCGCCGAGGGCCTGGGCGCCGGCATCGGCGATCTTGCGGTCCTCCCGGCGCTGACCGGGCGCCAGTGGCTGCAGCTGCGCGACGCCGCTGCTCGCGGTGCCACCCTCACTGGCGGCTGGCGCGGGCGCGTCCTGCTGCAGTGGCAGCTCGCTGGCCACGTCGTTGCGGGTGTGCTGGATATGATCATAGCCACGCACTGTCGCGTCCAGCCAGGCGTTGATAATGCGGAAGTACTGCACCTCGCCGCCGGACTCACAGGGCAGCCGGTCGAGCAGGGTTTCGAAATTGTGAATCAGCGTACCGTAGCGTTGCAGGCCCACACCCTTGGCGATGCCCTTGAGGGTATGCAGGACGCGGGATACCTGCTGCGGTGCTTCCGCCGCGGCCGGCTCGCGCTCCCAGGCGCCCAGCCCGTCCTCCAGTTTCTCCAGCTCGGTGCCGGCTTCTTCAAGGAACGCATCGAGAAAATCCGGGAACAGTTCGCTGCCACCGCGTGTGCTGAAGTTGAAGGTGATATCGCGCGGCACGCACCAGGACAACTCAGCCGACGCCGGATCGATGGGCTCGGGGACCGGCGCTGGTTCCGGGGCCGCTTCCGGTTCGTGCTCCGGCTCCAGTTCGGGTTCGGATTCGCGCTCCAAATGCGGCTCCAGCTCCCGTTCGGGTTCGTGCTCCAGCTCTGGTTGCAACTCCGGCTGCGGCGCGGTCTCTGGCTCGGCCGCGGCGGATGGCGGCGCTGTCGCAAACTCTGGGGAGCGCGTCGGTGTCGACGGTTCGGCAGCAAACGCCGTCGCAGCGTCCACTTCCGTTTCCTGACCTGCGGGCGGCACAGGTTTCTCCGCCGGCGGCACGGCCTTCACGTCCTGCTCGACGGCAGCGGCAGCGGACTGCGCCGAGGCCGGCGCGCCGGATGCCTCCACCGCAGCCGACAAATCGGCCTCGTCGCGCTGTATTGTACTGGGCAGGGCAGGGGGCGGCCCCAGGTGCAGGACGTCGGCCCCTGCGAGGTGCGCCAGTGCAGCGCTGTCCGCCCGTCGGTCGGCACCCCGGGCGTGGCGCACGGCAATAAACTCCTGTCGCGGCGCCTCGGGGCGCCCGGCACCGCCGTCTCCGCCACGACCGCCGTAGATGCCACTGGAGTCACTGACCGAGGTCAATACGATTTCTTCTTCGATGAAGTCCGACAGATCATCCGCGACCGCGCCACCCATCATGTGACGCGCGCCCAGCTGGGCTTCCTGATCGCTGAGCGCGACACCCGGGCGGTGCAGGCGCTCGCCGGCCACGGCAAACAGCTTTTCCTCGGGCTCATCCAGGCGCCGGCTCAGCAGCCAACGCAGTGCGTGCTCCCCCCACTGCGCAAGCAGCGGCTGTGCCCAGGGCTCCCGCAGCAGCTCCTCGACTGTGGGCTCGTTCTGCTTATCGTCCATCGGCGCCCCCCCGGCCAAGGTTCATACAGCGATTGCGTAAATCCCGGACCCGCCTCACATCAAAATCGCCGGCACCGCCGCAGGTGGCGACCAGTTCCGGCAGTGCCTCCAGCACTTCCTCGAGCAGGCCCGGCAGCGCGGGATCCATGGGATGCTGGCCTTCCAACACCCGATCGAGAAGATCCTGCACGTCCCGGCCCAGGTCACCGAGGGTAAACAGGCCGACGGCGTTACCGTTGCCCTTGAAGGTGTGGAAATGGCGACGGATTTCCCGCAAGCGATCGTCGCGTGCCGGCGCCGCCACCCAGGCCGGCAGCTCGCTCTGCAACCGCGCGATAATCTCCTGCGACTCCTCCAGAAACACGTCGCGGAAGGCTGCGGGAATGGTTTCAGTGCGTTCTTCAGGCGCGGGGTCGGCGGTCGTCTGTGACGGGGCGGCGTCTGCCGGTTCCGGCGCGGGCGCGGGCTGCAAACAGCCCGCCTCGCGTTCCGCCGCGTCGAGCAGGTTTTGCAGCTGTTCGGGGGCCGCCGCCGGGTCAAGGCCGAGGCTCTCAAAATACAGCGACAGCCAGGCCAGTGCCTGCGCAAAATGCATCGCTGCCGGCTCATCCGTTGTGAAGGGTTCGCGCGCAGCAACCAGCCAGCGACCCAGCAGGCCCGCTACAGAGGCCGCTCGCAGCATACCCTGATGCGCCAGCGCCTGCTCCATGCTGCGCAGGTCGTCCGCCGCCGTCTGTCGCAGCTCAACGTCATCACCTTGCTGCAGCTGCTCCTGCAGCTGGTTAAGGCGGGCAGACGTGGCAAATATCAAAGGCGCCAGTACGGCGAACGAAGGCGCGACGCTTGATTGCTCGCCGTGCAGCAGCACGCGCCTGGACACCGCAAGGTGTGTATCCACCAGGGTCCGCGCCAGGGTCAACACAGCCTGCCGACAGCGCCCAGGGTGCTCGGCAAGGCGCCCGGCGCAAAGCTGCTCCAGGAGGTCGCCCGCACCGCGCAGATCCTCAGCGAGCAGCTCCTCGCCAGCGGCAATCAAGCGCAAGCGGATGCTTTGCAACTGCGCGACTGCCTCCTCGGGATGCGGCGCGCGCCCCGTGGCAACCGCCTCCATGTCCGCCTGCTCCAGCGTGTCAATCAACCCGGCAAGTCGCGCGGCTGCCGCGTTGCAGGCGGCCAGCAGGGCATCGCTGTGAATCAGGCCGCGCTGTGCATCGCGCAGGGTGTGCCCGGTCAGACCAAACACCTTCCACACGTGCGCCACATAAAGCGGCTGTACCGGGCAGGCGGCCATGTAATACAGCGCCTGTTGTATATACGCGGGGTAATCCATCGCCGGGTCCGCCGCGCTGCCGTGCTCGCGCGCGTATTTCACCATGAAGGCACCGGCCTTGAAGATCTGCGCGATGCACTCGTCCGGCTCGGCCAACTCCGCGGCCAGTGCTTCACACAGCGCAATCAGCAACAGCCAGAACGGCTCCTGCACTGTGCCCGTCATGAATCCCTGCATTTTTTGCGCGATGCGCGCCAGCGTGCGCGCACTCTCTGCACCGGGTCGCGAACCCAGTACACCCTTGGCGCCCTGCAGGTAGGGGGCCAGCATCACATCGGCGCCGCGCCGGATTGACTCTTCGCTCGGCCGCTGCGCGTTGCTGGTGATACCGCAGTCGACAGGCAGGGTAAAATGGAAGAACAGAGCCGGGGGCCGCAGCACTTCCCCGGCCCAGCGACGCAGGTCATTGACGCAGGGCTCCAGGCCGCGCCCACTGTCCAGGCGCAGCTGCTCGACGTGGTCGAGATAGGCGGGCAAGGTTTTGATCGCCCGCATCAGGCCCCCCATGACCAGGTTGCGTCGCTCTGCAACCACGTCGCCACGCAACAGGCGCAGGAACCCGCGCTCCATCTCCAGCGCGAGCATCTCCGCCTTGTGCAACCGCAGGGCGCCCAGTGCCGCCGTTATATGGTGTACCGACCACAGGCAGTGCAGCAGGGGTTCGCGACGCTGAATATCGCGGCTAAAGTCGATCAGCGCCGCCTCTGCCGCATCCAGCGACGTCTGCAGTGGCTCGCGCAAGCGACGCAGATCTACCCGGTCAATGCCCTGGCGCGCGGTGTTTGCCTGCTGTTCAGACATTCAGGGCACTGCCCGCGCTGTCCACGCGCAACCGGGCCAGGTTGCGGCCGAGGGTAGACAGTGTCTGTTGCAGTGTGGCAATCCCCTGCTGGGTGGCTTCGGCACCTTCACGCAGGGCACGGTTCTGCTCCCGCACCTCACCCAGCAGTCCGTTCAGGCGCCGCACGGTATCGGCAGACTGCTGCGTGGTATTGCCGAGGGAGTCGACCTGATCGAGCAGGTAGGCGGCGCCGTGATTGATGTCTTCCAGCGACGCATCGATACGCTCCACAAACTCGAGGATGGTGACGACGGCGCCCACCGTGTGCTCCAGGCTGTTCAGGTTCTCCGCCGACAGGTTCTGCAGCATGCGCACTTCCGAGGTGATCTTGCGTCCCTCGTCTTCCGCTTCGCGCAGCAGGTCGCCAATCGCTTCGGCAATACCGAGAAAGGGCCGCCCGTGCTCACCGGCGCGCTCGGCCTCAATGCGCGTATTGATGGCGACCACCGATATGCGCGTGTTGAGCGACTGGATGTATTCCGCCGCCGTGGTCACTGACTGGATCAGCTCGCCCTGGCGCTTGGCGGATTTGGAGGTCTCCTGCATGGATTCGCGCACATCCGAGGAGGCGCGCGCCATATCCGTGGCGAGTGTCTGTCCGCGGCTGACCAGCTGACGATGGCGCCCCATGGCTTCTCGCGCCTGTTTACTGATGCTGGTCATGTCCTCGGCCGCCTGCACCTCACGCGACAGCGCGGATTTCACTTCCTCCAACTGACGCCCCATACCGGCGCTGGTTTCACTGTGCCCGAGGCTGCTCTTGCCGAGCTTGTGCAGCTCCGCCGCAAGCCCCTCGAACGGCACCCGAAGCTCGGAAACAAGTTCGCGCTGCCTGGACAGTGCGGTATTCAGTTGCTCGGCAATGGCTGCGGTCGCCGGCGCGGCACTCTCGGCGCGCGCGGTGAGGTCGCCGTCCGCCAACCGACGCAAGGCGACGAGTACACCCTCGTCAGCGCCCGCCGCTGCACCGGCACCACGGCGAGCTTGCCACAGCAGAAAACCGGTAATGCCCTGGGCAATCAACAGGACGATGACAACAACGAGCAAAACGGTCTGACTCATGGTACAGCTTCCTCAACAGGGTCAGCGGGCAGGGCACTGGTATCGGCAAGCGCGCCACTGGCAAGCAATCGGGCGCCGTCCAGCAGGCCGAGAAACTCCTCGCCACGCTGGAACCCGCCATCGCAGCACTCCGCCAACAGGCCCGCAAGCGGGATCGCGCTGCAGCGCTGTGCCAGGGGCAAGGTGATGTTGCCGCGCACCTGGCTCAAAGTGACACCGAAGTGCAGGCCGGGTTGACGAAAGACCAGGCAGTACTCGCGCCGCCTGCCCGGTGACAGGCGCTCGGCGAACAGGGTATCACCACAGAATACCGGCAGCAGCTCGCCCTGGTGGGCCGCCACGCCAAGCACCCAGTTGCAGGTGCCTGGAATACGGGTCAACGGCGGCAGGGCAATCACGGTATCCACATCGCCGTGGGCAACGACCAGTGGCACACCGGCTATGCCGATTGCTGCGCCAGACCAGGTCGGTTCTTCCGCCGCGACGGGGGGCGGTACCGTGGCCCGCTGGGCATAGCGCTGATGCAACGCCTGCAGGGCAGTAAAGGCCCCTTCCACCTCAGGCCGCCTCGTCCGGCCGGGTGTGCTCATGGATCAACTGACGCAGCACCGGGTCGGGCGGAATCTTGCTCACATGTGCGTTGGCGCCCCGCGCCTGGCCTCGGGCAATATCGAAAATACCGTCGGAGGAGGAGAGCAGCACAACCGGTAAATCGCGGGTATCCTCTGCGTGTCGGATCAGGCTGCAGGTCTGGTAGCCGTCCAGCTCCGGCATGGTGATATCCAGAAACACGATATCCGGCTTGAAGCGTCGCAGCAGAGCGAGCCCCTGATAGCCGTCCTCGGCGGTTTCCACCTCGCAGCCCATCTGCTTGAGCGTATGCGACATCATCATGCGGATGGTCTTGGCATCGTCGATGATGGCCACACGGATGCCGCTGACATCCTGGGCCTCGTTGTGATCAGGCATAACTTCTCTCGCGCGTTACTGTGCATCACAGTATTTTAGTAGTGCCTCCGCGACTGCAAGCACTAATTTGCCTTTTTTCGGTAAAAGGCGCAGCTCGCGGACGTTTCAGGAGGATTCCGGGAAAAGCACGCTGCGAAACGGCTCCATGTGGCCGGCCTGGAAGTCTTCCCACTCGTAGACATTGAATTGCTGCATGAGCTTGAGGCAGCGCTGGAAGACCAGGTCGGCATCGTAGCTGGAGGGGGGAATGGCATACTGTTCTGTCAGCAGGGCAAAGATGCGCGAGGCGATGTCGCGGCGCCCGCGGTCCTCGCGGTACAGCAGGTGTTCGACGGGTGAGCCCACAATAGGCGAGCCGTAGACGAGAAACGCCTCCCAGCGCAACGCGTCGTGTTCCGGCCCCAGCTGCGCGACCAGCAGCTTGACCAGCCGGCGCAGTTCCGCGCGGTCGGGCAGCTGGTCCTGCTGCAGCCAGCGGCGCACTTCGAGCTCTTTCCACGCCGGATTGATCGCGAGCACACCAAGCACACGGCCTTCGATACGCGCAGGCACCACGGCCGCCAGATCCAGCAACAAATTGAGCCGTGCGGAAAAACCCAGAGGGGGGGCAAGCGGCTCCTCACCCAGTGCGGCGAACGCGCTCGCGAGTGCCGCCGGCGTCGGGCGCTCGCTGCCCGGTGTGAACTCCGGCGCGTTGCTGCCGGTGGTAGGCGCGCTGTGGACCCGCGGCTTTCTAACCATGGGCCACCGCCTGCGCAGCGTGACCTTGCGCCTGCAAGCGCCGACTGTAAGTCGGGCGGGAGACCCCGAGCAGGTCGGCGCGCTGCGCCATGGTCGCCTGCTCACGGCAGTCTTCGAGCAGCGCCAGCAACAGCGCCTCGGCTTCGTCGAGCGGACTGTTTCCGCCCTGGCCCAGGCCGCGCACCCAGTCCGTTACCAGGCGAGCGGGCTCCATCCACGCCGCGCAGCTGCTGCGCTGCGCCTGGCGGCCTTCGATACCCGGGCGCCAGCGCGACAGCTTGCGCCGCGGCACCTGCAGGAAACTGGCCGCAAGCCCGCGGTCGCCGGCGTACCGACCCAGCGCGGCAAGCACCACCTCGTCCTGCAGCCAGCTCCCGAGGGGCAGAGCCTGTTCATTGTGCACACACTGCTGCAACAGATCAGCCAGGGCCTGCCTCAGCTCTTCCAGCGCACTCGGCGTGTAGCTTTCCGTCTCGCGGTCGCGCCGCCGCAGGGGTGAAGCCACGCCGGCACTGCGCGAGCGGTCACCAAGCGCCAGCTTCAGTTCCACGGGCGTCAGCCACGCACCGCCGGGGCGACGCTCCAGCGCGTGCACCACGCGCTGGCGGATCTCGCTGATATTGCCGTGCCAGGGGTGTTCACGCAGCGCCTGCTCCGCTTCCGGCGTAAAGCCCTTGACCACCACATTGCGCAGGGCGCACTCCTGAGCAAGGATCTTGTGTGCCCAGCGCAGAATGGCCTGCTGGCGGTGGCGCATGGGCGGCACCCGGATCGGGTAGGCCGCGAATACACTCGCCAGCCGCGGTTGCAACTCGCCGCTGGCGAGCAGGTTGCTGAGGCTATCCGGAAACAACGCCACGAAACGCATGGCGGGCAGGTAGGTGGGCGGCTCACTGTCCAGAACCTGACGCGTCGCAATCTGGCGAGCAAGGCGCAGCTGGGCATCGGCGCTCATCAACTGGGGCGATTTGAACACCAGGGTTTTCCCCGCACCGCCCTGCAGGGCGTGGCGTATGCGGCGATTGGCATCGTCACGGTTGCGGAATTCGCGGCAGTCGATGGCGACCAGCGTGTCCGGGCTCAACCCTGCGCGCGTATGGAAAATGCGCGCGATGTACATTTTACCGGTGCCGCGTGCTCCCACGATTGCCACCGGCGTGTCAGTACGTGCGAGAAACGCCGCCTGGTCAACCGCGCCCTCCATGTTGTCGAGAACATAGCCATCCAGGTTGTCGCCCCGCCCCGGCAAGCGCGGTTACCCGCACTTGGAATCGGCACAGTTGAGACAGGTCATGCAGCCGTCCATCAACACCACGGCCTGGGTGTTGCACTTGTAACAGAGGCTGGCACCGGGCGGGAAGGCGGGTGCATCGCCTGCCGCATCGTCCGCGGCCCCATTGGCGCTCTCGCCCATGAGCTCGCGGCGTTTTTCCTCGAGGAACGTCTGCTGGTGTTCGTCCAGCTTGCTGTCGATAAGGCCGATGTGCTTCATGTGGTCTTCGATGGCATAGCCAATCTCCGCCACAATCGATGGCATGAACACGCCGCCTTTCTTGAAGTAGCCGCCGCGCGGATCGAACACCGCCTTCAACTCCTCTACCAGGAAGGTGGCATCGCCGCCTTTACGGAATACCGCGGAAATCAGGCGGGTGAGGGCAACCACCCACTGGAAGTGTTCCATGTTCTTGGAGTTGATGAACACCTCGAAGGGCCGGCGCAGCTCATGCTCGGTACCCTCATTGAGAATCACGTCGTTCACCGTGATGTACAGGGCATGCTCGGACATCGGCGTCTTGACCTTGTACGTCGACCCCACAAGACGCTCGGGACGCTGGAATGCCTCGTGCATGTGTACCACGTTGCTGGCCGGCACGGCCTCGCGATCACCGGACACCGGTTCCGGCGTCGCGCCCTTGGGCACCACTTTGTAGCCTACTATTTTGCTGCCAATTTTGACCGTCATCGCTGTCTCCGGGCTCAGAACTTGCCGTAATAACCTTCTTTCAGGGCATCGAACAGATTCGCGGCCGTGTGCATTTCGCCGTCGTACTCCACCTGCTCGTTGCCTTTCAGCTCCACCGTGGAACCATCCGCCAGCGTGAACTGGTAGAGCGTATTCTCGAGGTCCTGCTCTTTTACCAGCACGCCCTGGAATGCCTCAGGGTTGAAGCGGAACGTGGTACAACCCTTCAAGCCCTCACCGTGGGCATACAGGTAGATGTCTTTGAAATCCTCGAAGGGATAGTCCGTGGGAACGTTCGCGGTTTTGGAGATGGAGGAGTCCACCCACTTTTGCGCCGCCGCCTGAATATCCACGTGCTGCTTGGGGGTCACGGCGTCGGCGACGATAAAGTAGTCGGGGAGCTTCTCCTCGTCGCGCTCGCTGTAGGGCATGGCGCGGGGGTTCACCAGGCTGCGATAGGCCAGCAGTTCGAAGGAGAACACGTCCACTTTTTCCTTTGTCTTGCGCCCGGAGCGAATCACGTTGCGGGCGTAGTGGTGCGCGAAGCTGGGTTCGATGCCATTGCTGGCGTTATTTGCCAGCGACAATGAAATGGTGCCCGTGGGCGCTATCGACGAGTGATGGGTAAAGCGCGCACCGCGCTCCGCCACGCGCTCCACCAGCTCCGGCGCCACCGCGGCAACGCGCTGCATGTAGCGGCTGTAACGCGCATGCAGGACCCGTCCTGGCAGGCGGTCACCCACAGCAATGCCGTCACGCTGCATTTCCGGGCGCGCCGCGAGCATTTCAGGGGTGACCTCGAACAGGTCGTCCATGATCGGCGCAGGGCCTTTTTCCTCGGCCAGTTGCACACCCTGTTCCCAACCCACCAGCGCCATTTCCCGCGCCACTTCTTCGGTGAAGGTCAGGGAGTCTTCATCGCCGTAGCACATGCCGAGCATGGTGATGGTGGACCCCAGCCCCAGGAAACCCATACCGTGACGACGCTTGTAGGCGATCTCGTGACGCTGCTGCTCCAGCGGCAGGCCGTTGATCTCCACCACGTTGTCGAGCATGCGGGTAAACACAGCGACCACATCGCGATAGCGATCCCAGTCAAACCGGGCCTGGTCGGTGAACGGGTCCAGCACCAGGCGGGTCAGGTTGATGGACCCCAGCAGGCAGCTGCCGTAGGGGGGGAGGGGTTGTTCGCCACAGGGATTGGTCGCACGGATATCTTCCAGCCACCAATTGTTGTTCATCTGGTTGACGCGGTCGATGAGAATAAAGCCCGGCTCGGCGAAGTCGTAGGTCGAGGCCATGATCATGTCCCACAGCCGGCGCGCCGGAACCGTCTTGTAGATGCGGCAGGCCACCTCACCGCGGTCATTGCTGACATAACCCTGGGTAACCGGGAAGTGCCGCCACAAAATACTGCTGTCGTTTTCCAGGTCGAGCCCGTCGCCCTCCACTTCTTTCACGGTCATGGGGAAGCTCAGCGCCCAGTCCGCCTCAGCCTTCACCGCTTCGATAAACTCATCGGTAATCAGCAGGCTCAGGTTGAACTGCCGCAGCCGGCCGTCTTCGCGCTTGGCGCGAATAAAGTCCATTACATCGGGGTGGTGGATATCGAACGTGCCCATCTGGGCGCCGCGACGCCCGCCAGCCGAGGACACGGTAAAGCACATGCGGTCGTAGATATCCATGAAGGACAGGGGGCCAGAGGTGTAGGCCCCGGCACCACTCACGTAGGCACCGCGCGGACGCAGGGTGGAGAATTCGTAGCCGATGCCACAGCCCGCCTTGAGCGTCATGCCCGCTTCGTGGTTTTTCTGCAGGATGTCATCCATGGAGTCGGTGATGTTGCCGGACACCGTGCAGTTGATGGTGGAGGTCGCAGGCTTGTAGGCCTCAGCACCGGCATTGGAAATGATGCGGCCGGCGGGCAGTGCCCCATTCTGCAGGGCCCAAAGGAAGCGCTGGTACCACTGTTTGCGCGCGGCGTCGGTGTCTTCCACGTCCGCCAGTGCACGGGCGATGCGTTTCAGGGTATCGGCGATGTCCTTGTCGACCGGCTCGCCATTGCGATCCTGGAGGCGGTATTTCTTGTCCCAGATATCCAGCGATGCGTCCTGCAACCCGATATCAACCACCGTATGTAACGCCTTGACCACTTCTCCCATGACCTCTTCCCCGTGTGTGCTGGCAGCGCTACTAGTGTGCGGGAAGGCGGCGGCCAAGAGCAAGGCAAAAGCCCCATATGGCGGGCACTTTTTTAGGCCGGACACCAGATATAGTGTTGCGCGGGGTGGACAGACTGGCCGGAATCGACTGCTTTACCGGCGCATAGTCCACAGGACCGCCGCCCTGCGCCATGCGCGAAATCAAGAAAACGGCGCCCCGCGGGCCGCGGCTGGTTTTCTCCATGATCGGTTCATTGCGCCAAGCCGCCTGCGCTTTTTCCTGCTCCGCTACGCCCGCAGGGCTTGGGTGGCGTGCGCTTCTGTCCCATCATGCCCGACAGAGTCAACCGCGATGTACAACGGGAGGGGAGGCGCGAGTGAGTTTGACAGGCAAGGCGGCGATTGTGGGCTGTGCCCAGTATCGGCCGGAAAAATACGCAACCGCGCCACAGATGTTTCACCTTGAGCAGATGGCGGACCTGGCACGCCTGGCATTGATTGATGCCGGGCTGACACTGCAGGACATCGACGGTCTGGCGGTGAACGGCGCGCATTTCAACGAGGCCACTGCCTTCGTGCCAGCGGTGGTGGCAGAGTACCTGGGGTTGCAGGTTGGCTTCGCCGAGACGGTGGACCTTGGCGGTACCAGTGCCGTGGCCATGGCCTGGCGCGCGGCCGCCGCCATTCAGCTCGGGCTGTGCCGCGCCGTTCTCTGCGTGATACCCGGGCGCCTCACGCCGCCGGACCCGGACGCCGACCCTGCCGCCTTCGCGGCGGCGATGCAGCTGGGCGGCCACAGCCAGCGCTTTGGTGCACCCGAGGCGGAGTTTGACCTGCCTTATGGGCACCTGGGCCAGAATACCGGCTACGCCATGATCGCCCAGCAGTATGCACACCGCTACGGCTACGATGCCGCCGCCATGGCAGGTATCGCCGTGGCCCAGCGCAGCAACGCGCAGGCGAACCCGGAAGCGCTGTTCCATGGGCATCCCATCACGGTGGACGATGTGCTGAACAGCAAGGTGGTGGCAGACCCACTGCACCTGCTTGAAATCGTCATGCCCGTTGCCGGGGGTGCCGCGTTTATCGTCGCCAGCGACGACCTGGCGCGCGATTGCCGCCATCGGCCCGTGCGCATTCGCGGTTGCGGCGAACAGCTGGACTTCAAATCACCCAGCTACGCCCGGGACATGACAGTGACACCCATAGCCCGCGCGGCACAGCGCGCGTTCGGCATGGCGGGGCTGACGCCCGCCGATATGGACATGGCGCAAATCTACGACTGCTACACCATCACCGTGCTGCTTAGCCTGGAGGATGCCGGATTCTGCGGCAAGGGTGAAGGCATGGCGTTTCTGCGCGAGCACGATCTCACCTGGCGCGGCGATTTCCCCCTCAACACCCACGGCGGCCAGCTGTCCTTCGGTCAGGCGGGCGCTGCCGGTGGCATGTCGCAGCTGATCGAAGCGGTCACCCAGATCCGCGGAGATGCCGGCGAACGCCAACTGCGAAAACACGATACCGCCTTCGTCTCCGGCACGGGAGGCGTGATGAGTGAGCAGGGTGCACTGATCCTGACAGGAGCCTGAAGATGAACGCAATGATCCCCCGGGCCACCGACATTAGCCGGCCATTCTGGGATGGCTTGCGCGAGCAACGCATCCTCATCCCGCGCTGCCAGCGCTGCAGCGGCTGGGTCTTTTATCCGCGTCGCCACTGCACACATTGCGCCTCGCATGACCTGGCGTGGACGCCGGTATCCGGCGCGGCAACCCTGTGCTCCTTCACCATCGCACGGGTCCCCACGCTGCCCGGATTCACCGGCCCCGATCCGCAGAACCTCGCCATCGTTACGTTCAGCGAGGGGTTCAACATGAACAGCGCGCTGACCGGCGTGGCACCAGACGACATGTGGATTGGTATGCCGCTCAGGCCTGTATTTGACACCATGAACGACGCGGGTCACACCCGCCTGTTGTTCACGGCTGCCTGAGCTACACCGGCAAACCCGAGGCACTGCCGAGCAACGCATCGACCGCCTGCCACAGCAGGCGCAAGGCCAAAACGGTCAACACGACATTGAGCAGGCGGCTAAAACGCCGGTCGCTGATGGCGCCCAGCAGACGCACCCCCAGCCAGGTGCCCGCAAAGCCCGCGGCGATCATCGCCAGGGCGAACCCCAGCCAGTCGCGGAAAATAAAGCCGGCGGCGCCGAACACCAGCAACTTCGGGGCGTGCTGCAGCACCATGGCGAGCGCAAAGGTCGCCACCGTGCGGTACCGGTCTGTCTGGGTCTGCTTCACGAAGGCGGCTACCAACGGCCCGGTTGCGCCGACGAACAGACTGGCGAAACTGGTGAGGGCGGCGGCCGCAAAGGTGCCCGTGGCCCCCAGCGCAGCGCGGGGCAGAGGCGGGCCCCAGCAGAGGTACAACACGAACAGGCCAATGGTGAGCTGCCAGATCGCGGCGGGCAAGCTGACCAGCAGCAGTGCGCCCGCCAGCACACCCAGGGCAACACCCGGCGCGAATGCGCGCAGCAAGCGCCAATCGACATGCCGCCAGGTGAGTGCGGCCCGTCCGCCGTTGGAGCCGAGCTGGATGAGCCCGTGCACGGGAATGATGATGGCGGGCGGCAGCCACAGTGCCAGCAACAACAGCAACAGCACGCCACCGCCGGCACCCAGCGTTGCGGTCAAGAGTGAGGTCAGAGTGGAGCAACCCAGCAGCAGGACGGTTGTGGCAACATCAAGCCCGGGCGGAATGATCACGTCAGCTGCAGGGTGCCCTGTGCGGGTGCCGGCGCAAACCGGCCCTGTTGCCCCACCTCCAATGCGCCATCACTCAACACGCGACAGCACACGCCCCCTCGCCAGTCTGGCCTGAGCGCCGCCTGCAGACCCTGATAGGCGGCGTCCATGCGCCGACAGGGGTCCGTCTCGCGGGTTATCTCCAGGGTGAGGCTGCCAAAGTGCAGCAATTGGCCCACCGACTCCGGCCCGAACACCACACCGCTTACCAGGAGGTTGGCGCGGCGCTGCGTCCAGGGGAGCACAGTACCGAGCTCCGCGCAGGCCGCTTCCCAGCTTTCCAGGCTGAGCACGGTGACCTGGCGTTTGCCGGGGCGGCCACGAGCGTCACCCTGAACACCCGCGCGACAGGTGACAGGGGCGCTGGACAGGCTTGCCATCGGCGCGGCAGAGCGTTCACGGATAGCAATTCCACACAATTCAATTGGGACGATGGCAAGCGACGCTGTCATGACCACTCCGATGGTAAACGCTTGAGTCCTGAAGACGGACCGGAGGCCTATTGTGGTCTGCAAACTGGGGCAATGGAAGCTGTCGCCCACCCTGACAACCTTGGGCCACCGGAGGGAGAGGATACGTGCGCGGTCCGCCCAGTTTCCCCGGGAAGATAGGTACGAACCTGTAAGTCCATACCTCTCAGTATCAACAAAAGGGTTCGATCTCTCAGGTCAGGACGCTCTGCCGCGAGTTTCCATGAACACTGTGCGTTCGCATCAGGACCGAAGGCGTCGACAGACCACACCAGCCGACGCGGTCCTGAACCGGTACACATGTTCACACAACATTGACAGAGGAGATGACCGCTATGAAAAACGACTGTTTACTCCAAAGAACGGCGCTGGCTGTGCTGATTCTGGGCTACAGCACAGTGGGGATGGCTCAGGATTGGTCGAGCAGCATTGCTTTGGCTCTGGGACAAAAGCAATTGAAAAGCCGCGACTGGGAGCAGGCCGACGAGCAAGACAGCATAGGCCTTATCATGGACTTTCAGCGCAATAACTTGCCTTTTTCCATCGCCGTTGATGTCCTCGCCAGCGGCGTTGATAAAAGCGGCAGCGCTGACCCGTACGAAGGATACACGGCAGAATTACACCTTGGTCTGCGGCGTAGCCTTGCTCTGGGTAACAGTGGATTTCAGGTCTACGGCGGTGCCGGCATGGCATTAGGCCATGCAGAAATTGAACTGACAAACCCATTACGCTCGGGCGATGGGCGCGGTGTCGGCTACTGGGCAGGCGCAGGGCTGCGCTATGAGATCAGTTCGCGCTTCTCCCTGGGCGCCGACCTCCGACAGTCGGCGATTGACATAAACGGCACTGCCACTGGGGGACGCCAATTCAGTTTCACCTTCATCTACACCCTTTAGCAAGTCGTGGGTGGCAACATTGCCACAACAACCACACGGTAGCTGAGGGTGGCCCTGGAACAGGCACAGGGATTCAAATAAAAATAACGATCAATGCCTGACAGACAGCTCGCCGCACCAACACCCTGCGTGATCTCGATGCAACGGCCCATGTGAGAGGCAAAGGTCTGTTCGACGATACTCAATCGCACCCAGTTCTTTTACAATTGGTACTCGCCGGTATGGCAACAGCAATGACGTGTCGCCAACGGAACACAAAAAGCGGTGCTTCGCGCGGCAATCAGCTGTCTACAGTTCCGGGGGCCTACCAAACCGTGATTCAAGCACTACCCATTCTGTACGTACTCGCGGCGGGGCAGGGCATCTTTCTCGCCTTTACGCTGATCACCACGCGTAATGGGAATACTCGAGCGAATCGATACCTCGCGGCGTACATGCTGGTTTTCGTTTGCGCGCTCGTCGACTACGCCCTTGATACCGCGGGACTCACGCGCGACTACATCTGGCTGCGCACTCTGCTTTGGCCAAAAGAATTTCTCTACGGTGTGTTGATTTACCTCTACTGTCGCGAAATGACACAACCAGGCCTACCACAGTCACTATCTTTGCGGATCGCACTCTGGGGGCCACCATTTTTACACTGCTGTGCGGCGTGGCCTCTGCTCTGGCTGCGCCCAGAATTACAATATGCGATTCTCACGAGCGAGGGTGGCCTACCCGATTTTTACACTCTTTGGCAGCTGCTACTCGGAGACATCGAGCTGTTTGTCACTATCGCGCATCTTTCGTTGTTGTTGCTCTTGAGTATTCGTCTGCTGATCAACCACAGGCGCCATGTGCTGGAGTCCTGTTCGAACACGGAGAAGGTCAGCCTGGACTGGTTGCGCAACATCTTGTTGGGCACACTGGTTGTCTACCTGGTGTGGCTGATGGAAGAGTTTTTCACGTCGAGCCTGGTTTTGCGTCATGAAAATTTGGATGTCGCCCTCGGCTTGAGTATGGTCTGTTTGATTTATGCGCTTGGCTGGCTGGGCATTCGCCAACCCAGAGTGTTTATCCAGCCCATACCAATGGTGATCGATGCAACGAACACACCGCCCATCGTTGCAAGCAACCCGCCGGCGGGAGCCACCGAGAGCGGCAAATATGCCCGTTCGGCGCTGTCCGAAGAACTGGCCGAGGCGCTGATTGAAGAAGCGCAGCTTGCAATGGTAAACAAGAGCCTCTACCTCAGTCCGACCCTTTCGCTGGCCGAATTGGCAGACAACTTGTCAGTGTCGACCAACTACCTCTCTCAGGCAATCAACCAGAAGTTGGGACAGAACTTTTTCGACTTTGTGAATGCATATCGAATAGAGCATACGCTGACTCGTCTTAAAAACAGTAATGACTCCGTGTTAAGCATTGCAATGGACGCAGGCTTTAACAGCAAATCTGCATTCTATGCCGCGTTTCGCAAACATAAAGGCCTCACCCCCGGCGCTTATCGAAACCGACAGCCGACCTGAACCCATCCATCTCGCCACACTCGGCAAACTCGCATCGGTTTCTCGAGAGTATCAGGAACCGCGCGCAGCCCGATAACCCATTGTTTTAATTAGTGTTTTTTTGCTGCGAGTCGTGCTGACCTGTAAGGCTGCACTGACACCCTTCACAAAAATAGTTCGATCTCTCAGGTTCGGACGAATTCCTCAAGGTTTATATAAAAACTATCGGAGTCGGCGGTACTCACATCCAGAAACGACCAACCTTGAGGTCACGAAATGCGAAACACACCACGAACAACATTAACGACGATATTCCTTGGCTCCATTCTTGGTGCCTGCGGCGGCTCTGGCGGCGGTGCAATAGTGCAAAACCCCGGGGCGCCCGACCCGTCTCCGAGCCCCGACTCAACGATTACGGAAAAGTACCGGGGAGTGTGGCGGGCGGATGCGTATGGCCGCGCGCTGGAGATCACTAGCGACAGCCTCCGCCTCTACGACTTTACGAGCGAATACTGCTTGCTCGCAGTCGATGAGACGGATGTCAATTTAGCGGATATCGAAGGCCTGTTCCGCATCGCAGCCGGTCAGCTAGAAGACTTCGGAAGCAATGGAACGGCAACATTTTCTGCACCCGGCACGCTCTATGATTCTGTCACTGATCTGCCAGCGGTCTGCGCGGATAGCGTACTTCCCGGTCCTGACGGCCGTGGGTACCAGCGCAACCCGGAACGAGAACTGGCGATCTTCTATCAACTTGTGAATGAGCTTTCCATCTACCCAGAGCTGCGCGAGCGCGATGTTCTGAGCCTCTACACAGAACAGGCGGCACTGTTGAGCGATCAGAGTAGCGACGATGATCTCGCCGAGGCGCTGTTTCAGCTCGTGGCCCCCTTTGCAGACATTCACATGACGGTAGAAGGTGACTTTGGTGCGATTAAGGTACTCAACAAACCGACCCTGGTCACTCTGCTTTTTAATGAGTGGCTTGAACTGGAGGGCGCACTGCCTCCGTTGTCACAGCAACAGGTTCAATCTGCGAACGCTTATATTGACGGGCAACTGGAACTGGACCGCAGTATTACACTTTCCTACCTGTCGGAGCAGACAACCGTTCGCAGTGCGGCAAACGGGCTTGTTCACTGGTCGAGCGCGGACAACGTCGGTTATCTCGCCATTGACGCCATGCTGGGTTTTGCTGATAGCAACGACAATGGTGCGGAATTGTCCGCGGTTGATGCTGCAATGGATCAAGTTCTCGACGATCTTCAGGATGTCGAAGCGCTCGTTGTGGATATCCGCCGGAACGGCGGGGGAAAGGACTTCGTAAGTCTCGCCATTGCGAGTCGTTTTGCTGCCAATAATACCCTGGTTTACCGCAAGCAGGCCCGTCTGGGACAGACGCGTACCCCATTGCGGGATATCCATATTTCCCCTCGCGGATCTCGCCAGTACCTTGGGCCGGTATTTCTCCTGACTAGCGCTACCACGGCGAGCGCGGCGGAAACCTTCACACTTGCCATGCGCGCCTTACCGCAAGTCACTGTTATTGGCGAAGCCACGCAAGGTGGTCTTTCAGACCAACTGGACAAGCGTCTGGGCAACGGCTGGAGTGCGTCGGTAGCCAACGAATTCTACGTGTCTCCAGAGGGAGAACTGTTCGAAACGCGGGGCATACCGGTGGATATCGCGGTTCCACAGTTCAGCCGCGAGGCCAGGCTGAGCGCGGTAGATGCGGGGCTCGAAGCCGTTATCGCAAGATTGAATGATTAGTCCAGGGGAGCGGGTGATGCAAACACAAAACGCGCGAAGAATGTTAAGTGTGCTGCTGCTGGTTTCAGCGATCGCACTGTCATCGCTGGTTCCGGGCGGTCCCATCGAGAACCGTGATTTTTCACACATGGCGCCAGCGACTCTGCTGTTGTTCAACATTTTCCTGACGGCTCTGGGTTTGGGCAGCTTTTTAGTGGTCGTCGGGCTATTGCGCGGAATGAGCCGCGCCTGGCCCTTGAGCTTTTGGGCGGCTGCAAGTTATCTGACAATTTATATCGCAGATCTCATGGGGTGGTTTCCTCAGTCACCGACCCCCATGTCCCCGGCCCTTGTTACCGTCGAGGGACTTGGTGTCGTGTTGGCGTTGTCGATGCTGTGGATTAGCTCACACCATGGCCCGGAAACCCACAGCCTATCTGAAGAGCCGTCACTCAACCTCGGGGCGGGCTTTTGGCTCGCCATGAGCGCCCTTGCGCTGGGTATCGTGATTTTTGCGACCTCTTCGGCGACTGGGTAACCTCATAACCGACAACTGCCGGACCCACTACACATCCAAATTCGCCACCGACAGCGCATTCTCCTCGATGAACTCACGCCGGGGCTCCACATGGTCGCCCATCAGTGTGGTAAAGATCTGGTCCGCCGCGATGGCATCCTCGATCGTTACCTGCAGCATGCGGCGCGCTTCCGGGTCCATGGTGGTTTCCCACAGCTGCTCCGGGTTCATTTCACCCAGGCCCTTGTAGCGCTGGATGTTATAGCCCTTGCGCGCTTCCGCCATCAACCAGGTGAGGCCTTCCTCGAAACTGCGGGTGGGGAAAGTCTTCTCGCCGCGCTGGAAGTAACCGTCTTCATCGATCAGCGTGTTCAGGGTTTCACCCAGCGCGACCAGGCTGCGGTATTCACCGGAAGAGAAGAACTCGTGCCGGTACTCGGTTTCCGTTTCCACACCGTGTGCCAACAGCTTCACCACGGGGTAGTGGGTCTGCCGCTCCTGATCGCGCCGCACGCTGACCGTGTATAGAGCTCCCTTGGGCGCCACTGTTTGTAAGCACTCACTTAAACTCTCAGCAAAGGCGATCACAGCGGCCTCGTCGCGCATTTGGTCGAGGGTCAGGCTGGCGCCGTAGACCATCTGCCAGAGCACCGGCGGGGCATACAGGCGGCCCAGGCGGTCAATGGTGGCCGCGACCTTGCGGAACCGCTCCACCAGCTCTTCCAGGCCCGTGCCAGTAATGGGGGGTGCCTCGGGGTTTACCACAATAGCTGCACCGTCCAGAGCAGCCTGGGTCAGGTAGCGGTTGAGTGCCTCATCATCTTTCAGGTACTGGCCCTGTTTGCCGCGCGAAATCTTGTACAGCGGCGGCTGGGCGATGAAGATATGCCCGCGCTCAATGAGTTCGCGCATCTGGCGGAAGAAGAAGGTCAGCAGCAGCGTGCGGATGTGGGAACCATCGACGTCCGCATCGGTCATGATGATGATGCTGTGGTAACGCAGCTTCTCCGGGTTGAACTCGTCCTTGCCGATACCACAGCCCAGCGCCGTGACAATCGTGCCGACTTCGGCTGAACCCAACATCTTGTCAAACCGGGCCTTCTCGACGTTGAGGATCTTGCCCTTGAGGGGAAGAATCGCCTGGAATTTGCGGTTGCGGCCCTGCTTCGCAGAGCCACCGGCCGAGTCGCCCTCTACCAGATAAATTTCCGACAGCGCCGGGTCCTTTTCCTGACAGTCGGCGAGCTTGCCTGGCAGGCCGGCAATATCCAAAGCCCCCTTGCGCCGCGTCATCTCGCGGGCCTTGCGCGCCGCTTCCCGCGCGCGAGCCGCATCGAGCATCTTGCCGACAACGGCACGGGCTTCACCGGGGTTTTCCAGCAGGTAGTCGTTGAAGTAGGTGTTCATCGCCTGCTCAACGGCTGTCTTCACCTCGGAGGACACCAGCTTGTCCTTGGTTTGCGAGGAAAACTTGGGGTCTGGCACTTTCACCGAGATGATCGCAGTCAGACCTTCCCTGGCATCGTCGCCGGTGGTGGACACCTTGGCCTTCTTCGCCATGCCCTCGCGTTCGATATAGCTGTTCAGACTGCGGGTGAGCGCGGCGCGGAAGCCCGCCAGGTGGGTGCCTCCGTCGCGCTGGGGGATGTTGTTGGTGTAGCAGAAGATGTTTTCTGCAAAGGCATCATTCCACTGCAGCGCCACCTCAACCCCAATCCCGTCCTCCAGATCCACCTGAAAGTGAAACGGCTTGTTCACCACGGTCTTGTTGTTGTTCAGATAATCGACGAAGGCGCGCAGACCTCCATCGTACTGGTAGTTCTCCTCGCGGCCCGAGCGCTCATCTTTCAGGCGAATATTGACACCGGAGTTGAGGAAAGCCAGTTCGCGCAGGCGTTTAGCCAGCTGGTCAAAGTGGAAGAGAATGTTGGTAAAGGTATCGGGGGAGGGGTGAAACCGTACCGATGTGCCCGTACCTTCCGTATCCCCGATAACCGCCAGCGGTGCCTGGGGCACGCCGTGGTGGTAGATCTGCTCGTAGCGCTTGCCCTCGCGGCGAATGGTCAGCACCAGCTCCCGAGACAGCGCGTTGACCACTGACACACCTACGCCGTGCAGGCCCCCAGAGACCTTGTAGGTGTTGTCGTCGAACTTGCCGCCCGCGTGCAGCACGGTCATGATCACTTCCGCGGCGGAAACACCTTCCTCGTGCATTTCCGTGGGAATACCACGGCCATCGTCACTCACGGTGACCGACTCATCCGGATGAATCACGATATCCACCCGGCTGCAGTGTCCTGCCAGAGCCTCATCGATAGAGTTATCCACGAGCTCAAATACCATGTGGTGAAGGCCGGTGCCATCGTCTGTATCGCCGATATACATGCCCGGACGCTTGCGGACCGCATCAAGGCCCTTCAGGACCTTGATACTGGAGGAATCGTAGTTTTGCTCGTTGTCTGTCATTGGATAACTCTCTTCTCTCTGCTACCGACGCGCCACTGCACACTCGGCTTATAATTTCGACGCCAGATCCTGGAGCGCGCCGTCTTGAACCTGTAACTCCAGCTTCGCGCAACCGTCGCGCATCCACTCCATATCACCCGGAGCGGCGCTTTCGACTTAACTCGCAGCAACAGTCTGCTGCGAAACAGTGCCCTGTTCCACGTGGAACATCAGGGGCTTTACGCCATCAGGCCACATCCCCGCGAGGTCGTTGGCATCTACACAGGTGATAAACACCTGCGCCTGCAACGCCGTAAGCGCCTCACAGACTAGCCTGCAGTGCTGTGCATCCAACTCCGACGGCAAATCATCCACGAGGTACACGCACTCCCGTGGCTGTGCCTCGGACATAATTTGTCCCTGCGCCAACTTCAGGCCACACACCACCAGCTTTTGCTGGCCCCGTGACAAGGTTTCCGCCGCTGAGTACCCGGACACCGTAACACGAAGGTCAGCACGCTGAGGACCCACATGCGTGTACCCCTGCTCACAATCGGCAACTTCACTGGCAGCCAGGGCCGCCGAGTACTCGAGAGACTTGTCCCAACCCTTGCGATAACGCAGCTCCAGGCCTTCGAGCGCAGGGGAAAGTTCGGCCATAATCGCTCGAAATCGCGGTGCAAGTGCCTCAAAGTAAGCCTGCCTGAACACGTGAATCTGTTCACCAGAGGTGGCCAACTCACGGGTCCAAACCGACAACTCGGATTGTCCCAGTTTACCACGCCGCAAGAGCTTGTTGCGCTGTTTTACGCACCGCTGAAATCGCTGCCATTCAGTAAAAAAGCGTTGTTCCACGTGGAACACACCCCAGTTCAGGAACTGGCGGCGCGCAGCAGGGCTACCCGTGAGCAAGTCAAAGGAGGCAGCGTTCAACACCTGGAGGGGTAGATGGGCAACCAGCTCCGCGACCGACCGCACCTTTTCGCCAGCCAGCTTTATCTGCAACTCCCCGCTGACATCGCGCTGTACGGCAACTGCCGCGCGCTGACCCGCAGTGGAAAACTCGGTAACTCCATACACCGTGCAACGTTGCTCACCGTGGGCGACCAGAGTGCGTGGCGTACCGGCGCGGAAACTGCGCGACATGCCCAGCATGTGCACAGACTCAAGAATACTCGTTTTGCCGCTACCGTTGGGACCGAAGAATATGTTGACCTGTCCCAGCTCGCGGAGCGCGACCTGAGACAGATTCCGGATATGGTGGATCTGCAGTTGGGTTAACAAAAACGCCTTTTACAACCGCATGGGCATGACAACGTAAAGCGAATCGCCGTCTTCCGATTCCTCCAGCAATGCGCTGCTGTTGGGGTCAGAGAGCGACAGTTTGACTTGCTCACCGCTAAGCACCCCAAGCACATCCAGCAGGTAGCTGACGTTGAAACCTATTTCTACCGAGTCACCCTGGTAATCGACAGATACCTGTTCCTCCGCCTGTTCCTGCTCAGGGTTGTTGGCGACGATTTCGATGACGTCGGGGGCGACCTTCAAGCGTACGCCGCGGTACTTCTCGTTGGAGAGAATCGCGGTGCGGGTAAAGGCTTGCCGCAGCTCCAGGCGCGAACCCAACACGATCTTGTCGGCCGCGCGGGGCAGTACGCGCTCGTAGTCGGGGAACTTACCGTCCACCAGCTTCGATGTGAAGGTGAAGCCCTCGGTGGTGGCTCGCAGGTGATTGCTGCCCAGCACGACCGCGATATCCTGATCTTCTTCGAGGAGCAGACGGGATAATTCAAGTACGCCCTTGCGCGGCAGAATGACCTGGGTGTCCTCGTCTACCGGAACGGGCGAGGGCAGCGTACACATTGCCAGACGGTGGCCGTCGGTGGCGACCACGCGCAAGCGACCGGCCTTGAGTTCCAGCAGCATCCCGTTCAGGTAATAGCGCACATCCTGCTGCGCCATGGCGAACGCGGTGCGGTCAATCAAACGCCGCAGTTGACCCTGCTTGACGGTAAAACGGTGCGTACCAACACCTTCTTCGACAGCGGGAAACTCCCTGGCGGGGAGCGTGGACAAAGTGAAGCGGCTGCGCCCAGAACGCACGGTCACTTTGCCGTCTTCAACGGTGAATTGTATTTCGCTGCCTTCCGGCAGCGACTTGCAGATATCCACCAGCTTGCGGGCGGGCACGGTCACTTCGCCTGGCGCAGAAACCGGAGACGGTAGTGCGACGCGCCCTACCAGTTCAACTTCCAGGTCGGTCCCTGTGAGTGACAACTGGTCGCCTTCCAACACCATCAGCACGTTGGACAGAACCGGCAGCGTCTGCCTCCGCTCAACCACACCGGCAACCAGATTAAGGGGCTTGAGCAATGCATCCCGTGAAATCGAGAACTTCATAAATCCAGGTTCCTTCGGTACGCGCCTACGTCGTGAGTGAGCGCAGCAAGTTTTTGTAATCTTCCCGAATATCAGAGTTGGTTTCGCGAAGCTCCTTTATTTTACGGCATGCGTGCAATACTGTCGTGTGGTCTCTGCCACCAAAACTGTCGCCGATTTCCGGCAGGCTGTGGTTGGTCAATTCCTTGGCCAGCGCCATAGCCATCTGCCGTGGCCGTGCCACCGAACGGCTGCGACGCCGCGACATGAGGTCGGCAACCTTGATCTTGTAATACTCAGCGACCGTGCGCTGGATGTTATCCAGGCTGACCTGCTTGTCCTGCAGTGCCAGCAAATCCTTGAGGCTCTCCTTGACCAGGTCAACATCGACCGGCCGACCAGTGAAGTTAGCGCTCGCTATCACTCTTTTGAGCGCGCCCTCAAGCTCTCTCACATTGGAACGAATACGCTGGGCGATGAAGAAGGCGGCATCCGGGGGCAGGGTAATACGCGACTGGGCGGCCTTGTTCATGAGAATCGCGACGCGGGTTTCCAGCTCGGGCGGCTCGACAGCCACGGTGAGCCCCCAACCAAACCGCGACTTCAGGCGCTCTTCAAGGCCATCTATTTCCTTGGGGTACCGGTCGCAGGTGAGGATCATCTGCTGACCCCCTTCAAGCAGGGCATTGAAGGTGTGGAAGAACTCCTCCTGAGAGCGATCCTTCTTGGCAAAGAACTGGATATCGTCGATCAGCAGGGCATCAACCGACCGGTAATAGCGCTTGAAGTCGCTGATCGCATTCAGTTGCAGTGCCTTCACCATGTCCGCTACGAACCGCTCGGAATGCAGGTACACCACCTTGGCCTCAGGGTTCTGGTGCTTCAGTGCGTTACCGACCGCATGCATCAGGTGGGTTTTACCCAAGCCCACCCCTCCGTAAAGGAACAGGGGGTTATAGGCCTCACCCGGGTTTTCAGCCACCTGGCGCGCCGCCGCCAGCGCGAGCTGGTTGGATTTGCCTTCCACGAAATTGTCGAAGGTATAAGTGTCGACGAGATTCTGCTGCTGTGTATCATCCGGGGCCGACCGACCGCGCAGGGCAGGCGCCGCCAGGCCAAATGCCTGCCGCGGTGCCGGTGGCGCAACCGCCTGCATTCTCGGCGCCGCTACACTGCGCAGCGCAGTGGCACCGCCACTCACTGCATAGCCGGATACTGCCGGCGCCGCAAAAGCATTCCCATTGTCGACGAAGCTGCGCGCTGGCTGCACCGCGGAGGGCTGTTCGAGATCCCGACCCTGACCGATTTCCAGCGCCAATTGGGGCACCTCGGCAGGCGCGATCTGTTGCAATAGCTCCCTGATCCGCGGCGCAAACTTGTCGCTGACAAAATCCTTGATGAATCGGTTGGGCGCAAACAGTGTCAGTTGTTGACCATCCTGGCTGCTCTGCAGCGGGCGAATCCAGGTGTTGAACTGCTGGCTTGGCAACTCGTCCTGAAGACGACTGATACACTGCTGCCATATGACGTCTGGCAAAATACTCCCCTTTGAAGGCCCTTAACTGACCCCCACAACAACTCACTCGCAAGTCGCGCGGCGTGTATCCGCGCGTTGATGACACTTCGGGCTTTTCGATCCCGATGTCGAGATAATACTCTCCCAAGGATGAGTTATCCACACCTCAACGAGTTTTTTTTGAAAGTTATTTTTTCATATAAATCAGATATTTAAGAAAAATATGCCTATTTTTTAGGCGCGGTTTATGAAACCGTAATGTGAACACATGATCTGTGTATAACTTGTGTATATCTTTGGGGCAAGGTGTGCGCTGTTTGCTGCGAAGCCCGTCACCACTGTCTTTCACGCCTCGCTCTGGGGGCCGCATCACAGCGCCTGTCAGGCGTTGAAATAAAGCTGCAGGTGAACATTGAATTTGGGGCGCCCTTTCTCTAGAATACCCAACCTTTTTGCGGCCCGGTACTCCACCGTGCTTCCCGTGCAGCACCAATCACGGGACGGGCGGAGCATCAGCCTTCTATTTATTACCTCCTACTGGAACAGAGTCATGAAGAGAACATTTCAGCCCAGCGTCCTGAAGCGCAAGCGCACCCACGGCTTCCGCTCCCGCATGGCCACCAAGAACGGCCGCCTGGTACTCAGCCGCCGTCGTGCGAAAGGCCGCAAGCGCCTGTCTGCCTGATGCCGGAGAGCCTTTGTGGGCGCAGCCGCTGAGAGCGAACCGACAACTGCGGCTTTCGGCAAATGCCGGCGCCTGTTGAATGCGGCCCATTATCGGGCCGTTTTCGATGGAGCCACAGTGAAAGCTTCGCATCGAAACCTGCTACTATTGGCGCGTCCCGCGGACGGCGCAGAGAGCCGGCTGGGGTTGGTGATTGCCAAGAAGAACGTGCGCAAGGCCGTGCAACGCAATCGCATCAAACGCGTGGTACGGGAATCGTTCAGGCACCTGCCCGCTACAGCGCAACCTCTTGATATCGTTTTTCTGGCGCGCCGCGGCCTGGACGATCTGGACAATGCTTCACTGTTCGCCACGCTGGAAGCACAATGGCAAAAGCTGTCACGACACACCGCCACCGCCCCACGGGCGCGAGACCACTGATGCGTCGTCTTTTCATTGCCCTGATTTCCTTGTACCGGTATGCCATCAGCCCATTTCTGGGCAATCACTGCCGATTCTATCCGAGCTGCTCACATTACGCTCAGGAAGCCATCGAATTGCACGGCGTGGTGCGGGGCTCCTGCCTCACACTGCGCCGGCTTGGCAAATGCCACCCCTGGCATGAGGGGGGCGCCGACCCGGTGCCGCCCTGCAAGCACACTCACCGACAAAGCTGATACCCGCTATGGATTTCCAACGTACTCTGCTGATCGGCGCCATCGCGCTACTTTCGTTCATGCTGTTGACCGAGTGGGTCGCGTTCAAGGATGCCAAAACCACCGCAGCGCAGCCGACTGCCAGCCGCCTGATCAGCAGTGAACCCGATGGGCTACCCGCAACGGGCAGTGAGCTGCCACTCGCCGTACCCGCCATTACCGCGCCGGGCACTGGCGACGAGGACCTGCCGCAAGCGCCCGAAGCCATTGCCGAGCAGCAAACCGCTGCACCCGTGGCGACAGAGAGCGGCACCGGCAGCGACATTATTACCGTACATACAGACGTCCTGCAGGTTGCCATCGATCTACAGGGGGGTGACATCGTGGAACTCGCCCTGCCGGAGCATCTGGAAGACATCGACGCACCTGATCAGCCCTTCGTGCTACTGGAACAGAACGAACGCCGTATTTATGTCGCGCAGAGCGGCCTGATCGGGCCCAACGGCATCGACAGCGAATCACGCGCGCATTTCACAACCACGCAGTCACGCTACGAGCTGGCACCCGGCGCCGACGAACTTCAGGTCGACCTGCTGTGGCAGAACGCGCAGGGGCTCTCCGTTACCAAACGCTTCACCTTGCGCCGCAGCGATTATTTGCTGACCGTCAGCTATATTGTCGACAACCAGACTGGCGAGCGCTGGCAGGGCAACCTGTTCGGCCAGATCAAGCGCGACAGCAGCAAACCGTCTACTGTCGATTCCAGCGGCATGGGCCTGCAGCCCTTCCTGGGTGCAGCCATTACACAGCCGGATGAGCGCTTCACCAAATTCACCTTCAAGGACATGCAGGAAGAGCCGTTCCGCGAGCAACTGCCTGGCGGCTGGATAGCCATGATCCAGCACTACTTCCTCAGCGCCTGGATTCCCGCAGCGGACCAGAGTCACACCTACAGCACCCGGGTCACCGCTTCCGGCTTCAACATCGCCGGCTTCACCAGCCCGGCGCTGGTCGTAGATTCGGGTGAACAGGGTGCCGTCAGCGCAGGTTTCTACGCGGGCCCGAAAGACCAGTACCGGCTGGCGGAAATTTCCCCGTATCTGGACCTGAGCGTCGACTACGGGTGGCTGTGGTGGATTGCGCAGCCACTGTTCTGGCTGCTGATCAAGATACACAGCTTTGTAGGCAACTGGGGTGTCGCCATTATCCTGCTTACGGTGCTGATCAAAACCGTGTTCTTCAAGTTGTCAGCCACCAGCTATCGCTCGATGGCCAACATGCGTCGCGTTGCGCCGAAAATGCAGGACATTCGCGAGCAATACGCTGACGACAAGGCCAAGCAAAGCCAGGCCATGATGGAGCTGTACCGCAAGGAGAAGATCAACCCGATGGGAGGCTGCCTGCCGGTACTGGTGCAAATGCCGGTGTTCATCTCGCTGTACTGGGTGCTGATGGAGAGTGTTGAACTGCGCCACTCACCGTTCTTCCTGTGGATCGAAGACCTCTCGGTAATGGACCCCTACTTCGTACTGCCCCTGTTGATGGGCGCCAGCATGTGGTTCATGCAGAAGCTCAACCCGCCACCGCCGGATCCCATGCAGGCGAAAATCATGCAGTGGCTGCCGGTCATCTTCACCTTCTTCTTCCTGTGGTTTCCGGCAGGCCTGGTACTGTACTGGGTGGTCAACAACCTGCTCTCAATGGCGCAGCAGTATGTTATTACCCGGCAAATTGAAAAGTCGGACGCCAAAGCCTAAGCCTGGTATCGCCCCCTGCGGGGCGCTGCACGGCTGGCGTACACTGCCGCTGTGACCATCGCGCACGACAATTCGGAAACCATCGCCGCCATCGCCACCGCTGCCGGTCGCGGTGGCATCGGCATCGTGCGCCTCTCGGGCCCCGCAGCAGCCGCTATCGCCGAGCGTATTACCGGCAAATCGCTAACACCGCGACACGCACATTTCAGTGTCTTCAGGGATGCACAGGGTGAGCCACTCGACAGCGGTATCGCCCTCTATTTCCCTGCGCCTCACTCCTTCACGGGCGAAGATGTCGTGGAACTGCAGGGGCACGGCGGCCCGGTGGTGCTCGACCTCATTGTGGCTGCCTGTCTCGCTGCCGGGGCACGCCAGGCACGAGCCGGGGAATTTTCCGAGCGCGCCTACCTCAACGACAAACTGGACCTTGCCCAGGCCGAGGCCATCGCGGACCTCATCAACAGCACCACGGCACAGGCTGCACGCAACGCACACCGCTCTCTGCAGGGAGCGTTCTCAACGGAAATCGATCACCTGGTAGCGGAGGTAACACGCCTGCGCATTTACGTGGAAGCCGCCATCGATTTCCCGGAGGAAGAAATCGATTTTCTCGCCGATGGACACGTCGCCGACTCACTGCGAGCGCTACAACAACAGCTGGCAGCGGTCATGGCCTCGGCACAACAGGGGAGCCTGCTGCGCGAAGGTATGAAGGTGGTGATAGCAGGGAAACCCAATGCGGGAAAATCAAGCCTGCTTAACGCGCTCGCCGGCCAGGACAGCGCCATTGTCACCGCCATTGCCGGAACCACCCGGGATATCTTGCGCGAGCATATCCAGATCGACGGCATGCCGCTGCATATTGTTGATACAGCGGGACTCCGGGCCAGCGAGGACGCGGTGGAACAGGAGGGGATTCGCCGTGCCCAGCGGGAAATCGCCAGCGCGGATCGCATACTCCTCGTAATCGATATGACCGACTGCAGTCCACTGCCGGATGACCTCTGGCCCGGTTTTCCACAGACATCGGTACCCATCACACGTATCCACAACAAATGCGACCTCGCCGGGGAGCCGCCCGCGATCACCGGCTCCGGTGATGACGTCACGCTGCAGCTGTGCGCACGCTCTGGCGCTGGCATCGACCTGCTGCGTGACCACTTGAAACAATGTATCGG
Organism: Haliea alexandrii; assembly: GCF_003719295.1. Taxonomy (GTDB): domain Bacteria; phylum Pseudomonadota; class Gammaproteobacteria; order Pseudomonadales; family Halieaceae; genus Haliea; species Haliea alexandrii. Next base: position 411,670 of record NZ_RFLW01000001.1, read on the forward strand.
CTACACCGGCGCGTCGGGAGATGCCTTCAGCGCGCGGCGCCGGCATCTACAGGCCTTGCAGGCGGCCGCCGAGCATCTGGAAAACGGCCGGCTTCAACTGGAGGAGGCGGGCGCCGGCGAATTGCTCGCCGAGGATCTGCGCCAGTGCCACGACGCCCTGGGAGATATCACCGGCAGGATGACCAGTGATGCATTGCTGGGAGAGATTTTTTCCAGCTTCTGTATCGGCAAGTGAGCCCGGCGCCGTTCCCTGTCTCTGTACCCCCCACCGCACAGGCTATACACACCTTATACAGCGCATCGCGGCATAGACGGCGTTGAGGGTATAAACCTGTTGATAACCCGCGGTAGAAAACGGGCATGAGCTGGGGAAAACCTCCTGTGTGCAGTTGGGGTGACGCATACGGGGTTGTTTGGTCCCCAGCCCGTGCACAGAGACACCACGCCAGGAACAGGGCTTGCAACGGTACTTTTCATTGCCGCAAGTGAATGAAACATAGGGATTAATAGGCCTTACACACAGAAACTGTCGACCTATTCAATAACAACATCAGTTCTATTCTTTCATTCCCAATACCTATTTACTTAAATATTTATAAACATCATTTTCAAGCGCGAAAGCATTCAGGCTCCACGAACAAAAACACAGAACATCTTTTGAACAACCGGGTTCCCGGACGTATAATCGCCGGCCCGGTGACGAGCTGCCGGGCAGGAGGCGCACAGGCGTGGAATACCAGCAGAACTTTGATGTGATTGTGATCGGCGGCGGCCACGCTGGTACCGAAGCCTGTCTGGCCGCCGCGCGCATGGGGTGTCGCACGCTGCTGTTGACGCACAGTGTGGATACCTTGGGGCAAATGTCCTGTAACCCCGCGATTGGCGGTATTGGCAAAAGCCACCTGGTGCGGGAAGTGGATGCACTCGGTGGTGCCATGGCGCGCGCTACGGACCGCGCCGGCATCCAGTTTCGCGTGTTGAACGCGCGCAAGGGGCCCGCCGTGCGGGCGACACGCGCCCAGGCCGACCGTGTGCTGTACCGCAACGCCATTCGCGAGATCATTGAAGCCCAGCCCGGCCTGTCGATTTTTCAGCAACCCGTGGATGACCTGCTGGTAGAGCACGGCCGCGTCGCCGGCGCGATAACCCAGATGGGCCTGATATTTCGTGCGCCCACCGTGGTGTTGACCACCGGCACATTCCTCGGCGGAAAAATCCACATCGGCCTGCAGAACAGCTCTGGCGGCCGGGCAGGTGACCCGCCCTCCATTGCCCTGGCGCAGCGACTGCGCGAAATGCCTTTTCGCGTCGATCGCCTGAAAACCGGGACACCGCCGCGTATTGATGCGCGCAGCGTGGATTTCAGTTCACTGGAAGAACAGTGGGGCGACAGCAATGCGCCCGCCATGTCGTTCCTCGGCAGTGTCAGTGAGCGTCCGGAGCAGCGCTGCTGCTGGATCACACACACCAACGAGCACACTCACGACATCATTCGCGGTGGCCTGGATCGTTCGCCCATGTACTCCGGCGTGATTGAGGGCGTCGGGCCACGCTACTGCCCGAGCATTGAAGACAAAATTCACCGATTTGCCGGTAAAGCCTCGCATCAGGTCTTCATCGAGCCCGAGGGCCTGACCACCAGCGAACTCTATCCCAACGGCATTTCCACCAGCCTGCCTTTTGATGTGCAGCTGGCGCTGGTACGTTCCATTCAGGGCTTCGAGAATGCGCACATCACACGGCCCGGTTATGCCATCGAGTACGACTACTTTGACCCGCGTGACCTCAGCTATTCACTGGAAACCAGGGCGCTCCCGGGTCTCTATTTTGCGGGCCAGATCAACGGCACAACCGGCTACGAGGAGGCCGCGGCCCAGGGTCTGCTGGCCGGCCTGAATGCCGCGCTGGCCGTGCAGGGCAAGGCGCCGTGGTGCCCCCGGCGCGATGAAGCCTACATCGGCGTACTCGTGGATGACCTCATCACCATGGGTACACTCGAGCCCTACCGCATGTTCACCTCCCGCGCCGAGTACCGTCTGCTGCTGCGCGAAGACAACGCCGATCTGCGCCTGACGGAAACAGCGCGCAGCATGGGCCTGGTCGATGACCAGCGCTGGGCACGCTTCGCACGCAAGCGCGATGCCATTGCCTGCGAAACCCAGCGCCTGGCGACCACCTGGCTGCATCCGGGAACGTTGGAGGCGGCAGCGCTCGCGCCCAAACTGAAGGCGCCGCTGTCGCGGGAATACAGCCTCGCGGATCTGCTCAAGCGCCCGGGTATCGGTTACGCCGATGTCGCCGGCCTCAAAGGGCAGGCACTGGAAGATGAGCAGGCCTCTGAGCAGGTGGAAATCCAGGCTAAATATGCCGGTTATATCGACCGTCAGCAGGACGAGATTGCGCGCTTGCGCCGCTATGAGGAAACGCCGTTGCCCGCATCCCTGGATTACCAGGCGGTGGATGGCCTGTCTCACGAGGTGCGTCAGAAGCTCACCGACGCCCGTCCAGAAACCCTCGCCCGCGCCGGCAGGATTCCGGGTGTGACCCCTGCGGCGGTGTCGCTGCTGCTGATTTACCTGAAGAAGCGCGGCGCCCTCGAGCGCAGCAGCGACCGCATAAGCGCCTGATTTGGACGCTGCACTTGCGCGCCAGCTGACCACGGGGCTCGACAGCCTGAGTGTAACAGCCACCACAGCGCAGCAGAAAATGCTGCTGGACTACCTCGCGCTGCTGAAGAAGTGGAATGCCGCCTACAACCTGACGGCGATACGCGATCCCGCCGCCATGGTGACGCGGCACCTGCTCGACAGCCTGGCGGTGGCACCCTGGCTCACGGGTGAGCGCTGCATTGATGTGGGTACCGGCGCCGGATTACCCGGTATACCCCTGGCCATTCTGTTTCCCCAGCGTGAGTTCGATCTGCTGGACAGTAATGGCAAGAAAACCCGTTTCCTGTTTCAGGCCAAAACCGCTCTCGGTCTGGATAACGTCACCGTGCACCACGCGCGGGTAGAAAGCTTCTCGCCAGACTGCTGCTATGATGTGGTGCTCTCCCGGGCGTTTGCGTCACTCTCCGATATGCTGGCAGGAACCCGACATTTACTCTGTCCGGGCGGGGTTTTGCTTGCCATGAAGGGCGCGCGCCCCGATGATGAACTGGTGTCGATTGAGCGCCACTGCGCCGTGCGACACATTCGGCCCCTGTCGGTGCCGGGGCTTGACGAGCAACGCCACTTGGTAGAACTTGCCCTGTTGCCGTCAATCGACAATCTGCAGCGGTAATAGCCGACTAAACGGGGAGTGGGCCTTGGCACGAGTTCTTGCAATTGCAAACCAGAAGGGCGGGGTGGGTAAAACCACCACCTCTGTCAATTTGGCCGCATCCCTTGCCGCAATGAAAAAACGCCTGCTGCTGGTGGATCTCGACCCGCAGGGCAACGCCACGATGGGCAGTGGTATCGACAAGCACGGTGTTGAGCGCAGTATTTACGATGTGCTGGTGCACCGTGCCCCGGTACATTTGATCACCCGGCGCGTACCCGAGGGTGGCTTTGATGTGTTGCCATCCAATGACGACCTCACTGCGGCCGAAGTGGAACTGATGGGGGTGGAGCAACGCGAACGGCGACTTAACACTGCGCTGCGTGAGGTGGCGTCAGCTTACGACTACATTCTTATCGACTGCCCTCCGTCCCTGAACATGCTCACCCTCAACGGCCTGGTTGCGGCGGATGGCGTCGTGATCGCCATGCAGTGTGAGTACTATGCCCTTGAGGGCCTCTCGGCATTGGTCAATACCATTCGCCGCGTGGCGGAGTCGGTGAACCCGTTGTTACAGATCGAGGGCATCTTGCGCACGCTGTACGACCCCCGCAACAGCTTGACCAACCAGGTGTCGAACCAGTTGCACGAGCATTTTGGTGAGGCGGTCTACCGCACGGTGATTCCGCGCAACGTGCGTTTGGCCGAGGCGCCGAGTCACGGCCTGCCGGTCATGTATTACGACCGCCACTCGCGCGGCTCGCGTGCTTACATGGCCCTGGCGGGTGAGCTTATTCGCCGTGAAGAGAAGCGCAGCATCGCCACTGGCAGTGCCGCGACCAAGGTATAGGAGAGCAGAGGATGTCAGCCAGAAAACGGGGATTGGGGCGCGGGCTGGATGCGCTGCTCGGTGCCGGTACCCAGCCCCGCGAACTGCCTGAAGGGGAAGTGTCGGCCGCCGGTGGTGACGCGCAGCAACAGGTGCTGAAAGACCTGCCGGTGGATCTGATACAGCGCGGGAAATACCAGCCGCGGCGCGATATTGACCCCGAATCCCTGCAGGAACTGGCTGACAGCATTCGCGCCCAGGGCATCATGCAGCCCATCGTGGTGCGCCCCGTTGCCGAACGCAAGTACGAAATCATTGCTGGTGAACGCCGTTGGCGGGCCGCACAGCTGGCTGGCCTTGACCACGTCCCGGCGGTCGTTCGCGATGTCAGCGATGAAGCGGCAATCGCCATGGCGCTGATCGAGAACATACAGCGCGAAGACCTCAACCCGATCGAAGAGGCGATAGCGCTGCAGCGCCTGCAGCAGGAGTTTCAGCTGACGCAGCAAGAAGTGGCTGACGCGGTGGGTAAATCGCGCTCCACCGTGACCAACCTGCTGCGCTTGATGTCGTTGCAGAGTGATGTGCGCCTGTTGCTGGAGCGCGGTGACCTGGAAATGGGTCACGCCCGTGCGCTGCTCGGCATTGAGGGTACGGCGCAATCGCAGGCTGCCAGAACCGTGGTGGGCAAAGGTCTCTCAGTGCGACAAACTGAAGCCCTGGTGCGCGGGCTACTGGCGCGACAGGACCAGCCGACCGAAGCGCCGCCGCGCATGGACCCGAACATCCGCCAGCTGCAGGATGACCTGTCCCAAAAGATCGGTGCACGGGTGCAGATCCAGCACGGCGCGAAAGGCAAGGGCAAGCTCGTGTTGACTTATAACAGCCTGGATGAGCTGGACGGTATACTGAGCCATATTCGCTAGCGCCCGGCCTCATTACCACAGGATGTAGTGGCTCGCTGTGCGGGAACTACCAGATAGCGTGTGTGACCTTCCAATCGCGGCAAAACGAGGCAAACTGGCGCCAACATGCTGCCAACGTCAGCGATATTTCGTGCCGCCAAGGCGGTGATTCGGTTGAACCTGCCACCCAATGCCCCTATAATGCGGGCGCCCAAAACGAGGAACAATCGTGTGGCAGGCGTCCATCGCATAGCCCTGATGCAGTTGGCCACGCTCGTTCCTTCATGCCTGCTGGTCTGGCTGGCGCTTGATGAAACGACAGCACTGTCATGGACGTGCGGCGGTGTGGTGGCGGTAGTGCCGCAGGCGTGGTTTGCCCTGAAGCTGTTTCGCGCGCGCGGCGTGCGACCGGCAACGGAAATCGCACGCTCTGCGCTGAGCGGCGAAGCCGGCAAGTTCCTCTTGAGCGCGGCGGGATTTGCCGCGGTATTCGCATTGCTGCGGCCGATAGAGCCGGGGGCAGTGTTCGCCGGATACGGCGTGATGTTGATAGTGCAAACGATAGGAAGCTGGCGGATGCTGATGTCCCGCGAGCAGAAACAAACCGAAACACCGAAACAAGAGTTGTGATCGATGGCAGGCGAAAACCAGACGGTTTCAGAGTACATTGTCCACCACCTGACCAACCTGACCTATGGCAAGCTGCCTGCCGGTTATGAGCGCTACGATGGCTCCATCATCGGTGATGGCGGTGCGTGGGTTATGGCACACGGCGGCGCTGAAGCGGCTGATATGGGTTTCACGGCGATCCACGTGGATTCCATGGCGTGGTCGATCGGTCTCGGTATCGTATTCAGCTGGCTTTTCTACAGTGTGGCGAAAAAAGCCTCTTCCGGTGTGCCCAGCGGCCTCGGCAGCGCCGTGGAAATGATTGTCCAGTTTGTCGATAACACCGTGCGCGATACGTTTCACGGTCGCAACCCGCTTATTGCACCGCTGTCCCTGACCATCTTCGTCTGGATTTTCCTGATGAACCTGATGGACCTCGTGCCGGTGGATATCGTGCCTGAGTTGATGATGTTGCTGGGTGTGGAATACCACAAGATCGTGCCATCCACCGACCCGAATATCACCTTTGGTATGGCCATCGGCGTGTTGATTCTCATCCTTTATTACTCGATCAAGGTCAAGGGTTTCGGGTTTGCCCGGGAACTGGCAATGAACCCGTTCAACCACCCCCTGTTCATTCCCGTGAACCTGTTCATGGAGATCGTCGGCCTGCTGGCGAAGCCTTTCTCTCTCGCACTGCGTCTGTTTGGCAACATGTACGCGGGCGAAATGATCTTTATCCTGATTGCAGCCCTGTTCAGCGCCGGTGTGGCCTGGATGGCGCCGGCAGGTATCCTGCAGATCGGTTGGGCGATTTTCCATATTCTGGTAATCACCCTGCAGGCTTTCATCTTCATGGTGCTGACGATTGTGTATCTCAGCATGGCCCACGAAGACCACTGATTCACCTTTAACTTTGGTTATTAACGCTAGGAGAAAATCATGGAATTAGTTCTTATTGCTGCTGCAATTATGATCAGCCTCGGTGGTCTGGGTGCGGCTATCGGTATCGGCATGCTGGGCGGCAAGCTTATCGAAGGTTCTGCACGTCAGCCTGAGCTGGCTCCCAAGCTGCAGGTTACCTTCTTCCTGGGCGCGGGCCTTGTGGACGCGATTCCGATTATCGGCGTAGGTCTGGCTATGTACCTGATCTTCGTTGTTGCCCCTGGAATGGCTTGAGCACGACCAACAACGCAACCGTGAGCGGGGTGGCTGTACTGGCTGCCCCACCATATCTGTGAGGAGTATGGCGTGAATATCAACCTTACGCTTATCGGACAGGTCATCGCCTTCTTCGGCTTCGTCTGGTTCTGCATGAAGTTTGTCTGGCCGCCCATCATTGCGGCCATGCAGGAGCGCGAAAAGAAAATCGCGGACGGCCTGGCAGCCGCCGATCGTGCCAGCCACGATCTGGAACTGGCGCAGGAGAAAGCGCTGGAGCGTTTGAAGGAAGCCAAGCATGAGGCGGCCGGTATTGTCGACTCCGCCAACAAGCGTGCCAGCCAGATTGTGGAAGAAGCCAAAACAGCGGCGGTGACGGAAGCGGAGCGGGTGAAAACTGCTGCGCGCTCGGAGATCGAGCAGGAAACGAACCGTGCCCGCGAGGCACTGCGTTCGCAGGTTGCCGTGTTGTCTTTGGCCGGTGCCGAAAAAGTGCTTGGCGCAACGATTGATCAGGACGCGCACGCGGACCTGGTCAACAAACTGGCTGCAGAGCTTTGATGGTGAGGACGTTATGGCCGAACTGACCACGCTGGCCCGCCCCTACGCGAAGGCGGCATTCGAGTACGCTCGTGACAGCGAGAGCCTGACCGAGTGGCTGCCGCAGCTGCAACTGGCTGCTGCCGTTAGTCGCGACAGCCGCATGCAGGCGCTGTTGCGCAACCCGGAAAAAGACGGGCCGCAGCTTGCCAGCGTGCTGGCAGACGTGTGCGGTGAGCAGCTCGGCGATGCCGTGCGCAAATTTCTGGGTGTGCTGGCGCAGAACCGGCGCCTGCTTCTGTTGCCACAGATCACCGCGCTGTTTGCCGGTTACAAGGCGAACTTCGAAAAGTCAGTGGATGTAGAGGTTGTTTCCGCGTTTGATCTGGCGGACGACATGACCGACAAGCTGGCCTCCGCCCTGAGTACGCGTCTGGAGCGGAAAATAAACGTGCACACCACAACAGACCCCGATCTGTTGGGTGGTGTGTTGATCAGGGCCGGCGATCTGGTGATCGATGGTTCGGTACGCGGCAGGCTGAACAAGCTGGCCGCGGCAATGAATTTGTAGGATTGAGGAACAGAGCATGCAGCAACTGAATCCGTCAGAAATTAGCGAGATGATCAAACAGCGCATCGACCAGCTCGATGTGTCATCCGAGGCGCGCAACGAAGGTACCGTTGTTTCGGTAACCGACGGTATTATCCGTATCTACGGTCTTACCGACGTGATGTACGGTGAGATGATCGAGTTCGAAGGCGGCATCTTCGGGATGGCGTTGAACCTCGAGCGTGACTCGGTCGGCGCGGTTATTCTCGGCGACTACAAGAACCTGGCCGAAGGCCAGTCTTGCCGCTGCACCGGCCGCATTCTCGAAGTGCCGGTGGGCCCCGAGCTGCAGGGCCGTGTTGTCGACGCGCTGGGTAACCCCATCGACGGCAAGGGTCCGATCAACGCCAAACTGACCGATGCACTGGAAAAAGTCGCGCCGGGCGTTATTGCCCGCCAGTCGGTAGACCAGCCGGTGCAGATCGGTTTGAAAGCGATCGATGCCATGGTGCCGATCGGCCGCGGCCAGCGCGAGCTGATCATTGGCGATCGCCAGGTGGGCAAGACCGCCATCGCCGTGGACGCGATCATCAACCAGAAAGGTACCGGCATTAAGTGTATCTACGTAGCGATCGGCCAGAAGGCCTCCTCCGTCGCTTCGGTAGTGCGCAAGCTCGAAGAGCATGGCGCCATGGAGCACACCATCGTGGTGGCCGCGACGGCGTCGGACCCCGCAGCCATGCAGTTCCTGGCACCTTTTGCCGGTTGCACCATGGGCGAGTACTACCGCGACCGCGGTGAAGACGCGCTGATCATCTACGACGACCTGACCAAGCAGGCCTGGGCGTATCGCCAGATCTCCCTGCTGCTGCGTCGTCCGCCCGGCCGCGAAGCCTACCCCGGTGACGTGTTCTATTTGCACTCGCGTCTGCTGGAGCGCGCGGCGCGGGTCAACGCTGACTATGTCGAGCAGATGACCAAAGGCGAAGTCAAAGGCAAGACCGGTTCGCTGACCGCACTGCCGGTGATTGAGACCCAGGCCGGTGACGTTTCCGCGTTCGTACCGACCAACGTGATCTCCATTACCGACGGCCAGATCTTCCTGGAAGCCGACATGTTCAACGCGGGCGTGCGCCCGGCGATGAACGCCGGTATTTCGGTATCTCGCGTGGGCGGTGCTGCACAGACCAAGATCATCAAGAAGCTGTCCGGCGGTATTCGTACTGCACTGGCCCAGTACCGTGAGCTGGCGGCCTTCTCCCAGTTCGCGTCTGACCTGGACGAAGCCACCAAGGCCCAGCTGGATCAGGGGGAGCGCGTGACCGAGTTGATGAAGCAGGGCCAGTATGCGCCGCGCTCCATCGCCGATATGGGCGTTGTGCTTTATGCGGCCAACGAGGGTCATCTGCGCGGTGTGGAAGTGAACAAGATTCGCGATTTCGAAGCGTCTCTGCTGTCGTTCATGCACAGCGAATACGGCGACCTGATGAAAAAGATTGTCGACACCGGCGATTACAACGATGAGATCGAGTCTGCCTTTAAAACGGCGATCGAAAAGTTCAAGGCCACGCAAACCTGGTAACCCCGAGGACCGCAGATGGCAGTCGGAAAAGAAATCCGGACGAAGATACACAGTATCCGGAGCACGCAGAAGATCACCAGCGCCATGGAAATGGTCGCGGCGAGCAAAATGCGCAAGGCCCAGGAGCGTATGGCCCTGGGCAAGCCCTACGCGCGGCGGATGCGGTCGGTGGTCGGCCATATTGCCAACTCCGCACCGGAGTATCGCCACGCCTACATGATCGAACGCGAAGTGAAACGCGTCGGTTTTGTGGTGGTGTCCACGGATCGTGGACTCTGCGGTGGCTTGAACATCAACCTGTTCAAGGCCACGGTGAAAGCCATGAAAGGCTGGGCCGACCAGGGTGTGGGTATCGACCTGTGCCTGATCGGTGCCAAGGCGGCAGCGTTCTTCAAGAGCTATGGCGGTAACGTCACTGCTGCCGTGCGCGACATTGGCGAGGAGCCCACGCTGGGCGACCTTATCGGCAGTGTGAAAACCATGCTCGATGCCTACGAAGAGGGGCACATTGATCGCCTGTTTCTGGTCAGCAACGAGTTCGTCAACACCATGACCCAGAGCCCCAGTGTCGAGCAGCTGTTGCCGCTGCTGGCAGAAGACAGTGCGGAAATGAAGCACCACTGGGACTACATCTACGAGCCGGATGCGATGCAGCTGCTGGAAAGCCTGCTGACTCGTTATATTGAATCGCAGGTGTACCAGGCCGTGGTCGAAAACGGTGCCTGCGAGCAGGCGGCGCGGATGTTGGCGATGAAGAACGCAACCGATAACGCTGGTGAGCTGATTGACGACCTGCAGCTGATCTACAACAAGGCACGGCAGGCGGCGATCACGCAGGAGCTGTCAGAAATTGTCAGCGGCGCGGCGGCCATCGGCTAGGACGTAACCTATTCGGTAGCGCCGCGTGCTCGCGGCACTGCCACCCAGAATTGAACTTTGATGCAGAGGATCCGAACATGAGCAGCGGACGAATCGTACAAATTATCGGTGCCGTGATCGACGTGGAGTTTCCACGCGAAGACGTACCCAAGGTTTACGATGCACTGTTGGTTACCGAAAAAGGCCTGACCCTGGAAGTCCAGCAGCAGCTGGGTGACGGCGTCGTGCGCACCATTGCCATGGGCTCCTCCGAAGGCGTGAGCCGGGATCTGGCCGTGGAAAACACCGGTGCCCCCATCGCTGTGCCGGTCGGTATTGAAACGCTGGGCCGCATCATGGACGTCCTCGGCAATCCGATTGACGAGTGCGGGCCCATCGGTGAACAGGAGCGCGCCTCCATTCACCGCAAAGCGCCGGCCTATGACGAGCTGGCCGCTTCGGAAGAGTTGCTGGAAACCGGCATCAAGGTTATCGACCTGGTCTGCCCGTTTGCCAAGGGCGGTAAAGTCGGCCTGTTCGGCGGCGCCGGTGTGGGCAAGACCGTGAACATGATGGAGCTCATCAACAACATCGCCACCGAGCACTCGGGCCTGTCCGTGTTCGCGGGTGTGGGTGAGCGTACTCGTGAAGGTAACGACTTCTACCACGAGATGCAGGAAGCAGGCGTCGTCAACGTCAAGGACTTCCCCAAGTCCAAGGTGGCGATGGTTTACGGCCAGATGAATGAGCCGCCCGGTAACCGTCTGCGCGTTGCCCTGACTGGCCTCACCATGGCCGAGAAGTTCCGCGATGAAGGCCGCGACGTACTGCTGTTTGTCGACAACATCTACCGCTACACGCTGGCCGGTACTGAAGTGTCCGCATTGCTTGGCCGTATGCCCTCCGCGGTGGGCTACCAGCCCACGCTGGCAGAGGAAATGGGTGTGTTGCAGGAACGCATCACCTCCACCAAGACGGGCTCTATTACCTCAATCCAGGCGGTGTACGTGCCTGCGGACGACCTGACTGACCCGTCACCCGCAACCACCTTCGCCCACCTGGATTCCACCGTGGTACTGTCGCGTGACATCGCCGCCAAGGGTATTTATCCCGCGGTAGATCCGCTGGACTCCACCAGTCGCCAGCTCGACCCGCTGGTGATTGGCCAGGAGCACTACGATGTGGCCCGCGGCGTACAGACGGTGCTGCAGCGCTACAAGGAACTGAAGGACATCATTGCCATCCTCGGTATGGACGAATTGTCTGAGGAAGACAAGCAGACAGTGGCCCGCGCGCGCAAAATCGAGCGTTTCCTGTCCCAGCCCTTCCACGTTGCGGAAGTGTTCACCGGCGCGCCCGGCAAGTATGTTTCCCTGAAGGATACGATCACGGGCTTCCAGGGCATTCTGGCCGGCGAATACGATCACCTGCCGGAGCAGGCCTTCTACATGGTCGGCAGCATCGATGAAGCGATTGAGAAAGCAGGCAAGCTCTAGGGCTTGAGCGAGAGGGTCTGGAGATGGCAATGACAATTCACTGCGACATCGTCAGTGCGGAGGAGGAGATTTTCTCCGGGCTGGTGGAAATGCTCGTGGCAACCGCCGAACTCGGCGAGATGGGCGTCAGCTACGGCCACGCGCCGCTGTTGTCCTCATTGATCCCGGGGCCGATCCGTATCGTCAAGCAGGGCGGTGACGAGGAAGTGTATTACGTATCGGGCGGCTTCATCGAAGTACAGCCCGGCGTGGTCTCCATCCTTGCCGATACCGCGCTGCGTGCCGGTGATGTTGACGAAGCAGCCGCCGAGGAAGCGCGCCGCGAGGCCCTGCACACGCTCACCAATCAATCCGGCGATTTCGACTACGGCCGTGCGTCCGCGCAGTTGGCTGAAGCTGCGGCGCAGCTTGCCGTGCTGCGCAAAATGCGCAACCGCGCGGGCCGCGGGTAAGCGCACCTTCCAGGCCCTGTCCAACAGGGCCTTTTTGTTCCACTTCACACTTTTTGCCATGGCCTGAACAATCAGGTTGTTTCCATTTTTCCTCGCGTTAACATGCGTGTTGTCCGGTAGAGCCGCAGCTCCGGCTATTGGCTGGCTACCCACGCTATAACTAAGGGAATCCGCTATGACTCTGGAAGTTATCATTCTGGCTGCTGGCCAGGGGTCACGCATGCGCTCCAGCACCCCCAAGGTATTGCACCCTCTCGGCGGCAAGCCGTTGCTCCAGCATGTTGTCGACGCTGCGCGCAGCCTCAAGCCCACGGCTGTCCATGTGGTCGTGGGGCACGGGGCGGAGGCCGTGAGGGAAGCCATGGCGGGCAATGCGCTGAACTGGGTGGAACAGACCGAGCAGCTCGGCACCGGGCACGCCGTGTTGCAGGCACTGCCCGCGCTGGCTGCCGACAGCACGGTGCTGGTGCTCTATGGGGATGTTCCCCTGGTTTCCACACCCGTGCTGCAGGCGCTGGTCGAGGCCGCGCAGCAGGCGCCGGCACTACTCACCGCGGTGCTGGAGGATCCGACCGGGTACGGTCGCGTGCTGCGCGATGCTAGTCACGAGTTTCGCGCTGTGGTTGAGCACAAGGACGCCAGCGCCGACGAGCTGGCGGTGACGGAGGTGAATACCGGCATTCTCGCGGCCCCCGCAAAACTCCTGCAGCGTTTCCTGCCGCAGGTAGGGAACAGCAACCAACAAGGCGAGTACTACCTTCCTGATGTGCTCTCATTGTCGGTTGCCGAAGGAATCGCTGTGCGCACGGCGAGTGTTGCCGACCCACTGGAGGTAGTGGGCGTGAACGACCAGCTGCAACTGAGCCGGCTGGAGCGCGAACTGCAGCGGCAACGGGCGGAGGCGCTGCTCCTCGCCGGTGTACGCCTCGCCGACCCGGCACGCATTGATATCCGTGGTGAACTGCGCTGTGGGCGCGACGTGTTCATTGATGTGAACTGCGTCTTCATTGGTAGTGTCGAGCTGGGAGATGGTGTGCATATCGGCCCCAACTGCGTGATCATCGACAGTCAGGTGGAAGCCCGCAGCGAAGTGTGCGCCATGAGCCACTTGCAGCAGGCCGTAGTCGGCGGTGCGTGCACCGTGGGGCCCTACGCGCGACTGCGGCCGGGAACAGAGCTGGCAGCGGAGGCGCGCGTGGGCAACTTCGTGGAAACCAAGAAGGCGCGCATCGGCGCCGGCAGCAAGGTCAACCACCTGTCCTATATTGGCGATTGCGAGATGGGTGCCGGTGCCAATATTGGCGCCGGCACCATTACCTGCAATTACGATGGCGTCAACAAGCATATTACCCGGATCGGCGATGGCGCCTTTGTTGGTTCCAACGCGACACTGGTAGCACCGCTGGTCATCGGCAGTGGTGGCTTTGTCGCGGCGGGCTCCACCATCACCCGCGAGGTGCCACCGGCGGAACTGGCGGTCGCGCGCGGCAAGCAGCGCAATATTCAGGGCTGGAAGCGGCCCGGTAAAGTGAACAAGGACTGAATCATGTGTGGAATTGTGGCGGCAGCAGCGCGGCGTGAAGTGTCGGAGATTCTGCTTGAAGGCCTGCGGCGCCTGGAGTACCGCGGCTACGACTCGGCCGGTATGGCACTGGTAGACAACGAGCGCAACCTGCTGCTGCACAAGCGGCAGGGCAAAGTGGCGGAGCTTGAACAGGCCCAGGCCATGGACCCGAAGTACGGCTGCGTGGGTATAGCGCACACGCGCTGGGCTACCCACGGCGTGCCGTCTGCCGCCAACGCACACCCGCACATTTCCGGGGAGCGGGTTGCCGTGGTGCACAACGGCATCATTGAAAATCACGAAACGCTGCGCAAGGAATTGCAGGACGCGGGTTACAGTTTCCAGTCCGGCACGGACACGGAAGTCATTGTGCACCTGCTGTACCAGCAGCTCGACGACGGGTGCAGCCTGCTCGAGGCGTTTCGCGCTGTGGTCCCGCGCCTGCAGGGTGCCTATGCGCTCGCCGCTGTGGATACGCAACACCCGGATGAAGTGGTGGGTACCCGGGAAGGCAGCCCGCTGGTGGTCGGCGTGGGGATTGGTGAGTACTTCCTCGCCTCGGACCAGCTCGCCCTGCGCCAGGTCACCGACCGCTTTATCTATCTGGAAGAAGGCGACCTGGTGCGCATTACCCCGACCTCCCTGGAGATTCTGACTCGTGCAGGCGAGCGGGTTGAGCGCCGTATGACGCAGATCTCCGCGCTGGAGGAAACCACAGGGCTGGGTGACTACGAGCACTATATGCTCAAGGAAATTTACGAGCAGCCCCGTGCCCTGGCCAATACCATTCCCGTGGCGGGTACCCGCGATATCGATGACAGCGTGTTCGGCAGTGAGGCCGGTGCGCTGTTCGACCAGGTGCGTGCCGTACAGATAGTCGCCTGCGGCACCAGCTACCATGCGGGTATGGTGGCGCGCTACTGGCTGGAAGAGCTCGCCGGACTTCCCTGCACGGTGGAGGTGGCTTCCGAGTTCCGCTACCGCAAGCGGGTGCCCTTGCCCGGCACACTGCTGGTAACCGTTTCCCAGTCCGGGGAAACCGCAGACACGCTCGCTGCCCTGCGCGACGCCACGGAAGACGCCTATATCGGCAGCCTGGTTATCGCCAATGTGGACCACAGTTCCCTGGTGCGCGAATCAGACCTGGTTTTTCTCACCCGGGCCGGCACCGAAATTGGTGTCGCCTCCACCAAGGCCTTTACCACCCAGCTCGCCGCTTTCCTCATGTTGACGTTGGTGCTGGGCCGACGCCACGCGCTGTCGGCGCAGGCTGCAAGCGAGCTGGTATCCGCCCTGCACAAGCTGCCCGACTACGTGGAGCAGACCCTGCACCTGGATCCGGTCATCAAGCACATGGCCACCGCGCTGATCATGAAACACCACGCGCTGTTTCTGGGCCGTGGTATCCAGTACCCGATTGCGCTGGAAGGAGCACTGAAGCTCAAGGAAATTTCCTATATCCATGCGGAAGCCTACCCGGCGGGCGAGCTTAAGCACGGTCCTCTGGCGCTGGTGGATGCAGACATGCCGGTTATCGCTGTGGCGCCGGGCGACGCCCTGATGGAGAAGCTCAAGTCCAACCTCGAAGAGGTGCGTTCGCGCGGCGCGGAGTTGTATGTCTTTGCCGACGATGCAGCGCATTTCGCGCAGGAATCGCGTGTCCACGTTATTTCCCTGCCCAGCTGCCCGGAGTTGCTGAAACCTATCGTCTACACCGTTGCCCTGCAGTTGCTGGCTTATCATGTTGCGGTGCAGAAGGGCACCGACGTCGACAAGCCGCGGAACCTGGCGAAGTCGGTGACGGTGGAATAAGTCGGGCCGCGGCTCTTTCTCAGCGCGGTCTTCATCAGTAATGCACGACAGAACTCTCACTTCCCCACAGAGTCGGAGGAATCCCCGTGTCAGTTAACATCGGCATTAACGGTTTCGGGCGCATGGGCCGCCTGACCCTGCGCGTCCTCTTTGAACAGGCGGACGTGCGTATCGTGCGCATCAATGATCCCGCGGCCGATGCGGCCACCCATGCACACCTGATGAACTTCGATACCGTGCACGGCCGCTGGCAACACGAGGCAAGCTCTGACAGTAACGCCCTGATCATTGGCGACCAGCGGGTCGCCGTCACCGCGAACACGGCCATCAGTGACACCGACTGGTCCGGCTGCGATGTGGTGATTGAAGCGTCCGGCCGGATGAAAACCCGTGCCCTGCTGCAGGCTTATCTCGACCAGGGCGTGCAGCGCGTGGTCGTAACCGCACCGGTGAAGGATGAAGGCGTACTCAATGTGGTCATGGGAGTGAATGATGACCTGTACGATCCCGCAGCGCACCCGATCCTGACGGCCGCTTCCTGTACGACCAACTGTCTTGCACCGGTGGTAAAAGTGATCCACCAGCACTTGGGTATCCGCCACGGCAGCATGACCACGATTCACAGTGTGACCAACACGCAAACCATTCTGGATGCCGCGCACAAGGATTTGCGGCGGGCACGCGCCTGCGGCGAGAGCCTGATACCCACCACAACGGGCTCCGCAACGGCGATCACGCATATCTTTCCCGAGCTCAAGGGCAAGCTGAACGGGCATGCTATCCGGGTACCGTTGGCCAACGCCTCCCTCACGGATTGTGTTTTTGAGGTCGAGCGCGCCACCACTGCGCAGGAGGTGAATGCGCTGCTGGCGCAGGCAGCTGCGGGTGAGCTGCAGGGTATTCTGGGTTACGAGGAACGCCCGCTGGTATCGATCGACTACAAGACGGACCCGCGTTCCAGCATCATTGATGCCCTGTCTACGCTGGTGGTGAATGGTACACAGGTAAAAGTCTACGCCTGGTACGACAATGAGTGGGGCTACGCCAACCGTACGGCTGAATTGGCGCTGAAAGTCGGCCGCCCGTAAGTGCTGAGCCAGCTCTCCCCCGCTATTCGGCAGTACCTGGTGGTCACGGCCAATTACTGGGCGTTCACGCTCACCGATGGCGCTCTGCGCATGCTGGTCGTGCTGCACTTTCATGGGCTCGGCTATTCGCCACTGGATATAGCGCTACTGTTCCTCTTCTACGAAATTTTCGGCGTCATCACCAACCTGTTGGGGGGGTGGCTGGGTGCGCATTGGGGTCTCAACCGCACCATGAACATCGGCCTCGCGCTGCAGGTGGTGGCGCTGTCTATGCTGCTGGTGCCGCCGGCCTGGCTTACGGTTGCGTGGGTGATGGCGGCACAGGCGTTGTCGGGTATTGCCAAGGACCTCAATAAAATGAGCGCCAAAAGCGCTATCAAGCTGCTGGTACCGACAGATGCGCAGCATCAGCTTTACCGCTGGGTGGCGATTCTCACCGGGTCCAAGAATGCGCTCAAGGGCGTGGGCTTCTTTCTCGGCGGCGTACTGTTGATGTGGCTGGGTTTTGCCGGCGCCGTGACGGCGATGGCCTTGGCGCTGACACTGGTCTGGTTGCTGAGCCTGCTCCTGCTGAAACAGGATCTTGGCAAGGCGGCGAAAACACCCGCGTTCCGCGATGTGCTTTCCAAGAGTCGCGCTATCAATATTCTCTCTGCCGCGCGCCTGTTTCTGTTTGCCGCGCGCGATGTCTGGTTTGTTGTTGCCCTGCCGGTTTTCCTCTCTCAGACGCTGGGCTGGAACCACGGCCAGACGGGTGGTTTCCTCGCCCTTTGGGTGATGGGCTACGGTTTGGTGCAGGGCCTGGCACCGCGTATTACCGGCAATACCTCGGGAGTCGTACCCGACGGCCAGGCTGTTACCGTGTGGGCGGCTGGACTCACGCTGCTGCCCGGCGGTATTGCGCTAGGGCTACTCTATGGCCTTGATCCGGCCGCCTTGCTTGTCGTTGGTCTGCTGCTGTTCGGCGCGGTATTTGCCGTGAACTCCTCAGTGCACAGTTTTCTGATCGTCAGCTACGCGCGCAGTGACGGCGTGTCGCTGGATGTGGGCTTCTATTACATGTCCAATGCCATGGGGCGCCTGGTCGGTACCTTGCTCTCCGGCTGGCTGTTTCAGCTGGCGGGGCAGGGCAGCGCCGGGTTGCAGGCGTGTTTGTGGGCCTCGCTGGCCTTGCTGTTGCTGGCTACGGTTGTTTCGACCCGCCTGCCGCAATATGCCCGGCGGGTTTGATGAGGTATTGTGGCAGCTGCAACAACGCTGCTGAAACAGCCGCAGCCCCCTTGAGGTGACCATGGCCGACCGCTTGCTCATTGTAGAAGACAATCGCGACATTCTGGCGAGTGTGGTCGATTACCTTGAGCTCAAGGGGTTTGTCGTGGATGCGATAGAAAACGGCCAAGCCGCCCGCGCGCTGATTCAGGCGAATCACTACGATCTGGTGGTGCTTGATATTGGCCTGCCGGGTATGGATGGCTTCACGCTCTGTGCCGAGTTGCGCCAGCGCGACAGAAACCCGCTGCCGGTCATTATGCTCACCGCCCGCGATGCCGTAGAGGACCGGGTGCTCGGTTTTGAAGCGGGCGCCGACGATTATCTGGTGAAGCCTTTCGCCCTGCCCGAGCTGTACCAGCGCATAAAGGCGGTATTGAAGCGCGTACAACGCCGCTATGAACCTGTCCTGCAGGTGGGCGACCTGTCGCTGAACACCGAAACACGGCAAGTGACCCGGCAGGGCCAGGCCATCAAGCTGGATCGCAAAGGCTATGCGCTTCTCGAGCTGCTGATGAAGCGCTGGCCAGAGGTTGTGCCGCACGAGGACCTTAACCACACCCTGTGGGGTGACGAACCGCCGGACAGCGCCGCGCTCAAGTCACATATCTACCGCTTGCGGCAGGCAGTGGACGGGGCCTTCACCGGCGCGATGATTTGCAATGTCGCAGGTACTGGTTATGCCCTCGTCGCCGATGCCCAGTAGATTTCGCTACTCTATCCGCGCGCGTTTGCAATGGAGTGTGATGGCGCTGATTGTGTCGATCACCGCACTGTGTGGTATTTGCATGGTGTTGTTGGTGTTCTGGTTCGAGCGCACGCTGTTCTATAACCATCTGGTCAGCGACCTGGAGCGCTACATCGAGGAGTACCACAGCGCGCAATATGCCATGAGTATTCCCCGCGGGGATATCACGTTCTACAAGTTGCCAAGCACTGATCATGCCTTACTCCCGGAGGCGTTTCGCTACTATCCCGAGGGCAATTTTGAAGTACTCAGCGGGCCTGGTGCCCACAGCCTGATCGTGCGGAACAGGGCCCCTTGGGTGTATGTCCTGGCGCAGGACCAGAGTGAGTTCGAACGGCTGGAGTTGCTGGCGGGGGCCGGTGTTGTGTTCGGCTTCTTGCTCATCAACGGGCTTGGCTATTGGCTGTCGCGCTATATTGCCTCGCAGGTGTTGCTGCCGGTCATGTCACTGGCCTCTGCGGTCAAGGCGGACCCGGGATCAGGGCGCAGCCCCGGGTTCAATCCTGACGACTATTCCAAAGATGAAGTGGGCGACCTCGCGCAGGCCGTCCAGGGCTATGCCGATCAGGTGGCGGATCTGCTGGAGCGCGAGCGGCAGTTTACCGCGGATGTCAGCCACGAGTTGCGCACGCCGATGATGGTGATTCAGGCCGCCTCCGACGTACTGTCCGAGAGCACAGGTGACAACCCCGCACAGCAGCGCGTCTTGTCGCGCATTGAGCGCGCCATCAAGGACATGCAGCAACAGATAGCGTTATATCTGCAGTTGGCGCGCGACCCCGGCGAGAGTCAAAGCGATGACGACTGCACCTTGTCGGAAGCAGCCAACGCCGCAAAGCAGTTGTGGAAGAGCAGGGCGGATGAGCAGGCCATTGCCCTGAACTGTGTGTGTGAACCCGGCGCCTCTGATGTGCGAGTGTCTCAGGTATTGATCAGCGCAGTACTCAACAACCTGCTGCACAACGCCCTGAACCACACCCAGGCCGGGGTAATTGCCATTGAAGTGAACGGCGGGAGTATTGCAGTTCGTGACACCGGCAGTGGTATCGACCCCGGCGTTGCTGCACATATCTTTGAGCGCGGTGTGCGTTCCCCCCAAGGCCCCGGTTCGCGCTACGGCCTGGGCTTGTCTATCTCCAAGCGCATCTGTGATCATCAAGGCTGGACACTGAACGCACAGCCCAATAGCCCAAAGGGCACCATCTTCACCTTAACCGTTTAATGCCTTCCCGGCCGCGGTCTGTGACTTTTTTGTCACTCCGCGGTTTCTAGACTCCTCCCCCATCGCTGCACCTGTGGCTGCCAATCCGGCACCCACCTGCAGTCCCCTGGAGTCCCGAACATGCTTGCAAACCCTCTTGGCATGAGCCGGTTCACGCTGCTGCTGGCGGTGTACTTCGTGCTGGTTATCAACCTTCCCCTCGCGGCGCGGCTGGTCACGATTCTGCAGCACACCGAGGGTCTGAGCCTGGGCATGGTGCTGTCCCTGCCGCTGTTCTTCGGCTCGGTGTTTTATCTGCTGTTCAGTTTCTGGACCTTTCGCTACCTTGCCCGGCCTTTTGCCGTTTTGCTGCTGCTTGCTTCCTCGCTGGTCAGCTACGCGATGTACTACTACGGCACCGTGTTCGACATGGAAATGATCCGCAACCTGGTGGAAACCAACCCGGGTGAAGCGCGCGCCTATTTGAATGCGAACCTCGCGCTCTGGTGGCTGTTCACCGGGGTTGTGCCGGCAGTGATTTTTGCTCTGTTGCCACTGCGCAGCCAGTCACTGGCGCGGGAACTGGGTAGCAAGCTGCTCTCCATGACCAT
The DNA here is from genome assembly GCF_003719295.1 of Haliea alexandrii. GTDB lineage: Bacteria > Pseudomonadota > Gammaproteobacteria > Pseudomonadales > Halieaceae > Haliea > Haliea alexandrii. Next base: position 432,206 of record NZ_RFLW01000001.1, read on the forward strand.
TGCAGTCGCTGTTGTGTTGGGCGTCGCAGCCCTCTACTACAAGGATTACGCATCCCTCGGTCGGAACAATCGCGAACTGAACAAACTCATTATCCCCACGCATTATCTCTACAGCGCGGGTAAGTTCGTGAGTCGAACCTATCTCGCAACTCCGCGTGCGCATCAGGCGCTGGGCGAGGATGCCCTGGTGGCAGACCGGGCGCACAACCGAAAAAAACGCCTCACCGTGCTGGTACTGGGCGAGACGGCTCGCGCCCGCAACTTTGAACTGAACGGCTACCCGCGGCCGACCAACGCTTTCACCCGTGACCTTGGCATGGTGTCTTTCCAGCAGGTTGCCTCCTGTGGCACTGCCACGGCGGTGTCAGTGCCCTGCCTGTTTTCGCGACTGGACCGCAGTAACTACGACCCGGCACTGGCGAAGACACAGGACAACCTGCTGGATGTGCTGCAGCACGCGGGTGTTCAGGTGCGCTGGCTGGAGAACGACGGTGGCTGCAAGGGCGTGTGCGCCCGCGTACCCACTCAGGCGTTTGAACCCCGCCCCGGTGAGCCCTTCTGTGAAGGAGAGTATTGCCAGGACGAAGTTCTGCTCGGTGGTTTGCAGGCACAACTGGCGGCACTGGAGCAGGAGGATACGCTCATTGTGCTGCATCTCGCCGGCAGCCACGGGCCCACCTACAACCAGCGCTACCCGGACGCCTTTCGCCGCTTCACGCCGGACTGTCCGCGCAGTGACATACAGAACTGTTCAGACCTGCAGATCGTCAACAGCTACGACAACACCCTGTACTACGACGACTACGTGATGAGCCGGGTGATTGCCCAGCTTGCCGAGCAACCGCAGTGGCAGACGAGCTTGCTGTATGTCTCTGACCACGGGGAGTCGTTGGGGGAAAACGGCATGTACCTGCACGGCATGCCCTATGCACTGGCCCCCGCAGAGCAAACCCATGTTCCGATGCTGTTGTGGATGTCGCCGGAGTTCTCCTCAGCGCAGGGTTACGACGGTGGCTGTGTGGCGCGGGTCGCCGCGCAGCAGAGCCTGTCGCACGACAATGTATTTGATGCCGTGCTCGGCCTGATGCGAGTGAAAACCGGCCTCTACAGGGCGGAACACGACATGCTCAGCCCCTGTCGGCAGGTGGCATTGGTGGCTCAGGCCCACGACAACCCCGATGCCTCACCTGCACTTGACGGTGGCCGGGGTTGATCCCCGCTGCACCCCCGACACCCGACAGGATGCACCCAATGTCTCGTTCTCTACCAGTCGCCGTCGAGCGCCTGATTCGACCGCTTTGGCTTTTTCTGTTCGGCGGCCTCTTGCTGACCACCGGCAGTCGCCTGGGCCTCATGTTGTGGCAGGCAGGGCGTATCGATGACGCGTCCACCGCGCTCACCGTGCTCGGTTTCGGTGTGCGTATCGACCTGGTGATGCTCTGCTACTGGCTGATTCCCGCGGTGCTGCTGTTACTGGCCCTGCCTTGCCGCTACCGCCGTGCACCGATGCATCTCTGGCTGGCGGCAGGCTGGGGATTGCTGGCGTTCATGGAGGCGGTTACACCGGGTTTTATTGCCCAGTACGATCTGCGCCCCAACCGGCTGTTTGTTGAATACCTGCAGTACCCGCAGGAAGTGTTCGGTATGTTGCTGGGTGGTTTTCAGCTGGAACTGGCGTGCGGCCTGCTGGTGTTACTGGCGGCTCCCTGCGTGGCGTATGTCACCCTGCGACAGTTTGCGCGCTCCGATGGAAAGCCCGCGGCGCTCGGCGTGCGGTTGGTGGTCATCGTGGTACTGCTACCGCTGCTGGTGCTCGGTGCCCGGGGTACGCTGCGTCACCGGCCCATCAACCCGGGCTTCACCGCCTTCAGCAGCGATGCCCTGCTCAATGACCTTACCCTGAATTCGCTCTATTCGGTGGCCTGGGCCGTGCGCGCCATGGGTAGCGAAATCGATGCCTCCCGGCTCTATCCCCAGCTGCCCGACGCTGTGGTGTTTGCCGAAGTGCGCAAGGCCACAGGCCTGCCCGAGACGCAGTTTCTGTCGCCCCGCTATCCCACCTGGCACGAACAGAAGCCTTCGGTAGCGGCACCGCGATTGCGCAACCTGGTGATTGTGCTCGAAGAAAGTCTGGGCGCGCAGTACGTGGGAACGCTGGGCGGCGACACGCTCACGCCGTCTTTCGATGCGCTGGCGGAAACCGGTTGGCTGCTGGAGGAACTCTACGCCACCGGGACCCGTTCTGTGCGCGGCATTGAAGCGGTGGTGACGGGGTTTGTACCCACGCCCGCGCGCAGCGTGGTGAAGCTGCCGCGCTCACAGCAGGACTTCTTTACACTCGCCTCCCTGTTTGGCACACGCGGCTACGACACCTCGTTCATCTATGGCGGCGAGGGCCATTTTGACAACATGGCGAGTTTCTTTCTTGGTAACGGCTTTCAGCGGGTTGTTGACCGACGGCACTATGAAAACCCCGAGTTCATGGGTTCCTGGGGCGTGTCCGATGGCGACCTCATGCGCAAGGCGCACGATGAGTTCACCCGCCTGCATGCGGAGGGCAAGCCCTTCTTCAGCCTGGTGTTCAGCTCATCCAACCACACACCGTATGACTACCCGACGGATGCGATAACGCCGGTAGAGCTGCCCGCGAACACCAAGCGCAACGCTATCCGCTACGCCGATCACGCCCTCGGCGAGTTCTTTGCCCTCGCCCGGGACAGTGGTTACTGGGACGACACCCTGTTCCTAATTGTGGCGGATCACGATGACCGCGTTTTTGGGCGCCAGCTGGTGCCGATTGAACATTTCAGGATACCGGGCCTGATTATCGGCAAAGGCATTGTGCCGCGGCGTGATCCGCGGGTGGTGAGCCAGATTGACCTGCCCCCAACTCTGCTCTCCCTGCTGGGCATTGCATCGCAGCACCCCATGGTGGGTCACGATATCACCATGCTACCTGATGCCTACGAGGGCCGCGCCATCATGCAATACGGGGCAAACCAGGCGTATTGGCGGGGGCAGGAGGTGGTAGTCACTCAGCCCGAGCGCCCCGTCACCACCTATCACTTCGACCGGGAAAGCTTTTCCCTGACTCCCGCGCCGGCAAATCCCGACCTCGAACGCGAGGCACTCGCTCACGCGCTGTGGGGCAGCCTCGCCTACCGGCGCGGTTTGTATCCCCCACCTATCAACGGAGAAGACTAGTGCCGAAACCCGCGACAATCGACACAACACCGGACTACACGCCCGGGCAAGCTCCGCGCACAGGCCTTGCACGGGTGCTGAGAGCGTTTGTGCATTCCTGGCGAGGCCTGCGCTATGCATTCCGGCACGAAGCGGCTATCCGTCAGGAATGCGCGGTGCTCGCCCTGGGCTCAGTCATCGCCGTCTGTGCAGACCTGACGCCCTCCGAGGCTGCCCTGCTACTATGCAGCCTGCTTTTCCTGCTGGTCGTGGAACTGCTGAATTCCGCTGTGGAGGCAGTGGTGGATCGCGTGGGAAAGGATTATCACCCCTTGAGCGGCGCCGCCAAGGATATGGGCTCGGCGGCGGTTCTGCTGTGTTCGTTGGGGGTGGGGTTGCTGTGGGTGGTTACGCTGGCGGGTTGACCGCAAAGTGAGAGCCCCATAGCACGGTACCTGTTATAGCCAATCGTGTCGGGCTGTTTATATACTGGGGCATCAAGGTGTGCTGAACCTGAGCACGCATTCAGTTCCTGAACCACGCAGCTGCAGGGCCCCTTACATGTTCAGATACGACTTCTACCAAAACCATCTCCGCGCTTTGGGCATCATTGCGATCATCGTCAGCATCGGTGCCTGGTCGCTGGACTGGTTTGACGTGGTCTATGCCTGCCCGTTCTGTCAGGTGCAGCGCACGGTTATTGGCCTGTTGGGTGCCTTGATGCTCCTGGGCTCCAGCCATTTCATCGTCAAGTACTTTGCCTCCGTCATCGGCTTCTTTGGTGCCGGCGTGGCGATGATGCAGCATTTCCGTGGCTGGGTGAGAATCCACAAGGGGGAGTTCACCTGGTACGAGCCCATTTACCTCGACGCCTTTCTGCTGTCTTTTGTCGCCATGTTCATCATCATCGCCCAGGTCTGGCTGCTCTGCCTGCGAGACGTGAAGAAACCGTAACGCCTTTTCAGCCGCACCACACCGTCTGAGCCACTCATGGGCTGGCCTTCTCGCCGGCGCGCAGGTACTGTATCGGCCATACTAACGAACCTTAATTAGCTGACCTGGGAGCTGCGACATGAAGACGCTGCAAACGCTACTGACCGACACATCGGACAAGATATTCACCATCACGCTCAACCGTGAAAAAAACCTCAACGCCCTGTCGTCACTGGTGCTGGAGGAGCTGGAGACCGCGCTCAACTCAGTGCGGTCCGACCCGGAAGTGTCGGTGATTGTGATCAAGTCAACCGGACGGGCCTTTTCCTCAGGCTATGAGCTCGGCAGTGAACACTGGGTAACCTCGCAGTATCCTGGACACAGCGACGACATTGATTTGCAGGCAGATCGCCGGGATATCCACGCTTTGGTGGACTACTGGATGCGGATGTGGCGCTACCCCAAGCCGATGGTGGCGCAGGTTCAGGGTGATTGCCTGTCGGGGGCGGGGGAACTCCTTGCCGTGTGCGACCTCGCCATCGTCAGCGAACGCGCGCGCTTCGGTCACCCGGCAGCCTGCGACCTGGGCATTCCCCCGTCCATCATGTTCTGGCCCATTTTGATTGGCCTGCGCAAAACCAAGGAACTGTTGCTCACCTCGAAGCTGATTGATGCCCGGGAAGCGCAGAGCATCGGCCTGGTCAACGAGGTGGTGCCCCACGATGAGCTGGAAGATCGCGTACAGGCGGTTGCGGCCAAGATCGCCAAGGCGCCCTCGGACAACTCCATTCTGTTGAAAAGCATTTCCAATACCTGGTTCGAGAATATGGGCATGCAACAATCCATCCGTACCGGTGCGGATATCGACGCGATCTACCACCAGAATCGCAGTTACACGGATTTCTTCAGGACGCTGGAAGACGAGGGCGTGAAGGCCGCTTTTGCCAAACGCGCGCGCCTGTACAGCTAAGGAGACCGATATGAGCGCCGCAATGAATGGCAGCCTGCCAATATGCAGCAGCTACGAAGCGTTGTGCGAGCAGTTTTCGTGGTCGATACCGGAGATGTTCAATATCGCGGATGCAATCTGCGACCGCTGGGCCGCCGATGAGCAACGCGTCGCCATCACCTTTGAAGACAGCGATAAACAGCTTCATCAGATCACCTACCGGAGCCTTCAGCGCCAGTCCAATCGACTCGCGAACCTGTTCGCATCTTTGGGTGTTGTACGTGGCGACCGCATCACCGTGTGCCTGCCACAGCGGCCGGAATGTGCGATCTCGCACATCGCCTGTTTCAAGTCCGGGATTGTTTCCTGTCTGGCTTCTGTGCTGTTTGGCGAGGAGGCGCTCAAGCACCGGATCAATGGCAGCCGGTCGCGGCTGTGCATTGTCGATGCGGATAACTACGCCAAAATCGAGAACATCTTCGATGACTGCCCGTCCCTGGAACACATCGTGGTGGTCGGGGAAGTGGATGCCGACCGGCCATTGGGCTTTTATACGGCAACCCGGGAGCTGTCCGACGCGTGGGTGAATGTCGCTACGCGCGCCGAAGAGCCGGCGTGGATCAATTACACCTCGGGCACCACGGGTTTGCCCAAAGGTGTGGTGATGCCGCACCGAGCGGTCCTCGGTAATGTGTCCGCATTCGAGTACCTGTTTGACTACTTCCCGCAACCCGGCGATGTCCTCTGGTCACAGGCCGACTGGGCGTGGGTGGCCGGGTTTGCGGATATCTTCCTGGTGGGCACCTTCCATGGATGCAGGATCGTATCCACCAGCATGAAAGGCTTCGACCCGGTTGAGGCCTTCCGTATCCTGTCGGACCACGAGGTGACCGTGTCGCTTCTCACACCGACCATGTTGAAGCTGATGCGTGAGGCCAGCGCGCGGGTCGAGACAGACAAGGTGCAGTTGCGCGTGGTGCTGTCGGGCGGGGAGGCGGTGGGGGCCGAGCTGGCCGCATGGGCGGATGAGCATTTCAATCTCACGATCAATGAAGGCTTTGGCCAGTCTGAATGCAATGGCATGATTGGCAGTAATCCCAAGCTCATGGCGGTACGCCATGGCTCACTGGGCAAGCCCACCCCGGGGGCGGTGTGCGCCATTGTCGGCGAGGATGGCAATGAGGTCGCCGATGGTGAGCGGGGCAATATTGCGATTCAGCGGCCTCACCCCGCGATGTTCCTTTATTACCTGGATGACCCCGAGGCAACCGCCGCGAAATTCAGTGGGAACTGGATGCTCACCGGCGACATCGGTAGCCGAGATGCCGATGGTTACTTCTGGTTTCATGGGCGCTCGGACGACGTGATCACCAGCTCGGGTTATCGCATCGGCCCCACGGAAATCGAAGACGTTCTGCTCTCCTCGCCGGAAGTCAAGATTGTCGCGGTTGTCGGTGTGCCCGACGAAAAGAGGACGGAGCTTATCAAGGCTGTGGTCGTCCTGGCCGAGGGCGCGGAGCCGTCGGAGGCGCTCACGGCGTCGCTGCAGGCCCTGGTAAGGAACAAGCTCGCCAGGCATGAGGTGCCGCATATCATCGAATATGCCGACAGCCTGCCAATGACCGCCACAGGCAAAATTCTGCGGCGGGAACTTCGAGGCTAGCGCGCGCCGCCGCTGATTGACCTTTTTACTGTTAAGGATGAACGATGCAAGTCCCGTTGCTGAATGACCGCGATATCGAGTTTTTGCTGTTCAGGGTATTTGACACCACCGAAGTACTAAACCGTGAGCGGTATAACGAGCACACGCTGGAAACGATCCGCATGACCTTGCAGACCGCCAAAAGCGTGGCAGAGAAATACTTCTTCAATCACTACGCCAAGGGTGATGCGCAGGAACCGGTCTTCGACGGCAACACCGTGACCACGGTGCCGGAGACCAAACAGGCCTGGTCGGCCTTTGCGGATGCCGGTTTTTTCGCCGCCACCTGTGATTTCGCCGAGGGCGGCATGCAGTTGCCGTATATCGTCATGCGCGCGGCGAACGCCTACTTCTACGCGGCCAACCCGGGAACCGCCGGTTACTGCCTGTTGTGCATCGCGGCGGCCGACCTGCTGGAGACCTTTGGCACTGACGAGCAGAAAGACCGTTATCTGGCGCACATGCGGTCTGGTCGCTTCACCGGCACCATGGCCCTCACCGAGCCGGCGCAGGGCTCCGCGCTGCAGGATATTTCGACCCGGGCCAGGCCGGCGGATGACGGTACATACCGGCTGTTCGGCCAGAAAATGTATATTTCCGGTGGCGATCACGACCTGACTGAAAACATCATCCATATGGTACTGGCCAAGACGGTGTGCCCGGATACGGGCAAGGAAGGCATTTCGCTGTTCATTTGCCCCAAGGTGCAGGTGAACCCTGACGGCACACTGGGCGAGCGCAATGATGTCGCTTTGGCCGGTCTGTTGCACAAGATGGGCTTCCGTAACGCCACCTCCACGGTGCTCAATTTCGGCGAGCAGGCGGGCGCCGTGGGTTACCTGCTGGGGGACCTCAACAAGGGCCTCGCGCACATGTTCCAGATGATGAACGATGCGCGTATCGCGGTGGGTCTGTTTGCCACGGCGCTGGGCTATCAGGGCTACAACTACTCCCTGCTCTATGCGAAGCAGCGCAAGCAGGGCAGAACGTCGCGTCTCGCCAAACAACAGGACAGGGGCGCACAGGTTGAGATCATTGAGCACGCGGATGTGCGTCGTATGTTACTCACGCAGAAGGCCTACGCAGAAGCGTCACTGGCAATGACGTTCTACGCCAGCGTGCTGTTTGAAGACAGTCGCTCCGCGCCTGCCGTGGCCGACCGTGAAGCCGCTGCGGCCCTGCTCGACCTGGTGACCCCGGTGATCAAGTCCTGGCCGTCCAAATACTGCCTGGCGGCGAACGACCTGGCGATACAGGTGCTCGGTGGCGCCGGCTATACGCGGGACCATCTGGTTGAACAGTACTACCGCGACAACCGCCTGAACCCGATACACGAGGGCACCGAGGGTATTCAGGCCATCGATTTATTGGGGCGCAAGGTCGGTGCTGAAGGCGGAGCGGTTTTCAGGCGCCTGATCGAGACCATCGAAGCCGACCTGCGGCGCGGCTTGGGTGATGGCCATGCCACAGTTGCGGAAATCTCGGCGGAACTGCAGCGTGCGGTCACCGCGCTAGCCCACGTCACCGACACCCTGCAGCCCGAAATCGCCCGCGAGCGCGCGGCGGGCCTGGCAAATGCCACCGTCTACCTGGACCTGTTCGGGCGCGTTTTTGCCGCCTGGATGTGGTTGAAGCAGGCGCTGGCGGCTGCCGCCTGTTTGCGCGACGATGACCTGTCACCGGCAGAAGCAGATTTTTATCAGGGCAAGTTGCAAGCCGCCAGGTTCTTCGCGCACTGGGAGCTGCCGAAGTACCAACATGAAGCGGAGATTCTGCTGCAGCGTTATGATGAACCACTGAACATGCCTGCGGCATGGTTCTAGTCGGCTGACGGTTGTGTGGTGTGTATAGGCCGTGTGCGGTAGGGTGCAGGCACGTCTCGCGTTTGAGGAGCATTGAAGGCGCATGATTTCCTTCAAACAGCTGCGCTACGCGCTCGCCGTGGCCCATACCCTGCATTTCAAGAAGGCGGCGGAGCAGTGCGCGATTTCCCAGTCAGCCCTCAGCACGGCCATTGCCGAACTGGAGTCGCAGCTGGGTGTGCAGCTGTTCGAGCGCGACAACAAGAAAGTGCTGGTGACACCGGTGGGCGAGCAGATCCTGGCACGTGCCACGGCAATTTCCCTTGAGATGGACGATATCTACCGCCTCGCCACAGTGGCCCGGGAGCCGCTGAGTTTTCCCATGACCATGGGCGTTATCCCCACGATCGGCCCCTATCTGCTGCCCAAGGTTCTGCCTGCCGTGCGCCGCGAATACCCGGAGTTTCGCCTCACCATCGCCGAAGAGCAGTCTCATGTACTGGTGGACAAGGTGCGCAGCGGCGAGCTGGACACCGCTGTGCTCGCGCTGCCCTATGCGCATGAAGGCCTGCTGGACTTTCCGTTCTGGGACGAGAACCTGGTGGTGGTGACCCACCGTGATAACCCGCTGCACCTGCCGTCACCGGTGCGCGCGGTGGACCTGCGCGAGGCGCGCCTGATGCTGCTGAAAGACGGGCACTGCCTGCGGGACCATGCACTGGCCGCCTGTCATTTACAGGCGTCCAGCCTGGATGAAACCCTGGAGGGTGCCAGCCTCTACACCTTGATCCAGATGGTGGCGGGTCATATGGGTTCCACTCTGGTACCGGAGATGGCGCTGGACCAGTTACTGTCGGGGAGTTCGGAGCTGGCGGCTATCCGCCTTGAGGAGCCGGGCCCTCACCGCAGCATTGCGTTTATCGCGCGGCCCAATTTTGGTGGTGTGAGCAACATCATGTCATTGCGCGTTCTATTTCGGACCGCACTAAAAGAGCACGCCAAGTCGCTATCGGCCTGAGTTGGCCGGAAGAGAGGGTGCCGCGGCGTGTCAGCCGACGGCACCCGGTCGTCCATCAGCCGGGGTTGGCTGCGCGGAATTCGCGGATCTCGGTGTTGAACTGTCCTGCCAGCGCCTCTTCGGCAGAGACCGCTTCGTTATAGGCTGCCACATCTGCCTCGTAAGCCGCTTTCAGCGACTCCGCATCTTTCGCCTTGCCTTCCTCAATGGTCTTTTTGGCGGCGGTGAACTGGGTCTCCAGGCATGCCATGTATTCCAGGTTGGCAGCCTGGAAGGTCTTCACCGCCTGTTGGCCGGCAATCATGTCGTCCATGGTGGCAGAGCCACCGTTGGGCAGAGTCGGGGATTCTGGCTGCACGCATTCAGCCATAGCCATGGAACTGCCCAGTGCCAGCACTGCCAGCAGGGATTTTGCAACGTTCATGCTCGTACTCCTTATTGGATGGTGGGCAAACCTTAGCAGCCCGGCGGGTAACTGCCAAGATGGCGCCCGGTTCATTCCTTGCCGACCCAGAGTTTGGACAGGCTGTACTCACGTTCCAGCTGCCGGGCAACCGTCTGTGCCGCGCTGTCTGACGCCAGGCCGATAACGCGCACACGGTAGAACGTTTCACCGTCGCGCTGGGCGCTGCTTACCGTCACGCGGCCGGCACCTGGCTTGATGCGGCTGGACCAGCGCTCGGCCACGCTGCGTTCACTGTAGCTGCCGAAGTTCACGAACCAGTCGCCGCTGGCAGCAGGCGCCGGTTTGGCGGCGGCAGGGGCCGCTTCTGGCGCCGCCGGCTTGCTCGCAGCGGCGGGTGTGGCCCGCGCCGTGGCCGCGCGCTGCGCCGTAAGCTGTTGCTCAAGGCCGGCCAGCGTGTCGCTGAGCTGGCGGTTTTCATCGCGCAGGGCCGCCAGGTTATCCGACAACTGACTGTTCTCGGCCTGCAGGGTTTCCAGGCTGGCGCGGGCATCGCTGACATCATCCGGTTTCGCGGCCACCGCCAACTGCGCCTGCAGTTCGCGAATCTGCTGCTCCATTGCCGCGCGCTGTTTCATCACGCCGTAGCCACCGGCTGCCAGCAACACCAGTGCCAGGGCGGCAACCGCGATCAGGCCAATCGGCCAGGTATCCGTGAAGCGTGCGGGTTGGGTGTCATAGCGGACCTCTTCCTCGAACTCGTCCTCTTCCCAGCCATCTTCATAGTCGCTGTTGTCAGGGCTGGCATCGTCTCTGGCATCGATATCGGGATAGCTTGTTGTCTGGGGCAGCGGCCTGGTCTGCCCGGTGACAGGCAACACGGGTGGTACGGGCGGTACGGCGGGGGCCGGTGGGTTATCGCTGTCGTACTCAGCGAGGTCATCCAGAATGTCGTCCTCGAGGGCATCGCCGCGGCCTGCGTCTCCGCTGTCTTCCTCACTGTCATGGGAGAAGCTGGGGAGGTCGTCATCGCTGGCATCGTCATCCATCCAGGGCGTCCAGTCCTGATCCGCGGAGTCCTCCTGGTTGGGATCGTCGCGCCTGTTATCGTTCATCTATTCACTCCGCTGTGCCGTTTGGCCTTTGCGGATAATACCAGAGGCCTGCCCGCAATGCGCTCGGCGATGCAATCGACGGGCAGGAGTTCGTTCGCGCGCGGCAGAATTTCGGTAGAATAGCGCGATGGACGTATCCGATATTCTCTCCCCACTGAATGCCGCCCAACGTGAAGCGGTGGCTGACGAAAGCCCAAACCTGCTGGTGCTGGCGGGCGCCGGCAGCGGCAAGACCCGCGTGCTGGTGCACCGTATCGCCTGGCTGATTCGCGCCCAGGATGTGTCGCCCTGGTCCATTCTTGCGGTCACGTTTACCAACAAGGCGGCGCGCGAGATGCGTTCGCGCATTGAGGAGGTTCTGCAGCTGCCTGCCCACGGCATGTGGGTGGGCACGTTCCACGGCCTCGCTCACCGGCTGCTGAAGGCGCACTGGAAAGAAGCTCGCCTGCCGCAGAACTTCCAGATTCTCGACAGTGACGATCAACTGCGCCTGGTCAAACGTGTCTGTCGGGAGCTGGACCTGGATGAATCCCGCTGGCCGCCGCGCCAGGCGCAGTGGTTCATCAATGCGCAGAAAGATGAAGGTCTGCGTGCCGCACACGTGGAGGTGCCGGCGGGCGATCTGTTCGGGCAAACCATGTTGCAGGTGTATCGCGCCTATGAAAGCGCCTGCGAGCGCGCCGGCATGGTGGACTTTGCCGAGCTGCTGTTGCGCGCGCACGAGCTGTGGCTGCACAGCCCGGCGGTGCTGAACCATTATCGCGATCGCTTTCGCCAGATCCTCGTCGACGAGTTCCAGGACACCAACACCATTCAATACGCGTGGCTGCGGGTGCTCGCCGGTGATCGCATTCCGGTGGTCGCGGTGGGCGACGACGACCAGTCCATCTACGGCTGGCGCGGGGCAAAGATCGAGAATATCCAGCGCTTCGGTGATGATTTCGCCCACACCCACACGGTGCGGCTGGAGCAGAATTATCGTTCGACGCAGACCATCCTGCGCGCCGCGAATGGTGTTATCGCGCACAACGCCGGGCGGCTGGGGAAGGAGCTGTGGACGGACGGGGAAGAGGGGGATCCCATCGCGCTGTATGCCGGGTTCAACGAACAGGATGAAGCGCGTTTCATTGTCGAGCAGGCGGAGTCCTGGATCAATGAAGGCCGCGAACGCGCTTCGGTGGCGATTCTGTATCGCTCCAATGCGCAGTCGCGGGTGCTTGAGGAAGCCCTTATTCGCAACGCGATTCCCTACCGTATTTACGGAGGCCAGCGCTTCTATGAGCGCCTGGAAATTCGCAACGCGCTGGCTTATATGCGATTAATTACTAACCGGGGAGATGACGCCGCGCTTGAGCGCGTAGTGAACACTCCGCCCAGAGGCATCGGCAGCAAAACGCTGGAAACCGTGCGCGAGATCGCGCGCGAGCGGGGCGTACCGATGTGGCGGGCCATCGACCTCGCGCGGGAGGAAAAGCGTCTGCCACCGCGGGCCCTGGGCGCGCTGGAGGGTTTTCAGATACTTATCAACGAGCTCGACTCGGGTACCGATGAACTGACCCTGGACGAGCTGGCGGAACAGGTGATCACAGGCTCCGGGCTGGTGGAGTTTCACCGCAACGAGAAGGGAGAAAAAGGTCAGGCCCGAGTGGAGAACCTGGAGGAACTGGTGAGCGCCGCGAAGCAGTTCAGCCCCCAGGGTGACGAACTCTCGCCCCTGCAGCAATTCCTGGACAGCGCGGCCCTTGATGCCGGCGACGCCCAGGCGGATGACTTTGAAGACAGCGTGCAACTGATGACACTGCACTCTGCCAAGGGCCTCGAGTTTCCCCTGGTGTTTCTCGCGGGCATGGAAGAGAATCTGTTTCCGCACCGCATGTCGCTGGAGGAACCCGGGCGCCTGGAAGAGGAGCGACGCCTGGCCTATGTGGGCATTACCCGGGCCATGCAGCGCCTGGTCATCAGCTACGCCGAGTCACGGCGCATCCACGGCAGCGAAAGCTACAACACGCCGTCGCGCTTCATTCGGGAAATTCCTGTCGACCTGCTGCAGGAGGTGCGCCTGCATACCAGCATTAGCCGGCCGGTAAGCAGCCTCACGCAGGCCCGCGTGCCAGACACGGGGCTGAGCCTGGGGCAGCGGGTTTACCACCCGGTGTTCGGCGAGGGCACTGTGCTCAACTTCGAGGGCGGGGGTAATAACGCCCGTGTACAGGTGAACTTTGACGCCGAGGGCAGCAAGTGGCTGGTGCTGCAATACGCCAAGCTGCAGTTGCTGTGAGCGGTACGCAGGGCAGTTTGTTCGCACCGGCATGGGTGCTATGCTCACTGCCCCTAAGCAACTGATTTTCCAACGATAAGCAGAACAATATGCCGCAGTCCCGCACCGAACATCGCTATACCCCCGCAATCATCCTGTTGCTGCTGGCGGCTTTGGTGCTGGTGATTGGCTTGTGGGCCGCAGAGCGCGCCGGGGGCGTGAGTGCCCTCGCCGGGCGCGATGGCGTGCAGGCGGGCAGTGGTGGTGAACAGGCCCACTATAGCTGGAAAATCGTTACCACCTGGCCAAAGAACTTTCCCGGCCTGGGTGCGGGCGCCGAGAATTTCGCGCGCATGGTGGGCGAAATGAGCAACGGTCGCCTCACGGCCAGGGTGTACGGTGCGGGTGAGATGGTGCCCGCATTTGAAGTGTTCGATGCCGTGAGCCAGGGCGTGGCCGATGCCGGACATGGCGCCGCCTACTACTGGAAGGGCAAGATCCCGTCCTCCGTCTTCTTCACCGCCATTCCCTTCGGCATGACCGCCCAGGAGATCAATGCCTGGCTGCACTACGGCGGCGGTCTGGAGCTGTGGCGGGAGGCCTATGCGCCGGCCAATATCATTCCCTTTGCCGGTGGCAATTCCGGGGTGCAGATGGCGGGCTGGTTCCGCACGGAAATCAATTCACTGGCGGATTTGCAGGGCCTGAAAATGCGCATCCCGGGCCTGGCGGGCGATGTGTTCACGGCCGCCGGTGGCACGTCTGTGCGCATATCCGGCGGTGAACTCTATACATCGCTGCAGACCGGCGTGATCGACGCCGCCGAGTGGGTAGGCCCCTATAACGATCTGGCGCTGGGCCTGCATGAGGTGGCCAAGTATTACTATTACCCCGGCTGGCACGAGCCGGGTGCGATGCTGGAACTGATCATCAACAAGGACTCCTACGAGGCCCTGCCGCCAGACCTGCAGGCCATTGTGACCGCGGCGGCACGCGCGGCCAACCAGATGATGCTGGATGAGTTCACCGCGCGCAATAACGCGGCGCTACAGGAGCTGGTTGATAGACACGGCGTGCAATTGCGGCAGCTGCCCGACGATGTCATGCGGGCGCTGCAGCGGGCCAGCGAGCAGACCATGCAGGAGCTGGTGGCCAGCGATCCGCTGGCGGCGCGCATTTACGCCTCGTTTCTCACGTTTTATGAGGGTGTAAGAGCCTACCACCACATTTCCGAGCAGGCCTACATCAACGCACGGGACGAGGTGCTGGACGCGCAGTGATCAGCGCTTGATGGCGCGGGTGCGGCCTTTTTCGTCGATCGCCACGAACACGAACTCGCCCTCGGTCACTTTTATCGGCTCGCCATCGTGCTTGGAGTTGATCCACACCTCAACCACGATGCGTACCGAGCTGCGCCCCACCTCCAGCACATCGCTGTAACAGCTCACCACCGCGCCCACGTGCACGGGCGTCAGAAACGCCATGCCTTCAATGGCCACTGTGGCAACGCGGCCGCCGGCCACGTCGGCAGCGGTGATGGCGCCGGCCATATCCATCTGCGACAGCAGCCAGCCGCCGAAAATGTCGCCCTCGGCGTTGGTGTCCTTGGGCATCGCCACGGTTTGGATGGACAGTTCGCCTTGGGGTACCGGTGTGTCGTCTATGTCGTTCATGTGTTGCCCGAATTCGTTTGCCAGAAAAGTGTGTACGCAGCAGGCGCTATTTCAGCGCAGCCGGCAACCAGGTTGCCAGCGGTGGCCATATCCAGAGGGCCGCCAGTACCAGCAGCTGGATCAGTATAAAAGGAATGACTCCACGGTAGATAGCGCTGGTGTGCAGAGCCGCCGGAGCCACCCCCCGCAGGTAGAAGAGGGCAAAGCCGAACGGGGGCGTGAGGAAAGAGGTCTGCAGGTTGAGGGCGATCATGATACCCAGCCAGATGGGGTCGAGCCCCATCATCAGCAGTACCGGCCCAACAATGGGCACCACCACGAAGGTGATTTCGATAAAATCGAGAATGAAGCCGAGCAGGAAGATGACCAGCATCACAATGAGCGTAGCGCCGAACACGCCGCCGGGCATGCGATCAAACCAGTGGTGAATGAGGTCCTCACCGCCGAAACCGCGGAACACCAGTGAGAACACCGCGGCCCCGATCAGGATCATGAAGACCATACAGGTCACCTTCATGCTGTCGATAACCGTCTCCCGCAACCGGGCGAAGGGCATCTCGCGCTTGATCCAGGCCAGCAGCAGCGCGCCCGTTGCCCCCACACCCGCGGCTTCCGTGGGCGTGGCGGCCCCGGCGAGAATCGAACCCAGCACCAGGCTGATCAGCGCCAGCGGCGGGGCGAGGCTGCCCAGTATTTCTGCGGCTGACACCGGCGCAGTTTCCACATTCGGTGCCCGCCGCGGGTTCAGGTGGGCAACTCCGATGATGTAGGCCAGATACAGAGCCACCAGCAACAGGCCAGGCAGCAGCGCGCCCATGAACAGGTCGCCCACGGATACGGTTTTCGGGTTGAAGATACCGACGTTGAGCTGCGCTTGTTGATAGGCGTTGGAGAGCACGTCCCCCAGTAGCACCAGTGCGATAGAGGGCGGGATGATCTGCCCCAGTGTGCCGGTAGCGCAAATCGTGCCTGCTGCCAGCGCGGGGTCATAGCCCCCCTTGAGCATGCTCGGTAGCGACAACAGCCCCATGGTCACTACCGTGGCCCCGACAATGCCGGTGCTCGCCGCGAGCAGCATACCCACCAGTACCACGGCGATGCCCAGCCCCCCGGGGAAAGCACCGAAGCTGCGCGACATGGTGCCCAACAGCTGCTCCGCGATGCGCGACTTCTCCAGTATCACGCCCATGAGAATGAACAGGGGGACGGCAATCAGGGTATCGTTGTTGATGGTGCCGAATATCCGCGCGGGCAATGCGGCGAGAAAGGCCGGGTCGAAATGCCCGGCAATGATGCCTACCGCAGCGAAGGCCAGCGATGCCCCCGCCAGCGTGAAGGCCACGGGAAAGCCCAGCATGAGCAGCAGGCAGATGCAGGCAAACAGGTACAGCGCGATGGTACCGTCCATTACCCGGTCTCCCCGACGAGGTACAGGGTGTTGCGCAGGGTTTCCGCGAGTGCCTGCAGAAACAGGTTCACAGCCAGCAACGGCAGCAGGGTCTTGAGCAGAAATACCGCCGGAATGCCGCCGGGTTCCGGCGACGTCTCACGGATTGCCCAGGCAGCTGCCACGTAGTCCCAGCTCATGAACAGCAGGAAAGCGCACAGGGGCAACAGGCAGGTGACACCCCCCAGGCTGTTGATCCACGCCTTGCCGCGAGGCGAAAACTGCCGGTAGAAAATATCCACACGGACATGGGCATCGTGCTTCAGTGTGTAGGCGGCACCCAGCATGAACAGGCAGCCGTGCAGGTACATGATGGCTTCCTGCGCCATAATCGAACCGGTGTTCAAGCCGTAGCGCAACACCACGACGGCCGTGGTCACCAAGGCCATCGCCAGTATCAGCCAGGCGAGCAGGCGCCCGGAGGCTTCGGTAAACCGGTCGATGAAATGGGCCACACGGGCGAGCAGACGCATCTGTTATTGGTCTTTTTGAACAAACCGGTGCAGGGTATCATAGGCCGCTGTTTCAGGCGAAAGCTGTGTTCCCGGCACGCGCCATCCACGGAAAACGTTTCATGCTGACACTCATCTCACCAGCCAAGACGCTGGACTTCGAAACTCCTGCCCACACCCGCAAGAACACGCAGCCCCAGTTCATGCAGGAGGCCGCCGAGCTGGTTGAGGATGCCCGCAGGCTCGCCCCCGAGGATATTCGTGAGCTGATGGGCGTAAGCGACAACATCGCCCAACTCAACCACGCCCGCTTTCACAACTGGGCACCGCCTTTCACCCTGGACAACGCCAAGCAGGCGTTGCTGGCATTTCGCGGAGACGTCTACACCGGCCTCGATGCGGATACGCTAACCAGTGCCCAACTGGCCTTCGCGCAGCAGCATCTGCGTATTCTGTCTGGCCTGTATGGCCTGTTGCGCCCGTTGGACCTGATGCAGCCCTACCGGCTGGAGATGGGCCTGCGCTTTGCCAACCGTGGCGGCAGCAACCTGTACCAGTTCTGGGGCGATGCCATCACGCGCAATTTGAATGCCCAGTTGGGCAAGAGCGGCAGCCCGGTGCTGGTGAACCTGGCGTCCAACGAGTACTTCAAGGCCGTGCGGCCGCGTGCACTCGACGGGGAGGTGATTACACCCCAGTTCAAGGAGCTGCGGCACGGCAAGTACAAGATCATCAGTTTTTATGCGAAAAAAGCCCGCGGGCAAATGGCGCGCTTCATCATCGAGAACAGCCTGAACGAGCCCGAGGCGCTGCGCGATTTCGGAGCCGATGGCTACCGTTACAATCCCAAGGAGTCGGGGCCGCGGGAACCGGTGTTCACGCGCGAGGCGGCGCCAAACTGACGCCACTCGGCCGCTGTGACATATAACCATAACAGGAACAGTGCATGAGTCACTCGAACAGCCACCAGGTCATTATTATCGGCGCCGGCATGTCCGGCATCTGCATGGGCGTGCGCCTGAGGGAACTGGGAATCGACGATTTCGTGATTCTGGAAAAATCCGCGGGCGTGGGCGGCACCTGGTACGACAACACCTATCCCGGTGCCTGCTGTGATGTGCCCTCGGTACTCTACAGCTACTCGTTTGAGCCGAATCCGAACTGGTCGCGGAAGTATTCTCCCCACGATGAAATTCGGGCCTACTTTGAACACTGCGCGGACAAGTACGGCCTGCGTGACCGGCTGCGCCTGTCGACTGCAGTGCACAGTGCCGACTTCGACGAGGCCGCCGGCGAGTGGCAGGTGACCCTGGAAGGCGGCGAGCTGCTGCGCGGCCGTGCGCTGGTGAGCGGTCTGGGCCAGTTGAATATTCCCAGCACCCCGGCGTTTGCCGGCGCGGAAACCTTTGCCGGCGAGCAATTCCACTCCGCGCGCTGGCGCCACGATATCGACCTGCAAGGCAAACGTGTGGCGGTCGTCGGCAACGCCGCCAGCGCACTGCAGTTCATCCCGCACGTGGCGCGCAAGGCGGCGCAGCTGTATGTCTACCAGCGCAGCGCGAACTATGTGGTGAAACGCAACGACAGTGATTACTCCGAGGGCGCCAAGCGCCGCTTTGCACGTTGGCCCTGGCTGCAGAAACTGCACCGGGCCGCTGTGTACCTGCGCGGAGAGCTGCTGTTCTACCCGGTGCTGCGCAATAGCCGCCTGCTGCGCCCGCTGTGGGAGAAATGGGCGCGCGATCACCTGCAGGAACACATTGATGACCCCACCCTGCGCAGAGAGCTGACGCCGGACTACCCGGTCGGCTGCAAGCGTATTCTGGTTGCGGATGATTACTATCAGGCATTTGCCCGCGACAACGTGGAATTGGTGACAGCGGCAATCACCGCTGTGGATGCCGACGGCGTGGTGTCGGCAGATGGCGAGGCGCGCCCTGCCGATGTGATTATCTACGCCACGGGTTTCAACACATCGGCCATGCTGTCCGGCGTCAATTTCGCAGGCAGCGGCGGGCGCAGCCTGGCCGAGGCCTGGGCGCAGGGCGCGGAAGCCTATCGCGGCGTGTGTGTGACGGGCTTCCCCAATCTGTTCATGCTCTATGGCCCCAACACCAACCTCGGCAGCAACTCGATCATCTTCATGGTGGAGCGTCAGGTGCGCTACGCGGCGGCCTGTATCGAAAAACTCCTCACGCATGATCTGCATGCGCTGGACGTGAACGCCGCGGCGATGCGCGCCTACAACGACCACATGCAGGGAGAGCTGGCCGGTACGGTGTGGGTAGCCAATTGCGACAGTTGGTACAAGAACGCCGCGGGCAAGGTGGTCAACAACTGGCCCAATTCCACGCTCTATTACTGGTGGCACATGCGCGGGCCGGACTTCGCCGACTTCGATATGCGCTGACGCGGTTCAGCTCTCGCGGCGAAACGGCAGCAGGCTTGCGGCGTCTTCCCGGTAGGCCTCAATATGCGGACGCTCCCGGCGGGTGAAATCCGCAACCGCCTCAGCCAGCCGCGGGTCGGCGATCCAGTGGTTGGAGTAGGTGTGTACCGGCTGAAAACCGCGCTGAATCTTGTGCTCGCCCTGGGCGCCCGGGTCAAAGCGCTGCAGCCCCTCGGCAATACAGTACTCAATGCCTTGGTAGTAGCAGGCTTCGAAGTGCAGGCAGTCGAAGTCGGCGCTGCAGCCCCAATAGCGGCCATACAGAGTGGTGGATGAGCGGAAGTAGAGGGCGGCGGCCACCGCTTGCCCGCTGTGCCGCGCGACCACCATGATCGCCTGCTCCCCCAGAGAGGCCGCCGTCTGCAGAAAGAAGTCCCGGGTGAGGTAACCGCCGTGGCCGCTGCGCCGCGCGTAGGTCGTCTGGTAGAAGCGGTGAAACTGTTGCCAGTCGGCTGCCGATATCTCGGCGCCGCGCAGCAGTTGCAGGCTCAGCCCCTGCTGCGCCACGCGTTCGCGCTCGCGACGCAGGTTCTTGCGTTTGCGGCTGGCAAACCCGGCGAGAAAATCATCAAAGCTGCCGTAGTTGGCGTTGAACCAGTGGAATTGTGTGGTCATGCGCTGAGGTAACCCGGCCGCCAGCAGCCGGTTGGAGGTGTCCTCATCCGGAAACAGCAGATGCCAGGATGACAGGCCGCGCGCGCTGGCGAACTCCTCAATGGCGGCCCTTGCGGCTGGCCACAGGTTGGCGGCATCTTCCCCGTCGGCCACACACAGGCGCGGCCCGGTGGCCGGGGTGAAGGGTACGGCGGACACCAGCTTGGGGTAGTACTCCAGTCCCGAACGTTGCCAGGCGTCCGCCCAGGACCAGTCGAAGACGTATTCGCCGTAAGAGTGCGCCTTCAGGTACAGCGGTAACAGGCCAACCAGCTTTGCGCCCCGGCGCAGCAGCAGGTGGCAGGGTTGCCAGCCGGTATCTGCGGTTGTGCAGGCGGTCGTTTCCAGGCCGTATAAAAAGCGGTGTTGCAGAAACGGGTAGTCGCTGCCGGCCACCGCATCCCACTCGGTGGCGTTGACCCGCGCAAGGCTGTCGATGAATTCCGCAGTCGGCGGCGCTGGCGCTGTGCTTTCGGTGGTCACCGCGCTCACGCCGGGGCGCTGAAGAAATAATGCAGTGCAATACCCATGAATAGTGCCAGCCCCACCCAGTTGTTGTGACGGAACGCGCGGAAGCAGGCAGCGCGGTCGCGCCCGCGTATCAGGTACTGGTGATAACCGAATAGCAACGCGGCGACAAGTACGCCCAGGTAATAGGCAGCGCCCAAACCGAAACGCTGTCCGGCCAGCAGCCAGGCGAGCAAGCAGAGCGCCTGCAGGGCACCGATGACCAGTCGGTCCGCGTCACCGAACAGCACCGCCGTGGATTTGATCCCCACCTTGATATCGTCGTCCCGGTCGACCATGGCGTACTGGGTATCGTAGACCATGGTCCACAACAGGTTGGCGAGATAGAGCAGCCAGAGCGCTGAGGGCAACGCCTCCAGCTGGGCAGCAAATGCCATGGGAATGGCCCAGGAAAATGCCGCCCCCAAAACCACCTGTGGCCAGTAGGTGTAGCGTTTCATGAAGGGATAGGTAGAGGCGAGCAGGAGACCGACCACCGAAAGCAGGGTGGTCAGGGTATTGGTCAGCAGCACCAGTCCGAAGGAGGCCAGGCATAGCAGCAGGAACAGGGCTCGAGCCTGGGTCACCGTCACCGCACCGGTGACCAGCGGGCGCTCGCGGGTGCGCGTCACGCTGCCGTCCCAGTGTCGGTCGGCAAGATCGTTGACGATGCAGCCCGCCGAGCGCATGAGCAGCGTGCCGAGGCAGAAGATGATGACCAGGCGCGGCTCAGGCGTGCCCTCTGCGGCTATCCACAGCGCGCCGAGGGTCGGCCACAACAGAAGCAGGGTGCCGATGGGCCGATCGAAACGCACGAGTTTGAGCAGGGCGGAAGTGGAAATGGTTGCGGACATGCTGCGTGGGCTGTGGCGAGACGAGCGGCAAGCTTACTGCTTTATGCGGTGGATTGCAGCGCTCACTGTGCCGCGCCGGCTGCGGTGTACCGCCAGCGAGGCGTCCCAGGGCGTAAACCCCTGCAGGAAAACTTCACTGACCAGCAGGCGTTTGCCCCTGATATCGAAGCAGGAGCGCCGCGCCCAGGCTGGCCCTTCCTGGCGCACCCAGGGCGCCATGTAGGCACTGTGGCCGCTCAGTCGCGCCAGCTCGAAGGGGCTTCTTTGCATGCCGGGGTAACGAAACAGAATCGCGCCCAGCGAGCGATGCTGCAGCTTGCGCAGGTGGGCAAGCTCGCCGTTCAGGCTGCTGATCGGGAACACGCTGCGGGCGAACACTACGGCCTGCCCGTCGAGCCGGAGCAGCACTTCGCGCACCAGTGCGCGTTGGCGTGCCGGTACCTGCAGCAGGCGCTGTTCAGACGGCAGCGGCACCTGCCAGCCTTGATAGAGCCTGTGCACGCTGAACGTACCTGCGTCGAGGGCGACCAGGCGTGCGGTCAGTGAGCCATCATCAAGCAGCCAGCGGCGGCGGGCCGCCGCCAATTGGGTGCTGGTGAATTGTTGCTCTGGGCGCCACAGTGGGTCGCGGCCTGAGTCTGCCGGCAGGGGGGCGGGCACGATAACCGGGTCTCCGGAAATACAAAGGCGCGAGCATGCGCCAGCTGCGTTGGGCATGCAAGGGTGTTAAACCAGCGCGAAGTTCTGTCCAGCCCCAGCCCGCAAAGCGCTTGCACAATTTTCCCGTAACTCTATAGTGTTTTGCTCCTAATCAGGTCGTCTTCCGCCACCGGCAATTGCGCGTGGCACAGGCGCTGACGACCCGCGTAACCGAACGAGAGTGAGTGTCATTATGAGCAAGTGGGAATGCATAGTCTGTGGCCTGATCTACGACGAAAAAGAAGGCTGGCCGGATGATGGCATTGCGCCGGGTACCAAGTGGGAAGATGTGCCCGAAGACTGGCTGTGCCCCGACTGCGGTGTGGGCAAGGAAGATTTCGAATTGATCGAGGAGTCCCCGGTCGACGAAACACCGCACCACGAGGAGCCGGTTGCAGACAAGGTTCACCCGCCGGTGGTGATTATTGGCACCGGCCTGGCCGGTTATGGTGTGGCCAAGGAGTTCCGCAAACACGACAGCGAAACCCCGTTGATCCTCATCACCTCCGACGATGGCCGCTCCTACTCCAAGCCCATGCTGTCCACCGGCTATACCAAGGACACCAGCGCGGACGACCTCGCCCAGCTGGACGCCGGATCCATGGGCAAGCAGCTGAAAGCCAGTGTGTGGACCATGACCCACGTCGCCGGCATCGACACCGCCAACCAGATTATCAAGGTCGGTGATGCAGAGACCGTGATTCACTACGGCAAGCTGGTGCTGGCGCTGGGCGCGCAGACCATTCAGCCGCCCATTGAAGGCGATGCGCTGGAACTGGTGTACTCGGTGAATGACCTGCTCGACTACGATGACTTCCGCACTGCGATGCAGAAGAACAGCGTGCGCAAGGTGTGCATCATCGGGGGTGGCCTGATCGGGTGTGAATTCACCAATGACCTGCTGAATGGCGGCTACGAGGTGGAGGCGGTTGACCCGCTGGGTTACTGCCTGCCCACGCTGCTGCCCGAGCCCGCTGGCAAGGCGGTGCAGGCGGCTCTGGAGGCCAAGGGTGCCCGTTTCCATTTTGGCCCGCTGGTCACCGCGGTCAATCGTGGCGAAGAGGGCGTTGTGGTGAGCCTGAACAATGGCGAGCGCATTACCGCCGACATCGTGGTGTCCGCCGTGGGGGTACGCCCGCGGGTAGACCTGGCCAAAGCCGCCGGCCTCGACGTAAACCGGGGTGTGGTGACCAACCGCCTGCTGGAGACCAGCGCAGCCAACGTTTACGCCCTGGGCGACTGTGCCGAAGTGGCGGGCCACGTGCTGGTCTACGTGGCACCGCTGGTAGCCTGTTCCCGCGCGCTGGGCAAGACTCTCGCTGGTGAGCCCACGGAAGTGGTATACCCACCCATGCCGGTGACCATCAAAACGCCGGCCTGCCCGGTTGTGGTGGCACCGCCGGCGGTGGGCGCCGAGGGCGAATGGCAGATCGACGCTGACGGCAGCGATGTGCGCGCGGAGTTCCGCAATGCCGCGGGCGAGCTGCTGGGCTTTGCGCTCACCGGCGATGCCACCAAGGCTAAAATCGAGCTGCAGAAAGCCCTGCCGGCCATACTGCCCTGAGCCACGGCGCGCTGGACGCCGGGCGAGCCCGGCGGCAACTGGAGGCCTGGCTGGAAACCGGGGTGGTCGGGATGAACCTGTGCCCCTTTGCACGGCCCCTGCTGGGGTCGCCGGCGTTGCGTCTGGTGGTCTGCGACGCGGATGACAGCGCGGCGGGGCAACGCGTAATGGCCAGCTGCCTGCTGGCGGAATTCGACCTGCTCCTGCGCAGCGACGAGGATGAAGTCGCCACCACTTTGCTGGCCTTCAGCGGGGGGCTGGCGTCTTTTGACGACTACCTGGATTTTCTCGACCACGCCAATGCGCTGCTGGTGGCTGCGGGACTTGAGGGCATTGTGCAGTTGGCAAGTTTTCACCCGCAGTACCAGTTTGCCGGTGAGCCCCCGCAGGCTGCGAGTCATTTCAGCAACCGCGCGCCGCTGCCGGTGATACACCTGCTGCGGGAGGACATGCTGGAACGGGCGCTGGCCTCCTGGCCAGACCCCGAGCGCATTCCCGCGGAGAACGTTGCACGCCTGAACAGCATCGGCCGCGCGGCGCTGGCGGCACAGCTGGCCGCGTGGCAGGCGCTCTGAGCGCAGCTACACCTCGGCAAATTTCTCGCGATTCGCTGTCCAGCGCTGGATCAAGGCGTCGATGATCTCCGGGTCACCCTGCTGCAGCGTGTGGGCAATGGCGTGCACAGTGTCCAACAGGTGATTGTGTGCCGGCAGCTCGGCGATGCGAAACGCGAGCAGGCCGGTTTGTCGCGTGCCGAGCACTTCGCCGGGGCCGCGCAGTTCCAGGTCTTTCTCGGCAATATAGAAGCCGTCGTTGCTTTCCCGCATGGCGACCAGACGCTGCTGGCCGCTGCGCGACAGGGGTGACTGGTACAACAGCACACAGTGGCTGGCGCCACCGCCGCGGCCCACGCGTCCGCGCAGCTGGTGCAGTTGCGCCAGCCCCAGCCGCTCCGGGTTCTCGATGACCATCAGGCTGGCGTTGGGCACGTCCACACCCACTTCGATGACCGTGGTCGCCACCAGCAGTGCAATCTCGCCGCCCTTGAAAGCCGCCATCACGGCCGCTTTCTCGCCGGGCTTCATGCGCCCATGCACCAGACCGACCTGCAGCCCCGGCAGGGCTTCACGCAGCAGTTCGGCGGTGGCCTCCGCTGCCTGCGCCTGCAGCGAGTCACTCTCTTCGATCAAGGTGCACACCCAGTAAGCCTGTCGCCCGCTGGCGCAGGCGCCGGCCACGCGAGCGATAACCTGTTCGCGGCGCTGGCTGTCGATCAACACCGTGGTCACCGGCTCGCGGCCCGGCGGCAGTTCATCAATGACCGAGAAATCGAGGTCGGCGTAGGCGACCATGGACAGTGTGCGCGGAATGGGAGTGGCGGTCAGCACCAGCTGGTGTGGCCGGCCCTCGGCGCCAGCTTTCTGGCTCAGGGCGAGGCGCTGATGTACGCCGAACTTGTGTTGCTCATCGACCATCACCAGGCCCAGGCGCTGAAACGTCACGCTCTCCTGAAACAGGGCGTGGGTACCCACCGCAAGGGCCGCCTCGCCGGCGGCGAGCCGCGCGGTCGCCGCTTCACGGGCTTTACCTTTCACCCGCCCACTGAGCCACTCCACACCAATGCCCAGAGGTGTGAACCACGCCTCGAAGTTGAGCCGGTGCTGCTCAGCAAGGATTTCGGTGGGCGCCATGAGCGCAACCTGAAAGCCATTGGCGATGGCCTGCAGGGCGGCGTGGGCCGCCACCAGGGTTTTCCCCGAGCCGACATCACCCTGCACCAGGCGCAGCATGGGTATGGGGCGGGCCAGATCCGTGGCGATTTCTGCCATGACACGCTGCTGTGCCCCGGTCGGGCTGAAGGGCAAGCGCTGCAGCAGCGTGTGCTGCAGGCGCTGCCCTGCGTCGCTCGCCAGTGCCGGCGCGGGGGTGGCCTGCTGGCGCGCGCGCAGGCGCAGCAGTGACAGATGGTGGGCGACGAGTTCCTCCAGAGCCAGGCGCAGCTGCGCCGGGTGCCGACCCTCCAGCAGGGCGTCCAGCGGGGCATCCGGTGGCGGCGCGTGCAGGTATTGCAGCGCCTGTACCAGCGTGAAGGCTTGCCGGCTGCCGGCGGGCAGCAGGTCGCGTGGCTGGGCGCGCTGCAGAAAGCCCAGGGCCTGGCTGCACAGCTTGCGCCATTGCGCCTGGCCAATGCCGGTGGTGGTCGGGTAGACCGGTGTGAGCGTTGCCGGCTGCGCGCCACCAGTGGCGCTACCAGGCTCTCCCGGCTCCAGCACGCGGTACTCCGGGTGAAAGATCTCGAAGCCGTTGGCGCCACGCCTTACCTGGCCAAAGCAATGTACGCGGGTGCCGGGCTGCAGGCTGTTTTTCTGCGCGGCACTGAAATGGAAGAAACGCAGTGTCAGCGTGCCAGTACCGTCCTGAATGCGCGCGACCAGGCTGCGACGCCGGCCGAAGACGATATCCGCCAGACGCACCTCGCCCTCTACAGAGACTTCACTGCCCTCCTGCAGGCCGGCAATGGGGGTGATACGTGTGCGGTCCTGGTAGCGTAAGGGCAGGTGGAAAAGCAGGTCCTCCACCTGAGTGACGCCATAGTCTGCCAGCTGTTGCGCCAGCTTGGGGCCAACACCGCGCAAAGCCGTCAGCGGAATGGGCTCAAGCACTGCCACGGTGGGTGTCCTTGGCCGCCCGCGGACACAAGCCTCGCAACGATGCACGGGGCGCGGCTTGGTGGGCTCGTCGGTGAAGACTACAGTACACTGGAAACACGCAGGCGAGCCCGTTCGGGTGAAAGCCCGTTAGTGTAACCAGTCAGGGAAGGCAAGATGAAGAGCAAAAGTGTGCTGATTGTGGGTTGTGGCGATTTGGGCGCGCGCGCGGGTAGTCTGTTACTCGAGGTCGGCTGGTCCGTCACCGGCCTGCGCCGGGACACCAGCAGGCTCCCCGCGGGGTTTGCGGGCCTCGCCGCCGACTACGCCGCAGCGAATGCTGATCTCTCCGTGCTGGAGGCGCTGGCGCCCGATTTCGTGTTGTTGACCCTGAAACCGGCAGGCGGCGGTGTTGAAGGCTATCAGGCAGGTTTCACCCACGCCGTGCGCACCGTGCTTGATGGCCTGGGTTCGCATCGTCCCGCCGGCATCCTGATGGTGTCGAGCACACGCGTGTACGCGGAGGCTGAGGGGGGCTGGGTGGACGACGACAGCGCGCTGACGACCAATGACCCCGCCGCACTCGCCATCATCGACGCCGAGCAGCTGTTGTTCGATTCGCCGCACCCTGCTTGTATTGTGCGCAGCTCGGGTATCTATGGCGACCCGGACGGTTTTCTGCTGCGGCGTATCCTGCGGGGTGAGTTGTGCCCCGAAAGCCCGGTACGCTACGGCAATCGCATCCACCGGGATGACCTGGGTGGCCTTCTCGCCTGGTTGTTGCAGCAATGGGCAGAGGGTGTAGCACCGGCACAACGCATGATCGCTGTGGATAACGACCCCGCACCGCAGTTCGAGGTGGAGACCTGGCTGGTGCAGGCGCTGGGGCTGACCAAATGGCAGGAAGGCGCGTCAACGCCGCGCGGTGGTGGCCATAAGCGCTGCCGTAACATTGCCTTGAGCGCGAGCGGCTATGTATTGCGTTACCCGGATTATCGCGCCGGTTATACTGCCGTGGTGCAGGCACGCAGTGAAACGGCAAAAACCGGAGTGGATAATCACCATGACCCTGAGTGAAATCTGTTTGCGAGCCGCAGGAGCCTGCTTCCTGTGTGTCGGTTTAACGCATATCGCGGCAGCGCAGGTCGGCCTTCCCGCCAACGCGGTGCAGCTCACATCCAGCGAGATTGAGGCCGCCTTCGCCAACGTGCGTGATAACGCTGAAGTGCAAGACGGCAGGGGTGGCGAGGCAGTGAATCACTGGTTTGCGGATGGCCGTTTCACCAGTGAGTGGCGCAGCGCGGCAGGGCGTGGCACTGTCAGCGGCTATTGGCGCGCCGTTGATGACAGGCGCTGTATCATTATTGAGACGGGTTTGCCCGAGCGTGCGGGTGTGGAGGAATGCACACCCCTGTACCGTCTCGATAACCAGTATATTTCCGTTAACGCAGCGGGCACTGTGCACGGCCTGCACACGCTATCGCCGATAACCACGGCAGACTAGACGACCAGGATCGCCTCGATCTCAATCGCGACACCCTTCGGCAAACCCGCCACCTGGACACAGGCACGTGCCGGAAAAGGTGGCTGCAAAAACTCTGTCATCACGTCGTTGACCGCTGCGAAGTCGGCCATATCCGTCAACGAGATGTTGATTTTGACGGCGCTGGCAAGGCTGCCACCGGCGGCATCGGCTACGGCTGCCAGGTTGCTGAACACCTGGCGTGCCTGGGCCTGGATGTCACCGGCAACCAGCTCCATGGTGCCCGGCACCAGTGGAATCTGGCCCGACAGCCACACCGTGTTGCCGACTTTGACCGCCTGTGAGTAGGGCCCGATAGCCTCGGGTGCGTTCGGGGTAGAGATGATGGCTCGATTGGTCAACGATTTGCTCCGGGTTTCGGGCGCTTTGCAGGCGCTTCATTCTTGAGTCGGGACACGCGTCGCACGGAGTTTACCGTGCGCAGGCGCTTCATGATATTGGCGAGGTGAACGCGATTGTTGACCTGCATGGCGAGGTCGACGTAGGTGAACTGGTAGTCCTTGTCTTCCGTGGAGATCTTTTCGATGTTCACGCCCATGCTGTTGATACGGGTGGCGAGCACCGCAATCATGCCGCGACGGTTTTCCACCTCAATGCGCAACTCGGTAAGGTACTCCCCCTGCACATGGTCGTCCCAGCGCAGGGCCACCAGGCGCTCGCGGTTCTCGCGCATTTCCGCAAGGTTCTTGCAGCGCTCCCGGTGCACGACCACCCCTTTCTCGGAACTGAGATAGCCTTCGATGGGGTCGCCGGGGATGGGGTGGCAGCAGCGCGCATAGGTGACCATGAAACCCTCAGTGCCGCGAATGGCCACGGGTTGCTGCTTGCGGTTGGCGGGCTCCGAGGATTCGGCGAATTCGCCGAGGATCTGTTGCGCGGTGATAGGCGGCAGGCGGTTGCCGCGGGCGATGTCTTCCAGCAGGTCGTCCAGGGCGCTGTAGTCATGGCCGGCGAGGTAGTCCTGCAGGCGGTCTGTGGGCAGCTGCTCCAGGTTGCTGTCGAAGGCCTGCAGCGCCTTGTCGAGCAGACGTTTGCCCAGCGCCACGGAGTCTTCCCGGGTCTGGTGCTTGAGGAAATGGCGGATGTTGGTGCGCGCCTTGGCGGTTACCGCGTAGTTGAACCAGGACGGGTTGGGCCGTGCGCCCGGCGCGGTGAGGATTTCCACCGTTTGCCCACTTTGCAAGGGCTCCGACAGCGGCGCCAGGCGCCGGTTGATCCGACACGCCACACAGCTGTTGCCGACGTCGGTGTGCACGGCAAAGGCGAAATCCACCGCCGTGGCGCCGCGTGGCAGCTCGAGGATGCGCCCCTTGGGCGTGAACACGTAGATTTCGTCGGGGAACAGGTCGATCTTGACGCTCTCGATAAACTCCAGAGAGTTGCCGGCCCGTTGCTGCATTTCCAGCAGGCCCTGTACCCATTCCCGGGCCCGAGCGTGGCTGCCGTTGGCGGATTGGCTGTCGCTCTTGTAGAGCCAGTGCGCGGCAATGCCGTTGTTGGCCATCTCCTCCATTTCGCGGGTGCGAATCTGGATTTCGATGGGCACACCGTGCATGCCCATCAGCACGGTGTGCAATGACTGGTAGCCGTTGGCTTTGGGAATGGCGATGTAGTCGCTGAACTCACCGGGTACGGGCTTGTACAGGCTGTGCACCGAGCCGAGCACCCGGTAGCAGGTATCCACCGAATCGACGATGATGCGGAACGCGTAGATATCCATGATTTCCGAGAAGGATTTCTTCTTGGATTTCATCTTGCTGTAAATGCTGTAGAGGTGCTTCTCGCGCCCGATCACCTCAACGTCGTGCCCCTCCTGTTCCAGGGTGGACTCGATCTGGTGGCGAATCTTGTCCACCAGTTCCTTGCGGTAGCCGCTGCTGGCGCGGATCGCCGCCTGAATACGCGAGGCGCGCATGGGGTAGAGCGCGCTGAAGCCGAGGTCTTCGAATTCCATGCGCACCGCATTCATGCCCAGGCGCATGGCGATGGGGGCGTAGATTTCCAGGGTTTCGCGGGCGATGCGGCGCGCCTTGTCCTGCGGCAGCACGCCGAGTGTGCGCATGTTGTGCAGGCGGTCGGCCAGCTTCACCAGAATCACGCGAATGTCGCGCGCCATGGCCAGCGCCATTTTCTGGAAGTTCTCGGCCTGCTTTTCTGCCAGCGAGCCGAACTCCATCTGCGTGAGCTTGCTCACGCCATCCACCAGCTCGGCGACCGCCGGCCCGAACTGGTTGCCGATGGAATCCTTTTCGATGCCGGTGTCTTCAATCACGTCATGCAGCATGGCGGCCATCAGGCTCTGATGGTCCATGTGCATGTCGGCGAGGATGCCGGCTACTGCCAGGGGGTGGGTGACGTAGGGCTCACCGCTGCGGCGGATCTGGCCGAAATGTGCCTGCTCGGCGAAGTAATAGGCGCGGCGCACCTGCTGCGCCTGCGCCGGGTTCAGGTAGCTGCGCAGGGTGGAGTCGAGGGCGTCTATGGTCTGCATGTTGTGTTACCTGCTTACCATGGAGGCCCGAGCCATTACAGCGACTCGTGAGACCCCATGACTTCAGCGAGCTCCTCTTCCGCGTCGCGCTCTTCTTCACGCGAGAGGATGGAGGAATTGATCAGCCCTTCGGCAATCTCGCGCAGCGCGATCACAGTGGGCTTGTCCGACTCTTCCTCGACCAGGGGGTCTTTGCCGCCGGTGGCGATCTGGCGGGCGCGCTTGCTGGCGACCATGACCAGTTCGAAGCGGTTGTCGACGTTTTCAAGGCAGTCTTCTACGGTTACGCGTGCCATGTGCTGGTGATTCCTGTCAGGGTGAACGAACCCTCAATTATACCCGGATACACCCCCGGAGTGTATAGCGCGCTGGCGCCGTGTGGCGGTGTGAATAATACGGCAGTGTGCGCCGAGTCAGGGTTGCAGCAGTCCCTGCAGCAACTCGCTGAGGGCCTGTTGCTGGCGCGGTGTTTGCAGGCGGTGGCTGAGTACGATGGCTTCCAGCTCGGCGAGGGCAGTCTCGAAGTCATTGTTGACCACCAGGTAGTCGGACTGCACATAGTGCGACATTTCCTCCACTGCTTCTGCGAGGCGGCTGGCAATCACGGCGGGGTCGTCCTGGCCGCGGCCCGTGAGGCGCTGCTCCAACGCCTCACGCGAGGGTGGCAGAATGAAAATGCCGCAGGTGTTGGGCAGCAGGCGTTTGACCTGGGCGGCGCCCTGCCAGTCGATTTCCAGAATGACGTCGGTACCCGCGGCGAGCTGTGTTTCCACCCAGCCCTGGGAGGTGCCATAGAGATTGCCGAAGACCCGCGCGTGCTCGAGAAATTCGGCTTCTTCCAGCATGCCCAGAAACGTTGCTTCATCGACGAAATGGTAGTTGACGCCGTCCTGTTCACCGGGGCGCTGGGCGCGGGTGGTGTGCGACACGGAGACCTGCAGCGCCGGGCTGCGGGCCAACAGGGCATTAACCAGGCTGGTTTTGCCGGCACCGCTGGGTGCGGAGACGGTGTACAGGGTTCCGGTGCCTTTCATGAGCTGCGGCTGTCCTTGTTGCGTGCGAGGTACGAATGCAGTTTACACGCTGCGTGGTGTAAGTGGGGTGGCTTCCGCCACCGGATTATTCGATATTCTGGATCTGCTCCCGCATCTGCTCAATCAGCACCTTGAGTTCCACCGCGGTGTGGGTGCTGCTGCTGGCTATGGATTTCGAGGACAGGGTATTGGCCTCGCGGTTCAGCTCCTGCATGAGGAAGTCGAGCCGGCGCCCGCAGGGCCCCCCTTTATCCAGCGTGCGCTGCACCTCGCCGATATGGGCCTGCAGGCGGTCCAGCTCCTCGTCGACATCCGCCTTCTGTGCCAGATACACCAGCTCCTGTTCCAGGCGGCCCTGATCGACCTCGACCTGCAGCTCGGCCAGGCGCGCCTGCAGCCGGGTACGCTGCTGTTCGCGCAGGGCGGGCACCAACTGCCGCGTGGCAAGGGTAGCGGCTTCCACCAGCGTCAGGCGCTCGCGAATCACCGCCGCCATCTTGGCCCCCTCCCGGGCGCGGTTGTCCAGCAGGCTGGCGAGTGCGGCCTCGAATAGCGCAGTGGCGCCCTGAAGCAGCGCCGCCTCATCCGTCTGCGCGGTGGCGCATACACCTGGAAATTGCAGCAGTTCCAGAGGATTGATGGCCTGCGCGTCGGGCAGCAGGGCGCGCAGCTCGGCTGTGGCGTCGAGCACCTGCTGCAGCCGGGCGCGGTCTATTTCCAACGTAGCGGCCTGCGCGCTGCCGGCCTGAAAGCGAAACTGGCAGTCGAGCTTGCCCCGCGCGAGGCGCGCTGTGGCGCGCTCCCGCAGCCGCGTTTCAACATTGCGCAGCGCCTCGGGCAGTTTGAAGCTGCAGTCGAGATAGCGGTGGTTTACGGTGCGCACCTCGACGGTCAATTCACCGCCACCCACGCTGGCGCTCTCCCGGGCGAATGCGGTCATGCTGTAAATCTCTGCCACTTGCCGGCCTCGCTGATTGTGTGAGCGGGCAGTCTAGCAGCCTCTGCGGAAGGCTCACACCGGCGTTGCCCATGGCGGTCATACCTGCAGCCAATTGCAGCCGGTGTTGCGCATGCTCTGCATGCGGCCTGCGGCTCGCGTATACTGGCGCGCCACCCTATTGGAGATACCTCATGCAACGACCCAGCGGCCGCGCGCCCGCCGACCTGCGAACCGTTTCCCTCACCCGCGATTTTACCTGTCACGCCGAAGGCTCGGTGCTGGTCGAATTCGGCGCCACGCGCGTCATCTGCACAGCCTCGGTGGAGCCGGGCGTGCCGCGGTTTCTGCGGGGCACCGGCAGTGGCTGGGTGACCGCCGAGTACGGCATGCTGCCGCGCTCTACCGGGTCGCGCATGGATCGCGAAGCGAGCCGCGGCAAGCAGGGCGGCCGCACACTGGAAATCCAGCGCCTGATTGGTCGTTCACTGCGCTCGGCGGTCAATCTGAAAAAGCTGGGGGAGTTCACCATCACCGTCGACTGTGACGTGATCCAGGCCGACGGCGGCACGCGCACGGCGGCCATTACCGGTGCCTGTGTGGCGCTGGTCGATGCCCTGAACCACCTGCAACGCAAGAAGTTGATTACCACTGATCCGCTGTTGCAGATGGTGGCTTCGGTGTCCGTGGGTGTATTCCAGGGTGAGCCGGTACTGGACCTGGACTACCGCGAGGACTCCCGCGCCGACACCGACATGAACGTGGTGATGGGCGAGGACGGCGGTTTTATTGAGGTGCAGGGGACCGCCGAGGGGCAGCCGTTCCAGCGCAGTGAGATGAACGCCATGCTGGACTTGGCAGAGAGCGGCATTCGCGAACTGTTTGCCGCCCAGAAACAGGCGCTGGCAGGCTGACGCGGCTCAGACCTCGATGTCGTAATCCATGATGACCGGGGCGTGGGAGGAAAACACCCGCGCCTTGTAGATGGCGCCGTAATCCACGGCGTACTTCAGGCCCTTGGAAATGACCTGGAAGTCAGTGCGCCAGCCGTTGCTGCCAGGCTCACCCTCTGGCCACCAGCTGAACTCATCCCGGTCTGAGTTGATTTCCCGGAATGCGTCCACGTAACCGCCATCGAGCAGTTCGTCCATCCATTGCCGCTCTTCGGCCAGGAAGCCGGGAACGGTGCTGTTGCGTTCGGTATCCTGCACATCAGCCGCGGTGTGCGCCAGGTGCCAGTTACCGCAGATGATGAACTCGCGGCGCTTATTGCGAACCTTCTGCAGGTGGTTCTGCAGCAGTCCGTAGAATTCCGTCTTGCGCGCCAACTGCTCGGCGTTGCCCGGCTCGGCGTAGGGGGCCAGCAGGCAGCCCACGCTGAGGTTTTCGTAGTCAGCCTGAATGTAACGGCCTTCCATGTCGAAGTCCGCGAACCCCAGCCCGGTCATGATCGCTTTCGGCAACTTGCGACAGTACACCGCCACGCCATTGGACTTGCCATCGACGTGGTCGTAGAAGTAAGCGTTGTATTCGCGCGGGAAGTAGAGATCGTCGCGCAGGTCGTATTCGGTGCAGCGCAAATCCTGAATGCAGATGAAATCGGCGTCCTGCTCGTTCAGCCAGTCATAAAATCCGTTACCGGCGGCGTTCTGGATGCCGTCGGCACTGAAGCTGATGATCCTCATTCTTGGCCCCTTGCTGAGAGAGCGTGTATCATGGAGCTGCCCATGATACCGGCGTCGTCTGGCAAGCATAACCCCAAAATGCCCAATTCGCAGCCTTTACTCCCGCTCGGAGTTGTAAATGAACGCATATCAGCAGGAGTTCATCGAGCTCGCCCGTCGTCACGATGTTCTCAAGTTTGGTGAATTCACCCTCAAGTCGGGTCGCGTCAGCCCCTACTTCTTCAATGCCGGCGCGTTCGCCAGCGGCGCGGCTCTGGCCACGCTCGGTCGTTGCTACGCCCAGAGCATTGTGCAGGCCGGGATAGAATTCGACGTATTGCTCGGGCCGGCCTATAAAGGCATCCCGCTGGCCGCCGCGACGGCCGTGGCCCTCGCGGACCACCACGGGCGCGACGTGCCCTTTGCGTACAACCGCAAAGAGGCAAAAACGCACGGGGAGGGCGGCATGCTGGTCGGTGCGCCTTTGCAGGGGCGTGTGCTGGTGATCGACGATGTCATTACCGCCGGCACCGCCGTGCGTGAGGTCATCGGCATGATCGAAGCGGCGGGGGCCCGCCTGGCCGGTGTGGCCATCGGTCTCGACCGGCAGGAGCGCGGCACGGGAGCAGCCTCTGCCATCCAGGAACTTGAGCGGGAGCAGGGCACTCCGGTACTCAGCATCATCAACATGGGCCACATCATCGATTATCTGCAGGCGGCGGGCGATGCCTACACCGGGGTGCTGACCGCCATGCGCGCCTACCGACAACGTTACGGCGTGTGACTTGTTGCGTCGGCTGGCAACCTCTATATTGGTCGCCATGAAAAGACCGGTCTTCATGCAGCTTGTCGGCGGGGCCCTGTTCACTTGCCTGATTGCCCAGGCGACGGCACAGGGCGGCAACCTGTACCGCTACCGCAATGACCAGGATGTTGTCGTGGTGGATGACAGCGTGCCGCCGGAATTCGTCGCGCGCGGCTATGAAGTGCTGAACGAGCGCGGCGCGGTCATTCGCGTGGTGCCCAGGGTCCTCACCCCCGAGGAACTCGCCGACGCCACCCTGCAAACCCGTCTGGAAGAGGCGGCGGCGCGTGAAGAGCAGCGGCTGCGCAAGTGGGACCAGACACTGCTGCTGCGCTATAGCTCCATCGAGGACATCGAGGCACACCGCGACCGCGCACTCGCCGACTTGCGCCTGCGTGTGGGCATCCTCAAAAGCAACCGCCGCAATTTCAAACAGCAGATCGAGAATTACCAGTCCCAGGCCGCCGATCTCGAGCGCCGTGGCTACGAAGTCGACGAGGCGCGGCTCAAGGCCATCGCCAGCCTGCAAAAGGAACTGGCCGCAACCGACCGCCAGATCGCCGATCGCAATGTAGAAGTAGAAGAAGTTCGCGCCAGCTTCGAGGCGGACATCGAGCGCTTCAAGATGCTGGAAGAGGCGGTGCGCCTGCGCCGCGAACTAAGCTCCAGGGCCGCTCAGGCCGATTAGTCGGGGGCGCCCAACGTTCACGAATCTGTCGCTCATTTGCGCTTGCACTTGCACTTTTGTATCAATGTGTAATGCTTGAGGTGTTGTTAATAAAAAGTTGCGAGGCAAACCCAATGCACAGATCAATACAACGCGTCGGGCTTTGCCTTGCGTTTCTGGTGGCGGTGTCCACCGGCTCGGCCCTGGCGGCCGACAAACCGAACATCCTGGTGATCTGGGGTGATGACATCGGCCAGTCCAACATCAGTGCCTATACCCGCGGCCTGATGGGCTACAAGACACCGAACATCGACCGCATTGCCAATGAAGGCATGTTGTTCA
Source organism: Haliea alexandrii (assembly GCF_003719295.1). Taxonomy (GTDB): domain Bacteria; phylum Pseudomonadota; class Gammaproteobacteria; order Pseudomonadales; family Halieaceae; genus Haliea; species Haliea alexandrii. Next base: position 467,998 of record NZ_RFLW01000001.1, read on the forward strand.
CGGATTACTACGGGGAGCAGAGCTGCACCGCCGGTCGAGCCTCCTTCATCATGGGGCAATCGGTGTTCCGCACCGGGCTCTCCAAGGTAGGCCTGCCAGGCGCTGAACTGGGCATGCAGGAAGAGGATCCGACCATCGCCGGGCTGCTGAAAAACCACGGCTACATGACAGGCCAGTTCGGCAAGAACCATCTGGGCGACAAAGATGAGCATCTGCCGACCAACCACGGCTTCGATGAGTTCTTTGGCAACCTCTATCACCTGAATGCGGAAGAGGAGCCCGAAAACGAGGACTACCCGACAGACCCCGCCTTCCGTGAAAAATATGGCCCGCGCGGTGTCATCCGCTCCTATGCTGACGGTCGCATCGAAGACACCGGCCCGCTGAGCAAGCGGCGCATGGAAACCGTTGACGATGAAACGGTTGCTGCGGCGAAAGACTTCATTACCCGCGCAGTGAAAGCCGATACCCCCTTCTTCGTCTGGTGGAGCGGCACGCGTATGCACTTCCGCACCCATGTCAGCGACGAAAAAATGGCGATGGTGAAGAAGCAGTACCCCCACGCGGATGAATACACCGCCGGCATGATCGAGCACGATATGCATATCGGTGAGTTCCTCACGTTGCTTGATGAGCTGGGTGTGGCAGATAACACCCTGGTGTTCTACTCCACCGACAACGGCCCGCATATGAACACCTGGCCGGACGCGGCGATGACACCCTTCCGCGGTGAGAAGAATACCAATTGGGAAGGCGGCTGGCGGGTACCTGCCGCGGTGCGCTGGCCCGGCAAGATCCCGGCTGGCAGTGTTTCCAACGACATCATGCACCACATGGACTGGCTGCCCACCTTCCTGGCAGTCGCGGGCGAGCCCGATGTGAAGGAGAAACTGCTCAAGGGGCACCGCGCGATCAACCGCAAATACAAAGTGCACCTGGATGGTTACAACTTTCTGCCTTTCCTTACCGGGGAAGCCGAGACCGGGCCGCGTCGCGAGATTTTCTACTTCTCAGATGACGGTGACCTGACGGCTCTGCGTTACAACGCGTGGAAGCTGGTGTTCCTGGAGCAGCGCGTAGCGCAGACACTGCAGGCGTGGCAGGAGCCGTTTGTGGAGTTGCGTTTGCCTTACATCTTCAACCTGCGCCGCGATCCCTACGAGCGCGCCCAGATCACCTCCAACACCTACTATGACTGGATGCTGGACAGGGCTTATCTGCTTGTTCCTGCGCAAGATTATGTGGCGCAATTCCTGGCGACCTTCAAGGAATACCCGCCGCGTCAAAAAGCCGCCAGTTTCTCGCTGGACCAGGTGATGGAAAAACTGACGACGCCCGCCGGGAATCCCTGAGGCGATCGATGAGGACCCCGCGGGCGAAAGTCCGCGGGGTTTTTTTATGCACGAAATACGGGTGGTTAAGTGAGTTGCCCAGCTAGTTGGCTATGGAGGAGTCGGTCTGTGCAGACTGTGGTGACGTCACGGCCTGGCGGAAAAAGCCGTTGAGCAACAGCGACCACTGTTCCTGCCAGTTCTCGGTGGGTGAGCGGGTGAAGCCGCTGCGCACGAACTGGGCGATACGCCCTTCGGCGGTCGCCATGAGCAGGTTGGCGGCGGCGGGTAGTGGAATGACCGGGCGCAGCCCCTCGCGCAATTCCGCCTCCCGCAGCACCTGTTTCAGCTGTGTTTCGTAGCGGTCGAAAAGCTGTGCCACGCGCTGGTGCAGACGGTCGTTTTCCCCGGCAAGGGCATCGCCGGTGAGTATGCGGGTAATGCCCGGGTTGCGTTCGGTGAAGGCCAGCAGCAGCAGCAACATCTTCTCGCAGCGCCTGGCCACGCCGGGTTCCTCAGTGAGAATGAGGTTGATGCGGGAAAACAACGTGTCTTCAATGAACTCGATCAGCCCCTCGAACATCTTTCCCTTGCTGGGAAAATGACGGTAGAGCGCGGCTTCGGAAACACCGACCTCACGCGCCAGACCGGCGGTCGTGATGCGATTGCCAGGGCTGGCCTCCAGCATCTGGGCAAGGGCTTCCAGGATTTGCTGACGGCGTTGGGATTTTTTCGGCGGCATGTCGCTCACGATCAATGACGGGTGCCCTAATGCTATCGGCTCACCGGAGCGGCTGCAACACGCGAAATGTTCCCGTGTCCTGGTTTAGCCCGCGCGACCGGTAATCAATGTGCCAATGCCGGTGTCGGTGAAGATCTCCAGGAGCACCGCGTGCGGTACACGGCCGTCGATGATGTGCGCACTCGCCACACCGGACTTGACTGCATCCAGTGCGCAGCCGATTTTTGGCAGCATGCCGCCGCTGATGGTGCCGTCTTCTATCAGCCCGTCCACCTGTCGTGTACTTAGCCCTGTGAGAATGTTGCCCTGCTTGTCCAACAGGCCAGAGACGTTGGTGAGCAACATGAGTTTTTCCGCGCGCATGACCTGGGCGATTTTGCTGGCTACGAGGTCTGCGTTGATGTTGTAGGTGTTGCCGGCATGGTCTACGCCAATGGGTGCGATAACGGGAATGAAGTGGCTACCCAGAATCACATTGAGCACTTCCGTGTCGATCTGGTCGACTTCACCCACATGGCCTATGTCGACGATCTCCGATGCGCCGAGCTCGGGACTGTAGCGGTTTACGGTGAGTTTGCGCGCGCGAATCAGCTGGCCGTCCTTGCCGGTGACACCAATGGCCTTGCCGCCGGCACGGCTGATGGAAGACACGATCTCCTTGTTCACGCTGCCGCCGAGCACCATTTCCACCACGTCCATGGTTTCGCTGTCCGTTACCCGCATGCCGTTGACGAACTCGGTGTGGATATTGAGTTTCTTCAGCAGCTCGCCAATCTGTGGGCCTCCGCCATGCACCACCACCGGATTCATGCCGACCAGCTTCATCAGCACGACGTCCCGGGCGAAGCTTTCATGCAGCACCGGGTCCACCATGGCATTGCCACCGAACTTCACCACGATGGTCTTGCCCGTGAAGTGCTGGATATAGGGCAATGCTTCGGTCAGTACCTGGGCGATGTTAAGGGCGGATTCACGGTCGAGCGACATAGTCTTTCCTGCGGCGGACTCTGGGCGAGCGGAGTGGGTATCGGGTTATTCGGGGAGGGTGAGCTGTGGCGACACCACGGCCATCTGGTCCCGGAAATCGGTCATGATAGCGCGCAAGCGCTGCTCTGTGGAGGCCTCGAAGCGGGCGGTGAGCGCCGCCGACGTGTTGGATGCACGCACCAGGCCCCAGCCGTCGTTGAAATCGACGCGCAGGCCATCGAGTGTGTTCACCTTGCCCTCCGGGAAGTAGGCGCCATCCACCAGCTGTTGTACCAGTGCGAACTTGTCATCATCTGGAACCGGGATGAGAATCTCCGGCGTGTTTGCCGACTGCGGCAGGGCATCGAGCATGTCGTCAAGGGTCTGGTTCTGGTTGCTGAGTATTTCCGCCAGGCGTACGGCCGCGTACATGCCGTCATCAAAACCATACCAGCGTTCGCCGAAGAAAATGTGCCCGGAAAATTCGCCGCCGAGCATCGCGCCGGTTTCCAGCATTTTTTCCCGCATGAAGGCGTGCCCGGTTTTCGACAGCACAGGTCGACCACCGTGCTCGACAATCAGCTGCCCCAGGTTGCGGCTGCACTTCACGTCAAATACCACGTCCGTGCCCGGGTTACGGGATACGACGTCTTCGACATACAGCATCATCAACTGATCCGTGCGCAGTATCCGGCCGGAGCCCGTCACTACGGCAATGCGGTCACCGTCACCATCGAAGGCAACACCCAGGTCGGCGTGGTTGTGACGCACGGCCGCCGCGAGGTCGGACAGATTTTCCTCGCGGCTGGTATCCGGGGAACGGTTCGGGAAGCGCCCGTCAATTTCGCAGTACAGTTGCATGACATCACAACCGAGTTCCGCAAACAGCTGCGGCGCGATGTCGCTGGTGGCCCCGTTGCCCGCGTCCACCACCACCTTCAGGGGAGCGGGCAGGGTGATGTCGCTGATAATTTCCTCGAGGTAGGCGGGCAGTGGATCCGCTTTTGACGCCTTGCCCCGGCCCTCCCTGAAGTCACCGGACAGCGCGGTTTCGCGTATGCGCTGCATCAGGCCTGTCGAGCTGGGTGCGTTCTTCAGCACGATTTTGAGCCCGTTGTAGGACGCCGGGTTGTGGCTGCCGGTCACCATGACGCCGGAGCGGGTTTGCAGGGTGCGCGTTGCAAAGTACAGCAGCGGTGTCGGCACGACACCGATGTCGATAACCTCGCGACCCGTACTGAGCAGCGCCTTGATCAGGGCCGCTTTGATGCGGGGGCTGGATGTTCGCCCGTCGCACCCTACGATCAGCGCGGTTTCGTTGTTGTCGGCCGCGATGGTGCCCAGCGCACGACCGATCAGGCTGACGGTGGTATCGCCCAACTCTCGCTCGGCCTGTCCACGAATATCGTAGGCGCGGAATATCTGTGCCGGCAGGAAGTGCTCGGCGTTGACCACGGGGTCGTGAGAGAGGTCGGCGTTCTCGAGTTCGACGTGAGTGTCGGTGCTGCCGAGATCGGGCTCTTCCTCCACCAGGTGCGTACGCTGGAACAGCGGATGCATCAGGTGGTTGTCGGACTGGCTGGTTTTCGGCGGCTCGGGTTCTTCCTCCTCTTCGTCGAGAGGTGCATGACCGCTGTGTTCTGTGAGCAGTTTGCGCAGGTGCTCTCCGAGGGGAACCAGGTGCGGCAGGTGCAGCTGTACCTGGCCACGCAAGCCGGCACCGCGAATGATATGGGCAACATCGCTGACCAACAGGCCGGGTATCCGTGCGGCCAACAGCAACAGGCCACCGGTGATACCGAGCAAAATCAGGGCCAGCAGGAGCAGTACCGGTAGGCGGGTGATGTGGAACTGGGCGATAAGGGAATTCGATGGCGTGAACACCAGCTGCCAACTGGTGTCCGGGACGGTATACACCACGCGGTACGCATCGCCCGGTGCCTCGGCGCTGCCTACGGTGATCAGCTCCACACCGTTTTCCACATGGCTCTGCTGCAGGGTCACCTGCCCATTGGCTGGGTCGGCCAGCTCCAGCCAGCGCGGGATAAGGGCTTTATCGAAGGTCCCGAGGATTACGGTCTGGCGCCCCGGCCTGTTGTCAGCACGCACCAGTTGTGCCATGGACGTGTAGATCTGGCCGTCCGCGCGGTAGGTTTCCGGCTGGCTCGGGTCACCTGTGGTAGCACGGCGCACCAGGTCGAGTTCAATGTGGTTGCGTAACTGATGGCTTGACCCGCTGAGGCTGGCTGTGCCCAGGTCGCTGAGCAGCAGTGCACGTACCTCGCTGAACTCTGGGAAGAGTCGCAGGATCTGCCGCTCAAGCGGCGCTACCGTCGCCTCATCGGCAACCAGCAGCTGCTGCCCAAGTGCGCTGTCGGAGACCTGCTGCAGGCGTTTGCGCAGGTCCGCCGCGACCTGCGCCAGGGCGCGCGCCTGTTCGCTGGCAATGATATTCACCGCGGCGCGGGTATGCCGATCCTGCAGTTCGGCATCGCGCAGCAGGGCGAGGTAACCGAACCCGAGCAGCACCGGCAAGGTGATGGTGAGCACGGCGATCAGGAGTATGCGGTGCAAGGTCGCCTTGCTGGCGACAACCCCGGCAGCGGTGTTCTTGATGCCTTTAGCCATCCGGCGCCTCCATGCGCTGTGCGATCAGGGCTATCAGCTCGCGCGCAATGGTTGACTTGCTCGCCTGCGCCAGCGCGCAGCTGCCCTGCTGCCAGAACACGGTTACGGCATTCTGGTCACTGTTGAAACCAATGGCCGTATCGGAAACATCGTTGGCGACGATCATGTCCAGTTTTTTACGCTCGAGTTTGCCTCGCGCATACTGTTCCAGATCGTGTGTTTCCGCGGCAAAGCCCACGGTGAAAGGCGCCTGCGCATGGCCGCTCACGGTGGCCAGGATATCCGTGGTGCGCTCCAGTTCGAGGGTGAGGTGCTCCGCGTCCTTTTTTATCTTGCCTGCGGCGACTGTCGCCGGCCGGTAGTCCGCTACAGCGGCGCAGGCGATGAACAGGTCGCATTCCTTCACCCGCTCGAGGCAGGCGTCCAGCATCTGGGCCGCACTCACAACATCCACGCGTTCTGCGTGCTCGGGTGTGGCCAGCTGCACGGGTCCGCTGATCAGGGTTACCTGCGCGCCGGCATCCACGGCCGCAGCGGCCAGGGCGTAGCCCATCTTGCCGGAGCTGTGATTGGAAAGGTAGCGCACAGGATCGAGTGCTTCACGAGTTGGCCCCGCGGTGATCACAACGCGGCGGCCGGCCAATGCGCCGTTGGCAAACAGGCCGGCAGCGGCCAGCGCGATATTGACGGGCTGTTCCATGCGTCCGGGGCCTACATCCCCGCAGGCCTGCTCACCCGAGGCCGGGCCCACCAGTGACATGCCCCGGTCCTGGAGCGTGTCGATGTTGGCGCTGGTGGCGGGGTCGCGCCACATCTGCTGGTTCATCGCGGGCGCGACCAGTTTTGGCGCCGCGGTGGCGAGGGCAACGGTAGTCAAGAGGTCATCGGCGCGCCCACTGGCCAACCGGGCGATCAGGTCTGCGGTAGCCGGCGCAATAATCAGCAGGTCGGCCCAGCGCGCCAGTTCGATATGCCCCATGCCGAGCTCGGCCTCGGTGTCCAGCAACTCGGTGTGAACCGGGTGGCCGGAGAGTGCCTGCAAGGTCAGCGGCGTGATGAATTCCTGCGCGCCCCGGGTCATCACGACCCGCACGTCGGCGCCGCGCTCCTTGAGTTGGCGGACGAGCTCTGCCGATTTGTAGGCGGCGATGCCGCCGCTGACGCCGAGCACAACATTGCGATTGAAAAGATGTGCCACTGCGGCTACCCAACTGGGACAATAAGTTGTTTTCAAAGGCGAACAATACCATCACGACAGGTGTTTTGACACCGCAGGGCCGAAGCCAGGGAGGGCGTCGCCATGTCAATCAGGAATTGGGCCGCGGGGGAGGGCCCGCGGGACAAGCTGCTGCAGCGTGGCGCGAGGACGCTTTCCGACGCCGAGTTGCTCGCCGTGTTGCTGCGCACCGGGCGCCGCGGCTACTCCGCGCTGGATCTGGGGCGCGACCTGTTGCAGCGCTTCGGCAGCCTGGGCGGGCTGCTGGGCGCAAGCCAGGAAACGTTGCTGGAGTATCCGGGGTTGGGGTCTGGCAAGTACGCGTTGCTGAAAGCCGGGCTCGAGCTCGCCCGGCGCCACGCGCTGGAACAGGCCCGCGCCGGGAGTGCCCTGTGCAGCCCCCAGGCGACGCGGCAGTTTCTGCAGCATCATCTGGGTGGGCAGCCGCGGGAAGTCTTTACCTGCCTGTTTCTCGACAACCAGCACCGCATCCTGCGATGCGAGGATCTCTTTTTCGGCACGCTGGATGGTGCTGCCGTATACCCGCGCGAGGTGGCGGTGCGCGCGCTGCAATACCATGCAGCGGCGGTGATTCTCGCTCACAACCACCCCTCCGGCATCGCCGAGCCCAGCCACGCGGACCGGCGCATCACCGAGCGCCTGCAGGCGGCCCTGGGTCTGCTGGATATCCGCGTGCTGGACCACGTCATCGTGGGGCGTGGCCAGAGCTATTCCTTTGCCGAGAGCGGGTTGCTGTAGCGTGTATTTCGCGGCTGGTTTTGCTTGCGATGCGTGGGGTGTTCTGGTATAAAGTCGCGCTCCGCGCGGCCGGGGTACCCTTTCAGACCCGTTTGGCCACACAAATTCGACAAGTCCCGTGGTATATGGGAGAGGCAATCATGGCAAGAGTATGTCAGGTCACCGGCAAGCGCCCGGTCACAGGAAACAATGTATCACACGCAAAAAACCGCACGCGCCGCCGTTTTTTGCCGAACCTGCACCACCACCGGTTCTGGGTTGAATCCGAGAAGCGCTTTGTCTCCCTGCGTGTTTCCAGCAAGGGCATGCGTATCATCGACAAGAAGGGCATTGATCAGGTGCTGAGCGACATTCGCGCCAGCGGCGTCAAGGTCTAAGCGGCGAAGTCTGAAGGAGAATAGCCATGAGAGACAAGATCAGAATGATTTCGTCAGCGGGTACAGGCCATTTTTATACCACTGACAAGAACAAGCGTACCACCCCGGACAAGCTGGAAATGAAGAAATACGATCCAGTTGTGCGCAAGCACGTCATGTATAAGGAAGGCAAGATCAAGTAAGCGCGTCTCGCCTCCAGATGCGTAGGGAACCCCGGCCTGTGTCGGGGTTTTTTATGGCCACGCAACATGCCTGAACTGCCCGAAGTCGAAACGACCCGTCGCGGTGTGCTGCCCTGGACCGAGGGGCAACGCGTGCTCGCCGTGGACATCCGCGAACCCCGCCTGCGCTGGCCAATACCGGATGACTTGCCGCAGCGGCTCTGCGGTCAACATATCACCGCAGTTGAACGTCGCGCCAAGTACCTGCTCTTTCACACCGCCGCCGGCAGCCTGTTGGTGCACCTGGGAATGTCCGGCTCCCTGCGCGTAATCCGCGATAACAGCCCTCTGCTGCGTCACGACCACGTGCAGATCACGCTCGCCAGCGGTGATCGCCTGCGTTACAACGACCCCCGGCGCTTCGGTTGCATGCTTTGGCTGGCTCCCGGCGAATGTCACCCGCTGCTCTCCGGGCTGGGTCCGGAACCGCTGTCCGAGGCTTTCAGCGGCGAGCTGCTCCATGCGCGCGCCCGCGGCCGCCGCGGTGCCGTGAAGCCGTTTCTGATGGACGGCAAGGTGGTTGTGGGTGTGGGTAATATTTACGCCAATGAGGCGCTGTTCCTCGCGGGCATTCGTCCGGATCGCCCCGCGGGCAAGATCAGCCTGGCCCGCTACCAGCGTCTGACTGTGCATGTGAAGCAAGTACTTACTTCCGCTATAACGCAGGGAGGGACGACTCTGCGCGACTTCGTGGGCGGTGACGGTAAGCCGGGCTACTTCGCGCAGCAGCTCGCGGTCTACGGCCGCGGCGGCAGGCCTTGCACCCGCTGCGCGCGCCCCCTGCAGGAGGTGCGGCTGGGCCAGCGCAGCACAGTGTATTGCGTGGCCTGTCAGCGCTGAACAGGCTACACTCTGGGTCTGTCTGGGTGGGGACGTCTGTCCCGCGGGGGAGTGAACAATGAAAACCAATGACCTTAATCGCCGGCTCGCGTCTGCTGCTTTGGCTGTATGCCTGACGGCGCCTCTATTGGCCGTGCCGCAACAGGCTGCGGCGCAAAACGCCGTGGACGAAAGCCCGTCTGCCGGTGCCATGGTGGGGGATCTGCTGATTGCGCGTCCTATTGGCGCGGTGATGACCGTGGGTGGCACGGCCGCCTGGTTGGTCAGCCTGCCCTTTACCCTCCTCGCGGGTCACGCCGGGGAAGCGGCCGAAACGTTGATGGTGGGCCCGGCGGAAGCCACCTTCATGCGTTGCCTCGGCTGCCGCGAAAGCGGTTATACCAACAAAGACATCGACCGCAATCGCGCACGCAAGGCCGCCGCCGCGGCTGAAGAAGCCGGCAACTAGCGAAAACGTTCCTGCAGGGCCCGGGCCACCGGCTCGGGCACGAAAGGCGTGATGTCGCCGCTGAGAGCGGCGATTTCGCGCACCAGCGAGGACGAGATGTAGGACAGATGCTCCGAGGGCGTCAGGAAAATGCTCTCGAATTCCGGGTCCAGCGCGCGGTTCATGTTGGCAAGCTGGAATTCGTATTCAAAATCCGCCACGGCGCGCAAACCGCGCAGTACACAGCGTGCCCCCTGACTGTGTACGAAATCAATCAGCAGGTTGCTGAAGCCCACCACCTCCACGTTGTCCAGATGCTGCAGCGAGGCCTGGCACAGCGCCACGCGCTCCTCCAGGTTGAACAGCGGCGTCTTCTTTTCACTGTGCGCAATGGCCACCACCACTTTGCCAAACAGGCGTGCGGCCCGTTCCGTCAGGTCGACGTGACCGTTGGTGATCGGATCGAACGTGCCCGGGTAAATGACCGTGTGTGAATTCATGCAGGGTACTCAGCGCTGAAAGACCAGCCGCGGATGGTAAACACTCACTGTAGCCGGTGCAAACGCCCCCGGCGTCACGCCGTGGTGCGGAACACGCGGTAGCGCACCGCGCCGGAGGTTTTATCGCGATACAGTATCCAGTCTGCCGGTAGTGCGGCTTCCGGCTCGGTCGCCGCGGTTTCAATGTAGATGCTCGCTCGTGGAGCGAGCACGCCGCTCTGTGCCAGCAGCGCACAGACAGGTTCCACCAGTTGCAGGGCAAACGGCGGGTCAATGAACACGATATCCCAGGGGCCGGCCCCCGAGGCCAGCAGGTCAAGCGCGCTGCAGCCATGGCAGCTGGCGCGGGCAGCGCCATCCAGGGTAGCCAGGTGGCGACGGATCTGCGCCAGGCTGGCAGCATTGTTGTCGACAAAATCGCAGTGACGCGCCCCGCGGGAAAGCGCCTCCAGCCCGAGCGCGCCGGAGCCGCTGAACAGGTCCGCGCAGCGGGCATCCGGCACCTCGGCCGCCAGCCAGTTGAACAGGGTTTCCCGCACGCGATCACCGGTGGGCCGAAGGCCCTCCGCGGCGTTGAAGAGCAGTTTGCGGCCGCGCCAGCGCCCGCCGATGATACGCAGGCTGCTGCTGGCGGTTGGCGGCTGCTTGGCCGGCCGGCGCCGTGCTGTCATTTCGTCGCTCCCCCGAGCAGTGGTAGGATACGCTGTCCTGCGGATGCCTCCCGCGAATTTTATCACGAGACCCATGAAGTTTTTCAAACGCAGTAAGAAGACGTCTGCGCCCGGCGTGCCTGAAGCCGATACCCGCGCGAACGAAGATGTCGCGCCCGCGGAGCGCGAGTCCGGCAGCGCGGACGACGTCGTCGCCACCCCGGTGCCCGCGGCCGAGGCCCTGGTACCAGCTCCCGAGCCTGAGCAGGCCGCGCCGGAGCCGGTACAGCAGCCGGCCGAGCGTCCGGTGGCGGCGGCGGAGGCCGGCTTCTTCGCCCGCCTGCGGCGCGGCCTCGGCAAGACCAGCAACACCCTGGTCGAGGGACTGGGAACGCTGTTTTTGGGGCGCAAGGAGATCGACGCCGAGCTGATGGAAGAGCTGGAGTCGCGCCTGTTACTGGCTGATGCCGGCGTTGACGCCACCGTCGAGATTATCGGGCGCCTCACCCAGCGTGTTTCGCGCAAGGAGCTGACCCGGCCGGAGGCCCTGCAGCGCGCCCTGCAGGAAGAGCTGTTGAGCCTGCTTCAGCCCTGCGAAATGCCGCTCGATGTGAGCGACCACAAACCCTATGTGATTCTCATGGTCGGCGTGAACGGCGTGGGCAAGACGACCACGATAGGCAAGCTCGCGCGCCGCTTTCAGGCCGAAGGGCGCTCGGTCATGCTGGCCGCTGGTGATACCTTCCGCGCCGCGGCGGTCGAGCAGTTACAGGTGTGGGGTGAGCGGCATAATGTGCCGGTCATTGCCCAGCACACCGGCGCCGATAGCGCGTCCGTGATCTACGATGCGCTACAGGCAGCTCAGGCGCGCAACGTGGATGTATTGATTGCCGATACCGCCGGGCGCCTGCACAACAAGGACCACCTGATGGAAGAGCTGCGCAAGGTGGTGCGCGTGATGGGCAAGCTGGATGCCGCAGCGCCGCACGAGGTCATGCTCGTGCTGGATGCCGGCACCGGCCAGAATGCACTGGCCCAGGCCAGCCAGTTCCAGCAGGTGGTGGGGGTGACTGGGCTCACCCTCACCAAGCTGGACGGCACCGCCAAGGGTGGTGTGATCTTCGCCATTGCCCGCAAGCTGGGGTTGCCGATTCGCTTTATCGGCGTGGGCGAAACAGCGGACGACCTGCGCCCGTTCGCGGCGGAGCCGTTCATTGACGCCCTCTTTGCAGGTGCCGATCAGGCGCCATGATCACCTTTGATCGTGTCAGCAAGCGCTACGCTGAAGGGCACGAGGCTCTGAGCGAAGTCAGCATGGATATTCGCCAGGACGAAATGGTGTTTCTCACCGGGCATTCGGGTGCCGGCAAGAGCACGCTGCTGCGGTTGATCATGCTCATTGAACGACCTTCACGCGGGCAGGTTATTGTCGACGGCCTGAACCTGGCCAAGGTGAGGGAGCGCGGTATTCCCCGCCACCGGCGCAATATCGGCGTGGTGTTCCAGAACCACCAGCTGCTGTTCGACCGCAGCGTCTTTGACAACGTTGCCCTGCCGCTGGTCATTGGTGGTTACGAACACCGGGAAATTGGCCGCCGTGTGCGTGCAGCGCTGGACAAGGTAGGGCTGCTGACGAAGGAGCGTGCGCTGCCGGTGACGCTCTCCGGCGGTGAACAGCAGCGAGTGGGCATCGCCCGCGCGGTGGTGGCGCGCCCGCGGATTCTGTTGGCGGATGAGCCCACGGGCAACCTCGACCCGGTGCTTTCGGCGGAGATCATGCAGTTGTTCGAGGCCTTCAGCCAGGTGGGTGTCACGGTGTTGATCGCCAGCCACGACCTCGCGTTGATCTCCCGCCTGCGCCACCGCATTCTGACCCTGCGTAACGGCCGCCTGGTGGGTGCGGGGTCATGAGCGTCGCCGAGGGCAAGCCGCGTCGCGATGGCGCCAGTGCTCGTCGCACGCGCCTGCGCCATTTACTGCAGGGCTGGCTGGCCCACCACCGGCTATCTGCCGCGGATAGCCTGGCGCGCGTGCTTGATCACCCGTTTGCCAGTGCCCTCACCTGGCTGGTAATCGGCATTGCGCTGGCGCTGCCGGCTGCACTGACCGTGGCGCTGGACAATGCCCGGGCGCTCAGCGACCGCTGGGACAGTCCGGCGCAACTGTCTCTATTCCTGGGTGGCTCGGTGGGTGGCGAGGAGGCGCAGGCCCTGCAGGATACGCTCCAGCAGCGGCCAGACATCGAACAGGTGGTGTTTGTCTCGCGCGATGATGCACTCGCCGAATTCAGCGCCCTTTCCGGATTTGCCGATGTGCTCGAGACACTGGAGCGCAACCCGCTCCCGGACGTTCTGCTGGTGACACCGGTGCCCGGTAGCGACGCGCTGGCGCCGCTCTACGAACAGCTCAAAGGTGACCCGCGCGTCGCGGAGGTGGTGCTGGACATGGCCTGGCTGGAGCGACTGAATACCCTCATGCAGCTAAGTCGGCGCGTGGTGCTGGCGCTGGGTAGTGTGCTGGTGGCGGGAGTGGTGCTGATTCTGGGCAACACCATCCGCCTGGCCATCGAGAGCCGGCGCGAGGAGATCGTGGTGATCAAACTGGTCGGCGGCAGCAATGCTTTCGTGCGCCGCCCCTTCCTCTACACGGGCCTCTGGTACGGGGTAGGGGGAGGCGTGTTCGCGGCGCTGCTGGTGGCCTCGGCGCTGTGGTTTCTCGGCGGGCCGGTGACACGCCTCGCCGAACTCTACCAGAGCAATTTCCGGCTGGGCGGTCTGGGCATCATGGGCAGCCTGAATCTGGTCCTCATTGGCGGCGTACTGGGGCTGGCGGGCGCGTGGCTGGCGGTGACCCGGCACCTGCGTTTGATTGCTCCGCGCTAGGCAGGACACGCCTTGCAGGGAACTTTTCCGTCGTTAGCACTCTAATACAAAGAGTGCTAGAATTCGGCACATGACAGAGGGGAAACATCGCATGAGCAAAGCGTTGCTGCCGGTCGACCAGATGGTCCCGGGTGCCAATCTTGCCGCCTACGTGCAGGCCGTAAGCACCATTCCGCTGCTGACACCGGAGCGCGAGAAGGCGCTGGCGGAAGACCTCTTTTTCAACAGCAATCTTGAGGCCGCGCGCGAGCTGGTCATGTCGCACCTGCGCTTTGTGGTGCACATCGCGCGCAGCTACTCCGGCTACGGCCTGTCCGAGGCCGACCTCATTCAGGAAGGCAATGTAGGCCTGATGAAAGCGGTCAAGCGCTTCAACCCGGAAAAGGGCGTGCGCCTGGTGTCGTTCGCCGTGCACTGGATCAAGGCCGAGATGCACGAGTTCATCCTGCGCAACTGGCGCATCGTCAAGGTCGCCACCACCAAGGCCCAGCGCAAACTGTTTTTCAACCTCCGCGGTGCGAAGAAAGACCTGTCTTGGCTCAGTCACGAAGAAGCGCAGGCGGTAGCGGATGACCTGGGTGTTGATATCGCCGAAGTGCAGCGCATGGAAGGCCGGCTCAGTAGCCGTGATGTCGCCTTTGATTCGCCGGTAGGGCAGGACGAAGACGACGCCTGGCAGGCACCGCAATACTACCTGGAAGACCAGCGCAGCGACCCCGCCCTGTCTGTTGAGTCGGACAATTGGCAGGAAAACAGTGAAGAACAGCTCTACCACGCATTGTCCGAACTGGATGAGCGCAGCCGCGACATCCTCGCCCAGCGCTGGTTGGCGGAGAAAAAGGCCACGCTGCACGAGCTGGCGGCCAAGTACGAGGTGTCTGCGGAGCGCATTCGTCAGCTCGAACAGAACGCCATGAAGAAATTGCGCAGCGCTATCGCCGCCTGAAGCATCCCCGGGGGTGCTACACTGCACCCCCCTGTTTTTCGGAGCCTCCCATGGCGCAGTTTTTCATTGCCAGCGCGGCTATCAGCGGCGCCCTCGCCGTCAGCTTTGGCGCCTTCGGTGCCCACGCCCTGAAAGCCCGGCTGGATAGCTATTCCCTGGACGTCTTCGAGACCGCCGTTCAATACCACTTTATTCATTCTCTCGCCCTGCTCGGGGTAGGCATCCTGCTGGTGCAGAACAGCGAGCTGGCCCTGCTGCGCAGCAGTGGCTGGCTGTTCCTGCTCGGCATGCTGCTGTTTTCCGGTAGCCTCTACGTGCTCAGCCTGTCGGGCCTGCGCTGGCTCGGTGCCATTGCGCCACTTGGTGGCCTGTCGTTTATCGCCGCCTGGGGTTGCCTGGCGGCCGCGAGCTGGAAACTGGCTGGCTGATGAGTGACAACAGCCAGCGCCCCATTCGCAGCTACGTACTGCGCATGGGGCGGCTTACCACCGGCCAGCAACGCGCCTGGGATACCTACTGGCCGCGCTACGGCCTGCTGCATGGCGATGGCATGCTCGATTACCAGAAGGTGTTTGGTCGCGACGCGCCGCGTGTGCTGGAAATCGGCTTCGGCATGGGGCAATCCTTCGTCGAGATGGCCGCGGCAGCGCCCGCGACGGACTTTATCGGCATTGAGGTGCACCGTCCCGGCGTGGGGAAAATGCTGCACAGCATGGCCGAGCGCGGTGTGGAAAATATCCGCGTGTACTGTCACGACGCGGTGGACGTGTTGCGCGACTGCATTGCCCCCGGCTCGCTCGATACCATCCAGATCTTCTTCCCCGACCCCTGGCACAAAAAGCGCCACCATAAGCGGCGCCTGATCCAGCCGGCTTTTACCGCAACGCTGGTGGACTACCTGAAGCCCGGCGGCGTGCTGCACCTGGCGACCGATTGGGAAAACTACGCGCAGCAGATGCTGGACGTGCTGGATGCCACCCCGGGCCTGGTCAACCAGGCGTCCGATGGGCTGTATGTCCCGCGCCCGGCACACCGACCGCTGACCAAGTTCGAGCAGCGCGGCGAGCGCCTGGGGCACGGCGTCTGGGATCTCATGTTCTGTCGCAGCGTCGACTGAAGCCCAGCCGTGCGCGCCCGAGGGGATGCCCTCAGGCGAGGAATTCCGTAATCACCGAGTCGAGAAAGCGGCGCCCCAGGGCGCTGGCGCGTACCCGTGTGCCCTCCTGCAGCAGCAGGCCGCGAGCGGTCAGTGTATC
This sequence comes from Haliea alexandrii, assembly GCF_003719295.1. GTDB lineage: Bacteria > Pseudomonadota > Gammaproteobacteria > Pseudomonadales > Halieaceae > Haliea > Haliea alexandrii. The sequence goes on from NZ_RFLW01000001.1 coordinate 483,739, forward strand.
CAGTGCCGGTTGCAGGGTGGATGGCGGGAGTCCGGTGCGCGCCGTGTAGTCCGTCAGGGCGAAGCCGCTGTTCAGGCGCAGGGCGTTGAGCATATATTCGCCGGGCTTTTCGGCGTCTGCCAGCCACTGGGGCTGGACGCGCCAGTCGCCCGCCGCCGCGAGGTAAGCGTCCGGCTGGCGCCGTTTGGCATAGCGCAGAATACGGCCATCGGGGAAACTCACCTTGCCGTGCGCGCCCGCCCCGATACCCAGGTAGTCGCCGAACTGCCAGTAGTTCAGGTTGTGCCGACACTGCTCACCGGCCGCGGCCCAGGCCGATACTTCGTACTGCTCCAGGCCAGCCGTCGCGAGCTGGACCTCGCCGGCATCCTGAATATCCGCCAGCACGTCCTCCACAGGCAGCATGGGCGGCTGTTTGTAGAAAACCGTGTTCTGCTCGATGGTCAGCTGGTACCAGGAGAGGTGCCCGGTGTGGTAGCCAGTGGCCGTTGCCAGATCGGCCATGGCCGCGCTTGCACCCTGCGCGGGCAGCCCGTGCATCAGGTCGAGGTTGATACGCTGAAACCCTGCGCGGCGCGCAGCGCTTACCGCGGCGTGCGCTTGATCACTGTCGTGCACCCGGCCCAGCGCCGTGAGCTGTTCATTGCGAAAGGACTGTATGCCCAGCGACAGGCGGTTGATGCCGGCAGCGCGAAACCCCGCAAACTTCTCCGCCTCCGCGCTGCCCGGGTTGGCTTCCAGAGTGGCTTCGAGAGTGTCCGCCAGCGCTACCCGCTGCCCGATACCCTGCATCAGTCGACCGATGCCGGCAGCGCTGAACAGGCTCGGTGTACCGCCACCGATGAACAGCGTCTGGATCACGCGGCCCTGCACGAAGGGCAGGTCGGCCTCGAGGTCTGCCAGCAGGCTATCGATATAGGCCGTTTCCGGCAGGTTGCTGGATTCGTGTGAGTTGAAATCGCAGTAGGGGCATTTGCGCTCGCACCAGGGCAGGTGCACATACAGTGCCAGCGGGGGTAGTTGCAGCAGTTCGCCCATCAGGGCGCCGGCTGTTGCAGACGGCGCTCCAGTGCCGCTGCCAGCTGCGCGCAGGCCTGTGCCCGGTGGCTCACGCGGTTCTTGGTGCGCGGAGCCAGCTGCGCCGCGCTGCAGGTGAACGCGGCGACGTGAAACAGCGGGTCGTAGCCAAAACCGCCCTCACCCTGGGGGGTCTCGAGAATATGGCCTTCCCAGCTTCCCTGGCAAATAATCGGCGTCGGATCACCGGCGTGGCGCAGGTACACCAGCACGCACTGGTAGCGTGCGCTGCGTTCCGGCCACGGCACGCCCTGCAGCGCGGCCAGCAGCTTGCGATTGTTGCCTTCGTCGCCCGCCCCGGAGTAACGCGCCGAGTGAATACCCGGCGCGCCCTGCAGGTAATCCACTTCCAGCCCGGAATCGTCGGCAATAGCCGGCAGGCCGGTGTGTTCGGCGGCGGCGCGCGCCTTGAGGAGGGCGTTTTCCACAAACGTGAGCCCGGTTTCCGCCACATCCGGCACGCCGAATTCCGACTGTGCCTGTAGCAGGAAGCCCAGCGGGTCGAGAATGCGTGACAGTTCCGCCAGTTTGCCGGGGTTGCCACTTGCCAGCACCACGGCCTGTGCGTTGCGTGCGCTGCTCATCAGTTAACGTACAACTGGTGGCGATGCTCGAAACGATAGGTGGTATCGGCGCCTTCGGGGCGGAAATCAATCTCGAAAAAACGCCACTCTTCGTTGATGAAACCGAATTCCGCTATGTAATAGATGGCGCCGCTCTCCCGCACTTCGAGGAACTCCAGGGATTCACCGGTTATCAGGTCGCGTGTGTAGCCCTGAATCATCATCGCCCGCGCCTCGGTGCCATCGCCAACGTGCTCGCGAACCGCGAGGTTGAGAATAGCCCGGTTCTTGCCGCGGGTGATGCCATAGCTGGCGGCGACACGCGGGTCGAGAAAGGTGGTGTTGACCACGCTGTAGTGCAACTCGTAGGGGCCGAAGCGCTCGGATTGCTGGGCGCTGGCGGTGCTGGTGAGCACCAGCATGATCAGTGTCAGGCAAAATTTCTGGATCATCGTTCTCTCCTCAGCGGCTGATGAGATAGATCGCGGTGACGGCGAACAGGTTGGGCCAGGCGCTCGCCAGCAGCGGCCGACGCAGGGTGTTGCCGACCATATCGCGGGCGAGTATGCGGATGCCCCGCTCCTCACACAACGCTTCAAAATCCGTCACCGTGCAAAAGTGGATATTGGGCGTGTCATACCAGTTATACGGCATGAAACGGGAAACGGGCATGCGGCCCCGTGAACCCAAATACAGCCGGCAGCGCCAGTGCGCAAAATTGGGGAAGGTGACGATGCCCTGACGACCGATGCGCAGCATTTCCTCCAGCACGCGGTCCGGGTAGTGCACCGCCTGTAGCGCGTGTGCCATCACCACGGTATCGAAACTCTGGTCGGGGAAGTTGTCGAGACCCGCATCCATATCCTGTTCAACAATATCCAGGCCGCGGGAAACGGCATTGGTGATCTTGTCCGGGTCGATTTCCAGGCCCAGGCCGCGCACCTGGCGCTCCTTCGCCAGGCGTTGCAGGAATTCGCCGTTGCCACAGCCGAGATCGAGTACTCGTGAGCCGGGCTCGATCCAGCGCTGGATATGCGTGAGGTCGAGGCGCATCAGCAGTCTCCCCGCACGCGCTGCATATACGCCGTGAACAGCGCCAGATAACGCGGAATGGGCATGAGGAAGGCGTCGTGTCCCTCATCGGCCTCGATTTCCGCATAGGTCACGGGCCGGTCGGCGGCGATCAGTGCATCCACGATCTCGCGCGAGCGGCTGGGCGAAAACCGCCAGTCGGTAGAGAACGACAGCACCAGGAAGCTGCACTGTGCGCTGCGGAAGGCCGCCACCGGGTCGTCACCGTATTCACGGGCCAGGTCGAAGAAGTCCAGTGCCTGTGTCATCAAAATATAGGTGTTGGCGTCGAAGCTGCCGGAAAACTGGCTACCCTGGTAGCGCAAGTAACTCTGCACCTGGAATTCGGCGATCTCCTCTTCACCCAGCTCGAGACTGCCGGAACGCAGGTCGCGACCGAACTTGTTGGCCATGGCATCGTCGGACAGATAGGTAATGTGGCCGACCATGCGCGCCAGCGCCAGCCCCTTGGCCGGCAGTGTGTTGTGCGTCAGGTAGTGGCCCTCGGCGAAGTCGGGATCGGCCTGGATAGCCTGCCGGGCGATCTCGTTGAAGGCAATATTCTGGGCGCTCAGGCGCAGCGCGGAGGCGATCACGACACAGTGGCGCAGGCGCTGCGGGTAAAGCAGTGCCCAGCGCATGGCCTGCATGCCACCCAGGCTGCCGCCGACCACGGCAGCCCAGCAGTCGATACCGAGCAGGTCCGCTAAACGGGCCTGGCTGTGCACCCAGTCGCGTACCCGCAGTGAGGGAAAGTCCGGGCCCCAGGGCGCAGCGGTGTTAGGGTTGATGCTGACCGGGCCGGTAGAGCCGTGGCAGCCGCCGAGATTGTTCAGGCTCACCACAAAAAAGTGGTTGGTGTCGATCGGTTTGCCCGGCCCAATGCACTCGTCCCACCAGCCGGGTTTGCGGTCGTCGGCGCTGTGGTAGCCGGCTGCGTGATGGTGGCCGGAAAGCGCGTGGCATACCAGAATCGCGTTGGAACGCGCGCTGTTCAGCGTGCCGTAGGTTTCGTAGACCAGCTCGTAAGTCGCCAGTACACGGCCACAGGCCAGCGTCAGCGGCTCCTCGAAACGGGCGCGCTGTGGCGCGACAATGCCAACGGTCGAGGTTTTCACGCGGCGACGTTCAGAGCCCGATAACCAGGGCCGCAGGCAGGCCCGCCGCTGCCGCCATGTGTCCGAGCGCAATCTGGATCACGTTGATCAGGATGAACACCAGGATCGGCGAGAAGTCGATGCCGCCCATGTTCGGCAACATGCGGCGAAACGGCGCCATCACCGGCTCGGTGAGCTGGAAGAGCAGCAACAGCGCCGGGTGCCGGCCGCCGGGTGCGATCCAGCTGAGAATGATCATGGCCAGCAGGGCAAAGAAATAGATATTCACCAGCAGACCGACAACGCCCAGCACGGACCACACGAGCAGTGTCATTATCCCCGGTGGCCCCAGGCCATTCAGCGCCAGCAGCGCGACAATCGCCGCCATCTGCAGCAGCAGCGCGAGCAGCAGTGTCGACAGGTCCAGGCCCCGGTAGGCGGGAATCACGCGGCGCACCGGCAGCACCAGCGGGTTGGTGACCTTGGCCAGAAACTGGCTCACGGGGTTGTAGAAGTCGGCTCTGACCAGCTGTAACAGGAAGCGCAGCAGGATGGCCAGCAATGCCAGATTGAGCGCCGTTTGCAACAAATAGGCCGCGATATCACTCAGTGCGTTCATGGTGTCTCCTGCTCCGATGCGGCAGCCATGTCTGCGGCCCGCTGTTGCGCTGCGGTCATGGCGTGTGCCACCAGGTCGCGCAGCCCTTCGTGCTCGAAACACTCCACCGCGCGCTCAGTGGTGCCACCGGGGCTGGTGACGCGGCGTCTCAACTCCACCAGATCGACATCACTCTCCAGCGCCATGCGCGCCGCCCCAAGACCCGTCTGTCGGGTGAGGGCGGTGGCGCAGTCGCGAGACAGGCCCATGGCACAGCCGGCGTTGATCATGGCTTCCATGAACAGGAAGAAATACGCCGGGCCACTGCCAGACAGGGCGGTGATCGCGTCCAGCAGGGCTTCCTCATCGACCCACTGGACCAAGCCCACCGCGCCGAGAATGTTGTCGGCAAGGGCGCGCTGATCGTCGTTCACATGCGCATTCGCATACAGGCCACTGGCACCGGCGCCGAGCAGGGCCGGTGTATTGGGCATGCAGCGCACGATGGCCGTTCCGCTACCCAGGGCGTTCTCTATACTCGCAACGGTGGTGCCCGCAGCGATGGAAATGACCAGCGCTCCGCGCGCGCGAACCGTTGCGGCGATGCTCGCCAGCGCCGCGTGCATGACCTGTGGCTTGACTGCCAAGATGACCACATCGGCGTTGGCGCAGGCTTGCGCGTTGTCGTTGTGGACATTGATTGGGCCGAGCCTGCGCAGGTTGGTCAGGCTCTCCGCGGAGGGGTCGGCGGCGTGCAGGTCAGCTGCGGAATGGCCGCTATCAAGCAGGCCCCCGATAATGCTCGAGGCCATATTGCCGGCGCCGATGAGAGTAATAGCCGCGTTGGTCATAATTCGTGTGTCGGTTGGTCTGGGGAAGGCGGCAGTATACACGCCGTGGCTGGGCGAAATCATCCGCTCCCGCGCGTGCTGCGGGGGCCGAAAATATCCGTGCCCACGCGCACCATGGTAGCGCCTTCGGCGATGGCCGCTTCCAGGTCGCCCGACATGCCCATGGACAGTGTGTCCAGCTGTGGCAGTGTTGCCTGCAGGGCGGCCAGCGCTGCCTGTAGCCGCGCGAAGGGCAGGCGCTGTGCGGCAAAGGTCTCGGCGGGTGCAGGGATGGCCATCAAACCGCGCAGTTGCAGCCCTGGCAGTTGTGCCACCGCAGCGGCCAGTTCCGCCAGTTCACCCGGCTCCACGCCGGACTTGCTGTTTTCACCGGAGATGTTCACCTGCAGGCACACCTGCAGGTCGGCCAGCTGCGGCGGGCGTTGTGCGCTGAGGCGCTGGGCGATTTTCAGCCGGTCCACACTGTGCACCCAGTCGAAATGCTCGGCGATGGCGCGGGTCTTGTTGGACTGGATCGGCCCGATGAAGTGCCAGCAGAGGCCGAGATCGGCCAGCGCCTCGACCTTGGCCAGACCTTCCTGCAGGTAATTCTCGCCGAAATCCCGCAGCCCCAGCGCAGCCGCGGCGCGCACCTCGTCCGCCGAGCGGGTTTTGCTGACGGCGAGCAGACGTATCGCCCCCGGCGCGCGCTGGCTTTTTTCCGCGCTGAGTCGTACTCTTTCGAGGAGCCTGGAAATCCGTTGAGTGAGCTGTTCGTTTTGCATGAGGCAGATGGTAGCGGATTCCGCTACTGCCAGGCGAGTTGAGAATAATCGGTTGCCGCGCCATGAGGTGTGAGCAGCAGTATCCGGCGCTCGCGCCGGACCGGCCCAGAGGGAGTGGAACGGTGGATATTACAGAACTTCTCGCGTTCAGTGCCAAACAGGGTGCATCGGACCTGCACCTGTCTGCCGGCCTGCCGCCGATGATCCGGGTCGATGGCGATGTGCGCCGCATCAACCTGCCGCCGATGGATCACAAGCAGGTGCATGATCTCATCTACGACATCATGAACGACAAGCAGCGCAAGGACTACGAGGAGTTCCTGGAGACCGACTTCTCCTTTGAAGTGCCGGGTGTCGCGCGCTTCCGGGTGAACGCTTTCAACCAGAACCGCGGCGCCGGCGCGGTATTCCGCACTATTCCCTCGAAAGTGCTGACCATGGAAGACCTGGGCATGGGCCCGGTTTTCCGCGATATATCCATGATGCCGCGCGGGCTGGTGCTGGTGACCGGCCCCACCGGCTCGGGCAAGTCCACCACCCTGGCGGCCATGGTCGACCATATCAACGACAACAAATACGAGCACATCCTCACCATCGAAGACCCGATCGAATTCGTGCACGAAAGCAAGAAGTGCCTGGTGAACCAGCGCGAAGTGCACCGTGACACGCTGGGTTTTTCCGAGGCGCTGCGTTCCGCCCTGCGTGAAGACCCGGACATCATTCTGGTGGGTGAAATGCGCGACCTGGAGACCATTCGTCTGGCGCTGACCGCCGCCGAAACCGGTCACCTCGTGTTCGGCACCCTGCACACGACCTCGGCTGCCAAAACCATCGACCGCGTGGTGGACGTGTTTCCGGCGGCGGAAAAGTCCATGGTGCGCTCCATGTTGTCCGAGTCACTGCAGGCCGTTGTCTCCCAGACTCTGCTCAAGCGGTCCACTGGAGGCCGGGTTGCGGCGCACGAAATCATGCGCGGCACCTCGGCTATCCGCAACCTGATTCGCGAGGACAAGGTGGCGCAGATGTACTCTGCCATCCAGACCGGGCAAGCCCTGGGTATGCAAACCATGGATCAGTGCCTCAAGGACCTGGTGGATCGCCGCATCATTACCCGTGACATCGCGCGAGAAAAGGCGCGTATGCCGGAAAACTTCTAGTACTCAAGGATGGGAGATCGGGCCATGTTGATTGATGAGTTGTTGCAACGGGTCGTCAAGGAGCAGGCCTCCGACGGTTTTGTCACGGCCGGCGCGCCGCCGAGTATCAAGATTGACGGCCAGATCTACCCGATCAGCAAGGCCCGGTACACCGATGAGCAGACCCGCGATATCGTGCTTTCGACCATGAACGAGCGGCAGCGCGAGGAGTTCCTGCGCAGCCACGAGTGCAACTTCGCCCTGGCGGTGCCCAATCTGGGTCGGTTCCGGGTCAATGCCCTGGTGCAGCGCGGTAGCATGGGCCTGGTGGTGCGTCGCATCCACACCGAGATTCCCGAGATTACCGAGCTGGGGTTGCCGCCGATCATCAAGGAACTGTCCATGACCAAGCGCGGTCTGGTGATTTTCGTCGGCGCCACGGGCACCGGCAAGTCCACTTCACTGGCGGCGATGGTGGGTTACCGCAACCAGAACAGTCGCGGTCATATCATCAGCATTGAAGACCCGATCGAGTTCATGCACGACCACGGCAACTGCCTTGTGACCCAGCGCGAAGTAGGCGACACTGAATCCTTCGATGTCGCCCTGAAGAACACCCTGCGCCAGGCGCCCGATGTGATCATGATCGGCGAGGTGCGTTCTGCCGATACCATGGCCCAGGCGCTGACGTTTGCCGAAACCGGCCACCTCTGCCTGTGTACTCTGCACGCCAACAATGCCAACCAGGCACTCGATCGCATCCAGAGCTTCTTCCCGGCCGACCTGCACTCCCAGGTGTGGATGGACCTGTCACTCAACCTCAAGGCCATGGTGGCCCAGCAGTTGCTCCCGCACAAAGAGGGCAAGGGGCGCACGCCGGTGGTGGAGGTGTTACTCAACTCGCCATTGATTCAGGATTACATTCGCAAGGGCGATGTGCACCTGATCAAGGATGTCATGGCCAAGTCCACCGAGCAGGGCATGCAAACCATGGACCAGTCGTTGATTGAGGCCTACAAGTCCAACCGCATATCGCGCGAGGATGCGGTGCGCTACGCCGATTCGGCCAACGATGTGCGGCTGATGATCAAGATGTTCGACAAGGGGCAGGACTCGGGCGCGGACGACCTGGACTTGAGCTTTGACGAGTCGGATCGCGGCAAGCACATGGGCCGCTAGGCTCTAGTTATTCGCCTGTTCGGCCAGCCAGGTCTGCAGGATCAGTTCCGCCGCGTAACTGTCCACCGGTGCGGCGCGATAGTCGCCCCGGTGGCCCTGTTCGCGCTGTGCCGATTTGGCGGCATAGCTGGTCAGGCGCTCATCACTCATCTCCACCGGCAGCCCCAGACGCCCGTGCAGACGGCGCGCGAACTTGCGTGCCCGCAGTGCCAGCGGACTCACCGTGCCGTCCATGTTCAGCGGATCTCCCACGACGATCAGCCCCGGCTGCCACTCCGCGACCAGCGCGGCGATTTGCCCCCAATCGGGAATGCCATCGCGGGCCTGCAGTACGCACAGCGGCTGGCTGGTGGCGAGCAGGGAGTTCCCCACCGCAACGCCGATCTGGCGCAGGCCGTAGTCAAAAGCCAGTACGGTGGCGGCGCCGGCGCGCGCGCCGTGTTGTTTTTCAGGCATGGCCCGCCTGCGCGCTGATGAGATTCATATCGATGCCCAGTCCTCCGGCAGCCGCGGACATCCGCCGATGCCAGGGTGTCGCGAACAGAATATCGCCGTTGGCGGGCGCGGTGAGCCAGCTGTTGTGCGACAGCTCTTCCTCCAGCTGGCCGGCTGACCAGCCGGCATAGCCCAGGGCGATAAGGTAGTCACTGGGGCCGCTGCCAGCCGCGATCGCCACCAGAATATCCCGTGAGGTGGTCAGGGTGAGGTCCTCGGTCACCTTGAGGCTGGCGTCCCAGTTCTGGCGGGCGCCACGGTGCAATACAAAGCCATGATCCAGCTGCACCGGCCCGCCAGCCATCACCGGCTCATCGCTGAAGTCGCGACAGGCCTCTATTTTCAGGTGCTCGAAGATCTCGGCGACGTTGAGGTCCAGCGGCTGGTTGACCACCAACCCCATGGCGCCGCTTTCCCCGTGCTCGCAGAGGTAGGTTACGCTGTGCGCAAACAAGCCCCCTTCGAGGCTGGGCATTGCCAGCAGAAAGTGGTCCCGCAGGCAGGCGCCGCTGTGGGTAATGGTGGTGGAAACAGGCATGTTTTCGGGTGTTGACCTCAGGGTGAACGGTACCGGTTGCGTGGCGGCGTCTTCACTCTGAGCTTAGCCGGTTTTCTTCAAATTGCCACGTGCGCACGATTTCCAGCTTGTCAGTGGTGGCACGCAGCGCGGCGGGGAAGGGGGCAAACGGCGCGGCCATGCGCACAATCTTCATTGCCGCCTCATCGAGTACGGCGTAGCCCGAGGAGCTCAGGATGCGGAGGTCCTCCAGGCGTCCTTCGTAATTGACCACCACCAGCAATTGCAGGCTGCCGTAGAGGCCGTAGCGTATTGATGCTTCCGGATAATACTGGTTGCCTACAGCCTCCACCCGCCGCCGCCAGTCGTGCAGGTAGGCGGCGTCGATGGCTTCCTGCGCCGACACCGCACTGAGGCGGCGCACGCGGGGCGCACTCGACAGCGTGGTCTGGTCTTCGTCGATATCGACGTCGGCCTGTTCGCTGACCAGCCGGGCGGTGAGGCCGACTGGCTGCGGCGCTGACATCGGAGCCGCCTCCCGCTGCTGCACCCGCTCTGCTGCGGCCTGTTCGCGGCTGCTGCGCGCGCTCAAGGCGCTGTCACTGGCACTCGCATCGGCCGCCTCGCTCGCTTCCCGGGCTTCGGCCTGCAGGGGCGCGCCGGAGGAGCGTCCTCCGGTGCGGTCCTCGGCGGCTGAACTGCCGCTGCCCGCCTGGTTGAACTGGGCGAGGTGGGTGATCTCCTCCGGCGTCAACGCGGCGCGATGCTGGGCGAGAGTAATCGCCAGCTGCGGCGGCTGGGGTGAGGGCGACTCGAAACCGAACCCCAGTCCCAGCAGCAGAATGAGGTGCAGGGCACCGGCCAGAAACAGGGCGATGGTAAAGGTGTTGTCCGCAGTGGGCGCGGTGGTCGTGGACACGTGTTGCCGGCCCTAGCGGGCGGCCAGCTCCGCGGCAATACAGTCCATGAGCTGGCCGCCGATATCGACATCGTAGGCACGCTCTATTTCCTGAATGCCGGTGGGGCTGGTCACGTTGATTTCCGTCAGGTAGTCACCAATGATGTCCAGGCCGACGAAATACAGGCCGCGCTCGCGCAGGCTGGGGCCGACCTGCTCGGCGATCCAGCGGTCCCGCGCTGACAACAGCTGCGGCCGCCCCGTGCCGCCCGCGGCAAGGTTGCCGCGGGTTTCGCCCAGTGAGGGAACCCGCGCCAGGCAGTAGGGTATGGGTTCGCCATTGATCATCAGGATGCGCTTGTCGCCTTCGGTGATTTCGGGAATGAAGCGCTGTGCCATGATGGTGCGCTTGCCGAAATGCGTCAGCGTTTCCAGAATGACGTTCAGGTTCGGGTCGCCGGGTTTCACCCGGAAGATGGACGCTCCCCCCATGCCATCCAGCGGCTTGAAAATCACGTCGCCGTGCTCGGTCTGGAAGGCTTTCAGGCGCCGCGTATCGCTGCTCACCAGCAGCGGCGGGCAGCACTGGGGGAACTGGGTGGCAAACACCTTCTCGTTGCAGTCACGCAGGCTGTGGCAGCGGTTGACGATAAGGGTGCCTTCGCGCTCCGCGGCTTCGAGCATGTAGGTTGCGTACACATACTCGTTGTCGAAGGGCGGGTCCTTGCGCATGAGGATAGCGTCCAGCTCGGTGAGGTCCTGCACCTGCGCGTTGCCCAGCGTGTACCAGCTTTCCGGGTCGTGGAACACGGTCAGGTGGGACATGCTGGCGCGCGCCTTGCCCTGTTCGAGGAACAGGTCACCGGGCTCCATGTAGTACAGCTGCCAGTCTCTGGCCTGGGCGGCCCAGAGCATGGCCATGGTGCTGTCCTTCTTGAACTGGATCCGGGAGATGGGATCCATTACAACGCCGATCTTGATGGTCATCAGTGCTTTCCGCGATTGGGTGTTGCCGTAAAGTACGCAATGGGTGTGTCCTGCGCAAGCGTGAACCCCGCGCAACACGGCCCGCCTAGCGGGGCAGGCACATATCGCCCCAGTGGGCTTGCAGTATGGCCAGTGCGGCCAGGGGTGCAGTCTCCGTGCGCAGTACCCGGGGCCCCAGGGCGAGCGGCAGGAAACCGGCGGCCATTGCCGTGGCAATCTCCGCTTCGCTCAGGCCACCCTCAGGGCCGACCAGCAGGCTGAGCGACGTTGGTGAGCTCGCCGTGGCGGGCAGGGGCGAGGCGCGGTGATGCAGCACCAGGCGCTGTGTATCTTCGCAGTCACCGGTCCAGCCCGGCACCGTGCCCGGCGCATGCACCTGCGGCAGGCAGCTGCGGCCGGACTGTTCGCAGGCACTGATGGCGACCTGCTGCCAGTGTTGCAGCTTGCGGGCCTCCCGTTCGCCGCGCAGGCGCACTTCGGTGCGCTCGGTATAGAGCGGCGTAATCTCGGCCACCCCGAGTTCGGTAGCCTTCTGCACCACCCAGTCCATGCGCTCGCCGCGCGATACGCCAATGCCCAGGTGAATGCGCAGCGGCGACTCCACCAACCCCGGCTGACCCTGCTCCAGGGCGACGGTGACCGCACGTTTGTCGGCGCTGACAATGGTTGCCGGGAAATCCACACCGCTGCCGTCAAACAGGCAGAGTGCATCTCCGGGGCCCATGCGCAGCGCCCGGGCCAGGTGCTGACTGGGGCCGGGCTCAAGCACCAGCGTGGCGCCACCACTCAGTGTCTGCACCGTGAAAATGCGAGGAATCCGCACTACCGCGACCCTACAGCCCCAGGTTGTTGCGAATCTGCCGCGTGGGCTCCACCTGGTTCATGGTGTAGAAATGCAGGCCCGGAGCGCCGTTCTCCAGCAGGGTCTGGCAGAGCTGGGTGACCACATCGACGCCGAACTGACGGATGCTCTCTTGGTCGTTACCGTAGCCCTCGATGCGCTGGCAGATCCAGCGCGGGATTTCGGCGCCGCAGTTGCGCGAAAAGCGCGCCAGGTTGGCGAAGTTGGTGATGGGCATGATGCCGGCCACGATGGGTTTGTCGATGCCGATCGCCGCGCATTGGTCGAGAAAATAGAAATAGGATTCCACATTGTAGAAGTACTGGGTAATGGCGCTGTTGGCACCGGCATCCAGTTTTTCCTTCAGGAATTGCAGATCGCTGTTATAGCTCTCCGCTTGCGGGTGAATCTCAGGGTAGGCTGCCACCTCGATATGGAAGTAGTCGCCACTGTGTTCGCGGATGAATGACACCAGCTGACTGGCGTACACCAGCTGGCTGGCGCCTCCCATACCCGAGGGCATGTCCCCGCGCAGGGCGACAAGCCGCCGCACCCCGAGTTCACGGTAACGCTGCAGCAGGTCGCGGATGGTGTCTTCGCCGTCACCGCCGAAGCTCAGGTGCGGGGCGACATCAATGCCCTGCTCGCACAGCGCCGAGACCACACCGAAGGTGCTGTCACGCGTGGATCCGCCGGCGCCATAGGTCACCGAGAAGAAGCTGGGGTCCAGCGCCTGCAGAGCGGGTGTCGTCCGCTCCAGCAGGGCCGTTTTGCCATCCGCCGTCTTGGGCGGAAAATATTCAAAGCTGATTGTGGGCATGCTGCGCCTAGTACTTGTAGCTGTCGGGCTTGAAGGGGCCTTCCTGCTTCACGTTGATGTACTCCGCCTGGGCCGTGGTCAGTCGGGTGATGACGCCGCCAAAGCCGGCGACCATGTGTGCGGCCACTTCCTCGTCCAGCTTCTTCGGCAGGACTTCCACACGCAGTGCCGCGGCCTTCATTTCGGGCTCGAGGTTGGCGAAGCGGCGCTCGTACAGGTAGATCTGCGCCAGTACCTGGTTGGCGAACGAGCCGTCCATGATACGCGAGGGGTGGCCGGTGGCGTTGCCCAGGTTCACCAGGCGGCCTTCAGACAGCAGAATCAGGTAGTCGCTGCGGGCGTCGTCGCGGTATACCTTGTGCACCTGCGGCTTCACTTCTTCCCACTGCCAGTTGCGGCGCATGAAGGCGGTGTCGATCTCATTGTCGAAGTGGCCGATGTTGCAGACTACGGTGCCGGATTTCAGTGCGCGCAGCATGTGCTCGTCGCACACGTTGTAGTTGCCGGTGGTGGTGACCAGCAGGTCGACGTTGCCGAGAATGCCATGGTCGATACCGTCGGCAGTGCCGGTGTTAACGCCGTCGACGAAGGGCGATACCACCTCGTACCCATCCATGCAGGCCTGCATGGCACAGATCGGGTCGATCTCGGTAACACGCACGATCATGCCTTCCTGGCGCAGTGACTGGGCGGAACCCTTGCCCACGTCACCGTAGCCGATCACCAGCGCCTTCTTGCCGGCGAGCAGGTGGTCCGTGCCGCGTTTCACGGCATCGTTCAGGCTGTGACGGCAGCCGTACTTGTTGTCGTTCTTGGACTTGGTAATGGAGTCATTGACGTTCACCGCAGGGATCTTGAGCTCGCCGCGCGCCAGCATTTCCTGCAGGCGATGGACGCCGGTGGTGGTTTCTTCGGTAACGCCGTGGATGCGGTCGAGCATGGCGGGGTATTTCTGGTGCAGCATGCCGGTCAGGTCGCCGCCATCATCCAGTACCATGTTGGCGTCCCAGGGCTTGCCATCCTTGAGGATGGTCTGCTCCAGGCACCACTCGTATTCTTCTTCGGTTTCGCCTTTCCAGGCGAACACGGGTACGCCGGCGGCGGCGATGGCTGCGGCGGCGTGGTCCTGGGTGGAGAAGATGTTGCAGGATGACCAGCGTACTTCGGCACCCAGTTCGATCAGGGTTTCGATGAGTACCCCGGTCTGGATGGTCATGTGGATGCAGCCGAGGATTTTGGCCCCCGCCAATGGCTGGCTGGCGCGGTACTTTTCGCGCATGGCCATGAGTGCGGGCATTTCGGTTTCAGCGATGTCGAGTTCGCGGCGGCCCCAGTCGGCCAGTGTGATGTCGGCGATTTTGTAGTCGGGCTTGTTGTCGAGTTTGGTCACTGTGCTCATGGTCATGTCCTTCCTGCTGGTTGCTTCGATTGCTACTGTTTGTGTTTCGTGTTTCGTGTTTCGTGTTTCTGGGTTGGGCGCGCTGTAGTGCGGCCCCGCTTGCCGTCCCCCGCGGGCGACCGGGCCGGGCGGCCTGCGGCTGCCCTCACTGCGGAGCCCGCTCCGGGCCCCGCCCCGACGCGCTTCCTGCGCGGCGGGGCTTTCCGGCACATCCCTGTGCCTCCAGGCCCTGCGCCGGCGCCTTCGTTCGGCGCCCTCTACGGTCACCCGCGGGGGACGGCAAGCGGGGCCTCAGGCTCCTGCCAAATCGACGATCTGGCTGGAACGGGATCACTGCGTCCGGCACATCACCTTACCGAGCGGACTCTGTGCAGCACCGCATTGACTGAACCCGATGTGGCACCCAAGTGAGGCGCGGCGGGCTCGTCAGGGCTTTGCGGGACTGTCTGAAACATGGATGTTTCAGACAAGCCTACAGGGACGTATTCACGGCGTGTCCCGCAAAGCCCTGACGAGCCCGCAGTGCCGTCCTCACAGAGTCCCCACCAAAGTAGGCGCATCACATCGCCCGGCGCAATACCTCCGCTTTATCCGTCCGCTCCCAGGTGAAATCCGCGTCCTCCCGGCCAAAATGCCCGTATGCTGCAGTTTTACGGTAAATGGGCCGCTTCAGATTGAGCATGTCGACAATGCCCTTCGGACGCAGGTCGAAATGCTCGCGCACCAGCTTCACGATGCTGGCATCGGAAAGCTTGCCGGTGCCGAACGTGTTGATCGAGATTGACGTAGGCTCTGCCACTCCAATCGCGTAGGACACCTGAATCTCGCAGCGGTCTGCGAGGCCGGCGGCAACAATGTTCTTGGCCACATAGCGCCCGGCGTAGGCGGCGGAGCGGTCGACTTTCGAGGGGTCCTTGCCCGAAAACGCGCCGCCACCGTGGCGCGCCATACCGCCGTAAGTGTCGACAATGATTTTGCGTCCGGTGAGGCCGCAGTCGCCCACGGGGCCGCCGATGATGAACACCCCGGTGGGGTTGATGTGGTAGCGCGTATCGGCGCTCAGCCACTCGGCGGGAAGCACTTCCTTGATAATGAGGTCCATCACCGCCTGGTGAATATCGGCCTGGCTGATGCTCTCATCGTGCTGGGTCGACAGTACCACGGCATCAATGCCGACCGGCTGGCCATTCTCGTAGCGCAGGGTCACCTGGCTTTTGGCATCGGGGCGCAACCAAGGCAGCGTGCCGTGCTTGCGCAGCTCCGCCTGCCGCTCTACCAGACGGTGGGCATAGAAGATCGGCGCGGGCATGAGGGTGTCGGTTTCATTGGTGGCGTAGCCGAACATCAGGCCCTGGTCGCCGGCACCCTGTTCCTTGTCGTCACCGGCATCAACGCCCTGGGCGATATCCGGGCTCTGCTTGCCAATGGCGTTGAGGACCGCGCAGGACGCGCCATCGAAGCCGACTTTCGAGCTGTTGTAGCCGATGTCCAGCACGACGTTGCGCACCACGTCCTCGAGGTCGACATAAGTTTTGGTGGTCACCTCACCGGCAATCACCACCATGCCGGTCTTGACCAGGGTCTCCACCGCGACACGCGCATCGGGGTCGTCGACAAGGATCTTGTCGAGGATGGCGTCGGAAATCTGGTCGGCCATTTTGTCGGGGTGTCCTTCGGACACTGATTCGGAGGTGAAAGTCGCGTACTCGCTCATACCGTGGTTCCTGTCGCTGTGTGTGGGTGGCCGAAGAGGCGCACCTGTATCTGAAATCCGTTGCGCTGTGCCAGATAGACGCTGGCGATGTCGGTCAGTCCGGCATCGCTGGCCCAGGCTGCGAGGTCCTCGGGGGCAAAGCCCAGCCAAAGATCACCGCAGTTTTCCCGCGCCCAGGCCTGGTCGTGGCGGCACAGGTCGGTAACCAATACCACGCCGCCGGGTGCCAGGCAGGCGGCAACGTCGTGCAGTATCTGCTGTGGCTGTGGCGTGTGGTGCAGCACCATATTGATGACCACGCAATCTGCCTGCAGGCTCGCCAGACGCTCGTGTCCGGTGTCGCCGTGCACGAATTCAATGTTCTCCAGTGCAGCCGTGGTGCTGCGTGCCCGTTCGAGCATGGCCGCGGTGTTGTCCAGCGCGACCACGTGCCGGAAACGGGGGCCCAGGGTCAGCAGGAAGCTGCCGTCACCCGGGCCCACTTCCAGTGCGGTGTCGAAGCGGGCGAGCGGGGCGTCCCGCAATACCTGGGCTACGGTGTCCGCGTATTGTTCGTAGCTGGCGATAAGGTCTTGCTGCTGGCGGAATTTGTGCGCGTTGTCGGTGAAGAAATGGCGTGAATTGGCCTCTCGCTGGCGTTGTACCTGCTGCAGGCGTTGTTCCAGCAGTTCGGGCAGGGGCACGGCATCCAGCGCATCGAAGATCTGTTGCTGCAAGGCGTCCAGACCCGGCTGTTGGCCGAGCTCGCTGCGCCGATAGAAAATGGAGTTGCCTTCTCGTCGGGAGGCGACCAGCCCCATGCCGGCCAACACTTTGAGGTGGTGGCTCAGCGCGGGCTGACGGGTTGCAAACAGGGCGCACAACTCGGAAACGCCGAAGGAGTCGTTGCGCAGCACGCGCAGGATCTGCAGGCGCAACGGATCTGCGCTGGCCTTGCACAGGCTGGCCAGGGATTCGATGCGCGCTTCGGGACGGGTGTCCAGCGCGTCGGGTTGTCGGGTCGCGGTGAGCATGGCGGCGGAGTGTAGCAGGCAATGCAATCTATATCAAAAAAGTTTGATATAGGTGCGCGTTGCGTCGCGACGGGCAGAATAAGCGCGCAATAGTTGGGTGATTTGTTTGCCG
The DNA here is from genome assembly GCF_003719295.1 of Haliea alexandrii. GTDB lineage: Bacteria > Pseudomonadota > Gammaproteobacteria > Pseudomonadales > Halieaceae > Haliea > Haliea alexandrii. Next base: position 500,871 of record NZ_RFLW01000001.1, read on the forward strand.
TGGGCCGCCGCTTACGCGAAAATGACGCCCCCTTGTTTACCGGCCTCAGCGCCTAGCCACGGAGCACGCCAATGCCATCCCGCTTTGAACTCGCCAACGCCATTCGTGCACTCAGTATGGATGCTGTCCAGCGCGCCAACAGTGGTCACCCCGGTGCACCGATGGGAATGGCGGACATCGCCGAGGTGCTGTGGAACGATTTCCTGCAGCACAATCCGGCGAACCCGCAGTGGCCCAACCGCGACCGTTTCGTATTATCCAACGGTCACGGCTCCATGCTCATTTACTCCCTGCTGCACCTGAGCGGCTACGAACTTCCGCTGGAGGAGCTGCAGAATTTCCGTCAGCTGCACAGCCGTACGCCGGGGCACCCTGAGTACGGCTACGCGCCCGGCGTGGAAACCACGACCGGTCCGCTGGGTCAGGGCATCAGTAATGCCGTGGGCATGGCGCTGGCGGAGAAGGTGCTGGCGGCGCAGTTCAACCGGCCCGGGCATACCGTGGTGGATCACCATACCTATGTTTTCCTCGGCGATGGCTGCCTGATGGAGGGTATTTCTCACGAGGTCTGCTCCCTGGCGGGTACGCTGGGGCTGGGCAAGCTGATCGCTTTTTACGACGATAACGGCATTTCGATCGATGGCGAGGTCGAGGGCTGGTTCACCGACGACACGCCCGCGCGGTTCCGTGCCTACGGCTGGCAGGTTATCCCCCGCGTTGACGGCCACGACCCGGACGAGGTGCGCCAGGCGATTGCCACTGCCCGCGCCGAAGAAGGTATGCCCACACTGATTTGCTGCAAAACCATCATCGGCAAGGGCGCACCGAACAAGCAGGGCACAGAAGCCTGTCACGGTGCTCCCCTGGGTGTGGACGAGATTGCGGCGGCGCGCGAGTCCCTGGGCTGGACGCATGGTCCCTTTGAGATCCCCGAAGCAATCTACGGTGGTTGGGATGCCCGCGCTGCGGGTGCCACGCGGGAGGAGGATTGGGAGGCCGCCATGGCAGCCTATGCAGAGGCGTATCCGGCCGAGGCGGCACAGCTGCGCCGGCGGCTCGCGGGGGATCTGCCCGAGGGGTTTGCCGCCCAGGCCCAGGCGTGGATTGACCAGTGCCAGGCTGAGGGGCAGAGCATTGCCTCGCGCAAGGCCTCGCAGAATTGCCTGGGTACTTTCGGTCCGCTGCTGCCCGAGCTGCTCGGTGGCTCGGCGGATCTCGCCGGTTCCAACCTCACGCTGTGGCAGGGTGCGCAGGGTGTTACCCAGACCGACGCCGCTGGCAACTACATCTACTATGGTGTGCGCGAGTTCGGCATGTCCGCCATCATGAACGGTATCGCCCTGCACGGCGGCTTTGTGCCCTACGGCGCCACCTTCCTCATGTTTATGGAATACGCCCGCAATGCCGTGCGCATGGCGGCGTTGATGAAGCTGCGCACTATTTTCGTTTACACCCACGACTCCATTGGCCTGGGCGAGGACGGCCCGACTCACCAGCCGGTGGAACAGCTCACGGCACTGCGCGCCACACCCAACCTGCACACCTGGCGGCCCTGCGATACGGTCGAGTCCGCCGTGTCCTGGAGCGCCGCGCTGCAGCGCGTCGCGGGCCCCACCGCGCTGATCTTCTCGCGCCAGAATCTCGCGCATCAGGCGCGCTCTGCAGAGCAGGTGGCCGCGATTGCGCGCGGTGGCTACACCCTGGTTGATTGTGACGGCCACCCCGAGTTGATCCTCATCGGCACCGGTTCCGAGTTGCAGCTTGCCGTGGACGCCGCTGCCCGCCTGAGCGCTGCCGGGCGCCGCGTGCGCGTGGTGTCGCTGCCCTGTGCGGAGCTGTTCATGGAACAGGACGCGGCCTACCGCGAGGCGGTACTGCCCAGCGATGTGCTGGCACGGGTCGCCGTAGAGGCTGCCCACGCCGACTACTGGTACAAGTTTGTCGGCCTCGACGGCCGGGTTGTGGGCATGACCACCTTTGGTGAGTCGGCTCCCGCCGCCGATCTGATGGCCTATTTCGGCTTCACCGTGGATGCGGTGGTCGCTGCGGCCGAAGAGGTGCTGCTGGGAGACTGAAGCGGTGTTGCGTCTCGCCATCAATGGCTACGGCCGCATCGGGCGCAGTATTCTGCGTGCGCTCTATGAGGGGCGGCAGCGTGAGCACCTGCAGATTGTCGCCATCAATGAACTGGCCGATGCGCGCACGGTCCTCCACCTCACGCGCTACGACAGCACCCACGGCCGCTTCGCGCTGCCCCTGAGTGGTGGGGTGGGGGAGCTGCATATCGACGGCGACCCAATCGCCCTGCTCAGCCAGCCGGATGTGTCGCGCCTGCCCTGGGCAGAACAGGGCGTTGACCTGGTGCTCGAGTGCACCGGCGCCTTCAGTGACCGTGCTACCGCGGAACTGCATCTGCGTGGCGGCGCTTCGCGTGTGCTGTTCTCGCAGCCCGCACAAACCGATGTTGATGCGACGGTGGTGTTCGGTGTGAATCACGACACACTGCAGCCCGATCATCGTATTGTCTCGGCGGCCTCCTGCACCACCAATGGCATCGTGCCGGTGATCGACGCACTGCACCGTGCGCTGGGTGTGGCCTGTGGCACCATCACCACCATCCACTCGGCGATGAACGACCAGCCGGTGCTGGATGCCTACCACCATACCGACCTGCGCAAGACACGCGCGGCATCCCAATCGATTATTCCCGTGGATACCGCGTTGGCGCGGGGTATTGAGCGCATTCTGCCGGAGCTTGCCGGGTGCTTCACGGCCCAGGCGTTGCGGGTGCCTACGCAGAATGTGTCGGCCATGGACCTCACGGTGCAGGTGACTCGTGATACCAGCGAGCAGGATGTGAACCGCATTCTGCGCGAGGCCGCAGCGAGCGCTTATCACGGGGTACTGGGTTTTACCACGGAGCCGCTGGCGTCCTGCGACTTCAATCACGACCCGCGCTCCAGTATCGTGGATGCCAGCCAGACCCGGGTCAGTGGCCGGCGCCTGGTGAAAGTGCTCACCTGGTTCGATAATGAATGGGCCTACGCCAACCGCATGCTTGATGTGGCTGCCTGGTGGGGTGGCCGCAATGTTGACTGACTGCGCAGGAGTGCAGAGATGAAGCTGATGTCCGACCTCGATCTGACCGGCAAGCGGGTGTTGATTCGCGAGGACCTGAACGTACCTCTGAAAGCGGGTCAGGTGAGCAGTGATGCGCGCATTCGGGCGGCACTTCCCACCCTCCGCCAGGCACTGGACGCGGGCGCGAAAGTATTGATCATGTCGCACCTGGGTCGTCCTGAGGAGGGCGTGTTCGCCGAGGCGTTTTCGCTCGCCCCAGTCGCTGAGCGCTTGTCGGAACTGCTGGGTCGCCCGGTGTCGCTGCTGCGCGACTGGCAGCAGGGCGTGGCGCTGGACAACGGCGAGATCGCCCTGCTGGAGAACGTGCGCTTCAACCCGGGCGAAAAGAAAGACGACGAAACGCTGTCTCGCGCCTACGCCGCGCTGTGCGATGTGTTCGTCATGGATGCCTTTGGCACCGCTCACCGCGCCCAGGCTTCCACCCACGGGGTGGCGCGCTTTGCGCCGGTGGCCTGCGCCGGCCCGCTGCTCGCGGCGGAACTGGAAGCACTGGACAAGGCGCTGGCCAACCCGGCCCGTCCACTGGTGGCGATTGTCGGCGGCTCCAAGGTGTCCACCAAGCTGACCGTACTCGAGACCCTGGCCGACAAGGTGGACCAGCTGGTGGTCGGCGGTGGCATTGCCAACACCTTTCTCGCCGCCAGCGGCAAGCCAGTGGGGAAGTCGCTGTGTGAGCACGACCTTGTTCCCGCGGCCCAGGCGCTGATGGCGAAAACACATATTCCCCTGCCTGAGGATGTGGTGACCGGCAAGGAGTTTGCGGAATCCGCCGCGGCGGAAACCAAGCCCGCCGGCGCCGTGGCCGACGACGACATGATTTTCGACATCGGCCCGCAGGCGGCAGCGGCGATTGGTGACATTCTGGCCCAGGCGGGTACCATTCTCTGGAACGGCCCGGTGGGTGTATTCGAATTCGACCAGTTTGCGGGCGGCACCGAGGCGCTGGCCCACGCCATTGCTGCGAGCTCCGCATTTTCCCTCGCCGGTGGTGGTGACACGCTGGCGGCGATAGACAAGTTCGGCATTGCCGATCGGGTGTCCTACATTTCCACCGGCGGCGGCGCTTTCCTCGAGTATGTCGAGGGCAAAACGCTGCCCGCCGTTGCCATGTTACAACAGCGCGGGGACGACGCCTGAGGGCGCACCTGCACCAGAACCCATCGAGGATAGACCTATGGCACTTATCAGTATGCGTCAGTTGCTGGATCACGCCGCAGAGTTTGGCTACGGCGTGCCGGCGTTCAATGTGAACAACCTGGAGCAGACCCGCGCCATCATGGAAGCGGCGGATGCCACCAACTCGCCGGTCATCATGCAGGCCAGTGCGGGTGCGCGCAAATACGCCGGCGCACCGTTTCTGCGCCACCTGATCCAGGCCGCCATCGAAGAGTTCCCGCACATCCCCGTGGTCATGCACCAGGACCACGGTGTATCACCCGCCGTGTGCCAGCGCTCCATTCAGCTGGGCTTCAGTTCGGTGATGATGGACGGCTCCCTGGGCACTGACGGCAAGACCCCCATGGATTACGACTACAACGTGGACGTAACACGCCGCGTGGTGGAGATGGCACATGCTTGCGGCGTGTCGGTGGAGGGCGAGCTCGGCTGCCTGGGCTCGCTGGAGACCGGCGAGGCGGGGGAGGAAGACGGTGTCGGTGCCGCGGGCAAGCTGAGCCATGAGCAGATGCTCACCGACCCCGAAGAAGCGGCGGCCTTCGTGGCCGCCACGGGGGTGGATGCCCTGGCCATTGCCTGTGGCACCAGCCACGGTGCCTACAAGTTCAGCCGTCCACCCACGGGCGATATTCTCGCCATCGACCGGATCAAGGAGATCAATGCCCGCATTCCCAATACCCACCTGGTGATGCACGGCTCCTCCTCAGTGCCGCAGGAGTGGCTGGCGATCATCAACGAGTTTGGCGGCAACATCCCGGAAACCTACGGCGTACCGGTAGAGCAGATACAGGAAGGTATCCGCCACGGCGTGCGCAAGGTGAATATCGATACCGACCTGCGCCTGGCCTCGACCGGTGCCGTGCGCCGTTTCCTGGCCGAGCACCCCGCCGAATTCGACCCGCGCAAGTTCCTCGCCGTGACCACCACCGCAATGAAAGACATCTGCGTGGCGCGATACGAAGCCTTCGGCACCTCCGGCCATGCCGACAAGATCAAGGTGCGCTCGCTGATTGCCATGCAGGAAGCCTACGACGCGGGCCAGCTGGGCTCGTAGACCCGGTCGCTTACGGCCGCAAGGTGGCTCCCAGCGCCGCAAGCCTGCAGGCACTGCGCAACGCGCTGCCCCGTTTCGGCGGGGCCTGCGACCACCCCGGCCTGGAAGCGTATCTGGCCTTCTACGGCCTCGACTTCAGCGCGCCGTCTCACGCTTACCGCCACCGCGTGGGCCGGGTCGCCTCCGGTCGCTACGAACTGGCCGTCCAGTGCTGGGAACAGCCCGGTGCGCGGCACACCCTGCTGCTGGTGCACGGCTTTCTGGACCATGTGGGCCTCTACCGCCACCTCATAGGCCACGCCCTGCAGCGCCAGTGCAATGTCATTGCCTTCGACCTGCCGGGGCATGGCCTCTCGACGGGCACACCGACAGCAATTGGCGACTTCAGCGAATACGCCGACGCGATCCAGGCGGTGCTCGAAGCGGTGGATGTGCCGCCGCTGCCCCTGCAGGCATTGGCCCAGAGCACCGGCGGCGCGGCCCTGGTCGCCTACGCGCGACAGTGCGCCGCCTGGCCTTTTACCGGCACCGTTCTCCTCGCGCCGTTGCTGCGCCCCGCGGGCTGGCTGCGTGTGCGAGCTGCCCATGCGCTGGTCCACCGGTTTGTGGATACCGTGCCCCGCGGCTTTGCACAGAATTCGTCCGATGCCGGCTTTCTCGCCTTCGTGCGCACCGACCCTCTGCAATCTCGCCGTATTCATGTGAGCTGGGTGGGCGCACTGCGCCGCTGGCTGGCGGATTTGCCCATCGCTGACCTGGGTGTGGGCCCGGCTCTGCTGGTGCAGGGCGATGCTGACGGTACGGTGGACTGGCGTTTCAACCTGCCGCGCTATGGCCAGCTGTTTCCGGGGCTGCGGATTGAGTTGCTGCACGGTGCGGGGCACCAGTTGGCGAATGAGTCACGGGATTTGCGGGAGCGGTATTTGCGGCAGGTGGCTCGGTATTTGGGGTGGGTTTGAGTTTTGTGGCCTGTAATTACGGGGTGCCCTGAAGTCGGCTCTGGGGCTGTTGGCGCTCTCAAGGGCACGCCGTGAACCCCTCCATGGGGGCTTGATGAAAACATCCCTGTTTTCAACAGCCCTTGAGAGCGCCAACACCCCCAGAGCCTGGCCTGGGTGGTTCACGGAGCTCTGCGGCACCCGGTTTGTGGCACCACTACTCACCCCCCCGCCAGGTTGAGAAACTTCTGCACCCCATCAAAAAACATCTGCACGGAGATGATCACCAGAATCATCCCCATCAAGCGCTCCATCGCCAGCAAGCCGCGGGCACCGAGCGCTTTCAGCAGCAGCGGCGCCATCATCAGCAATGCGGCACACACGCCCCAGGCGCCCACCACCGCGATCGTCCAGTCCACCATCCGCTCCGGGTCCTTGTGCACCAGCAGCATGGTGATCGCCAGCGCCGAAGGCCCCGCCACCATGGGTATGGCCAGCGGCACGATGAAGGGCTCGCCATCCGGCGTGTCGCCCATGAGGCCGTAGGGGGAGGGGAAAATCATGCGCAGCGCAATCAGGAACAGGATGATCGCACCGGCGATGCTGATTGACTCCTGTCGCAGGTTCAATACGTCGAGCATGGCGGAGCCGGCGTACAGGAACAGCAGCAACACCACCAGAGCAATCACCAGTTCCCGGAAGATCACCCATTGCCGGCGCCGTGGTTCTACATCCTTCAGCACCGACAGGAAGATGGGCACGTTACCCAGCGGGTCCATGACGAAGGCCAGAGTGACAAAAGCAGAAATGGTATCCATGTTAACTCCGAGGCTGCAGCGCGCAGTGTAACCCGCGAGGGTGGCAGGGCAGTAGGGTCGTGGTCAGCGCGTGCAAGGCGGGCCGGTGCTATGCTTGGGCAAAAGGCTGCCGGAGGGTTGAGGTATGCAGCGGCTTATGGAGAAGCTTTTGCGCGCGGGTGTCGGGCTCGCCGCCATTCTGGTACTGGGTGCCTGCGTGGCGCAGCCGCCGGTGGAGCGCGCCGTGCTGGTGAGCAACAGCGAGCTGCTGTCGGGAAGCCGGCTGGGCGTGGCGGCGAGCGCTCGGGCGCCGGCTGCAGCTCTCACCGCCGTGAATGCCGATATGCGCGATTTCCTGCGCCAGCACGTGCCCGAGGGGCTGGGGGCCACGCGTACCATCGCGTTGATTCTGCAGGCGATTCTGGATGACGGTCTGCAGCTGCGCTACGACAATTTTCGTACCCTGACGGCGGCGGAGGCCTTCGACAGCCGTGAGGGGAACTGCATGTCCTTTACCAACCTGTTCGTGGCGCTGGCGCGTGAGGCAGGTATCAAGGTGCATTATCAGGAGGTGGAGATACCGCCTTCGTGGACCGCAGAGGGCGACACCTGGCGCTACAACCTGCATATCAATGCGCTGGTGAAACTGCCGGGTGCGGAGCAGGTGGTCGATTTCAATCTGGGCGACTACGACCCCGCACTGCACAGACGCGTGTTGACTGACGAAGAGGCGCTGGTGCGCTATCACAACAACATGGGTGTGCACTGGATGACCGCAGGTGAGCGCGAGCGTGCGTTCCTGCAGTTCCGCGAGGCGCTGCTGCTGCGGCCACGCACGGCGCATGTCTGGACTAACCTCGGCACGCTGTATCGTCGCGGGGGTGATCTGGCTGCCGCCGAATCGAGCTACCTGCGTGCGGTGGAACTGGCCGATGATGCGGCGGCCAGCAGCAATCTCGCGCGCCTGTATGCGGAGCTGGGTGAGCAGGCGCTGAGCGACTGGTATCGGGGTCGGGTGCAATTGTTCCGTCAGCAAAACCCCTACTATCTGCTGCACCTGGCGCGGGAAGCCTACGCGTCTGCCGACTATTCGACGGCGGATCGGCTGTTGCGGCGTGCGATTCGCAAACAGCCGCAAGAGCACGAGTTCTATCGCTGGCTGGGCCTTAACGATCTGCAGCAGGGGGATACACGTGCTGCTGCAGCGCATTTCGCCCAGGCACTGGCGCACGCCGACGCCGAGTCGGGGGCACGCTACCGGCACAAGCTGGACCTGCTCGCCGGCCATTGAGCCGCGCTGGGTCGTGCAGAGTTCCCCCGGGCCCTCAATTACGCCGTGCCCTCTGGTAAACTTCGCGTTTTGACGTTGACCGGGGCGGGGAGCTGCATGAGTGTATTGCGATTGAGAGAGAGCGGCGTTGCGGCAGCCTGCCGTCCGGGGGTGCTCGCGTGAGCGGCCAGCCACAGCAGCGCCTGCAGGCGGCCCTGGAGGCCTTGCGTGCGGGGCGGGCGGGTGAAGCGGAGGCGCTGCTCGATGAGCTCACCCGGGCTGGCAACGCGGCGGCCTCCACCTGGCTGGCACTGGCCTTTGCGCGCGTGAATCTGGACCGGGCGGAAGAGGCACTGCTGGCCGTCGACCGTGCCTTGCAGCTGGAGCCGCGCAACATCCGCGCGCTGTTGTTCAAGGCAGACCACCTGGATCGCCTGGGGCGCGATCGCACGGCCCTCGGCTTCTATCAGGGCGCGCTGCGCGTGGCGTCGAGTATGGCGCAGATACCGGAAGATGTGCGGCGCGGGCTGGCGCGTGCCGAAGAGGTGTGCGACCGCTGGGCCGCGCACTACGAGAATTACCTGCTCGAAAACCTGGAGGAGGCGGGTTTCAACCGCGCCGAGTTTCCACGTTTCGCGGAATCGCTCGATATTGCCTGCGGCAAAGCGCCGGTGCAGTTGCAGCAACCTACCCGTTACTATTTCCCGGGCCTGCCACAGCGCACCTTTTACCCCCGGGAGGCGTTTCCCTGGGCAGCGGCGTTGGAGGCACAAACCGCACAGATTCGGGCCGAGCTGCTCGCTGTTATGGCGGACGGTGCGCACTTTCAGCCCTATCTGGAGTCGGACCCGGACCAGCCGCAGTTGAATACCAGCCGCAACCTCGACGCCATGGACTGGAGCGCCTGCTATCTGTGGCGCGATGGTGTGCGTGTGGAGGCGCTGGCGGAGCGCTGTCCCCTGACGTTCGCCGCGCTGGAGCAGGTGCCGCTGTGTCGGGTGCCCGGGCAGATGCCTTCGGCACTGTTTTCCCGCCTGGCACCGGGGGCGCGTATCGAGCCCCACCACGGGGCAGTCAATACCCGGCTGATCTGTCACTTGCCCTTGGTTGTGCCGCCCCAGTGTGGCGAGTTGCGCGTGGGCAATGACCGGCGCAGCTGGCGCGAAGGCGAGCTGCTGGTGTTTGACGACACCATGGAGCACGAGGCCTGGAACGACAGCCGGGAGGAGCGGGTGGTACTGCTGTTCGACATCTGGCGGCCGGAGTTGGGTGAGGCGGAGCGCCACTGGGTGGCAACCATGCTGCAGGCCGTCAAGGCCTACGAGGCAACATGAGTGCTCAGGGGCCGGCCGCACACGCGGGCGCCTGGGATACCTACTGGCGGGGCACCCGGGAGCATGCTGCACACCGCGAGGGCGGGCCACAGGAGCCTGTGCTGGAAGCATTCTGGGCGACATTTTTCGCCGCGCAACTGGGCGCGCGCGCAACGCCTTCGTTACTCGATCTCGCCTGTGGTCATGGCGCCGTGACCGGCCATGCCCTGAAGGTGTCTCCGTCACTGCTGCCGCACTGTAGCGATTACTCATTTAACGCCTTGCGGGGCCTGCAGCAGCGCTACCCCAGCGCACGCTGCATTGCGGCCGACGCCAGCAATACCCCCTTTGCCGATGGCGCCTTCGACGTGGTGGTCAGCCAGTTCGGCGTTGAGTATGCGGGCCCCCAGGCAGTGTTCGAGGCCGCCCGGCTGGTGGCTCCCGGTGGCTCGCTGGGGCTGTTGCTACACTTGGCGGGCGGGGCTATTTACCGGGAGTGCGAGTACAACCGCGATACCGTGCGCGCCCTGCGTGAGCTGGATATCTTGAGCCTGGCGCGAGGGGCGTTTGATGCCGGATTTGCGTTGAATGCGGGTACCGGCAGCCCCGACGCCTTCAAAGCCGCAGAGCGGGCTTTCACGCCTGCGGTCAGGGGTCTGGAACAGTTACTGCAGAGCCGTGGCGCGCAGTCTGCGGGAGGGCTTCTGCAGCAGCTGTATCAGGACATTGCGCAGATGTACCGGCGCATGTCGGCCTATGCTCTGGATGATATCCGCAACTGGCTCGACGGCATGGACCTGGAGCTCACCGCCTACAGCGGCAGGATGCAGTCGATGCTGGATGCCGCGCTCAGTCAGCAGGCCATCGACGCCACAACACGACGGCTTGCGGCCGACGGGTTTGCCCTGAGGGACTTGTCGCAGCTGCGGGTGTCTGCCGGGGCGCACCCTGCCGCCTGGGCGCTGGTCATGCAGCGCGGCTAGAGAACCTGCCCGGTTTTTTAAGGGTTGTAGTCTGCTGCTCAGCCGCCCGCAGGGCCGGCGCTCTGTGCACTGTTGTTCTGGATGCTGTTGGTCGCATCGCGGCTGTCCTGTGATTCCTGCTTCCACTGGGCGTCTGTTTTGCACACGCGTGTGCCCAGACGTGTGCCGGTCTTGATGACATTGCGGCAGGTCATGTTTTCATTACTGGCGACGGCCTGGGCCGGTGTCGTGCCGTCGGCTCCGGCTGTTTGTGATGTCCCGGTGCTGGAGCATGCTGCCAACATCGATAGGGCAGCGCCGAGGGCGCAAAGCGCGAATGAACGGTTCATGTTGATCTCCTGAGGTGTCAGCGCAGTCTCAACTGCGTTGTATTTAAGGTAAATCCACTGAAAAAAACCCGGCCTGGGGCCGGGTCTGGTCTTGCACCGTAGGGCGGCCGTTGCCGGCCGCCCGCAGGAAGTCGCTTAGAAGCTGACGCTGACGCCTACGAACATGTAGCGACCGAGTGCGTCGTACATGCCGGGGAAGACGTTACCGTTACCGTTGATAGACGGCCCGGCGGCGTTGCCCGCAACCGGCGGCTCTTTGTCAGTGATGTTGTTCACACCCAGACGGAGAGAGGCGTTCTCGGTGACATCCCAGGTGCCGGCCACGTCAAGGTAGTTGACGGAAGGCAGGTCCAGGTTACCGTTCAGGTCGGTCACTGAGCTGATGTGGCGCCAGTAGGCACTGACTGCCAGGTCCCAGGGCGTCATCCAGGTAGCGCGCAGGTTGTTGCGGAAGTCAGGTGTGGGGTATCCACACTCGCCGCCCCAGTTACCTTTGCAGTCAACAACCGGTGCACCTTCGAGTTCCTGCTGGTCCCAGGTGTCGATGATGGACATGGTGTTGTTGAACGACAGGCTGCCCATGTCACCGATGGTCACATCGTAGTCGACGATCACGTCCCAACCGGTCACTTCCTCGATAGCGAGGTTGTCCAGCAGGGCTACGATCTGGCCACTGGAAGCGACTTCGGAGCCAATCCACAGGTCACCGCGCGTGGCGTTACGCTTCACGTTTTCGCAGAGCGCGTCGTTGCCATCCAGACACTGGTTGAGGATGAACTCGGGGCCCAGGTTGTTGATGCCCTTCTCGATTTCGATTGAGTAGTAGTCAACGCTCAGTACCAGGCCGTCAACGAACTCGGGCGACCAGATGAAGCCCACCGAGTAGGTATCGGACTCTTCCGGCGCCAGTTCGGTGTTACCGCCCTGGAGGTAGTTGTACTGACCGGCGAAGGAGTTGAGGATGTTGCCGTACTGGGCAGCCGTTACACCGGTGCGAGCGCAATCTTCCAGGCTACGCTCGGGGGTGGCGCCACCACAGGGGTCCACGTCCATGTCGAACAGGTTCAGGCCCTGGGGCAGGAACAGTTCGCGGATGTTGGCAGCACGCACAGCGCGCTGGAAGCTGGCGCGCAGCTTCACGTCCTGGTTGATTGCCCAGCCGCCACGCACACCGTAGGTATCGGTGGTTACGCCGGTGGAGTAATCAGAGTAGCGGTAGCCCAGGTCCAGGGTGATCTCCTCGGCGAAGGCGGCGCCTTCCACCAGAGGAATGCTGGCTTCCATGAAGTATTCAGTGACGTCATATTCGCCGTTAACGGCGTTGGTGGCGCCACCCTGACCGGCACCCAGACCGAGGCGGAAGCCTTCGTCGGGGTTGAAGTTCAGCGTTTCCTTGCGGTATTCAGTACCGATGACCACTTCCACGCCGTTGTTGGCGGAAGGCAGCTTGAGGCCGTAGTCGCCCAGGCTACCTGCAACGAACGCGTTGAAGACTTTCTGCGTGGTGGTGCCGCGTGCGAACAGGGGCAGGGTCAGGTATTCAGCAGCAGCGGGGTCAACAGCACCGGTTTCCCAGATGTTCCAGGGCACACAGTTGGTGTCGCTGCCGTCAACCACAGACTGACAGGTGATGTTGCCATCGTCGTCCAGCACCGCGTCCAGCGCGTTGCGAATCTTGGTGTTGGACAAGTCGTTGTTGTAGGTGTTTTCCATGCTGACTTCTGAATAGAGGCCAGACACGTCATAACGCCAGGTGTCGTTGATGTCGCCACGGAAGCCGAGCACACCGCGGAAGGAGGTGTGACGCAGGTCCTGATTACGCGGGCCGCCTTCAACGTTACGACGCAGAACAACCACATCCTGCGTGTCGCCCGGGCCGAGGCCGTTGGCGCCGCAAATCACGCCAACCTGCTGGTCGGACAAGAACGGGTTGTCACAGGAGATCGGCACGTTCAGGCCGAACGCGCCAGAGGGCGCGATCTGCGCGTTGCTCTGGTTGTCCATGAACATGAGTTCGGTGTAGGTCTCTACGTGTTCGTTGATCTGGTAGCGACCAAAGGCACCGGCGGTGTAACGCTCGTCGGGGCGCTGGTAGTAGTTCAGCGGGCCGTAGTTGTACACCTCGCTGGGCTGTACCAGTTCGTTGCCGGAAACACGGTAGGGATCGGCGGTGCCAACGATAAAGGTACCTGCGGCGCTGGTGCCGGAACCGAAACAGCCGCTGGCATCGTTGTTCAGTGCACAGGCGCTGTAGTCGCGGGCGCTCTGCAGCACGGCGTCAATTTCACGGTAAGTGGCGTAGGCGGTCACGTTGCCGCGGCCGTTATCGAAGTTGCCACCCATGACCAGCGACCAGTTCTGGATTTCGCCGTCGGTGTTGCTGCCGTCAGGGAAGGGGAAGCCCGCATCGCCGACGATCTGCTGCAGGCCGCTGTTGTCGTTGTCGTGCTGGTACTGGCTGAACTGGTAGTCGAACTGCACGCCTTCGAAGTCGTCAACCATCACGAAGTTGACAACACCGGCGACCGCGTCGGAACCGTAGGTGGCGGAGGCGCCACCGGTCAGCACTTCAACGCGCTGGATCAGGGCTGCCGGGATCTGGTTGATGTCGGCACCGGTACCGCCTTGCAGCGGCGAGCCCGCGGGCAGGCGACGGCCGTTGACCAGTACCAGGGTGCGCTCGTCACCCAGGTTGCGCAGGTTCAGGGTAGCGGTACCCGTTGCGCCGTTGGAGGTGGAAGAGTTCTGGTTGGAGTAGACCTGTGGCAGGTTCTTCATCAGGTCTTCTACGCGGGTGGTGCCCTGGAACTTGAATTCCTCGGCATCTACCTGGGTAACCGGGCTGGCGGAAACCAGGTTGGCCCGCTGAATACGGGAACCGGTGACAACCACTTCTTCCAGCATCAGCTGGTCGTTCTGGGCGTTGGCCACAGTCGGCATTACCGCCGCTGCGCTCATGCCCAGAGCAGCTGAAACTGCCATGGTCAGACGATTTTTCCTCAACATATCAATACCCCTGTACTTGACTGTAAGCATGCTAATCCGGTGGCCAATGCCACTGGAGACGAACATTAAACGAATTCAGCGGCCGGTTCCTCAGAGTTCCCTGTCACTTTTGTGACTTATTTACGAAAAACCTCGGGAACTCGGCAAATTACCAGAAATGACCTGACCACATGGCAGCAGGCCGCTGATATCCCTGCAGTTTCAGTGGCCCGGCACGAGTGTCGCGCAGCGCAGGTTCTGGTCCCTCAGCGCACCCGGCTGACGCCGACGGTCTTGTCGGTGGAGGTCACGGTCATTTGATAGAAGCCGAAAAAGTTCTTGTCGATAACCACCGCGGTGTCATCGCCACGGTGCATGTAGCGCCCGGGCAGGCGTTGACGCCAGACCTGGCCATTATCGAGGTAGAACAGGGTCTCGCCAGACCAGCCGTCGAAAGGCTGTTTGATGTGTGACTCGATGCGGATGGACTCTTCCGCAGCGATAACTTCCGGATTGGTGCGCAGCATGGCGGGCGCCTCGGCGGCGGTGTAGTTCACCAGCCAGCGATTGAGCGCCGCGCGCTCGTCTGCGCTGAGCTTGTCGAGCCCCGCCGCCTGGTACTCTTCCTCGGACATCAACTTCTGGACCCCCGGGAATTCGCTGCCCGGTTCTGCGCTGGCGCCGGGCACGCTGCAGGCGAGGGTGAGAAACAACAGGGGTGTCAGTGCGCTGCGCATGGGTGGGGCTCCGGTCAGAAGCGCTGACTGATACGGGTGTACCAGAAGCGCCCCCTCAGTTCGTGGGTGCGGGCGTCGATATTATCGTTAAACGCTGACGCCGCCAAAGGGGCGGCCTGGTCGAACAGGTTGTCGATGCCGAGTGTGAGGCGCAAACCCGAAAGCACGTCGAACACATAGCTGACCTGCATGTCGTGCACGGTCCAGCTGTCGATTTCCCGCGTCAGGGTGCTGCCCGGGACCGTCTCTTCCAGGGCACTGACGTGATGCATATCGTAACTGGCCAGCCACCGCTCGCGCTTCCAGCGCAGGCCCAGCTGGCCTTTCCATTCGGGTATGCCGCCGAGTCCCTCGGACGCCTCGTCGCGGAAAGTGCCTGCCAGATCCACGTCGGGGCCGCCGTCGCCGGGCTGCGAGAGGTATTCATGGATCCAGGCTCCGGTGCCGGTGACCGACACCTGCCCCCAGGGCTGGTCGGGAAAATAATAGGCCAGGCTCAGGTCCGCGCCGCGCACCCGGCGCTTGCCGAAGTTGACGTTGTTGGCCGTTACCCGGGTGAGGTTGCCCCGCGCATCGCGTTGTACCTGCTCGCCGAAGGCCCCCGTCGCGGCATTGCGGTCAACGAGGGTTTGCGCGCTGGAGCTCACCACATCTTCCTGGCGGATCTCGAAGAAATCCAGGGAGACGCGCAGGCCGGGTAACACCACGGGCGTCCAGATTGCCCCGGCGCTCACTGAGTTGGAGGTTTCCGGGTTGAGGTCCGGGTTGCCGCCCTTCACCGTCAGGAATTGATTGCGCGAGGCATCTGCGAGTTGTGTGCACCCGGGTAGCTGGCCGACATTGGCGGCAATGGTGCAGGGATCGGCGATAAACGCCTGTTGTTCGCTGTTGCCTTCGTAGAGCTCGTTGAGGCTGGGTGCACGAAAGCCCATCGCATAGCCGCCGCGCAGTGTGAGTGAGGGCCCCAGCTGCAGTTTCAGCCCGATCTTGGGGTTGGTGCTGCTGCCGAAGTCGCTGTAGGCAGAGTGACGCAGCGCCGCCTCCAGCTGCAGGTTGCGACCGCCGCTGGCGTTGCTCCAGAGCGGTATGCGGCTTTCCCCGTAGAGTTCGAGTATCTTGCGATCGCCCCGGGTGGGCTGGAAATTGGTAGCGCCGATGGTGCCAATGGAGGCCAACCGCGGGTCTGGCTGCTTGGTGGTCGATTCGTGGCGAAATTCAACGCCCAGCGCAAGGTCGCCTCGCCCCGCGGGCAGGTTAAGCAGCGCATTGCTCAGGTTGAGGGCCGCACTGGAGAGCGTGGTGTCGCCCCGAGTGCGTCCATCGAGCCGCAGGTAGTCCACCTGTTCGTCCGTGATGCTGCCCGCTGGTCCCATAATATCCACCGGCACGCAGCCATCCACCTCCGCACCCCGGCAGCCCGCAGCGGGGCCCAGCGCGCGCCGCAGCCGGTTGGCGTCGACCAGGTTGGTGACGGTTTCCCAGGCCTCACTGCGACTCCAGTTCACCCCGATATCCCAGTGCCAGTCGGCGTACAAGCCCTCGACAATGGCGCTGAGACGGCCTACGCGAGACTCGTTTTGCTGCATGCGCCCGGGAAACTCCAGCAATCTTCGCCGAACATCGGTTATTTCCTGATCGAAGTCATTGTAGATATTGTCCGCGGCAACACTCAACGGCATCTGCTCGAAGCCAGTGAAGATGGGCGTGGGCGCCAGCGTGGCGCGGGCACTGGTTTGCAGGTAGGTGGCCTCAAGCAGCGTGGTGACCTGTTCACTCAGGTCGCGGGTGACACTGGCGTACACGCTGCTGCGACGCAGGGGTACCACGGCCGAGGTAAAGGCCTGGTAATTGAACAGGTCCTCGCTGCCTGCCGGGCGGTAGCCGTTGCCCTCGGCGATCAATGCACTGCCATCGGGCAAGACCACACGCGCATCGGCGGTGGCGCTGGAGCGCAGGTCAGTGCCTCCGAGGTGGCGGGTGTCGGCGCTGGCGGACACCGAGCGGTCGCGACTGAACAGCGGCTCCTGCTCGTAGTGCGTGGCGCTGATGAACACGCCACCGTCGCGGAAGCTGTTGCCATACTGCAGTGTTTGTGTGGTCGTGGTGAGGTCGCCACGGCTGCTTTCGCCCACATAGGTTTCCGCCAGGAAGCCGTGAAAATCGCGTTTCATGATGATGTTGACGACACCGGCGATCGCGTCCGAGCCGTAGATGGCGGAGGCGCCGTCCTTGAGTATCTCGACGCGCTCCACGGCGGCGGGAGAAATGCTGTTCAGGTCGACGGATTCGCCGGCCAGCCCGTCGTTGGCAATGCGGCGACCGTTGATCAGGATGAGCGTGTTGCTGGCGGGCAGGCCGCGCAGGGTCACGGTTGCCGTGCCGTCGCCGCCGTTGGAGATGGCCGTGCTGGTGGAGTTGCCGATGACCGCAGGTACAAAACGCAGCAGCTCGCCCAGTGTTTGTGCGCCGCTGCGCTCGATATCGGAGCGGGCGTACACCTCGACCGGCGCGCTGAAGCGGTTGGGATCGCGGCGGATGCGCGAGCCTGTGAGCCGGCTGCCATACACGTAGGTCTGTTCCATGCCGGGTTCATAGATGGGCAGCGCAACCGCCCCCGGCGCGGTGCCTTCGCAGCGCTCTTGGGGGCAGTCACTGGAATAGATGGCGACGATGCGCTCGTCGATCAGCTCCCAGTTGAGCTCGCTTTCCGCCAGCAGTCGGCTGAGGGCATCGTCCCGCGTCAGCTCACCGACCAGCGTGGGGGCGGACAGGTGCCGGGTGAGGCGGTCGGAAAAAACAATGGGGGTGTTGCTCTGGCGACTGAACTGGATGAGGGCTGCGGACAGCGAGCTCTCGCGTATGTCGTAGTGACGGACAGGCTCCGCCGCCGCCACGTGCTGCGTCCAGCCGAACGCAATGGAGATCGCCAGCCATGCCGAAACGATACCCTGCGCGATAAAACCTGTCGCCCGGGACGCGGCAAGCATTTTCCCACCCTGCCAGATTGCTGGTTGCAACGTACTGATAATGCGAGAGAAATTATGTTGACCGGAGAAGCCAGTCAGGCAAGGGTTCGTTATATCCTACTGCGGGGATTTCAGCAACTGCACTGAGCCGTTGCCGAGCGGTACTACGCGCAGCCCGAGACTGCGTTCCAGGGCCTGCACAACGGTATCCGGGTGGTCCAGGCTGAACACACCGGACACGGTGAGCTCGGCCACTTCGCGCTCGCTGATGAGAATGCGCGTATTCGAATAGCGCGCCATTTCATCCGCCAATTCTGCCAGCGTGAGGGCTTCGGCGATAATTTCTCCCCGCTGCCACGCCAGGTAGCGGTCTGTATCCACACTGCGGCCCGTTCCGAGGGCGCCATTGCGGCCGGTTTCCAGGTGTTCGTCGGCTTCCAGCAGCACGCTTTGCGGCGCAGTGCCACCCGCGGCCAGGTTGCTTATGCGCACCACCCCGTCACTGACAGTGACGGCGGTTGAGTCGGCGCGGCGGTAGACATTGAAGGCGGTGCCCACGGCGGTGACCGTGGTGTCACCTGCGCTGACTGAGAAGGGGCGCTTGGGGTCGTGCGCGACATCGAAGAACGCTTCACCTTTTACCAGAGTCAGTGCGCGGGCACTCCCGGTGAAGGCCACATCCAGTCGGCTGTCCGTGTTCAGGGTGACCTGTGAGGCATCGCTGAGCGTGAAGGTGGCTCGCTCGCCGTGGGCGGTGCGCAGGGACTCGTTGCCGCCCGATTCGCGGTTCAGGGGTAGCAGCACAAAGGCCATGGCCAGGCCCGCTGCCAGGGCGACGGCCCCGGTCAGCCATTGGCGCCGGGTGGGTTGTGCGCGAGCCGGGGCGGTGGCCGGTGGCTCTGCCTCCAGCGGGAGATGGCGCACACTGCCGAGGTCGTCCCAGAGTTCCAGCATCAGGTCCATGGCCTGGCGATGGCCCGCGTCAGCGGCGAGCCAGAGGGCAAAATCGCGGTGATCCTGATCGTTGGCCTCGCCACGGAAACGCGCAATCCACGCCAGGGCGGCGTCGCAATGCTGCTCGAATTCCTCTGTCAACGTCTGGTTCATCGCTTCCCCAACGCCCGCCGGTTGTTGTATCCCGGGGTGCGCACACCCACGCAGGGGTGCTGCCTTATGTTATGACCTGTTAGTGTAACGAGAAACCTGAAAGTTCCCTCAAGTAAATATTTCCCATTCATCCGTTTTCGCCCGGTGGATACAGCGCAGCCAGGCGTTTGCGGCAATGTTGCAGCGCCTGCAGGATGTATTTCTCCACGCTGGAGACGGAAACCTGCATGGCATCGGCGATCTCGCCGTAGGACAGGCCGTTGCGCCGATGCAGCAAAAACGCCTGGCGCACATTCAGAGGCAACTCTTCCACGGCCGCCATGATGAGGCTGAGTTTTTCGCGCGCGCCAAGAATATGTTCGGGTGAGGCCGCACTGCCGTTGATATCCGGCGCTTCACCTTCATCGGCTTGCTGGCGTTCGCCGTGCATGAACTGCAGGTGCAATTTGCGCCGCCGCAACTGATCCACGGCCAGGTTGGTGGCGACCTGGAAAAGAAAGGCCCGGGCGTTGTCGAGAGTTTCCGGGGATTGCAGTCGATGCAGGCGCAGAAAGGCTTCCTGGGCGACTTCCGCGGCGTCTTCCGGGCTGTCGAGTTTGCGCGCCAGATAGCGCTCCAGCGCACTGCCGTGGTCATTCACCAGGCGCGCGAGAAAGGCATTTTTGCTGTTAGCTACGACCGTGATGGTGAAACCCTCGTAGTAGCGCGGCGTGCCCTAGAATAGTACGCGACTGCGGATCGTACCGTCTATGCTGGCCAGTTTGGCCAGGGCCACGTCCGAATACTCGGCGTCCACGTCGATCACCACGTAGCCCACCGCCTCATTGGTCTGCAGGAACTGCGCCGAGACGTTGATATCGTACTCGGAGAAGACGCGGTTGATGGCGCTCATGACACCGGGCACATTGTGGTGAATATGCAGCAGGCGATGGCTGCCCTCATGCTCCGGCAGGGACACCTCGGGGAAGTTGACCGACGAGGTTGTGGCGCCGGTATCGCTGTAGCGTGCCAGCTTTTCGGCAACCTCGACACCGATATTGGCCTGTGCCTCCACCGTGCTGCCGCCAATGTGCGGCGTAAGGATGGCGTTGTCGAAGGCCCGCAGTGGCGATACGAATTCTTCATCGTTGGAGCGCGGTTCCACCGGGAACACATCGATGCCGGCACCACCGAGGTGGCCGGATTCGAGGCTCGCGGCCAGGGCTTCGATGTCCACCACCGTTCCCCGCGAGGCGTTCAGCAGAATGCTGCCCCTGGGCATCTGGTCCAGCTGCGCGGCCCCGATCATGTTCCGTGTGCCGCGGGTTTCCGGTACGTGCAGACTGACGACATCCGACTGGGCCAGCAGCTGATCCAGCGAAGGCAGCTGGCGCGCGTTGCCCAGCGGCAGCTTGCTGACCACATCGCAGAACTGTACCTGCATGCCCAGGCCCTCGGCGATCACGCCCAACTGCATGCCAATATTGCCGTAACCGACGATACCCAGACGCTTGCCCCGTATTTCATAAGCGTTGGTTGCGCTTTTCTGCCATTCGCCGCGGTGCGCGGCTGCATTGCGGGCGGCGACGCCGCGCAGCAGCAGAATGGCCTCCGCGATCACCAGCTCCGCCACGCTGCGCGTGTTGCTGAAGGGGGCGTTGAACACGGCGATGCCGCGCCGTGTTGCGGCTGCGAGGTCCACCTGGTTGGTACCGATGCAGAAGCAACCCACGGCAACCAGCTTGCGCGCCGCGTCCAGCACATCGTCCGTGAGCTGGGTACGGGACCGAATGCCGACGAAGTGGGCATTGGCGATCGCCTTTTTCAGGTCGTCTGGCGCCAGGGCTTTCTGATGCTGCTCGATATTGTCGTAACCGGCGTTGCGCAGGGTATCCACCGCTGATGGGTGAACGCCTTCCAGCAGCAGGAAGCGGATTTTACTTTTTTCTAGCGACTTGGGCGCCATACGCGGTAATGCTCCCTGGACGGTGTAGGGTGGGCAGGATTAAGCAGGCGCGTATGCTACCATATCGCGCCCTGTTTGCGCCCCAACCCATTCGACTGCGGAGTAGCCCTGTGTCCAATATCAGCCCGGAAATACTGCAGGCGTTACAGGCCTGCGTTGGCGAGTCGCGCGTGTTGACAGACCCGGACTCCCTGGCGCTGTACGGGCGGGATTGGACCCGGGCCCATGCTCCGGCACCCTCGGCGGTGGTACTGCCCGGCAGTATCGCCGAGGTGCAGGCAGTGGTGGAGCTGGCGGGAGCGCTGCAGCTGGCTCTGGTGCCCTCCGGCGGCCGCACTGGACTCAGCGGTGGCGCCATGGCCTGCCAGGGGGAGATTGTCGTCGCGCTGGACCGCTTGAACCGCATCGATGATTTCAACCCGGTCGACCGCACCGTGCGCTGTGGGGCGGGCGTCGTCACGGCGCAATTGCAGGCCTTTGCGGAGGAGCAGGGCCTGTTCTACCCGGTCGACTTCGCTTCCAGTGGTTCCAGCCAGATTGGCGGTAATATTTCCACCAATGCCGGGGGCATCAAGGTCATCCGCCACGGCATGACCCGCGACTGGGTGGCGGGCCTTAAGCTGGTCACCGGCAGCGGCGAGCTGCTGGATCTCAACCGCGGGCTGGTGAAAAACAATGCCGGTTATGACCTGCGCCAGCTGGTCATTGGTGCCGAGGGCACGCTGGGCATTGTGGTCGAGGCCACCATGCAGTTGGCGCGGCCCCCGCAGAACCTGACGGTGATGGTGCTGGGCGTGCCGGATATGGCCGCCGTGATGCAGGTGCTGGAAACCTGGCAGGGGGCCATGGACCTGCAGGCCTTTGAATTCTTTTCCGAGCTGGCCCTGCAGAAGGTGGTGGCGCACCAGGGCCTGCAGCGGCCCTTCGAGACCCCTGCCGCCTTCTACGCGTTGCTCGAGTTCGAACAGCACACCGAGGCGGATCTCGATCAGGCCATGGCACTGTTCGAGCACTGCGTGGAGCAGGGTTGGGTTGTGGACGGGGTGGTCAGCCAGAGCGTGGCTCAGGCGCAGGCACTGTGGCGCCTGCGCGAGGATATATCCGAGACGATTTCCCGCTGGACGCCTTACAAGAACGATATCTCCACCACCATCGTGCGCGTGCCGGACTTTCTTGCCGAGGTGGAAGCGGTGGTGACGCGGGCCTATCCCGACTTCGAAATCGTGTGGTTCGGGCACATCGGTGACGGCAATGTGCACCTCAATGTGCTCAAGCCCGACGCGCTGCCCATGGCTGAATTCCAGCAGCGTTGCGGGGAAGTGAGCCGCTGGGTCTTCGAAATTGTGCAGCGCCATGAGGGCAGTGTTTCAGCGGAGCACGGTGTGGGCCTGCTGAAGAAAGCGTATCTACACTACAGCCGCAGTGCAGCGGAAATCGCCATTATGAAGCAGATCAAGCAGGTCTTTGATCCGCAGGGCATCATGAACCCGGGCAAGATCTTCGACCTCTAGCCGCAGCCTCAGGAGGCGCGCAGGGTTTCCACGCCGTCGGCTGTGCCCAGCAGCAGCACATCCGCCGGCCGCAGGGCGAACAGCCCATTGGTGACCACGCCGGTGATGTTGTTGATCTTCGCCTCCATGGCGAGGGGCTGCGGGATGGAAAAGTTGTGCACATCGAGGATGACATTGCCGTTGTCGGTCACCACGCCTTCGCGGTATATCGGGTCGCCGCCCAGCTTGACCAGCTCCCGGGCTACGTGGCTGCGTGCCATCGGAATGACCTCGACCGGCAGCGGGAACTGCCCCAGGGTGTGCACGCGCTTGCTCGCGTCAGCGATGCAGACAAAAGTGCGTGCCACCGCGGCAACAATTTTCTCTCGCGTCAGGGCCGCACCGCCGCCCTTGATCAGTTGCAGTGCCGCATTGGCTTCATCGGCGCCGTCGATATAGAAGTCGACCTGCGGCACACTGTTCAAATCGCTCACATGGATGCCGTGCTGGCGAAGCCGTTCGGCAGACGCTTCGGAGCTGGCGACGGTGGTGTTGATTTCGCCGCGCAGGCCGGCGAGCAGGTCGATGAACAGGTTTGCCGTGGAGCCGGTGCCGATGCCGAGCACCGTGTCGCGCTCCAGCTGTGGCCGGATGTAATCCAGTGCGGCCTGTGCAACCGCCTGCTTGAGCGCGTCCTGTGTCATTCTCGCCTGCCTGTCAGCTCGTGGAGCAAAGAGTATAGAGCATAACAGGCAGCGTCTGGCCGAAAGCGAAAAAACGCTCGCTCGTCGGCGATCAATGCTGAAAATCCTCACCAGCTCCATTACCATGTCGGGCTGGCTTTTTACTGGATCACGCTTATGCCCACCTCGTATATCAAGCGCATTCTCGACGCTCGCGTGTACGACGTTGCGCGCGAGACACCTGTGGATGAAGCCATGCTCATGTCGCGGCGCCTGGGGAACCGGGTGTTGTTCAAGCGTGAGGATCTGCAGCCTGTGTTCTCTTTCAAGTTGCGCGGCGCCTACAACAAGATGCAGAAGCTCTCGGCTGAGCAGCGCGCCTGTGGCGTGGTCGCCGCCTCGGCCGGAAATCACGCTCAGGGGCTGGCCATGGCGGCGCAGCACATGGGCGTCAAGGCCACGATCGTGATGCCGCGCACCACGCCGCAAATCAAGGTTGATGCGGTGCGCAACCGGGGCGCCAAAGTGGTGCTGCATGGAGATACCTTCGACGAGGCATCGGTGTACGCGCAAAAGCTGGTCGCGGAAAAGTCCATGGTGTACGTGCATCCGTTCGACGATCCGGATGTGATTGCCGGGCAGGGCACGGTGGGTATGGAAATCGTGCGCCAGCTGCAACGTCCGCTGGACGCTATCTTCGTGCCGGTGGGTGGCGGTGGGCTGCTCGCCGGTGTCGCCGCGTACATCAAGTACGTGTGGCCTGAGACGCGCCTGATTGGTGTCGAGCCGGAGGATGCTGCCTGCCTGCAGCTGGCGCTGCGCAAGGGCCGGCGCGCCGTGTTGCCCGAGGTGGGCCTGTTTGCAGACGGCTGCGCCGTGGCGCAGATCGGCAAGGAGACCTTCCGCGTCATCCGCAGCACGGTGGATGAAGTGATCACCGCCAGCACGGATGAAATCTGCGCCGCGATCAAGGATATTTTCGAAGACACCCGCGGCATTGCCGAGCCCGCGGGGGCACTGGCGCTGGCGGGCTTGAAGAAATATGTGGACACCACCGGTGCGCGCGATCAGGACCTGCTGGCCATTGTCAGCGGTGCCAACACGAATTTCGATCGCCTGCGCTACATCTCCGAGCGTACGGAAATTGGCGAACACCGTGAAGCGGTGATCAGTGTCACGATACCCGAACGCCCCGGCAGCTTCCGCACCTTCTGCAGCGCGCTTGGGCGACGCAATATCACGGAGTTCAACTATCGGTATTCCGATGCGGGAGCGGCGCTGGTATTCCTCGGCCTGTCGGTGATTCCGGGCGGCAACGACCTGAGCGATTTACTGCAGGACCTTGCGGCACAGGGCTACGCAACGGAAGACATGACCAACAACGAAATGGCCAAGCTGCATATTCGGCATATGGTGGGTGGCAGGGCGCCCGCCGACCTGGCGGACGAGGTGGTGTTTCGCGTCGAATTCCCCGAGCGCCCCGGGGCGTTGCTGAAATTTCTCTCCGGTCTCGGCCAGCGCTGGAATATTTCCCTGTTTCATTATCGCAACCACGGTGCCGCTTACGGACGCATCCTGCTGGGCGTGCAGGTGCCTCGAGCCGAACGCAAGGCGTTTCGTGAGGTGTTGCAGGGTGTTGGCTACCCTTGGTGGGACGAAACCGACAATCGGGCCTATCAGCTGTACCTCGGGCAGCCCCAAAAGGGGTAGTGCGCGGGCGCTGATCAGGAAAATCTCCAGTTTTCAAGGGTTTCGGGGTTCTCTTTCGAGAAACGCTGAGCTACACTCTTGAATGTTTGTGAAATAGTGCCAAAAAAGGTCTGGATAAAGGCCGAAAAGAGCCGAAAAGGCCGCAAGTTTTAGCACACGTATTTGGCAAACAGATAACAGCGATGACCGCCTGGGTTGTTCGGGCGCCTCATCGGGGGTGCGGTGCAGTTTGTCGCCTGGTGCGAAACAAGGCATCGCCGTGGGTTGCGAGAATTGTGTAAAAGAGTGTTGCTGTGAAGAGTAAGCCGGATTTATTCCTCGTGATCGCCGCCGCCTTCGGGTTCGGCGTACTGATCACTATGTTGTTGCCACTATCCGCCAGTGACTCTGTTGCGTCCCCCGCATCTGAGCTGCAGGCCGGCGTCATCATCGAGAAGTGAGTCGCTCGCGGGGTTGCGGCGGACAGGGCGTGAGGCCGTTTTCGGTCAGCACCCACTGCAGGGCCACGTCCCAATGTTGCATCGCCAGGCCGTTGATTTCCTGGCAGTCGTAAGCAAGCCCCACCCGTAGCGGCCCCCAGGCATCGGCCAGGGTGCGATCGTAGAACCCGCCCCCCATACCCAGGCGATAGCCATCGCGCTGCCAGCCCACCAGTGGCATTACCACAACATCGAGTTCGGCAACGGCAATCGCGTCGGCTTGTGCTGTTGGTTCCGGGATGCCGTAGCGGTTGTTCTGCAGGGACGCGTTGTCTCGCCACGCGCGGAAGGTCAGCGTGCGGTGTTGCGTCAACACCGGCAGGTAAACCCGCTTGCCCGCGCTACGGCAGGCATCGGCCAGTGGTTGGGTGTCGAGTTCACCGTCGTTGGGCCAGTACAGGCCGATCCGGTATGCGGCGCTCCAACCCGGCAGGCCGCTGATATGTTCTGCGGCGGCCCACGCTGCGGCGTCGCGCCGAGCGGGTTCTATGCTTTTGCGCTGGCCGCGAAGCTGGCGCCGCAGCGCGCTGCGGGCGTCTGAATCAGTGGGCATGTGAAAGGTGGATTCCCGGCATGGCGTTGACAGAGTTGCCCTGAACCCGACGGTTCAAGGAGGAGGGCCCTGCACTGTATCAGGCTTTCCGGTCAGTGCCGGACATGCACACCAACAGCAACGAGGAACCTCCGGGTATAGACTTATCGGCTCGAGGACTGTCTGCCTGGCGCCTATGCCAGGGATCCAGTACGCAGTATACACGACTTGCAGGCCGGCCTGGGGGCAGTCAGCTGATTTCCAGCTGCCGCAACTGGTACAGCGCCTCGTCAACCTTGCGTTGCAGGCTGGCTACCGCGGTGTTGTCCACGTCCTCGCTGACCGCGGGCGCCGCACCCTGGCCGGAGGCCTTGAGCAGCTCGTGGCTGATGTTGAGTGCCGCCATCACCGCAATGCGCTCCAGGCCAATCACCTTGCCGGTGTCGCGGATGGCGCGCATCTGCTTGTCGAGGTAGCGCGCGGAAATAATCAGCTCGGCCTGCTGGTCCTCGGGGCAGGCCACCTGATATTCCTTGTCCAGAATATGCACCGAAACGGTGTTGACCGTACTCACTGGCGTTGCTCCATAGACCGCAGGCGCGCGATCATCGCTTCGACTTTGTTGCGCGCCAGATCGTTCTTGCTGATGAGGTCCTGACGCTCCAGGCGCCAGCCATCATTCTCGCGTTTCAGGCGCTGGTTTTCGCGGTTGAGATCCCGGCACAGGGCGATCAACTCGTCAATTCTGGTCTCCAGAGTCTGGAGTTGGGTATCTGCCATGACGTGCTACTTGGGCTGTCTGGATATAGGGCTTACTATAGAGCTGGCTGTGAGACAGGTCAACGCAGCAAAAGTTTTTATATTTCAATGGCCTGCCGACCCTTTCGCAGTATCCGGTAGAGGTGCAGGGGTGGTTTTTGCCAAAAAGTGGCCGCAACAGGGAGTAACTTGGATGTTCGACAGGCTGCCCGGTGACACCGGGTTGTTTGACTTCGATGACGTTGCCGACCAGCTTCTGGAGCAGGGCGTCAGCCTGTCCCCGGCGGAGGTGCACGGTTGCCTGGTGGGCCTGCTGGCGGCCGGCCACGACCCGGAGCCGGGTGCCGGGCTCAACGCCCTCAACCAGGCGCTGGACCTGGACCTGCATGGCGCCCTGGCGGATGAAGTGATGCAGCTTTATGCGCACTGCAATGCCGCGCTGGTGGATGACGTATTTGATTTTTCCCCCCTGTTGCCTGACGAAAGCCACGAGCTGGCGGTGCGCACGGCATCGCTCGCCGACTGGTGTCGCGGTTTCCTCACCGGCTTTGCGCGCACGGTGGCTGCCAGTGGCACCGGAGGCGAAACCCTGCCGGGCGACAGTACGGAGATTCTGCGCGACTTCGCGGCCATGGCCCAGGCCAGTGCCGACGAGCATGATGAGGACGATGACGAGGCGGAAGAGGCCTATTTCGCGCTGGTGGAATACCTGCGTGTGGCCGCGGTGAATGTTTTTCTCGACACGCGCGGGCGGCAGGACGACCGCGAGCGCTCGCTCAAGGGCAAGCCGGATGCCTTACATTAAAAGCTCGAGTGTGGGCAAACGGCGAGGGCGGTTGACGTGAAGATCAGCCGACAGGAGTTCGCACGCCGCCGCCAGCGCCTGATGGCGTTGATGGAGCCGAACAGTATTGCCATCGTTCCCGCGGCCCGCGAACAGTTGCGCAGCCGCGATACGGAATACCCTTTCCGGCAGGACAGCGATTTCCACTACCTCTGTGGTTTCCCGGAACCGGGCGCCGTGTTGGTGTTGATTCCCGGTCGCGGGCATGGCGAATACGTGTTGTTCTGCCGTGAACGCGACCCGGCGCTGGAGCTGTGGCACGGTTACCGTGCCGGCCCCGAGGGCGCCTGCAGTGACTATGGCGCGGACGACGCGTTCCCGATCGGTGATATCGACGACATCCTGCCCGGGCTGATCGAGGGGCGCGACCGGGTCTATTACTCCATGGGGCGCAGTGCAGATTTCGACCGCCGCATCATGGCCTGGGTCAACCTCATTCGCAGCAAGGAAGCCAGCGGCTCGGTGCCCCCCGGCGAATTTACCGATCTCGACCACATGCTGCACGACCTGCGCCTGAAAAAAAGCGCTGCGGAGCTGCGCCTGCTCGCGCACGCGGGCGAAATCACCGCCCGGGCACACAGTCGCGCCATGCGCCGCGCCGCACCCGGGGTTTTCGAATACCAGCTGGAGGCGGAACTGCTGCATGAATTCGCCCAGGGTGGCGCGCGCTTCCCCGCCTACCCCTCCATTGTGGGCAGCGGCCCCAACAGCTGCATTTTGCACTACACCCAGAATGCGCGGGCCATGCGCAAGGGTGAGCTGGTGCTGATTGATGCGGGTTGCGAATACCAGGGCTATGCGGCGGACGTCACCCGCACCTTTCCGGTGGATGGGCAGTTTTCACGTCAGCAACGGGCGATCTACAGCGTCGTGCTGGAGGCCCAGCAGGCGGCCATCGCTGCGGTGCGGCCCGGCAATCACTGGAATGCCCCGCACGAGGCCACGGTGGAGGTGATCACCCGCGGTCTGCGTGACCTGGGCTTGCTCAGCGGCGAGGTGGCCCATTTGGTTGCCGAGGGGGCCTACCGCCCGTTCTATATGCACCGCGCCGGGCACTGGTTGGGCCTGGATGTGCACGATGTCGGCGATTATCGCGTGGCGGGCACCTGGCGCCAGCTGGAGCCGGGCATGGTGCTGACAGTGGAGCCGGGCATTTACATCGCGCCCGACAACACCGATGTTGCAGCGCGTTGGCGCGGAATTGGCATACGCATCGAAGACGATGTTGTGGTCACCGAGGAGGGTTGCGAGGTGCTGACCGCGCAGGTACCGCGGGATCCCGACGAGATTGAGGCCCTGATGGCGGTGGCACGCGGATGAGCGAGCGCGATGTGGTCATCGCCGGTGGGGGGATGGTCGGTATCAGCCTGGCACTCGCCCTGGCGCGCCGGCTGCCCGAGCAGGTCCGGATTACCCTGGTAGAGGGTTTCGCACTGCCCCCGGCTGCCGCGGCCGCCCCCGACTATCACCCTGCCTTCGACGCGCGCTCCACGGCGCTGAGCTACGGTTCCGAGCAGATCTACCGGGCGCTGGGGCTGTGGCCACTCCTGCAGCGCTGGCTGTGCCCGATTGAAACCATTCATGTCTCCAGTCGCGGCCATTTTGGCAGCAGCGTCCTGCGCGCGGTGGATTACGACTGGGATGCTCTGGGTCACGTGGTCGAAAACGCCTGGCTGGGGCAGGCGCTGTTGCATGCCTTGCGCGCCGAGAATCGCGTAGAACTGCTCAATCCGGCACGGGTAGTGGACGCCAAGCCCGCTCGGGAAGGCGTCACCCTGGCCCTGGATGGCGACGGTCCCGCGGCGTTGACCACGGCCTTGCTGGTGGTGGCCGATGGCGCTGATTCGGGCCTGCGTCAGCGACTTGGCGTTGCCGCGACGGAGAAGCCCTATCGCCAGCACGCACTCATTTGTAACGTGGCCACCGCCGAGCCCCACGCCGGCTGCGCTTTCGAGCGCTTTACCGACGAAGGGCCACTGGCACTGCTGCCGCTGCTGCCGGCCGCCGGTGCCCGGCACCGCAGCGCGTTGGTGTGGACCTTGCCGCCGCAGCGCGCTGCGCAGCTGCTGGAGTGCCCGCAGGAGGACTTCCTGACTGCCCTGCAGCAGCGCTTCGGCTACCGGCTCGGGCGCCTGCAGCAGGTGGGCGCTCGCCACGCCTACCCGCTTGCCCTGCGCCACTGTGAGGAGCAGGTGCGCGCGGGCATTGCGGTGATGGGCAATGCGGCGCACGCGCTGCACCCGGTGGCCGGGCAGGGTTTCAATCTGGCTTTGCGCGATATCTGGGCCCTGTGTGATGTGCTTGCGGAAGGCATTACCCAGGGTCATGGTCCGGGTTCGCTCGCGGTTTTACAGCGCTACCGGGCGCGGCAGCAGGGCGACCAGCGTCGCACCATTGAATTCAGCGACCGGCTGCCCGCACTGTTCATGCACAGCGATCCGCTGCTGGCACTGGCGCGAGACCTCGCCCTGTCGGGGCTCGACTGGGTGGCCCCGTTGAAGCGCGCTTTCGTTGCACAGGCTGCGGGCATGCAGGCACTGGAGGCCGTTCATGACTGAGTTGCCGCCCTGTGATGTGGCGATCATCGGCGCGGGCATCGCCGGCACTGCGCTGGCGTTGGCGCTGTCTGGCCACGGGCTGCGCATCGTGCTGATTGAGGCGCAGGGCACCGAGCGCACCGCGCTGCCGGCGGCACTCTCCCTGGAGAGCTTCGATCCGCGCGTGGTCGCGCTCAACCCGCGCTCGCGGGGTGTGCTGCAGGGACTGGATGCCTGGCAGGCGGTTGCCGACTACCGGCTGTGCGCTTACCGGCACATGACGGTGTGGGATGCCGAAGGGACCGGGGCCATTGATTTCGACAGCGCGGACGTGAATGTGGAGGCGCTCGGCTATATCGTGGAAAACCGGGCGCTGGTCGCGGCACTGCTGCACCGGCTGGCGGCCTGTGCCGATGTTCGGGTGCTGGCGCCGGAGTCCCTGGCTGGCTGCGAACGCGGCGCGGAGGGCAGCATGGCGCTCACGCTCGCCTCCGGCGCGCGCCTGCGGTGTGGGCTGGTGGTGGCAGCGGATGGTGCGCTCTCCCGGGTGCGCGAGTTGCTCGCCTTCCGCACGCGGGAATGGGACTACGGGCATCACGCCATAGTTGCCACGGTGCAGGTAGAGCACCCTCACCAGGCAACGGCCTGGCAGCGCTTCCTGCCCAGCGGTCCGCTGGCTTTTCTGCCCTTGCCGTCCACCGCGTCCGCGCACTATTGCTCGATTGTCTGGTCGTTGCAGTCCGCGCGTGTCGAGGGCTTGCAGGCACTGGACGAGGCCGGATTCTGTGCCGCGCTGGAGCGGGCTTTTGAAGGTCGCCTGGGGCGGGTCCAGGCCTGTTCCCGGCGCTACGCTTTTCCGCTGCGTCAGCGCCACGCGGTCGATTACATCCAGCCGGGTGCGGTGCTGGTTGCCGATGCCGCGCACACCATCCATCCGCTCGCGGGGCAGGGCATTAACCTGGGTCTGCAGGACGTCGCGGTGCTGGTGGAAGAGCTGCTGCGCGCGGCGCAGCGCGGCGAACCGCTGGGCAGCGTGGAGGTGCTGCGCCGCTACCAGCGCCGGCGCAAGGGCGAAAACCTGGCCATGATGGCGGCCATGGATGGCTTCAAGCGACTGTTCGAGCAACCCGCACTGCCGCTGCGCTGGCTGCGCAATGCCGGCCTGCGCGGCGTTGACCGTGCCGGCCCGCTGAAGCACCAGCTGATGCGCCAGGCAATGGGTCTAGGCGCCGCCAAAGCGATGCAATAGCCCGCGCCACGCATCCTCTGCGCAGCGCAACACATTGTTTTTCGGAAGCCTCCCGGTAGAATGCGCGTTTCCCCGTCGGCCGTCGCCGATCACTGTACGAGAGGATGCACCATGAGCATGACCCCGAGTGAACTGAAGTATGCGAGCAGCCATGAGTGGGCGCGCCTGGAAGAAGATGGCACCGTCACCATCGGTATCAGTGACCACGCACAGGAAGCGCTGGGCGATGTTGTGTTTGTCGAAGTGCCAGGCATTGGAGATCGCCTTGCTGCCGGCGATGAAGCCGGTGTGGTGGAGTCGGTCAAGGCCGCGTCCGACATTTATGCGCCGATCAGTGGCGAAGTCATCGCCGTCAATGAAGCCCTGGAAGATGAGCCGGAAACTGTGAATGCCGATCCCTACAACGATGGCTGGTTTTTCCGCCTGCAACCGGACGACACCAGCGAGCTGGAGAAGTTGCTGAGCGCCGAGGACTACGCCAACCACTGTGCCGACGAGTGAGTGCTGACCTGTTCCTGCGGACGGGTGCCGACCGGCGCCTGGCTGCGGGGCACCTCTGGGTATTCTCCAACGAAGTCGACGTTCAGCGCAGCCCGCTGCAATCCTTTGCCGCCGGCGATGTGGTTCAGGTGCGCCGGGCAGATGGCGCCCTGCTCGGTTCCGCTTACATGGAGCCCCAGTCGCTGATCTGCGCGCGCGTGTACGCGCACGGCCTGCAGCAGGCTCTGTCCGCCGACTGGCTTGCACCGCTGGTGGCGAGAGCCCTGGCCAGCCGCGAGGCGTTGCTGCCGGGTCAGTGTTACCGGCTGGTGTATGGAGATAGCGACGGTATCCCCGGTCTTGTGGTTGATCGTTTTGGCGCATACCTGGTTATGCAGTTTCACAATGCGGGCATTGAGCAACACGAGTCTGCGGTGATCGAGGCTTTGCGGCGTGTGCTGAACCCGGCGGGCATCCTGCTGCGCGCGGACAGCCGCAGCCGCCGCGAGCAGGGGCTGGTCGAACGGGTGGAGGTGGTGTTCGGCGAGGTGCCGGAGGTGGTGAAACTGCAGGAGAATGGTGTGGCATTCGCGGCGCCGGTATTGCAGGGGCAGAAAACGGGCTGGTTCTATGACCATCGCATGGCCCGTGCGCGGCTGCGCGACTACGCACCGGGCCAGCGCGTGCTGGATGTGTACAGCTATATCGGCGGCTGGGGTATTCAGGCGGCCGCCTGTGGCGCCAGCGAGGTGCTCTGCGTGGACAGTTCGGCAACGGCACTGGCAGGGGTTGCCGCCAATGCGCGCTTGAACGGGCTGGAGGACCGGGTTGCGGTACGTCAGGGGCAAGCGGCGGAGGTGCTGCAGACCTTGCGCAGCGAAGGCCAGCAGTTTGACCTGGTGATTGTCGACCCACCCGCCTTCATCCAGCGTCGCAAGGACATCAAAAAAGGCATCAAGGCCTACCAGCGCATCAACGAGCTTGGCCTGGCACTGCTCAGCCCTGGCGGGGTGCTGGTCTCCGCGTCCTGTTCCATGCATCTTTCGCGCGCCGATCTGGTGCTTGCGGTGCAGGGCGCGGCGCGTCGCAGCGGCTGTGAATTGCGCGTGCTGGAACAGGGCGGGCAGGGGCCGGATCACCCGGTACACCCACTCATCCCCGAAACTGATTACCTGAAATCGGTGTTTTCCCGGCGGCTTACGCCCGCAGGGATATAACCGGCCAGCCCTCAGCCACCGCGCGCGCCCGCAGTGTAGCGTCGGGGTCCACGGCCACCGCGAAATCGACACATTCCAGCAGCGGCAGATCGTTGTGGGAGTCGCTGTAGAACCAGCTCCCGGCCAGGTCCAGTTGTTTGTTATGCAGCCAGCCCTGCAGCCGCAGCACTTTGCCGTGATGGTATGACGGAATGCCGACGGGTTCACCGGTATAGCGGCCATCCACCAGTTCCGCGTCGCAGGCGAGCAGGTCATCGATGCCCAGGGCGTCGACGATAGGCCGCGTGATGAAGTGGTTGGTTGCCGTGATCACCAGCAGGTGATGTCCCTGCTGTCGGTGGTTGGCGATGAGGTCGCGGGCGCGGGGCAGCATGATCGGTTCGATCTTTTCGCGCATGAATTGCCGGTGCAGCGGTGCCAGCTCTTCCGGTGAGCGCCCGGCGAGCGGGCCGAGTGCGAAGCGCAGGTAGGCGTCGATATCCAGCGTGCCTGCCTGGTAGTCCCGGTAAAAGCGCTCGTTCTCTCGGGCAAAGCTGTCGCTGTCCACCAGCCCCTGTTCGCACACGAATTGGCCCCACAAGTGGTCGCTGTCGCCGCTGATCAGGGTGTTGTCGAGGTCGAAAATGGCAAGTGTCATGGCGTGCTCCAGGCTGGCGCGAGGATAGCGTGGCCGGCCCGTAGAGTAAATTTCTCAGACACCGGAAAGTGTGGAACAATAGTCGGTCGCATAATAAGGATGGTATCCGGTGATCGATTCAGAGGGATTCAGGCCCAACGTTGGGATCATACTGGCCAACGATGCAGGTCAGCTCTTGTGGGCGCGCCGCATTGGTGGCCGCGACGCCTGGCAGTTTCCTCAGGGCGGCATCAACCGGGGTGAAACCCCCGAGGAGGCCCTTTATCGGGAGCTGCACGAAGAGGTTGGCCTCGCGCCCGAGGCGGTAAACGTGGTGGCCGCCACCCGCGGTTGGCTGCGCTACCGCCTGCCACGGCGTTTCGTGCGCAAAGACCAGAACCCGCTGTGTATCGGCCAGAAACAGAAATGGTTTCTGCTGCATCTGCGCGCGACAGACGACGCCGTGTGCCTGAACGCCAATCAGAAGCCCGAGTTCGATCACTGGCAATGGGTGAGTTACTGGTACCCGTTGAACCAGGTAGTGGCCTTCAAGCGCGAAGTGTACCGGCGCGCCCTCAAGGAGTTGGCGCCGCCGCTGGCGCGACTCACGGATGTGCCTGGCTGATGGCGGCCATGATGCTGGAGACCCTGCGCAACATTGTGCAGGAGGTGAACGCTGCCGAAGGGCTCAATGACGCGCTGCAGATCATCGTCAAACGGGTCCGTGATGCCATGGGCACCGAGGTCTGCAGCGTGTATATGCGTGATGAAGCCAGCGGACGTTTCGTGTTTCGCGCCACCGAGGGCCTGAACGCACTACAGGTGGGGGCGGCGAGCCTGGCCCCGGGTGAAGGCCTGGTCGGCCTGGTGGCCCAGCGCGAGGAGCCGGTCAACCTCGAGAACGCCGAGAGCCACCCCAGCTTCCAGCTGCTGGAAGGCTTGGGTGAGGAACCCTTCCACGCCTTCCTCGGTGTACCCATTATCCACCAGCGCGATGTTCTCGGTGTGTTGATCATTCAGCAGGCCAAGCGGCGCCGGTTCGACGAAAGCGAAGAAGCTTTTCTGGTCACAATGTCGGCGCAGCTGGCGGCCGTGATCGCGCACGCCCGGGTTACCGGCGCGGTGCAGGAAGAACTGCTGGGTGGTGCTGCCGCCCCCGCGCGGATCAACGGTATCCCCGGCGCGCCGGGGGTGGCGATTGGCACGGCGGTGGTGGTTTCGCCGGTGGCCGACCTCTACGCCGTACCGCGCAAGACGGCCAGCAACCGGCGCCAGGAGCTGCGTGCGTTCAAGGCGGCACTCGCCAGCGTGCGCGCGGACATCCAGGGTGTCTCTGATAACCTGCGTGGCGAAATGAGCGCCGAGGATCACGCGCTGTTCGATGTGTACCTGGGCATTCTCGATGACTCCGCCATCGGTGGTGAGGTGGCGGGCCTGATCAAGGCCGGGCAGTGGGCCCAGGGGGCCTTGAGCGAGGTGATGATTCGTCATATTCGTCATTTCGAACGCATGGAGCACAGTTACTTGCGCGAGCGTGCGGTGGACGTCAAGGATCTGGGTACGCGAGTACTCGCTTACCTGCAGGACGCCGCCCGCAATGAGCAGGCCGCTTACCCCGCGCACACCATTCTGGTGGGAGAGGAGCTGACAGCGTCCTCCCTCGGCGAGATACCCCGGGAGCAGTTGGCCGGGCTGATATCTGTGCGCGGTTCGGGCAATTCGCATGTGGCGATTCTTGCCCGCGCGATGGGTGTGCCCACCGTCATGGGCGCGGTCGATCTGCCCTATACCCGCCTGCAGGACCGGGAGCTGGTAGTTGACGGCTACAACGGCATTGTGCATCTGAACCCGCTGCCGGACGTGCGGGCGCGCTTCCAGGACGTGGTCGACCAGGACCAGGCCATGTCTCGGGACCTCGAGTCCCTGCGCGAGCTGCCCTGCGAAACCGTGGATGGCCACCGCCTGCCGCTCTGGGTCAACACTGGTCTGATGGCCGATGTCACGCGCTCGCTCGAGCAGGGGGCAGAGGGCGTCGGCCTCTACCGGACGGAAGTGCCGTTTCTTCTGCGTGACCGTTTCCCCAGTGAGGAAGAGCAGCGGCTGATCTACCGCGAGCAGCTTGCGGCCTTCGCGCCGCGCCCGGTGACCATGCGCACACTGGATATCGGCGGCGACAAGGCCCTGCCGTATTTTCCGATAGCCGAAGACAACCCCTTCCTGGGCTGGCGCGGCATTCGCGTGACGCTGGATCACCCGGAGATTTTCCTGGCCCAGGTGCGCGCCATGCTCAAGGCCAACGCAGGTTATGGGAACCTGCGCATCATGTTGCCCATGATCAGTAACATCGCGGAATTCGAAGAGGCGCTGGAGCTGATTCATCGCGGGCATCGGGAAATCGTGCAGGAAGGCACGGAGGTCGCCCTGCCCCCCATTGGTGTCATGGTCGAGGTGCCCTCGGCGGTTTACCAGGCGCGCGCCCTGGCGCGGCGTGCCGACTTCCTCTCGGTCGGCAGCAATGACCTCACGCAATACCTGCTGGCGGTGGATCGCAACAATGCGCGGGTTGCCGGCCTTTATCACGCCTATCATCCGGCGGTGCTACAGGCGCTCTGCATGGTGGCGGAAGCCGGCGCGGCAGAGGGCAAACCCGTGAGCATCTGCGGTGAGCTCGCCGGTGACCCCCTGGCCGCCGTACTGTTGATGGCCATGGGTTACGGCGTGTTGTCGATGAATGCCACTGCGCTGCCGCGGGTGAAGAAGTCCCTGCGCAGCCTGACACACGCCGAGGCTCGTGAGTTGTTGGCCGAAGTGATGCTGCTGGAACACGCCGGAGCGGTGCAGTCGCGGCTACAGACCTTCATGGCGGCACACGGCCTGCAGCAGTTTATTCACGCCCCGCTTGGCTGAGCGTGACCGGGAACCGGTAGGCCTTGCACGCCGCCTGTTTTCCGGCGGGATCGAACTGGCATTCACGCCAATCAAGTAGGGCGCCATCCTCATGATCCGGCCGTTGTAGCCACAACGTGGTACACGCCCGCGTGCCGTAGTCCGGGGTCACGATGAACTGTGCGGACAGACGGCGGTCCATGCGCGCCGCCTGCTCCGAGGGATGCAGCGCGTGCTCCGGCGCCAATTCGCGGTCAGACACCGTGGCCTGCAGTGTGTCGTGGTCAACGGTGCCGCTATCGACCACCGCCGCCAGTCGCGAGCGTGCCCGCAACAGCTTGGGCCAGGGCGTATCCAGGCGCTCGTTGCTCAGGCCGTAAATGCCCGGCGACAGCGGCTTCGCGGACTCCCCCGCGAGCCGGTTACTGTAGTACCAGAGCTCCTCACTGTCGCCGACCAGCAAGTTAAATCCCGCGTAGTCTTCCGCGGCCAGCGCCACTTGGCGCAGGTAGCCCTCGGCGGACAGGTCCGCCGCAAGAAAGTTGACCGCCAATTCTCCCCGGGAGCGCGCGGCGGGGGCGGTTTGCGCGGGGTCGCGAAAGTTGGTGACGGCGGCGAAGCGCCCGGTCTCTGTCACACCCATCCAGGTGCCGCCGGCCTCCAGGTCCCGCCCTGCCAACAGTGTGGGGTGATCGCTCCAGAATTCGGCAGCCGCCGTGGGGCGGTGATGGAATTCATCGCGGTTGGCCGCGAGCAGCAGCGGCGTGGCGGCGAGCACTTTCCAGCCGAGGACAATGAGGCACATGGTCACGCTTCCTTTGACAGCAGCGCTCATCCTGCCACCGGCAGTGAGAATTGTGAATCGCGCGCCGGTGCCGGATAATGCCCGCTCGCAGTGCGGAAGGTGGCGAAAGTCTACGCCGCGCAACGCGCCCTCGAGCAAGGACCGAATGCCATGTTGCCCTATCCCGATATCGACCCCGTCGCCGTTTCTCTGGGCCCGATCCAGGTGCACTGGTATGGCCTGGCCTATCTGGCCGGGCTCGCCTTTGCCTGGTGGTTGGGCGTGCGGCGCAGCCGGCGCCCGGATGTACCGCTGTCGCGCGAGCAGGTGGATGACCTCATTTTTTTCAGCGCTCTCGGCGTCGTTCTCGGTGGACGCATCGGCTACGCTTTGTTTTACGGCGGTGAGCGCCTGCTGCAGGACCCACTGTGGTTGTTGCAGGTCTGGCAGGGCGGTATGTCGTTCCACGGCGGCATGCTCGGTGTCATCATCGCGGTTGCCTGGTTTGCCCGCAGCCGCAATATCGCTTTCGGTGCGGTGCTGGACCTGGCGGCGCTGCTGACTCCCATGGGGCTGGCCCTGGGTCGCCTGGGCAACTTTATCGGCCAGGAACTGTGGGGCCGACCCACGGATGTGCCTTGGGCCATGGTGTTCCCGGCAGACCCGCTGCAACTGGCGCGGCACCCGTCGCAGCTCTACCAGTTCGCGCTCGAGGGGGTGCTGCTGTTTGTTGTACTGCTCCTGTTCAGCGCTCGTCCGCGTCCCATGTGGGCGACTTCCGGTTTGTTCGCCCTGGGTTACGGATGCCTGCGGTTTATCGCGGAATTCTTTCGCCAGCCGGATACGCACATCGGCTTTCAGGCCTTTGGCTGGCTTACGCGCGGGCAACTGTTGTGCCTGCCGATGATTGCGCTGGGGCTGTTCTTGTTGTGGTGGGCCTACCACCGGCAGGCGCCGGTGGGCGGCGGGAGGAAAATGGCATGAAGCAGTATCAGCAACTGCTGCAGGATATTCTTGATAACGGCGTCGCCAAGGGTGATCGGACGGGCACCGGTACACTGTCGGTGTTCGGGCGTCAGCTCCGGCACGATCTGGCGGCGGGCTTTCCGCTGCTGACGACCAAGAAGCTGCACCTGAAGAGCATCGTCAACGAGCTATTGTGGTTTTTGCGCGGCGATACCAACACCGGTTGGCTGAAAGCCAATGGCGTCAGCATCTGGGATGAGTGGGCCACGGAGAGTGGCGACCTCGGCCCCATCTACGGCGCCCAGTGGACGGCCTGGCCCACCCGCGACGGCGGCACGATCAACCAGATCGACTACGTACTGCATTGCCTGCGGCACAACCCGGACAGCCGGCGCATCCTGTTTCACGGCTGGAACGTGGAATTCCTGCCGGATGAAACCCTGAGCCCCCAGGACAACGCGCGTGCCGGGCGCATGGCGCTGCCGCCCTGCCACCTGCTGTACCAGTTCTACGTGGCCGAGGGACGGCTGTCCGCCCAGCTGTACATCCGCTCCAGTGATTCATTTCTCGGCTTGCCCTACAACATGGCCAGTCTCGCCCTGCTGACCATGATGCTGGCGCAGCAATCCGACCTGGTGCCGGGGGAAATCATCATCTCCACCGGCGACTCCCACCTTTACAGCAACCACCTGCAACAGGTGGCGGAGCAGCTGGCGCGTGAGCCGCGGGCGCTGCCGCGCCTGGAGATCCTGCACCGTCCGCCCACTATCTATGACTATTGTTTCGAGGATTTTCGTCTCGACGGCTATGACCCCTATCCGCACATCGCCGCGCCGGTGGCGGTGTAGCCATGTCTGTGCGCATTGCCCTGATGGTCGCTGTGGCCGCGAACGGTGTCATTGGTCGCGACAATGCACTGCCCTGGCACCTGCCCGACGACCTGCAGTATTTCCGCCGTACCACGATGGGCAAACCGGTGGTGATGGGCCGCAAAACCTATGAGTCGATCGGGCGCCCGCTGCCCGGCAGGCCGAATATCGTCGTGACAAGGACCCCGGGCTGGCACGCCGCGGGTGTGGCGGTGACCGATACGGTGCCCGCTGCGCTCGCGCTCGGGCGCGAGCTGGCCCTGGCGGAGGGTGTGGAGGAGCTGGTGGTGATCGGTGGCGCCATGATTTATGCCGCAGCGCTACCACTTGCCCAGCGTCTTTATGTTACGGAAGTTCACGCGGATATCGACGGAGACACCTGGTTTGCGCCAGTTGACGCCGGGGAGTGGCGGGAAATCAGCCGCGAGGAGCGTCCAGCTACGGAAGACAATCCATACCCTTACGCGTTTGTCTGTTTAGAGCGCCGCGGGTCCGATTGTGACACTTAGTTGACGCGAACAAACGTTACTTTGGGCTTTTTCCGCCGTTAAGTTTGTCACCTATCTACACGTTTATGAAAAATGGCCGCAGGACCGTGGTGGATTGATTGAAAATACCGGGGTATTGGGTTTAAATTCTTCACCTCGGTTTACCGTTACTTATTTTTTCACTATAAACGTAGCAGCAACGTGGATAGCACAGCAGCACGCTATCTCGGCACTGAATCACTCTAGTTGGAAATAGGAAGCTCAATTCCCATGACTATGCATCGATTGAAGAACGTATTGAT
The DNA here is from genome assembly GCF_003719295.1 of Haliea alexandrii. Taxonomy (GTDB): domain Bacteria; phylum Pseudomonadota; class Gammaproteobacteria; order Pseudomonadales; family Halieaceae; genus Haliea; species Haliea alexandrii. Next base: position 540,503 of record NZ_RFLW01000001.1, read on the forward strand.
CGCTGCGCTTGTCGCAACGGGCACCCTCGCGGGTAGCGCAGCGGCAGTGCAAGCCAATACCCTCGACTCCGTTCTGGAGGTGGGGGAAGCCCGCAACGAGGCGGCGCGCAAGTCGCAGCAGAAAATCGACCGCCTGGCCGATGAGACGCGTGACCTCCTGTCCGACTACAAGTCGGTCATGAAGCAGGTTGACGGCCTCAAGGTCTACAACGCGCGTCTGCAACGCCAGATCGACAACCAGATGGCTCGCATCGCGGACATCGAAGAGTCGATCAATGAAGTCACCGTGATTCAGCGCCAGATGACCCCGCTGGTGATTCGCATGATTGACGGCCTGGAGCAGTTCATCGAACTGGATGTGCCGTTCAACCTCGAAGAGCGCCGCGAGCGCATTGCCTTCCTGCGCAGCAACGTGGATCGCTCCGACCTGACGGTTGCCGAGAAATTCCGTCAGGTGCTGGAAGCCTACAATATCGAGTTGCAGTACGGCCGTGGCTTTGACAGCTACAGTGCTGCTATCGACATCAACGGCACGACGCGCGATGTCGATTTCCTGCGCATTGGCCGCCTGGCGCTGGTTTACCAGACCACTGACGGCACCGAGAGTGGCGTCTGGAACAAGGAAACGAGTAGCTGGGAGCCTCTGGATTCCGGTGACTACGCCAACGCCATCCGCAAGGGTGTGCGTATTGCCAAGCGTCAGGCCACTATCGAACTTCTCAACATGCCCGTTGCTGCACCGGAGGCTGGACAATGAAAGCGCTTAACACGATTTTTTCCGCCCTGGTATTGGGTGGAGCGCTGGCCGTATCCGGCGTAAGCATGGCCCAGGAAGAGCCTGCGCGCGATGCCGCCAGCCTGAGTGAGCTCCTCGGCCTCGTAAAGCAGGGCCAGGCGCAGGAAGCGCGTGAAAACGCCGAGCGTGAGCGCCGTTTCAGTGCTGACAAGGCCAACCAGGCCAAGGCGCTGGAGCAGGCCAGAGCCGAGCGCGCGCGCCAGGAGCAGTTGTCTACCACGCTGGAAGCCAAGTTCGAAGAGAACGAGCTGCTGGTTGCTGCCAAGCAGGAGCAGCTGAAGGAGCGTCTGGGTTCACTGACCGAGCTGTTTGGTCATTTGACCGCTGCAGCGGGTGACCTGTCTTCCAACATCGAAGTGTCTCTGGTGTCGGCACAGTACCCCGATCGGGAGCTGTTCCTGAAAGAGCTGATTGCCAAGATGAGCGGCTCCGACAAGCTGCCGCGTATCGAGGAAATCGAGCGTGTCTGGTACGAAATGCTGCGTGAAATTACCGAGACCGGCAACGTTGTGCGCTTCAATACCGAGGTTGCCACAGCGACCGGCGAGCGTACCGACCGCGAAGTGGTCCGTATTGGTGCCTTCAACGTTATCGACACCGATGGCAATTACCTGGCCTTCAACAACGGTAACCTCAGCGTCTTGCCGCGCCAGCCTGCTGGTCGCTACAACGCCTGGGCAGAAGAGTTGGCCAATGCCGACAGCGGCATCCACCAGTTTGGTATCGACCCCACCGGTCCTACCGGCGGCTCCTTCCTTGCGGCGATCATCGACAGCCCGACGCTGGAAGAGCGCTGGCATCAGGGCGGCTATGTGGGTTACGCGATTACCGCAGTGGGTGTGTTTGCCTTCATCCTCGCACTCTTCCGCCTGATCGTTTTGTCCGCTGTTGGCGCCAAGGTCAGCAGCCAGCTGAAAAGCAAGACGGCCAACACCAACAACCCGCTGGGTCGCGTGCTGAAAATCCACGAGGACAACCCGGCGATGGATGCGGAGACGCTGGAACTCAAGATGTCCGAGGGTGTCATGCGTGAAACGCCCAAGCTGGAGTCCGGTCTCACCCTGCTGAAGATCATTGCCGCAGTGGCACCGCTGATGGGTCTGCTGGGTACGGTGACGGGTATGATCATCACCTTCCAGGCGATCACCATCTTCGGCGCTGGCGATCCCAAGGCCATGGCTGGCGGTATCTCCTCCGCACTGGTTACCACCGTACTGGGTCTGCTGGTTGCTATCCCCACCGTTCTGCTGCACACCATTGTGAATGGCCGCGCCCAGCGCATCATCCACGTGTTGAACGAGCAGGCGACCGGGATTGTTGCCGAGCACTCTGAATCCAGCGGCAAATAAGCAGAGGTTCGACCATGTCGGGAGGAATTATTGAAGGCACTCTCGCCTTTATGGACAAAGGCGGGGATGTGCTCTGGCTCATCGCCATCCTGGTGTTCGTGATGTGGACGTTGATCTTTGAGCGGCTTTGGTACTTTACCTTCGCCTGGCGCAAAGAGGCCTTTGCCATCATCAACACCTGGGAGGCGCGCACCGAACGCAAGTCGTGGAATGCGAAGCAGATTCGCGCCCGGCTACTGTCCCGGAGTCGCGAGGCCATCAACGCCAACCTCCCGATCATCACCACCATGGTCGCCCTGTGTCCGCTTCTGGGTCTACTGGGCACCGTGACAGGCATGATCGAGGTGTTCAACGTGATGGCCGTGACCGGTGGTGGCGATGCCAAATCCATGGCGGGTGGTGTAGAGCGATCTACCATCCCCACCATGGCAGGCATGGTGGCTGCCTTGTCCGGGCTGTTCGCGAACACCTACCTGAACCGCGTCGCCACGCGGGAGCAGGAATTCCTACAGGATAATTTGACGTCCGATCACTGATCGGACGCTGACAGGTAGCAATCAGATGCGCAGACTTGCAAAACAGCAGGAAGACGAAGGAGCAGAAATCGACCTGACGCCGATGCTGGACGTCGTGTTCATCATGCTGATCTTCTTCATCGTTGTCGCTTCGTTCATCAAGGAGGCCGGCATTGAAGTCAGCCGGCCAGACAGCGCCAAGTCGGACCCCAGTGATGCCACCAGCATTCTGGTGAACATCCGCAGTGACAACCAGATCTGGATGGAAAACCGGCGTGTTGATGCCCGGGCTGTTCGGGCGAACATTCAGCGCCTGCTCGCCAATGATCCGGAACAAGCGGTGACGATCAAGGTCGAAAAAGGTGCCAAGGCCGGTGCGGTCGTGGACGTGGCGGACGCGGCGCGTGAGGCCGGGGCTGGCGCGGTCAACTGGGCCAGCGAAGGGAAATAGGATCCATGAGCATTCGAGATAACGCAGCCAGAAAGGCCGCGGCGGACGAGGGCAATATCGACCTGACGCCCATGTTGGACGTCGTGTTCATTATGCTTATTTTCTTTATCGTCACATCCTCCTTCGTCAAGGAGCCCGGCGTAGAGCTGCTCAAGCCACAGGCAACGACCACCGAAGCCTGCGAGCGGGGCACCATTATTTTCGCCGTGGATGACCGCGGAGAGATCTATTACGACAAGAATCGCGTGTCTCTGGATCGCGCGGCCCGCCTGGCAGAGGGTGCCAAGAAAGAAGCGCCGCAGGCGAATATTGTAGTACAGGTAGACCGTGACACGCCCGCGTTTGCAGTCGAGCAGCTGGTTGACGAAATCCGTCCGCTGCTCACGGCTCCGCCCTGTATTTCAACGGATGACGAGGTGTAAACGGAATGGGCAGCAGCTTTGTTAGGGTACTGGTGGGTGCACTGGTAGCGATCCCTGTAGCGATCGGCCTGTTTTTCGTGATGCAGAGCCTGATCAGTCGCGAGTATCAACAGGAAGATATCGAAAGCCGTAAAATTGCGGATATCGTTGTGCCCGAAACCGAAATCGAGGTCAACGTGGCGCAGAAGAAGCCGGAGAAGGTCGAGGATCCCGAAGAACCGCCACCGGAGCTGGACACGCCGGATATGGACATGGATATGGACATGAATGTGGTCAACACCGCACCGCGCGCGAGCGTGGACGTGTCGATCAGCTCGTCCGGCATGTCCAGCGGTGATGGCGAGTATCTGCCGATCGTCAAGGTGGCGCCAGTCTACCCGCGCCGTGCACAGACACGGGGCATCAGCGGCTACTGCATCGTCGAATACACGGTAACCCGCAACGGATCCATTCGCGATCCCCGAGCGGTGGATTGCCAGCCTTCGGGCGTATTCGAGTCCGCTTCAGTGAAGGCGGCAGAGAAGTTCAAGTACAAGCCGCGGGTGGTCGATGGTGAACCGATTGAGGTGGCCGGCGTCCAAAACAAATTCACCTACGAGCTGGAACAGTGAGCGTTATGAAATCGTACGATCCCACACGCTGGTTACGTTCGGCGATGTTGGCACTGCCTCTCGCCGCCACGCCCGTGGTGCTCGATCAGGTCGGCGCCGAATTTGGCCTCGCACCCCAGGCTGCGGCGTTTGCCCAGGAAGGCGGTGGTGACCAGCGCGAAACACGCCGTACGCCGGCGCTGCGCAACGCCGTCTATGAGAAGCTGTCCGAGGCACAGGCGGCTGCAGAAGCACAGGATCTGGCCGGCGCGTCGCGCGTGCTGGACGAGATGCTGGGCGCGGGAGGCAAGAACGAGCTGAACAGCTACGAATTGGCCAATGTCTACAACCTCTACGCGTTCATCCATTACTCGCGTGAGGATTACAACAAGGCACTGCAGGCCTACGAAAATGTGGTGCGTCAGCCGGATATCCCGCTGGCGATGGAAATTAATACCCGTTACACCATTGCCCAGCTGTATTTCGTGCAGGAGCAGTGGCAGCAGGGTGTCAATGCGCTGCTGTCCTGGTTCGCCATGACCGACAACCCGCCAGAGGACTCCTACGTGTTGCTGGCGCAGGGTTACTATCAGCTCAACGACTACCCCAAGGCCCTGAACAATGTTGAGAAAGCGATCAGCATGTACAAGGACAAGGCCAAGGTGCCGAAGGAGCAGTGGTACAACCTGGCTCGCTTCCTGTACTTCGACAAGAACGACGTCACCAACGCGGTTCGTGTGCTTGAAGAGCTGCTGACCCACTATCCCGACAAGCAGTACTGGGTGCAGCTGTCGCACATGTACGGCGAGCAGAAGCGCGACAGCGAACAACTCGCGGCGATGGAAGCGGCCTACGTGCAGGAGATGCTGGACAAGGGCTCAGAGCAGGTCACCATGGCCTATCTCTACCTCAATGCCGAAGTGCCTTACAAGGCGGCCAAGGTGATGGACAAGGGCCTGGGCAACAAGTCGGTCGAGGCCACCTCGCGCAATTACGAAATTCTCGGCAACGCCTATCGCCAGGCGCAGGAAATCGACAAGGCGATCCCGGCGATGGAAGAAGCCGCGGCGCGCTCGGAAGACGGTGAGCTGTACACGCGGCTGGGTAACATCTATCTGGACGGTGATGAGTTCAAGAAGGCGATTGATGCCATCACCAAGGGCCTCGCACGGGGCGGCGTGAAGCGTCCGGATACGGCGCGCCTGGTGCTGGGTATGGCTTACTTCAACGACAAGCAGTACGAGAAGGCCCGCGAGGCATTCAAGGCTGCCGGCCGTGACGAGCGTTCAGCCAAGTTCTCCAAGCAGTGGATTCAGTACATGGATTCCGAGCTCGATCGTCAGCGTCAGCTGCAGGAAGGCTAAACCGGGCCACGTGGCCTGAAAAAAAGGAGCACTGAGGTGCTCCTTTTTCTTGGGGTCGAGAAATGCTCAGGCTTAGACCGGTGTGACGTTCTCTGCCTGTGGGCCTTTCTGACCGTTGGTGACGGTGAACTGCACTTTCTGGCCATCAGTGAGGGTTTTGAAGCCATCGCCCTTGATTGCGCTGAAGTGTACGAACACGTCGGGGCCGTTTTCGCGCTCGATAAAGCCGAATCCCTTGGTCTCGTTAAACCACTTAACGGTGCCGGTTTCTGTAGACATATGTGTTACCTGTATAACTTGGGAAAGCCCGGTTCGGGGCTCCAGGGGTTAGTCACTATTTATGTTCAACGTACCGAGGAACTTAAGGGAACTTCGACCACGCGCATAAATACCACTGATTTCTCAGCTTAAAGGAGTTTAGCACCGGGTTTTGCAGCGGGTATCTGCTGTGCGGCAAATATTTTGGGCAATATTACGCGTTTGCCAACGCTAACAGGCTGGGTCTGCCAGTGGCGCGCGACCCGCACCCACGAGCCCCGGGTAGGGGTGGGTGATGACCGAGACCACGCTATGCTCCAAGGTGGACTGCAGTGGGCCGCGATCGTGAAAGCAGGACAGAAAAGCGCTGCGTTGCAGGAAGGGCACCATTCTCGGCACAATGCCTCCCGCCAGATACAATGCGTCATACGCCCCGTTCGCCAGCACAAAGTTGGCGCTGGCTGCGCCGAGGAAGGCGCAGAACTGCTCTAGCGTTGCGACACACAATGGGTCGCTGCCGGCGATGCCGCGGGCGCTGATGCCTGCGGGGTCAAGATCCTCGGTTACTTTGCCCTCAGCCTCGCCCAGCGCCAGGTACAGTCGTCGCAGGCCGGCGCCGGAGAGCAGGAGCTCAGCGTAAATCCGCGGGTGGTGGCGTTGCAGGACGGGCCACAACGCCATCTGCGCCGCGCCCAACGGCGCGAGGTCCATTTGTCCGGGCTCACAGGCGACGGCAACGGCACCGGCGGCACGCCTGTCGAGTACGGCGCCACCAAGGCCTGTGCCGGGGCCCAGTACAGCCAGCCGCGCGGGCTTTTTTGCCCGGCCCGTCTGTAGCGCGGTGCAGTCCTGTGGGCGCAGCCACGGCAGAGCACACGCGTTGGCCTCGAAGTCGTTCATCAGGCCCAGTTGGGGTATGCCGAAACGTTGCGCCAGCTCCGCGCCGCGCAGCTCCCAATCGATGTTGATCATGCGGGCGTTATTGCCGCTGGGCGGTGCCGCTACCGCAATGCAGGCTTCCCGGGGTGCGTCTGCGTCCACTTCCCGGAACCAGCTGTCCAGTACAGCGCTGAAATCGGCATGGCTGGCGTTCTGGTAAACACGCAGGGCCTGCAGGCTGCCATCGCGAGGGTCGAACAGCGCCACACGGCTGTTAGTGCCGCCGACGTCCGCAACCAGTCGCAGCTCCGTGCTCGCGCTGGTCATGGCACCGAAAGAATTTTCAGGATGTTGGTGGAGCCCGGCCGGCCCATCACGGAGCCCTTGGTCAGCAGCACTGCGTCATCCTTGTGCAGTTGACCTTCATCACAGAGGAACTCGATCGCGCTGGCTTCGATGGTTTCCGGGTCAAACACGCTGGCATCGAAGAACAGGGGCACCACGCCGCGGCACAGGCACAGGCGCTGCAGGGTTTCGCTGCGGTGACTGAGGGCGAAGATCGGCAACCCGGATGACAACCGCGACATCTGCAATGGCGTGGTGCCCGACTCTGTCAAACAGGCGATACCGCGTACAGCACTGTAGTGATTGGCCGCATAAATGGCCGACATGGCGATGGCTTCCTGCGCGCTGGAGAACTGCTTGTCCAGTCGGTAGCGCGAGGTGCGGGCGACGGGATGCCGTTCAGCACCGAGGGCGGCATCGGCCATTGCACTGACCACTTCCACCGGGTAGTTGCCGACAGCGGTTTCGGCAGAGAGCATGACGGCGTCGGTGCCATCGAGGACCGCATTGGCAACATCGAACACCTCCGCGCGGGTGGGCATGGCGCTGTTGATCATCGACTCCATCATCTGTGTCGCCGTGATCACCACCCGGTCCATTTTACGCGCCCGGGAAATGAGAGTTTTCTGCAGGCCGATGAGTTCGGCGTCCCCGACCTCCACGCCGAGGTCACCGCGCGCGACCATGATGCCGAAGGACGCATCGATGATGCCGTTGAGGGTTTCGTCGTCATAGACGACCTCAGCGCGTTCGATCTTGGCGATAATCGCGGGGGTCAACTGATGTGCGGCGAGTAGCTCCCGGGTCTGGAGGATGTCCAGCGCGCTGGAGACAAAGGACACGGCGACGAAATCAGGTCGCACCTCCGCCAGGCTGTCGATGTCCGCGATGTCCTTGGCGGTGAGGGCCGGCGCTGCCAGCCCGCCTCCCAGGCGGTTGATACCCTTGCGCGAACCCAGTGTGCCGCCTACCAGCACGGTGCACTCAACCGCTCCGTCCACAACCTCGTCCACGCGCAGCCGCAGTCGCCCGTCATCGAGCAGCAGGGTGTCACCGTGAAATACGCTGCTGGTCAGCTCCCGGTAGTCGAGCCCGACGCCGGAGGCGTCACCCTCGCCCTCACCCAGAGCGAGATCGAGGCGGAAGCGGTCTCCATTCTCCAGCTTCACGGAACCGTTGCGGAAGGTGCTGATGCGAATCTTGGGGCCCTGCAGGTCGGCGAGAATGCCCACATAGCGCCCTGCAACCGCGGCCTGTTTGCGAATGCGTTCAGCAACCAGGGCATGCTGCGCCGCCGAGCCGTGGCTGAAATTCAAGCGGAATACGTTCACGCCCGCGTTGATCAGGCGGCCGATCATGTCTTCCGACTCACTGCCCGGGCCGATGGTGGCAACGATCTTGGTGCGTCGATTCACTTTGGGTGTCACTGTGGGGTCCTGTGCTGGCGGTGGTGTTGCAGGAAAGTGCGGGCGAGGTCGGGAAAGTCAGTGAAAGCCCCGTCTACACCCAGTTCGAGGAAAAAGAGCTGTAACAGCGCGTCGAAGCTGTCGATACCCGCTGGCAGCGCATCGGCGCGGAATGTGTACGGGTGCACCTGCAGGCCGCGCGCGTGCGCCAGAGCGACCAGTTCACTGAGCACGGGTTCTCCGTGTGCGTTTCGCCCCAGATAGATCTGCTCCACCCAGGGGCCGATGCCGTCGGCGTAGCCCGCGACGGCGTCGAGCCCGTCGGCTGTTTGCAGGAATGCATAGTCGACAGCGCTGTCTTCGCCCCAGCCGGGGTCGGCAATCAACTGAATCAGTGGCAGCGGCGTTTTCAGCTCGTGGCGCAGGTAGCGCAGGGTGTCATCGTCGAAACACTGCAGGAATACCTGCTCACTGCGCTGGTCGTAACCTTTCTCGCGCAGCACATCCAGCACCCTTTGGGCGATGTTGTAGCCTTCGTTGCGGTGAAAGCGGGGTGACTTGAACTCGATGTAGAGTCCGGTGCGGCGCTGTCGGCTGCGATCGAGACCGCTGATCAAGTCGATCTCCTCGGCCAGTGTGGGCACGCGGAAATCACCCGTATGCGCGGGAAAACGCCCCGGGTACACCGCTTGCCCGTCGCTGTCCAACCGCTCCTGCGCGCGCAGGTTGCGGATCTCGGCCAGCGTGAAGTCAATGGCATAGTAGCGTCCGTCTGCCCGGGCGCGGTCGGGGAAGCGCAGCGCGACATCTGTGGTCGACTCGAGGTGAATGTCGTGGAGCACTACGGGCACGCCGTCGCGGCTCAGAACAACGTCCTGTTCGATGAAGTCGGCGCCCATGGCGTGCGCCATAGCTTTCGCGGGCAGGGTGTGTTCGGGCAAGTAGCCGCTGGCCCCGCGGTGGGCGATCACGATAGGAGAAGAGGCAGCGGCTGTCATAGCCGCCCATGGTAGCAGGATAGCGCTGATCAGCGCGAGATGACGCAGCCGCTGCAGGCGCGTCACCCGCCCGGTCCGCTTACTTCTTGACCTGCATGCTGATGGTCTTCTCAGTCGCCTTGCCATAGGGTGGCAGCATGCCCCCGAGCTTGCCCACATTGACCCCGGCCTGGCGATAAATGGATTTCGCATGGCTGAAGGTACGGAACCCCTTTTCACCGTGGTAAGCGCCCATGCCGCTGGGACCGACGCCGCCAAAGGGCAGCTCTTCTTGCATGATGTGCATGATGACATCGTTAATACAGGCGCCGCCTGAGGTGGTTCGTGTCAATACGGCACGTTCTTCGTCCTTGTCCTGCCCGAAGTAGTAGACTGCCAGGGGTCGCGGATTCGCGTTGACGTAATCGATGGTTTCGTTGAAATCCTTGTAGGTGCGAATCGGCAGCAGAGGCCCGAACAGTTCCTCCTGCATGACCTTGAGATCCTCCGCCGGCTGTGCGATCAGCGTCGGGGGAATCTTGCGGCTGCCTTCCCCAGCCTCAAAATCCTCGCCGGCGGGGTTGATGGGAATGGTACGGGCACCGCGTTCCTCGGCTTCCTTGAGGTAGCCGGTCAGCCGCTCATAGTGGCGCTCGTTGACGACGGCGGTGTACTCCGGGTTGTTGAGGATGCTGGGATACATTGCAGTCACGGCTTTCTGGGCAGCAGCGATCACGGCATCCAGTTGTTCCTCGGGAACCATCAGGTAGTCCGGCGCCAGGCAGATTTGCCCCGCATTCAGGGTTTTACCCAACATGATGCGCTCGAGGCTCTTCTCGATATCAGCGCTGCGCGAAACAATGACCGGGGACTTGCCGCCGAGTTCCAGCGTCACGGGCACCAGGTTGCGTGCCGCGGCTGCCATGATGTGCCGTGCGACCGAGGTGGCGCCGGTGAACAGGAGGTGGTCAAAGGCCAGTCCCGAAAACGCCTGGCCGACTTCCGGCCCGCCGGTAAACAGGGCAACTTCTTTTTCGTCCCAGGCTTCGGCCACCATTTCAGCCATCACTTCGCTGGTTGCGGGGGTAAACTCCGAGGGTTTGATCAGGGCACGGTTACCTGCGGCGAGGATACCGGCCAGAGGGCCGAAGGTCAGGTTGACCGGAAAATTCCAGGGTGAGATGACCCCCACCACGCCAAGTGGCTGGTACTCGATGCGCGAGCGTCCGCCGAGCAGGTTGAGCGGGAACATCGTCGGCCGCCGCTCTGGTTTCATCCATTTGCGCAGATGCTTGCGTGCGTGCTTGAGGGGGGTGACTGAAGCGGCAACGTCCGTCAGCAGGCTGACTTCCCGCGCGCGGCAGCTGAAATCGCTGTCCAGCGCCGCCACCATCTTGTCCTGATATTTCAATAGTACGTCTATACCGCGATCTATGCGGTCGATGCGCGTTTCCGCGGACACCTCGCCCTCGCGCAGGTAGTCCTGGCGTTGTGCCTCCAGCACCTGTTGCATGCGCTGCTCGATGTCTTCGATGGATCCTGGGGTCTGCGGTGCGTTCATGGCTCTTATCCTCTGGTGGGCCCGTGCCTGAGCGTCCAGTATAGAAGGCTGCAGGGGCAATGATAACCGCAACCACGGGTTTATTCTGGCCACAGCGGAGGGCGTAGGCAGGTCGTCCAGGCCCGGCCAGGCAGGGCCCGCTGGGTTGCCTGTCCCGGACTACCCGTCCCGGACTACGCGTCTCGGACTTGGCAAATTGCGGGGCGCCTGTTAAAACACGCGCATGAGCAGAGACACCGACCAGCACCCCATCGCCGCATCGCCTGCTACAACCAGGCCTGACCTTGATGACCCGCGCACCCCCTCGCCGCCCTATGGCTATTCCCGCGAGTGCCATTACGGGCGCGAGCAGCAGGTGCATATTGTGGCCGAGTTTCACGCGCACAAGATCCGCCCCAGCCGCATCGCCTACCGCGTGGGTATCGACATTGCCTTTATCGAGGCATTAATTGCGGGAGAGCTGGAGCCTGAGCGCTTTCCGCGCCTGGTAGCTCACTACCGCCGGCAGCGCTTCCAGCAGCGCATGCACGACAGTGTGCGCCTGAACGGTGTTTCCCGGTTTGAGCAGCAGCAACGCATCGAGCGCGACTTCCAGCGCGAAGTGGATTTGTAGCCGGGGTCAGGGCGCCTTGTTTTTCGGCGCCGCTTTCTTTCCCGCCCGAACCTTCAGCCAGGCACCGCGCGCATTACCCGGGTGGCGGCGTCAAGCCACTGGGTCATCGGGTTACCCTCCGGTTGCCTTGGTCGCATGCAGGCGCTGCGGCGCGCAGCCAGACCCGTTTTTTCCGCTGCGGCCGCACACTTCACGAAAGCCGGCGGCGACAAAGGGGATCATGTGATCGTAGGCGGCTTCAAAGTCAGCTGAGAGGCACTTGCCCCCCGACAGCTTGTCGATGCGACCGGTTTGCGCCAGAGTCAGGGTGAGTGCGCCAGACAGGTTGTGGTAGCACCAGTAGATGTCTTCATCGCGCGCCCCGGGCAGGGCTTTGCGCAACGCCGCGATGAATGCGCTGACCAGGCTGTCGAACAGCTTGGACATCATCCGTGGACCCCAGTAGGGCGAGTTGTTGATGTAGGCGATCAGTGCCAGATAGTTCTGCCAGCCCGGGTCTCCGGTTTCCTGGGCCAGTTCCAGCGGGCGCAGAAAGGCCTCGATAATCTGCTCGACAGTTGGCCCCGCTGCATCGGCTGATGCCTGGCAGGCCTCCAGGGCATCCAGTCGCGCGCTATTTAGGTGTGCAGCGCGGCGTTCGAAAACCGCATTGAACAGATCCAGCTTCTTGCCGAAGTGGTAGCTGGCGAGGGCGACATCGACCCCGGCATTGTTGGCGATCTGACGCAGGGTGACGCCATCGTAGCCGCGCAGGGCGAACAGCTCCTCCGCGACATCCAGAATGCGCTCTCGTTTTGGTGCTTGCCGGGTCTTTGTCATGCCAGAAAACCGCCTTCAGTGGGGCGGACAATAGCATAGTTTATTTTTCAACGCTTGTTGAAATACGGCATGGCTTTCGTCAGACTTGAGCGTCTGCCAATAACAATATGCGATGAGAGTGCGACCATGACCCCCGATCTTTTCAAGTACGCCATGTCCCTTGCCTACGTGATTCTGGTGTTCTGGCTCTCCTGGGTAGGTATGCGCAGAACACGCGATATTCGTGGCTTCTCCATCGGCAACAAGGACATGAACCCTTACCTGATCGGCATCACCCTGGCGGCCTCCATCGCTTCCACGGCGACTTTTGTTATCAATCCGGGGTTTGTGTATAGCCACGGCTTGAGCGCCTACCTGCATTACGGGCTCGCTGGATCCCTGGGCATTCTCAGTGCCTTCCTGCTGCTGACGCGGGGGTTTCTGCGCCTCGGTGAGAGCAATAATGCGCTGACTATTCCGCAGTGGATCTTCTACCGCTACAACCACCGTGGCTTCAGTCTGTTTTTTGCGTGTATCAACCTGCTCTCGATTACCTTCGTGGTGCTTATCCTGGTGGGCTGCAGCCTGCTGTTGACCGGCCTGTTTCCGGTGGAGCAAAAAACGGCGCTGGTCCTCGTGCTGCTGTTCGTGTTTGCCTATGTGTTGATGGGGGGCACCTACGCGCACGCGTACACCAACACCCTGCAGGGCGTGATGATGCTGGCCATTACGGTGATTCTGGTGGCGCAGGGCTGGAAGTATCTCGGTGCTGATCCAATGGCCGCGCTGCGCGCTGTCGACAGGGGTTACGCCGATGCGTTCAACGCGGGCAGTGACCTCTATTCGGATTTCTTCTCGGTGTTTGTCAGCGGTTTTGTGGTGACCTTCGCCCTGATGCTGCAACCCCATATTCTCACCAAAGTGCTCTATTTGCGCAGTGAGCGCGACATCGGCAAATTCATCGCCACCACCGTGGTGGTCGGCAGTGTCTTCACCCTGATGCTGATGATTGGTTTCTACGCGCGCCTGGCGGGCCTCGACATTCCAGAGCAAGACACGGTTGTGCGTGAATACCTCCTGTTCGAATTCGGTAGCTCGCTCTGGGGTGAGTATGTGCTCGTATTTATTTTCCTCACCCTGCTGGCGGCGGGCATGAGCACACTGGACGGCATCCTGGTGTCGCTGTCGGCGATGGTGGTGAACGACATCGTGCAGCCCCTGTACGGCGAGCGATACAACGCGCTTGCGCTCTCCCGGTACGTACTGGTCGGGGTAGGCGTGCTGGCCGTCGTGCTGGCCTGGAATCCGCCGCCGCTGATTGGCCTGTTTGCGCAGAAGGGGGTGTACGGGCTTGCGGCCGCGTCGCTGGTGCCGGTTCTCTTCGGGGTGCTGGTGCGGCGCCATATTCCGCTCTGGGTGGTCGTGGGTGCGGCGCTGATCGGTCTTGTCGGGCATCTGGCGCTGAACCTGTCGGGCGCCGTGCGCAACCCCGCCGTGTCCGCCAGTTACGCCATTCTGTTCTCACTCGGTTACGGACTGCTGGGGCTGTGGTGGACCCGTGTGCCCGCGGACGAGGCAATTCCCGGCAAGCGCTGAGACCGGTGCGCTTGACATTTCAACAAACGTTGAATATCTTCGCCGATGTAATTCAACAAGTGTTGAGCCTGCCTTCAAGGCCGGCTCAAGAAAAACGATAAAATAACGATCAAGGTGGATATCATGACAGCATTTGCTCCGCGCTCCGCTATTGCGCTCGCCGTTTCCCTGGCTTCCGCACTGCCCTTCTCGACCGCCCAGGCTCAGGACGGCCCGGCGCTGGCGCTGGAAGAGGTGGTTGTCACTGCCCGTCGGCGGGCAGAAAACCTGCAGGATGTGCCCATTGCCGTTACCGCGCTGTCGGGCGACGCACTGCGCCTGCGCGGTGCCTCCGACATCAGTGAGCTGGCGCAGATCATTCCCAGTGTCACGCTGGAGCCATCGCGCGCCACCAGCACGACACTGACGGCTTTTATCCGCGGCGTTGGCCAGCAGGATCCATTGGCGGGCTTCGAGCAGGGCGTAGCGCTGTACCTGGACGATGTCTACATCGCCCGGCCCCAGGGCGCCCTGCTGGACATTTACGATGTTGAGCGGGTGGAAGTATTGCGCGGGCCACAGGGCACGCTGTACGGGCGCAACGCTGTGGGCGGTGCCATCAAGTATGTGACGCGCCGCCTGAGTGACGAAACTGACCTGCGCCTGAAGGCTTCCTACGGCAGCTACGGCCAGCTCGACCTGGTGGGTACGGCATCGGCGCCGGTGACAGATACCTTCCGTGTGGGGGCAACCGTGGCCTCACTGACCCGCGACGGTTACGGTGAGAACCTGACCACGGGTGACGAGCACTACGACAAGGATCTTTTCGCCTGGCGCGCCAGCGCGGAATGGCTGCCGAGCGAGAACTGGCTGGTGCGCCTGGCCTACGACAAGCTCAATGACAAGACCAACCCGGTCGCCGGCTACCGCCCCTTTCCCGGTGCCGTGAGTGGCGTGCCGGTGCTGTCTGACCGCTACGACACCACCGCCGGTGCGCAAGATTCCGTCGCCACCGCGGGCATCAACGGCAATAATGAAATCGACGCCGAGGGTGCCATGCTGTCGGTGGACTGGAACGTCAGCGACACCACTACACTGCGCTCTATCAGTGCCTGGCGCGAAGACTACACTGAATCCGTGATCGATTTCGACGGCCTCGAGGTGATCGATTTCGACGCGCCAGTGATCTACGACAACGAGCAGTTCAGTCAGGAATTCCAGTTGCTCTACAATACCGAGCGCTGGAACGCGGTGGCAGGTTTCTATTATCTCGACGCCACGGCCGCCAATGATTTTGACGTTGTGCTGGGGCAGATCGGCCCGGTGACTGCCTACACCGGCGGCACTGTGGATACCGAGGCCTGGTCTGTGTTTGCCGACGTCACCTACCGCCTGACCGACGCCCTGGCGCTGTCTGTCGGTGGCCGCTACACTGAAGACACGCGGACGGCAGACATTTTCCGCGGCACCTACCTGGGCTTCGGTTCACCGTTCTTCGACAACGACAGCGCATTGCTGCTCGCCACCACCAGCGACTACGAAGCGGAAAAAACCTACACTGACTTCTCGCCGCGGGTGAACCTGAGCTACACCCTCAACGATGATGTCACTGTGTATGCCAGCTACAGCCAGGGTTGGAAGGCCGGCAGCTTCGACCCTCGGGGTGCCAACTTCGCCAGCCCTGAAGTGGAGCGCGGTTTCGACCCGGAAACGCTCGATTCCTGGGAGGCGGGCCTGAAGAGCACCTGGCTGGATGGCCGTGCACTCACCAATATTGCGGTGTTCTACAGCGACTATCAGGACATGCAGATCCCGGGTTCTGTGGGTGTAGACAGCGATGATGACGGCATCAATGATGGCTTCGTCGGCACGGTAACCAATGCCGGCCAGGCCGAGATCTCCGGCATCGAAGTGGAAGGCAACGTGCTCCTCAACGAGCACTTCAGTGTGCAGCTGGCGATGAGCCTGCTCGATGCGGAAATCAAGGAGTGGTTGCTCAACGGAGTCGACGTGGCGGATCAGCGCGCGGTGCAGAACACGCCCGAGGAAATGCTCTATCTCGGGCTCACCTACACCACGGATTTCGCGGCCGGTGACCTGACCGCCAAGCTGAACTGGTCCTACAAGGGTGATATCACGCAGTTCGAGGCCCCGGTGCCGGTGATTGACCAGGAAGCCTACGACGTGATCAATGCCAGTATTGTCTGGATGAGCAGCGACGAGCAGTGGCTGGTGGGATTGCACGGCAAGAACCTCGGCGATGAAGAAATCAAGACGGCCGGTTATTGTTTTGGCGACGGCGGCTGTGCCTCCTCGCTGGGACTGGAAAATAACACCACGGTGTTCTATGCCCCTCCCCGCACGCTGACCGCCACAGTGGAATATCGGTTCTGAGGCCTGCCTGTTGCCCCGGCCTTCGGTCGGGGCGTTTGTGAGCACACGAAAGGTATAAGCTGTGACTGGATTTGAGGCACCGGTGCCTTTGTTGCCGGAAATTCTTGCATTGCATGGCCGCTGGCGAGCGCCCCGGCCTGCTGTTATCTGCGGTGATAGCACGCTCGACTGGCGTGCATTTACGGCTGCCAACCACCGTTTCGCGCACGGCCTGCTGGCCCGTGGTGTGGCCCCGGGCGACCGGGTAGGTGTGGTCATGTGCAATGGTCTGCCCATGCTACAGGCGCTGTTTGGCACCCTGGCAGCGGGCGCCGTGTCGGTGCCCATTAACCTGTCAGTGAATGACGCGGCGCTGGTTGCCATGCTGGCGGACGCCGGAATCAGTGCGCTGGTGGTGTCACCGGACCAGCAGGCGCGGTTGACGCCACTGCTGGCGCAGTTGCCGGACACCCTCCAGCTCGCCCTCACCAGCGGCCCCGGCGATACGCACTGGACCGCGCTGGACGAGTTTTGTACGGGGCATGCGGAGACCTTGCCCGAGGCGGCCCGCAGGCTCGGTGCGGATGCGCCCTTGAACATCATCTACAGTTCCGGTACCACCGGGTTGCCCAAAGGCATTCTGCACAGTCATCGCACGCGGCGGGACTGGGCCTACGATCTGGCCATCGCCCTGCGCTACCATGGCGCCGCGCGCACCCTGCTGACTATCGGCCTGTATTCGAATATCTCCTGGGTTGCGATGCTCTGCACGCTGTTGGCCGGCGGCACGCTGGTGCTGCAGGAGCGCTTCGACCCTGCGGCGTTCGTCGCCACCGCGGCGCGCGAGCGCATTACCCACACCGCCATGGTACCCATCCAGTTCCAGCGGGTGGTAGAGCACCTGCAGGCCAAAGGTGGTGACGTCAGCAGCCTGCAGGCCATGATGAGTTGCGGCTCGCCGCTGCGCGAGGGGCTCAAGCGCGATATTTTTGCCCATTTTCCCTGCGGTATCATTGAACTCTATGGCCTTACCGAGGGCATCATCACCACGCTGGAGCCGGAGGATGCGGAGGGACGCTGGGCATCGGTGGGGCGCCCGCTGATTGGCACGGACTTGCGTATTCTGGATGAGAATAGCCGGGAGTTACCCCAGGGCGTGGCGGGAGAGATTGTCTCGCGCGGACGTATCAGCATGCCCGGGTACTGGCGTCGCGACGATGCCAACGCCGAGGCGGAGTACATCGACGCCGCCGGGCGCCAGTGGTTGCGCTCCGGGGATATCGGCTACGTGGACGAAGAGGGTTTTCTGTATATCGTCGACCGCAAGAAGGACATGATTCTGTCCGGCGGCCAGAACGTCTATCCTCAGGATATCGAAGCCGTCCTGGTGCAGCATGCGCAGGTAAGCGATGTGGCTGTTATCGGCATACCCAGTGCGCGTTGGGGGGAGTCCCCGCTCGCGCTGGTGGTGCCGGCACCCCATGCGACAATAGCCGCGGACGAGCTGCTGGCCTGGGCCAATGCGCGCCTGGGAAAACAGCAGCGGCTTGCCGACCTGAAATTCATCGACGCCCTGCCGCGCAACCCCAACGGCAAGATTTTGAAACGGGAACTGCGGCTGCAGTTCGGGGAGTAAGCCCATGAGTGGATTTACCGACCTCTGGTATCGCAGCAGCGATGGCCTGAACTTGTACGCCCGCGATTACGCCGGGCCGGATGTCGATGCCCCGGTTGCCCTGTGCATGCATGGCCTCACGCGCAACTCAGCCGACTTTGCCGGCTTGGCGCCGCATCTCGCCCAGCGCTATCGCGTAGTGGTTGCCGACCAGCGCGGCCGCGGCCGTTCCGCGTACGATCCGGAGCCCGCGCACTACCAGCCTCTTACCTATGTTCAGGACATGTTCCGCCTGCTGGATGAGCAGGGTGTGCAACAGGTGTTACTGGTCGGCACATCCATGGGCGGCCTGATGGCGATGATGATGGCGGCAATGCAGCCGGCGCGGACCAGCGCCATTGTGCTCAACGACATCGGCCCCGAGGTCGAGCCGGCGGGGCTGGCGCGCATCAAGGCCTATGTGGGGAAAGCGGAGCCGGTGGCTGATTGGGCGGCCGCCGTGGCACAAACCCGGGCCATCAACGGCGATGCGTTTCCCACCTTCTCAGCCGATGACTGGCTGCACTTCGCCCGGGCGCTCTATCGGCCGCAGGCGCAGGGTAAAGGCCTGGAGCTGGCCTATGATCCCGCCATCGCCACGCCGTTGGCTGCGGCAGAAGGTGCCGCTGTCCCGCCGGATCTCTGGCCGGTGTTCGACGCCATTGCCACGTTGCCAATACTGGTGTTGCGCGGCGCGCATTCCGACATTCTCTCCAGTGCCGGGCTGCAGGCCATGCAGCAGCGCAAGGCCGACCTGGCTGTGGCCGTCGTCAATGACCGCGGCCACGCGCCCACCCTGGATGAACCTGAAGCGCGCACAGCAATCGATGCCTTCCTGACGCTATCCGCCTGATCACGGTCATGGACAGCGCGCCCGCCCGGTGGCATCGTTGTCGCGATGGATGAGTATGAAGGATCGAGTATGCAGGTATTGGCGCGTTGGCACGAGATTGTGCGCAGTGGAGATCCGGGTGGACTGGACGCCATTCTGGCCGACGATTGCGTGTTCTGGTCGCCCGTGGTGCACCGCCCCCAGGCAGGTCGCGATCTCACACGGCTTTACCTGACCGGAGCCCTCGCGGTATTCAATGACAGTTTTCACTACGTGAAAGAGGTGGTGGCAGCGCCTCATGCCGTGCTCGAGTTCAGTTGTGACATCGACGGCATTACGGTCAATGGGGTCGATATCATCACCGTGAATGACGCAGGCCTGATCACCGAGTTCAAGGTGATGGTGCGCCCGCTCAAGGGCGTCAACCTGTTGCATGCCAAAATGGCCGCAATGCTGGAGCAATTGTCTGCATGAGGAAGAGAGCGATGTGGGGCGAACAGGCGGGAAAAGGTCTGGCAGCATTTCTGGTCGCCGGGATGCTGAGCGCCTGCGGGCAGACCGCGGAGGATACGACGATAGAGCAGGGGGCGGGGGTGATCGAAGGCACCGTCATGTATCGGGAGCGCATGATGTTGCCGCCTGATGCACAGCTGGAGATCAACTTCGAGGATGTGTCGCGGGCGGATGCACCCGCCACGGTGCTGGCTACCGTGACGCAGTCCACCGCAACGGCGCCGCCCTGGCCTTTCCGTATCAGCTACGACCCGGCAACGCTGGATTCCCGGCATCGCTACGGGTTGCGTGCCACGGTGCGTCACAAGGACCGTTTGCTATTTACCTCTGACACGTTCGTCGATGCCTTCGCCGAGCAGGCACCGGAGATCGTGCTGGTGCGGGTGCCTGGCAAGCCGGACCCGCAGTCGTAGCCGGCTTGCCAGTTGTGCAGTAAAGATGGCCTGTATTCGCCGCTGCGTTTATACTCGCGGCTCCTGTGGTATGTAATGTCGCCATGTCGTCTCAGTTAACACTGACAGCAAGAGCCCGTCGCGCCGCCCGTCTGGTAGCGGTGCTCGCGCTGTTGTGCGTCAGTGGTCTGCAGGTTCTCGAGGCCAGTCATACCCACGGGTTGTCCGATGCGCAGGCCGAGTGCCTGCTGTGCAAGTCATCGGCCCCTGCAGCAGTGTCTGCGGTGCCCGCGCTGGCGCTGTTCCTGCTGCTGGTGGCGTGCTTTACGGCCGCGCCACGTGCCGCGCAGGTCGCTCCGCGTTACCTTCCACTACAGGCCCGAGGCCCCCCGCATTACTTCTGACTAAAGAACCCCATTGTCTTTTTCAGGAGTAGATCATGAAACGTTTTATGCCTATTGCACTGGCTGTGGCCAGTGCAAACGCGGCGGCGCAGTCGCTGCCAATCGAACACGTGCTGGTAACGGCACCTTTAAGCAAGCAGGAAGCCGAAACCGCCTTGCCGGTGACTGTATTGACGGGCGATGACTTGCGCCGCAGCGCGCGGTCGACGATTGGCGATACCCTCGGTGACATGCCCGGGTTGGCCAATGCATCTTTTGGCCCCGGTGTCGGCCAGCCCGTGATTCGTGGGCAGCAGGGACCGCGGGTGACCGTGTTACAGAATGGCACCAGCAGTGCCGATGCCTCGGCGGTGAGTGCCGATCACGCGGTGTCTGTCGAGCCCCTGCTGGCAAACAGCATTGAGGTGCTGCGGGGGCCCGCGACCCTGCTGTATGGCGCGGGGGCCATTGGTGGTGTGGTCAATGTGATCGACAACCGTGTGCCGCGCACCCGTATTGACGGTGTGGAAGGCGGTGTGGAGCTGCGCCATGACGGCGCCTCCGACATGGACACGTCGGTGCTGCGCCTGGACGGTGGCAGCGGCGATATCGCCTTCCACCTGGATGCCCTTTACCGCGACTGGAACGATCTGAGCATTCCCGGCCTCGCGGCGCGGGAAGGCGATCACGACCATGACGAGGAACACGACGGCGACGAACACGACGGCGAGGAGCACGGTGAGGAAGAGACAACCGATGGTTACGTTGGCAATACGGGCGGCCGCACACGCAATGTGACTGCCGGCGCCAGCTACCACTTCGACCGCGGCCTGGTAGGGCTGGCAGTGGCCCGGCTGGAGAACCGCTACGGTATTCCAGCCGGCGCCCACGAGCACCATGAGGACGAGCACGGCGAGGAGGATCATGAGGAGCACGAAGAGCACGAAGAGCACGAAGAGCATGAGGAAGAAGAGGGCGGCATAACCCTGGACGTGGAGCAGACGCGCTACGATCTCGTGCTGGAACTTGCGGAACCGCTGCCCGGCTTTGAATCGCTGCGCGGCACGGTCACCTATACCGATTACCAGCATGCGGAAATCGAAGGCAATGGCGAAGTAGGCACGCTGTACAACAATGAAACCTGGGAGACCCGGGTCGAGATGGTGCACGGTGAGATCGGTGGCCTGCGTGGTGCGCTGGGATTGCAGGCACGCAGTGGAGAGTTCAGCGCTATTGGTGAAGAGGCCTTTATCCCGGTAACCGACAGCACCGACTTCGGCGTTTTTCTGGTGGAGGACTATCGCACCGGTGACTGGCTGTTCGAGGCCGGCCTGCGTGTGGACCGGGATGAACGTGACCCCGCGGCGCAATCCTCCGGTGCGCGCGATTTCACCGCGTTCAGCGCTTCGGGTTCAGCGATATTCAATGCCTCCCCGGACTGGCAGTTGCGCTTGTACCTCGCCCGTTCCGAGCGCGCGCCCTCCATTGAAGAGCTGTTCTCCAATGTCGATGGTACCGGGCCGGAGAACTGGGTTGCGCACGCGGCCACAGCGGCCATCGAATTGGGTGATCCGGACCTCGACACGGAAGTCTCGAACAACGTGGACCTCTCCCTCCACTGGCACAACGGCAACAAGGATCTCGAAGTTACCGTGTTCCACAACGACTTCAGTGACTACATTACCCTGATGAACACCGGTGCCGAGGTGGATGAACTGCCGGTGCTGGCTTACGTGCAGGATGACGCCACGTTCTACGGCGTGGAAGTGAACGCCCAGTTCGGTCTGGGAACCTTTGTCGGTGGCGAGGTGGGGTTGGCCCTGTTCGGCGACATGATTCGCGGCGAGCTGGACAATGGTGACGATGTGCCGCGACTGCCGCCGCACCGTATTGGCGGCCGCCTGAGCTGGTCGACGGATGTGCTGGAGGTGTGGACACGGGTGCAGGACGCCGCCAGCCAGAATCGCCCCGGCGTCAATGAGGAAGCCACGGCAGGCTACACGCGCTGGGATCTGGGCGCCGACTACCGGCTGGCGCTGGGTGACTCCGAGCTGACGCTGTTTCTGGCCGCGCGCAATTTGGGAGACGAGGAAATCCGCCTGAGCACCTCGTTCCTGCGCGATGTGTCGCCGGAGGCAGGCCGCTCGGTGGAAGCGGGTGTGCGTTACCGCTTCTGAGCGTCCTCCCATCCATAGAGGCACAGGGCCTCGGCCTCGGGTGTGAGTTGAATCATCGATTCATACGCGAAGCCGAGGTGATCCAGCAGGCTGCGCGAGGCGTGGTTCCCCGGCGTGACAATGGCGACCAGCCGTTGCAGGCCAAGGGGCCCCCTGGCATAGTCCAGCACTGCCTGTGCCGCTTCCAGCGCCAGCCCGCGGCCACGGGCTGCGGGTAGAAATCCGTAGCCGATATCCACATCGGTGAGCGTGGGGCGCTGCACCAGGCCGCAGATCCCCAGCGGTTCGCCTCCCTCACACGGCCTTACCGCCCACAGTCCAAAGCCGTTCTCCCGGTAGCTCGCCAGCGGACCGTCTCGCAGGTACTGTCTTGCCTGATCCAGGGAGCGCACACCGCGATCGGCAATGTGCTCAATGAAATCGGGATCGTTCAGCAGTGCCAGCACGAAGGGCGCATCGTCTTCGCTGAGCGGGTCTATCAGGAGTCGCGGTGTGTGCAGCATGGCCTGTTCATCCGTTGAGAAGAGATACGACAAGGGTACTACAGCGTCCTCGTGGGCAGTGCCCGGACAGTGAAATCAAACCGGGGTGCTGGTAAAGTGCGGGGTCTTTCGGCGCGGCAGGGCAGAGCATGGCACAGCGGATCATCGTCGGCATCAGCGGCGCCTCGGGGATCGTCTACGGAGTGCGAGCGCTGGAATTGTTGCGTGATTGCGGGGTGGAAACCCACCTGGTCATCACCAAGTCAGCGGAGCTCACCCTGCATCATGAGTTGGACATGTCGCTCGATGCGCTCAAGGCGCTGGCGAGCGAGGTACATCCCATACGCAATGTCGGCGCCTCCATCGCCAGCGGCTCCTTTCGCACGGCGGGTATGCTGGTTGCACCCTGCTCGGTGCGCACCATGGCGGAAATTGCCACCGGAGTGACGTCCAGCCTGCTCACCCGGGCGGCGGATGTTGTGCTCAAGGAGCGTCGGAGGCTGGTGTTGATGGTGCGCGAAACGCCCTTGCACACGGGGCATTTACGTACGCTGACCCAACTCTCGGAGATGGGTGCGGTGATCGCGCCCCCCGTGCCCGCGTTCTACGCTCAGCCGGAATCCCTTGATGCCATGGTTACCCAGACCGTGGGCCGGCTGCTGGATCTGTTTGCGATCGATTCAGAACAGGTCAGGCGCTGGCAGGGCGGGTGAGGGCCGTGCGCACCTCCATTGTGCCCCGGCTCAAGGCGGCCTGATGCCGATTCTGTTTGGTGTGGTACTGCTCGACCTGATCGGCTTCGGTATCGTCATCCCCATCCTGCCGTTTCTATCGCCACAGCTCGGCGCATCGAAAATCGACATTGCCCTGATCATTGTCAGCTATGCCGTGTGCGCTGGTATCTCCGGCCCCTTCTGGGGGCGCCTCTCGGACCGTCGCGGGCGCAAGCCGGTGATCATGATCTGCCTCGCCGGGGCTGCCGTGTCCTACGTCATGCTGGCGCTGGCAACTGAGCTCTGGATGATTTTTGCCGCGCGCGCCTTCGCCGGCATCATGGCGGGCAACCTGGGTGTAGCCTCGGCCATGATGAGCGATATCACAACACCCGAAAAACGGGCGAAAGGCATGGGGCTGATTGGTGCCGCCTTTGGCCTGGGGCTGGTGCTCGGGCCACTGCTCGGTGGGCTGCTGGCGGGCGACAGCGGCAGTTTCATGCTGCCTTGCCTGGTGGCCGGTTGCATGTCGATGCTGGCCATTCTGGCGGCGGGGCTCTTCTTGCCGGAGTCGGTCACGGCCCAGCGCCGCGCCGCCCACCGTCAGGCGCATCGCGATGGCTCGCGCCAGTCCACGCTGGCCATGCTGCGTGCCACCGGCAATCGCTTGCTGGTGCTGCAATATGTGCTGCATGCCGCCGCCATCAGCTCGGTGACTTACCTGGTGCCCCTGTGGCTGGGGGATGTGCTCGGCTGGGGCGCACGCGAGGTGGGGCTGGTGTTTGGCGTACAGGGGGCGATCATGGTGGTGCTGCAGGGCGGCTTGCTCGGTGCGCTGGTGCGCTGGCTGGGTGAGTGGCGCCTGTTGCGCCTGTCGGTTGCGGCCTTCATGGCCGGCCTGTGTCTCGCTGTGGTGGCGGCTGGCATGCCGTTGATGCTGGCCGCGGTGTACATCGCCATGTCGGGCTCCACGCTGTGCATGCCGTTGCTGAATACCATCACCAGCCACCGCACCCCCGCGGACCTGCGCGGCCAGATGCTTGGCACCACGGCGTCGGCAGCCTCCTGGGGCCGCGTTGTCGGCCCCTTGTCGGCGGGCGCCAACCTCTCCCTGTTCGGCTATACCGGTGCCTGGTTGGGCTGTATCGTTGTGGTCAGTCTTTACCTGGCCTGGGCGCTGGGGCCGCATCCGGCCTCTGCCGCATCAGAGGATTCATCACTGGAGGAGAACCCCCCGCATGACTACCCAACTGTTTGATCTGAGCGGGCGCATTGCCCTGGTGAGCGGCGCCAGCCGCGGCATTGGCGAGGCCATTGCCCGCCTGCTGGCGGAGCAGGGCGCGCACGTTATTGTCTCCAGCCGCAAGCTGGAGGGTTGCCAGCCGGTGGCCGACTCGATCGGCGCCGCCGGTGGCAGCGCAGAAGCCCACGCCTGTAACGTCGGGAGTATGGATGACATTCAGGCCCTGTTCGCGCACATCCGCACGGCGCACGGACGACTCGATATCTGCATCAACAATGGTGCCACCAATCCGTATTTCGGCCATGTACTGGACACGGATCTGGGTGCTTTCCAGAAAACGGTCGACGTGAATATTCGCGGCTACTTTTTCATGTCGATCGAAGCGGGCAAGTTGATGCGCGAGCAAGGCAAGGGTGCCATCGTCAACACCGCCTCGGTCAACGCCCTGCAGCCAGGGCCAATGCAGGGGATTTACTCGATTACCAAGGCGGCGGTGGTCAACATGACACAGGTGTTCGCCAAGGAGTGTGGCCCCCTGGGTATCCGCTGCAATGCGCTATTGCCGGGTTTGACGAAAACGAAGTTCGCGGGGGCCCTGTTCAGCAACGACGATATCTACCAGGCTGCGATCGAGAACATACCCCTGCAGCGTCACGCGGAGCCGGAGGAGATGGCCGGTGCTGTGCTGTACCTGGTGTCGGACGCCGCCAGCTACACCAACGGCGAATGCATCGTCGTGGACGGCGGGCTGACCATCTAGCCCGCCTCAGGCACTGCGCAGGTAGGTGAAACCGCCTTCCTTGACGTACAGCTCGCAGTAGTCGTCACTGATCGGGTTGACCGTGCCACCTGCGGGAATACGCAGCCAGCAATGCGTGCCGTAGTACCCGTGTTCATCGGCGAAGCTGCCGCGCAACACCAGGATCTCCGCACCCTGAGGGAAGTTGATCTGGCCGATCGCAGACGGCTCGTCCCAGCTCTCCAGGCGCATGAAGTCGGTGTAGGGTTCCTGGGCGTAGAGTTTCTTCCAGCTGGTGTTCTTGCGTATCGACGGCTGCCAGGGCGTATTGTGGGTCGCTATGGCAATGTGTTCACGGTCGTGCCCGGGATACTGCCGCAGTTTCACGAACAGCAGGCAGCCCTCGCGTGAGAAGGGTGCGTGCTGGAATCCTTCAGGATTCAGCAGGTAGCTGCCGGCGGGCCAGTCGCCGTGTTCATCGGAGAAAACACCCTCCAGCACCAGAATTTCCTCCCCCTGGGGGTGATCGTGAGCGGGGAAGATGGCCCCTGGCTCATAGCGCACCAGCGAGGTCACCTGCCCCGATTCTGACTGCCCCACGCGGTGCAGGCGTTTGCGCAGCACGTGGCCGCCTGGACTGGGTGTCCAGTCCAGGGTTTGCGGGTCCACTGCGGTGCGCAGGGAGAGGTCGCCGTTGAGGGCAACGCGGTTGTCGGCCATGTTGATACCTGTGAGAAAGTGAGGGATGTGTGCCGGCAGGATTTTGGACTGCATCGAAAGGGCGTTGTTCCTGAAGCGATTATCATAATCGGATTGGCGGCGGACACAAACTCTGTTTATACGGGCTTTAACGCCTGCTGTGCTGTTTTCTGTCATGGCCTTTACGGTATGCTCGGTGCATGGAGAAAAAAGTATTCGTGACACATGAGCTGCCCGGCGAGGTTATTCACCAGCTGTCGGGTCTCTGTGACGTCAACGTCTGGTTGGGGCCGGGATTGTTGCCGGCAGAAGGGCTGCGCGAGGAGCTGGCGGGCTGTGAGGGTGTAGTCTGCCTGCTCACCGATCACATGGATCACGCGCTGATCGAGTCGCTCCCGGATCTGCGTTTTGTTTCCTCGATGTCAGTGGGGGTGGACCATGTTGATGTGGCGGCGCTGACGGCGCGAGGCATCCCGCTCGGCCACACGCCGGGTGTGCTGGTGGAGACCACCGCAGACACCGCCTTTGCGCTGCTGCTGGCTGCGGCGCGGCGCGTGTCGGAAGCCGACCGCTTTGTGCGTCAGGGTGAGTGGCGTCGCGAGAATCGCTGGTCGCCGGATTTTTTCACCGGCAAGGACGTTGCCGGGGCAACCCTGGGGCTGATTGGCCTCGGCGCAATCGCCCAGGCGGTGGCCCGCCGCGCGCAGGCTTTTGGCATGCGTGTGGTGGCCTGGAATCGCACAGCGCGTGACGTTCCCGGCGTCAGCAACCTGCCCCTGGAAGCGGTGTTGGCAGAGAGTGACTTTCTTTCGGTCCACCTGGCGCTGACCGCGGAGACCCGCGGACTGCTCAATGCCGCGCGCATCGGCAGCATGAAACCCGGTGCCGTGCTGGTCAACACCTCCCGCGGTGGCATTGTCGATGAGGGGGCGCTGGCCACTGCGCTGTCCAGCGGGCGCCTGTATGCGGCAGGCATCGACGTGTTTGCTGAAGAGCCGGTGCCGGTCGACAACCCCCTGCTGTCTTTGCCCAATGTGGTGCTGACACCGCACATTGGCAGCGCGACTGCCCACACCCGGGTTCGCATGGCGGATATTGCCGCCACCAACGCCATCGCGGCGCTGCAGGGAAAACCCATGCCCCATTGTGTGAACCCCGAGGTGTACGCGCGCTGACGGGTGCGACGCTATTTGCGTACTGAACTGCGGTAGGCCCGCGGCGACAGGCCCACGGTCTGTTTGAACAGGCGGGAAAAATACAGCGCGTCTTCGTAGCCCACAGCGGCAGCAATGGCCTTCACACGCATTTCCGTGCTGTCCAGTAGCTGGCAGGCATATTCAATTTTCATGTGCAGGAAATGCTTGATCGGAGAGTACCCGGTCAGGGCCTTGTAGCGGCTGGCAAAATGGTACTTGGACAAGTGAGCGATGCCGGCCAGCTCCTCCAGCTCCAGGCTGGTGTGGATACTCTCCTGCATGGTCTGCTGGATGGCCTCGAGGTCCAGTCCGGCGGGGTGGCTGGCGCGCTGGCGCGCCGCCTCGAGTACGATCTGGGTAAACAGGTGGCGACACTGGTTGGCGGCATTGACGAACGCCGAGCTGCTGTAACCGGTGCGATTGACCGCCAGCAGGTTGTGGAAAGCGGCGATCAGGCTGGGCGCGATGCCCGCCTTTATCACGGGATGCCCCTCGCGATAGCCGAGGTATTCCATGAACAGTGCGCTGCTGATGCCCTGAAAGTGTATCCAGTAGATGCTCCAGGGGTGGTCGCGGCCGGCGCTGTAACTGTGTGGCAGACCCTGCGGTAGAAGAATCAGGTCTCCTGCACTAATCGTATGGCGCTGGTCCCCCAGGCGCAAGCTGCCGTTGCCGTCCACACAGTAGAGCAGCAGGTTGTCGTCGTGACGCAGGCGGCGCATGCGGTGGCCCCGAGCGTGCGGGTAGTAACCCATGGCCGTGGGATAGCAGTCGCGCGTCAGCGGGTGCCGGTGGAGCTTTTCCAGCATGAAGGCGGGGGTGAGAAAGCGCACCCCCTCCGATGGCAGAGGCCACTTGGACGTGCTGCTCATGGGCCGCCGTTGAGGCGTTGTGTATCCAGCGTGCGCAGCCGGTCGAAGCTGTAGGCGCTTACGGTGAAGAACCGGTCAAAGCGGGCATCGCGCACAAAATGCTGCTCGCCCAGGGCGTAAAATGCCAGTTCGCGGCTCGCTTCCGGTTGCTGCGCAACCAGGGTGAAGTCGGGTGCTCGGGCGACAAGCTGCCGGCGCTCGCGCTCACCGGCAACGCCATCAACCTGCAGGTTGGCCAGCCCCGACAGCAGCGCTTCCAGTTCGCGCGGCTCGGGTTGCGCCCCTGTTGCCGTCTCCCAGTCAGCGCCCCGGCGTATCAGCTCGAACCCCGCGCCGGTAATACGCTGCGGGGTAGGCACGTGCAGCAGGGTGGCGTCCAGCCAGCCCGCTGCCGAGGCCGGCGCATCAAAACGGCTCAACGGCAGGCTGTAAATGGCGTCGTCGCCATCGCGTCGGGCATGAACCTGCCGATACGCCGGCGCTGTGCCGAGGAACACGGTGCTCTCTGCGTTGTTCACGGTGGTCATATGGATACGGCGCTGATAGCGGTAATCTGCCACCTCGAAACGCTGCCGGGCGGGAACTGTCGTGGCTACGGGAAAGCCGTGCCGCGCCTCGGTCAGTGCCACCAGCAGTTTCTCGACGCGGGCCGTATCGGCAGGCAGACCGCCCAGCGCCGGCAGCTGCCAGCTTCCGCCCTCGCGGCGCAGCGTCACCTGCATACCTTCAGCGTCGCCGATGGCTATCGTCGCGATTTGCTCCGGTTTGAAGGCGACCAGAACCGCCCCCGTCTGTGCTGGCGCAGACGTTTCCTGTGGCCAATAGACAGCGGCGGTAATGGCGCACTGAATCAGCAGTATCAACGCCAGCGTGCGGATCACAGCCCTAGCCTCCGCCGATAGGCACGGCGTCGCAGCAGGGTGCGCAGCCGGTGCACAGCGGCCAGCGTCAGCAACCACGCCACGGCGCAGGCGTAATTCAGATATTCGATCCACTGCTGCGCCTCGCGGCTCATCGGAGGCAGTGTCCGGTTGAAGTGTGCCCGGTTGCGGATGGCCAGCAGTGAGGCATCCTGCAGCGACCACTCGAGGGTGTTCATGAACAGCGCCAGCGGGCTCAGGTACTGGGTGCCCGCCGCTGCGACCATCGCATTGAGCATTTGGTCATCCATGAAGTCGTTGGAACTGAACACCACCAGGCGCGCGGACTCCACCGATTGCTTGAGCAAGCCCCTGGGTCCGGATGCGTTGTCCGTCTCCCGCGGCGGTGCTCCCCGCGCAGCAAAGGCGGATGTGAAGCGGCCCTCCAGCACGGCGCCGAGAACGAAGCTGTCGCGCACGCCCTCCACGGGGAACTGCGGGACGCCCTGGCCGTCCTGCTGCGGCAGTATGTCGCGGTTTGCAGAGGCCCAGGCCTGCCCGGTGCTGCGCAACAGGGTCGTGCTGCGCAGGCCCGGTACCGGCTGTACCTCCATCGGCACAGCCCAGCCGAAGGTCAGCTGCGGTAAGTTGGCGGTAATCGGGTGCCCGGGGTTCAGGGCGGGCGGCCTGATGTCGACAAAATACGGGTAATCGATCATCTGGACATCGCGAAATTCGTAGTCGCCAACCCGGCGCACTACGGGCGCGGGAAATGGCGCATTCTGCTCATCCAGCACCAGCTTGGGCGTGAGGTGTATGCCGTGTGTCGCCAGCCAGGCGTCCAGCCCGCTCGGGTAGTCCAACAAGCGCATGTCACCGTTACTGAGCTCGACACTGAACGGCGAAGTCGCCAGCACCACGGTGCCGCCGCGCATCAGGAACTGGTCGATGGCGAACAGGCTGGCGGTATCCAGCTCCAGCGGCGCGACCACTGCGAGTATGTCTGCATCGGGGTCGACACTGCCATCCCTGAGCTGTTCGGCACGAATGCTGTAGTCCCGCGTGATGGCCTGTTCCAGATTGGCAAAGGTGGGTGCACCGAGGTGAAAGCGCGCCATCTGTTCGTTCAGTTCTGGCGCGGCCAACGCGACTGTTCGGGTCAGGCCGCCGGCGAAGCGGCGCAGTCCCGCTTCCAGTACGGTAACAAAGTCATCTGCCTCGAACGCATCGGTGGGCAGCTGCACCACCTGGCGCTCATCTTCCAGGGTCAGGTAGAACCAGAAACGCTGCTCGTCTCCCAGCCCGGCAATCATGGGCTGGAACCCCCAGGTGTCGGCGAGGTGCCGTGCCAGTGCACCGTCGTTGGCCTCGGGCTCCTCAAAGCGATAGCTGAACTTGCCCGCAGATTTTTCCACCTGTGCATCGAGCTGCACCTGAATGGCATCGCGATAGCGGCGCAGTCGCTCGGGCAGCAGCGCATGGGGTGAGACGTAGGCCACCAGCTCGATCGGTTGGTCGATGGTGCGGAACAGATCGTCGCCGAGCTGGTAATTCTGCAGCACATCACGAATTGCCCGAGTCAGGTCAAACTCGGGATTGCGCAGGCGGACCTCGGCTTCGGTATTGCCCGCCGTGCGCACATCGATGAGGTCGGTAAATCCGAGGGTGGTGAACTCATCGCCGTATTGCACCAGTACGTGAAACCAGGCATTGACCAGGGTCGACTGATAGCGGTCTGCCACCTGCAGCGGGGTGGCGCTCATCTCGTAGCGATCCCGGGCTTCGCGTTCCAGTTCGGGCTGTCTGGCCGGGTCGATGAACTCCACTCGCACCCCGCCGTCACTGGCGCTGGCGTACTCCTCCATCAGGTCGCGCAGCTGCGGCACCAGCGGTGCCAGCAGAGGGTGCGTGCGTTCACTGAAATAGCCGCGTATCAACAGGGGTTCGTCCAGCCGTGCAAGGAGCTCCTTGGTGGTGCTGGAAAGTGAGTACAGCTTGCCTTCGGTGACATCCAGCCGCAGGCCGGACAGCGGCTGCAGCCACACATTGGCCAGCAGGAGGTTGATCAGGAGCAAAACCATGGCTGCCGTGGCACGGCGCTGTTTCGGGCTGCGTGCATCCGGGGCACGGCGCTCACGCTCCAGACTGAAGGCGTTGAGGGCGAGAAAGCCGATGACAAGGCTCAGGCCCCAGGTCAGATCGCGCAAGTCGAGCACGCCGCGAGTGACATTGTCGAAGCGCGCACCACTGCCCAGCAGGCGCAGCCACTGGGCAGCGCTGTCGGTCGCGAGGCCGGTGAGGGTGCTGCTGCCAATCAGGTAGAGCAGGCCGCACACCAGGCTACTGCCCATCAGGCTGACGATGGGATTGTCGGTGCGCGCCGACACAAACAGCCCGATGCTGATATACACCGCCCCCAGCAGAAGCGAGGCCAGATACCCGGCAACCACCGGCCCCCAGTCCAGGTCGGCCATGAGTGCCGCGCTGACAGGCAGAGGCAGGGTGGTCAGTAGTGCCAGCAGCAGCAGACCGCTGCAGGCAAAAAACTTGCCGAGCACGAATCGCCAGATACCCACCGGCTGCACCAGCACATGCTCCAGTGTGCCGGTGCGGCGTTCCTCGCTCCACATGCGCATGGTCAGTGCAGCGCTGAGTGGAATCAGCAGCAGCGGCATCCAGTCAAACAGCGGGCGCACATCGGCGATATTGCGGGCAAACCAGGATTCGACCCAGAAGAAGATAAACAGGGTGAGCCCGGCAAACGCGGCGAGAAACAGCCAGGCCACCGGCGAACCAAAGAACAGCCGCACTTCCTTCTGTGCAACGCGACGGATGACGCTGTTTGTCGTCACGGTCCCGGCTTCCCCGACGTTGCTTCCCGGAAAATGCTGTCGAGGTCGCGCAGCTGTGGCTGCAGCTGAAACAGGCTGGCGCCCGCTCGCACCACACATTGCGCGATGTTGTTTGCCGCGGTGTCCGGGTCTGCATTCTCGCGCAGCGTGAGCACCCAGCTCTCCCCCTCGGCGATGTCTGCGCGTGGATGTACCGCGGCAATTTGCGGCAGTCGGCGCAGCCAGCGCTCCAGTTCGGGCTCTTCGGTGCCGGCGCGCAGCACCAGCGTGCGGCTCTCGCGCAGAGTGGCGAGGGGCGCATCCAGTACCAGGCGACCGGCGGCCATGACCAGCACCCGGTCGCACACCGCCTCAACCTCCTGCATGACGTGAGTGGACAGTATCACAGTGGCCCGTCGCGCCAGACGTCGCAGCAAGTCGCGCATTTGCGCCGTTTGCCCGGGGTCCAGGCCGTTGGTGGGCTCGTCGAGTATCAGCAGCTGCGGTTGCCCGAGAATGGCCTGTGCCACACCCACGCGCTGACGCAGGCCGCGGGAGAGCTGGCTGATCGGGTCCAGCGCGCGTTCCCCCAGTGACGTGGCGGCAATGGCCTCTTGCAGTGCGAGCGGGCGCTCACGCCGTGGTATACGTTTCAGGGTTGCGACGTAGTCCAGGTAATCCGCTACCAGCATTTCCGGGTAAACGGGCAGGTGCTCCGGCAGGTAGCCTAGGCTTGCCTGTATCGGGTGGGCGTTGTTCGCCATATTGATGCCGGCAATCGTGACAGTGCCGGCAGACGGTTCCAGGTAGCCGCTGAGCATGCGCATGATGGTGGTCTTGCCGGCGCCGTTGTGGCCCAGTAATCCAACCACTTCATTGGTGCCTATCGCGAACGAAACGTTGTCCACGGCCTGCGTGCTGCCGTAACGGCGGGACAACGATTCGACGGCGATCATGCGGGAACCGTTGCCTCGCTCAGTCTTCGTGCCAGGGCTCGCGCATGGTGACGAACTCTTCGGCGGCGGTGGGGTGAATGCCAATCGTGGTGTCGAACAGGGCCTTGGTCGCACCGGCGCGGAGGGCGATAGCCATCCCCTGCACAATTTCCCCGGCGTCCGGGCCCATCATGTGCAGCCCCACCACGCGGTCGCTGGCCTTGTCGACGATGAGCTTCATGAAGGTGTGTTCGTCGCGGCCGCTGATGGTGTGTTTCATCGGGCGGAACGTGGCTTTGAACAGGCGAATATGGCCGAATTTGGCGCGTGCCTGTTCTTCAGTGAAACCGACTGTGCCGATGTTGGGCTGGCAGAACACGGCGGTGGGAATGAAGTCATAGTCGACCTGTTGGCCCGCTTCGCCAAACTGGCGGCGTGCGAACGCCATGCCTTCTGCCAGCGCTACCGGTGTCAGTTCCATGCCACCGGTCACATCACCCAGGGCGAAGATGCCGGGCTCATCTGTCTGGAAGTGCTCGTCCACGGCGATGGTACCGAACTCAGTCAGCTTGACGCCGACCTGTTCCAGGCCCAGGCCATCCAGGTGCGGTTTGCGCCCGGTCGCGTAAAGCACGGCATCGGCGGTGAGTCGCGTGCCGTCCGTCAGCTCCAGTTCCAGACCGTCCGCGCCGCGGGTAATGGACTCCACATTGACTTCAAAGCGCAGGTCGACACCGGTCTTGGCAATTTCCCGCGCCGCGTGAGCGCGAATGTCTGCATCGAATCCGCGCAGGAACAGTGGGCCGCGATACAGCTGCGTGACGCGGGAACCCAGCCCGTTGAAGATGCCGGCGAACTCCACGGCGATATAGCCGCCGCCCACGATGACCAGGCGCTCCGGAAAATGCTCCAGATCGAACACTTCATTGGAGGTAATGGCCAGCTCGCTGCCCGGGAATTCTGGAATATGCGGCCAGCCGCCGGTGGCGATGAGAATCTTGCCGGCGCTGTACTCACGCTCGCCAACAGCCACAGTGTTGGCATTTACAATGCGTGCCCGACCGTCGATGACGTCGGCACTGGCCCCCTTGAGCATCTTGCGGTAGATCGCGTTCAGTCGGGAGATTTCGGTCTTCTTGTTGTCGCGCAGCGTCGCCCAGTCGAAGGCGGGCTTGCTGCTGTCCCAGCCGAACCCCTGTGCGTCTTCAAAGGCCTTGCCGAACTCGGAGGCGTAGACGTAGAGCTTCTTTGGTACGCAGCCGACGTTGACGCAGGTGCCGCCCATATAGCGGTCCTCGGCGATCGCTACACGCGCGCCGAAGCTTGCTGCGATGCGCGCCGCGCGCACGCCGCCGGACCCCGCGCCGATAATAAAAAGGTCGTAGTCTTTCTCGCTCACAATTCTCTCTCCCGGTTAGAGCGGCCAGTTTATCAGCCCTTGAGCATACAGATAAGGTGAAGCAAATCCTGTATTATAGGCTGTTCATTGCGAATTCAAGGAACTGGGGAACATGAAGCGGATTTTTCACTCTCTGCGCCTGGGCGCCGTTGCCGTCGCGCTCGCTGCGGGCGTGCTCGCAGCGAGCGCACTCGCAGCTGACGAAATCGTGTTGAAGAACGGTTCACGCATCCTCGGCACCGTGACCGGCGTGCGCGACGGCGTGGTAACCGTGGACACCGAGTTTGCCGGCACGCTAAAAGTGCAGCAGGATCAGGTCGAGAGCTTGCGCAGCAGCGAGTCGATTGTGCTCAAGCTCGCCGACGGTACGGTCGTTGAGGAGCCTTCGCTGCGCGTAGAAGAAGAAACACTGCTGCTGGCGTCAGAGAGCGCGCCTGTGGCTACGGTCCCGCTGGCCGACCTTGCGATCAGTGACCCGCAGCCCTGGGAGCTGGGGCACGGCTACCGCTGGAAGGGCCAGGTCAGCCTCGCACTTGAGATGCAGCGCGGCAACACCGATACCGATGAATTGGACTACGGTATCGAGAGCGTCTGGCGTAGCCTGGAGGATCGCTACACCCTGCGCTTTGACGGCGAAGAAGACGAAGCGAATGGCGTCAAGAACGCGGAGAACTGGACGGCGCTGGGCAAGTATGACCGCTTCCTCGAGGGGCCGCTCTACTGGGGTGTGAACGCGTCGGCCGAACACGACAAGTTCTCTGATCTCGACCTGCGCTACTACGTGGGTCCCTATATCGGCCGCCAGTTCCACGAAAGGCCGTTGCTGACACTCTCTGCTGAAGTGGGTGGTGTGTATGTCGATGAGGACTACATCGTTGCTGAAGACCAGGATTATCTGGGTATGAACTGGTCGGTGGATGCCACCAGCAACTACATCAGTGAGGATTCCCAGCTGTACCTGAAGCACACCGGCATCTGGAACCTCGACCAGACCGAAGATGTGATTCTCGACCTGACCCTGGGCCTGTCATTCCCGCTGCTGTTCAACATCGACGGGGCGGCCGAAATCCTGCTCGAGTACGACTCCGGCTTGCCCCCCGAGGTGGAGAGCCTGGACCAGACCTATCGTTTCCGCGTGGGTTACAGCTGGTAAATCAGTCGGGCTGGCTGCGTCGCACGGCTGCCGCCAGCTGTTCCAGCAGGGGTACGGTGTGCGCCAGTGCCAGGCAGGCATCGGTGATGCTCTGGCCGTACGTGAGTTGCTCGCGGGCTGCGATGGGCTGGTTGCCCGCCACCAGGTGACTCTCCAGCATCACCCCGCGAATCGCCCGTTGCCCCTGTTCCATCTGGTCACACAGTGACGACACCACCACCGCCTGGCGCGCCGGGTCCTTGTCGCTGTTGCCGTGACTGCAATCCACAATCAGTGAGGCGGGCAGCTCGTGCCGGGCCAACGCGGTCGCCGCGGCGTGCACGGCTTCGGCGTGATAGTTGGCGCCAGTGGCACTGCCGCCGCGCAGGATCAGGTAACCGTGTGGATTCCCCGTGGAGTGGAGAATGGCCGGCGTGCCCTCCTTGGTCAGCGAGGGAAACCAGTGGCTGTGGCGGGCGGAGCGAATGGCGTCGATGGCGACATCGATGCTGCCGTTGGTGCCATTCTTGAAGCCCACGGGCATGGACAGGCCCGAGGCCAGCTCACGGTGTATCTGGCTTTCCACGGTGCGCGCGCCAATGGCGCCGAAGCTCACCAGGTCGGCGTAGTACTGGCCGAAAGTGGTATCGAGGAATTCGCTGGCCGCGGGCAGGCCGAGTGCAGCCACATCCAGCAGTACGCGCCGGGCCTGCCGCAGGCCCTTGTTGATACGGAAGCTGCCGTCCAGATCCGGGTCGTTGATCAGACCCTTCCAGCCCACGACCGTCCGTGGTTTCTCAAAATACACCCGCAGTACCGGCAGAATCGCGTCACTGAGCGGGGCGCAGGCGGTTTGCAGCTGGCTGGCAAATTCCAGCAGGGCCGCGGGGTCGTGTACCGAGCAGGGGCCTACGATCGCCAGCATCCGGCGATCTTCGCCGGCGAGAACGCTCTCGATGGCTCGCCGTGCGCCCGCGATCTCATGGCGCTGCGCGGAGGGTAGCGGCAGCTCCTCGGCCAGCACCCAGGGCGTGATAAGCGGTTGAGCGCCGTGGATGCGAACGTCGTCGGTGGGATCTGCCGCGCTGTGGTCTTTCATCAGAATACCGTTCGGGAAAAAAGAGCGGTGCATTGTCACCCACGGCCGCAGGCCCGACAAGTTCGGGCGGGTGGGGGCACCTCAGCTTTCGGGTGCCTGCTCGCGTCGCGCCGCGATTTTTGCCTGTATGGCTTCCACGTGCGCCTGGCTGCTGCGCACCCGGGAAATGATCCACAGGGCGACCAGCAGGGGCGGTATAACACCGAGGCCGAGCGCGTAGACCAGGCCGTGCTGTGTGGCGAGTGGCACATCTCCCGGGCGCATGCCGGTTTCCAGCCCGATGATATCCAGTGCCAGCCCGCCGTAGAGTGGCCCCGCGACCGTCGACAGCTTGCTGACAAAGTTGATGACCGAGAAGAATCCGGCTTCCTGGCGCACGCCATGGTCCAACTCGTGCTCGTCGGTCAGGTCGGCCACAATCGACGTGCTGTTGACCAGACGCACCATGAACAGATACATGAACAGCAGCATGAAGACGAAGTTTAGCGCGAACACCAGATTCCCACTGTCGGCGGGTAACCAGCCGAAAAGCTGCAATGGGTACAGCCACAGGCAGTTGAGAATCAGGCCTGTGAGTGACAGCTGTACCAGGCGCTGTTTGGAAAACCGCCGGCCCAGCGGGCCCATCGTGAGTATCGCCAGTGCCACGCCCAGAAGTGTGGGCAGGGAGAGGATGATGGAGATCTCGGCGGCGGAAAAGGCCCAGAAGAACGTCCACACCAGAATATTCAGTGTGCTGATGACGCCATAGGCGGTGGTGGCGGCAATATCATAGCCAATGAGCAGACGGAAATTGCGGTTGCCCAGCGTGCGGCGCAGATCTGAAAACAGCGTCCACAGCGTTGTGTGGTCCGCTGCCCCCGGTTGAGCCACTTCCGGTTGTATGTGGTGGCGCGTGCCGAGCGTACTGAGGGTGGCCATAACCCACACCACCGCGCAGGAAAGCATGCCGTAGAGTGGATAGCGCTCTGGATTAAAGCGGCCATCGACACCGCCCTGCTCCGGAAAAATGAAGGTTAGCGCCAGGGCGGGCAGCAGTACGGCACTGAGGAACATGAACCCCATACGCGCCCCCAGCACCTGGCTGCGCTCGTGATAATCACGGGTGATCTCGGCGGACAGTGCAAGGTGGGGGATGGCGAAGGTGGTGACGAAGGTGCGCACCCAGAGCGACCAGAAAAGCAGCCAGCCTGCGAGCCAGGCGCTGTTGTCCACGACGGCCTGTGGCGGAGCGAACAGGCCGACAAAACCCAGCCCCAGCGGCAGTATGCTGAGGGCCATGAACGGATGACGACGCCCATGGCGGCTGCGCAGGCGGTCGGACAGTGAACCCACCAGCGGGTCGGAGATGCCGTCCCACACCAGGCTCACCGCAATAATCAGGCCGGTGACTGTTCCGCTCAGACCCAACACCTGGGTGTAGAACAGCAATATGAACATGGTGTACGCGGCTTCTTTGACCGCGCCCACGGCGCCGCCAGCACCGTACCAGACACGTGTGCGCAGGGATGTCATGCCGTTGCTCTCGCTGTGCTCGTTGCCGCCTGGTCCTAGCGCGCCCCCCTGATCATGCTGCGAAAGCGGTCCATCAGTGTTTCGTGTTTGTAGTCGGTAAATTCGCCCGCATCCATGAACAGGCCGTGCTCGCTACAGGTTTCATACCAGATGTGCGGCTGTTTCGGGTCGGAGGTCTTTTCCATGTCCCGGTGACAGCGGGGGCAGGCGATGTCTTCCACAGAATCCCATTTGCGCCCTTCATCGGCGAAGCCCGTATCCACGGCATCGCCCATCCAGCGGGCTTTCAGCTGGTCAGCCTCGCCCGTGTCGAACCACAGTCCCAGGCAGTGGCTACAGCGATCGACCGTGATGTCGCCGTAACTCACCTCGTTCATGCCATGGCCACACTTGGGGCATTTGAGGCTGTGTTGGTCCGGGTTGTACTCCATGTCTCTTCCTGCTCAATGCTGTAGATGCTTGTGCGCAGCGGCGGGAACCGCGTGGCCGAGTCTAGCGCAGCGTTTTGCATTTGTCCCCCTTCCGCTGGTCCGCCTTTTGTCGCGTCGCAGATGCCTCGCGCCGGATACTCGCGTGCAGGAAAAACTGGTAAATTCTTGCCTCTCACAGCGTTGATCAGGTAGCCCGCATGCATTCTTTGTTCCCGCCGTTGTTAGGCCTTTTTCTCGCAATCATGGCTTTTGTAGCGCGCGCTGATGAATCTGACGGTGCCGCGCTGTATGCGCCTTGTGCCGCCTGCCACGGCGCCGCGGCCGAGGGCAACGTTGACCTGCGGGCGCCGCGCCTCAATCACCTGCGACCGGTCTATATCCTCGCCCAGCTGGACAAGTTCCAGCGCGGCCTGCGCGGTGGCAACGAAGCGAGCGTGGCGGCGCAGCAGATGGCGGAGTCGAGTGACCTGTTGCCGACGGTGGCGCGTTTGCCCGAGCTTGCCTTCCATATCAGCGAATTGACCAGCCCTGCGTCTTCGTCAACGTTGCAGGGCGGTGACCCGATTGCAGGTGGCAAGTCATTTATGCGCTTGTGTGGGGCCTGCCACGGCGCCAACGCGATGGGTAACGTTGCGCTGAACGCACCGCGCCTTGCCGGTGCCGATGATTGGTACCTGCTGGCGCAGTTGCAGGCATTTCGCGAAGGCCAGCGCGGGCGACACCGCGAAGATCGCACCGGTCGACAAATGCGCAACATGGCGGCGATGCTGAGTGACGAGCAAGCCCTGCAGGATGTCATCGCTTATATACGCAGTCAGCAGGAGTGACCCTCGCCGGGTGTGGCGCTCGATAGACAGCTGAAAGTTCTCACTTCAACGCCTGAGACAGATCAATAAATAGGCATTGCTTACAGGATAATTACGCCTACACTGAAGGGGTGGTACCCGTTTATCCATTAGAGTGAATTGCCCATGCTGGAAAAAGAAATGTCTCAAGCTGTGAAAATGGCTGAGCAGGCGAATAAGAAGGTCGAGCAGCTGCAAAAGAAACTGCTTTCCGAGACGGAGAAGGCGCACGCGAAGGTCAAATCTGATCTCACAGCGGCACGCAAGAAGCACACCGCTGCCAATACGCGGCTGAAAAAGGCACGCAGTTCACTGCGTGGCAAATCGAGCACGGCCAATCAGAAGCGAGTGGAAGAGCTGGTCAAGCAAGTGCAGGATCTGGCGGAATCGGTAGCCAAAATGGCCAAAGCCGCCTACGCGTCTTTTGAAAAACTTGTGCCCATCCAGGCTGATCTTGCACTCGAGTCGCGCCGTGCCCAGGCTGCCGATAAAGCAGCGTCCATGGTGGAAAAGGCGGCGGCGCGGCGCAAGTCTGCGAGCAAGCCGGCAGCGAAAAAGAAGAAAGCTGCCAGCAGCAAAGCCAAGGCGCCAACCAAGCGCAAGACTGCGGCGAAGAAGGCAGCTGTGAAGAAGGCGCCCGCCGGGAAAAAGGCGGTGGCCAAGAAAGCGCCTGCCAAGAAGGCGGCGCCCAAGAAAACCAGAGCCAAACGCGCCCCGAAGAAAGCCAGCGCCAGCTGAATCGCGTAAGGCACTCCGCGCCTCTGTGCCAGGGCAGAGAGGTGCGGCGTATTAGCGCGCCGGTGTCACCCGAATCAGGGCGCCGTCCTCTGCGTCGGTGAGCAGATACACAAAGCCGTCAGAGCCCTCCCTTACATCCCTGATTCGCTCGCCGAGCTCCGAGAACAACGGTGCCTCATCCACAATCGCACCATCCTCCAGGCTGAGCAGGCGCACTTCTTTGTCTACCAGCGCGCCCACCAGCAGCTTGCCCTGCCAGGCCGGGAACTTGTCACCGCCATACCAGGCGAAGCCCGACGGCGCGATGCTCGGTACCCAGTAGTGCAGGGGCGGTGCCATGCCCGGTAGTTGTGTGAAAGGCGACACATAGGCGCCACTGTAGTCCACACCATGGGTGGCTGCAGGCCAGCCATAGTTGCTGGCGGCCTGCAGTACATTCACTTCGTCACCGCCTTTCGGACCGTGTTCGTGCAAGTACACGGTGCCGGTGCTGCGATCCAGCGTGAGGCCCTGCGGGTTGCGATGGCCGAGCGTCCAGACGCGCTCGCTGCCAGTGGTGCGAAACGGATTGTCCGCGGGCACGCTGCCATCGTCGAGGATGCGCAATACCTTGCCCAGCTCGTTGCTGCCGTTCTGCGCCTGCTCGCGGAAATCAAAACCGTCGCCTGTGGCCAGCAACAGGCTGTTGTCGGGCAGGAACAACAGTCGCCCACCGTAGTGCTGTGCCGTGTTCTTCTTGTCGCTTACCCACAGGATATCCGCACCCGCGACGAGCGTGTCGCCCTCCAGCCGGGCGCGGTAGATGGCCGTGCCATTGGCCGCGCTGTCCCCCTTGGCGTAGCTGAGGTACACCAGCTGATTGGTAGCAAACTGCGGGTGTAGCAGGATGTCGAAAAAGCCGCCCTGGCCTGCCACAAACGTTTGTGGCACGCCGCCAATGGCCGTTTGCTTGCTGCCGTCGGCGCTGATATGCAGAAGTGCGCCCCCGCGCTCAGTGACCAGGAAGCTGGCGTCGGGCAATTGTGCAACGGACCAGGGGTGCTGCAGACCCTCTGCGAGAGGCTCAAGCTGATAGTCTGCGGCGGTGGCACGCAGGCTCAACCAAAGTGCGGTAAGAGCGAGAAAGCGAAAGGTGACAGAGAAAACAGGCATGGGCTTTTCCTTTGCGGGGCGCCGGGTCATTATAAACACTCCCTGCACTACCGGTAGTCGCCCATGATTCGTGTCCTGAAAGCTTTTTTCCCCGCGGTGTTGCTTGCCTACGTAACCGCCAGCCTGCTCGCCACGCAGACAGTGCTCGCCAATCTCGGCGATATGGGGGTGGTCGTGCCCCTGGCGGTGCGGCTGGAGGCCAGCCTGCACGACTTGCTCGGCATGATCGCCTATTTGCTGCTTATCCTGCTTGCCTTCGTGCTGGCGATGCCCGTGGCGGCGGGCCTGGTGCGCGCGCACCGAGTGCCTGGGCCGAGGGTTTTCTGGTTTACCCTCGCCGGGTTTGTCGGCGTGCTGATGTTGCATCTGATCATGCGGGAGGTGCTGGGCATCTGGGTTATCGCTGCGGCGCGGGAGTGGCCCGGTCTGCTGCTACAATGCAGTGCGGGCGCGCTGGGAGGGTGGCTGTTCAGCATCATGAGTCAAGCACATCCTGCGCAAGCCTGAGCGCAACGAGTGTGCTGCCCTAGATGATGCGCGAGAACCGGCTCCCGGTGAGCTGTGTGTGGTCGATATAGGCGTCAAACTCCATGCACAGGCGGCGCACCAGCAGTCGCCCGGCGGGTAGTACGCGGATACCACCCGGGTGCAGATCGATCAGGCCGTCGCGCGCCAATGCGGGCAGCCGTTCCAGCTCTTGTGCAAAATAGTCCACAAAACGTATGCCGAACGGTTCTTCGATGACGGCGTAGTCCAGGGCAAAGTTGCAGATGAGCTCATTGATCACTGCCTTGCGCAGCCGGTCGTCGTCGGTGAGAGTGATACGCTTCGCCAGTGGCAGCTGGCCCGCCTCGATCGCGCGGGTATAGGATGCCACATCCTTGTGGTTCTGGAAGTGATTGTTGCCGAGCGCATTGATGGCAGACACGCCAAAGGCCAGCAGATCGCAGTCCTTGTGTGTGGAGTAGCCCTGGAAGTTGCGGTGCAGCGTGCCCTGCATCTGGGCGAGAGCCAGTTCGTCTCCGGGGAGAGCGAAATGGTCCATGCCGATGTATTCGTAGCCGGCTGCCAACAACTGCTCGATGCTCTGGTGCAGGATGGCCATTTTCACGGCCGGCTCGGGAAGTTGCCGTTCGTCAATCTGGCGCTGCGTTTTGAACATCTGTGGCATGTGCGCATAGTTGAACAGTGAGAGGCGGTCCGGCCGCAGGGCGATGACCTGTTCAAGGGTGCGGGCAAAGGAGTTTTCGCTCTGGCGCGGCAGCCCGTAAATCAGGTCCATGCTCAGCGACTTGAAGTGCTCGGCACGAATGGCGGCTACCAGCGCTGTGACTTCATCCACGCTGTTGAAGCGATTGACGGCCTGCTGCACGTCCGCATCAAAATCCTGTACGCCCATGCTCACGCGGTTGAAACCGAGGCGGCGCAAATGCGCGATACGGGTGGTAGCCATACCGCCCGGGTGGATTTCGATGGAGAACTCGCCGCTGTCGTCATCTGCCAAGTGGAAGTGGCGCCGGGTCTGTGCCATCAGTTCCTGCATCTCGGCGTCCGAGATATAGGTGGGGGTGCCGCCACCCCAGTGCAGCTGGCGCACCGTGCGATCCGGGTTCACATGCTCTGCCTGCAGCGCGATTTCGCGGTATAGCACCTGCAGGTAGTCGGTTGCCCGTTGCCGGTTCGCAGTGATGATCTTGTTGCAGGCGCAGTAGTAGCAGACGGTGTTGCAGAACGGGATATGAAAATACAGCGACAGCGGTGCACTCGACACGTTGCTGGCCTGTATCGCTTCGCGCCACAGCGAGTCGCTGACATCCTCCTGAAACTGGGCGGCGGTCGGGTACGAGGTATAGCGCGGCCCCGCGAGGTTGTAGCGCGCGATCAGCGCGGGGTCCCACAGGGAGTCGCCGGTCAATTGGGCTTGAGCCACGTGTAGCGCGGTCATGGTACCTGGCCTGTTGCAGAATCAGCGCGCAGTGTAATGCGCGCGCGCCCGCAACCGGTTGACCTGCATCAAACCATCGCGTGGCTCAACGCTCCCTGGGCACGCCGCGAAACTCGGAGACCACGTTGGCGTTGGCATCAGGGCCACTCGGCAGGCGGATGAAATGCTCAACTGGAAAGTCGAGCGCATCGCGGTCGCGGTCGAGCACGATCAACCCGGGTTCGTCGGTGGTCAGCCAGGCGCCACAGGCCTCGCCCGCATCGCAAATGAACAGGTCGTTGTCGGCGTCAGTGCCGGCAAATACCTGATAGGTGCCGTCCGGCAGGTCCTGGAAGCGGAAGGCATAGCGACCCGCTTCCGCGCGTGCCACGCTTTGTGCAATCGCGGCGTCCGTGGCGGGGTCGTAGACGATTATGTAGAGCACCCCGACGTCCGCCACCGCGGCATCGCCCACGGAGAGCAGTGCGCGAATCTGCAGGCTGTTGGCACTGGAGCGCGCGCTCACCGTCGCTGAGTAAAGGCCGTCAGCCAGGCCGCTGCGGTCAACCTGCAGCCGGTAGCGGCCCAGGCCAGCGGTATCGACCTCCAGCGCGCTGACGCTGAGCCAGCTGGCGTCGCTGTCGAGACCCAGCACCTGCAGATTGCCGCTACCGCCGTTGCTGAGGGTGATGTCCAGTTGCTCCCTGGTACCGCCAAAGTTGAGCGACTGGCTGGACGCGCGCAAGGTGGCAGGCGGCGTGAACGTTTCGCCGATACTGGCCAGCGCGGCTTCCACCGCCTTGCGTGCGTTCACCAGTCCGTGCCCGTAAAGATCGTCGCGGCCAGCGCTGCCAAGGTCATCGGTGAGGTTGCCGCTCTGCAGCAGGGATTCCAGCTGCGGGCCATCCAGCTGCGGATTGATACTCTTCATCAGCGCGATAACGCCTGACACATGCGGTGCCGCCATCGAGGTGCCGTTGAGGAAGGTGTAGGCGAACTCCACGCCGCCGGCGTCGGCGGAGCCGCCCGTACTGAGGATACCGTCTGGGTAGCCATCGCCGTTGAAATCGGTACTGCCATCACCACCGGGCGCGCTAATGTCGATGGAGCTACCGCGGTTGCTGTAGCTGGCAATCTCGCGCTGTAAATCTACCGCCGCAACGGAAATAACCCCGTCGTATGCCGCTGGATAGGCCGGTGCACGGGTGGCCTCGTTGCCGGCCGAGGCCACCACGATGGTGCCGCGTTCGCGCAACTCGCGGTACAGGGCCTGATTCATCTGGCTGAAACCCTCACCGCTCAGGCTAAGGTTGATGATAGCTGCCGTGGCTGGGGGGAAGGTGCCGGAGTCGTTGGCGAGACCGGCGGCGAAGCGCACGGCTTGTGCCACGTCGTAGGACGTGCCGCCGCCGTCATCGAGTGCCCGCAGGGGCATCACGCGAGCGCCCCAGGCGACGCCGCTGACGCCAATGCGGTTGTTGCCCCGCGCCGCTACAGTGCCGGCAACGTGTGTGCCGTGAAAGCGGCTATTGCCCGGGTTGGCGCGGTTACCCGGGTCCTCGGGGTCGGGGTCGATACCGTCGCCATCGGCTGCGGGGTCGCGCACGAAGTCGTAGCCTGCCACCAACTGGCCCGCCAGATCGGGGTGATTGGACAGGATGCCGGTATCAATGACCGCGACGACGACGCCCGGATCGCCAATGGTCACATCCCAGGCTGCGGGAAGACCAATCAGCGGGTAGTGCCATTGCAGATCGTAGGCGCTGTCGTTCGGCTCCAGCGCGGTGTGCAGACGGTAATTGGGTTCAACGTGGCGCACGTCAGGCTGCTGGCGCAGTTGCTTGACGCTGATGAGCGTCTCCCAGCGCTCGCGGCGGGCGCTGTTCTGGAAGTCGTCTATGCGGCGCGCAGCCGTGCCCAGCCGCTGTCGTTCTGCCTGGCCGGCC
Organism: Haliea alexandrii; assembly: GCF_003719295.1. Taxonomy (GTDB): domain Bacteria; phylum Pseudomonadota; class Gammaproteobacteria; order Pseudomonadales; family Halieaceae; genus Haliea; species Haliea alexandrii. Next base: position 585,477 of record NZ_RFLW01000001.1, read on the forward strand.
AGAATTTCCAGCAGACGCGCGCGGCCGGGGCCGCCAGCACGTTCCTGCATACCCATCTGGTAGGCCAGATCGGCGTGAAAGAAGCCCGGCGCGAGGATCTCGCTTTCCGCGAATTCCACGATGATTTCGCCGGGCACCAGCTCGGCATCCGTGCGTGGTGCGCTGTCGAGTGCCGGGCTGCCGACCGCCAGAATATAGTTGGTTGCACCGAGAAACGCCGTCACATTCACCAGGTAAGTGCCGTTTTCCGGCGCTGTAACCGTTTCGATTTCGCCGGTTTCCACCGAGAAATCGATCACTTCTCCCGCCTCGTTGTAGAGATACAGATCCGCATCCGCGTCTTCAAAGCCCGCGACCAGCAGGGTCACCGATTGGGCCGCCAGTAGTTCCAGGCGGAAGTAGTCGTCGATGTCACCCCTGAGTTGCGAGCGTCCCTCGGCCCCTGTTCCCGGTTGGTTGATATAGCCGCCCAGGGTGACCGGGTTGGCGAGCGCTTGTGCGCTGCCCGGCGTATCGTTTGGCGTGTAGAGGCTGGCGGTGTCGTTGGTGTCGCCGTCAACGGCCTGGTTGCTGGAGGCGAGCACGGTGCCGCTCAGGTCCCAGCGGCTGACTGCCTCCCCGGTGACCGTAATACTGGCGGATGCACTGGCGCTCGCCCCCTGGTTGTCGGTCACGCTCAGCGAGAAAGCGAGGACGGTGTCGGCGCCAACGGTGGGCGCTGTGAAGCGGGCGGTGGCCGTTTCCTCGCCGACAATGGCCACGGTCGGGCCTTGTGTCTGGCGCCATTGATAGCGGCTGATACTTCCATCGATGTCACGTGAGCCGCCGCCGTCGAGCGTAACCTCGCTGCCACTTGCCACGGAAGACGGGCCCAATACCTGTGCAATGGGTGGTTGATTGGCGGCTGGCTGGGTTTCACCGTTGCCCCCACCGCCGCCGCAAGCCGCGAGCAATGCGGCCAGCCAGAGCCCGCAGAAGAGTCTGGTGCTCAATCGGCTGGCGCTGTAGATGTGCTGTGGCATGGTAATGATTTCCGCGAACGTCCCCGGCAGTATAGCGACAAATTCCGGCCTGCAACCCTGCGGGTTGCCGTGTCGCTTGCGCCGTCTGATTCCGTCCAGCCACTGCCCAGGAAAAGCCGTGGATTTGTTGCTTTTGGAAAGGCATTGCTCTAATTTGTACACACGTGTGCAATTTTTGTGCAGCGCCCATTCATCAACAATAATGCAATGGTTATTTGCAGAGAGAGAAGGTCATGTCCGATAAATTGATAGTGGTGTCGTCCGACTGCCACGCCGGCCTCCATATCGCCGACTACAAGCCCTATGTTGAGTCCAAGTATCACGACATCATGGACACCGCCGTGCCGGTGCAGATCGAGATCACGGACAAGGCGGAGCAAAGCTTCCTGATCAAGGAAATCAACGATGCCTGGCGCGAGCCCATCAAGAAGCAGCTCACCGGCGCATGGGACTACGACGAGCGTATTGCCATGCTGGCGCAGGATGGCATTGCGGCTGAGGTGATTTTCCCCGACGGTATTACCGAGATGAACACGCCACCTTTTGGTGCGGGGCTGGGGCTTTCGCCGCGCAATGCGGTGCCGGAACTGCAGTGGGCGGGCGCGATGGCTCACAACCGCTGGTTGGCCGAGTTTTGTGCCAACGACCCGGCCCGGCATATCGGCGTCGCTTCCATTCCCTTGTTGTGGGATGTCCAGCAGGCGGTGGATGCCGTGCGCTGGTGCGTCGACAACGGTCTGAAGTCCGTCATGATCCCGACACTCTGGGGTGACAATGACCCCTACCACCATGTGAAGTACGACCCGTTCTGGGAAGCGTGCCAGGAGCTGGGCGTGATTGTTCACTTTCACTCGGGCCCGGCACCGCAGCCTGAGTACTTTGGCGAGCAGTGGCCAATGGAAGACCTGAGCGACAAGCTGCCGGGTGCCATGGGCATTTACGTGTCCGAAGTCATGTGGTGGTTGTACCGCCCACTCACGTTCATGATCTGGGGCGGCGTTTTTGAGCGTTTCCCGCGGTTGAAGGTCGTGCTCACGGAGGGGGGTACGGTGTTCATGCTGCCACCCTGGTTGCGTTTGCTGGACCACAATTATTTTGATGTACAGTTCTCGGCCAAGCTGGGCGACTTCCGCAGCCACCTGTCGATGTCCCCGGGTGAATATTTCCAGCGCAACGTCGCCGTCGGCGCCTCCTGTGTGCCGCGCGCAGACATCGAGCTACGCAATATCATCGGCATCGACAAGATGATGTGGGGCAGCGACTATCCGCACCCCGAAGGAACCTGGCCGCACACGCAGGACTATTACCTCAATACATTCGCCGGTGTCCCAGAGGCGGACGGACGCAAGATTCTCGGCGAGAACGCGATTGCCTGGTACGGACTCGATCGCGCTCGCTTGCAGGCAGTGGCCGACAGAATCGGCCCCAGCAGCGCTATTTTCCACGCCACGGGGGAAGCCGCATGACAAAAATCGTCGAGGCCTGCGAGGCAAAAACCAATACCACGCCGGAGTTTCCGATGGGGTGGTACTCTGTGGCGCGCAGCCACGAGCTGCAAGTCGGGGAAGTGACGCGTGTGCACGCTTTCGATCGCGAGTTTGCGCTGTATCGCACGCGGTCGGGCCAGGCTGTGTTGCAGGATGCGTTCTGCCCGCACCTGGGTGCCCACCTGGGCGTCGAGGGGCGTGTCGTCGGTGAGTCCCTGCGCTGCCCGTTCCACGGCTGGCGTTTCGATACGCAGGGCCAGTGCGTGGAAATCCCTTACTGTGACGAGATTCCGGAGCGTGCGCGTGTTCGCACCTGGCACACGGAAGAGGGCAACGGTGAGGTCTACATCTGGTTTCATCCACAAAACCTGGCGCCCAAGTGGCCCCTGCCGCAGTTGGTGGAGCTCAGCGATGAACACTGGACCGCACCGCGCTACGCGGAGTTTGAGGTTCCCGCCCATATCCAGGATATTGCGGAAAACTCCTGCGACCCGGTGCATTTTCGCTACGTGCACAAACAGCCCGATGTGCCGCCCTCGGAGGTCACCATTGATGAAGACGGACGCACGCTGCACCTGCGTTCGGATTCCAGCCAGTCGCAGTTCCCCAACCAGTTGCACGCCATGGTGCTGAACCCGGGCCTGGCGGTGGTGCGCACCAGCTACGGGCCTAACGCCGAAATGGTGGTGTACAACAGTGCGCAGCCGATCGATCGGCACACCACGCTGCTGCGCTGGACCCTGACTGTGCGCCGTGAGATTGAAGACCTGGCAGGCGATGATGTGATGAAGGGCATTATTGCCGGCATCCAGGACGACTACCCGATCTGGGCCAACAAGGTGCACAAACACAAGCCGGTGTTCTGCCGGGAAGACAAAACGCTGGTGATGTACCGCAAGTGGGTGCGCCAGTTCTATATCAACGCTGAGGATGTAAGCTGATATGCGCGATTTTACAGGCAAGGTGGCCGTGATTACCGGTGGTGCGAGCGGGGTGGGCCGGTCACTGGCGTTTGCCCTCGGCCGTCGAGGAGCCCGCATAGTGGTGGGCGACGTCGATGAAACGGCCATGGCCGATATCGATCAGGCATTGGCTGCGGAGGGTATCGAGGCACGGGTGGCGCATTGTGACGTCACCAGCGCGGCCAGCCTCGAGAGTCTCGCGAATGTGGCCACTGAACATTTCGGTGGCATTCAGCTGGTATTTGCCAACGCGGGCATTGGTGCGGGGGAGTCCGGCGCCATGTGGGACTACTCCGAGAAGGACTGGCAGTGGTGCTTCAACGTTAATATCTGGGGTGTTATCAATTCTATCCGCGTGTTCATGCCGCGCCTGATAGCTGCCAATGAGCCCGCTCACTTCGTGGTCACTGGTTCGGGCAACGGCGCGCTGTTGGTGTTCCCGGATGCCCCTATCTACACTGCGAGCAAGGCTGCGGTGCACGCCATTACCGAAAACCTGCACTATCAGGTGCAGGCGGCACAGAGCCCGGTGAAGGTGAGCGCTTTGTTCCCTGGCCCACACGTGGTGGAGACGGGCCTCTTCAACTCCGGCCGTGTGCGCCCGGAGGCGTTGAAGAAAGAGGTCGAAGGCAATGCATCCGGTATCAGTTCCGTTGATGACATGAAGCGTATGGCCGCGGAGTACGGTATCGAATTGCAGACCACGCATCCCGATGAGGTGGCGGCAATGGCCGTGGCGGGGCTGGAGGAGGACGCTTTCTGGCTGCTGGCGACAACGCCGGAAACTGACGAAAAAATTCGCGCCCGGGCGGACATGATCCTCAATCGCACAACGCCGGCGCCCAATATGGTGGGCGGCTGAACGCTATCCCCGATCTTCATAAACAGAATAAGGAAGAGAGCCAATGACCTCAGCAGAAGGTGCCCCCCAGGGCAATACGGGCGATATTGCCAACTGGCCGATGCTCAAGATTGTGTATCGCACCGACCCCGAAGCAGTCGCCGCGGTGTTGCCTCCGGGTATTACCCCGGGGGCCGACCCATACGTCAACCTCACCATTTACAACGTGCCGGTGCCGGACGAGCCTGAATACGGCATTTTGCAAACCGTGAATGCGGATTACGATGGCGTCGCGGGCGAGTACGCGCTCGGCTACGGTATCGACCAGGAGTCGGCCATCTTCATCAGCCGCGACCACAATGGCCAGCCCAAATACCCCTGCGAGACAGATTATTACCGGTTGGGGTCTGCAGTGCGCGCGCGCTGCACACACCAGGGCTACACGTTTGTCGAGTTTCGCGGTACCGCGAGTGGCGAGAACGAACCACAAGCGGAGTTTGATCTGAACGAGTGGTGGGTGAAGTTCTCTCTCGCAGTGGGCGCCATGCCCGATGCTGCCAACGGCTATGATTTTCCGCCCCATGTGGTGCATGTGTTGAGCCGCTATGGCTGTGCCTGGAAAGAGCGGGTCGATGGCGAGCTGGTGCTGCACGACAGCCCCTGGGACCCGCTGGCGAGCCGCCTACCCCTGCGTGAGCAGATCTCGGCGCACCTCTGGTGGCCCACCTTTCTGGGGCGCGACATCAAGCTCGCCGGCAAGCTGGACCCGGAGGCGTTCAAGCCCTTTACAGATACGATTTCCGGCTCGCGCTGGAAGGGAAGCCAGGGCGGCCCTCTGCGTAGCTGAAGGTAGCGCCAAAAAAAACGGCCTACCCCATGAGGGGCAGGCCGTTGTATGCGGTGGGCGTGAGCCCTAGCGCAGATCGAAGCGGTCCAGGGTCATCACCTTGGTCCAGGCTGCAACGAAGTCATTCACGAACTTCTCCTGTGCATCGTTGGCGGCATAGACTTCGGCGATGGCACGCAGCTCCGAGCTGGAACCGAACATCAGGTCGACGGGCGTCGCCGTCCACTTGAGCTCGCCACTGGCGCGGTCACGGCCCTCGTACACTCCTGCCGTGTCTTCCGACTTGGACCACACGGTGCCCATGTCCAGCAGGTTGACGAAGAAGTCGTTGCTCAGTGTACCCGGGCGACTGGTGAAGACACCGTGGTCAGCATCACCCGTGTTGGCATCCAGAGCCCGCAGACCGCCCACCAGCACCGTCATTTCCGGTACAGACAGTGTCAACAGGTTGGCCCGGTCGACCAGCTGGTCGGTGGGCGAGCGCAGGACGTCGGCGCTGTAGTAGTTGCGGAAACCATCAGCTTTCGGCTCAAGTGGCGCGAAGGAGGGTGCATCGGTCATCTCCGCCGTCGCATCGGCACGACCGGGCACGAAGGGCACGTCGACTTTCACGCCCGCCTCCTTGGCCGCCTGCTCAATGGCAGCCGCACCGCCGAGGACGATCACATCAGCCAGCGACACCTGCTTCTTGCCGCGTCGTTGTGCATCGTTGAACTCGGTTTGTACGGACTCCAGTGTGCTCAACACCTTGGCCAGTTCCCCGGGGTTGTTCACCGCCCAGTCTTTCTGCGGTGCAAGACGAACCCGTGCGCCGTTGGCGCCACCGCGCATATCGGAGCCGCGGTACGACGAGGCCGAAGCCCAGGCGGTGCGGATCAGTTCAGGCCCGGTGAGGTCGGTGTCGAGAATCGCTTCCTTCAGTTCGCGGATGTCCTTGGCATCCACCAGCTCGTAGCTCACCTCGGGTATCGGGTCCTGCCAGATCAGCACTTCCTCTGGTACATCGTCACCCAGGTAGCGGGCGCGCGGGCCCATGTCACGGTGAGTCAGCTTGAACCAGGCGCGAGCAAAAGCGTCTTCAAAGGCCTTGGGGTTCTCCAGGAAGTTCTGGGAGATCTTGCGGTAAGCCGGGTCAAACTTCAGTGACAGGTCGGTGGTGAACATGATGGGCTGGTGTGCCTTGCCGGCCACGTGCGCATCCGGCACGGTGTTGGCGGCCTGGCCGTCTTTCGGCACCCACTGGATGGCACCTGCGGGGCTGCGGGTCTGCTCCCATTCAAAGGCGAACAGGTTGCTCAGGTACATCATGCTCCACTGCGTGGGAGCTGCCGTCCAGGCACCTTCCAGACCGCTGGTCACGGTGTCTTCGGCGTTACCTTTGCCACAGGAGTTCCTCCAGCCAAGGCCCTGTTCCTCCAGTCCCGCAGCGGCGGGCTCGGGGCCGACACAGTCGTCTGGCTTGTGCGCGCCGTGTGCCTTGCCGAAAGTATGGCCACCGGCGATCAATGCCACGGTCTCCTCATCGTTCATGGCCATACGGCCAAAGGTGTCGCGGATGTCCTTGGCGGCCAGCAGCGGGTCGGGGTTGCCGTTGGGGCCTTCGGGGTTCACATAGATCAAACCCATCTGCACCGCAGCCAGCGGGTTGGCGAGCTTGCGGTCACCGCTGTAGCGTTCGTCGGCGAGGAATTCATCTTCCGGTCCCCAGTACACCAGGTCGGGCTCCCAGTCATCTTCGCGACCACCAGCAAAGCCGAAGGTCTTGAAGCCCATGGACTCCATGGCCACGTTGCCGGCAAGGGTCATCAGGTCTGCCCAGGAAATGCTGCGGCCATATTTCTGCTTGATCGGCCACAACAGGCGGCGGGCCTTGTCCAGGCTCACGTTATCAGGCCAGCTGTTCAGCGGTTCGAAACGCTGCTGGCCGCCGCCCGCACCGCCGCGTCCATCCGCGATACGGTAGGTGCCCGCCGCGTGCCACGCCATGCGAATGAAGAATGGACCGTAATTGCCGTAGTCTGCAGGCCACCAGTCCTGCGAAGTGGTCAGGACGGCTTCAACGTCTTCCTTCACGGCATCCAGATCGAGCTCGTTGAAAGCTGCCGCATAGTCGAATTCCTCGCCCATCGGGTTGGATTCCGCGGCATGCTGGCGCAGCGGCGAAAGGTTGAGTTTCTCTGGCCACCAGAACTGGTTGGACATGGGCGCTTGCTGGGCGCTGGCGATGCTGGATGACACGGCAAGTGCCACCGCTGCGAGCAAAGGTATTTTCTTAGTATGCATTGCAACCTCCTGGGTAGTTACGCAAGTCAAAACACGGCGAGTGCCGCGGGTGGCGACATTCGAGGTTGCACCATAACGTGCTTGAGGCTCATTGACATACTAAAAAAAAACGCAAGAACCAATCGATATTTTCGATCTACCATTGCGTTCCCGCTTTGCCGCGCGGTATATCGGAGGGGCGCGGTGATCTGCCTTCGCCTTGGAAGCGGCTTGCGCCCTGATCGCGTACAGGTAATTATGCGGGTTCGATTTTGGGTGGGGAGCTGTCAGTTTGATCTTGAGTGCTGTGCAGGCGCTGCAATTGACTCTGGTCGTGGTGAGCCTGGTGTTTGCCGGAGCGTGTTTTCTCGGGTGGCGCCTGTTTGAGCACCCGCGACACGCGTTGATCTGGAGTGGCGCGTTTCTGCTCGCCGCACTGCAGTACGGCTTGAACCTGATGCGCGATGCGGCGCCGTCCTACGAGTGGTGGTGGGTCACCGTCAATGTGGTGTCGTGCCTGCTGGTGCTGGGTGCCGTCCTCGGCCACAGGGTGAGGCTGGGCCTCGCATCGCCCGCCTGGGCGCTGCTTGCGATTGTTGCGGCAGTTGCTGTCATACAAGTGGTGTTCACGCTGATATTACCGCGTGATGATGTGCGCGTTGCCCTCGGCCCCGGGTTTGCCTGCATCGCCTTCCTGCACATCGCCTGGGTGCTGCATCGGCACGGGCCGGAGCCGCGGCTTGCCCAATACGTGGCCGCCGGTGTGCAGCTGTCGTTTGGTCTGGCCCAGGGGCTGGCGGCAATCGTCGCCCTGCAGTTCGGGCAGGAGTCAACGGCGCAACAGCGGGACGCCTATAATCTGGTCAACTTCGCGTTGATGCCCACCTTCTTTGTGGCGATGGGAGTGACCGTGATTTTCCTGCTTGCCACCGACCTGTCCAACCGGCTGCGCCTGCAGGCCATCACCGATCAGTTGACCCAGGTTGGCAATCGGCGCGGTTTCCTGATCGCGGCGGACCTGCTGATGTCTGGCGCGCGTCGCCACCAGCGCCCCCTGGCCGCTGTCCTGGCGGACATCGACCACTTCAAGCAGATCAATGACCGGTACGGGCATGCAGTAGGCGACAGAACGCTGGCGCATTTCTCGCAAATATTGCGCGACTGTGTGCGCAGCGCGGATGCCATAGGCCGCGTGGGGGGTGAGGAATTCGCTATCATGATGGGCGACTCCAGTACCGAGGATGCCGGTCGCATGGTTGCCCGTGTGCAGCAGATGTTGCTGGAAAGGCCGCTACTGGAAAGCGGGCAGGTGATTGCGCTGACTGCAAGCTTCGGCATTGCCGAGCTGCACGGCGAAGACGACAAAGAGGACCTGCTATTGCGAGCGGACCAGGCCCTGTACGAAGCCAAGGCATCGGGCCGTGACGCCGTGCGTGTGGCCGGCAACCGGCATCTCGTGGGTATGGTATCTCATGGCTGAGTTGACCATACTGACCGGCGCAATCCTGTTCGCATAACCATAAAGCTCAATTATCCGGAGTTCAGAATGTCGCTGCGCAAAGTCAAACACGCCCTCACCCTGTTCTTGATGAAGACCCTCGCGGGGCTCGCGCCCTCGCCAGCCTATATGGTGTATCTCGGTTCTGGCAGTGCCGCACAGCTCTGCCGGCATATTGTGCGCAGCGGGGCCGGCAAGCTGCTGGTAGTGACCGACAAACCCCTGCGTGAGCTTGGTATTGTCGATCAGGCCACGGCAGCTCTGGCCGATGCAGGCTTGTCCATGGTGGTGTATGACGGCGTGGAGCCAAACCCGACCTATGCCCAGGTTGCCGCTGGCCGCGCCCTGATGCGCGAACACGGCTGCGATGCGGTATTGGCAATTGGCGGTGGCTCCTCCATTGATGCCGCCAAGATCATCGCCGCCTCGGCTACCAGCGAGGAGGACCCGAAAACCTGGGTGGGCTTTGGTAAGGTCAAGCACGACGTGCCGACGTTGTACGCTATCCCCACGACGTCTGGCACCGGCTCCGAAGCGACCATGGGTGCCGTGATTTCCGACTCCGTGAGCCATGAAAAAGGTGTGATATCCGGATCCCCGCTGTTGCCGGCGGCGGTTGCCCTTGATTCTGATCTCATGCTCGGCATGCCGGCGCCGATTACCGCCGCCACGGGCATGGACGCGCTGACGCACGCGATTGAGGCGTTCATCTGCGTGTGGGACCGGGGCACACGCAAAGCCCATGCGAGCATGGCGGTGCGGTTGATCTTCGCCCATCTGCGGGACGCCGTGGCCGATGGCAGCAACCGCGAAGCACGTGATGCCATGGCGCTTGCGGCCTACTACGCGGGTATCGCCATCAATCAGGTGAACGTGGGCAATGTGCACGCGATCGCACATCAGATCGGCGGCAAGTACGGTATTCCCCACGGTCTTGCCAATTCCCTGGTACTGCCGCACGTATTGAATTTCTGCCGCACAGAATCCGAGCAGGACCTGGCAGAGCTTGCCGTGCTCGCCGGTGTTGGTGAGTCCGGTCAGGATGCCGCGCGACTGGCAGGCCAGTTTATTGATGCGGTCGTGCAGTTGCGCGCCGACGTGGGTATGCCGGATACCTCGGACCGTATCCGCCCGCAGGACTACGGCTACCTCACCGACCTGGCGCTGAAGGAATGTGAGAGCTATCCGGTGCCCAAGTTGCTGGAGCGCGATCCTACCCTGGCGATTCTGCGCGCAATTACGGCCTGAAGCCAAAGTAACGTCGCCCTGCAGCGGCGCTTGTGCACGCCGCCCGTTACGGTGTAGCGGCAGGCTTAGCGTCGCCCTGTCGGGTGCAGGGTGTCCAACCACTGACGGGTCAACGCCATAAGGTGCTGAAAATCCTTGCCGGGCCCCTGTGAACAGGCGAAACCGTGCTCGGCGTCTGCATAGTGCTGCAGGGTCAGCGGCACACCCGCATCTTTCAGGGCGGACCCCAGTGCCCGCCCCTCGTCACGCAGTGGATCGCGCTCGGCGGTGACCAGCAGGCAGTTTGGCAGGGTGTGCAGGTCGTCGCGCCCTGCCAGCAGGGCACCGGCGGCCGCTGCATCTTCGGCTCCCTGCCCCGCCAGCCAGGTATCCCAGAACCAGCGCATGATGCCGGTGGTGAGGGTCTGTCCACGTGCACGCTCGATATACGACGGGTAGGGGCGGCTGTAGTGGTCCACGACCGGGTAGATCAACAGTGCGCCCGCCAGCTGCGCGAGCATGTCGGGGCCGAGTGCCAGCCCGGTGCAGGCGGCAAGGTGGCCGCCCGCGCTGTCGCCGGCGAGTACGAAGCTGCCATTGCTGGGGCCGATGCTCTCGACATGACGCGCCAGCCAGTGGGTAGCTGCCAGGCAGTCCTGCAGGGCAGCCGGGCAGGGGTGTTCAGGCGCCAGCCGGTAATCCACGGCGACCACGGTGCAGCCGGTGTGTTCACGTAGCTGCTGACAGAAGGGGTGGTGGCTGATGAGGTCGCCAATGACCCAGCCTCCGCCATGGAAATAGATAATCAGGGGTTTGCTGGCGCCGACTTTGCTGCTGTACATCCGCGCCTGCAGTTGCCCGTGTGGCCCCGGCAGCTGCAGGGTACTGCAGGCGGCGTCGGTGAACTTCCCGCGCCAGGCCTGCGCGTTGGTGTGCCGGTAGTAGCGGCGCGTGGCCCAGACTCTCAGTGCTTGCAACATGGTGCGAAGGCGTGCTCCAGCGGATCAGTCGAAGGCGATGGATTCAGGGAGCTGGAAGTACCAGCGCACGCCCGCGTCGTCGGTGTTGAAATCGATCTGGCGCCGGCGCCGCAGGCAGTTCAGGTGGGCGATGGTTTCCCCCGTGGCCAGGCTCAGGTGGTGCTCGGTGATCTCGCGTTTGAACAGGGCGGGAAAGCAATCGACGACCCGCTTCGGCGCGGACAGGTGATCGTAGAGCTGGTTGAGCTCCTTCTTGTGCGTTTCTATCAGCTGGGTCAGGCGCACATGCAGGCCGTAAAACGGTGCTTCGTGGGCGGGCAGGACCAGCAGGTCTTCAGGCAGCAATTCGCGAATGCGGGCGCAGGACTGCAACCACTCCTGTAGCGGGTCACTGTCCGGCTCAGTCGGGAATACGCTGACGTTCGGCGTGATCCGCGGCAGCACCTGGTCGCCTGAAATCAGCAGCTTCAGCGCCGGGCAATACAGGCAGGCGTGCTCCGGTGAGTGCCCGCTGCCCACAATCACCTGCCAGTAGCGCCCGCCAATGGTCAGCGTTTCGCGGTCCTTGAGGCGGTGGAAGCTGTCCGGCAGGCGATACACGGCGCGACCGAAGCCGCCAAACGCGCGGCGATAGTTATCGATCTGTTCCTCGCTGTAGCCCGCAGCCTTGAAGTAGCGAATCGCCACCTCGGGAGCCGGCTTGCCGGTGTCACTCACCAGGGAGCGACACATCAGATACTCCTCCCGTGTCATCAGCAATTGGCAATCGAAGCGCTCGGTCAGCCAGCCGGCCAGACCCACGTGATCGGGGTGCATGTGCGTGCAGATCACCCGTGTGATGCGCTTGCCGCTGAGGAAGCCGCTGAACAGGGTCTCCCAGATTTCCCGTGAGCGCGGCAGGTCGAGGCAGGTGTCGACCACAACCCAGCCATCGCCATCCTCGAGCAGCCAGATGTTGATGTGATCCAGGCCCATGGGCATAGGGAAGCGCACCCAGTAGACGCCCTCGGCAACCTGCTGCGGCACACCCGGTTCCGGATTGATGGCGCGCGTCCAGGGGTAGGTCAGGCCGGCGTAGTTTTCGGGGTTGGCGACGAGCATTGAGGGTTCCAGGCTGAAAGAGGCGAGTCGGCTATGTTCGGCGTTGGTGGCGGGAAAGTCCAGCATGCGGCGTTGGGGCAGCGCGGCATACAAACGCGCAAGGTGCGACAGCGTGCTTTTCATCCCCGCACTTCTACCGTATTCTGCGCGTTTTTCCGGCGGACCTGTCATGTCAACGACCGACACGCTGCGCCTGCTGTTGCTCTCCTCGCTGTGGGGCTTTTCTTTTATTTTCATGCGTGTGGCCGTGCCCGAATTCGGTGCCCTGCCGCTGATTCTGGTACGCATGCTGCTGGCCACGCTGTTGCTGCTGCCGCTGCTCTGGCGCCGCGATTATCTGCGGCTTGTGCGCGCCCATGCCTGGCCCCTGTTTCTGGTGGGGTTGACCAACACAGCACTGCCGTATTCCTTCCTCGCCCTGGCCACGCTGCGCCTTGAGGCCGGTGTCACCTCCCTGATCAATGCGGCCACGCCCATCTGCACCGCGTTGTTGGGCGCGGCGTTCTTCGCCACGCCCATCGTGCGCAGGCAGGTACTCGGGCTGGCACTGGCCTTTGCCGGCGTCGCCGTGTTGTCTGCCGGACGGCTGGACTTCAGTGCCGGCGGCGATGGTTGGTTTATTGTGTCTGCCTTGGCGGCAACGCTCTGCTATGGGTTCGCGGGCAATTATTCACGCACACGGCTGGCCCACCTGCCGACCCGGGTGCTGGCTGCGGGCAGCTGCGCTGCGAGCGGCGTGATCCTGTTAGTGCCCGGGGTATTGTTGTGGCCTGCGGAGCCGGTGAGCGGTATGGCCTGGAGCGCCGCCGTGGGCCTCGGTGCCGTGAGCACAGCGGCAGCGCTGCTGCTTTACTTCGCCCTGCTCTCCAGTGCGGGCGCCACGGCGACCTCCACCGTGACCATGCTGGTGCCGGTGAGTGCGCTGGTCTGGGGCTTTGTGCTGCTGCAGGAACCGATCACCCTGCAGGTGTTGACCGGCATGGCGATCACCCTGCTGGGTACCGGTATTGCCACCGGCGTGCTCCGGTCATGGCGACGCAGCGCCCCGACGTGAGCACGCCCTGGGGGGCTAGCTGACGCTGCGTTGCTGATCGCTCCAGTAGCGGGCGCGTACGGCTTTCTTGTCGGGTTTGCCCACCGGCGTCAGGGGAATGCCATCCACGTAATCGACACTCTTGGGTGCCTGCACCGAGCCTTTGGTGTCCTTTACCAGCTGTTTCAGCTCGGCAGTCAGTCCTTCGTCAGCGGCAATGCCCTGCTTCAGTACCACCACCGCCTTGACCGCCTCACCCCACTGCGCGTCGGGTACGCCAATGACCGCCACCTGCTGCACTGATGCATGGCGACTGAGCACATCCTCCACTTCTCTGGGATAGACGTTGAAGCCGCCGGTGACAATCATGTCTTTGGTGCGGTCGACGATGTGCAGGAAGCCATCTTCGTCCAGGCGCCCGACATCTCCGGTGTGCAGCCAGCCGCCGGCAAAGGCTTGAGCGGTGGCGTCGGGCATGTCCTTGTAGCCAGTCATGATCAGCGGGCCGCGCACACAGATCTCACCAGGCTCGCCGTTTACCACCGGGTTGCCTTCGGGATCCAGCAGGGCCAGCGGCACCCACGGGGACGGCCGACCACAGGCACCGAGACGCTCGGGTTTGCTCAGGTCGTGCTCTTGCCGGCGCATATTGGCCACCACCATCGGTGCCTCCGACTGGCCGAAGAACTGGTAGAACACCTGTCCCCACAGCTCGATGGCCTGGCGCAGGCGCGCAGGGCTCATCGGTGAGGCGCCATAGAAAATGGACTGCATGCTGGACATGTCGGCGCTCTGCGCGCGCGGCGAGTCGAGCAGAAAGTACAGCATGACTGGCACCAGCATGGTGGCGGTGATGCGATGCTGTTCCACCATGTCAAAGAATGCATCCGGGCTGAATCCCTGCATGACGTAGAACGCGCCGCCCTTCTGCAGCACGGGAATGAAGAATGCCGCGGCAGCGTGGGAGAGCGGGGTCGCAATCAGCATGCGCAGGTCGTCCGGGAACTCCCATTCGGCCAGTTGAATCTGGGTCATGTAACTGGTGACGCGAAAGCTGCTCATCACGCCTTTGGGTCGCCCCGTGGTGCCCCCGGTGAAATTGATGGAAGAGATATCCTCCGGGCTGACGTCGGGGGCCACCAGGGGCTGTGGCGCGAAGCTGTCGGCCAGCGCCAGGTAGTCGGTGCCCTGTGCGCTGGGGCCAAAAGCCAGCAGGTGTTTTACCCCCGGTACCCGCTGCTGCAGTGCGCTGGCGTGCTCTTCGAATGTGGTGGGGTCGTAGATCAGTGCGTCAATCTCCGCGGCCTCGAGCACATAGGCGTGGTCATCCAGTGATCCCAACGGGTGCAGCGGCGTGCCGATACAGCCGTTGAGCTGCATCGCCGCGATATTGGCCAGTACCTCCGGGCGGTTGCCGGAAATAACGGCGACACGGCTGCCTTTGCCCAGGCCGGTGGCCTGCAGTGCCTGCACCAGCTGGCTGGTGCGTTCACGCACTTCGCGGTAGGTCGCCACTTTGTCGCCAAGGAACAGGCAGGGCTGGTCGTGATAACGGTTCAGACCCTCTATCAGCAGCTGCGGCATCAGTGGAGGCTGGTAGAGTTTCTTATTATCCATGGCTGACCCCCGAGCTTGCTAGTGTTGTGCGTCGACGCAAAGCCCGCGGGCCAGTGCGGTGAACATGTCTGCTACGCCCCGCTTGCTGAGGGCGGCATCGACCACCATGCTGGAGCCGTGAAAAGTGCCCGGATAACAGTGGATCTCGGTGGACACACCCGCCGCGAGCAAGCGCTGGCCATACACGAGTGCTTCATCGCGGAGAGGATCGAATTCCATGACGGTGATGCAGGCCGGGGGCAGGCCCGTCAGATTGTCTGCGCGCGCCGGGGCGGCCAGTGCGGGAACGTTGTCCGCGCCACGCCGCAGTGCATCGCCCAGGTAGTAATCCCAGCTTTGCTCGGCGTTGGGTCGGTGCCAGATAGGTGTGTCGGTAAAGGCCTGCATGCTGGGGGTGTCCAGCCGATCGTCCAGAACCGGTATGGAGAGGAACTGGTAGCATAGCGCCGGCCCGTTCTCGTCGCGCGCGCGCAGGGCGCAGGCAGCCGCCAGGCAACCACCGGCGCTCTGCCCGATGATCCCGAGGCGCTTGACGTCGATGCCGAGTGTGTCCGCATTGCCGCGCGTCCAGGTCAGTGCCGCGTAGCAGTCATCAAGCGGCCCGGGGAAGGCGGTCTCGGGAGACAGCCGGTAGTCAACCGAGACGACCACAATACGCAGGTTCTGGCTTATGGCGAGACAGGTGGCATGTTCGCTTTCCAGGTTGCCGAACACAAAGCCGCCACCGTGCAGGTAGAGCAACCCAGGCAGGGCGCCCTCGACACCTTCCGGGCGATAGACCCGCACGGTAACATCGGGGGCGCCGTTCTCACCCGGTACGGGGTGGTCGTTGATACTCGTGCCGCTGGTGTCCAGCGCTTCGTTGGCAGGCCCCACTATGGCGTCCATGGTGGCGCGCATCGTGGCCGGGTCTTTCAGGTCGAAGGGTGGCAGTAGTTCCAGAATCGGACGCAGCTCGGGATCGATATTGTATTTCATGGTGGTTGGTGACCTCCTTTTATAGTGGGGTTATTGTGTGACGTGCCGCCAGTGCTGTCACCTGCCTGGCAGCGTCTCGAGTGCAAGTATGGAAACCCCAGAGCAGCTTTCTTGCATGGCACAGTGCCCATCCGGGTTGCCGTGAGGGCACTCACCCCTGGCAGTCCAGCACGATCTTGCCGGCCACCGCGCCGGCATCGATCAGCCGGTGCACTTCGGCGGCATCGCGCAACGGGCGGACTTCAGCAACGGCAGGGTGCAGACGATCATCGCCCAGCCACTGCATGAGGGTGGCGACGTCAGAGCGGAATTCTTCAGGCAACTTTTTTCGCCGGCTGAGAATATTGTAGAAACTTGAGCTGCGCCCATCCGGCAGCAGGCGCCACAGCCCAAGCAGCTTGGCAAATCCCCATAGCAGGCTGGGTACACTTTCGTCCCCCGTGGTGACCTGCAACGCCCCGAACCCCACCAGGCGGCCGCCTTTTGCGACACACCGGTAGGAGCGCGACCAGGACTTGCCGCCGATGGTGTCGAATACGGCCTGTACGCCTTTGCCCTGGGTGAGGCGCTGAATTTCAGCGACGAAGTCGGTGTTGCGATAATCGATGGGGATGGCACCGAAACTGCGCACGAGGTCGTGCTTGCTCTGCGATGCCGTGCCGTACACCGTTAACTTCAGTTCGCGTGCCAGCTCCAGCAGCGCCGTGCCCACTGCGCCACCGGCGGCGTGGACCAGGATAGTATCGCCCGGTTGCAGCGTGCATTCGCGGGTCAGCATCTGCCAGGCTGTGGTGTAGGAAAGCATCATGCACACGGCCTTTACCGGGTCCAGGCCGGCAGGGCAGGGCACTACCTGGTCTGCATTCACGCACAGGTACTGGGTATAGCCGCCAATGGCTGGCATATCCGCTACCGTGTCGCCCACCTGGAATGTGCTCACACCGCTGCCCAGCGCGTCGACGACACCCACCCAGTCGTAGCCTGGGGTAAAGGGCGGCTTTTCTTTCACATCCACATACTGTCCCTGGCGCACGATGGTGTCTGTAAACCCGGTTCCGGCCGCCAGAACTTTCACCCGCACCTGCCCTGGGCCGGGCTCAGGGAGTGTGTGCTCCGTCACCAGGCGCAGATTTTCCGGCCCGCCAAATGCGGTGAGCTCTATGCGTTGCCATTCTGTTGCGGTCATGCCTGTTTGTCCTTGATCGAGTGAGCAAGCGAGTATGTCGCCGCAGGAGGCCTCTGTCTAATCTGCTTGCGCAGGCGATGCTTGGTCTGGTGGCCGCAGCTGACGTATGCTGGTGGCGGAGGTGCTTCCGGTTTCTCCCCCGGGAAGACTGTACAGCGCTGCCATCCCAAAGGTCCAAGGAGGTTATGGAGTGACCACTTCGCTGCGCCAGACGAACCTTGCGAAGCTCGCCGGCCAGGAGTTTGATGTGCTGGTGGTAGGCGGCGGCATCAATGGTGCTGTATCTGCCGCCGCGCTGGCGGGCCGTGGTGTCAACGTGGCGCTGATTGAGCGCGAGGATTTTGCCAGCGGCGTCAGCTCGCAGTCATCCAACCTGGCCTGGGGCGGGATCAAGTATCTGGAAAGCTACGAGTTCCTGCTGGTCAACAAGCTGTGCCGCTCACGCAACGAACTCATGCGCGCTTACCCCTCCACGGTAAAGGAAATCCGTTTTTTCACCACCATTCAGAAAGGCTTCCGTTGGCCGCCGCTGGTGATTTTTCTGGGGAGTCTCCTGTACTGGGTCATGGGGCGTTTCAAGACGGCCCCGCCACGCTATGTGAGCGCTCGCAAGCTGGAGGCGACTGAGCCCGTTATCAACACCCGGCAAGCTGCTGGTGGCCTGGAATACTCCGACTGCTACCTCTACGACAATGATGCCCGCTTTGTATTCGGCTTTGTGCGCAAGGCACTGGACTATGGCTGTGTGGCGGCCAACTACGTTGCGGCGACATCGCTGCGGCGCGAGCAGGGGCGTTGGCTGGTGGAGGCGCGGGACACGGTTAGCGGTGAGGTGTTCACGATTGCCGCCAAAGCGCTGGTGAACGCAGCGGGTCCCTGGCTGGACACCTTCAATCAAGCGGCGGACATCCAGACCGGGCACCACCATGTGTTCTCCAAAGGTATTCACCTGATTGTTGACAGGGTCACCGACAACAAACGGGTGCTGACGTTCTTTGCCAGCGACGGCCGCCTGTTCTTTCTCATTCCAATGGGCTCCCGTACTTGCGTGGGCACCACCGATACGCGGGTTGACTCGCCGGAAGTGGGTGTCACCGATGAGGACCGCGATTTCGTTCTCTCGAATATCAACGCCCTGCTGGACATGGATCCACCCCTGACCCGTGACAGCATTATTTCAGAGCGCTGCGGGGTGCGCCCACTCGCCGTGGGCGGCGACGATGGCAGCGCCGACTGGGTACAGCTTTCCCGCAAGCATGTACTGGAAGTGGACCGGGAGCGGCAGCACATCAGTATTCTCGGCGGCAAGCTCACGGACTGTCTGAACGTGGGCAATGAAGTGGTTGCCGAGCTGGTCAAGCTGGGCATCAACGTGCCGGACCCCGAGGCCTGCTGGTACGGGGAACCTCCTGCCGAGGTGCACGCAGAATACTTGCGCCAGGCACGGCTGATGCAGCTGGATGCACTCACCGCTCCCACATCGTCGGAACCCTTGAGCGAACGCTTCTGGCGCCGCTATGGCCAGGCGGCCTTCCACCTGCTGGAGCGAATCCGTGCCGATCGCAGCTGTGCCCGCCTGCTGATTGGCCGTGCCGAATACACCCGTTGTGAAATGGAGATGACGGCACAGCGCGAGATGGTGGTGAAACTCGAGGATTTCATGCGTCGGCGGTCCAAGATCGAACTGGTACTGCGGCGGAACGAGATTGTCGAGGCACCGGGTTTGCGTCGCGCAGCAGAAATCCTGTTCGGGGAAGAGGCCGAGCAGCGCCTGACGGAATACGTTGCCGGGGATTTGGACTAAACTGTTCGGCGGGAAACGATACGCATCACGATGATAAGAAGGGGAAGGGAATGGATTGGTATCTCGACATACTGAAGAACAAGTACGCACAGTTCACGGGGCGCGCGCGGCGCAAGGAATACTGGTACTTCGTGCTGTTCAACCTGTTGGCGAGTATTGCGCTGGGCGTCATTGACGGCATCACCGGCACCTACAGTGATGATGCCGGCCTTGGGCTTCTGGGGGGCATCTATGCGTTGGCGGTGTTCATTCCTTCAATCGCAGTGGCCATGCGTCGTTTGCACGATACCGGTCGCTCTGGGTGGTGGTTGCTGCTGGCCCTGATTCCCATTCTGGGATTCCTTGTGCTACTGGTATTCATGCTGCTGGACAGTGAGCCGGGTGACAACCAGTACGGTCCGAATCCGAAGGTGGGGGTGTAGGACACTCAAGGTGTGGTGGGAAGCGTATTGATCACGCCCTTCAACGATCTGATATGCCCGCTGGACGGCTTGCCGCTCACTGTCAGCCACGCGAGCTGGCGCTGCCCCAGCGGGCACAGTTTCGATATCGCGCGGCGCGGCTACGTCAACCTGCTCGCCGTGCAGAACAAGCGCTCGCGCGACCCGGGTGACAGTCAGGCAATGGTCGCGGCGCGCTCGCGTTTCCTCAACGCGGGACATTATCAGCCGCTGGCTGCCGCGGTGGCACATCAGGTACTGGAATCCGCGTCCCCTGCCGCGCCTCTGAGCTGCATTGATGCCGGTTGCGGTGAGGGCTACTACCTGCGTGAGCTGGCCCGGGCAGCCGGTGGGGCGCGGCCGCTGACACTGGGTGGCGTGGATATTTCCAAGTGGGCCGTGCAGGAGGCAGCACGGCAGGACAAGCGCATGGCATGGATGGTGGCCAGCAACGCCGGCCTGCCCGTCGCGACCAGCAGTGTGGACAGGCTGCTTTGTTTGTTCGGGTTTCCCGTTTATGCGGAATTTGCACGTGTGTTGAAGCCAGCAGGAGAACTCCTGCTGGCGGAGGCGGGGCCCGCGCATCTGAAGGCGCTACGAGAAATTATTTACCCCGCGCTGAAACGGAAGCCTTTTTCCCCTCGGGCTTGCCTTGACGGGTTCCGCTTGCAGGCAGAACAGGCTGTACAGTTCAGGGTGGAGCTTGAGGGTGCGCAGTCAATTGCAGACTTACTGGCCATGACGCCACACATGCATCGTGCGCCTTCCGAGGGGCGCGCAGCGGCCCTGGCACTGAATTCTTTACAGGTGGTCGTGGATGTACGCTTAAAGCGTTTGGTCCGCGAAAACTAGTTTCGGGCGCACTGCAGATCGCTGACGGCTCGCCTATCTGTCCAGAGTTGAGAGCTGCCCGCGCCGCGTTCGCAAGGCAAGGATTAGCAACAAGGCAGCAAGCAGTGCGAGCATTGCCGCCGACATCATCGGCACGGCTACGGGGCTGGCGCCCTCGCCTCTGAAGGTAGCGACGTTGCGCAGGATCTGCAGCAACTGCGGTGTTGCGTCGACGTCGTCTTCATGGCCGAGGTCAGAGTTCAGGTGAATGCTGACGCCCTGGCCGATGTTCAGGTAGGCCAGTGCATAAGCGGTGAGGCAATCCCCCGTGGGGTCGTCGTCCATGCTGCGCGAAATCACGGTGATTGCGCCTGGTTTCAGATCGGTGCAACTGCCGCCGTCAGCGTCTTCAGCAGCGTCCCAGGTTGTCGGCAACCCGGCTGCGAGCGGGTGGTCACCTTGTAATACAGTGTATGTGCCGGAATAGTTGTAATCGACGTAGCTGGTGTAGTCTGCAGGCAGGATAGGGTCCAAACCCAACTTGATGTCATCGTCCATGTCGTAGATCACCCATTCGGTGCTCGCGAATGTGCCACCACTGCGGATAAATTCTTCGAGTGCCGCGTAGGCGGGGCTGTTTTCGTCATCCCCCAGTTCGTAACCATATTCATAGCCATTCAGCAGGATCACGACATCAAACGCACTGAGATTCGGATTGTCGCCTTCCCAGTCATAGTAGGACAGTGACGTCACAGTATGGCCCGCACTCGTCAAGTCATCCTCGACCTCTGTTCCGTAATCGTCATCGAGTATGAGGATGTCGGCAGCTTGCGCGTAATTAATGGTGAGCGGGGCAATCAGAACCAATATAAGCAGTAGTGGACGTTGTATTCCAAACTTCACAGCGCAAGTTTCCTTCATCTTTTGCAGTGAGAATACAGGGCCGCAGGAGTGACGACAAGCGAGACAGCCGACTGAGACAACGCGTTGGGCGGTTACGCTGCTGCCCCCGGGGGGTGGCAGCGCCGGTCGGTTGGCATAGAATACGGACCTTGAGCATCGCCTCTCGCGATGCGCCTGTTCTCCGGCAAGCGAGTGTTCACATGACTGATGTAATTACCGTCCCCGTCTCCTTCGGTGAAGTGCTGGACAAGATCACGATTCTGGAAATCAAGTCCGAGCGCATCAGCGATCCCGCCAAGAACGCCAACGTCGTCACCGAGCTGGAAGCCCTGAATGGTATCTGGTCGGCCGCTGTGGCGGATGAGTCGCATATTGCTGAACTGCGGGCACAACTGAAGGCGGTCAACGAATCGCTCTGGGTGATTGAGGACGATATCCGTGATTGTGAGCGTGCACAGGAATTTGGTGCCACGTTCATCGAGCTGGCGCGCTCGGTTTACTTTACCAACGACAAACGTGCAGCTCTGAAAAAGTCGATCAACCTGGCACTGGGTTCACGCTTTGTGGAAGAGAAGTCCTATCAGGATTATACGCAGTAGCGCGGGCAATCGAGTGGTAGGTGCGTAGCTGCCAGCGGTGCTCTGGCGCGCAACCTGATAGCCAACCGCTAGACCGCTGGCGCGGAATGGGCCTGCACCCATTGGTCCAGTTTCGCCGTCGCATCCGCGACAGTCACCAGTTCCATCGCCCCGGCCACCTCCACTTTGCTGCCCCAGCGGGCCTCATCAACATCGCTGCTGCGGAATTGCCGCAGTGCCTGGGGGTAGCGGTTTACACACCAGTGCAGGGAGTTGTAGGGACCTGAGCGCAGGGGGTTGCTGGCGGCGAACAGGCCCAGCACGTCGGTCCCCATGCTACTGGCAATATGTGCGGGACCAGTATCGGGCGCCACCAGCAGGTCGGCCTCCGCCAGCAGGGCCGTGAGCTGTTTCAGTGTGTCCTGGCCACAGATGTTGTGTGCGGTGTTGCGCATGGCGGCGGTAATGGCGGCACAGGTTTCGCGCTCGAAGGGTGCGGGGCTGCCCACCAGAATGACGTGCATGCCGTGCGTGTCCATGGCGTGATCGGCGAGTGCGGCGTAGTGTGCCACCGGCCAGTTGCGCAGAGGGTGGCTGGAGCAGGGGCTGATGACCAGGTTGCGCCGGTCCTGTGCCAGGTGCTGCCGGGCAAATGCGCGGTCTTGTTCGCTCAGCGGAATCTCCCAGCGCGGCGCCGCCGGCTGCAGGCCCAGGGGTTGCAGAAAACTCGCCAGGCAGTCGCGCACGTGTTGGCTGCGCGCGGGTGGGATACGCCGGTTAATGCACAGTCCGTGGCCATCCTTGCTGCGTGCGCGGTCGTAGCCAACCCGCAGGCGGGCTTTCACCAGCAGGGAGGCGAGATTGGCGCGCGCTGCCACCTGCATGTGCAGCAGCGCATCAAAGCGCCGACCGCGCAGGCTGCGCCAGAGCTCGCGGTAACCGCGCCAGCCGGCGCGCTTGTCGAACACGATGAACTCCACGCCGGGCAGGTCGCCGAGCAAACGCGCCTCGAGTTTGCCGATGATCCAGGTCAGGCGCACGCCCGGCAGCTGTTGTTGCAGGCTCAACACAACGGGCACTACGTGGGTGACGTCGCCCAGCGCCGACAGGCGCAGCAGACAAATGGATTGTGGTGTTGGCGACATGGCGGAGTCCAGACGCAGTAGAGCTCTGTGCGTCATCATTGCTACACTGCGCGCATTCTATCCGAGTCGCCCGCTGCGGTCTGCACCACTGCCGTTGGCTACGGTGGCGGGTACCGAGGACGTTGACGGCCGTGAGCGGCGTGACAGAGCACATTGTTTCCGGAGATGGGTCCCTGCTGCTGTGCAATCCGGCGATCGACGGTGTACACGCGGCCTGGCTGGACCCGCAGTTCTGGGGTGAGCGCGCACGTCCGGTAGTGGTCGGTGGGCGTGGTGGTGCCAGTTTTGTGGATGCCGATATGGGTGAACTGGTGCTACGGCAGTATCTGCGTGGCGGCTTCATGGCGCGTATAGCGCACCGCAGCTACGTATTTACCGGTTTCCGTCGCTGTCGCTCGCTGCGGGAATTCCGTTTGCTGCAGCGCCTGCGGGAGCTTGGCTTGCCGGTGCCCGAACCGGTGGCAGCGCTGGCGGAACGCAGCGGCCTGTTCACCTGCCGCGCGGCCATTCTGCTGCGGCGCATCCCCGAGGCAGTGCCGTTACCGGCATCTCCGGCACTGCAGGAGCCGCAACTCTGGCAGCGCGTGGGTGCGCAGCTGGCGGCGTTTCACGCGGCGGGCCTGGACCATGTGGACCTGAACTGTGACAACGTGCTGCACACGCCAGAGGGCATCTGGCTGATTGATTTCGACCGCTGCCGCCTGCGCCCCCCGGCACGCCGCTGGCAGCAGGCCAATCTCGACCGTTTGCAGCGCTCGGTTGTGAAGCGCTGTGTGCAGTTGTCAGAGCGGCAGCGCGAGTCACTCTGGGCAGACCTCTTGCGCGGGTATCAGGCGGCCTGCGAGTGATGAAAAGGCGTCAGGAGAGACGATGAAAGTATTGGTGACCGGCGCCGCCGGGTTCATTGGGTGTGAAACGGCACTGCAGTTGTTGGCACAGGGCCACGAAGTGGCCGGCATCGACAATCTCAATGATTACTACGATGTCACGCTGAAACAGGCCCGTCTCGCGCGCTTGCGCAGTCAGCCCGGTTTCAGTGAAGCGCTGTTTTGTCTTTCGGATGCGACCCGCCTCCGGGAGTGGTTCAGCCACTTTCGCCCGGATGCCGTGATTCACTTGGCGGCACAGGCCGGGGTGCGCTATTCGTTGTCACACCCACAGGCCTACCTGACCTCCAATCTGGTGGCCTTTGGCAACATGCTGGAATGTTGCCGGCACTTTCCGGTAGAGCACCTGGTTTACGCCAGCAGCAGCTCGGTGTATGGCAGCAATACCCGCCAGCCCTTCAGCGTCAGCCACAGCGTGGATCATCCGGTGTCGCTCTATGCCGCAACCAAGAAAGCCAATGAGTTGATGGCCCACTCTTACAGCCACCTCTACCAGCTGCCGACAACCGGTTTGCGTTTCTTTACCGTCTACGGGCCCTGGGGCAGACCAGATATGGCCCCGATGATTTTTTGCCGCAAGATTCTGGCGGGGGAGCCACTGGACGTGTTCAACCACGGACAGCACCGCCGTGACTTTACCTTTATCGACGACATCGTCGACGGAATTCTCGGCGTGCTGGCAAAGCCCCCGGAGCCGAATCCGGCGTGGGATGCCATGGCGGCTGATCCTGCAACCTCCAGCGCACCCTACCGTATCTTCAATATCGGCTGTGAGAGTCCGGTGCACCTACTGGAGTTTATCGAGCTGCTTGAGCAGCGTCTGGGGCGCAGCGCAGAGAAGAACATGCTGCCGATGCAGCCGGGGGATGTGGCGGAGACGTATGCCGATGTCAGTGCCCTGCGTGAGCTTACCGGCTACGCCCCGCGTACCGGCGTCGCCGAAGGCGTAGCGCGGTTTGTCGACTGGTATCTGGAGTATTACGGGGCTGCAGCCAGCCGCTCCTGATACCAGGCATAGGTATTTACCGCCGTCTGCTCGGCGTTGAATTCGCGCTCGATACGCCGGCGCGCGTTGTCAGCGCGCTGCGCCGCCGCCGCGGAATCCTCCAGCGCGTTGCGCATAGCGGTTGCCAGTGCAGGGGCGTTGCGCTGCGGCACCAGCAAACCGGTTTCTCCGTCTGCCACCAGCTCCCGGGTGCCACCGGCATCGGTGGCGACGACGGGCGTTCCCACGGCCATGGCTTCAATGACGACCCGCGGCAGGCCCTCACCGCTTTCCGAGGCCGATACCAGCAGGTCGGCGGCGCTGAGGATCCGGGTGACGTCATTGCGGTAGCCGGTGAAATGTATGCGCTCGGGGTGCTGGCAGCGTGCGGCCCGCTCGCGAACCGCGGCATTGCTGTCTACGGAGCCAATCAGCAACAGATGGCTGTGCAGCGCGGATGGCAGGGCGTCAAACGCCTCCAGCAGCGTGAGTGCCCCTTTCTTGGCGCTGTTGCGGCTGATGCAGCACAGTGTTTTCGCCCCCGGCGGTATGCCCAGGTCAGCCAGCATCGCCGGCTCCACGTTGTACCAGGCAAGCTCGTGCCCCTTGTGGATTGCCTTGAGTTTCTCGGGTGGCAGTCGCAGCCAGAGGAAGCGCACGTCAAGCAGTGCGTCGCGAATGGCGTGAGCAACACACATGATGCCGTCAAGGCGCGGGTTGAGGAAGGTCATCCAGGCTTCCGGCTTGCCATATCCGACACCGGTTGTGACGCCGCGATAGGCGAGCAGGCGCGCACGATGGCGACGCGCAGCGCGCAGCATGCAGGTCACGGCGCGCGAGTTGAACGCCTGCACGATATCGTAGTCGCCCTGGTAGACCGTCTCGCGGATCAGCGCGGTTGCCGCGCGGTCGAATCGGCCGCTGATTTTGAGGGGAATCACCTCCAGCCCCGCCTCGAGGAGCAGGCCGTGGTAGCGCCCCGCCGGGTTACTCATGACCGCGAACTGCTCCATGCGCTGGGCGAGGCGAATGAACAACTCCGTCTCCGGGCGATCGGCACAATCGGTAATGCAAAGTGCTTTCATGGGCCGGGTCCTGTGTCGACGTTGGAATCCGCGGGAGCACCTGCGCTATAGTAATGGCGCGGTTGGCGGCCCCGGTGGGTCGGCGTTTACCACAATGGCCACGCAGATCGACGAGAGTATACACAATGATTTCATCGGCACGAGGCCAACAGCTGCTGGCGGGCCTGGCGGTCGCCGGGTTTGCCGGGTCCCTGCTCTACTCCAGCCTGTTGTCCGCCGCCGTTTTTCTGCTCGCACTGGCCGCTGCACTGCCCGCGCTGCGCCGGCGGCTCCACGCCAGCGGGTGGGAGCGCCCGCGGGAACTGCGCCTGCTGCATTTCGCCTGCTGGTTTCCCGTAGCGGTTTTTCTGTGCTTCTGGCTCGCCAGCGGGTTTGATTACCGCGCGTTGAAGGAACTCGACGGGCCGGCCCGCCTGTTGCTGTTCTGGCCCCTGGTGCTGGCGCTGTGCTGGTCGACTCTGGGGGCCCGTCACCTGTTTGCAGGTTTTGCGCTGATGGCCCTGGGTGCGGCTGTGCATGCCGCGGCGAGCATGTGGCTCGGAGGGCCACCTTCGCCGGGTGAGCCGTTGCGGGCGGGTCTCTGGTTGAACCCCATTACGCTCGGCAACCTGTCGCTGTTCGCCGCCGCCGTGTTGTTGTCCGCCGCACTGTACTGGCAGCGTTTGCAGCAGCCACGCTATACCGGTCTGGCGCTCGCCTTGGCGGCAGCCGCACTGGTTGCCGCGCTGCTCACCCAAACCCGCAGCAACCTGCTGGCACTGCCCCTGTTGCTGGCCGTGTTACTGCCGTTGATGGGCTCGCGTCAGCGCGTGCTTGCCGTACTCGCGGGGCTGGTCTTCCTGGCGCTGACCGTCGCCGGCAATGACCGCTTTCTGGAAACCGTTGCCAGCCTGCAGGCGGGCGACTTCGATGTGCAGACCGCCTCGCGGCTGGCTATCTGGCAGATTGCCTGGGGTGAGTTTGTCGGCCACCCGTGGCTCGGTGGAGGGCTCAATGCTTACCACGATGCGGTACAGGCGGCGGCTGTGGCGGGCACGTTGCCGCAACCCGATTTCGTGCTGGACTGCTGCACCAGTCATGCGCACAACGATCTGCTGCAAAGTCTTGCCACCCGCGGCCTGCTCGGGGGATTGAGCTGGTTGCTGTTGCTGGTGATACCGGCAACGGTATTTGCACGCCACCTCCGCGCATCGGAGCCGGCGGTCGCCTTTGTCGCCTCGGTGGGTGTGTTGCTGCCAGTTGGCTACGCGGCGTTTGGTCTGACCGAGGCGGTGTTTTCCCGCAGCCTGTTTATCACGTTCTATCTGCTGACGCTGGCTGCCTGTGGTGCGGCGCTGGTGACCGAGCTGCGCCGTGCCTGCCAGCGGCAGCGCAGCGTGCGTGTGTCGGTGATCGTTATCACCAAGAATGAGGAAGAACATATCGGCGCCTGCCTTGCATCGGTGGCGGGTGTGGCAGATGAGATTATCGTGGTTGATAGTGGCAGCGACGACGCCACCGTGGCGATTGCGCGTGAGCATACAAGCCACGTTATTGAGACCGACTGGCCCGGCTTCGGCATACAGAAACAACGTGCGCTGGAGCGTGCCAGCGGCGACTGGGTGTTGTCGATTGATGCTGACGAGCGTCTGACCCCCGGGCTGGTGGCCGAAATCAATCATGTGCTGGCGGCGCCAGCTGCTGATGCCTACTGCCTGCCCTGGGCGGTGACCATCTACGGTACCCGGCTGGATTTTGGCCGCAGTGGTCGCGCGCCGCTGCGGCTGTTCCGGCGCGCCGGGGTACGCTTTTCCGACGCCCTGGTGCACGAGAAGATCCTGCTGCCGGAGGGTCGCCGTGTGCGCACCCTGCGTGGACGGCTGTTGCACTTTACACACCGGGATTTCGGCCACGCCCTGCAGAAGGGTGCGCAGTACGCCTGGCTAGGTGCGCAGGAGAAACACCGTCAGGGCAAGCGCGTGCGCTCGCTGCTGTACCCATCGGCTCGGGGGGTGCTGACCTTTGTCCACGTGTATCTGTTGCGGCTGGGCGTTCTCGATGGGCAGGTGGGCTTTCTGTCTGCGGTGCTCTACGCCCAGGTGAGCTTTAACAAATATGCCGGTCTCTGGACGCGGGATCGCCCGCGCTACGGCGCTGACTGAGCGGTCACCGCCAGGGCTTTGCGCAAGCGACGCCGCATCTTCAATTTCCGCCACAGGTTCAGGGGTTTCGCTCTGGGGGTGGGCCCGGCGGCCAGCACTTCGTCCACGGCGTCCAATACCCGCGCGCTGGAATGTCCGTCGCGGAAGGGGTGTAGTTCCTCGCACAGCGCACGTGCAGATTGCAGTAGTGCAGGCGGCCTTTCCAGCGCCTGTGCCAGCGCCGGTTCCACCGCTTCCACGTCCTGTACATCCAACAGGTAGGGCCCCGCCATGCGGCTGCGGTAGGTGACCACAGGCCGGTCGAGGAACATGAACTCGAACATGATGGAAGAGGTGTCGCAGAGCATGACGTCGGCCTCGGGCAGCAGCGGCAGCAAATCTGCATTGCTTTCCACGAAGCGCAGGTTGGGCCCGCTCATGTCGCGGTAGCGTTGGACGATCTCTGCGTCCATTTTTGGGTGCAGGGTGACGATGAAACGCCATTTACCGGTTGTTGCCAACCTTCCGATAACCCCCGCCAGTGCCGGTGCGGAGGTGATGTTGCGACTGAACGTGGAGGCGAAGAACACCACCGGCGGCTCACCCGTGGCGCGCAGGCGCGGTCCGGCGGGTGCGGCCGCGCTGAACAGGGGGTCCAGCTTGGGCCAGCCGGTGCGGCTCACTCGGAAGTGACCGTGCTCGGCGGCCAGCGCGGAGAACTTCGCGGTGTCGGTGCCGGCGTGGGTGCAGTAGAGGTCAAACCAGCCGCGGATCGTGTAGTGATCGCTGGCGTCTTCCGTGGCGTGCCCACGCTTGTTGCGCGCCAGGCCGTGAAAAACCTCCACCTTGATGCCAGGGAGAAAGTGCGGCACCCAGTCGCCCGGCACAAAGGTGGCCACCGCAGGATAGGCGCGCGCCTCATCGACTGTGCACAGCAGGTGTTCATCGGGTTGCAGCGGCGCGTGACTGCACCCGGCAACGAACCAGGCAACCTGGCCTCCACGGCGGCGAATTTCGGCTTGCAGCGGGCGCAGGATGGAGTAGGCGTAGGGCTGGTTGACGAAGAACAGGTAGTGGCGCATGCGGCCCCGGGGCTCCGGCTGGTGGAGCGAAGAGTTTAACACAGGGCCTCAGGGTGATTGGCGATAGGGGTCCGGCTGGCCGGGGGGGCGGTGGCGGAAGCGTTTGTATTCCCACTGGTACTGTGCGGGTGCCTCACGTACACAGGCCTCCACGGAGCGGTTCAGCGCCCCGGTCGCTACAACGGGGTCCGGGTCGGCAATGTCGTCTTCGCAGCGTCGCACCACCAACCGGAAACCGCGGCTGTCGGGCAGGCGTTGGCACCAGGTCATCAGTGGCACAGCAGCAGACTTCTGCAGCAGTTTGCTCACCAGCGTCATGGTGCGTACCTCCATGCCGAAGAAGGGGGCATAGGCACTGCCGGCAGCGCGCGGACTCTGGTCGGGCAGAATGCCCGAGACCTCTCCCTCGCGCAGCAGGCTGATCAGGCGCGTCAGGCCGCGTCGGTCTCCCGGTACCAGCTCCGAGCCGTGTCGGCTGCGGCTCGCTGTCATGTAGGCTTCAAATCCGGGCAGTGACGGGGGGCTGTAGAGCGCAGCCATCCGGTAGCGCGAAGAAAAATACAGGCCGCAAAGCTCCCAGTTGCCCAGGTGCGGCGCGAGCAGGAGCAAGCCCTTGCCGCTCGCTCGTGCCTCTGTGAGCAGCTCTTCGCCTTCGATTTCCTGCACCAGGCCCAGGCAGCGCTCTACCGGCCACTCCCAGATCAACGGAATTTCCATCGCCACGCGGCCCGTGTGCTCCAGGCTTTCACGCGCCAGCAGCTTGCGCTCGCGCTCGCCAAGCTCCGGGTAGGCAATGGCGAGGTTGATCTGCGTCACCCGGTTGGAGCGGTTGGGAATACGCCCCATCAGGCCACCCAGCAGGGCGCCAATACGCTGCGCCGTGGCCAGGTTCAGTTTGCCCACCAGCCGGATCAGGCCAATCAGTAGACGTGCGCGTGTCAATGCCATGTGTCGAGTGCCCAAACGGTGCCTGCGAGGGTAAACGCTATCACCCTGGACGCAGGCATGCTATGCATCCCCTCGGTAGAGGTCGGGGTCCTGAGGGCCGGGGCGTGTCTTGAAGCGCCGGTGCATCCACAGGTATTGCTCGGGGTGGCGGCGTACTTGCTCTTCGATCGTGGCATTGATCAGCGCAGCATCGGCGAGGTCATCCCCGGTTGGAAAGTTCTCCAGTGGTGGGTGAAAGTAGATATCGTAGCCTACGGCATCCGTGCGACGAAAGTGACTGAAGGGCAGCACCGCACAGCCGCTGCGCTCGGCGATACGCGAGGTCGCCGTGATCGATGCTGCTTCAACGCCGAAGAAGGGCGCAAATACGATGCCCTTGCGGCCGTAGTCCTGATCAGTGGCATACCAGATCGTGCGATTCTCGCGCAGCCGGCGAAGCAGGCCGCGCAGGTCCTTCGCCGAAAGGGCCACACCATAGTGCCGCTCCCGCGCCCGCGTCATCACCGCATTGAGCAGTGCGTTGTTGTGGTCGCGCTGCATGACATCGGCCTCGACAAACCGGGTGGCCAGCGTGCCGCATAAATCCAGCGAACTGTAGTGCCCCCCAAGCGCCAGGATACCCTTCCCCTTCTCCAACGCGCGGGTCACATGCTCAAGGCCGTGCACACGCGTGGTGGCCAGGAAGGCTGCAGGGTTGCGGAACCAGGCGAGGCCGATTTCCAGAATTCCTATTCCGTTCGAGTGGAACGCACGCCGCGCGAGGTGCACCTGTTCTTCGCGGCTGAGCTCGGGAAAACACAGCGCGATGTTGACCTCGGCAATGTGCCGGCGCCGGGGCAGAGTGCGGTAGGCCAACTCGCCGACGCCTTTGCCCAGCCACCATTGCACGCGCAGGGGGAAGCGCGCCAGCAGCCACATCAGACCGATCAGCAGCCAGGTGGGCCACCACGTCGGGTGCAGATAACTGCGATATTGCGTATCGCGGGTGCGTTGCCGTGTCGTGCTCACGTGGCGGCATACTCTCGCTGCTGAATCGGGGCCCAAGTTTAGCAGCCCCGCGGGGGCAGGCGGGAATAGTTCCACAGCAGGTGGCCCGGGCTTTGGGTAGAATGTGCGCAGAGTTTGTTATCGGAATCGCCATGCTGCGTGCGTTGTACTCTTTCGTGTTCCGCCTCGCACTGCCTTTTGTGCTACTGCAGCTGTGGTGGAGCAGTCGCGGCAGTGCCGGCCCTCATGACAACTGGCGCGAGCGCCTCGGTTGGGTGTCGCCAGCTCCGGCACCTGTGGTCTGGGTGCACGCCGTGTCGGTGGGTGAGACCATCGCCGCGGCGCCGTTGGTGAACGCGTTGCTGCAGCGTCACCCCGGCTGCCGGATTTTGATGACAGCGATGACCGCCACCGGTTCCGCGCGCGCGCGCGCCCTGTTTGGCGACCGCGTGTTATACGCCTACTCCCCCTACGATACACCCGGTGCCGTGTCGCGCTTCCTCGACCGGGTGCGTCCCGCGGCATTGGTGATCATGGAAACGGAGCTGTGGCCGAACATGGTCGGGCTCACTGAAGAGCGTGGTATTCCCGTGGTGCTGGTGAATGCGAGGCTGTCGGAGCGCTCGGCGCGGGGCTACCGGCGTATCGCCGGGCTGGTGCACCCGATGGTGGCGCAGCTGGCCTGGATTGCCGCACAGGGCGCTGATGACGCGCGCCGTTTCCGCGCCATTGGCGCCTCGCCCGAGCGTGTGTCGGTCACCGGCAGTATCAAGTTTGATGTTGTTGTCGACCAGCATTTGCGAGCAGCGGCACTGCGATTGCGCGCGCAGCTGGGAGAGTCGCGGCCGGTGTGGATTGCCGCGAGCACTCACGATGGAGAAGACGAACAGATTCTTGTCGCCCATCGGCAGGTGCTGCAACACCAGCCGGATGCGCTGTTGATGCTGGTGCCGCGTCATCCGGAGCGTTTCGATGCCGTGGCGCAGCGTGTGCAGTCGCAGGGTTTTACCCTTACGCGCCGGTCTGCCGCCTCGTTAGCCGCCGCTCAGGTGTACCTCGGCGACACCATGGGGGAGCTGCTACTACTCTACGGCGCCGCGGACATCGCCTTCGTCGCGGGCTCGCTGATTCAGCGCGGTGGACACAATCCGTTGGAGCCGGCGGCCTGGGGGCTGCCGGTGCTGGCGGGCCCGCACGTTTTCAACTTCGAGGCAATTTACGCGGCATTGGACGAAGCCGGTGGACTGGTGGCGGTACAGGGGGCTGAAAGCCTCGCCAACGCGGTGCTCGCGCTGTTTGCCAACGCGGAGCAGCGGCGGCTCACGGGGACATCTGCATCGGCCTTGATCGAGGCGAACCGTGGGCCTTTGCAAGCGGTGCTGGAAGGTCTGGCGCAACATCTGCCCGTGCTCAGTGACAATCCCAACACCGGCGGAGGCTAGAGGCTGCCGATCAACGCTTCGCGGAGGGCGGGACGGCTGGTGTCCGGTGAGAGCCAGATGGCGACGAACTGCTCACCAAAATCAGCATCGTCGATAACGCCCAGTTTCTCGCCGTTGAAGTAGAAGGTGCTGCGGTTGGCGGTGTCGATTTCCAGGGCAATCACGTCGTTTTTGCCCACGTCCGGCCACAGGGTGGTGAGCTGCTTCAGCCACTGGTCGCGGCGTTCATGGGACAGCTGCAAGTGGTCCCATTCCTCACCAGTCTGCTCGACCAGCGCCTGTGCGGCGAAATCCCGCAGGTACTGGATTTCCAGCCGCAACGGACGCTGGGCGTTCTCGTAGCGCCCGTTTTCGGTATACAGCCGTGAATTGTACACCGACCAGAACATCACGTTGAGACGCGCCTCGCCGACCAGTTGCAGGTTTTCCACCGGCGACGTTGCGGTTGCCACAGGCGTATTGCTGGCGGCCGTCGACACGGTAAGTGTGCAGGCAAGACTGAGTAAGAGGCTCGTACACAGGCGTTTCATGTTGCAGTCACTCCTTGGCCTGAAAGAGACGTTGCTGCAGGTAGTATAGCGTGGGCAGTGCGAGCGACCAGATGGCAGCCATGAGCAACAGGCTCTGCCAGAGCGGCCAGCCAAATTCCACCGCACCCAGGCGGCTACCGGCGTAGTAGTTGAATGGGAGCACCAGCGCGCCGGCGGCGGCTGTGAGCCAGGGGCGCGTGGCGAAGAACACCAGGCTGCGCCCCAGGGTGGTGGCAAACGCCAGCCACAGGCAGCAAAGCCATAAAGGAAGGAAGACCCCACCGGGGAACTGGAAGACACCTACGGCACTGAGGCCGGCATCGACGCTCATGCCAATGCCGCCCAAGAGGCCCAGTTGCCGGAGCTCGCGCAGACGCTGTGGCACGAGCGCAAAATGCAGGCCGATCATCCCGAGGGTGACGGCCAGCAGCGCGTCCTGACCCAGCACAGCGCAGAACCAGGTGGTCTGGAACCAGAGGGCGTTGAACCACGCCTTTTCCGTCAATTGGCGGGCAAAAGGCAGTGGAACGGGTGGATTGTCGGCGAGGGGGTTGCTCATGCGGGTGATCCCACGTGATCGGTGTGTTGTTACGCCGCCCCCCGGCCGCCGGATCAGCCTGTCGGTCAGTGGCCTGGTTTGGTGCCGTGCACGCCCAGATAGTGCGAACTCAGGCTAGGCACGGCGTCCAGCGGCTCATTGATCTCGTAGAGGCGCTCGTAGCGGGTCTCACGGATGAGCCAGCGACCATCTTCTTTCACGTAGCGGTCCCAATAGAGCGCCGTGCCGGTGGTGAGCGACTTGTAGTCCAGCTGCCACATGTGGTCTGCCAGGTACCAGATGCCGGTGGCTTCGGTGGCGCTGAGAATCTGGATCTCCGGTTGGTGGCCGTTGTGATGGCCAATGGTGCCGGCATTGAAGGCGCCGCCGATGTTGGCCAGATAGTCATCACGACCGTCGACCTTCCATTCGTAGGTGCCACCCTTGAAGTGTACCTCAACATCCCGATGGAACAGTGGGGCCAGTTCTTCCAGGTTGGCAGTGTCGATGCAGCGAAAATAGGTGTGCTTGAGCTGTTTGATGGCTTCGAGGTCCATCAACTGTTGAATATTGCGGCGCAGCCCCTCGAGGTCGGTGCCGGTGGCTTCCAGCGGCAACCCTTCCTTGATGCCCATGGTGGTCTTGTTCAGTTTCTGGCGTTCTGTGCTCATGGTTCCCTCCCCGGGTTTATTGTCGTCACGCCGCAGTCTAAGCGGCGCACCGACGGGGGTCACCACGGCGGAGGCTGAATAGTTAAGCCCTGCGCGGGGTTGTCGTGAACTTCGCATCCAAACGGGTTCAGGCAGCGGCGTATATCCCCGGAAGGCGAGACTTGTCGCCGGCGGCCTCGTTATACTGGTGGCCACGGCCGATCCGAAGCAGCGGTATGACAACAGCCCGATGACAGCAAGCGCCGGCAACAAACAGCACAAGCGATCCTCGCAGACCCGCGACACACTGATTGCCACGGCGGAATTGCTCTATGCCAGCCGTGGGATTGATAGCGTGTCACTGAACGAGATTCTGGCCGCCTCCGGGCACAAGAATCGCAGTGCCATGCAGTACCATTTCGGCAACCGCGAGGGCTTGCTGCAGGCGATCATTGATCGTCACTCGCAGCAGGTGTACGCGCTGCGCGCCGCCTTCATGGACAGCGTCGATATCACGACCTGTTCCGGCCCGGCACTCGCTGCCCGCGTGTTTGTGCAGCCCATCGCCGATTACATGGATGCCGAAACGGCCGGCATTCACTATGTCAAGATACTGTCACAAATGACCGTGCAGAACACGGCATTGATCTATGGTCTCAAGAAAGCACCAGTCACCTTGACCATGGACCCGAGGCACCGTCGTATTGCCGCGGAGGCGCTTTCCCATCTGGGAAAAACGGAAGCGAACCGCCGCACTTTTCTATCCGTGGGCATGGTGTTTCACTCGCTGGCGGATATCTATCGCCTGAAGGATATCGCTGATAAGCCGGATGAGTTGTCTGATCGGCGCCGGATGGTCGAACAGGTTGTCTGTGCCCTGCAGGCTTACTACGCAGCCCCCGCCTGGCATTAGGTGGGGGTGATGCAGTGCCCGGTCGGCGGTTCAATAATCCACGATACCGTTGCGCCATATTAATGCGTCTGCATTAATATTTGCATGGCGGGGCGGTTGGGCGATATTGTTTTCCCACTGTGACCAATCGGGTGAGCCGCCATGACAACCATTCCACTGGCACGCATACATGCCCCCAATGACGTCAGGCTCGATACCGTCGAGATGCCGCGAGCGGGGCCGGACGATGTCCTGATCCGCGTGGAGCGCTGCGGTATCTGCGGCTCCGACATCACTTATGCAAAGTTGGGTGGCATTCCGGGCACGGTCAGCCCGTTTGCGCTGGGTCACGAATTTGCCGGGGAGATCGTTGAGACCGGGGCGAATGTGGCGCACCTGGCGGTGGGTGACCGGGTGGTGGTCAACCCTGAGGCCGCGGCAAACCGTATCGGCAGCTCCGGTTTGCGGGGCGCCTTCTCGCCCTATATCGTGTTCGAAAATGCCGCCGCCGATCCACAGGGCATTCTGCCCCTGCCCGCAGGTCTCGACTACGACCTCGGGGCGCTGGTGGAGCCATTGTCAGTTGGCATGCATGGCGCCAATCAGGGCAAGGTGACGCGTGGCGACAAGGTCGTGATCTTCGGCGCTGGCCCGGTGGGGCTGGCGGCCGGTGTAGCGGCTAAATATTTCGGGGCCGAGAGTGTGGTGATTGCCGACCTCTCCGAGCGCCGCCTGGCGGTGGCGCGCGAGTTGGGGCTGCAGACTTTCAGTGCGGGCAGCGAGTCTCTGACTGCGTTTCTGCGCCGGACGCATGGCACGGTGACCAACGACCCCCTGCTCGGCGAACAACCGGCCACCGATGTGTTTATCGAAGCAACGGGGGTTGGCGCGGTCTTCACGGAACTTTGCGAGAGCGCGCGCAAAGGCGCCCGTATCGTCGTGGTGGGTGTGCATTTCCAGCCTGTTGAACTCAACATGATCAATCTGTTGATGAAGGAGCTGGTGATCACGGCGGCCACGCAATATCCCGTGGAATTCCCCGATGTGCTGGACATGCTCCAGTCGGGCGCCGTGGATGTGCGCCCGATGATCAGCCATCACTTTCCCCTGTCGCAGTTTGTCAGCGCCTTTTCCCAGGCGCAGAAACCGGGTGAAGCGGTCAAGGTCATTGTGGACTGCCAGGCATAATGACAAGCAGGGTTAGCTGCCCGACGAGGTTACCAGCATGCGTACACCCATCTACAAAACACGCCGCGTAGCGCCTGCCGCGGCAGAGTTCGACCAGAACCACCGGCGGGTCAACGACTTTATCGTCATGTCCGAAGGGGCGTCGAACGTTTACCTGATTGAAACCCCCGACGGTGCCATTCTGATCAACAGCGGCATGGGCTTCGAAGCGCCCGTACACCTGCACAACCTGCAGTCGCTATCGAACTTCACCGATGTGAAATACCTGATAACAACCCAGGGCCACGTGGACCATGTGGGGGGCGTGCAGTTCTTTCGCGACCGCCATCCCGGATTGAAATACATTGCGCACGCGGGCAACGAGGAGCACCAGCAGTACGACCAGCGCCTGGGTGCCTTCCGCAATGCGCGCTCTGCGTTCCGCTTCCAGGACGACTTCATGGGCGTGTTCCAACGCTATGCGCAGGCCGGCTACACCGATATCAACGCCCAGGATCGCCCCACGCCGGATCTGGTTTTCGAGAGCCGCCACGCCTTCTCCCTCGGCGGCCTGGAGGTCGAGTTGATAGCGGCGAAAGGTGCGGAGACCAACGATTCCCTTGTGGTATGGCTCCCCCAGCACGGTATCGTGTTGACCGGCAACCTGTTCGGCTGCCCATTCGGTCATTTTCCCAACCTGGTGACTATCCGCGGCGATCGCTACCGGGATGCACTGACCTGCGCTGCGGCCGCACAGACTGTTCTCGACCTCAATGCCAGTTTGCTGCTCTACGGCCACCACGAACCCGTTGTGGGCGCGAAGGTCATTCGCGAGGAGATCGAGGCCTACCGAAACGCGTTGCTCTACGTGCACGACCAGGTTGTTGCAGGCATGAACGCGGGCAAGGACCTGCACACGCTGCAAGCGGAAATCGAACTGCCCGCTGCCTACGAGGTAGGGCAGGGCTATGGCACAGTGTGCTGGAGTGTGCGCGCCATCTGGGAAAACTATGCGGGCTGGTTCAAGCATGAATCCACCACCGAGCTGTACGCCGTGCCGCAGCAACGTATCCACAATGATCTGGTGGAGCTGGCCGGAGCGGACGCCCTGTTGCAGCGCGCCCGCGACAAGCATGCACAGGGTGAACCCGAGGCCGCACTGCACCTTCTCGATATCCTGCTCAACCATGACGCAGCCAATGACGATGCGCGCACACTGGCGGTAGCGGTGCATGAGGGCTTGTTGGCAGATGCCAGGCAGTTTGCCCACACCGGGAACTTCTGGCTCGAGGGCTGGCTGGAAAACCGGATCAAGAGCCTCAAGGGCACCGACACACCCGCGCTGCAATTCAAGTAGACCGCACATCATTCGCACAAGGAGTCGATGCAATTGGCTGATATCTATATTGACGACCTCGCGCACCCGGTACTTACCGACGCGCAGCGTGCAGCGCACGAATACACGTGCTCCCTGCAGGTGGACCTCGACCCGGCCGCCATCATGGCGGAAGCCGAGGCCACGACCGGCTTGCAGGATTGGGGCGCGATGGACTTCCTCGAACGCCTGGAACTGCTCTGCGACGAATGGCGTGCCGATGACGGCCTGACCCCTATTGGCCGTATGAGCCTGCGCGGCAAACTGCTGCAGCATGCAACGAGCCGCCTGTTAATTCACGATATGTTCAAGCGGCATCCGGAAATCCACGACATCCAGATCAAAGAGCCGATTATCGTCGCCGGCCTGCCGCGCTCAGGGACGACACACCTGCTCAACTTGATGGCGGCCGATCCGCGCCTGCGGGCCCTGCCGCTGTGGGAGTCCTATGAGCCGGTGCCGCTGCCCAGTGAAGCCGACAACGGCGCCGCTGTCGACCCGCGTTACCAGCGCTGTGAAGAGGCCTGGCAGAACATGCAGCTGATGACGCCTCACCTGGCCGCCATGCACCCGATGAACCCCGATCATATCCACGAAGAACTGGAGCTGATGGGGCCAAATTTCGCGTCTTACAATTATGAGTGGCTGAGTTTTTCCCCGCGCTGGCGCGACCACTACTATCGGGAAGATCAGACGCCGCACTACGCGTACATGCGCGATGTGCTGAAGCTGCTCACCTGGCAGCAACGCGATACCGCACGGCCGACACGCTGGGTGCTGAAATGCCCGCAGCATCTGGAGCAACTGCCGGTACTGCGCAAGATCTTCCCGGATGCCACCGTGGCGGTGACCCACCGTGATCCGGTGGACGTGATTCAATCCTCGGTCACCATGCTGGCCTACGGACAGCGCATGAGCCGCAAAACGGTCATGACCACGGCGTTGCTGGATTACTGGAGCGACCGGGTGGAGCATCTGCTGCGCGCCTGTATGCGCGACCGCGCTGCCTATCCCCCGGCGCAGTCCATCGACGTGCCGTTTCGCCAGCTCATCCGCGATGACGTGGGCATGGTCGAGCGCATCTATCACAAAGCCGGGCTGGCAATGACCGATACCGCGCGCACCGCCCTCGCTGCCTTCGCCACGGAGCACCAGTCCGACTACGGCCGCGTGCGGTACGACCTCAAGGGCCAGTTCGGTATCAGCCCCGATGAGCTGCGAGAGCGGTTTGATTTTTACTTTGATGCCTTTCCCTTTTTGCGCAAGGAAGACTGAGCCGATGCAAAATTCAGTGACTTACAACTACGCGGGCGCCCGCGTGCTCGTGACCGGCGGCACCAGCGGTATCGGCTACGGTATCGCCAGCGCGTTTGCAGAAGCCGGTGCCACGGTAATGATTACCGGAACCCGGTCAGGCCCACAGGACTACAAGGACACGGACCTGGCTGCCTTCGAG
Organism: Haliea alexandrii; assembly: GCF_003719295.1. Classification (GTDB taxonomy): domain Bacteria; phylum Pseudomonadota; class Gammaproteobacteria; order Pseudomonadales; family Halieaceae; genus Haliea; species Haliea alexandrii. The sequence continues at coordinate 624,363 of NZ_RFLW01000001.1, forward strand.
TACCGGCAATTGCGGCTCCAGGACACCGACGCGATACTGGCACTGGCGGCAAGCCTCGACGGGCTGGATATTCTGGTCAATAACGCCGGCGCCAGTATGCCCGCAGGCGATGAATGGACGCATGAAGGCTTCGAGGAGTCGGTGCGCGTCAACCTGCTGTCTGCCTTTCACATGGCGCGGGCCTGTCTCGATCACCTGAGCAACAGCACCCTGAGTGGCGGTGCCAGTGTTATCGGCATTGCCTCGCTGACCTCGTTCTTTGCCAATGAAATGACCCCGGGCTACGGGGCGGCGAAGGCCGGTATCGCCCAAATGGCGAAGTCCATGGGCCTGACCTGGGCGCGCCATGGCATTCGCGCCAACGCCATCGCGGCCGGGCTTACCGACACGCGCATGACCGGCTTCATGAAGGATATTCCCGAGATGAACCAGCCGATCATTGACCGCACGCCCTTGCAGCGCTGGGGCCAGCCGGCGGACATCGCCGGGGCTGCGTTGTATCTGTGCAGCGAGCAGGCAAGCTTCGTCACCGGGCAGACCCTGATTGTCGACGGCGGTTACACTCTCGGGGTGTAATCGCCCTTGTGGCTCGCTGAGCTTCGGCTGGCCGCGGTAGCCGCTGGGTGACGGGTTCAGTCTGCTACGCCACGCCGTAATGCGCCGCGGTTTCGTCCAGTGCCTGCAGCAGCTTCGCCACCAATGTGTCGATCTCTTCCCTGCTGCTGACCAGAGGCGGCGCCATGATCATGGCGTCACCGGTCTGGCGCACCATCAGCCCGTTGCTGTTGGCGCGGTCGCGACAGTGCACCGCGGCCTGGCTGTCGGGAGCCAGGCGAGCCCGGGTGTTTTTGTCGCGCACCAGCTCCACAGCAGCAAACATGCCCTTTCCGCGTACCTCGCCGACAATGGGGTGGTCTTGCAGGGCTTGCAGCTGGCTCTGGAAGTGGGGAGCGATCTGTTCTGCGGCAGTGTGGATGATGTTGGTCTCGCGCAACGTACGCAGGGTGGCGAGGCCTGCGGCACAGGAGGCCGGGTGCCCGGAGTAAGTGAGTCCGTGGGTGAATTCGCCGCCATGGGCCAGCAGTACATCCGCGACCTGGTCGCTGATCATCACGCCGCCAAGGGGAATGTAGCCATTGGTGATGGCCTTGGCGAAGGTCATCAACTGCGGGCGAATGCCATAGGTATCACTGCCAAACCACTGCCCGGTGCGACCAAAGCCGCAGATGACTTCGTCGGCAATGAGCAGAATGTCGCGGTCGTCGCAGATCCGCTGGATCTCGGGCCAGTAGGTGTCCGGGGGGACGATCACACCGCCGGCACCCTGTATCGGTTCGGCGATGAAGGCGGCGACGTTGTCCTCGCCGAGCTCGTCAATCTTGGCTTCCAGCTCTCGGGCCACCTGGATGCCGAATGCGTCCGGCGACAGGTCACCCCCCTCGGCGAACCAGTGGGGCTGGTTGATGTGGTGCACGTAATTCAGGCCCCACACCTGCTGGTGCATGGGGCTCATGCCGCCCAGGGAGCCGGCGGCAATAGTGGAGCCGTGGTAGGCGTTTCTGCGACTGATAAAATGCTTTTTGTCGGGTTTGCCCAGCAGGTCGTAGTAGCGGTGCACCAGGCGAATATTGGTATCGTTGGCTTCCGAGCCCGAATTGGTGAAGAAGACGTGGTTGAAGCGCTCGGGCGTGATCTCGACCAGCGCCTTGGCCAGCTCGACCGCGGGCTGATTGGAACAGCGGAAAAAGTTGTTGTAGAAGGGCAGCTCCTGTAACTGCCTGTAAATGGCCTCGACGATCTGGTGCTGGCTGTAGCCAAGGTTGCAGCACCAGAGGCCGGACATGCCGTCGAGCAGCTTGTTGCCGTCGGTATCGTAGATATAAATGTGCTCTGCGCGGTTCACAATCCGGCCGCCGCTGGCCGCGTAGTCACGCAGATCAGTAAACGGATGGAAGTGGTGTGAGCGGTCGAGTTCTTTGAGATTGATAGCGTCGTTGTGCATGCCAGCGGTCCTGTGTTTCTGCGTGGGCCCGATATAGCCGCGCAGGTGCAGAGCGTAGTTTAATGTACAGTAGGCTCAGTGTGGCACAGGGCCACAGCGAATCCACTACCGCCATCAGGTGTTTTTGTCCGGGGCGATCCGCGCCCGCGCCCCGCAGGGCGCTGTAGGCGGATTGCCCGGCGAGAAGCACACAGGAAGCCAGACACAATGGAGAATGCGCAGCAGCACTTGCAGGACTTTCTGCAGGGCAACCCGGATATCGAGGTGTTCGAAGTCATGCTGCCGGATATCGGCGGTGGCCTGCGTGGCAAATGGGTAAACCGCGACAAGATCCACAAAGTGGTAGCCGGTGAGTTAAAGCTGCCGGCGAGCTCGGTGGCCTTTGACGCCTGGGGGCGCGATATCGAGGCCTGGATAGCCACCGGTGGTGACGGTGACGGCTATTGTGAAGCGGACGTGAGCACGCTGGCACGTGTGCCATGGATGCCCCGCGCCACCGGCCAGGTGATGCTGTCCATGCGCGAGGCGGATGGCAGCCCTGGTGCGCTCGACCCGCGCTTTCTCCTGCGCAACATCCTGCAGCGCTTTGCCGAGCGGGGCCTTACCCCGGTGCTGGCAACGGAAATGGAATTCTATTTGCTGGGCCCTCACAACGACGCACTGGGACGCCCTCAGCACACGCAGTCAGACCGCGTGGGTGGGCAACTGCATGCCGGGCAAACCTACGGCCTGGATACCATGGCGGATATGGCGCCACTGATGCATGACATACGTGATGCCTGCGCCATCCAGCAGCTGCCGGTGGATACCCTGATCAAGGAAGGTGCTCCGTCGCAGTACGAAATCAACCTGTTGCACTGTCCAGACGCCCTTAGGGCCTGCGACCAGGCGGTCATGTTGCGGCGGCTCATCCGCGGCGTGGCTCGCAATCATTCACTGCGCGCCACGTTCATGGCGAAGCCGTTTGGTGACCTCGCAGGGAACGGTATGCACGTGCATTGCAGCGTGCTGGATGACGATGGTAAGAACCTGTTCGATGACGGTACGGGCAGCGGTACCCGTCAATTGCGCCAGGCGATAGCGGGTTGTCTGGCCAGCATGGAGGACTGCATGCTGTTGTTTGCGCCGCACCTGAATTCCTACCGCCGCTTCCATCGTGGCACGCACGCCCCCGAAGCTCCCTGTTGGGGCTACGAGAACCGCACGGTCTCGGTGCGAGTGCCGGCGGACCAGTCGCTGGCAACGCGGATCGAGCACCGGCTCGCCGGCGCGGATGCACACCCGCACCTGGTGGTTGCGGCCATTCTGGCGGGCATGCTGCACGGGATTGAGAATCAGTTAGAGCCACCGCCGCCCGTGGTCGGTAATGCCTACGATCAGGTGGCACGCACGCTGCCGCGGCATTGGCCGGATGCGGTGGAGCGCTTTCGCAACTCCAGCTTCATTCGCGAACATTTCGGTGCCGAATTTCAGCGTGTGTTCACGCTAATGAAAGAACAGGAAATGCACGAGTTCGACCGTCAGGTGACTCCTCTCGAATACGACACCTCCTTGTGAAAGGTGTAAGTAAGGTAAATACTGATAAAAAACGATTAAAAATCGAATAGATCGACCAATATGCGGCCGGTAGTCTGTGCGCACCTATCCTCAGTAAGGAGCTGACCATGAAGACACTCAGAACATTCACCCAGGCACTGGCGATGACGGCCGCCCTTGGGGCAATTGCCCCCATTGCCACCGCGCTAGAGGCGCCGGTTACGCAAACGGCGATGACTCAGGCGGCTCTGAGCCCGGCCGATGCAGTGTCGATGCTGAAAGCGGGGAATGAACGTTTCGTGGATGGCGACATGCTGCAGCGCGATCTGTCCGACCAGGTTGAGGCAACGGCGGCGGGCCAGTATCCGCACTCGATCGTGCTGGGCTGCATCGATTCCCGCGTTCCCCCGGAGCTGGTGTTTGACCAGGGGCTCGGTGATATTTTCAGCCCGCGCATCGCCGGCAACGTGGTAACGCCTGAACTGTTGGGCAGCATGGAGTTCGCCGCTGCCGTCGCAGGTTCCAAGGCGATTGTAGTGCTGGGCCATACCGCATGCGGTGCGGTAAAGGGGGCCTGTGACGGCGTGGAAATGGGTAACCTCACCAGCAACCTGGCACATATTCACGCCGCGGTGGAGGCGGTGCCTACCACCAGTGGCCCGCGCGATTCCAGCAATAGCGAATGGGTGAATGAAGTGGCAGAAAAGAACGTGTCGTTCACGGTTGCCAAGATCCTGCAGGACAGCCCGGTACTCAAGGGCCTGGTCGATCAGGGCAAGCTGACAGTGGTCGGTGCCATGTATGATGTATCCACCGGTGAGGTGGACTTCCTCGACTGATCCTCTCCTCTACAGCCGCGAGTGTGCCTGCGCATGCTTGCGGCTGCAGCGTTGTCACTAAACTTTCACTCGCCTGCCATCGCCAATTCATAAACAGATATCACTCTGGTTACGTTTTTTGACGCAACCTCACTGGAGTGATGTACATGTTCGATCCTTGTCGCAGCAGACTGACAGCCGCCGTGCTGGGAGCACTTTCCTGCACCACGCATGCCGCTGACACCGCCCTCGAAGAAACCGTGGTAACGGCTTCACCGATCAAGCAGTCCGAGTCGGCCGCGATTCTCGCCAAGCGCGACGCGCTGAATGTTCTCGACGCTATTTCTGCCGATTCCATCGGGCGTTTCCCGGACCAGAACCTGGCCGACTCGCTGGCCCGCGTACCGGGCATAGCCATTGAGCGCGACCAGGGTCAGGCACGCTATGTGAATTTACGCGGTGCGCCCTTCCGCTACACAGCCATTGCATTCGATGGTATTGACGTGCCGGGGGCGGAAAACGGCAGAATTCCGCGCTTTGACAGCTTCCCTGCGGTGATCACCCGTCAGCTCACGGTTAACAAAGCGATTACGGCGAACATGCCGGGTGAGGCCGTCGCAGGTTTCATCAATATCGAAACCCACAGTCCCTTCGATAAAGAGGGCCTCGGTCTGGCTTTTGACTTTGGCTTCGGCGAACAGGACCTGGGTGGCGGGGATGTGGAGAAGTCCAATCTCCGCGTCTCCTGGTCTGGCGAGCAGTTGGGTTTGCTGGGTTTCTTTTCGCGCAACAACCGCGAACAAATCACCGATAACCGCGAATACGAATTCGAGCTTGCACCCTCCGGCGAACGGCTTACTAACGAACTGGACTTTCGCAGCTATAAGATCGAGCGCAGTGACGAGGCTTACGGCGGTACACTGGAATACCGTGGTGAGGGTCGGGTATCCCGCCTTTACCTGACCAGTGTTTATAGCGAATTCGTCGACAAGGAGGAGCGGAACCAGCTGGTGTTCAGTTTCCTCGCGCCTCAGGCGGGACTGCAGGCTGATAACGCGCCGCTGTCGGTCAATCGCCTGCTGGAAGACGGTATCTATGACAATTCCACGTTTACCAATACCCTCGGTGCTGATTTCCGGCTGGCGGGCTTTGACATCAAAACAGCCTACAACTACACCGAAACCGAGTACCTCGTTGACTTGCCGATACTCTACCAGGCGGCGGGTTTTGCCGGGGTTTCCGCCAACGGCCCGGTGCCCTGGCTCGGCAGCTATGACCTGCGCGACGAGACTGACCCCCTGCTGTACCTCAACGGTGATCCGTCAGACTCGGTTTTCCTGAGCACGTTTGGCCTGGGTGTCTACAACCCGCTGGATCAGACGGTCGACAAGTACAAGCTGGATCTCACGCGCGGTGTGGGCCTGTTGGGCGACAACAGTACGCTGGCACTGGGCCTGCAACTCGATCAGCGTGAGGCCCGGGGCGGTGCGCTGACCCAGGGCCTGGGTGCATTCCCCGTTGACCAGCTGAACCCCAATGACTTCAACACGGGACAACGGTGGCAGGCAAACACCGCCAACACGATTGGCGGTACCTATTTCGACAACCCTGCACTGAACGCCGCGTGGCGTGCCACCGGGGTCTACCCGGAGAGTGTTGTGCCCGCCAACAACGTGGTAAACCTCGACGAGGACATCCTCGCTGCCTACGGCATGCTGACCAGTGAATTCAGCTGGGGCAGCGTGATCCTCGGCCTGCGCGTGGAGCAGACTGAAGTGGACAACACCACGGATGGGCGCACGGTGTCATCGGACTTCACCAACTGGTTGCCGAACGCCCATGTGAACGTCGATCTGGCTCAGGATCTCAGACTGCGCGTGTCGGCGAGCACGGGGGTGAATCGCCCTACCTACAATGAATGGCGTGCCTCCGCTTCCGTGGACCCGATAGATCGCGAGATCAATGGCGGTAATCCGCGTCTCGACGCTGAGGAGTCCTGGGGGTTCGACAGTTCGCTCGAATACTACGTTGAAAATGGCGGCCTGGTTTCCGCGGCAGTTTTTTATCGCCAAGTGGACAACGTCATCTATGCGGATGCCAGCGGTGTAGACGCCGGGCTTTACGCACCGGAATTTGCTGGTGAAACCTGGCAGTACGTTGGATTTCTGAATGGCAGAGATGGCGTGTTCAGCGGCGTTGAGTTGAATGCCGTGTACTTTGCCGACGCCTTGCTGCAAGGCCTGGGTCTGAGTGCCAACGTGACCCTCGCCGATAGCGAGTTCACCCGGCAGAACGGTGACACGGCCAGCCTCCCCGGCACCTCTGACATGATCTGGAACGCGGCGCTGTTCTATGAAAACGATGGCTTCTCGGCGCGCCTGAACTACAGCTGGCGCGATGAGTGGATCTCGCCACTGGAAGACCCCTCCGAGTTCTGGGGAGAGATGGAGCGCCTGGATGCGCAAATCAACTACACGCTGCCTGTGCAATGGCTGGGTGCCGAAACCATGTTGTACGCCAGTTTCAACAACCTGACGGACGAAACCGATGTACGCTACGCCGGCAATGGCACGTTGAACCAATCAGAGAGCTACGGCATGCACTATCTGCTGGGCCTGCGCGTCAACTACTAGGAGGGAGATATGAGCATGCTACGTTCCGCGATTCTACTCCTCGGTTGTGCTTTCGCACTGGGTGCCTGGGCGGAGAGGGCGCCCGCACCGGTGCCTGTTACAGCGGACCTCGCCGCCAGTAGTGACACCCTGCGCAGCTATCGGCGCCTCCTGCCACTGGAAGGTGGCTCCAATTTCCGTGACCTGGGGGGCTATCCGACTGAGGATGGGCGAACTGTGAAACGGGGCTTGTTGTTTCGTTCCGGCGCAATGACCGGCCTGACCGAAGCCGATGCGGTGTATCTCGAACAATTCGGCTTCCAGGCCGTGGTGGACTTGCGCTCCACTGAAGAACTCGATTTGTATCCGAATCGCTGGGCGCGGGGCGCCGGTGTGAACTATCTGCATCACCCGTACTCGATGCTGAACCTGATGCGCGACCAAGGTGCCGAGATCGGCTCCGCACAGGGCGACTACAGCCCGATGTACCGCTACATGCAGGTGTTTCTCAAGCCGCAGCTCAGCCTGTATTTTGACACCCTGCTGGCGGGCAAGGTCCCCGCCGTGGTGAACTGTTCTGCCGGCCAGGATCGAACCGGGGTGACCTCGGCCCTGTTGTTGACCGCGCTCGGCGTTGAGCGTGAGCTGGTGATTGAGGATTACCTGTTGTCTACGGACTTCCGTCGCCCCGGGGTGGAGCGCGGCGACGTCGACTTGGAGGAGGCCGCCGAGACCAATGCGTTTGCCGCCATGATGTTGCAGCATGGCGGCGGTACCCGCGACGAACGGCCCAATTCGCTGGTGACGCCGCAAGGTGTGCCGTTTATCACCTTTACCCTGGATGCCATCGAGCAGAGCCATGGCAGTGTGGCGGCCTACCTTGAGCAGGAACTCGGTGTCGACGCCACGGCGCTTGAGCGCCTGCGCGGTCTCTATCTCGAAGGCTAACCGGCGGCAACGCTCCCGGGCGGGGCCGCTTTACGCACCACTTTGTCGATTCCGGCAGGGCTGCTATCGTAAGCGCTCTGGATATCGGTCAAAGGTGTTACATGGAAGCGGGAAAGCGCTGGCAGCGGCTCAACTGGGAAGATCCCTTCCTGCTTGAGCAGCAGTTGTCGGATGAACAGCGCATGGTGCGTGACAGCGCGCGCCAGTACGCACAGGAAAAGCTGCGACCACGCGTGCGCGAGGCCTTTCGCCACGAGGACACCGATCTGGCGATTTTTCGTGAGATGGGTGACCTCGGGTTGCTGGGTAGCACCATCGACGGTTACGGTTGCCCGGGCGTCGACTACATCAGTTACGGGCTGATTGCCCGGGAAGTCGAACGCGTGGACTCTGGCTACCGTTCCATGATGAGCGTGCAGTCGTCGCTGGTGATGTATCCCATCCATGCCTATGGCAACGAGGCACAACGCGAGCAGTATCTGCCACGCCTTGCCAGCGGCGAGTGGATAGGCTGCTTCGGCCTCACCGAACCCGATTACGGCTCCGACCCCGGCGGCATGATTACCCGTGCGCGCAGTGTGGCGGGCGGTTATCGGCTCAGCGGCAGCAAGATGTGGATAACCAACAGCCCGGTGGCCGATATTTTTGTCGTGTGGGCGAAGACCGACGACGGCAAGATTCGCGGGTTTATCCTGGAGCGCGGCATGGAGGGCCTGAGCACACCCACAATAACGGGCAAGCTGGCCCTGCGAGCGTCAGTGACCGGGCAAATCGTGCTGGACGACGTGTTCGTGAGTGAGGCCCAGTTGTTGCCCGGCGTGGCGGGCCTGAAAGGCCCGTTCGGCTGCCTCAACAACGCCCGCTACGGTATCGCCTGGGGCGCTTTGGGTGCCGCGGAAACGTGCTGGTTCGCGGCGCGGGAGTACACCCTGGAGCGCAGCCAGTTCGGGCGCCCATTGGCCGCCACGCAACTCGTGCAGCTGAAGCTGGCGGATATGCAGACCGAGATCAGCCTCGGTCTGCAAGGCTGCTACCGCGCCGGGCAGCTGCTCGATGCCGGACAGATCGCCCCGGAACTCATTTCCCTGATCAAGCGCAATTCCTGTGGCAAGGCGCTGCATATCGCGCGTCAGGCGCGGGACATGCTGGGGGGCAATGGCATCTCCGACGAGTATCCCGTCATGCGCCACATGGTCAATCTCGAGGTGGTGAACACCTACGAGGGTACGCACGATGTGCACGCGCTGATACTCGGGCGCAGCCAGACCGATATACCCGCATTCTGAGCGGAGCATGCGGTGCGCGCTGGCGAGAGCGTGCCGGGTTCGTTGACACTCAAGCGCTTGCCGCACAACACAGGTATCGATACGTTCATGAAAACCTTACTGAAAGTTCTGCTGGTTCTGTTTCTTGTGGTTGGCCTGGTGCTCTGGGTGCTGGCCACGGGCAAGCAGCCAGAGCCCTTTGTTCCCGGCAGCGAGAGCGCGGCGCGTGTGCAGCCCGGCCCGCTGCCGGTGGTCAGGGTGGAGCGCGATTACGTGGACACCTCGCGGCCTGCGAGCGCCAACGGCGACTATCCCGGGGCCGACGAGCGGCGTTTAGAGACCACGCTGTGGTACCCGAACGACCGGCAGTCGGCGCCGTATCCGCTGCTGGTATACAGCCACGGTTTCTCATCCTCACGACAGGAGGGGGAGTCGCTGGCGGCCTACCTGGCGAGCCATGGCTACATTGTTATTGCCCCCACCTTTCCCCTGACCCATATGCGTGCCCCTGGTGGACCCCGGGTACAGGATGTGGTCAACCAGCCGGGTGACGTGACCTTCCTGATTGATGAGTTACTGGCGGCTGCCGAGGACCCCGGCAGTGTATTGTACCAGCAGGTCGACCCCGAGCGGATCGGCGCGCTCGGCCTGTCCCTTGGCGGGCTCACCTCGACGCTGGCGGCTTTTCACCCGCAACTTCGTGACCCGCGCATCACGGCCGCGCTGTCTATCGCCGGCCCCACGTTCGTATTCACCGATACGTTCTATCGCCATCACCCGCTGCCGTTTTTGATGCTGGCGGGAGATATCGATGCCATTGTGCCGTGGGAAGACAATGCCCAGCCGGTGCCTGAGCAGGTTCCGGGTGGTGAGCTCGTGACGCTGCGCGGTGCCTCCCATGCCGGGTTTGCCGACCCCGCTGCCATGATGCGCTGGCTTTCCAACCCGGATGCCGTGGGCTGCTGGATTGTGCAACGCTCCATGGGCGACAGCCAGGAAGAGCCCTGGTACGACCTGATAGGGCCGCCGGAAATGGGCATCAACTACAACGCGGACTCGGCGCTGTGCACGATGGACCCGCTACCGGACGCGATGAACCCGCTGCGCCAGCAAATGCTCACGCGGGTTGTGGTGGGCAGCTTCTTTGATCGCGAGTTTTCACGCTCCGCAGCCACGCGAGAGGCGGCCGACCGCTACTTGCGGGAGGTGCTCGCAGAAGAACTCCTTGAGGCCAGCTATGTACGGGCCGCCGACTGACGCTACTGGGCGTCCGCGGTGAGTACCTGAATCGGCTGTATGTTCGCCTTGCTGCCCGTCGGGTTCAATTGCCGCATATCGTTGGCCATGGCGCCCAGGGCCGCTTGGCGGTTGCCCGGCGCGGGATGGGTGCTGAGGAATTCAGGTGGCCGGTCGTCGCCGCCCACTGAGCCCATTTTTTCCCACAGGGTGACGGCGGCATCCGGGTCGTAACCGGCGCGCACGGCAATCTCCATGCCCAGCTGGTCAGCTTCCAGTTCTGCGGTGCGGCTGTTGGGCAGCTCCAGGGCCAGCTTGGCGGCAACTGCAGCACCGCCCATGGCGGCCGCAGGACGATCGGACATGGCCCCCACGGCGACCACACCCAAGGTGGTGGCCATGGCCCGGGACATACGTTCAGCGGTGTGGTTCGCCAGCGCGTGGGAAATCTCGTGGCCCATGATCTGGGCGAATTCGGCATCGGTCAGCTTCAGTTGCTCGAACAGGCCGGTATAGACCGCCATACGCCCGCCGGCCATGCACCATGCATTCACCGTGTCCGGGTCGTCGATAACTGCCACACTCCACTCCCAGTCAGCCGAGCGCGGATATTCCTGCATGGCCACGGTCACCAGTCTACCGGTAATGGTGGCAACGCGTTTGGCCAGCGCTTTGTCGCTGGACAACTTGTCCTGCTTGTCGAGGTCGGAAACGGTGCTCAGATAGGCGGTGCGCGACTCCACGATCGCCGCTTCCGGGGAAATCAGCATGAACTGGGCCCGGCCCGTGGGGCTGGTGGCACAGGCGCTGAGCAGGCAGGCCGCAGTGGCCAGAATAAACCATCGTTTCATGGGCGGGTCCCTCGCAATATGACGGCCAGTTTAGCCGATTTCCGCGAGGGTTTTGACCCGCCAGGGATTTGCCGGTTCCTCGGGGGGCGGCCTAGAAGGGCAGGCCGTCGTCGATCGCGTGGCCGGCTTCCTTGGGCGTGATCAGGCCCTGAGTGAGGTGCGTACCGTTCACTTCCCGGCGGATGTCGGCGGCCTGTTCCGGGGTGGCAAAGAACTGGGAATACCACTTGCGCCCGGTTTTGAAGGGCCCGTCGGTTTTCATCTGCATGATTTTCAGGGCTGGCCGTTTGTGTTTCCACACGTTGAAGTCAGCGGCAAAGGCTTCCAGCGCGTTGGCCTGGAACTGCTTGGCGGCTTCCTTGTCCAGTTCGCTGGCGGGGGATTCCGCGCCGCGGTACAGCACGGCGTGCCAGGCTTTGACCTTGCCATCTTCTACCGGCGTGTTGGCAATCAGCTCGAACATCACCGCGTCACCGAACACCTGCTTCGAGAGCAGCACACCGGGTCCTGTGTACCAGGTGGTGGTATACAGATAGGTGTTATAAAGCTGCATTGGGCCGCCCTGGCGTTGGATATACACCTGATCATTGAGCTCGTTTTCGAAATACTCACAGGGTGCGCCGTGGGTTGGGCCGAGGTGACGGCAGTCGGCCATATTATCGATGATTTCCTGGGGGTGAATTTCCAGCTCACCCAGATGGTCGAGCTCCCACTGCACCCACTGCGGGTCATCCCACTGCTTGAGCAGGGGCGCATCGTAATCCGGCGCACGCCCATCCGGGTCGTACCAGGCCATTACGCAGCCCATGTTGTCCACCACCGGGTAGGAGCGTATGGACGCGGATTTCGGGTAGGGGCCGTCGGAGTAGGGGATATCGTCGACATCGCCGTCGCAGCTGTAGCGCCAGCCGTGGTAGGGGCAGCGAATGGAGTCCCCTTCAATCTGCTCGCCGTTCTTGACGATCATGGCGCTGGTGCTGGCGGTCAAGTGAGTGCCCATGTGCGCGCAGTAGGCGTCCAGCATGACCGGTTTGCCGCTCTCGCCACGGTACAGGGCCAGGTCCTGGCCGAAGAAGCGCACGGCCATGGGGCCGGCGTCCAGTTCCTTGCTTTCCGCGACGATAAACCAGCCGCGGGGATAGATGTTGGGTCCGAGATTGTAGTCAGCCGCTGTGGCCATGGTATTGATCTCCGAGTAATGCACGATGCCCTGCAGTATAGCCCTCGTGGGCGCTGGGGCCACGGTGGGTCGCCTCGCCGGGGCCACGCGGCGTGGCTTGGCTCAACTATTTGGTGCGCTGGTTGCTGTGCTGGCCGCGCCCGGGCTGTGCGCCCGCTCAAAGCGGCGCCCGAGGTAAATACCGGTCAGGCCCCAGCAGGCCGCAACGCCGGCACCGATCAATGCGAGTGCCGCCATGCCCAGTCCAAAGCCCTGGGTGAGCGCGGTGAACGCCCAGGCATTCAGCATGTCTCCTCCCCGGTAGACCACAATATCAATCACAGGTTTCGCCTTGAAGCGCGTTTCCCGGTCAACTGCCGTGAACAGCATCTCGCGCGCCGGACGGGAAATGGCATAGTTGCCTGCCCGGCGTGCAATCTGCACGACCACAACCACCGCTGCCACAGGGGCGGCGGCGAGGAGCAGCATACCGGCGCAGATAAGCACCGGCACCGATGCCAGTGTGAAGGGCAGCCCCAGATGATTGGCCATGCGCCCCGTGGCGAAGGCGGCAACCAGTACCGTCAGCGTGTTTACCACCAGGTCCATACTGGCCCAGATCTGCGCCCGGCGCCCCTCGGAGTAGTCCGCCAGCAGATTTTTCAGCTCGAAATAGACGAAGGAGCTGATGCTGGTATACAGGAAAATGAACAGGGCGATGCCCCACAGGTAGCGGTTGCGACGAAAGGCGGAGAATCCGGCGAAGGGGTTGCCGCCGAGTGCCGCCAGCGCGCCCGCAGGTGTCTGTTCCGGGGAGCCTTGCAGGGCCCCGTTCTGTTGCCGCTGCAACACGGTTATCAGGGGCAGGGTGAGCACCAGCATGAGCGCCGCGATCAACAGCAGCGGCTCGGTGCCCCTGTCGCCTGCCAGCAGCGTGACCAGAGCGGGGCCCCCGATCGCGCCAACACTGGCCCCCGCGCCGATGAAGCCGAACAGGCGCTTCGACTGGGCCCTGGAAAAACAGTCCGCCATCAGGCTCCAGAATACGGAAATGTGAAACAGGCTGAAGACGCTGATCCAGACGTAGAAGGCCTTGTCTATCAGGGTGATACGGGTGCCACCGCTGGCGGCAAGGTAGAAGAGCACGAAGCTCAGGGCAAAGCCCCCGTACACGCCGGGCACCAGGTGCTGCAGCCGTATACGCGCGACAGCGGCTCCGTACAGCGATACCGCCGCCGTGCTGAAAAAGAAGGTGAAGGTCCACAGCCAGCTGACTTCCGCATCGCTCCAGTTGCTGGCCATGGCATCGCGCACCGGCCGCAGCAGGTAGTAGGCTGCCATCAGGGTGAGCACCAGCAGAAAGGACGTGAGCGTGGCGCTCACTTCCCGGGGTTCAACCTCACAGGCCAGCGACAGCAGGCGTTGTAGTGGCCGGCGCGGCGTTGGTTTCAAGCCGTTGCCTTGAGCGCGGCAAAGGCTCGCAGCATTTCCTCCCGCTGCGCGGCATTCGGCACAGGACCAACGCCGGCCTGCATGTTATCGCGCATGTGTTTGGGGCTTGACGTGGCCGGAATGACACAGGTGACTGCGGGATGGCCGAGAATGAACTTGAGGAAAAACTGGCCCCAACTGCTGCAGCCCAGTTCGGTGGCCACTGGCGGCAGCGCGGCACCGCGGCTGGCGGAAAACAGCGCACCGCGCTGGTAGGGACGGTTGATCATGGTGGCGATGCCGCGCTCCGCCGCTGTGGGCAGCAGTTCTTCCTCCGCCCGACGGTCGGCAATGTTGTAGCTGAACTGGACAAAGTCCAGCGGCTCTGCGCGCATCACGCGCAGGAATTCGGCGTGATCGCGCCCGTGAGACGTGGTGATACCGAGGTAACGCACCTTGCCCTCATCTTTCCAGCGCTTGAGCGTGTCGAGCTGGGTGCGCCAATCCGTCAGGTTGTGCACGGCAATAAGGTCGAAACGGTCCACGGCCATGCGCTGCGCCGATTGCTGCATCTGGGCGACACCCGCCTCGCGGCCCTCGGTCCAGACCTTGGTGGCCGCAAACACCGGCGGGCGTGCCGGCATGGCGCGCAGCAGGTCGCCAACCCGTTGCTCGGCCTTGCCGTACATGGGGGACGAATCAATGACCGTGCCGCCGCCGGCAAAGAAGGCTTCCAGCACCGTCATCAGTGGCTGCGCCGCTGCGTCGCCGGCCGCTACGTCAAACGTGCGCGATGTGCCCATGCCGATCACCGGGAGCGCTTCCCCCGAGCTTGGAATGTTGCGCACGATAGCCGCGGGTGTTGCGCCTGAGGCTGCGGCCTGCAGGGGTAGTGCGTGGGCCGCCGCGAGGCTGGCACTGAGGGACAGAAGCTGACGACGACTGAGCATGGCGGGCCTCTTTCGGCTGCAAATGACGCTTCAGTGTTTCAGGCCCGGTCCTGTCGGGTCAAGCAAGCCGTGCCTCTAGCGCCCGGCCAGCAGCCAGCGGCGCAGGCGGTTGGAATCGCCGAAGGGGGTCAATTTGCCGAAGGAGTTGAGTAGCACGATCGACACCGGTTCGCCTTCGATGGTGGCCTGCATCACCAGGCAGCGGCCGGCTTCATTGAGATAGCCGGTCTTGCTCAGGCCAATCTGCCAGTTCTGGTTCTTCAGCAGGCGATTGGTGTTGTTGTAGTTCAGCAGACCGCGCTGTGCGAAGGGTTGGACGGCCATGCCCTTGGTCGTGCTGGCCGTAGCGATAAGTGGGTACTTACCAGCAGCGCGCACCATGATGGCCAGGTCGCGTGCCGTGGACTGGTTTCCAGCATGCAGGCCGGCGGGGTCGGCAAAGCGGCTGTTGCGCATGCCCAGCTGTTCAGCCTTGCGGTTCATGGCCTGGACGAAGGCGGCGAGCCCACCTGGGTAGGTGCGGCCCAGGGCGCTGGCGGCGCGGTTTTCCGACGACATGAGCGCCAGCAGGAGCATCTCTTCGCGGCTCAGGGTTGCGCCGTAGTCCAGGCGCGAGCCGGTCTGGCGCACGACATCGCGGTCCTCCCGGGTCACGGTAATGGGTGCGTCCAGGGGCAGCCCGGCATCCAGCGTGACCATCGCGGTCATCAACTTGGTGATGGAGGCGATGGGCCGCACAGTGTCGGTGTCCTTGCCGTAGATGATTTCGCCTGATCCATCCAGAACCAGCGCCGAGGCTGAGCGCAGGTCCGGGTTACCGCTCAAGTGAGAAAACTTGCCGGCGCTGGCTGTCTGAGAGGTGAGCACACAGAGTGCAAGCAGCCCGATGGCCAGCGGCAGGTTTTTCATGGGCGTTTCCGTGTGGTCGCTTTGGCGCCATTCTGCACCAGAGCCTCGTCGGGAGAAAGAGGCCGCTGCGTAAAAGCCTTTTAACCCGGTTCGGATTCGGCGCCGGCGGTCACCCGCAGTAGCCCGCGAAAGATGCGCTGGGCCGAGGTTTCACCGCTGAGCACCTTGTAGACGTCGCTGGCGATCGGCATTTCCACACCGTACTGCTCCGCCAGTGCCATCACCGCCGGTGCACTTTTGGCGCCCTCTGCCACCATGAACATCTCGGCAGCGATGGTTTCCAGGGTCTTGCCCCGCCCCAGCTCCATGCCGACGTGGCGGTTGCGGCTTTGCGCGCTGGTGCAGGTAGCGATCATGTCGCCCATACCGGCGAGGCCCGAAAACGTTTCAGCCCGGCCGCCCATGGCGCAACCGAGGCGGGTGATTTCTGCCAGGCCGCGAGTGATGAGTGCGGCGCGGGTGTTGTCGCCGGCACCCAGGCCGTCGCCCATACCCACGGCGATGGCGATGATGTTCTTCAGCACGCCGCCCAGTTCGCAGCCCACCACATCCGTGTTGGTGTACACGCGGAACAGGCCGCTGGAGAACAGGCACTGCAGTTCACGCACGATGATCGCGTCTTCCATGGCGATGACACTCGCCGCCGCCTGGCCGGCCATGATCTCGCGCGCCAGGTTGGGGCCGGTGAGTACACCCACGGGATGGCCGGGCAGCACCTCGGCAATAATTTCTGTCATGCGCATGCGGGTATCGAGCTCCAGGCCCTTGGTCAGGCTGATGACCGGTACCCAGGGGCGAATGTGCTCGCGCACCTCCTGCAGCACGCTGCGGAAGTTCTGCGATGGAATGCCCATCACGATCACGTCTGCCCCCGCTACTGCCTCGCCGATATCCGCCGTGGCCTGCAGCTTTTCCGGCAGTCGGGCCCCGGGCAGATAGGTTTCGTTACTGTGCTGCTGGTTGATCTCACGCACCGTTTCCGGGTTGCGCGCCCAGAGTGTGGCGGGGGCGTTGCGGGCCACCAGGGCGGCGACTGTGGTGCCCCAGGAGCCGCCGCCGAGCAGGCCGACTTTCAGGTTGTTCATTGCAGGGATTCCTTGGTTCGGTCACGGCCCGTCAGGCCGAGGGCGCGGATGACCTCGAGGCGCCGTTTCAGTGCGCGCAGCTGCCTGGCCAATGCCTGTCGGCGCGACGCCAGCTCGGGGTCATCGCCGCCGGCCAGCTTGCGGTGCTCCAGCATCCGGTAGCCGTTGCGGAACAGCAGTTTGCCGATTGACGAGGCGCTGCTGATGCGGCGCTGCAAATAGAGCTGTTGGCCCAATGTCAGCGCCTCGGTAACGCACTGTTGGCTCTCCAGTGGCGCATCACCGGCGCGGGCTGCCAGGTCGGACACCACCGAATACGCCTCCACGTAAGTGAGCAGCGTGACATGCGCCACCACCGGGGTCATGCCCAGCAGCAGTTGGGTGAACCCCCCCGGCGTGGTGGCCGGCAGTGACTCCCAGTCCGGGTGATAGCGGGCCAGCTCCTCGCGGATCTCCTGGTGGAACTCGGCGCTGGGCGCATAGAAGAACTCGAACTTGAACAGATCCCGCAGCTCATCGACTTCTGTCCAGAATGTTGCCAACGCATCGACGTCCTTGCCTTCAGTAGATTTGACCAGGGCCAGTTCGATGATCGCCTTGTTGACGAAAAAGTGAATGACCGTGTTGCGGTAGTAGCTGGCGACCGGGTGCTGTTCCAGTGCAATGGCGTATACGTCTTCGGGCCCCTCGTCGTAGCGAGCGACAATGCCCTCGTTGATCATGATGCCGAGCAGGCCGTCCATCTGCTCGGCATAGCCGCGATCAAAGTCGGCGGAGATGCGCAGCGAGCGCGCCTCTGCCCAATCCAGCAGCGCGCGCAGGTCCTCAACTACCTCGGCCTCGGTCAGCGCTTTGGGCGCGGCGCCGAGCAGGCTCATGGTGACCAGTGAGGGGAAGGTGATGGGGGTGACACGGTTGGCTTCTACTGCCACTTCGAAAGCGATCTTGGACAGGGCCAGGCTGTCATCCGGGTCCGGTGCTGAGGGCAGCACAACCGGGCTGCCGATATCCATGTAGATCTTGCCCATGGGGCGTGCCAGGCTGCGCACGTAGCCGATGAACCAGCGCAGTGACTCCGCCCCCTTGCCGCGCCCGGTTTGCTCGGTGGCGTACTCCTCGACATCGCGAATGAGGTCGTAGCTGATCGAAATCGGGATGATGTGAATGTCCCGCGCGTCGGTGGCGTGGCAGGCCTCCAGGGCATACTTTAGCAGCCCGTAGCGTGGCGGCATGAGCTTGCCCAGCCGTGAACGTGTGCCCTCGAAAGACCAGTTCATCGGGAAGCGCTTTTCCATCAGGTAGCCGATGTAGTGGCGCAGTGTGAGCTTGTACAGGGCGTTGTCACCAAAACTGCGTTTGATAAAGATGCCGCCAGAGCGGCGTATCAGGAAACCCATGCCGGCAAAGGCGATATTGGCACCGCCGAACATGTGCGGCATGGGGAAGTCGTTGTCGTAGAGCACCTTGGGCACCACCATACCGTCGAGGTAGGTTTTGTGGGTCCAGAGCAGCATGGAGGGGTGGTCGCGCACGGTTTGACGCATGGCTTCCACCGCCTGCGGGTCACAGACGATTTCCCGCTCGTAACCCAGGCGCAGACAGAAGCTGCAGAAGCTCGCCCAGACATCCAGCCAGAACGTGCCGGGAATGGAGATCATTTCCTCCATGTAGACAGAGGCCTTCTTCAGCAGCGCTTCGCGTGTTGTGCCCTCCTGTTTGGCCAGTTGTTCCAGGGCTTCGTTGTAGCTGCGATTGGCCCGCAGGCTCTCGGCAACATAGCGCGGCACCTTGTAGCGCCCACCCTGCAAACGCCGCTCGGCAATATCCAGCACCACAGCGGCCTGTCGGGCGACGAACGTGCCGAATGCTGTGCTGTCGGCGTTGCTCTCCTGGGCGTATTTGTGGTGGTAGCGTTGTCGCAGGTTGCCCAGCGAATCGGGTTCGCCACACACCAGGTGCATGCGCTCGGGTTCCTGTTCGGCAATGCGCCGGGCACGCCGCGCGCTGGGGCGCCGCGGGTCACCTAGCACCAGGTCGCGCAGCTGTGGCCCGGCGTTGATGGCGGCCAGCGGTGGCGTCCAGGCAACCCGCAACGGGGCAATGGTTACCTCGTCAGGCAGCGACAGGTGCTGACGCAGTTCGCGTGTATCAATGCCGCGTCGGTCGTCCCCCAGGTCAAGGGTGAGCTGTTCGCAATCCCGGCCATCGCCCGCCAACGCATGCTGCGCTACCCAGCGCTGCAGCAGTTGCTCTTCAAAGCGATTGCGGGTGTCCAGCAGGAACAGCACGGGGGCCGCACCGGAAGGCCATGGACAATGGTCCAGTTTGCCCTCCAGGCTCACTGACTAGGCACCCCGCCGGCGCGGTTCTTGGGCTTTGCCTTGGGCCGCGCTTTGACGGTTCGACCGCGCGTGGCGGGGGTGTTGGCGCGTTGTTGTGTCGCGGGCGTCTTCTTGGCTGCCGGGCGTTGCGTCTTCGTGGGAGTCGGCGCCTTTGTCTTTGCCGTCGTCTCACCTTTTGCTTTTGCCTTGACCGGTGTCTTGCGTTTGCCCGGCGGCCTGCCACGGCGCGGGCTGGTGGTCTCTGCCACCGGTTCCAGCGGCTGCCCGAGCACCGTGAGCATACGATTGCGCACATCGCGGATGTGTGTGTTCAGGTCGCTCGCCTGCCACTTTCGAGTGTCGATGGGCTCCAGGACCTCCACGTCGACCGTGGCGGGGCGGAACACGAAATCGCCCTTGGGGGCGACATCCCCCGCATTGCGTATCACAATCGGAATGATCGGCACGCCAGCCTGCATGGCGAGGTGGAATGCACCTTTCTTGAAGGCGCCAAGGCGCGGCGAGACGCTGCGGGTGCCTTCGGGTGCCAGTACAACCGACTTACCCTCATCGCGCATGGCTTCAACCAGCGGTGTCATCGCATCGATCGCACTTGCCGCGTTGGCGCGGTCAATCATCACCACGCCGGCGAACTCCAGCACCCGGCCGATGACGGGCAGTTTGCGAATCTCCTGTTTACCTACCCCCGCCATGTCGCTGCGCAGCAGGCTGGCGATGACCACCACATCGGCCTTGCTCTGGTGGTTGAAGATGAATACCGCGGGGCGGTGTGACCACAGGTGTTGCTTGCCCTTGACGTTGAGGTCCAACCCGATCAGTGCGCTGGCGGTGTCGGCAAACAGCGACAGTGAAAAATTCAGTGACTGACGCCGGGAGCGGGTAAGAGCGTAGACGGGCAAGCCGGCCAGAAAGGTGGGCACAAGGCTCGCCGTTGCAGCGGCCGATCTCAGGTACAGCGACAGGGAAGGGCGGCCGCGGCTGGAGAATCTGGCCACGGGCCAGTGCCTGTCGCGAGCAATACCCAGCAGCCGACTGTTCGGATTCAGCACGCGGGGCAGGGCAACGCGTTCCAGCAACAGCAGATCGTCGTGGCTGTCGCTATAGAAGAAGCTCTGGTCCAGGTCGGCACCCTGTTCGCGCGCCAGTTGCTCGGCGGCGTCGACTTTACCCTGGCCGAAACAGGTGGGCCTGATCACGTCGCCGGTGAACAGGCCGTCCTTGACCTCTAGCTCCGTACACATGACGTGATCAATACCCAGGTCGCGCGCAGCGGGCGTTACCTGATAGGGCGTGGCCGAAGATATCACCGCCACGGTATGGCCTTTGGCGAGGTGGGCATTGATCAGCGCTCGCGACTCGGGGTAGATGCGTCGCGCCAGCTGGTCCTGATAGAGCGTTTCCCCGAGTTCCTCGTAGCTGGCTTCGGTGATGCCGCGCAGGAACTGCGTGGTCACGGTCATCATGGCGGAAAAGCCCAGGTTTCCGAGCCCGAAGCTGGTCATGGCCTGCGCCAGCTCCAGCAACTCCCGCACCTGCAAATCACCGCGGCGCAGCTGCTCACGAATGAAGGAGGTTGCCGAGTAGCCGGAGATAATTGTGCCGTCGAAATCGAATATGGCGGCAACCTGTGGACCGTCCGGCGCGGCCGCAATATCCTTGAGAAGTTGTTGAATACTTGCCATGCGTATCCCCGTCGCGCCAGTGCGTGGCTGCCTGGTGTTTTCCCAAGCATATCATCCCGTCGATGTCAGGGAAGTGCTCAGGCAACCGGCGTCAGGGTGCCGTCTGCGGCGACCTCCATCAGGGCGTTGCGCGGGTCATCGGTTTCCCAGTGGCCGCGCAATGACAGGAGTTTTCCGGCATCGTCAACGTGGTAGGTGAAAACGCCATGCACCTTCTGTTGCAGGGTTTTGCCCTCGCCGCCATCAATGGTGATCGTCAGGTTAACCAGGTTGGCCACCTCGTTGCCCGCGGCAAACGATTCGAGTATCTCGATACGGATATCAACCGGCGCGATGAAGTTATCCCAGAATGCTTCCCGCGCAGCTGGCCCCCGGTGGCCGTTCCCTGCCGGGTCAATGTGCGAGACACCGATCGGGTCTTCGATAATGGCGTCTTCCGCGTAGAGTGCGAGCCAGCCGGCCTTGTTCTTGCTGTGAACGTACTCTCTCGACAGCAGGGCGGCACGACGCGCCGGGTGTTCTTGATCAAACATGCCAGTGTCCTGTTATTTGAATGACTGGACGCTGCAGTGTATACGCATTCGGATTTCCGGCGCCAGAGGTGGCGTGGTGACAGCGCTGCAGGGGTCAGGTTGAAACAGGTTGAGGATTCCTTGCGGCAGCTTTATAATCCCGCTCCTCACGACAGGACCATAGCTCAGTTGGTTAGAGCGCTACCTTGACATGGTAGAGGTCGGCGGTTCGAATCCGCCTGGTCCTACCATCCTAGTCCTCCGGCACCATCCCATCGTTAATGATGAAGAGCCAGCCCCGATTGGCGCCCCGTTTTGGTGCGCCGCGCGCAATAAAGCAGCTTTTCATCCTGCCGCCTGAAGGCAGCGAGCCAGTATGGCCGCAGGTCGCCAGAAGTTTCCTTTAATAAACAATACCCTGCGTTGAGCGGGGAGCTTTGGCCTGTTTATTGCTTGGACTACCTACCTTTATCTGAGCCAGGAACAGACATGAGTGCCAATGCATCCCGCCTGCAGGCGATACAAAACATTTCCAACCGCAAACCCATAGCCGTTGAGAAGCCGGACCCTCTGGGAAACATCTGGGCCGAGGATGTCTTTAACCTGGCTCGCATGGAATGGGCGCTGTCAAAAACAGCTTTCAAGGCGATGAAGAAAACCGTGCAGACCGGCGGGCCACTGGACCCGGCTACGGCGGATGTGGTGGCCGCAGCCATGAAGGAGTGGGCGGTATCCAAGGGTGCCAAGTTCTTCTCACATATCTTCTACCCGATGACCAATATTACCGCTGAGAAGCACGACGGATTCATCATTACCAATCCGGATGGCGGCGCGATTACCGAATTCTCGGGTAGCCTGTTGATAAAGGGCGAGCCCGATGGTTCCTCGTTTCCCAACGGCAGCCTGCGCATGACGAATGCGGCACGCGGCTACACAGCCTGGGACCCCACCAGCCCCGCGTTCATCATGCATACCGACAACGGCGCTACCCTGATGATTCCCAGCGTTTTTATGTCCTGGACGGGGGAGGCACTGGACAAAAAGATACCGCTGTTACGCTCGAACGCGGCTATGGACCTCGCGGCGCAGAAAGTGCTTCGCCTCATGGGCGAAACGGAGATTGCCACGCTCAACTCCAGCTGCGGTGCCGAGCAGGAATACTTTCTGGTCGATACCCATTTCGCCAATAGCCGCCCCGACCTTCTGCTGGCGGGTCGTACGCTGTTTGGTGCCTCGCCAGCGAAAGGGCAGGAATTCGACGACCACTACTTCGGCGCCATTCCCGCGCGTGTGCAGGTTTTCATGCAGGATTATGAAGACCAGTTGTATAAACTGGGCATCCCTGCCAAAACCCATCATAACGAGGTGGCTCCGGGGCAGTTTGAAATTGCGCCGTACTTTGAGGCTGCCAATGTGGCCGCTGATCACCAGCAGTTGATGATGACGCTGATGAAGTCCACCGCGAAGAAACACGGATTCATGTGTCTGCTGCATGAAAAGCCCTTCGCTGGCATCAACGGCTCAGGCAAGCACGTCAACTGGTCGGTCGGCAATTCCACCCAGGGCAACCTGTTGGACCCCGGGAAAACGCCGCACGAGAACCTGCTATTCCTGTTGTTCTGTGGCGCTGTCATCCGCGGCGTGCACCTGTACGGCCCGCTGCTCAGGGCCGTTATCGCTTCCGCCTCCAATGACCACCGCCTGGGCGCAAACGAGGCACCACCGGCCATTTTGTCTGTCTACCTGGGCGACCAGTTGGAGAAGGTGTTCACTGACATCAAGGAAGGCAGAGTCAGTCAGAAAAGCGATGGCGGCGAAATGGACCTGGGATTGGCGCAAATCCTCAATTTTGAACGTGACCCGGGTGATCGGAACCGGACATCACCCTTCGCATTCACGGGCAACCGCTTTGAATTCCGGGCGGTGGGCTCTTCCCAGTCAGTGGCCGGCCCGCTGGTCGCCATGAATACCATGTTGGCTGACTCCCTGGGCTGGATTGCCGAGAAGCTTGAGGCAGAGCTGGGCAAGGGCAGCAACCAGGCTGAAGCGGTGGTTACCGTGCTCAAGGCGCTGATGAATGAACACGGCAATGTGGTTTTTGGTGGCGATGGCTACTCCGCCGAATGGCATGAAAAAGCGGTTACGGAGCGCGGGCTGAAGAACATACCGACCACTGCCGATGCGCTTCCTGCCCTGCGAGAAGAGTCGGTTGTTAAACTGTTCGAACGCACGGCTGTTCTTAGCCCGGTTGAACTGGAAAGCCGGTTCGAGGTGTATTCCGAGCAGTATGTGCTTTCTATCGAAGTCGAAGCAAAATTGGTCATCGACATGGCCAAGACCTTGATCTATCCCGCCGCTGTCAGCTACCTGTCAACGCTGGCAAGCACCGGTACAAACATGGCAAGCATCGGTGTGGAGCTCGATCAATCAACGGCCAAAACGGTGGCAGCACACGCCAATGCCATGATGGAAGCAGTAGGCAAGCTGAGCGCGGCCATGGAAAAGGAGGACTTTAGCTCAACAGAGGAGCATATGCAGTTTTGTGCGAAGGAGGTTCGCGGCCTGATGAATGAGGTTCGATCACATGCGGACGCTCTTGAGGCAGAGGTCGCCGACGAGTTGTGGCCGCTGCCGAAATACCAGGAGATGCTTTTCATCAAGTAAGTCATGGTGGGCGCTGCCGAGCTTTTGGCCGGCGAGGCGGGGCCCACCTTATCAGCTCATTACGCGTTCTTTGCCCTTCATTTTCACTTCCCTTTGAAGCCGTCCACAATCGCTTGCAGGCGCGATTCACTGGCGTTTTTTGCTTCTTTCAGCTGTTTACCCGCGTCATCAATTTTATCCTGTAGCTCCCGCGTACGGCTCTTCATTTCCGTCTGCAGGTCGGCGCGCGCCTTCTCGCTCTCCGCCTCGGCCATCTTGCGTTCCGCCTCGGCTTGCTCCGCATCGATTTTGTGATTCAGTTGCTCAATGCGTTTTTCAATCATTTCGGTAGCAGAATCGAGTAGTGACATAGGTATTTCTCCGTGAAGTTGGCAAAGTGAAGCCGGGGTCGTGCCAGACCCCGGCAACGTACTTACGGTGACGGCGGTTTGCGGCCAGACACCAGGTGGATGACCAGCAGAATGATGCCGATCACGAACAGTACCCAGGATATCTGCCCGGCGATGGCGGCGATGCCGGATGCGCCAAGCAGGCCGGCAACAAGGCCGACAACCAGGAATATAAGTGCCCAATACAGCATGGTAGTTCTCCTTTTTAGTGGTGCTTCTGGTGATAAACGGCGGCGCCAGTGGCGCCACCGGTGCTGCGTTGTTTATCAGCTGTTTACCTGCAGTTCGTTGTTCACGCCTGTCACACCATCAACCTGACTCGCAATTTCGCCGGCGAGGTCTTTCTCTGCAGAGCTATCGATACGACCACTGAGGGTGACTTCACTGCCGGTCGTATCGACGTTGATCTGCAGCCCGCTGGTTTCGCTGTTGGCCAGCAGCAGGGTTTTCACCTCGGCCGTGAGGGTCGCGTCTTCAACGCGTTCCGAGAAATCGCGGCCATTCTCGTTGCCACGGGTGTCATCGGCCACCGTCAGGCGGTTGGTCACGTCCGTGATCCCTTCTACACCCTGAGCGAGTTCACCGGCCAATTCCTTGCTGACCGTAGAATCTACCGCCCCGGTCAGGACGACCGCGCCATGGGCAACGTCAGGGTCAATGGTGAAGTTGTTCAGGTGCCGGTTGAACAGGTATACGGTTTCCAGCTTGCCTTCCAGCCAGGCGTCGCTGGCTTGCTGCTCAAAGTCGGTAGCCGTCGAGGTCTCGCTGTCCTCCGCGACGGCCGGCGTCGGCGCTGTCACTGTGTTCGCCGTGTGACTTTCATCGTGATCGCTGGCATGCAGCGGAAGCGAAAGAAGCGAGCCTACGGCGAGGCTGGCACAGAGCATTCTGGCGGGTTTGCGTGTATCGATCATGTGTTACTCCTTGGTTGCGCCTGAGGTATCGCCGACTTTGATCTGTGGCGATACGAGCGGCTGTCGGGGAGGGTGAAGCGAGAACCATGCCAGCAATGTACGCCTCGGTCCGTTTTGCAAGCCGCACCGTCGCCGACGAAGCGGGTTGCCCTTGTGCGCGAGTCGGCCCGAAAGCCGCGTGGGCAGGGCGTTCTGCGGCGGGAGCGATCGCGTTGCCGCACGTGCCTCAGGGCTGGCGATGGCGCCACGGGAGCCGCCCCGGGTCGGCTGGGGGTGGGGCACCGGGTTTGAAAAAATGACTGCTCGCAGGCGATTTTTTTACAAAATGTGCTGCGTCCGCTGGTTGGCGTCGCGGGCGGCCGGCGCAATTGCGCGCCGCAGGGCGGCCCGGATGGGTTGGTGCGAAACCTGCATGGTAGAGGGGGAGAGAGGTTTCAAGAGGGTGTCGATGTGGACCAGGGAATGCCATCCTCCAATCTGCTGGGAGCCCAGGTTTATACCGCTGACGGCGTGGAGATTGGAGTGATCTCGGAATTGCAGATTGATCCCGCGGCAGGGATCGTCAGATTTGCGTGCATAACCCGGCCCGAGGGGGACGCCGTGCTGATGCCCTGGGCGGCGATGTTTCGGGTGAAACACAAGCGCGGCTTCGTGTTGACCCACCGGGGCGAGGAGCTGTTGCAGGAAAACAAGGATTAGCCAGTAGCCCTCACAAGCGGTGCCCGGGGGCTTCCGGTCAGTCTTTTTCGTCGTATTCCTTGAGTTTGTTGTACAGCGTTTTCAGGGCAATGCCGAGTGCTTCGGCCGCCTCCTTCTTGTTGCCGTCGCAGGCCTCGATGGTGGCCAGGATTTGCTGCTTTTCGGTTTGTTGCAGAGATTCACCCACCGAAATACGCAGATACTCGCCGGCCTGCTCAATCTGCCCCTCAGGCAGATGTTCCGGCTCCAGCGTCTGTTCCGCGAGGATGTAGGCCCGTTCCACGGCACTTTTCAGTTCGCGCACATTGCCCGGCCAGGGGTAGGCGACGATTGCTTCGATGGCATCCTGCGAGAAGCGTTTTGCATTGTCGTGTTGGGCGTTGAGCTCATGCAGAAACGCATGCGCGAGCCCCGCCACGTCGCGCTCACGCTCGCGTAATGGCGGCATGCGCAGGCAGAACTGGGCGATGCGAAAGTAGAGGTCCTCGCGCAGCAGGCCGTCGCGAATGGCCGTTTCCGGGTCGCGGTTGGTGGCGGCGAGGAAGCGCACATTCATGGTGAGGTCCTGTGTGCCACCCACCCGGCGGAACTTGCCGGTTTCCAGAACGCGCAGCAACTTGACCTGCAGGTCCAGCGGCATTTCACCCACTTCATCCAGCAGCAGCGTGCCTCCTTCGGCCCTTTCGAAGTAGCCCGCGTGGCGTCGTTCGGCGCCGCTGAAGCTGCCCTTTTCGTGGCCAAAGAGTTCACTTTCGGCCAGCTCGCTGGCAATGGCGCCACAGTTCATGGCCACGAAGGGGCCGCTGGAGCCAGACATCTGGTGCAGCGTTTGCGCAGCCAGCTCTTTCCCGGTGCCGCTCTCGCCGACGACCAGCACGGTGGCGTTGGAGGGCGCCACTTTGCGTACCACGCGATAGAGCTTGCGCATGGCCGGGGAGTTGCCGCGCATCATGCCGAACTGATCGATGGCGACACTGTCGTCGACACCGGCCTGTGTGCGCTGCTGCTCATATTCCTGGCTGATGTCCTCCAGCAGTTCCGAGACGAATTCGGTGTCCAGCGGTTTGCGGAAAAAGTAGCTCGCCTGCTCGCGAATGCCACGCTGCGCCCGGGCCGGGTCGTCGTCGTGATGCATCAGGGCGACATCGGTGTGATCCTGCAGCAGGCTTTCTTTGCCCAGCAGTTCAAGCCCGTCACCATCCGGCAGGTCCAGCGCAACGAAGGCCACTGCGGTAGCGCTGGCCTTGTCCTTTAGAGCGGCCCGGCTCTCGGCGATGGAACTGCAGTGCAGCACGTCAAAGCCCTTGTCCGTGAGCAACGTAGAAAGTGACTGGACGGTATCCCCGTCGGGGTCGATGATCAGGCCCAGTGGCACCGGGGCGCTTGGCGTTACCACCAGGGGTAGAAGTCAGGCATGGCGGATGCCTTGCTGCGGAAGGCCGGCTCGCGCTTTTCGCGGAAGCTCGCAACGCCCTCTTTGCCGTCATCCAGACTGGTGTAGAACATGGCAATGGAGTCTACCTCGTGCGCCGTGCGGGGGTGCTCGGCGGCGGCGTTGCGGTAGAGCATCTGCCGGGCCAGCGCTATGGCAACCGGAGAGCGGTTGCTGATGATGCGCAGCGCCAGCGCCCGCGCGGCGGGCAGCAATTCGTCGGGGGCGTATACGGCTTTCACCAGGCGACCGGTAAGGGCTTCCTGTGCATCGAAGATGTCGGCCGTGTACACCCACTCCAGTGCCTGCTGAATGCCGACGATACGTGGCAGGAACCAGCTGGAGCAGGCCTCGGGCACGATACCGAGCTTGCCGAACACGAAGCCGATGCGCGCGCGGTCGGAGGCCAGTCGAATATCCATGGCCAGCGTCATGGTGGCGCCGATGCCCACCGCGGGCCCGTTGATGGCGCCGATCACGGGCTTCGTGCAGTCAAAAATCGCGAGCGTGACGCGGCCGCCTGTGTCGCGCACGCCGTCAAGAATTTCGGGGTCGTCACCGCGTTCGCGCACATCGTCGATGGTGGGTGTGAGCGACTCGTCGAGACCAAAGGGGCTGCCGTTCTCCGACAGGTCCATGCCGGCGCAGTAAGCGCGCCCGGCGCCGGTTACCACAATGGCACCGATGGCATCGTCGTCGCTGGCCCGGCCGAAGAAGTCGATGAGCTCGTGGGCCATCTCCACGGTGAAGGCATTCAACTGGTCCGGGCGGCTCAGGGTGAGGGTGCAGACCCGGTCTTCTATGTGGGTGGTGAGTGTCTGGTACTGATACATGGTGATCTCCTAGAGGAAGGGCCCATCGACGCAGCCGCGGCGTCCATCGGGTGCGGCACAGGCACCGCAAATGCCCACCCCGCATTTGGTGAGGTAGTCGATGGCGCTGAAGATCTGCTCCGGCTTGCAGAACTCGCGCTGCACGGCTTCCGCGGCGTGTACCATGGGCTCCGGCCCACAGTTGTAGAAGACCAGCGCGCTCCGTTCAGCATCGCTCATGTTGCTCAGCCGTTGCCGCAGCAGCTCGGTCACGCGGCCGTGGAAGCCGCTACTGCCGTCGTCTGTTGCCACGTGCAGGTCGGCGATTTGCGCGCACTCGTCGAGAAAGTAAAGCCGGTTTTCACTGCGTGCGCCAACAAAGATTTCTGCATTGCCGAAATCCCGCGCAATCTGGTACACCGCCGCCAGCCCCGTGCCCCCGGCAACCGCCATGATGCGGGCGTCATCCGGCGGCTCGACTGGCACGCCGTGTGGCCCGCGCACATAGGCTTCGGTGCCCACTGGCAGGTCCATGAGCGTGTGGGTGAACTCGCCCAGGTCGATGACAACCAGTGAGAAGGGGTCGTCAGTCAGCGCCGAGAAGGGCTTTTCGCCCAGGCCCGGAATCCACAGGAAGATAAACTCCCCGGCCTGCACATTGATTTTGCGGTCGAAGGTGAGGATGGCGATATCGTCGCAGACCCGCTGGTTGCTGACCAGCGATACCGGGCGGAACTGCATGTCGATGTCGTAGCGTACCAGGCTTTCGGCGCGGTCCTGTGTGTGGTCCAGGTCCAGCTGCAGCGTGTGGAAGTAGGCCTGCATGTCGGCGGTGGTCATGCCCACCAATGCTGAGCCGACACCCACCACGCTGGCACCGGCGTCGAAGAAGGCGCGCACATCGGCCGCGCTGCTGGCACCGCCACAGCCGATCACGGGCAGCCCCGTGGCGGCGACAACCTCCCTGACGCATTTCAGGGCGATGGGCAGCACGCCCTTGCCGGACATGCCGCCGGCACCATTGCTGAGCACGGGGTGACCGTGTGCAGAGGTGTAGCCGGGCCCCAGGGTGTTGATGGCACAGAGCGCGTCAGCGCCGCCCTCGGCAGCGGCCTGAGCGATTTCGGCAATGTTCGGCGTGTTGGGGGTGAGCTTGGGGATGACGGGGATATCCACCACGGCTTTCACCGCGGCGGTAATGGCACGCACCATCTCCGGGTCCTGGCCCATGGCCATGCCGTAGCCCGTAGCGTGCGGGCAGGACAGGTTCAACTCGAGGCCGTCGGACACCGGGGCGAGCAGCTTTGCCACCTCGACGAATTCCTCGAGGCTGCCGCCAAAAATAGAGGTCAGCAGGAAGCGGTCCTGCGGCACACGCAACTGGCCAAGCAGCGCCACGGATTCTTCGGCGCCGGGGTTGGTCAGCCCCACGGCGTTCACAAAACAGCCCGGGGCGTACTGGCTGAGCACGGGTTCACGATTGCCGAGGCGCGGCTTCAGGCCGATGCTCTTGGTAGTGACGACGCCCACTTCGGGCATGTGGTCGAAAACATACTGGATGATCGACGTCGCCGTGGTCACGATACCGGACGGAATCGTGAAGGGCCCGGAAAGGGTCTTGCCGAAAAATTGCGTAGTCAAGGTGTCACTCGAAGCATGGGCTGGGTGAAGCCGGCATTATACTGCCTTGCCCCAGTCGAGTCGAAACACGGGGCGCTGCGGGCCCCGACCGGGGCATCAGCTGCGCGCACCGGCCGCTCAGGTACCGCAGAACGTCTGGTAGACACGCTGTCCCTCCTCGGGGGGCAGGGCCAGCGCACGGCTCGCCGGCTGCCACTGCGTGGGCGCCGCCAGGCGTTCGACAAGGGTGTGGAAGGGCGCAAAGTCGGCGTTGTCGGTGGCCGCTGCCAGCGCCGCCTCGACCAGGTGGTTGCGGGCTATGAATACCGGGTTCGCACGGTACATCGCGGTCTGGCGCTGTTGCGGATCGCACGCTTCTCGCGCCAACCGTTCCCGCCACTGTGCCAGCCAGGGGTCGAACGCGTTGGGCAGTTTATACACCTCGCCAATAGCCTGCGGGTTGCCGGGAACGGGGTGCGCCAGGTCTGCCAGGCGGCGGAAGGTCAGGGTGAAGTCAGTGGCGTGCTCTGCCATCAAGGTGTAGAGCTGCTCGATCAGCGCCGCGTCATCGGCCTGTGGTTCGCCCAGCCCCAGTTTGGCATTCAGGCCCTCGGTGTGTGCCTGGAGGAAGTGGTCGCTGAAGGTATCGACGGCAGCCTGCGCCAGGGCCACAGCCTGCTCGGCATCGTTGTGCAGCACCGGGACCAGAGCCTGCGCCAGCGACGCCAGGTTCCAGTGGGCGATGCCGGGCTGGTTGCGATAGGCATAGCGCCCACCGTGGTCGATGGAGCTGAATACGGTGTCCGGGTTGAAGGCGTCCATGAAGGCACAGGGGCCGTAGTCAATGGTTTCTCCGCAGAGCAGCATGTTGTCGGTGTTCATGACGCCGTGGATAAAGCCCAGCAACTGCCATTGGGAGATCAGCCTCGCCTGCGCCTGGATAACGGCGTTCAGCAGTGCCAGCGCGGGATTTTCGGCTGTAGTCTGCTCCGGGAAGTGGCGCTGCAAAGTGTAGTCCACCAGCAGGTGAAGCCCCTCGGTGTCCTTGCGTGAGGAGAGATACTCAACGCTGCCGATACGCAGATGGCTGCTGGCTACCCGTGCCAGAATAGCACCGGGCAGCGCGCGATCGCGCATGACGGGCTCTCCACTGGCCACGGCGGCCAGTGCCCGGGTGGTGGGCACACCCAGTGCGGCCATTGCCTCACTGACGATGTACTCCCGCAGCACCGGGCCCAGCGGTGAGCGCCCGTCCCCGCCGCGCGACCAGCGGGTGGGGCCGGCGCCTTTCAATTGCAGGTCAAACAGCCGCCCCTCGCCATCGCGCAGTTCGCCCAGCAGAATGGCTCGGCCATCACCGAGTTGCGGGTTGAAACCACCGAACTGGTGCCCCGCATAGGCCGCCGCCAACGGGTGGGAGCCCGGTGTTATGGCGTTGCCGGCGAGCCATTCAGTGCCGGCAGGCGAGGACAGCCAGTCCGCGTCCAGGCCCAGGCGCTGCGCCAGCGCACGGTTGACGCGGATCGGCGCAGGCGCCGCCACCGGAGTGGGCTCCAGGCGCTGATAGAAACGCTCGGGTAGCTCGGCGAACGTGTGTTCCAGGGTGGGAGGTGTGCCGGTGGGGGTCATGAGGGAGCTCTCTCCGGATCAGGCTTCCACGTCTGCAGCGCTGGCCTGACGAATGTGTTTTGGAACGCGCAGCAGCAGTACCATGGGGATGGCGGCCAGGTTTACCCACATCAGCAGGTGGAAGTCGTTCACATACGCGATTTCTGCCGCCTGCCGGCTGACGGTGGCGATGAGTTCCCCTGGCAGCGCGGCCAGCGTGCCTGGGTCGTGCACCCCCTGCGGCAACCCCGATTCCGGTGTCAGCCGCGCAGCCAGCTCCTGCTGGTTGATCCACATATTGCGGGTCAATAATGCCATGATCATGGAGACACCGATACTGCTGCCCAGATTCCGCGACAGGCTGAACAGCGCCGCCCCCTCATCGCGCAAATGCGGCGCGAGGGTGGCGTAGGCGAGTGTCGTTGTTGGAATGAACACCAGCCCCAGCCCCAGCCCCTGCACAAAGCCGGTAATGGCCAGCGTTGTCTGCCCTACCTCCAGGGTGAAGCGGGCCATCTCGGCCAGGGTGAAGCTCGCGGTGCACATGCCAACAATGATCAACAGCCGCGGATCAATGCGTTTCATGAGCCTTGCGACCACCATCATGCCGAGCATGGTTCCCACACCGCGAGGCATCAGTACCAGGCCGGTGGTGACCGCCGGGTAACCCTTCCACACTTGCAGGAACGGCGGCAGCAGGGCCATGGTTGCCAGCAGTACGATGCCCACCAGGAAGATGAACAGAACGCCGGTGACGTAGTTGCGGTCGCGAAACAGTTCAGGTGAGACAAAGCGCTGGTCACTGGTGAAGGTATGTACGGTAAACAGGTACAGCCCGAGGCAGATCATGACCGCGTAAAGCTGTATCTCCAGCGACTCGAACCAGAGCACGTGTTCACCGCGGTCGAGCATCAGTTGCAGCGCGCCCACGGCCACTGCCAGCAAACCGAACCCGAGCAGGTCGAAGCGTTTCTCCACGGTCGCGGTTTTGGGTACGAACCAGTAGATGCCGATGAGCGAGGCAACACCCAGCGGTACATTGATGTAGAACACGTAGCGCCAAGAGTAGGTATCGGTCAGCCAGCCGCCGAGGGTGGGTCCGAGAATGGGCCCGATCATGATGCCCATGCCCCAGATACTCATGGCGGAAGCATGTTTTTCCTTGGGGAAAGTGTCCAGCAGGATGGACTGCGAAAGTGGCGCGAGTGACGCCCCGAAAGCACCCTGTGCAACGCGCCACATCACCATCTCGTTGAGGCTGTTGGCCTGGCCGCAGAGCATGGAGGTCAGTGTGAATCCGGCAACCGACCATAGCAACACCGAGCGGCGGCCGAAGCGCTGCGCCATATAGCCGACCGGCAGAGTCATGATGGCGGCGGTAACAATGTACGAGGTCAGGATCCAGATGACCTGGTCGCTGCTCGCGCCGAGGCTGCCCTGCATGTGCGGCAGGGCCACGTTGGCGATGGTGGTGTCAACGACCTGGATGATGGTGGCCGGCATAACGCTGGCGGCCACCAGCCACGGCGCTACAGTGCGCGGGCTCACAGCGGGTTGGCAGCCACCTGGTTCCCGCTGTGTGCGGGCTGCACTTGCGCATTCGCCAGTGGTTCGGAGGGCTCCGTGGCAATACGTACTTGAGCGCTCATGCCGGCGCGCAGCACTGCATCCTGCGGTGCGCTTTCCAGCCGCAGGCGTACGGGGATGCGCTGCACCACCTTGACCCAGTTACCGCTGGCGTTCTGTGCGGGGATCATCGCGAACTCGGAACCACTGGCGGGGCTCAGGGTGTCAACCCGCGCCCGCAGAACCTGCCCCGGATAGGCATCAATGGTTACCTCGGCAGTTTGACCGGGCCGCACGTGCGTCAGCTGCGTTTCCTTGAGGTTGGCTTCAATCCAGATGTCGTCGGTGGCCATAAGAGTCACCACCGCAAAACCGGCCATCGTCATTTCACCCAGCTGGGGTACTTCATTGGCCACCGTACCAGCGGCGGGTGCGGTGATGCGTGTGCGTGAGAGCTGATAGCGTGCCCGGTCAAGCTGCGCCTGCGCCACTTGTATATCGGCCTGTGCTTCCAGCGGCATCTCCGGGCTGCCACCCAGTGCCGCACGCAGCCCTGCCAGCTTTTGCTTGTTGATGGCAATTTGCGCCTGCGCGCGTGCGAGCCGCTGGCGGGACTCGTCCAGGTCAGCCTCGGAGATTGCCGAAGGCCCCATGCGCTGGTTGCGCGTCAGCTGGCGCTGGTAGAACGCGGTATCTTCCTCTGCCTGGCGGATCTCCGCCTCAACCTCGGCATAATCCGCCCTGCGGACCATGATCTGGTTCTGTACCTGCGCCAGATGGGCCTCGGCTTCGGCTACCGCGAGCTGGAATGGCTGGTCCTCCAGTTGCACCAGCAGTTGTCCCGCCTCAACCGGTTGGTTGGGTTGCACCAGTACGGCCTTGACGATGGCATTTACCTCGCTGGACAGGGCCAGCTTGTTGGCCTTCACGTAGGCGTTCTCGGTGCTTATGTTGCCTTGCCCGCCCAGCATGAACCAGGCAACAGCCAGCGCGCCGGCAACCAGGCCCGCACCCATCAGCAGGCGTCTTTGCACTAGCAGTGACATGCTTTTCTACTCCTCTCTGCCCAGGTTCAGGCGAATGCGTTCCAGCAGTGATTTCAATTGCACGATTTCGTCGAAGGACAGGCCTGCCAGTGCCTCGCCACGGGTGAGTTCCGCCAGCTCGCGTAGCGTAGTCAACGCGGGCTGCGCCGCAGCCGTCAGGTAGATGCGAAAACAGCGCCGGTCCTGTTCGTCCCGGCGGCGCTCCAGTAGGCCCTCCTGCTCCAGTATGTCCAACTGCCGGGTCAGGCTGATGGGTGCCACATCCAGTCGCTCGGCGAGCTCTGCCTGCTTCACGCCCTCTTCCCTCGCCAGGGACCACAGTACCTGCCACTTCGAGCGGGTCAGGCCATGGGCCCGGGCGCGACGGTCGTAGTTGCGTCTCAGCAGGCGAGCCGTGGTGTGCAGTTCGAAGCTGAGCTGGTCGGTGGCGTCGTTGCGCGCGCGGCTCACGTGCGTGCCCTCTTGGTTGTAGGGTGGCTTATTATAAGCATGCTTATGAAATTATCAAGCGAGAGGGCGGCATGACCAACACCGCGAGCAGGGGGTCTGGTGCACAGCTGGCGTAACATCCCGCACTGCGGAGCGCTTTACTACACCTCTCGCCAATGGCAGATTGTCCTTACCCATGACAACAGCCCCCCGCGATAGGGCACGGAGCCAACACCACATGAGCACAACCTGGGACACCCTGATCACCGACGCACTGGTTTTCGATGGCAGCGGCGAGGCACCCACTACGGTCGATATCGCTATCCGGGACGGTAAGGTGGCGGCTCGCGGTGCCGGGCTGCCCCGCACCGAAGCGGCCCGCGTGATCGATGGCAGCGGCCAATGGCTGATGCCAGGCCTGCTGGATATTCACACACACCTCGATCTGGAGGTGGATCTTGACCCCCGTTTACCTGAGGTGGTGCGCCACGGCACCACGACAGTGCTGGTAGGTAACTGCAGCCTTGGCACCTGCTTCGGCCAGCAGGTGGAGGGTGAACAGAACCCTATCGTCGACTGCTTTACCCGGGTGGAGAACATCCCGAAAAAGGTGCTGAGCAAATGTGTGGAGGCAATAACCTGGGACAACACCGGCGATTATATGGATCACTTCGACAATCTCGCGCTCGGTCCCAATATTGGCGCCTTCGTGCCTCACTCCATGTTGCGCGTCGAAGTGATGGGGCTGCAAAACAGCATCAGTCGCAAACCCACCGATGCCGAGCTGGTTCGCATGGAAACCCTGTTGGACCAGGCGATGGAGCAGGGTTACCTGGGCTTGAGTACCGATGGCCTTCCCTTCCACTATCTCGCCAACGAGCCGCATACAGACCAGCGTATTCCCACCCAGTTTGCCGGTTACACGGAGCTCAAGCGTCTGCTTGGGGTGGTGCGCCGGCGCGACAGGGTATGGCAAACGACGCCGCTGATCGAGAATCGCGCCAAGGGCATGCTGTATTTCCTCTTCAGTAGTGGCCGGCTGTTCGGCAAACCACTGAAAACATCGGCTTTGTCGGTGATGGAGTTCGTGCTTGCGCCCAAGGCGTCCAATGCGTTTCTTGGCCTATCGAAGTTGATCAACAGTGCATTGCTGAAGGGGCGCATTCACTTTCAGGCTCTGGGTACTAATTTCCGCCTTTGGTCAGATGGCATTGTCAGCCCCGTATTTGAAGAATTGCCATCCACCTGCAAGCTTATCGCCAAAGAGTACGATGATGTTGCCGGCCGTCGCGCGCTACTCGACGATCCCGAATTCATCGCCGAGTTCCGCCGCGATTGGGAGCACGGTCGCAAGGGGCGCAACCTGGCAACCCTCAAAGCGAAGCTGGGGCTGCCGGATAAGCTGGTCATTCGTGACCTTGATCGCATGATCTTCGATGGCGCACCGGTGGCGGACTGGGACGGAGAGAGCATGCAGCAGGTCCTGGATCGGCTGCAGCGAGTGCAACGTGGCCAGGCAGGCGAGGCGCGCTCGGAGGACGAGCGGGAAGCATTTGCGCGATTCCCCGCCCCCACGGGAGATGAAGTCGACTTCATGCTGCATCTGCTGCGCGAGTACGACAAATCGTTTCGCTGGTGGGTGGACGTGGGAAACAAGGATAATCGCGCGACCCTCGGCTACTTGCTCCACCCCAGCGCGCTGCCGGGCTTCAACGACTCAGGCGCCCACCTCACCAATATGGCATTTTTCGACGGCAATCTGATGTCGCTGAAGCTGGCGCAGGCCGAGAGCCTGGCGACGGTTGCCACCATGGTGCGGCGCCTGACTCGTGAACCCGCTGAATTTTTTGGCCTGGACGTGGGCAGCCTGGAAATCGGTGCGCAAGCGGACATCACAATGCTGGACCCGGCGGCGCTGCAGGGCTGGGACAGCAATGACCATCGTGCCTTCATCCACCGTGAGCTGTTTGATCACAAGCAGATGGTGAACCGCTCCGATGGCGTAGTCACCCGGGTGTTGATTCAGGGCGAGCCAGTGTGGCAGGAAGGTAACTTCACTGAAGTGCTGGGCAGCCGGCGGCTGGGGCGGGCGTTGCGGGCTGCCTGACCGCTGCAACCTAGTTGCCGTCGGAGTCCTTGCCTTTAAACAAGCGCTGCAGGAAGCGCCCGCCTTCTTCCTTTGCCTTGCGCTCGAGTTCATTGCGGGTCAGGGAAGCGATGATGTCTTTGCTGTCGACGCGGCACCAGCTGGCCGGGCTGCCGTCGAGGGTGCCACTGCATAGCACGGGCCAGCTGATAGCGGTGAGGCGCTCATTCACTCGACAGGCCGGGTCGAGTTCGCTGAGGGTGGGCGCAAGCCGCGCACTGAATGTCGCGTTGAAAGCGTTGCTGTTGAGATCCAGGCTACCGGTCCCGCGCAACCCAATGTGTTCTAGATTGGCCTGCAGCGGGTCGAGCTGCGCCTTGCCTTCGCCCAGCGTCACACGTGCACTCAAGTCTTCGAAGGTGCTCTGCTGTGGCAGTTGCGCGCTCAACGATGCCTGATTGACCTGTGCAACCACCTCGCAGAGCATGCGCTCCACCCCGAATTGCTGCAGCACCATGTCACGGGTTGTCAGGTTCAGCGGGCCCTGCAGAT
Organism: Haliea alexandrii; assembly: GCF_003719295.1. GTDB lineage: Bacteria > Pseudomonadota > Gammaproteobacteria > Pseudomonadales > Halieaceae > Haliea > Haliea alexandrii. The sequence goes on from NZ_RFLW01000001.1 coordinate 661,518, forward strand.
TCTGCAGCAGTGTGTCGCTGGTGTTGCCACGGCTTTGCAGTTCCCAGCGTGCGTCCGCGAGCCCGGTGAGCAGCGGCTCCGACTCCAGCGCCGCGAGCAGTGCTGCGCTATCCAAACCGGTGAGTTCACCGCGGGACGACAATACGGCGGTGGCGCGGTGCGCATCCAGACTGCCGCTGGCGCTCAACGCCCCGCCATGCAAGGTGCCGGTGATGGTGTCCAATTTCAGTACGCCTTCCAGCGCCCGCAGGCGCAGGCGCAGGTTGTTGATCGTGTGCGGCCCGAACACGGCGCGCTCAACCTGCAGGTCGGCCCGGGTGTCGGCGAGGCGGATGGCGTCCAGCGGCAGTGCGGTGTCTTCACCGTCAGTGTCCGTGTTTGCGGTAGCGGCAGCATCTGGCCCGGCCAGTAGCAGCAGCGCGGGGTCCAGCAGGTTCAAGCGCAGCTTCGCATCAATTTGCGGGCTTTCGAAACTGCTGTAAGCCAGTGTGCCCTGACCGGTGATTTCACCGCTTGCCAGCTCCAGAGCCAGTTGGGCCCGCTGGGTGTTGATACCGATCGTGCCGCTGGCCTGGAGTTTCACCGGTTCCGGGGTGGCCCCGGCGATGGTGACAGTGAGTGCTTCCACTGTGGCCGTGCTCTGGTCGGCACTGACCGTAAAGCGGGTTTGCAGCGTGATAGCGAGGGCTTGCTCGCCTGCGATCTCCACGTTCGCACCGAGTTCGGCAGGCCGGCCCTCAAGGTTGATGTCATTTGCTTGGAGCGAGGGAATGTCGATGACCTGCGGTGCTGCGCCATTGGGCTGTAGCAGGCGCACGCGGGCTTCACTCACGGTGACATTGGCGATATTCAGGGCCAGCGGCAGGCCCAGTGCCGCGCCCGCGCCGGCCTCGGCACCGGCGCGCAAGGCTTGCCGGCGCTGCACGTAGAAGGCCTGCAGCTCGGCATCGCTGAGGCCGGCGGTGGTGCTGGCGGGTGCCGCTTCGGCCGCGGGCACGGTCACTTCAAGGCCGGCCAGCTCAATGCCCTTGATGGCCACCTCCTTCGATAGCAATGGCAGCAGGAAGACGTCCACCGACAGCCGCTGCACGCTGATGTCCGGCTGTTGCTCACCCGGGAGTTGCAGCTCGGTATCCTCCAGTCGCAGCGACAGGCGGGGCAGCAGCGACAGCCCGGCATCGCCGTTTACCCGCAGTTTGGCGCCACTGCGCTCTTCCAGCGTTTCCGTCGCGATCTGTATCAGCCGCGCTTCGTCCAGAAGCAGCGGCAGGAGTGCTGCGATCGCGAGCACCAGCACCAGCGGAATGGCAACGATGTAGATCAGTAGTCTGGGCATGCGAGCAACCATCGTGAAAAACCGTCTCACGATGGTAGCAGAAATCGCCGCGCATCCGCGCGTTGCGCACAGCGCTAGAAGTTGTAGCCCAGCGCCATACCGTAGGTTCTCGGCTCGATCGAGAAGACATTGGTGAACAGGCCTGAAGACGGATCGGTGACATACATGGCCACCAGGTGGTCGTCATCAGCAATGTTCTTGATATAGGCCCGGGCGTACCACTGCCCGTCTGCCGAGGTGTAGGTAGCCTGTGCGTTCCAGATGTCCCAGGCGTCAATGCGGTCGATGGGGCGATTGAACATTCGCGCATACATGGCGTCTTGCCAGTAGTAGTCCACACGCAGTGACAGTGCGCTGCTATCGGCAAACGACAGGTTGTACTGCGCGCCCAGACTCAGAGACCACTCCGGGGCGTTCTGCAACTGGTTGCCATCCAGGTTCTGCGCAATGCCATCGGTAATCGGCACACCGGCCGCCGTCAGCGCACTGCAGCTGGTGAACGGTGAGCCAAACTGCGCGGCGTAGACGTCCGGCGCCAGCAGGGCCACACAGTTGGATGCGTTGGACAGGTCCTTGAGCAGGGTGACGTCGCTGCGCCCTGCGGTGGGATCGCGGGTATCGAAGCTCTCAAAGTCCTGCACTTCGGTGTTCAGGTAGGCGAGGTTGGCGTTGACGACCCAGCTCGCATTCGGGGCAAACACCAGCTCCGCCTCGCCCCCCCAGATCTGCGCATCGGTGTTTTCGTTGAACGACGTGCGGTTGACGATCTTGGATACCTGCATGTCGGTGTAGTCGTACAGGAAGGCGCTGAAGTTTGCCTGCAGGGTGTTGTCGAGCAGCGTGTTCTTGGTGCCGATCTCCAGCGCGTCGACGAACTCCGGCGCGAAGTCGGGCTTCTGGCTGGGGAACTGCACGGGGTCGAAGGGCGGGTTGAAGCCGCCGCCCTTGTACCCGCGGGACAGGGAGGCGTAAGCCAGTGTGTCGGCCGTTACGGACCAGTCGATAACGATGCGCCCGGTGGTTTCCCGCCAGTCGTTGCTGGCGCGCCGCGTGGCAGTGGGAATGGGCAGGTCTGCGCCCAGAGGCTGTAGTACGGGGGCGCCAGTCACCGGGTCGTTGTTGAAGAGGATCTGCCGGTCTTCGATGGTTTTGCGGTCGTGGGTGTAGCGCGCGCCTACGGTGAGCTTCAGCGTGTCAGTCAGCTCGTAGTAGATTTCACTGAACAGCGCCTGCGAACGAATGCCGTAGTCACCGGTTTCATTATTGAATTGGGGGCCCACCCAGCCCACCCCTTCGAGGCCCAGGGCTGCCGCGGGAAACACACTGGCGAAGTAGTCAAAGCCGGATGAGAACACCCAGTACTGATTGTCCAGTTCAACATCCATCCAGAAACCGCCGACGAGAAAGTTCAGTGGCCCGTCAAAATCGGACTGCAGACGCAGCTCCGCAGATACCTGCTCCGAGGACTGGTTGGATTGATCGTAGGCTTCAAGGCCCGGACTGAAGGAGTCGATATGGCCGCCAACACTCCCGGTGGAATTGGCTGAAGGCGCGGAAATGGGCCACAGTCCATCGGCATACAGCGTGCCAGCCGCTGTGGGCGCGACCACCGGCAGCAGTGTCGGAATGGGAAAGGGGTCCGTTACGGTCCACTGGTAGTCCATTTGCGAGAGCACGGTGGTGTCCTGGTAGCCGCCGACAAAGGCCAGCGTGTAATCACCCAGTTCCTGCGCAATGTTCAGGGTCACCAGTGTCTCATCGGCGCGGTAGAGGGGCTCCCGCTCGCTGGCCACCTGGCGCAGGTCCCGGGGTACCTCGCCGCGCACGTTGGAGCCGAGTGTGAAAGCGCCTAGCGGACCGAGCAGGGCGTTGGACGCCAGGATGTTGGACAGCTGCGACGACGGGTTGGGTACATCGAAATCGAGGCGATCGGGCAGACAGCCCATGACGCCACTGGGGTCGTTCTGGCACAGCGTTTTCTGGCTGCGGGTGCGTGTACTGTCTTCATCGAACCAGGACAGCATCAGGTCGACCTGCGTGGTATCCGTCGGCACCCAGCGCAGGGATGCACGCAGCGATACCTGGTCGCGGCCATCGACATCGCTGCCGTTGTACACGTTCTCCGTGTAGCCCTCGCGGTCCAGCCACAGTCCCGCGAAGCGCAGTGCCAGGCTGTCGGTCAGCGGCAGGTTGATGGCGCCACTGAGTTTCTTGTGATCGTAGTTGCCGTACTGCCCCTCGAGGTTGCCTTCCCAGCCATCGAGGTTCGCCGGCCGGGTAATCATGTTGGCGGCGCCGCCGGTCGAGTTGCGGCCATAGAGCGTACCCTGCGGTCCACGCAGCACGGACACCTGCTCGATGTCGTAGTATTCGGTTTCGAACAGGCGCGGCGAAATTAACGGGACTTCGTTGACATGCACGCCCACACCGCTGTCTGCGGACGCCGCAACAAGGTTGGTGCCTACGCCGCGGATCTGGAAGTTATTACCGGTGAAGTTGCCCTTGGTGTATGACACGTTGGGCGCGGTGAAACGCATGTCTGCAAAGCCGTTGATTTGCTTGCTGCGCAGGGCCTCTTCGTCGAACGCGGTGATGGCGATGGGCACATCCTGCGCCGACTCGGCCCGTTTCTGTGCTGTAACGATGACCTCTTCCAGTTGTGCCTGTGCAACAGTCGGCAGCGCGCTGGCGCCGACGGCAATCAGCGTCGGCCACAAGTGGCGCAATGTGACGTAAACAGCGTTTTTCATTCCAGCTCCTGAATTATCATTATTGGTGTCAAGTTATGCTGGCCCGATGCGGGTTGTTTCAAGTTTATGCACAATCAGGTTAACGTAGCAACTTGGCAAATTTTTTGGCCGCAAGGGAAAAGCCGGTGAAAATCACGCTTCAACAACTGCAGCACAGTGTGGGTTTAGCCCGCGTTGTCATTCATTCGCTGGATTTCAGCATTTACCTCGCCTATGCCGATTTCGGTGGCGATCCGTTGTTGGTCACCGAGGCCGACGGCAAGCCACTGCGCACGCACAACATTACCGCGATGAAGCAGCGCCTGGCAGCGGTGCCCGTCCCGGCCCTGTTTCTGCGCCACCAGAGCGCTTACGATGAAATGGTGGGGCAGCCGGTGCGCGCCGGCGACAACAGTCTGGAGGTACCGCTTTCCCGCGATTGGGGTGACTTCCCGGAAGATCAGTAAGGTGGACAAGCGCGCACACGCCATCGTCAACCCCATTCATTCTCTCAACCTGCTCTCGCAGGCGGAAATAGAGGCCTTCACCACCACCCGCGGGGAGCTGTTCGACCTCTACCGGCGCTGTGCACTGGCGATTCTCAACACTGATAGCAACAAGGACGACGCAGCGAAGATCTACGCCGACTTCTCGGACTTCGACCTGCACTTTGTGCCACAGCCACGCGGCTTGCGCCTGGAAGTGTTCAATGCCCCGGCGCAGGCCTTTGTTGACGGGCGCATGATTCGTGGCCTGCGGGAACACCTGTTCGCCGCGCTCCGTGACATCGTCTACACGGAGATTCGTCACGCGGCTCAGTCGGTAGACGGCGCGGCAGACCCTACCGATCAGGTGTTTCGTATTCTGCGCAACGCCGATGTTGTGCGCCCCAACCAGGAGCCCCGCCTCGTGGTGTGCTGGGGCGGCCATGCCATTCCGCGCGACGAGTACGACTACGCCAAGGCAGTGGGTTACGCGCTGGGCTTGCGCGGCCTGGATATCGTCACTGGCTGCGGTATTGGTGCCATGAAGGGCCCGATGAAGGGCGCCGCTGTTGGCCACGCCAAGCAGCAAATCAAGAGCGGCCGCTATGTCGGTATCAGTGAACCCGGCATTATCGCCTCAGAGTCCCCCAACGCGATCGTCAACGAACTGGTGATCATGCCCGATATCGAAAAGCGGCTGGAAGCCTTTGTGCGGCTGGCGCACGCGATTGTAGTGTTTCCCGGGGGTGTCGGGACGGTGGAGGAAATCCTGTACCTGCTGTCTATCCTGATGCATCCCGACAACGCGCAGAGTCTGCCGCTGGTATTCGCGGGGCCGCAGCGCTGTGCCGAGTACTTCAGTGAGCTGGAGAGGTTCCTTGTCGGTTGCCTGGGAGAGGGTGTTCGCGATCATTACCGGGTCATACTGGGTGCCCCCGATCAAGTGGGCGCAGCCGTGCGCAAGGCGGTGCAGACCCAGCACGTGCGGCGACGCAAGTTGCAGCAGGCCTACTATTTCAACTGGGAACTGGCGATTGCCCCGGCGCTGCAGCGGCCTTTTCTGCCCACCCACGAGAACATGGCGGCGCTTGACCTGCGTTCGGCGCTACCCGGTCACGAGCTTGCCAGCCAGTTGCGCTGTGCGTTTTCAGGCCTGGTGGCGGGGAATGTAAAGACCTTCGGCATTGAGCAGGTGGCGCGTCACGGGCCGTACCAGTTGCACGGCGACGCCGTGTTACTTCAGCACATGGACCGCCTGCTGCGTCTGCTGGTCAAGGAGAAGCGCATGAAACTGGGTGAGGGTGAGTTCGACTATCAGCCCTGCTATCGCATTTGACCGTCGTTTTCCTCGATACGCACCCGGTCGCGGCCGGCGGCCTTGGCCGCATAGAGCGCCTGGTCAGCACGCTGAATCAGTTCATCCGGTGTGCCTTTCTCCGCAGGCCAGGCAGTGGCGCCACCGACACTGACAGTCAGGTAGTCTGAAACCGGACTGTTGGCATGGGGGATTTTCAACTCCTTCACCAATGAGCGGATACGCTGAGCCACCTGCGTCACGGCGCCCACGTCGGCACCGGGTAGCAGTGCCAGAAACTCCTCGCCGCCGTAGCGCGCCACGAGGTCTTCATCGCGCAATACGCCGGACTGCAGCGCTTCGGCCACCTTGCGCAGGCACTCGTCCCCGGCGATGTGGCCAACGGTGTCGTTATATTGTTTGAAGCAGTCAATATCCAGCATGATGATACTGACGGGTGCGTGCTGCTCGGCGCACTGCGCCCAGGTGCTGCCCAGGTTTTCATCCAGAAAGCGTCGGTTGGCAAGCCCGGTGAGGCTGTCGATGCGGGAGATTTCCTGCACCTTTGATAGTGCAATCTGCAGTTCGCGCGTTCGCCGGTTGACCAGAAGCTCAAGCTGTCGCTCGCGCAGCATGGCGCGACGAATGGCCAGGAGGTAGAGGCGATGGGCGAGCAGCACTGTAAGCAAGCCGGCGATGATCCGGAACCACCACGTCTGGTACCAGAACGGTGCGCGGTATATGTCCAGGTTCACTTCCGCGCCGCGTGGCGATGCGTCCTGGGCGGCGTCGTGGTTGGATGCGGCAATCCGCAGGGACAGAGACCCCGCAGGCAGGCCGGTAAAGTAGGCGGTGCGCCGGCTGCCAACCCGGTGCCAGTCGCGGTCAAAGCCTTCCAGCAGGTATTCGAAGCGCAGTGTGTGTGGCGCACCCAGTCGCGGCACCGTGTAGTCCACTTCCAGGGTGGAGGCATCGGCGGGCAGCAGCAACGGGTCCGCGAGAGGGATACGCTCGCCGTTCACACGCACCGCCTCAATCAGCGGCGGCGGCGGAGGCGGCAGGGTGCTGAAATCTCCCGGCACGACAGCCACCAGCCCCTGGTTGGTCGGGAACCAGAGCCGCCCATCGCGTGCCTTCCAACCCGCGGGCTGAAAGCCACCGAGGAACTGGGCGGAGAGCAGTCCGTCGGTTTCATCGTACAGCCTGGCCCGGAAGCGTTTCGACTCGCCGCGCGCGACCGCGTTCAGCGCCGCGCGCTCAACCGAGACCAGCCCGTCGGCACCGCTCATCCACAATCGTCCGGCGTCATCCTCGAGAATAGCCAGCACGGAGAGCTGCGGCAGGCCGTGCTCCAGCGTGAACTGAAACAACTGGTCTCCCTCCAGTCGTGACAGCCCCGACTCTCTGCTACCTATCCAGACCACACCTTCAGCATCGGTATACGTTGTGCTTACCAGGTTACTGCCCAGGCCTTCTTCTTCGGTCCAGAGCGTATAGCCGTCTCCTGTGAGTTGCATCAGGCCACCGTTGCTGGTGAGCCAGAGGCGCCCCAGCGCATCGCTGCGGATCTCCCGGAGCAACGTGGCCGGCAGGCTTGTTTCCTCAACAAAGCGCTTCCTGCGCGCGTCAAACCATACCAGCCCGCCATCGGTGACGACCCAGAGGCGACCGCTGGCATCGCGTTGCAGTCCCATAACGTGGCTATTGATCAGGCCTTGTTCCTTGCTGTACTGCGTGACTGAGCCGTCGCTGCGCAGGTGGTTCAGCCCCCCGCCAAAGGTGCCTACCCAGAGTGAGCCGTCGGGCTCCGCAAGCAATGATGAGATGTCGTTGCTGGACAGACCCTGGTCGCGGGTGAATTGGGTAACCTCATGATCGGTGCTCAGGCGGAATAGTCCGCTGCCTTCGGTGCCCGTCCAGATGCTGTCGTCCGGGGCTTGTGTGACCACGAAGGTGGCGGCAGCAAGGCCCTCCGCCGGGCCAAATTGCAGGAAGTCGCTGTCGCGCAGGCGGTGAACACCGTGCATGGTCGCCGCCCAGACGTTGCCCTCGGCATCCTCGGTCAGCTCGAAAACATAACCTGGCTGCTTGGTGGCGAGCGGGAAGGCCTCCAGAACGCCATTCTCTCTCACCCGCCAGAGGCCATCGCCATAAGTTCCCAGCCACAGATTGCCGTGGCGGTCGCGCAGCGCCGAATGCAGAGTCATCCCCGTCTGCAGCGCCGCACTCTCGTGGACTATCGGCCCGGACTCGGTCAGGCGGTAGGTGGTACCTGCCGCCGTCGCCGCCATGGGCCCGAGCTCGGGGTCATTGTGGAGCAGGTGTACCTGGGTCGAATCCAGGCCGCTGCCCTCGGTGAAGTTGGTGAAGCGGGCACCGTCAAAGCGACTGAGCCCGTTGGTCAGGGTGCTTACCCAAATGGCGCCGCCCGGTTCTTCCAGCAGGCGGAAAGTCCGGTTGTCCACCAGGCCATCATCCTGCGTCCAGCTGCGCATCTCCTTGCCGCGCAGTCGCGACAGGCCCTGGCTGGTTGCGAACCACAGTGTGCCGTCGGCGGCGGGCAGCACATCGTGCACAATGTCGTCGCTGAGCCCCTCCGCTGTTGTATACGCCGTGAACGCCCCGTCGACATAATGCAGGACACCTCCGCCGTAGGTGGCGAGCCACATGCTGCCGTCATCGAGGATTTCGATGTCGCGGATGTCGTTGGAGCGAAAAGCCGGTTGATTCTGCTTGTTGAAGAGCGTGAAGCTGACGCCGTCGAAGCGCGCCAGGCCGTTCTTGGTTCCCAGCCAGAGGAAGCCTTCCTGGTCAGACCTGGCAATCCAGACGGTATCGGAGGGCAGGCCCTCCTCGCGGCCGAAGCGGTCGAAGAGGTACTGGCTGGGCAGGCGGTCCGGGTTCAGCGCAAAGCCGGAAGGCGATAGCAGGCCCGCCAGCAGCAACCACGAGAGGGGTAGCCAGTTGCGCAGTAACCGGATTGTTGTGCGTGAAGAGTTCAGGATGGAGCCACCATCTTGCCAAGCGAGGCAGGATACGTCAGTGGCGTACAGGCCACAACGTGTTACATCAGTTGCTGTGACCCTGTTCGCGTTCTGGCAGGGTCAATCCGTGGTCGCGTCCCGGCGCACCAGCCATGCGGCGAGTTGTGCCGCCTTGTCTGTGAGATAGTTGCGCGCGCGGGCCAGCCAGCCCTGCTCCGTGCGCAGCGCGTAGTCCTCGTGAGCACGTGAAATCACATAGGCGTGGATGTTGTCTACCTGCGCGGCATCGAGCACATCATCAAAGCGTGGCATGCCGGCCTGCTCCATCAGACCTTCCCGGACCACAGCGGCAAAGTTCTCGTGCCACACCGGTGCCAGATAGCGCAGGTCGGGGATGGAGCCGTCACCTACCACGTCCGCGCCGTGGCAGCGGGCACAGAAGCGGTTGAACAGGTTGCGCCCTTCGGCGATCTGGTCCTCGCTCGCCTCCGGCATGGGGGGTGGCGAGGGGCGTTCGACGGTGGGTGTCACGGGCAGTGCGCCGGATGCGCCGAGTTTGAAAGCGACCAGCCGGTTGTTGGGGTTGCCGGTGGGGTAAGTCTTGCCCATGTTCATCATCAGTGCCCCGCCGCGCCCGGCCGTGACCGCGATGTATTGCTCGCCGTTGACCCGATAGCTGATCGGCCCGGCCATGACACTGGTCTCCATCGGGAAGGTCCAGAGCAGCTCGCCAGTATCGGCGCGTACGGCGATGAAGCGCCCGTCCGAGGTGCCTTGGAACACCAGGTTGCCGCCGGTGGCCAGTACCCCGCCATTGTGCGTGTAGGGGTGGGGCAGCTTCCAGGCCGCTTGCTGGCGTACCGGGTCCCAGGCCAGCAGGCTGGCCTTGGGCAGGTGCGTAAGCATGGCCTGGGTGAAGGCCTGGGAGTAGGCCTCACCGGTGAGTTCGTAGCCGGTGTTGTAGTGGCGCCGCAGGTGCTTGTAGTCAACGGCATCGATCTCGTTAAACTCCATGCCCATGTCCAGCTCCGGGATGTACAGTAAACCGGTATCCGGGCTGTAGGCCATGGGGTGCCAGTTGTGCCCGCCCATGGCGGAGGGGAACACCATGGCGGGCTCACCGTCGTAGTCCTGCCCCGGGTTTTCCTGGGGACGGCCGGTATCAAGGTCGTAGCCACTGGCCCAGGTTACGGTGGTGTAGGGCTCTGCGGAGAGCAGTTTGCCGGTTTCGCGGTCCACGATGTACACAAAGCCGGCCTTGGGCGCATGCAGTATCACTTTGCGCTGCTTCCCCTCCCAGGGGATTTCCGCGAGTGTCATCTGCTGGCTGGCTGTGTAATCCCAGTTGTCGCCCGGCACCTGTTGGTAATGCCAGAGGTATTCTCCGGTATCGGGGTTCAGGGCCACGATAGAGGTGAGATACAGATTGTCTCCGCCCCCCGGGCTGCGGATGCGCCGGTTGTGCGGCGCACCGTTACCTACGCCAAGGTAGAGCTGGTTGAACTCGGGGTCGTAGACGATGCTGTCCCACACCGTGCCGCCGCCGCCATACTGCCACCACTCGCCATTCCAGGTTTCAGCCGCGCGCTCCATGGCGGCGTTCTCAAAGCCGTCGGCAGGGTTGCCGGGCACGGTGTAAAAGCGCCAGGCCAGTTCCCCGCTGGCGGCATCGTAGGCGCTGACGAAACCGCGAGTGCCAAACTCGGAGCCGCCATTGCCAATAAATACCTTGCCCCGGGCCACACGCGGCGCGCCGGTGATGGAGTAGGCCTGGTTCGGGTCGGTGGTCTGTGCCGACCAGCGCAGGGTGCCGGTGGCGCGGTCGATGGCGATGAGTCGGCCGTCCAGCGTGCCGATATACAGCAGGTCGTCCCAGGCGGCGAGCCCGCGGTTCAGCACACCACAACAGGCCGTAATGCTTTTACTGCGCGGCACCTCGGGGTCGAAGGACCAGAGCATGTCGCCACTGGCGCCGTCTACCGCGTAAACAGTGTTCCAGGCGCCGCTGAAGTACAGAATGCCGTCGATTGCCAGGGGCGTGGACTGCAGGCCGAGGTGCGTGTCGGTTTCAAAGTACCAGGCCATGCCCAGATCCGACACATTGCCGGCATCAATCTGATCCAGCGGTGTGAAGCGTTGTTCGCTGTAATCGCGGCCGTAGCTCAACCAGTTGTCCACATCGTTGCCGGCGGCGAGCAGGCGCGCTTCAGTAACGGGTTCAGCACTTGCCAGGCCAGTAAACAGGCTGGCGAAAAGACAGGATATAGCGAGGAAACGCATGCGATCAGGCACTCTTGCGGATTATCGTTGGGGTCAATTCTGACCTATTGGGCCGGAAAAACCCGGTTGTGGCCATGCTTCCCGGCAGCGCCCCGGGACGTGGCGTAAATACTTGAACTTTCCCGGGTGCCGGGTCACGTCGCCTCCGCGGGCGTGGGTTCATTGTTTTCCGCCGTGGCCGCTTGTGGATAGATCACGTCGGCGATGTGGAGAATACGCTTGGCGCTGTCTTCAAGCAGGGCCACCACATGCAGCCTGCGTGTGGCCTCTGGTGCGCTCAGCAGGCCAGAGCCGATCTGCTCCAGCAACTCGGCCCGCCGCTGTCGGCGCAGGCGTTTCAGTAGCTGCTTGCGCTCCAGGCGCGCCTCCAGGGTCATTTGTTTGAGTTCGCCGCTGCGCATGAGGCCCAGCAGTGCCTCCTGCAGAGCGGGAGTCAGCGCTGCGTTAATGTCTGCTTGCGGAATTTCCGCCAGTTCCAGGAACAGGTCGCGCAGTTGCATGCACTCTTCGCGCACCCAGTTCAGGTTGAGAAACTGCTCGGACAGGCCGTTGTCGAGGTGCTGGGCACCAATGCGGTTGCCGTATTCGGCGATTGCCGCCAGCAGCACACCGGTGTGCAGTGTTTCTTCTGCCGCCGGTTCCCGGTCCGGATCGATGATTATTCCCCCGCGCGAGAGCAACTGCTTGAACACGCGCTTGATTTCGGAGTGCATGGCATTCACGCCCATCGCCGGCAGGGCCAGCACCGTGTCGTCGAGGTAGCGTAGCCGTTCGGAGGTCAGTTCGGGCTGCTTCACCCAGCGCTCTACCAGGCGCAGCAACCGGTCCGCAAGCAGCCACATCAGCAGCAGGCCGAGCAGGTTGAACAATGTGTGGAAAAGCGCCAGCCCGGTGCTGATATTGGTGCGCCCGCCACCGCCGCCGGAGAGCTGCTCTGACACCCACCACAGCGGGCCCAGCAGGATCAGCGCAATCAGCCCCGTGAACAGTTTTTCCGCGACATGCACCAGCGCCAGGCGGCGCGCGTTTGCCGTGGCACCAATGCTGGCCAGCAGGCTGGTAGCGGTGGTGCCGATGTTGGCACCGATGACGAGTGAGGCGCCCAGCAACGGCGTTAGCACCCCCGTTACCGATGCGGTGAGCACGATGGCCAGCGCCGCGGAGGACGATTGAATCAGGGCGGTGAGCAGGGCGCCGAACAGCACGCCGAGCACAATGCCGATGGCCCCGGAGGTTCCCAGGCGTTCAATGGGTATCCAGTCGGCAACGTCAATGAAGGCATCGCGCAGCATGCCCAGGCCGAGAAACAGCAGGCCAAAGCCCGCGAGGGCGATGCCGATATGTGCTGCGCGACGGTTGTTGCCAAACAGTTTGAGCAGCATACCGAGGCCAATCAGCGGCAATGCCACCACCTCAACCTTGATGCGCAGGCCGATGAGGGCGACGATCCAGGCCGTCATGGTGGTGCCCACGTTGCTGCCGAAGACCACCCAGGCAGCCTGTTTCAGCCGCAGCATGCCGGCGTTGGTGAACCCCAGAGTGGCAACGATGACGGCGCTGGATGACTGTACGACGGCGGTAATGCCGAAGCCGGCGAGCGCCGCGCGCAAGCGGGTGCGGGTGGAGCGTTCCAGAAATCCCTGCAGTGCGTTGCCGGCGGCGGCTTTGAGACCGTCGGTCATCATGGACATGCCCAACAGCAGCAGCCCCAGCCCCCCGAGGGACAGCGTCATTGTCATCCAGGCCATGGTGGGCTCACCGCGGGCGCTGTGACCTGGGCGCGGAAATCATCGGGCACCGCCACCACCCGGTGTGTCTGGTAGTCGAAGAACAGCAGGGTGGTTGCGACCCGCGCAATCTCCTCGCTGCTGTCGTCCTTGCTGATGCGGTAGACGAACTGGAAGCTTTTCTGCTCAACCTCACGCGCCCCCAGTTCCACCCGCAGCCGGTCGCCATAGTCCGCTTCCGCCAGGTAGGCGGTTTCCGCGTGCGCCATGATCAGCCCCGCCTCTTCGAAGGCGATCGCCTTGCTGTGGCCGAGCTGGCGGATAAAGCGCAATTGCGCCTCCATGGCAATGGAGAGCAGGCGGTCGGCGCCCAGGTGGTTGGCCGCATTCACGTCGCTGTAGAGCACGTCATAGTGGGTTGCGAAGAGAAAGTGTTCGGGCAGGATGATGGTTCTACGTGGCATGGCCAGGCTCGTCCGGTTTCTGGGGTGGCGAGCGCAGTCTAGCGCTGGTAGGTCCAATTTGCATGATGCGTACCCGAGCGGGCCTGCCGTCGGTACGCGGGCGACGGGCTCTGTGGCGCCTCTGGTTACTTAAATAGGTCATAATAAGGGGATCGGGCAGCAATATAGTCCATATATATCGCAACTTTCTCCCTTTGACGGGTAGCACGGCGAGCGTAGTCTGCTCGGCTACTATAAGAGTTCCGACCGCGCACCGCAGCCGGAACCCCGCAATCACGTGTTCGACAGGAGTACGCCCCATGGCGACAACCCAGCAATCCCAGGAACCCAATGCCGTGCAGCAGGAAATTGCGGCGATGATGGAACGCGCTCGCGTGGCTCAGGCAGCGATCGAGCATTACACCCAGGAGCAGGTGGACGAGCTGATTACCGCCATGGTCTGGTCGGTGGCGCGTGAAGGTGTTTCGGAAAAAATTGCCCGTTTTACGGTAGAGGAAACCCAGCTCGGTAACTACGACGGCAAGTTCCTCAAAATCCACCGCAAAACCCGTGCAACGCTCATGGATATTCTCCACGACAAATCCGTGGGCGTGATCGAGGAAGACCCGGTACGCAATATCATCAAGATTGCCAAGCCGGTGGGCGTGATCGGTGCGCTGTCGCCGTCCACCAACCCGGAAGCGACCCCGGTGATCAAGGCCATCTCCGCAGTAAAGGGCCGCAACGCCATCATCATTGCACCGCACCCGCGCGCAAAGCTGACCAACAAAATGATCTGCGATTACATGCGCGAGGCCATCGTTGCCATGGGCGCGCCGGCGGACCTGGTGCAGAGCATCGATGTGCCCTCGCTGGACAAGACCAACGAGCTGATGCGCCAGTGCGACCGCATTCTCGCCACCGGCGGTGAAGCCATGGTGTCGGCGGCCTACTCTTCCGGCACGCCGGCGCTGGGTGTCGGCGTGGGCAACGCGGTGATCACGGTCGATGACACGGCCAATCTTGAGGAAGCCGCAGAAAAGATCCGCATCTCCAAAACACTGGACCTGGCAGCCTCCTGCTCGTCGGACAACGCCGTGCTGGTGTTTGAATCCATCTACGACGAGTTCCTGGAAAAACTCAAGCACGAGGGCGGTTTTATTGTCGACGGGGATGACAAATCGAAGCTGCAGAGCGTGATCTGGCAGGACGGGCACCTGAATGCCGCCATCGTTGCCCAGCACGCCACCACCATCGCCGGGCGTGCCGGCATTGATCTGCCGGAGGGCAAGCAGTTCTTTATCGTTCCGGAAGTGGGGGCTGGCCCGGATTACCCGTTTTCCGGTGAAAAACTCACGGTCACGATGGCCTTGTACAAGGTGCGCGACATCGACGAGGCCATCGAGCTGACCAACCGTATTCAGGCCTATCAGGGCCAGGGTCACAGCTGCGGTATCTACTCCAACAACGACGACAACATTCTGAAGCTGGCCCTCGCCACGCGCACCTCGAGGGTGATGGTGAACCAGCCACAGTCTGCGTCCAATAGCGGCAACCTGTGGAACGGCATGCGCCAGACCTTCTCGCTGGGCTGCGGTTCGTGGGGCGGCAATAGCATCAACCACAACATTACCTGGCGCGACCTCATCAATGAAACCTGGGTGTCCAAACCGCTGGCGCAAACCAAGGTGATACCGCCTGACGCAGAGCTGTTCGGCAAAGTGATAGACCGCTTCTGAGGAGGGTTGACCATGGATTTTTCCATCTCTGAAGAGCAGCAGGCGTTTGTCGACAGCGCCCGTGCGTTTTCCGATGGTGTGCTGGCGCCGCAGGCGGCGCAGTGGGACGAAGAGTCCTTCTTCCCCAAGGATGTGCTGCGCCAGGCCGGAGAGCTGGGCTTTATGGGCATGTACACGCCTGAAAGCGCGGGTGGCCTTGGCATGGGGCGTCTGGATGCGAGCCTGATTGTGGAGGAGCTGGCGCGCGGTTGCACCACCACCGCCGCCTTCCTCACCATTCACAACATGGCGACCAGCATGATCGGCCATTACTGCAGCGACGCTGTGATCGAGGCCTGGTGCCCCGAGCTGGTCAGCGGCGAGAAGCTGGCCTCCTATTGTCTTACAGAGCCCGGCGCGGGTTCCGACGCCGCCTCCCTGCGCACCTCCGCCCGGCGCGACGGTGATGACTACGTGATCAACGGCAGCAAGGTGTTCATTTCCGGTGCCGGTGAGACCGACGTGCTGGTGGTGATGCTGCGTACCAGCGACGATGGCGCGCGCGGCATTACCGCGGTTCTGGTGCCGGCGGACGCCGAGGGCATCAGTTACGGCAAGAAGGAAGCCAAGATGGGCTGGAACGCCCAGCCTACCCGCATGGTCACCTTTGACGACGTGCGGGTGCCGGTGGCAAACCGCCTGGGTGCCGAGGGCCAGGGTTTCTCCATCGCCATGATGGGGTTGGATGGGGGGCGCATCAATATTGCCACCTGCAGTGTGGGTACGGCGCAGCAGGCGCTGGAAGAGGCCACGGCCTATGTGCAGGAGCGGCGGCAGTTCGACACGGCCATCGCCGACTTCCAGCACACCCAGTTCAAACTCGCGGACATGCTCACCGAGCTGGTTGCGGCGCGGCAGATGATTCGTCTCGCCGCCAGCAAGCTGGACAACAAGGACCCGCAGGCGACCACCTACTGCGCAATGGCCAAACGCTTCGCAACCGACGTGGGCTTTCAGGTCTGCAACGATGCCCTGCAGTTGTTCGGCGGCTACGGTTACATCCGCGAATACCCCATGGAGCGCCACGTGCGCGACACGCGAGTGCATCAGATACTCGAGGGTACCAATGAAATCATGCGCGTCATCGTGGGGCGCAAACTGTTAATGGAAGGCGCACTGGAGGTCATCAAATGAGCCTGAGTACATCGGAAAAATTGAAAGTCGAGGTTCGCGGTCACACCGCGCTGGTTACCATCGACAACCCGGCGGCCAACACCTGGGACACCGAGAGCCTGCCCGCCCTGCGCGATCTGGTCGCGGCCCTGAACAGCAATCTGGATATCTACGCGCTGGTGCTGACCGGCGCCGGCAGCAAGTTCTTCTCCGCCGGGGCGGACCTCAAGCTGTTTGCCGATGGCGACCCGAAAACAGCCGACCGCATGGCCGGTTTTTTTGGCGAGGCCTTTGAAGCGCTGGCGGATTTCCGCGGCGTTTCCATTGCCGCGGTGAACGGCTTTGCCATGGGCGGCGGTCTGGAAGTGGCGCTGGCCTGCGACCTGCGCATTGTCGAAGAACAGGCGCAACTGGCACTGCCCGAGGCCCGGGTAGGCTTGCTGCCCTGCGCCGGCGGCACCCAGCGCCTGGCCTGGTTGGCCGGTGAGGGCTGGGCCAAGCGCATGATTCTTTGTGGCGAGCGCATCAACGCGGCCACGGCGGAGCGCATCGGTCTGGCGGAAGAAGTGGTCGGCACCGGTGAAGCGCTGGAGCGTGCCCTCGCTCTGGCGGAGCAGGTCTGCGAACAGAGCCCCAGCTCCATCGGGCGCTGCAAGCAGCTGATTCACTCGGCTCGCGACAAGGCGATCGGCGATGGCCTGGCGGCAGAGCGCGAACTGTTCGTCGAGCTGTTCTCCACGGAAGACCAGCGCGAAGGCGTGAACGCGTTTCTCGAGAAGCGCAAACCCGAATGGAAAAACCGCTAAGGATTCAAGCATGTCAGATGCCCCTGTCATCGTTGAGGTTGTGGAATGTGCCGGGCGCAAGCTTGGCCACCTCACCCTTAACGTGCCGAAAACCCTCAATTCACTGACCCTGCCGATGGTCGACACGCTACAGGAACAACTGGACGCGTGGCGCGACGACCAGGAGATTGGTGCCATTCTGATTGACGGCAGCGGCGAGAAGGCTTTCTGTGCCGGCGGCGATGTGCAGGCCCTGCACCGGTCCGCTACCGCGACGCCGGGTGGCCCCTGCGAGGAGGCAGAGGCCTTTTTCGCGCGGGAATACCGCATGAACTATACCCTGCACACCTACCCCAAGCCGATCATCTGCTGGGGGCACGGTATTGTCATGGGCGGCGGCCTCGGGGTAATGGCCGGCTGTTCGCATCGCGTGGTCACCGAGGCCACGCGTATCGCCATGCCGGAAGTCACCATCGCGCTGTTTCCGGATGTGGGCGGCAGCTGGTTCCTCAACCACATGCCCGGCAAATCGGGGCAGTTCCTCGCCCTTACTGGCGCGTCTATCAACGCGGCGGACGCGGTGTTCACCGGTCTGGCGGACCGCTTCATTGCCAGCGAGCATAAGGGCGCAGTGCTGGAACAGTTGCGGCGCAGCAACTGGGCGGATGATTGTGCGGCCAACCACGCGCGCGTGCGGCACATTCTGCGACCGCTCACCGAACAGAGTATTGCCAGTATGCCGGGCGGGCAGGTGGAACCGCACCTGAGCCGGATCAATTCCCTCTGTGACGGCGATGACGTACATCAGATAGTGGACAATATCGTCAATCAACAAACCACCGACCAGTGGCTGTCCCGTGCGCGCGATGGTCTGGCACACGGGTCGCCGCTGGCGGCGCTGTGGATCAGTCGTCAGCTGCAGGAAACCCGGCACAGTTCACTGCGTGAGGTGTTTCAGGCGGAACTGCAGCTCGCCACCAATGTGGTGCGCTACCCCGAATTCGCGGAGGGCGTGCGCGCCCTCCTGCTGGACAAGGACCGCAACCCGGCCTGGGCCTTCAAGAGCACGCGCGAGGTGCCCCAGGCGCTGATCGACGGTTTCTTCACGGCCCCTTGGGCAAACAACCCGCTGGCCGACCTCTAATCGCACAGGAGAGATTCACCATGGCGCAAGTTGCATTTATCGGCCTTGGCAATATGGGCGGGCCTATGGCCACCAACCTGATCCACGCGGGCCACAGCGTCACCGTATTCGACTTGTCGGAGGCGGCCTGTCAGCAGTTGGCGGAGGCGGGGGCGCTGGTGGCCGCGTCAGCCGTCGATGCAGTGGCGGGTGCCGATTACGTGATTTCCATGCTGCCGGCAGGCAAGCATGTGGCCAGTGTGTACCTGGGGGAAGACGGCCTGCTGGCACGCCTGGGCACAGAGACCACCGTACTCGATTGCAGCACCATAGACGCCGAAACCTCACGTGAAGTTGGCAAGGCAGCGGCGGCCCTGGGCATCGGTTTCATGGATGCGCCGGTCTCTGGTGGCGTTGCGGCCGCGGCTGCGGGCACGCTGGCCTTCATGTGTGGCGGCGACGCGGCGACGTTCGAGAAAGCGCGGGTGATTCTGGCGGGCATGGGCAAGAATATCTTCCACGCCGGCCCTGCCGGTGCCGGCCAGGTGGCCAAAGGCTGCAACAACATGCTGCTGGCGATTCACATGATCGGCACCTGTGAGGCGCTGGAAATGGGGGTGCGCAATGGTCTGGACCCGGCGGTGCTGTCGGAAATCATGCTGGCGAGTTCAGGTCGAAACTGGTCGCTGGAAGTCTATAACCCCTATCCGGGCGTGATGGAGAAAGCGCCGGCCAGCAATGGCTACAAGCCCGGCTTTATGGTCGATCTGATGGCCAAGGATCTCGGGCTGGCGATGGATATTGCCAGTCAGAGTGGTGTGGACAACCAGATGGGGCAGCTGGCGCGGGACCTGTATACCCGTCTGCAGGGCGCGGGCATGGGGCAGCAGGATTTCTCCAGTGTGCTCACCCTGCTCGAGCAGAAAAACTGAGGCCAGGTACAGTCCGCGGAGCGCCTGCGCTCCGCGTCTTGTTGGTTAACGTGGCTTGCGCGGTCTCAGGCGTCCCAGGTCTGTTCAGCCCAGACAATAGTGCCGTCGTTATTGCGGTCCCAGGATTTCTGCCCCAAATGGTTGAGCCGTAGTGCGCCGTCGTCTTCCTGGCGGCTTCCTGTAACAGGCCTTGCCTGCAGCACGTAGCCTTTGGCGTCAGCCGATTCGATGGTCAACTGATAGTCGGAAGCCCTGTTAAACAGCCCTTCTCGACGAAAGATTTCAGAGGAGGGCGTCGCTGGCGTGGGCGCACCGTGCTCTGTGGCCCCGGCGTAGGTGCCGCCAAGCGCTAGGTGCTGCTCCATCGCGCCGGCCAGGGCCAGCAGTGCGGCCTTGGCGTTCGAGCGGTTTTCGCCGGCGGAGCGATCCTGGTAGGCGGGTAGTGCCAGAGTGACCGGTATCGCCAGCATCGCCAGAAAAACGACGGCAAGCAATCGGTCGAGCAGCTTGAAACGTTGGGGGGTGGCCGTGCGTGATTGGCGAGTCATCTGAGTGTACCCTCGCTGGGTGTCTAGTTCTCAGGACCTTAGATACACGATAGCGCCGAATTTGACGATGATTTCCGCCAGGCACGTTGCCAGGATGTGATGCGACTCACGTTTCCCGGCACAGGGTCACGACGGGTCGCCCTGCCACCGCATCAGGTTGATGAACTCCCGCCGCGTTTTCGGCCCGTAGGTCTGAAAGTGTGGGTCGGGCGCGCTGCGGTAGGCGGCGCGCTGCAGCGCCACGGAATCGAGGTTGAAGCGCGGCATCAAGTCTTTTACGTGCTGGCCGTAGGGCTGCAGTGCATTCAGCCCGAAAACCTTGGCGCGCAGGGCGGCCGTCATTTTCGGGTAGCCGTACATGGCTTGCAGCTTGTCGGCAATCTGGAAGGTGCGAAACGCCTGTATCTGGTCCTGCGGCGAGCCGTACCAGATGGAGTCGGTGCCCCAGAGCACATTGTCTTCGCCGACGTAGGTGAGCAGCTTGCCCAGGGCGTGTGCGGCGCTGTCCGGGTCGCGCATCAGGTAGCGCCAGGTGCTGCCCATTTCCGCATACACATTGCTGTTGGCTGCGATGTTGTTGTCGCGCAGGGACGTGACCAGGGCGTCCACCCCGTCTTCACGGTTGGGGTCGTAAGGCCCCTCGGCACTGCCCGCAACGTAGCCTGAGTGGTACACCAGAAAGCTCATGTCCGGGTAGCGACGGGCCACCCGGCCGATGTCGGCGCAGGTGGAGTGCTCATAGGACTCTTTGCCGAAGGGCAGGCCCTTGTGAATGGCAACGATTTTCACCCCCAGCTTGCGCGCTTTCTCCAGAAAGGGGATGCCGGTGTCTTCATCGTCCAGCCAGAAGCCTTTCCCATCCGGGCCCCACTGCGTGTAGGTTTTCCACGCGGCAACGCCCCAGTGTTCGGCCAGTTCATCCATGGCGTCCAGATCGCCGTCCTGATTGGGGTTGACGCGGCCGTGCAGAAGCAAGCGGTGCGTGCCCTGCATCTGCTCGACGATTTCCGCCGTGGCCGCCGCTTCCTCGATCGTCAGCGGCTCGGCATCGGAGCGTGAAGGCACGAAGGAAAGCACCATCAGGTCGGTATCCGAGTCGAGGAAAACATCCTGTACGAACTGCTCCGCGTTGAAGCAGTCGAGGTAGGCGCGCCCGGGCCCTTCTCCCGCCGCACAACGGGCGTTGGGTAGACCACTCAGCGGACGGGCAGCGTCCGGCAGTTGTTCAGTCCAGGCGCCGGTGGGATTCACGAAGTGGCCCTGCACATCAAAAATGAACTCGTTGCCGCCCACTTGCGCGGCGGCCAGTTGCTGGTCCCACTGCGCGTCGGGCTCGAGCTCGAAATAGCCACCGCGCTCGCCGCCGCTGGCATAAGCTCGATTGAAGGCCAGCAGCGTGGTGGCGGCACCGCAAGCGCTGGTGAGAAAGGCGCGTCGCCCGAGTCCGCTGTGGCGCGCGGCGGCATCTGCTGCGTTGCGTGCCAGCCGGTTGGCGTGGTGGTGGATCGCCTCTAGCGGGATGGGCATGAACTCGCCGTTGGATGTGGTGTCGAGCTTTATCGGCAGGCGAATGCCGTCTGGGTCCTGTGGGATGCGCAGGGTCATGAGTTTCCTCCGAGTCAGCGGTAGAACTCACGTTATGGTAGAGCATTTTCTCCCATGGGGCAGTGTCGGCGGGACAGGATTGACAGCGTCGAATAGGTGGCGAACGGCTCCGCTTTGATCATGTACATTGAGAGACTGACCTGCTTCAGTCATCATCCAGGTTGTTCTTTTCAATCCTCAGCAGAGTTGAATCGCTGCGAACAAAAATCCGGTACTCGACCAAAAAGCGTGTGCCGGTAAACTTGTATACCCTTGAGTCGTGCTCCCACACGGCCTCTACAGTTCGCAATTGCACGTCGGGAACGGCGTGCTGTGCCGCGGCGAGCACGGCCGGTGGTGCAAAGCTAGCCGCTTGCTCCGAAGGCGCAGCGGAGGTCACCCTCGTGTCAGTCTCGGTTGCACTCGCTAGTGCCACGCAGACCCCTAGTGAGAGTGGGATGAATAACCTGGGGAGCATAATTTTTTGTCCTTGTTGCTTTACCTGGGGCCTAGCGGTTCCAGGTAAGTTCGGCGGTTGTTACCGAGCCGTTGTTGTCTTTATCCCAGGATTTCTGCCCCAGGTGATTCAGGCGCAAGATGCCGTCGCCCGCTTGACGTGCTCCAGCGATTGGCCTCGCCTGCAGGACGTAGCTGTCGTTGGTCGCCGACTCAATCAGGAGTTCGTAGAGGGCGTCACCATCGAAGGGCGCGCGGCTGGGGAAAACATCCGGGGACGGAGCAGCCGGGGTTGCTGCGCCGCCCAGCGTGGCGTTCGCAAACGTATAGCCTCGGCCATAGTGGCGCTCCATTGCCTGGGCGAACGCCAATAACGTGGCCTGTGCGTCAGCCCGGTTTGCGCGCGTCACATGCTGCTGATAGGAAGGTAAGGCAATAACGATGATGATAGCCAGGATCGCGAGCACGATCATTAGCTCTATCAGTGTAAAGCCTGTCGATGTTTTGGCGTTGAAATTTGCTCGACCCATTATCTCGCCTTCATCCAGTAGGTTTTGCTCGGATTGTTACACCAGTTGTCAATCGGACCATCTTCTCCGTTCAGCTTCACTACAAGTCTTCTACCCTGCGGGCAGCTAGCGCCGACATCGATGTCGTTATCACCGGCTTCCGTGTCAGGTGAGTCGGAGTCTGGTGACGGGTCCGGATCAGGTTGCGGCGCGAGAATCGCTGCCTGATCGACGATGGACGTCGTTTCCAGCGTTACGCGCTTGTTGAGTCCACCATCTTCAAGTTCAAGGATGTAGGCTCGCGATGTGCCCGCGGCAGGCCTGCAAGAAAGACTGTCGCCGCCAGGCGCGTATGTAGTGACAATGACCTTGTCGTTGGCAATCAAGGGCGCGGACAGCGCCTTTTCACCTGCAACCGTCAGGTTGACGTACCACCCGCTGGCATTGTTAAGCAAGGCCTGCGCGCTGTTGAGCTCAGCACCGCTGGCTGTGGCCAGAATATTGTCTGAGGCGTTATAGAGATCCTCGAGCGTCAGCTTCGGGTAAGTGTTTGCTGAGCCAAACACATCGGCCTGGCGGATCATAAATATTTTGTTTTCGGCAAGCAGTCCAAGCGGTGATGGCCGGAACCCGGATCCGATTACAACCGCCAGTTCCGGGCCTGCAGGCCCCTTGACCAAAGCGATGCTAGGCGCAGTGAAGAAGCGACGATTCTCGGCAGTGCTGTTCTCACCATCACCCACACCGAGGTCCGCGATGACGCCACCTTTGACCAATTCATCAGCGGTCGAGCCGTTGGTGATGTCGAAGCGCCACAGCTGGCCTCCCGTATCTGCAAGGAAAAAACTGTCTGCCAGCCCGTCAACGGTAACGTCGATTACAGACGGTGTAGAGGGGAAGGAATAGTCCATGTCGTTGAAGTTTGTGTTGGCACTGTCCATGTCGGTGTGTCCTCCCGCCCACACGAGTGATCCATCGTTGGCATCGACAATGTAGACGGCCCGGCCTTGGGTATCCCTTTCACGTGATTGGGCATCGTCTTGAGACGGGTCGTAGCCGCCTGAAAAAATCAGCACATCCCGTGCATCCTGCTCGTCTTTGAGACGGATCATGGTCTTGATCGGTCGCGACCAGGTCTGTCCCAGCTCGCCGAAGTCATCGCCATTGGCTTGTTCTTCGCCGCCCTTGATGGTCCACAGAATTTTCGGGTTCGCACGATCCGTGGCGTCCAGGGCGTAGTAATTGCGGCCACCGCGACGCATACCTGCATACAAATAAACCTTGTCACCGGCGTTGGTCTTTATCCCGTCCCGGTTCGCATCCAGCACCCAGCTGGTAAGCGTGAGGTCCATCCCGTAGGGACGGTTGGTGCTTGACGGGTTACTGCGCAGCGTTGCCTGCTGCGGAAGTAGCGCTTCAGGAATAAACGCGAAGGTCTCTACACCAGTGCTGCCGTTGATGGCGTGTACCACCCCTGCATTCGAACCATAAAACAGTTCTACATCAGGTTCGGCCTCCGAGCCGCCATAGGTGATTGCGAGCGGCCGGGAGTGCAAGGGGTCACCAAAGTAAAAGCGGGACTCCAGCGTCGTGTTGTCTTCGTCCTCGTCATCCACGTCACGACCTCGCACCCAGTCGATATGTTCCTCGAATGCGCTGTCCTCAAAGTTTTCAAGACCGAACATATCCTGTGTCAGTGCGGTATTCTCAGGCCTGATGCGATTGACGGTGGAGGCAAGTGATGTCACACCCTCCTGTTCGATATAGGTGTAGAGTTTGCGCTGGTCGTAGTTCGGTGCCTTCTCGGCAGCACCCCCCTTGTCCACGTTGGCGCCATCGACCTCGCTACTCCAGAAGCTCTGTGCAGATGTAGAGAAAAATCCGGTTTCTGCGTCAATGGCGATGTTATCGTCTACGTCCAAAACCTCGCCGTCACCATTCAGTGTGTAGCGCTTCAGGTTTCCCTTCCAGCGTGGCCGATTGTCCGGGCGGAATACGGCAAAGTAGAGTTGGTTGAGATGCGATAGCTGGTTGAACTCGTTGATCGCCGCAACGGGCGCCACGAAGGAGGAATCGGTTTTCAGGACATCGCCAATAATCGCACGAATCTCGGAGACGAGCTCTGTCGCCGTACTCGCAGTGGTGGAGATGCCTTCCCCTGCCTCGGCTACATCCTCGAGCCAGTCCGAACTGAAGTTGAAGCCGACGGTGTGCGTGCGCACTGTTTGTTGCAAATTCAGGTCGGGCATAATGTCTTCATTGGCCATATGCGCGACAAGTTCCTTCACGCAGAACTCTCCCGAATCCAGACCATTGTTGTCGCAGCTGGTGTCACCGGTAAAGCTGCGAATCAGCGCCGTTGAATGGGGGTAGTTGGCTTCACCATCTGTCATCAGAATGATGTGGTTCTGTATCTGGCAAGGATCAACGATCGGCGTCTGGTACATCGGTTCTCCACCAATGCCCGAAATATTTTCTTCTCGGCAGTCGCTGTCGTTGAGGTCTTCAACACTGCAGTCGTTGGGGCGGTTGGTCTTGAAGGTGCCGGGGACCATAGCTAACTCGGAGGTGACGCGAGCGTAATGAAACGGGCCGCCCGCCACACTGGAATTACCGCGGGTTCTTCCCCAGTTGACCGACTGGCCGGTGTAGTAGCGAGCGGCCTCGTAAAGCGTGTCTTGTATCGGTGTCCAGCCCTCTGCGTTCAGGTCGCTGACAATGGTTTTCAGCTTCTCCCGCACCGTATCTGGCTTGCTCCCCGCTGCGCTGCGCACCTGAAGAATCAGGCGTGGTGCATATGCCGGGTTTTCATCATACGTCTGGAATTTTCGGTCGCTGCCGTCGTGTCCAAAAATACTGACTGCGATTGCATTGCCGTTTTGCCAGCCTTGGCGATTGACAACACGCTGCAGCAATGAAGAGATGTCGGGTGAGCGGTAAACAGAGTTGTTGGACCAACTCTCATCAATGTCCCAGCGGATGTAGTCACTACCATAGTTGCGCTCTGAAATATTTCCATCTCTAGATGAGTAAGTGTCTGCATCGTCGCTGAGTTCCGCGTAAACGCGCCATTCAGCAGAGCCGTTGTCATTTTTGCTGGCGGTGAGTTCGATGTGCGCGGAAAGCAGTGTATCCCCGCGCTCCAGCGGCAACTGGTCAAAGCGTAAGCCTGCCCAGAAATCTTCGTCTATCTCAATCTCATCATCGTTGGTGTCGACATCGTCATCATCATCCTGCTCCGCATCACTGGAGCTGCCGGCGGTACTTAGCGTGATGTTGCTTGTGAAGCATGTTTGCGCAGGTACGGAGCCCTCTTCGTAATTTACAACCAGCGTGGCCGCACCGGAGGATGCCGCATCGTAGGCTTCGACCGGCAAAACACCCCCGTCTCCTTCCACCAGTAGCACCAGTGCATTTCCTCCGCACCAGTCGGAGCGGTTAACGACATTTTGCAGAAGCGTCTTGAGTTCCGGTGTTTGCACGGTATCACCGGCCGCCACATCCATGTCGCCAAACCATCGAACGGTGCCGGTAACAAGATTGCGGCTGCTGATATTTCTCGTCGTGGCCTGGAAGGGAGCCGCGTCCCCGGTGTTTTCCACGGCGAGGTGCCAGTCGTGGTTGATGTCAGCTCCCCGGGCAGCAGTAAATTGCACATAGGCGCTGCTAATCTTCGCGCCACGGGGTATGTTCACGTCGGTAAAGCGAAAGCCCGCATCAATTGGTTGATTTACCGCGGGTGTGCCGGATCCGACCTGATAATCGATGTTGAGTTGCGGGGCTTTGTTGCGATCGTCGTTGCGGGAGCGAAACTTTCGATTGCCATCGCTGGAGCGCCCGGGTACCGGGTCGAAGAAGAAGACCATATCGTCTTCGCCGTTACTCGCGTCGGGATCCCAGCTACTGTGGTTGATTATCTCATGAACAATGTTGCTGATGTTGGGCGAGTCTACAGTCTCGTCTTCATCGACAGACTCTGAAATTGTCCAGTCCAGTTTCGCGTTGGTGCGGCTTCGATCACGCACGGTGCGTCCATTGCTGGAGCCGAAATTACCGGAATCTCTCGGCTCACCGGCGATCCGGATGTAAACGGGATCATCTTCATCGCGATCGGTATCGTCTTCGCCGACAAGCCGGATAAAGGCATTTACGATAGTTGCGCCTCGCGGTACCCCCACACCCTGGAAGCGCAAGCCAACGCTGTTGTCTTGCTCGTCGAGGAAGTCGAGCTCGTCATCGTTTCTGTCGAGATCGTCACGGTCGTTCCCGTCCTGTTCGGCGTCATCGTTGTTGCTGCTGACTCGTACCTGCACGGCTTCTGTGGACGCCGCGTTTCCCGCACTCAGTTGGCTGACGAGGCTGATGGATTCACCATCCAGTACAACCGCCCCCGAAGCGCGTATCTCCAGCCCGTCATCATCACTGTGGGATGGCCGAGAGAGTGTTGAGATTATTCTGGACGCGCCGCTTTCCTCATTAATATAGGTCACCGGATAGAGTACCGGTCCGCCTGGGTTGGTGAACCGCATGAGCCCAACGTTGACGTTGTTGAGTTCGTCGAGAATCTGGAACATACCGTCCTTCATGTTGTCCAGGCGGCTCTTTCCAGTGCCGGGGACGGTCGAATCCATGGACCCAGAGGTATCGATGATGAATAGGACGTTGGGGCGCGCTTCGCTGTTCTCGACTTGGCCAAAGAATATCTCTGTGTCGTCGGCCTGGAGTGATCCCGCCAGCACGCAAGTTGCCAGCACGGTCGCGCAGCGTGCCAGATAGCGTTTCTTCTCGCTAAGCATTGAATTTTCCCCGGTTGGTGTTTTCGTTGTCAGTTGAGCCTGGGTGCCAAACGGCGAATGCCCTGCACATGGATGCTGTCGAACTTTTCGTTGTCTCGCGTAGCGCTGGCGCGCAATTCGAAGTGTAAGCTCCGTAATCCGGGGCTGCCGATAACCAGGTCGTTGCCCAGGACCGGAATGTCACCTGCATAGCGAGTTTCTACCGACAGTGATAGCTCAGTATCAGCGTCATAGGTCATCTGCACTGCCGGCCATGCGATTGAAGCCGGGTCCTCGCTATTTGCCTTGCCCAGCCCGGCAATGAATGCCCGCACCAGTTCCTGGTCGTCGTTGACCACCGTCTCAATGGCGGATTCAGCGCCCTGAAATGATATTTCTCTGCCTTCTCTTGTTGTTGCCGTCTTCACCTGGGCACTGCTGATCTCCATGACGGAAAAGCTTAGGGTTGTGGTAAGCAGCAAGAGAACCAGGACAACAAGCATGACAACACCCTGCTCCCGAAGGCCATTTCCATTCGAGCGCATGTTCTCCATGTTAATTCCCTCTTGCGCTGAATGGTGCGGCGTTACGCAATGTGATTGCAGTGCTGAAGACTTCGCGCAGAACCCTGCCTCCATTGTGTCCAACGCCTCCGCCGCTAGCCGCTGCCACTGTAGTATCCAGTAGTGAATAGCTGCGGGTATCCGGGGTTTCGATGACGTCCTCAAACGTTTGCAACAGCACTGCAAAGTGCACAACGGTTACCGCATCGTAATTCTCGCCGCTGTTGAGTATTGCGTCGGATGGATCGACCTGCCGCTGGTTGCTAGTGCCTTCGATTCTGTGCTCAAGCTTGATTTGCATGGCTTCAACGCCTTCAATCATCTCCGTAGAGCTGCCTGCTGTTTGACGATATAAGGCGTAGACTGGTTTCTGGCTGCGTTTGCGGCCGGTATCTGCGACGTACCAGAAGACATCTCTGAACAGCAGAATCTGAGAATTCGTTGCGTAGGCAACGTCGAACGCCGTCACAGAGTTCTGTGGTGTGTCCAACGTCACGGTGTGAGGGTTGTTCGCTGTAGTCGGCGTGCAATTTGGGACGTTTGAGACGCGCAGCAAGTTTGCGGTAATTTTGCAGCCGGTGAGAACCAGGTCGCTGTTCTGCTGGATCGCACAGCCCGGATTGGAGCGAAGATTTACGCTAGTGTCCCCTGGGGATACCGGGGAGGTCAGGTTAGTGGGTAGCAGCTCACCCGTACGCAGGCTCAGGACGTCGCTGCCCGCGCGAGCTCTGGTTTCTATGGAGTCGTCGCCTCCGGCTGACATTGTGGTAGGCAAGGCGGGCGTGTTCGCCCAGGCGGAAGAGGTTTTCTCGTAGGCTCTAACCCCCCAAAGCGGGTTTTCCGCGCCCGCTATGCCGCTGGTGTTGGTCATGTTGGAAAGGAATACGCCGCCCGTATTGCAACCCCAAAAGTGGACTTTACGCAGGTCTTCACTGACTAAATCTACGGCCAGGCGCCCGCCGTCCTGAAGGCGGGCGAGTGACCGCTCAACGGCGGTGGCTTTCTTGAGCGACAGGAAGGCGGTGGTGCCTCCCAGAAGCAGAATGGCGCCAATCACCAGCGCAATCATTAGCTCGATGAGACTAAGGCCTTGATCTCTCCCTGCGGGTAGTCTCCGGGTCTTCCGGCGACGGCTTGATGATTGCGTCATCGCTGTATCACGCTGGTCATGGCAACAGTGCGCGACAGGTTGGAGCGTGAAGTTGAGCCGTCTGCTGCGTTGTTGTTGTCCCAGTCACGCTCGCGCCAGATTACGGTGACGGTGTACTCCTCTCCGTTGCGTGTTACCGAGGCCGCGGCATCCGGCAGCGTAGGCCGGTAATCGTCGATACCTGCAAGGTTGGCAAAATGTTGACTCCATTGCCTGAGGTCTAGTGCGGCGCTTTGCGTTGGAGTGCAGCCCGTGATGCTGGTTGCGCAATCCGGAGCGGCGGGGATGTCGGACAGCTGCATTGCCGAGACATGGATTAGATAAGCGCTCAGTGCATCACGGTTTGCGCGCATCTGATCGAGCAGTTCTGCTGCGATATTGATGGCCTGTGTACGATACAGGGCACCACGGTTTGCCTCAAAACTGCGCAGCTGTACGCTGATAATACCCATCGTGCCGATGGTCACAATCAATAGTGCCACCAGCACCTCAATCAGGGTGAAGCCTCGGTGGGGCCTTCGCGGAATCGAAGCTCGCCGCTGCAATTGGCTGCTTAAGTGCATTTGGTGGGTGCTCCGCGGTCATCTTCCGCAATACCATCACCATCCTCATCAGTCGCGAGTCGCGTATGGCCTACGCCGTTGAGGTTGATTGCCCTGGCCTTGTCAGCGCCTCTGCTGTCGCAGATAACAAAGGTCCCTCCCTCGGCAAATCCCAGGCGTCCTGAATCCTGGAGCATTATCCAGTCGCTATAGTCAAAGTTGTGACTACGTATCGTTACGCCCTCGGCGGCCGCCTCTGTGATTTTGAGCAGTATTTCATTGCCATCGCGCGCACCATTGGCGCCAATGCCGCCTCCTGCGCCATCGTCGACAAAGACGATCCAGCCGGATTCCCAGTCACTGCCGGCGCAGATGGTGCCATCAGCGGATGCGCAAAGGGCGACATGGGACCTGCGGGTGCTGGCTTCATTGCGTGCGAGGGCGATGTCTGAGCCGAGACGGCCTGCCGCGGCCAGCAGTCGGGAGTTTTGCAAGCTCGTGCTAAAAGCAGGGCCGGCGAGGGCCAGCAGTGCCGCTGCGATGAGTAGCACGATCAGGAGCTCCAGTAACGAAAATCCACCCTGACGAACGAGTTTCGCATGCTCGGAAAAATGTGTTGACACGTTTGTAACAAGTGTTACAATCACGAAGATTATTTCCTGCATGTTTTGTTAAGTGGGGTGAATACGCAACTTTGGGCTGCAATGCCAGTGTTTGCTCCATGTGCTTGCCGAATTTGCGGCACGGTTCACATTTTCAACTGTTCTCCAGCTGCCACGGTATTCAGTTGAGTCGAAGCCGTTTGCGGTTAACCGCTGTGCGACGTTAACGGGTTCGTTACATATTGCTCGCGGTGACGGCCCGCGGTCGGCACCCGCGCAGACCTTCCCACCCGCGCGCTCGGTGATGACAGACGGTGCAGATGTTTACCTCATGGGGCGAGAGTGGTGTCAGGTGCTGTGGCTTAGCAACCAGTACAGGGTCGGCAGGCTGGCCAGCGAGATCAGGATGCCGATCCCAATCAGGCCGGTGACCAGGCGCGGTGCGAGGCCCGCCATGATGGCGATGGTGCCGGCGGAAATCATCGGTGGCATAGCGGCCTGAAAGACGGCGACCTGCGTGGCCAGCCCACGCTGGCCCCAGGCATGCCACAGCAGATAGGTGCACAAAGGCATCAACAGTAATTTGATGCCCAGGGCAATGGCCAGGGTCAGCCGCTCGCTGCGCGCCAGGCGGATGCTGATCTGGAAACCTACCGCCACCATAACCAGCGGCACGAGCGTTGCGGCGACACTGGTGATGAGCTGTCCGGCAAGGGGCGGCAGGGTAACGCCGCGCAGTGCGAGGCCGGCGAGCAGGGCCAGGAAGGGGGGAAAGCTGAGGATACGCCTGGCGATGGCGCCGGCTGAGGGCGCGTCGACCTGCGGGCTGTAAAGAGCCGCAATCACCACGGCATAGCTGGACAGCGCAAGAAACGAGCCTAGCTGGTCGTAGACCATGGCGTAGGGCATGCCCGCAGCGCCAAAAAAGGACTGCACCAGCGGAAAGCCAAGGTAGGAGGTGTTGCCCAGGGGCAGCACGATCAACAGCGCGCCCACCACCTCCCGCGGCCAGTGCAGCAGGCGGCCCAGCACTATGACCAGTGGCACCACCAGCAGCATCAGCAGCCACGGTGTGATGGTTGGGATCAGCAGCGCGCTGGAAAAGGTCAGCAGTGGCACATTGCTCAGGATGACCGCCGGCAGGGCCACGTTCAGCGCGTAGGCGTTGAGTGCCACCGCGGTGTTCTCGGGCATGCCCCGCACCCGGCGCAGGCACAGGCCGATGCCGAGGTAGGCGAGGATCAGCAGGAAATTGTCCATGAAGGCGGTGTTGCTCGTCAGCCGGACCTTACATGGTAAGCAAGCGGGGCGGGAATGGGTAGTCGCGCATCACATGCCTTTGCAAATGCCGCCAACGCGGCTACGCTGGCGGGTCATTTCCCTGCCAAGTGAGCCTCACCCGAACCATGGATTCCAACGCCCTCAAACTGCATTGTGACGCGCTGGCACAACAGGGTTACACCCTCCTGCCGGGCTTCCTGTCCGCGGCCCAGTTGCAGCGCATCAAAGGCCTCTTCGACCAGTGGCTGGGTGGCCATCGGGGGCGCAATACGTTTGAGGGGCAGTCCACCGAGCGCATTGACACGCTTGCTGCTCGCGAAGGCTGAGGAAGCGGGCGGGCATGATCCACGTTTTCCCCTCCAACCGTCTTGAGCACCTGGCCGGCGCACTGGCCACCCTGCTCAACGTGCCCGCTGCCGCGCCATTGGCGCCCGAACATATTCTGGTACAGCACCGGGGCATGCAGCACTGGCTGAGCATGCAGCTGGCGCAGCATCCGCAGCGGGGCATCGCCATGAACCTGCAGTTTCCACTGCCGGTGCGCTTCATGTGGACGCTCATCCGCGCGGTGCTGGGAGAGCATGTCGTGCCCGAAACCTCGCCCTACCAGCGCGAGGTACTGGTCTGGCGGATCCACGAGCTATTGGGTCGCGCGGCAGTGACCGCAGAGCCGGCATTCGCTGAGCCCACGCGCTACTGGCAACAGCAGTCAGAGCGGCAACAGCCCTTGCGCCGCTATCAGTTGGCGGAAGAGCTCGCAGACCTGTACGAGCAGTACCTGATGTACCGCCCGGACTGGATTGAGGCGTGGGACCGCGGTGCCCGCGGCGCGCGCGAACCTGCCGCGAATGAGCCGCTGCACTGGCAGGGCCTGCTGTGGGGGATGCTGGCCCGTGAGGTGCCGGGTCATCCGGTGGCGTTGTTGCGTGAAGCCATGCGGCGTCTTGTGCGGCCGGTGCCGGGGCTGCCCGAGCGGTTCTTCGTGTTCGGCGTCAATTCCCTGGCACCGCTGTGGCTGGAGTTTCTGCAGGCGCTTTCCGCGCAGCAAGGTGTCGATATTTTTCTGTTGTACCTGAACCCCAGCAACGAGTTCTGGCAAGAGGCGGCGAGTGAGCGCCAGGTCGCCCGCCGCCGCGCCCAGTGGCTGGATACACACGACAGCGAGGCAGGCTTTCTCGAGGAGGTGGGCAACCCGCTGGTCACCAGCCTGGGGCAGCAGGGCCAGCAGTTCGTGCGCCTGCTGGCGGACTGGGCCGACAGCGAGACCGCGCTGTTTGCGGAACCTGAAGCCAGTACGGTGCTCGCGGGGCTGCAGCGCGACATGCTGCAGTTCGTCGATGGGCGCGACAGCTGCCATGCCAGCGAGGGCTCTGCGAGCCCAGCGGCGTCCTCCGACGATTCGATTACCATCGCCACGGCGCACAGCGCACTGCGCGAAGTGCAGGGGCTACACGACTGGCTGTTGCACCGGTTCAACGCTGACCGCAGCCTCAAGCCCCGCGATGTGGTGGTGCTGTGCCCGAACGTGGAGGACTATGCGCCCTTCGTGGAGGCTGTATTCGCGGGCCGCTACGAGGGGCTGGGCGATGATGTGCCGCCGCTGCCCTGCTCGATTGCCGACCGCAATCCAGGGGACGCCGACCCCACGATTGCCGCCTTCCTGGCTCTGCTGGAGCTGCCCGATGCGCGCCTGCAGGTGAGCCAGGTGCTGGGCTGGTTGCAGGTGCCGGCAATCCAGCAGTGTGTGGGTGTCACGCCAGCGGAGCTGGTGCGTATCGGCCACTGGCTGCAGGCCGCCGCCGTGCACTGGGGCCTGGATGGCGCGCATCGGCAGGCGTGGGTGCCCGGTGTGGCGGGTGATGATTTCACCTGGGCCCAGGGCCTGGAACGCCTGTTACTGGGCTTCGCCTGGGGCGACGAAGAAGTTGTGCTCGCCGAGCGCTTGCTGCTGCCGCAGGTGGAGGGCGCGGATGCCCTGCTGCTGGGGCGCCTCTGTGCGTTTATCGGTGCCTTGCACGCGCTGCGCGATGACCTCGCTCAGGCGCGCGGTATCGCCGACTGGCAGGCATTTCTGCACGAGCGCCTGCGGCTTGCCTTGTTAGCCCAGGGCGGCGCGCTGGATGCCGCGCACGAGGATTTGATTGCCGTGATCAAGGAGCTGGGTGAGCAGGCCCGGGCAGCGGGCTTTGCTGATGAGCTGCCGCTGGTGGTGGTGCGCCATGTGCTGCAGCGCAACCTGCAGAGCCCTACGCGCACCGGGCGCCAGTTTCTCACCGGGCAGGTGACCGTATGCTCCATGGTGCCCATGCGCTCCATTCCTTTTCGGCTGGTGGCGGTGCTGGGCCTGAACGATGGCGATTTCCCCCGCCAGCGCCCGCCACTGGGCTTCGACCTGATGGCGCAGGACCGCCCGCGTGCCGGAGACCGTTCGCGCCGCGGCGACGATCGCTACCTGTTTCTGGAGGCGCTGGTTTCCGCCCGCGATGCCCTCTACCTCAGCTACCAGGGCCGGGATGTGCGCAACAACAGCGAACGCCAGCCGTCGCTGGTGCTCGAAGAACTGTGCCGCTACCTGGAGGCGTCGTCTGTCTGGCAGCGTGAAGACCTGTGGACGCTGCCGCTGCAGCCTTTCAGCGCACAGAACTATGCGGGGGCCTTGCGCACTTTCGATCCCCACTGGCAGCGCCTCGCCGTGCCGCTGGCGGCTCCGGTGCGATTAGTCACCTTGCCGCCGCCGGAGACACGGCCCGAGACGTTGCCACTCACCGCGCTGGTAAAAGCGCTGGAACACCCCGCGCGCTATTTTGCCGAACAGCGCCTGGGCCTGGCACCGGGCCGCGCGGCCACAGCCGAACTCAGCGACAGCGAACCCTTTGTCAGCAGCCACCTGGACCGTTACCGCGTGCAGCAGCTTATCGTTGACCGTCTGTGGGCCGATGATCCCGCAGGGCTGGACGAGGCATTGCGGCGGGAGCGCTTGTCCGGCCGCCTGCCGGCGCACCCAATGACCGCGGCACAAATCGACACATGGCGCGAACAGGCCGATGGTTTCGTGCAGCACTTGCAAGCGCACTCGGCACCGCCTGCGGGCGAAGCCGTCGCATTGGACATGCACGGCCTGCAGCTCACGGCCACCTTGCCCCGCGGGGTCCAGGGAGACCTGCTGTTTGCCCGCCTGGCGAACCCGAAGGCCAGGGACTACCTCACCCTCTGGTTGCATCACCTGCTGGCCAACAGCCTGGCCCCCGCAGACACCGTGGGCTACTTTCGCGGTAAGGACAAGGGTGTGCTGGAGCTGCATGCGTCGTCGCTGCCCCAGGCGCAGGCCCAGAGGCTGTTGGCTGACTGGTGTGCGTTGTGGCAGCAAAGTTTGACCACACCCCTGCCGCTGCATGGCAGCCTGGGGTTGGCGGCAGCGGAGGACGATTTCATTCAGGCTCGCTTCCCCGCGCTGTGGCTGGGCGGCTACCATAACGCCGGCTTGAGTGAAGATCCCTGGCACGCCTGGTTCTGGCCCGAGCCGCCGGACGCGCAAACGCTACAGGCGCAACTGCTGCCCTTGTATGCCCCCATGCTCGAACACATCGAGCACAGCGAGATTGCGCTGGAGGTCGCCGGTGGCTGAGCCCTTGTGCGCCCATACGCTGCCGCTGCAGGGGCGACAGCTGATCGAAGCCAGCGCCGGTACCGGCAAGACCTTCAATATCGCCCGGCTTTTCCTGCGCCTGCTGGTAGAGCGGGAACTGCCCGTACAGCAGATTCTGGTCATGACGTTCACCCGCGCGGCCACGGCGGAGCTGAAGGCGCGTCTCGCACAGGCGATCAACAGCGCGCTTGAAGGCTGGGGTGCGGGCAGCTCAGAGCCTTTCTTTGCTCACCTGCATGCGCAACAGCCCGCAGCCAGAGCGCGAGCGCTGCTGCGCCGCGCCCTGCTGGAGATGGATGAGGCGGCGATATTCACCATCCACGGCTTCTGCAAGCGCGCATTGACGCAGCAGGCGTTTCGCAGCGGTATCAGCTTTCACGCGGATATGGAGGCCCAGACACGCAGCCTGATTCTGGAGGCACTGCAGGACTGGTACCGGCAGCAAAGTCAGGAGGCCGGGTTTGTGGACCTGTACGGGTTGTGGAGTGGTCCGGAGGCGTTCTTTGCCAGCTGGGGGCGCGTAATTGCCGGTACGGAGCCGGTGCAGGCGCCGGCGATGCCTGACCTGGGCAGTGTCTGGCGCGACCTGCGTGCGGCCTGGTCTGAAGAGTCAAAGGCCTTTCACGACCTGGATGTTGCCAAACGACGCTCGGCACATACGCGGGCCGAGGCCGAGGCCGTGCTGGATGCGCTCAGCACAGCACTGGAAGCCGATTGGCAGGCAGCGCCAATGGTGCAGCTGGCGTCGATGCTAGCGCCCAAAACCTATGTGAATACCGATGCCAAGCAGAAGCGTATGCCGGCGCTCTACGCGCTGATGCAGCAGCTGCCCGCGGCGCTGCGCGCGCATCGGGCCGCCTTGGCACAGGCCGGGATCGACTTCGCCCGTAAACACCTGGCCGCAGCCAAGGATCGACTGGACCAGCTGGATTTCAGCGACCTGGTGTCGCGGCTGTGGCTGCGGCTGCAGGATGCGCAGCATGGCCCGGCGCTCGCGGCGGCCCTGCTGCAGCAGTACCCCGTGGCGCTGGTGGATGAATTCCAGGACACGGACCCCGAGCAATACGACATCCTCAATGCGATCTATCGAAGCGACCTGCAGCCGGCACCCTTGCTGTGTATGATCGGCGACCCGAAGCAGGCGATTTACGGCTTTCGGGGCGGCGATGTATTTGCCTATCTGCAGGCGCGCGAGGATGCCGATGCGCAGTGGGTGATGGACACCAACTACCGCTCCACGGCCGACGTTATCCGCGGCTATAACCGCCTGTTCTACGGTCGCGAGCTGGCCGCAGCAAGCGGAGCGGAGGTGTTCGGGTTCGGTATCGACTACCACCCGGTACAGGCGGGGCGTGCCGAGCTTGCGGGCCTGGAGGACCCGGCCCCGCGGGGCAGTTTCCAATGGTGCCTGTTGCCCCTGGATCCTGCTTTGGCCGGTGCCGACAAGCGGGGTGCCGGCTATACCCGGGCAGGTCAGCAACACCTGGCGCGCTGGTCCGCGCGGGAAATTGCGCGCCTGCTGGGTGAGGCTCGTGTGGACGGCGCGGCGCTGTCGCCGGCGGATATTGCCATTCTGGTGCGCGACCGCTTTGAAGCAACGGAGATGCAGAACGCGCTGCGCGAGGTGGGGCTGGACGCCGTGTACCTCAGCGCCTCGGACAATGTGTTCAACAGCGAGGAGGCGGCCAGCCTGCAACAGGCGCTGCAGGGCATTCTGCACCTGGAAGACGATCAGCTGCTGGTCGCGGCGCTCGCTACGCCCTGGCTGGGTTACGACACCGCGGCACTGCATGCGCTGCGCCAGGACGAGCACCGCTGGGCTGCGGCCTGTGCCGAGTTGGCGGCTCTGCGCCAGCAGTGGTTTGGCCAGGGTTTCATGAAAATGGCTCTCGGCTTGTACCAGCGCCACCTGCAGCCCTTGCCTGCCCGGCATGAACGCACGCTCACCAACGGCCTGCATCTGCTGGAGCTGCTGCAGGCGGCCAGTCAGCATCACCGTCAACCGGAAGCACTGCTGCACTGGTTTGCGACGGCGCGGCTGGAGGCCGAGGGCAGTACCGGAACGGAAATCCAGCAGCTGCGCCTGGAGAGTGATGGCACGTTGATTCGCCTGGTCACGCTGCATGGCGCCAAGGGCTTGGAGTACCCAGTCGTGTTCCTGCCCTTTGTCAGTTATGGGCGGGACGAAGGGCGCCAGCGACCGGGTATTGTGCGCTACCACCAGCGGGATGATTTCAGTGCCCGGCACGCGCTCGAACCCACGGAGCAGGAGTTGGCGTATTACCGGGAAGAGCAGGCCGCTGAGGATATACGCTTGCTGTATGTCGGGGCGACGCGCGGCGTGCGCCGGGTTTACCTGATGGCGGCGGCATTCACCAGTCTGCGCACCTCGCCGCTGGCGCGCTGCCTCAGCGCCGTGAGTTGGGAGGCGCTGCAGAATCAGGTAGAGGGCATGGTTGCCGCCGGTGACTGCATGAGCCTGCTGCTGGACGCGCCGGCGTCATCGCCCGCGGTTGCCGCCGCAGCCGCACCGGCAGCGGCCCTGACGCCGGCGCACTTTACCGGGCGCATTGAGCGCGACTGGTGGCTGTCGTCATTTTCCGCGCTGACCCGCAATGTGCGCCACGGCGGGTTGTCGACACCGGACCGTGACGGTGCCGCGGCCCCGCTAGCAGACCCTGCGGCGCCGGCTTCTGGCGAGCTGCGCTTTGCGCTGCGCCGCGGTGCGGAGGCGGGCAACCTGTTACACGACGTACTGGAACACCTTGATTTTCAGCACCCGGATTTCGAGCAGGCGCTGGACCAGGCGGAACGCCGCTACCCCAATCTGCTGCTGGGGCAGGCCGATTGGCGCACGGCACTGACGCAGTGGGTGACGCAGCAGCTCGCAGCACCGCTGCCCAGTGGTGCGCGCCTTGCGGACCTTGCGCACCACAGCACCCTGCGTGAAGTGGAATTCTACTTTCCCATGCAGGGCACCGCCGACCCTGATGCGCTGGGGCGTATTCTCGTCCGCCACCGCAAGGGTAGTGAGGCGCCGCTGCCTGCTCCGGTCCGGCTCAAGGGCATGATGCACGGCTATATCGACCTCGTGTATGGCTGGGAGGGTCGCTACTACGTGGTTGACTACAAGTCGACGTTCCTCGGCTCCCGCCTCGGTGACTATAACGCGGCGGCACTGGCGGCGGATGTGCAGCACAACGTCTACGACCTGCAGTATCTGCTGTACACGCTGGCCTTGCACCGTTATCTGCGTACCCGCCTGCCGGACTACGACCCGGCCCAGCACTTGGGTGGCGTGCACTACCTCTATTTGCGCGGTTTGCACCCTCAGGGCGATACCGGGATTTATCATCGCGTTGTGGACCTGGAGGCGCTGGCGGCCCTCGATGCGTTTTTCCAGGCGCGGGAGGCCAGCGCATGAATGTCTTCGGCGAAGGCACTGGCCTCGACCGCGCCCTGGCACAGGCGCTGTGCCGATTTTATGGTTGCGAGGCCGACTGGTTCACGCTCACCGTCATGGCGACCAGTCAGGCTTTACAGGAAGGGCACAGTTGCCTGTTCCTCCCGGATTGGGCCGGGCGCGGCGTGGCCGGTTCAGCCGTGGGCAGCACCTTGCCGTCACTGGATGACTGGTTACAGCAGCTGGCGGCGCTGCCGCTGGAGCCGGGCCGTAACACTCCGCTGGTGCTGGATGGGGAGCGCTTGTACCTCCGCCGCTACTGGCAGTTCGAGCAGAACCTGGCGGCGGCTTTGCGTCCGCGTCTGCAGACCTCGCCGGTGGCACACCTGGAACGGGCTCGCGCGGTGCTGGACACGCTGTTTCCCCCGCGCACGGTCGGTGAGCCACCGGACTGGCAGAAGGTGGCGGCGGCCAATGCGTTGCTACAGGCGTTCACGGTGGTTGCGGGTGGACCGGGTACCGGCAAAACCTACACCGTGACCCGCTTGCTTGCCTGTCTGATCGCCTGCCTGCCCATAGAGCACGACGCGCCACTGGTCATTCGCATGGCGGCGCCGACCGGCAAGGCCGCACAGCGGCTCGCCGAGTCCATCGCCGCGGCGCGCACCGAACTCGCGGGCCTGGTGCCCGCGGCGGTGCTGAGTGCCATTCCTGATAGCGGCACCACCCTGCACCGTCTGTTAGGCGTTGTACGCAACCGCCCGGGTTTTCGCCACAACGCCAGCAACCCGCTGCAACTGGATGTTCTGGTGGTAGACGAGGCTTCCATGGTCGACCTGCCACTGATGACACGGCTGTTTCAGGCGCTGCCTGCGCGCTGTCGCGTCATACTGTTGGGCGATCCCGACCAGCTGCCCTCCGTGGCGGCCGGCTCCGTGCTGGCAGACCTGGCCGCGCTTGCACCCTGTGATTACAGCGCGCAACGCCTGGCGGCGCTCGCCGGGCTCGGCGTCACGCTGGACGCCGCGGAGCCGGGTGCCGTGGAAGCGAACTACCTGACCACGCTGCGCCAGAGCCGTCGCTTCGACGCCAGCGGCGGCATCGGCGAGCTGGCGCGGCAGGTACTCGCCGGTGACGGCGCCGGGAGCTTACAGACGCTCACCACAGCCGGCGACGTACTGGCCTTGCAGGACAGGAGGCGCAGCGCAGCAGCTGTCACCCGCTGGCTCGATACCCACTACAGGCCAATTGCGGAAGCACGCTGCCTTGATGATGCCTTCCAGGCACTGCAGCGCTTCCGTATTCTGTGCCCGGCGCGCGGCGGCCCCTGGGGCGTGGACGCAATCAACCGCGTGGCACTGGCGCGCATGAACCCGGCGGGGCTGGTGCACTACTGCGGCAAGCCCATCATGATTACCCGCAATCACCACGACTTCGGTTTGTACAACGGCGATGTTGGTCTGCTCTGGCCAGATGATGATGGACAGCTGCTGGCCTGGTTTCCCGTGGCCGGGGGTTTTCGGCCCATGGCGCCGGGACGACTGCCTGAGCACGAGCTGGTGTACGCGATGACCATTCACAAAACGCAGGGGTCTGAGTTTGATCGTGTGGCTCTCGTGCTGCCTGAGCAGCCGAGTGCAGGCCTGACACGTGAATTGCTGTATACAGCGATCACCCGTGCACGCAACGCGCTGGAGGTCGTCGCGAGCGAATCCGTATGGTCTGCTGCCGTCGCGCAGCGTGTACAGCGAGATTCCGGGCTGGCCGCTCTGTTGCAACTGGAATAGGCGGGCGGTAATGGGACGATTGTCCGATGCATGCGGGTCTGCTCTCTGAGGCGCAGGCCGGCGCCGTACGGCACCATCCGGGAGCCGATCTTGCCTGCCTGCTTGGTTGACCTGGAGATTGTCGAGTGTGGCTGCGGGGCGATACGCGCTCGCTACTCCATCAGGGTCACGGGGTGGCGGTAGGCGCTTTCGCCGCCCACACGCCGTGCATGCCATACGCCCGCCATCCCCAGGCGACCCAGCGCAGCATCTGGTTCGCCAGCCAGAGTGCCCAGATCAGCATCACCGCGCGGTACACCATGAGGTCGACGCTGAACACGGTGGCGGTGGGGAAGCCGTTCTGCCCGGCACGGTCCTGGAAGAAGTTATACCGGTGTGACCAGCTGTTGTTGCCTGTCACCAACATGTCGGGGCTGGACAGCAGGCCCAACGGAATCGCGGAGACCAGGGTAAGCAGAGTGATGAAGGCGCCAATGCCCAGGGCCACCTGCATCAGGTTGAATTTCAGCCGGCTCATGGCAGCGGGCTGGAGGCGCTGCCGGAAGGCCAGCAGGAACAGGAATCCGGCAACCACCAACACCCCATAGCTGTTCACCGTGGACAGCCCGATACCCAGCAGCAGCCAACCGGGCAGGCCGATGGGAATACCGGTTGCGAGGCGTTTGTTCAACTGGTTCAGCAGCAGGGCGCCGAGGACGATGACGCAGAAAACCCCCCAGTACAACATGGCTGGCCCGATGGGCGGACCACTCAGGTAGAGCGGCCAGCGGTCCTGCGGCAGGGTGTAGGTGAGCGAGATATTACTGGCGCCATCGGGCAGCTCTACCCGGGGTGACTCACTCCGCCAGCCGCTGCCGCCGTCCTCTTCGAAGGTAACGCCAATCCGCTGCTCGCCAGGTTGCAGTGACACACTGACGGTATTGCCCTTGGGCAGGCTCAATTCGTTGCCGTTGTGGCTCAGGGCGGTAACGCGGCTCCCGGTGGGCAAGGTGAAGCTGTAGTCTTGCCCCATGCTGGCCTTGACGTTCAGGCTGAGCTGACTCTGACGCAGTGCGGCACCGTGCTGGAAAGATAGATTAACCGCTTCTGTTGTGAAGGTGGGCCCGGCAATACCCTCGGGCCGGCTGAAGTTCAGAGTGAGCGATTCACCCGGCCAGGGTTTCCACAGGGGTTGCAGGCTGTCGGCGCCACCGACCGGGCGCGTGGGTGGCAGCCCCTCGTGACTCACCCGCCACAGCGCCGAGGGCCGCACACGCCAGGTTTCGACATAGTGTTCTCCTGCTGCCGCCTGCAGTTGCAACTGGCTCTGCGGGTTGATGCTGGACTCCCAGCTGATCTGTCGCTGGCGGTCGCTGAATTGCAGCTGCGCCTGCCCGCCGGAAAAGTTGATGGCCTCCGAGAGAGGCCGCTCAACGGTCAGCAGAGGAACGTCCACAGCGACCGGACCCGATGTGGGGGCAAGCCGCGTGACCCGTGTGACCACGCGCCATTGCAGCCCGATATCGAACTCACGGTGTACAACGAAGAACGGGGTTATGGGGTCGGGCGTGATGCGATTGCCGGCTTCCTGGCGCGCCGCCGAGAGCGCGCGCAATGACAGCGTGCCGGACGGCACCCGCCCATCCACCAGACCGCTCAGTTGCCAGTGGGTTGTGCGGGTGTTGAGGTTGTGAATTGCCAGCGGCAGGCTGACGCTGGCAATGTCGCTCTGCAGCGCGCCACTGAGGCTGACCACGTGTGGCCCCCGGGTCAGGCGCACGGACAGGTAGCCCTCGTGCAGGCGTGCGGTGGCATCGGCGCCATCTACCTGCAGGCTGGACACCTGCCACCCCTCGCGCGGTGTGGGAAGTTGCAGGAGCACATCGGCGGCGGCGTAGGCGCTGAAGCCTATGCTCAGGGTGTGGCGCGTGGTCGTGATCAATCCTTCGTCGAGCGCTACACAGTGCGGGGCACAGGTCGGCGGCTGCAGCAACCGCTGCTCCAGCTCGTTGAGTAATTGCGCTGAAGGGAACGCCTGTGCCGCAGCGGGCTGTGGCAGGCCTGAAAACACCAGGCCGGCTGTCAGCGCCATGGCCGCGGTACAGGCGGCGGGCACCGCCAGTGCGCCACTTGCGGTCGGGTCTGTGTCGGCCGGTGGATTGCGCAGGGTGCGCACCAGCGCGCTCATCAGCACCCCGGCATAGGCGAGGGTGAGCAACACGCCAAGCACGCGCCAAAGCCGTGTCAGCCACGGCGGGCTGTACATGACGGAGAGTGATGCAGCTTGCGACACGGGGCTGGCAGACTGCAGCGTCACACTGTTCCAGAGCCAGTTTGGTGCCCCCGGCCCGGTTTGTACACGGTCTGTCTCGCCCAGCAGGTAGGCATTCTGCTGGTTCCGCGCCGGGGCTTCGGCCGCGAGCATCTTCCCTTCCAGGGTCGCACGCGGGGCCATGGCCGCGATGCTTTCCACTGCGAGGTCGCTGGCCACGGAGCGCGCATTGTGGTCAAACTGAGTGGCGTAATCATATACGCCCACGGAACTTCGCTCGAGAGACGGGTAGATGGCCAGACGGAAATTACTGATGGAAAAGGCCACCAGGGCGAGGACTGCGGCGATGCAGGTGAGAGTGGTGGCAACGGTGACGCCGCGCCGGATTCGCCCGTGCGCGATGGCGGCGAGCGGCAGCAACAGCAGGAGGGTCGCCAGCAGTGCGGTGGGCATGCCCGGCTCGTGGTAGGCGGTGAGCAGCGCGGCAATCGCCAGCGCTGCCGCCTTGAAGCCGAGGAGCTTGCGCGTAGCGGCCACCAGCACCAGCAGCAGGAAGATGTCCCAGAGGTCCCAGCCGCTCAGCCAGGTGCCGCGTATGTCCTCGACGCCGGCTGCGTGCAGTACGCGCCAGCCGGGGGGGATATGCAGGGTGGCGCTGAAGGTATCAGCGCGGCTTTCCCAGCCCGTCGCCGAGAACTGCGTGGGGGATGCGATACGGGTAACCGCCTCCAACGCAATTTCAGGGCTGCGAATTTCCACGCCTTCACCGCCTGCGTGCTGCGTCACCAACACCGGGTGGCCGGATACTTGCGCGCGGCCGAGCCGGGTGTCGGGCTGTGTGTTAAGGCGCCACTCGTTGCGCATCGCACCCGTGATGGATTCCACACCGGTAAGCGCGTCGCCGTCAAAGTCCAGCCACAGGTTGCGGGTCACCGACAGCGTATTGTTCCCGGACGACTGGTCGCCGCGATACTCGGTGTTGATCTGCAACGTCGTGTCCGCGCCCAGGCGCCAGGTGGGAAGCTCTTTCCATTCCTCCGGTACGGGTGCCTGTGAGGTGTCGATGCCCGGTGCCCCGGAAAGCGTGACCTGTCGCAGGTTGCTGTCAGCGGCGAAACTCAGGTATTCCACAGCGGGCCAGCTGTCGTCATGCCGGTTTGTGGTCAGCTGCTCCGCGCGCTGTAAAAACCGCGCCTGTGCGATCAGCGTGTGGCGCCCGGCGCTCAACTGAATGCGCAGGTCACCGTTGTCTTCAATGCGGGCGGGCAAAGGGGAGTCGATACCCATCAGCGCCGTGTTCGGCCAGGCCAGCTGCCCCAACTGAACGTCGCGCGGTTCGCCGCTCACGGTCATCACCACGCGTGTCTCCAGCGTCATAGGTACACCGTCCGTCAGCTTGCGGAACACCTCCACCTGCAGCGAATTACTCTGTTTCACCGGGACGGCGGCGCTGTCGCGCCCGAGAATAAGCTGCGCGCCACGGCGTTCCGTGTTTGCCGGCTGCCCGGCCTCGGTGACCTTGAGCAGGGCGATACTTTCCGGCAGCGGCAAGCTCGCGGGCCGGCGCTGCCAACGGAACTGGCCGGCGATCTCGTGTTTGCCCCGGGGTAGCAGAGCATGGGGGGTGCCGGCCCGGTCCAGAACGGCGGCGCGGCTCCCGTTCACGGTCACCCTCAGCGGCCAGTTGCCCGCGCCCCCGGGCAGCGGCACCAGGGCGTCATCGCGAAATACCTCCACCCGGTAATTGAAGGACATTCCGTCTGCACGCAGGTCCAGCGCCAGCTGGCCGGGCCAGATGCACACGCGTTCAGAATGCTTTGCGACCACCCGGGGGCAGGTGTGGTCCGGGTGCTTTTCCAGTACCCAGTCCTCCCAAGCGCTCAATGCCGCCGGATCAGCGGCGGCATGCAGGCTGGCGAGCAAGCTCACGAGGCAGGCCAGGTATCTGATGGCAAGGCGAGGCATGGGCATCTCCGCAGCGGGCGCGCGCTTGCGCGTAAACGTAAACATAAACATAGCATCCCCGCAGCTGGCCTGTTCAGGAAGTCGTATCCTCCCACAGGCTGATGCGATTGATTAGTGAGCTTGTCGGTGCTCCGTGTGCTCTGTCCATGTGGTAAGTGTTCCCCCGGGTGGAAGGCGGGGGAAAGCGGATTGCGCTTGCGCTGGGGGTCATTCATGCTAATGACCTGTGTTCCGCAAAGGCATTGAGGTTTTTTCATGGTGATTCGCACCGCACTGTTCGCATTATTCGCCCTCGGCGTGCTCGTGGCCTGTTCCACCAGTACGGGTCCTGATACCTCCGCCAACGAGGCAATTGAAGCCGATCGTCTCCATGAAATCGTCAAGCTACTGGCGTCGGACGAGTTTGGCGGCCGTGCCCCCGGCACTGCCGGCGAGGACAAAACCGTGTCCTACCTCATTGAACAGTTCGAGGCCATTGGTGTGGAGCCCGGCGGCCCGGATGGGCAATGGACTCAGGCCGTGCCGATGATGCGCACCTTGCTGGAATCACCGCAGTTGGCGTTTACTTACCCCCAGGGTCAGGAAAAGCTGATGCAAGGCGAAGACATTGAAGTCAGCACGGTACGCGCCACGCAGCGCATTGATGCCCGGGATATCCCACTGGTGTTTGTCGGCTTCGGGGTGACGGCGCCTGAGCGCGACTGGGACGACTACGGCGACATCGACCTGACCGGCAAGATTGCCGTGTTCCTGGTGAACGACCCGGACTTCGCCGCTGCGCCCGATGAGCCCGTTGCCGGGCGTTTCGGCAACC
This sequence comes from Haliea alexandrii, assembly GCF_003719295.1. Classification (GTDB taxonomy): domain Bacteria; phylum Pseudomonadota; class Gammaproteobacteria; order Pseudomonadales; family Halieaceae; genus Haliea; species Haliea alexandrii. The sequence continues at coordinate 706,403 of NZ_RFLW01000001.1, forward strand.
GTCGCATGACCTATTACGGGCGCTGGGCCTACAAGTACGAAGAGGCCGCGCGGCGCGGTGCGCTGGGGGCCCTGGTCATTCATGAAACCGAGGCCGCCGGTTACGACTGGAGTGTGGCGGCTGCCGGCGCCGGCGAACGCGTAGCGCTGGCGGGCAATACCAGCGGCCCGGTGCCGGTCGCGCTGCAAGGCTGGCTGCATGAGGGCGCCGCTACCCGGCTGCTCGCCATGGCGGGTCACGACCTGGCCACACTCCGCCGCGAGGCACGCCAACCTGACTTCCGCGCTTTTGAGTTGGATGGCGTGCGCTTCAGCGCGCAATCAAGCGTCAACATCACCCGTTTTGACAGCCGCAATGTACTGGGCTTGCTACCGGGCCATGCGCGGCCGGATGAGGTGCTGATGGTCTCGGCACACTGGGATGCCTACGGGGAAGGCCCCGCGGATGCGCAGGGCAGAACGGTGCGAGCGGGGGCCAATGACGATGCACTCGGCACTGCAGGCGTGCTGGAAATTGCCCGTGTGCTTAAAGCCGGGCCGCCGCTGGAGCGCAGCGTGGTATTCGCTTTGTGGACGGCCGAGGAATCGGGCCTGGTCGGGTCCAGGGCCTATGCGGTGGACCCGGTGTACCCGCTGGCGACCACGGTAGCGAATTTCACACTGGATATCCTGCAGACCGCGGGTGCGGCCCGCGACGTGATTTTGGTTGGAGAAGGCCAGAGCAGCCTGGAAGATGACCTGGCGCGTGTTGCCGCGCAGCAGGGCCGTTATGTGACGCCCGAGAATCTCCCCGAGAATGGCCTGTTCTACCGCGCAGACCACTTCTCCCTGGCGCGAGCGGGTGTGCCGGTACTGCTGCTGATGGGCATCGCGGGGGGTGCTGACCTGGTGGACGGTGGCCGCGCCGCGGGCAATCAGTGGATAGCTGACTACGTGGGTAACTGCTATCACAAACCCTGTGACGCCTGGTCCCCCGACTGGGACCTCACCGGTGCCGTGCAGGATATTGAGCTGTTCCGCCAGTTGCTGGAGGACCTGGGTAACGCCACGCGCTGGCCGCAGTGGCGCGCCGAATCCGAGTTCAGGGCGGTGCGCGAGAGCAGCGCGGCAGCGCGACCTTAAGCAGAGTTTACGGGAGCATCATCATGTCCTCTGCAAAAAGCTTTGAGCAAGTCCGGGCCGAACAGCTGGAGTACAACGCCAGGCGCGAGTCGGGCTACCGCGAACGTGCGCTGAAACTCTACCCCTGGATCTGTGGCCGTTGCGCCAGGGAGTTCGACCGCAGGAACCTGTCGGAACTCACCGTGCACCATGTCGACCACAATCACGACAACAACCCGAGTGACGGCAGTAACTGGGAGCTACTCTGTCTCTATTGTCATGACGAAGAGCACAGCAAGTTCGAAGCCTATGTGCGCTATGGCAGCAGCAAGGAAAAAAAGGGCCAAGCCGCCACCCACCAGCCGTTTGCAAATTTAAAGGCAAACATGGATGGCAAAAAGGATTGAACGATGTGCGCGCGAGCGGCCGTGTCAGTCAGTCCCCCGCAGCGCAGGGTAGCGCGGCTGGTCGATGCTCAGTTGCCCGGCGACGGTAGATCGCAAGTGTGCTGCCAACCCCGGCGTGGTCAGCTCAAGCCCTTTGCGCAGCTCGCGACTGAGCTGCCAGCGCAAGTCATCCAGCGAGCCTTCGCCGAACAATGCGCTGAGCCGTTGTTGTTCCGAGTGGGCGAGGGCTGGGCCGTACAGCAATTCCCGTTGCGCAATACCCAGGGAATTGGCGGCGACCTTTGCCAGAAAGCCAAAGCGCTCGTCCCCCCCACCCGCAACGTCTTCCGTCAGAAATGTTCGTACCCCTTCCAGAAGTTCGGCAGGCATCGGTAGCTGTGTGCCCTCAGCCAGTTTGATCTCGGGCGGTAGTTCGAAGTCGCCGGGAATCAGCAGATTCACGCAGTCCATCTGGGCTTCGGAGGAACGTCGCCCAATCACCGGGCGCTCCAGGCTGGGCGTGTCGCCGGTGCGCCAGGTGTGGGCCATGTTGAGCGTTGTGATGGACCACCAGAACGAGCCGAAGACCTGCCAGAAGCGCAGCTCTTCCTCACTGACCGTGATGCCGGACGTTTCCTCGTAGCCTGCCAGAAGATCTTCGATGGTGCCGAAACCGCCTACCGGCAGGTCATCTTTACCGAAGCGCCAGGAGTTGACGCACAGCCAGCCGAGGTCGCGGACGGGGTCACCAATCTGGGTCAGTTCCCAGTCCAGCACTGCGACGATGCCGGATTCATCAATCATCAGGTTGCCGTTGCGGAAATCACCGTGAACCAGCGTTTGCCGCGTATCCGCTGGCAGGTGTTCCAGTAGCCAGCGCGCGGTGAAGTCGATCATGGGCACCGGGATATCCAGCACGCGGTAGGCATCCCAGGTCTCTTGTACCAGCGCCGCCGGACTCACAGTGGGTAGACTGGCTGCGGTATCTTCATCGATTTCAATCGCGTGCAGGCGCGCCAGCACATCGCCGCACTGCCTGGCCAGGTGTGGCCTGACGCCGGCCAGAGCCTCGGAGCGCACGATGCGCTGGCCCAGTGTTTCGCCATCGAGCCACTGCATCAGGAAGCCTGAACCCAGCTCGTCACTGTCTTTGAGGAGGTAGACCACACCGGGTACGGGAATACCGGCCTTTTCTGCGAGCTGTAGCAACTTTGCCTCAGTTGCGAGTCCAACCTGGCCTGGAATGGGGGCGCCCTTCTCGCTGGTCGGGCTGCGCCGGAATGCGTAGCGCCGCTGCCCCTCCTCAGTCGCGACGCGCAGGCGGTAGGTTTCCTGGCTGGCGCCGGCCGTCAACTGCTGACACTCTTCAATGCGCTGAAAACCGTCCAGTTCACGTTCCAGAACCGTCTTCATGGCGTTTAAGAAGCGGGAATCCACTGACATCAGCTCACACCTTTTGGTTTGTCTTGTTTCATGAAGCCGAACAGATAGCCCGCCACACGACGCATCTGGATTTCGTCGGCACCTTCAGTGATGCGGTAGCGTCGGTGGTGGCGGTAGATATGTTCAAACGGTTTGTAGCGCGAATAACCCATGCCGCCATGAACCTGCATTGCGGTGTCGGCGGCTTCACAGCAAAGTCGGTTAGCCTGGTAGTTGCAGATGGATACTTTGTCGGACACGGAGAATGCGCCGTCCCGATCCATGAGCCAGGCTGTTTTGTGAATCAGAGCGCGTAACATCTCGCAGCGCGCCTGCAGGTCCACGAGTGGAAATTGTATCGCTTGATTGGTTGCCAGTGGCTTGCCAAAGGGTTTCCTTTCCCGCGCGTGCTTCACCGCTTCATTGACGCAATATTGTGCGGCACCCAGGCTCGAGGCGGCCTGGCGAATACGGTTTTCATTGAAGAAATGTTGCACCACTTGCAGGCCTTTGCCCTCACCACCGAAGATGGCCGATGCGGGCACACGCACATCGGTCAATGAAACGCGGGCATGGTCCGAGGGCATGTTGAAGGTCCACAGGTACTCTTCAATCTTGAGTCCAGGGGCATCCATGGGCACAAGGAAAGCGGTGATCCCGGTGCCATCACCCGGTTTTCCAGAGGTTCTGGCCATGATCATATCGCAGTGCGCTGTGTGCACGCCGGTGTTCCAGGTTTTCTCCCCATTGATGACCCAGTGGTCACCGTCCTTGACGGCACCGGTTTCCATCCAGGTGGCATCCGAGCCGTGTGCGGGCTCGGTAATCCCGAAAGCAAACCCGCGGGTCGCATTTTTCAGCCCGTCCAGCCATTCGGCTTTCTGTGCTTCCGTGCCGTACTCAAGCATCAATAGCAGGCCAATATTATTGCCGACGATCGAATGCTCATTCTGCAGGTCGTTGTGCAGCCCCAGGCCTTTGGCGGCCAGGTGCTCGCGGATAATGGCCATGCCGAGGTTGCTGCCGTCGCGACCCCCGTGCTCGGCCGGGAAGGGGTAGCTGAAGATGCCTGCGGCGATGGCCAACTGCTTTGCCTGGTGCAGTAGCGCCTCCCATTGCTCGTTGGGGAGGCCGTCTCGCTCCCAATCGGTTCGCGCATCCTCCCGGCGATGATCAAAGAAACGGATGTTGTCGTCGACAGCCTCGAGAGGCTTGATCTTTGCGTCTATGAAGGTGTCGAGCTCGTGCAGGAACGCGCTAATATCGTCTGGAATATCAAAGTTCATTGTTTTGATCCAACAAGTATCTGCCTAGTTTGGCACAACATTGGTTTGTTTCCGAGAAGGTTTCGCGGAGTTCGAGTTTTCGTGGCTCAGCGCCCTTCCACTGACACGCCAGGTGAGTGACCGGCTGCTTTAGATGTCCGGGTCTTTTTGCCAATTTTGAATCAGTAACTGTGATGCGCGGTAGGGGTCCATTTCCCGTTTCTCAACGGCGCTGAGTATTGCGGGGTCGGCGTTTCGCCGGATGCTGCGCATGATTTCTGTACAGGTCAGCGTGAGGGCTTGTTCGCGTTCGCGCTGGGCCGAGCGCAGACCAAACTCACCGGTGTGCTGTAGCATGGCCTTATGCTGGTCTATGGCATCCACGATCTCTGCTATGCCCTCATCTTTTACGGCAACGGCGCGCAGCAGTGGCGGTGACCAGTGTTCGCTACTGAGTGCTTTCGACTCGGCACGAAGATGCAACATCAACTCAAATTGTCTGTAGGTGTCTTCGTAGCCGTCGCGGTCAGCCTTGTTGATCACGAAAAGGTCCCCGGCCTCCATCAGGCCGGCCTTGACCGCCTGTATTTCATCGCCGAGGCCGGGCACCCCAACGATCACGGTTGTGTGGGCCAGTGCCACCACGTCAATCTCGTCTTGCCCCACGCCCACGGTTTCTACGAGGACGAGGTCGTAACCCATGGCGTCGAGAATCAGGCAGGCATCGTGGGTTGAGCGCGCCAGGCCGCCGGCCTGACCGCGAGTACCAATGGAGCGAATGAACACGTCCGGGTCCAGGGTGTGTTTACCCATGCGCACGCGGTCACCGAGAATCGCACCCCCGGTGAAGGGGCTGGAGGGGTCAATGGCGATGACCCCAACGCGGCGTCCGCGCCGGCGTTGTTCGCTGATGAGCGCGTTGACCAGGGTCGATTTGCCGGCGCCGGGTGGGCCGGTAATGCCGATGATGTGCGCCTTGCCCGTGTGTGGAAATATCTCTGCCAGGCTGCGCGCACCGCGCGGGTCACCGTCGTCGAGCCAGCGGATGGCGCGCGCACCGGCGAGAATAGTGCCCTTCAATAATTCCTTGGCAACATCCATCAGGCATCGGCAGCCAACTGCTGTGCCCACCACTCATTGAGGTAGGCGACGATATCGCGGGTGTCGGACCCCATGGTGAACGTGCGATCAACCCCCGCTTCTTCCAACAGCGGGCGGTCCTCTTCCGGAATGACGCCACCGGCGAGAAGGAGTTTATCGCCGGCGCCGGCTTCACGCAGGAGTCGCGCCAGCTTGGGCAGGTTGCGGGTATGGCCGGCGGACAGCGTGGAAATACCGACCACGTCCACATCTTCCTGAATGGCGGCTGCCGCCACCATTTCCGGTGTTTGTTTGAGACCGGTAAAAATGACTTCCATACCGGCTTCGCGCAATGCGTGGGCGATGATGGTGATGCCGACGGTGTGGGTGTCCATGCCGAGTTTCGCCAGCAGTATACGCAGTGGGCGTTGATGTGTGTTGGTCATCAGATGCCCCCCAGCTGGCTATCCGAGCCGTATTCGCCAAACACGTCGCGCATGGCATAGCAGATTTCGCCGTGCGTGGCGTAGGCTTTTACCGCCGCCAGGCAGGACTCCATCATGTTACTGCCATTGCGCGCGGCTTCACGGACTTGCTCCAGTGCATTGTCCACCAGGGCTTGATCCCGTCGCGCGCGCAGATTGCGCACTTTTGCCACCTGCTCCGATTCCATCTCGTCGTTGAGCCGGAATATGTTGATCTCGCGCTTTTCCTCATCCAGTTTCAAGTGGTTCACACCGACCCAAAGGCGCCGACCCTCTTCAATGTCACGGTTGCGCTCATATTGCTCGCGTCCGAGCGCCCGCTGAAAGTAGCCGGTTTCGATGGCTTTCAAGGCGCCGCCCATATCGAAAATCTTGTCCATCTCTTCGAAGGCCGCGTTTTCCATTTGCTTGGTCAGGCTTTCAACATAATAGGAGCCGGCCAGTGGGTCGATGGTTTCCGCCACGCCTGTTTCGTGCGCCACGATGTGTTGCAGTGCTGCGCCCACGCGAATGGCCTCTTCAGCGGGCAGCGAGTGGGCCTCGTCGTGCAGTGGCGTGGTCATGTTCTCGCCCGCGCCGCCCAATGAACAGGCGGTGGCCATGATCGCCAGACGGCCGATGTTGTTCAGCGGCTGCTGCAGCGTGAGTGCGGTGGTGGTGGGCGAGGTCATCATACGAATTTTCATGGCCTCGGGTTTGGTGGCGCCGTAGCGATCGCGCATCAGTCGCGCCCAGCACTTGCGGAAGGCGCGCAGTTTGCATATGCCCTCGAAAAAGTCCATGTCTACGTTGACCACAAAGTGGAAGTAGGGAGCAACCGTGTCGATGTCGAAGCCCCGCTCCAGCGTGGCGTCGATATAGGCGCAGGCGATGGCCAAACTGAAGGCGATTTCCTGAACCGGGTTGGCTTTGGCCGGCTGCAGCTGAGCCGAGATAATCGAGATCGGCGCCCAGTTCGGGTGGTTCTTGATGATGTATTCGATGCAGTCCGTGGCGAGTCGCAGGCCGTGCTCCGGCGGGTAGATGTAGCGCCCGACACAGGTGTATTCGATCAATATGCCGTTGACGATATGCAGCACGAAGTCTTTTGGGTCGACGCCCTTTTTCTCCAGGGCGGCGATGATCATCGCCAGGTTGACGGGCTGTGGCGCATTACACACGCTCATCAGGTATTTGAGCTGATCGAAGGGCAGGTCAAAGGCCTCCTCCAGGTCTTCCAGGCTGTCCAGCGCCATACCGGCGCGGCCGACTTCGCCCTCCACCATCGGGTCATCGCTGTCGTAACCGTTGGTCGTCGCCAGGTCGTATTCCAGAATAAGCCCCGACAGGCCCTGGTCCAGCATATAGCGCGCGCGCTTGGACCAGCTCTGCCCCGAGCCGAAGCCGGTCACCTGGGTCATGGTCCAGAACCCCGAGCGGTGTCCGTTGGGCCCGGTGCCACGGGTGTAGGGATATTCGCCCGGGAAGCCGACATCGTCCTTGTAGTCAAAACCCAAAGCGTCCAGGTCGGCGGGGGTGTACAGCGGATTGATCGGCCATTTGAGCGCCTGGGTCAGGAATTCTTCCCGGCGTTCGGGGTTGGCTGCGACAAATGGCCCGCGGGTTTCGCTTTCCCAGCGTGCCACCTCTTCTTCGATCTCGCTCTTGGTGGCCCGGTCCCTGGTGGTCTGGTCTTTAACTGTTGGGTCAAGCGTGCTGACCTTCTGCTTCATGTTGATCTCCCGGTGTTATCGACCCATGTTTTCGCAGTTGCCTTGACGCGGCGCTACGTCATTTTTTTACAAGGCACTTATTAGAGTCCGGTGGTGCTTCAGGTGCAACGGGGGCAGGACTGACGCCGACGATTAATGCCGCTATTTCGATAGTAAGCGCACAAAATGATAATCTTGGCAGATGCTCAATAATTCAGGTCCAATCAGTGTGCGCCAGGCCCAGACCCGCGAGGATCTGGTTGTGGCGTCTATCGTCTTGCCCGGTGTTCACGCAGAGCTGTGCGCGTTCCCGGAATTGAGCGCGGAGACCGTGCGGGGAGTCGAGACGCAGTCGGTGTTGTCGCTGGGCTTGTCGAGCTTGCTGGAGGCGGCGGAAGGCCGTTTCGCCACAACCGGGGCGCCGCGGTTTACCCGCTATGGCGCCCTGAATTTCCGGCCGGCGGGGGTGCCGTTTGAGGTGCGGGTTTCCAAAGGGCACTACCACACGGTTCGCTGCCGTTTTGAGCCCGATGCCGCATGGATTGGCCCCGTTGCTTCAGGTGCCCTGAGCGACGCGCAGCTTGAGGCCTGTTTCGATATCCATTCGCCGCGCATTGAGGATGCCATGTTGCGCTTGGCGGAAGAACTCACTGCACCAACGCCAGACAGTCGAGCCCTGGCGGGTGCCTTGGTAAAAGCGATCGCCATTGATTTGGCGCGTTACCTGGCGGATGCCGACAGGCACGCGATGCAGGCAGGCAGCGGATTGGCGCCGCGGCATCTGCGACGCGTTTTTTCGCGCATGGAAGAGCTTGGGCCGGCACCCCGCGTGGATGAGCTCGCGGGGCTTTGCGGTCTGAGCCGCTACCACTTCATGCGGGCCTTCAAGCAATCGGTGGGCGAAAGCCCTGCGGCCTACGCCAACCGGGTAGTGATGAAGCACGCAAGAAATTTGCTCGCCTCGAGTGATCGACCTGTTGGCGAGATCGCCGCGCTATTGGGTTACTCCAGCGCGGCGGCTTTTGCGGTGGCGTTTCGTCGTACCAGTGGTCGTTCACCGAGTGCCTGGCGGGCCTGTATACGTTGAGCTTGCGCCAGGCTGGAAAGCGGGGTGCTTATTTGCCCTTCCACACCGGCGCGCGTTTCTCAGCGAACGCGGTTGCGCCCTCGATGGCGTCCTCGCTGACAAAGACCGGCTGCAGGAGTTTTTGTTGCTCAGCGAACATATTGCCGGTGTTCCAGTCCTGGGCCTTGGCAACCACCTGCTTGCTGACGGCAACAGCGAGTGGACCATTGGCTGCGATCTTGGCCGCCAGTGCCTTGGCGGCCTCAAGCGCCGTACCACTTGCCACCACCTGATTGATCAGGCCCAAATCATAGGCGCGTTCGGACGTGATGAAATCCCCGGTCAGGGCCAGCTCCATGGCGAGTCGCGAGGGAATCTGTTTGGGCAGTTTAACGAGGCCGCCGGCACCCGCAACAAGCCCGCGTTTGACCTCCGGAATGCCAAACTTGGCGTCCTTCGCGGCAACAATCAGGTCGCAACTGATAGCGAGCTCAAACCCACCGGCGAGGGCGTAGCCTTCTACGGCACAAATCAGCGGTTTGCTCGCGCTGTATTCACACACACCGGCAAATCCGCGGCCCTCAACCACGGGAACTTCGCCGGTCACAAAGGCTTTCAGGTCCATGCCTGAACAGAAAGTGCCGCCGGCGCCTGTGATAATCGCAACACGGATATCAGGGTTGCTTTCCAGCTCGTCAATGGCCTTTGCCACGCCCACAGCGACGGCCTTGTTTACCGCGTTCTTTGCTTCGGGGCGGTTGAGGGTAATGGTCATCATGCCGTCCGCAATATCAACAATGACTGCTTCTGTAGACACAGTAGTCTCCTTATTTGGGTTGTTTAACCTGATGAACAGCGCCGACAAGGCGCGTCCGTCACCGTATGGTGGGGAACCTTATACATCGACACGGCGACGGGGAGCAATCGTATTAGTCGCAAGTCAGCTCGTGGAGGGGGGCTCCAAGTGCCGAGGCGAGGAGATATTCACAGGTGACTAATTGAGTACGGCCTGAATTGCCCACATGCCCGAAAGCACCACGCCAAACGAGCCTATGGTGGATGCGGAGGCGAATATGATGGAGCCGAAGGGTTCTTGTATCCATGCCAGAAAGCGTTGACCACGTGACGGTGCGGTTGTCCGGTTAGTGTGGTGCTGGTCTTGGTGCATGCTCAGTGCTCCGTGCTTGGGCATTGGAACAACCCGGTTGGCGGTGGCGGTGAAAGAGCAGGCAGGATACTGGTTTATGGTTTAAGGTAAAGTCGAATAATCAACACTTTATGTCAGTTTTTAACGATGATTTTTTTTGTGCCGAGCGCGGTTGCAAAGAGACTCCGGTTCATGGCCGCACTTCCAACAGGCTTCAAAGGAAGGATCATTGTCCTCACCGCAGTTCGTGCATCGCCACGGCACCGTGCTCTTTGCACCCAGCGAGCTCTCGATCAGCGTCTTCGCCCGCTCGTAATCAGCGTCGTTGACGACCCACAATTCCGGCCACACCTCAAGCGGGGGCAGCCCTCCCATCCCTCCTGCGGCAAACTCGTTTTTCAACGTTACCTCAATTCCAGCCGACTCAACGATATTCCTGAAGTTGGCAACGATGAGCCTGTTTTCGTTCGAGTAAAGTAGTCGCATTGATCCGCTCCCGGCACCGGCATTTCAACCGCAGTTTTTATAGCCGCCCAGACACCTTACCATGAGTTTTTGGACTCGGCTGTTGCCAATTGTGTACCTCACACGCTGCTGGAATACAGCAGGAAGCTGAACAAACGGCGGGTTGGCCGAAGCCGGGTTGAACTTGCAAAATGCAGCATCCGGTCCGATGCTGTAGACAAGATATAGAGAGTGGTGCCGGGGGGCGTCGTAGCCACGCAGGGAGGGTGATTATTGTGTCAATTCGTTTTGTTCACCGCGGAACACGTTCGGCAAGCAGGCTGGCATGGGGGCTGATTCCGCTCGCGATCATCATTGGCGTTCTGCTGCTGCTACGGCCACCGGCAAGTGATCCCGGTGCAACAGCTACCCAGCTCGAATCTCGACCCGGTGCAGTATTGCTCGCGGTTAACGCCGCCGGGAGCGCGGCAGCTGCGTCGCCGGGTTTTGTGCCACCAGCCCCGGCGCGGCGCGACCAGGTGTTGCAGCGACTCAGTCAGTTCCGGGCTGATTACAAACAGCTGGCGCCGGCGATGGCAGTGCGCTATCAGCCGGATTCGCCGGACAGCGCAAAACTGGCGGATGTTCTCACTCAGGCATTATCCCAATATGGACTGGATCGCGGCACTGCCACCACCGAGCCAATACCGGACGTCGGCGGTGAAAGCGGGAGCGCGTCGATTGTTGTCCACACCGCGCAGGGTGACGAAGAGGCGGTCCGTCGGCTGCTGCAGGCGCTCGCGCCCTATTTCTCCGCGCAGGTGCTGTTGCTCTTCGACGATACCCGAATCAGCGAATTGACGCTGCGGATCATGTCTGCGCCGGCATTCACCGAGGATGGCCTCGCCGTCTTCCAGTAGCTCTCGCCGATGCCCTGCTGCGGGCCCTGGATTGCAGAGCCTGAATTCCCGGACCCGCTTTAACAGGGCACGCAATGCGCCCGATAGTGGATGTGGGCAGGGAATGGAGCTATGCAGCAGCAATATCCGCTGAAATGGTCGAGTAAGTGAAAAGCATAGAAAAGACAAGTCTGTAAAGGATGTCTCCGGTACAGACCCCGACAATTTATGGCCCGCCCGAGAGGATTCGAACCTCTGACCTCTGCCTCCGGAGGGCAGCGCTCTATCCAGCTGAGCTACGGGCGGAAAACGGCAGTTGCGGCTGGCTGGCGCCAGTATCCCGCACCCCTGTGAGGGGAGCGGACTATAGCAAAGCCCGCCACGGCGCTCAATAGAGCAATGCCGGGCGCTACGCCGGGTTCAAGCGCGTTTCCATCCCGCTATTCTTCGCCCGCAGCCCCGGGCCCGGGCGGAAAGGCCGCAAAGATCACTTCCGCCGCCTCGTTGTAGCGCTGTTGGTCCTGCAGCTGCTTGCCGGTCAGGCGTGAATGGGTGACGCCGCGCCAGACGGAGCGCTCCATCTCCGGGTCGATCATGTCGACGATGAAGGTGCCCTCGGTATAGTCGCGTACGCTCACCTCCGTGGACATGCCCATGCATGACCAGCAATTGTAGTAGCTGTAGCGGTTGTAGCCGTAGTACATGCCCATGTAGCCGGGACGGTCGTAGGTCTGCACATCGGTCTTGAACTGGGTGAGCAGGTGCCAGCTGACCAGCATGTCGGCGGCAGCCGCGTCTTCCACCAGTGTTATGCCTTTCAGGGACAGGGCATGCCGGATGGCGGTGTCAACGCGGTCTTTCTGGATATCGCTGAGTTGCAGGGGGTTATCGCCTGCCACACTCCCGGAATCTTCAAGGAACGCCACGCTGCGAACCTGGCTGAAGTCGTAGCTTTGGTCGTAATCCACATCGGGTTTGGGCGGGCCACTGGCGCAGGCCAGCAACAGTATGCTGAGGCCCCCGAGCAGGGCGATTTTGGACGTTTGGTATACAGTTTTCACGCGGTACCCCTTGCGGTTGTGTGTTCTGAGGCAGTGCTTTCCATCACTGCTTGGACTCGCCCTTCGCCACGGAGTTTCCCGGGATGCCAAATAGAGTACGTCCCCGGCTCTTCAACCGGCTCGCCTCCCGGCCCCGCCACAGGGCTCCAGCGTGGCCTGCAGCGCCTTCACATGCTGCCGGGGTGCCTCTGTCCAGCGCGACAGGCTGGCGTCACGCTGGGCCTGCCAGCTTTGGTAGGCCGGGGGCAGGGCGGGGGCCACTTGCTGTTCCAGTTCGTGCAGGAGTGGCAGCAGGTCGTGCTGGCGGCGGCCGAGGTTTGCGGACCACGGTTGCACGTCGCCCACAAAGAACTTTTCTATCACGGTGTTCAGTGTGTCTGCCGCCGCGGGCCGCAGGTCGCCGCGGCAAAGTGGCCCCTCGGCGCGCTGCGCGGCCAGCACCGCATTGCCAGCCGCCAGCCAGCCCTGTTGCAGCGCCAGTGCTCTGAGTAGCGCGCCGCCATCGCCCAGCGCGACTTCGCTGAGCTGTATCTCGAACGCCATATTGTCGGCACGGTAATCGCCCGCGAGCCAGCGGCGCACGCTGGCATTGATGTTGGAGAGCGCGGTGAGTGGCGCGCTGCTGGTATTGGCGGGATACTGGCCCAGGGTCGACGGCGGCCGCCACAGGGCGCGATACTCTGGCCCGCCGAGGGTGGCGTTGAAAATGAGCGCCGGCAGTTGTCGCCGCTTCTGTGCATGGGCACTCGCCAGCAGGTCGGCGAGTGTGCCTTCCCCCTGGCTGCGCTGGTAGTCGATGCATTCGGGGGCCAGCTGCAGGAATTCCAGCTCCAGTAACAGGCGCTGGGAGGCGCTCGCCATGAGGCCCAGGCTGCTGTTGCGTTTGCCAATGGTCACCTGCACTGCGCAACCGGTGAGGGCGAGAAAGTCCAGGGTTCCCAGGTTGCCGCTTTCCAGCGTCAGCTTGAGTTCGCTGCGGTGGGGTAGTCGTGGCAGAGTGACTGGGGTTGCGGCCGGCGCGGGGTGCCCCAGGGTGCGCTCCAGCCGTTGCACATAGTCCGCGAGTGCCGCGTCTGGTGAGGGCTCGGCGCAGGCAACAAGCGTCAGCGCACCGGCAAGGAATGCGGTACGCAGGAGCCGGCGTTGCGGGGAACAGGCGTGCATGGCGCTGTTATAACCGAATTAGCACGGCCGCGCTGCGGGCAAATGTGAGCACGCTGCAGTCTGCCACCTCGTTGCCGGGTGCAGCGCTGCCCTTGCGCCGTGCTATTGGTCGCCTGCGGATTCCAGGGCGGCCTTGGCCCGTGGCAGCCAGGCGTGGATATGCCCGCACTCTTCGGGTACGGCGGCCTTGATCCAGCCCGCAAACTCGACGCAGATCAGCAGGTCGATATCCGCCATGGAAAAGTGCTCGCCGGCGAGGAAGGTGCTCTTTGCCAGTGCGCGGTCCACCATGCGCCAGCCACCCTCCAGGCGCTGCTTGCCCCGGTCCACCAGGGCTGGAATCTGCGCCACGTTCATCGGCCCCGGGAGCGCGCGGTCGGCAAACGCGGGGTTACCGTTGCGGAATACCTCGGCAATGGCGTGGAAAATGCTGTTGAACAGGCGGTGGTTCCAGCTGATCACCTGGGCCTTCTCCAGCGGCGTGGTGCCGAGCAGGGGTTTCTCGGGATAGAGCGCCTCCAGGTAGACGCAGGCGCCGATCACTTCGGTGAGCACCGTGCCGTCATCCAGTGCCAGGGCGGGCACAGTGCACATCGGATTGACCCTGCGGAAGTTTTCTTCGAACTGTGCCTGCTTCATCATATCGACTTGCTCGGTGTCGAGAGCGATACCCTTGTAGTCCAGGAACAGCTGCAGGCGGCGGGGGTTGGGGGCGGGGTCGTAGGTATAAAGCTTCATGCGGCTTCTCCAGGTGATGTCCGGTGTGCGCGCTATAGTACGGGCAAACCGCGCACCGGTGCCAGCAGTGCACAATGCCGAGTTTTCCCCCGGCGCATAACTGGCTATAATGCGCGGCCAGTAAATAGAGGACTCCATTGTGATGAGCCGAATTGTAGTGAGTATCGTGGCGCTGTGTGCCGCAATGGCAGCCGGTGCAATTGAACTGTCTGACAGCCAGCGGTCAGCCATCGAAGAACGCATCAAGCCCATGGGTGAAGTCTGCCTGCAGGGCGATGCCAGCTGCGGCGGCGCGGCGGCGGTGGGCGGTGCAGCCATGGCGCGCTCCGGTGAGGAAGTGTACAACGCGGCCTGCATGGCCTGTCACATGACGGGTGCGGGCGGTGCGCCGGTGGTGGGCGACGTCACGGTGTGGGCCGATCGCATAGTCAAGGGCATGGAAGTGTTGCATGACCACGGCATCAACGGTATTCCCGGCACCGGCATGATCGCCAAGGGCGGCTGCATGAGCTGCTCTGACGAGGAAGTCATGGCGGCGGTAGACTTCATGGTGGACAACAGCCAGTAAATCACTCCGCCACGATAAAGCCGCCCCGCTTCGGCCGGGCGGCTTTTTTGTGCGCGATGGTTTCTAGTCGGTTCAGCAGCATGCATGTTTTTGCCCCCCTGTGCTCTGTTACAGTGGGTGCACTGACCACAACCGGAGGTGCCGCGTGTCACGCTTGAAGCTCTTGATTCGTGCTCCGGCAGTCTGTTCCCTGCTCCTGCTCGCAGCCTGTTCCGAACCCCCATCCACGCCGCCGCCGGTTGGCGTAGTGGTGGATACGGTGCGGGTGGAGCCCTATCAGGCGCAATCCGTGTACGTGGGGCGCCTGGTGGCGCGCGACGACGTGACCATTCGCGCCAGTGTCAGCGGCTACCTGCAGGAGCGCAGCTTCAATGAGGGTGAGCAGGTGCAGGCGGGGGATGTGTTGTACGTTATCGACCCCTCTGAGTATGCGGCTGCGCTGGCCATTGCCCGGGCTGACCTGGCGTCAGCCAAGGCCAACCAGACCAATGCGCAACGCAATTATCAGCGCGGCCTTGAGCTCTTACCCAAGAACGCGATTTCCCAGGTGGAGATGGACAATCTCACGGCGCAGAAACTGGATGCCGACGCCCGCATCGAGTCCGCGCAGGCGCAGGTCACTGCAGCCGAGGTGAACCTGGGCTTCACGACCATCAAGGCGCCCATCTCGGGCCGCATCGGCCGCAGCCAGGTGAGCCCCGGAGACCTGGTAGGCCCGAGCAGCGGTGACCTGACCACGCTGGTGAGCATCGATCCCATCGAGGCGCTGTTTCAGGTGTCGGAGGCGACCTACATCGACCAGATCAGCCAGCGGGTGACCGCCAACCCGACGGTGGATGACCTGAAGAGTATCGAGGTGACCCTGGAGCTTGCCGATGGCCTGCAGTACCCGGAGGTGGGTCAGATTGACTACTTCGGCAACCGCATTGACGCCGCCACGGGCACCATGGAAGCCCGCGCACGCATCCCCAACCCCTATGGCCTGCTGGTGCCCGGGCAGTATGTACGCGTCACTCTGCAGGACACGGCACTGAAGGATGGCCTGTTTGTGCCTCTGGCGGCGGTGCAGGCTGACCAGCAGGGTGCCTTTGTGCTGGTGGTGACAGAGAATGGCACGGTGCAGCGCAGTAATGCAGAGCTTGGAGAGCGCCTGGATGACAGGGTGCTGGTCACAGGCGGTCTGCAGGCAGGCGACCGCGTGATCGTGCGCGGGCTGCAACAGGTGCGGCCGGGCATGCCGGTGACCATCACCGCGACGGTGGGCGTCGCCGCCGACGAGGGCAGCTGATGTTCAGTGCCTTCTTCATCCGGCGGCCCAAGTTTGCGCTGGTAATTGCCATTGTGCTCACCCTGTTGGGTACCCTCGCGCTGCGCCTGTTGCCGGTCAACGAATACCCCCCCATTGCGCCCCCCAACATCGTGGTGTCCGGTGTGTACCCGGGCGCGGCGGCCGAGGTGGTGGAGATGGCGGTGGGCGCCCCTATTGAAGATGCGGTAAACGGGGTGGAGGACATGCTCTATATGTCCTCCAAGAGCGCCAATGACGGCAGCTACTCCCTCACCATCACCTTTGCCATTGGCACGGACGCCGACATGGCGCTGGTGCGGGTACAGAACCGGGTCAAGCTGGCGGAGCCGGCCCTGCCCGCGGAGGTGACGGCTCGCGGCCTGCAGATTGTAGAGCGTGCGCCGGACATGCTGAAGATCATCAGCTTCACGTCGCCGGACGAATCGCTGGACTACAAGTTCCTCTCCAACTACGTGAAGATCAATGTGGCGGGGGCGCTGAGCCGGGTGCCAGGTATCTCCGGTGCGACCGTGATGGGGCAGGCGGACTACGCCATGCGGCTCTGGCTGGACCCGGACAAGATGGCCAACCGCAGCCTGTCGGTGACGGATATCCAGGCGGCATTGCGTGAACAGAACGTGCAGGTGGCGGCCGGCAAGATCGGCGGCCCACCCTTCGACCAGCGTATGGAAACCGAGTTTACCCTGCGTGTGAAAGGGCGCCTGCAGGATGTGCAGGAGTTCGAGAACATTGTGCTGCGCGCTCGCCCGGATGGTTCTGCCATTTACCTGCGCGATGTGGCGCGGGTGGAACTGGGGCAGTCCTCCTACGGATTCTACGGGGAGATCAGTGGTCGCCCGGCGGTCAACGTTGCCCTGTACCAGGCTTCGGACGCCAATGCGCTGGAGGTGGGCAAAGCGGTGGATGTGCTGGTGGCGGACCTGGCGCAGGCCTTCCCGGCGGGCATGGCCTACCAGATCAACTACGACACCACACGTTATGTGTCGACGGCGGTCTCTCAGGTGCTGCAGTCCCTGCTGGTGGCGGTGTTGCTGGTGGTGCTCATCACGTTCCTGTTTCTGGGCAGCCTGCGCGCTACCCTGGTGCCGGCGGTGACTATCCCGGTATCACTGGTGTCATCGCTGGCGGTGCTGTTCCTGCTCGGCATGTCGATCAATACCATGACCCTGTTCGCCCTGATCTTGGCGATTGGCGTGGTGGTGGATGATGCCATTCTGGTGATTGAAAACTGCGATCGGCACCTGCGCGAAGACCCGGAGCTGCAGCCGCGGGATGCAGCCCTGCAGACCATGCGCGAGGTGGGTGGGGCGATTATTGCGACCACGCTGGTGTTGCTTGCCGTGTTCCTGCCGGTGGCGGCGTTGCCGGGCATCACCGGCGAGATGTACCGCCAGTTCGGCGTCACTATCTGTGTGGCGGTGGTGTTTTCCTCCATCAACGCGCTCACCCTCAGCCCGGCCCTCTGCGCCCTGTTACTGCAACGGGGCGGCCAGCGCGACGCGGGCTGGTACCGGTTGTTTCTGGCTGGCTTTGCGCGCGTTACCGGCGGTTACACGCGCGGTGTGGACTGGGTGCTGCGCAAACTGCTGGTGGTGGGGCTGATTTTTGTGGCGTGGATGGGTGCGCTCGCGGTGGGGGTGATCGCCACGCCGACCGCGCTGGTGCCGGATGAGGACAAGGGTGCGCTGCTGGTGAACATCCAGTTGCCGGATGCCGCGTCTCTGTTGCGTACCCGCGATGCCGTGCGCAAGGTGTCGGATATTATCGCTGCCGATGATGCCGTGCAGAGTGTGACCGAGGTGACCGGGTTTTCCATCCTTACCGGTGCCATGGCGAGCAATGCCGCCACCCTGTTCGTGGTGCTCAAACACTGGGACGACCGTCAGCGGGCCGAGGAGCTGGTGTTCGCTGTGGCGCAGCGTATCAATCAACAGGCATTTTTGCGGGTGCCAGAGGCGCAGGTGGTGGCCATTGCGCCTCCGGCCATTCCGGGCATGGGGGCGGTGGGCGGCCTGGAGTTGATGCTGCAGGATACGCTGTCGCGCGGGCCAACCGAGCTGGCCACGGTGCTCAACAATTTCATTGTGGAGAGCAACGCACAGCCGGCCCTGGCCGGCGTGTTCAGTACCTTCCGCGCCAACGTGCCCCAGTATTTTATCGACGTGGACCGGGTGAAAGCGAAGAACCTGGGGGTGCCCTTGAGCGAGGTGTTCCTGACCCTGCAGGCGCAGCTGGGCTCCCTGTATATCAACGATTTCAACAAGTTCGGCCAGACTTACCAGGTTACCATGCAGGCAGACGCTCCGTTTCGCGCGGACCTGGAAGGTCTGGAGCACTTCTACGTCAAGTCTGGCAGCGGACAGATGGTGCCCCTGAGTACCCTGGTGCGCAGTAGCCTTACTCTGGGCCCGGACGTCACCCAGCGCTACAACCTGTACCGCGCCGCCACCGTACGCGGCAGCGTCACGCCCGGTTTCAGCAGTGGCGACGGTATGCGGGCCTTCGAGGCGGTGGCCGCCACCTTGCCCGCCGGTTACCGCGTGGCCTGGACGGGCGCGGCCTTCCAGCAACAAGAGGCAGGCAACACGGCGTTACTCGGCTTTGGTCTCGCCCTGGTGTTCGTCTACCTGTTCCTGGTGGCGCAGTATGAGAGCTGGTCGGTCCCCATCGCTATTATCCTGGTGGTGCCTATGGCGATTGGCGGGGCGATTCTGGCGCTGCTGCTGACCGGGCAGGCGCTGAACCTGTACGCCCAAATCGGGCTGGTGTTGCTGATTGCCATGGCGGCGAAGAACGCCATCCTGATCGTCGAATTCGCCCGGCAGCTGCGCGAGGAGGCAGGCCGCGGCATCGTCGAGGCCGCGGCGGAAGCGGGTCGTTTGCGCTTTCGCGCCGTGTGCATGACGGCGGTGTCTTTCATCCTCGGCATCCTGCCGCTGGTGTTCGCCAGCGGTGCCGGAGCGTTCGGTCAGCGTTCGCTCGGCATCACCGTGTTTGGCGGGATGCTCGCGGCGCTGCTGGTGGGTACGTTTTTCATTCCCGGCTTCTATGCCATTGTGCAAATCGCGCGCGAGCAGCTGAAACAGCGCCTGGGTATCGGCGCGCGGGATCAGCGCGGCTAGCCGGCAGGGTTTGCATCAGGTGCGAGGTTGGCGGGCCTGCGCAGTCATCGGGTGTGCTGGTCGCCGCCAGCGGGGGCACTTATACTTCCGGTGACTGTAAAGAGGTGGGCACGGTATCAACACTGACGCACGCTATATGGCCTGGCTACTGGATTTTCTGGCCGGTGAAGGGCTCGACGCCGACGCGCTGGCGCGCGCCCACGGTATCTGTGTCCAGAAGCTGTATCGCCCGGAAACCCGTATCAGTGATGCCAGCCACCGGGGCATTCTGCGTGACGCGCAGGCGCGCTTTCAGGGCGGCTCGCTGGGCCTGCAGCTGGGTTTGCACCGCTCGATTGCCACGCTGGACCAGCTGGCCTATCTGATGATGAGCAGTGCAACGCTGCGTGAATCCATTGAGCACGGCCTGCGCTTCCAGAACTACCCCGGCCGCTTCTCGGGCTTTCACGTGGTGACCGCATTCAGTGAAATCGAGGGGCAGGGTTGCTATCAGATCCACGCCCACGACAGCCTGGCTGACCTGCGCCTGCTGGTGGTGGAGGAGCTGCTGGCCGCCATCGTGACCACCTCGCGCTGGGTACTGGGCCGGGCACTGCCGGTCACCGCCCTCAAGGTGGATTACCCGGCGCCTGCCCACCGCGACGAATACACGGCCATTTTCAACGCGCCCGTGCAGTTCGACAGCGCGGCCATACAGCTGTTTTTCAATGCCGATATTCTGGACCAGCCCCTGCCCCACGCCAGCCCCCAGAGTGCGGCCCTCTATGCCCGGCTGTGTGAGGAAACCAGCATCAGCCGCAACCAGGGCGACATCGCCTGGCGCCTGTGGCGGATCATCGTCGACAACCTCGCGGAACCGCCCAGCCTGGAGGCCTGTGCCTCACTGTTGCACTGCAGCGTACGTACGCTGAGCCGTAAATTGCAGGCCCAGGGTTGGCAGTACCAGCAGCTGGTTGATCAGGTGCGGGAGATCCATGCGCGCCGCTACCTCAGCCATCCCGGGCTCAGCGTCACGCACATTGCGCATCAGCTGGGGTACGCCGACAGTTCCGGGTTTCACCGTGCCTTCAAAAAGTGGACAGGCCTCGCCCCGAGTGAGTACCGGGCCCGCCTGTTTGCCTGACCCGCGGATGGCGTAATCGGCCATGCAAGTGGCAATATTCGCCATGCCGGAAATCGTGTGCCTCACTATGCTTCACGGAATAACCCTGGCCCGGGCCGTTTGCCATGCCCAGAGGCCGGTTGAACCGGATCAGTTGTAGACTGCAGTCAGTTCATTCACTCGCCAGACAATGGAGTTGCGCCATGAAAAAATATGACGGTTTGAATCAGGCCATGGTGGAGCGCTTCGCCCCCAAGCCCGGTCGGCACGCCCTGCTGCCCGAAATGAGCGCGAAAGCCCAGGTAGCGCTGATGTGTCGCATGATGTTTCGCGAGGGATGGAACGAGCACATTGCCGGGCATATCACCTGGCGCCAGAGCGATGGCAGCATACTCACCAACCCCTGGGAGCTGGCCTGGGATGAGCTGACCGCCAGCGACATCATGACGCTGGACGCCGAGGGCAATATCATCGATGGCGAGTGGAACATTACTCCGGCCATCGGTCTGCACCTGCAGCTGCACGATTTGCGTCCCGATGTGCATGTGGTGATTCACAACCACACGCACTGGAGTGGCATCTGGGCCAATTTACAGCGCACGCCACCGATCTATGACCAAACCGGCGCCCATTGCGGCCTGGAACTGCCGGTCTACAACGAATACAGCGGCACCTTCGAGGACGAGGCGACCACGCTGTCGGCCGCCGAAGCGCTGGGCGACTCCAAGTGGGCGCTGCTGGCCAATCATGGCGCGCTGGTGGTGGGTAAAGATCTGCGCCAGGCGCACCTGCGGGTTATCACTCTGGAATGGCGCTGCAAACGTGCCTATGAGGTGGAGTTGCTCGGCGGGGCTGAACCCCTCAGCGACGAGGTGGTGGAAAAGGTCAGCATCACCGATGGCAATGGTTTCCCCTTCTGCTTTGAAGCCATGGCCCGTCGCGAACTGCGCCTTGACCCCAGCATTCTGGAATAGGGAAACCGTATGAGCCTTACCGTAAAACCGCTTGCCAACATTGGCGCTGAAATCAGCGGCCTGGATATTAACGAGCCCGTTTCCGAAGCGCTGGCGAAAGAGCTGAAAGACCTGTGGTATGAATATGGTGTCTTGCTTATCCGCGGCCAGAGCATCACCCCGGAAAATCAGATCGCGTTCAGCCGTACCTTTGGTCCGCTGGAAATACACCCGCTCAAGGCAAAGACCTCGGAGGCGAACCCGGAGCTGTTCGTGCTGGAAAACGGCGGTGACAAGGACCAGTACGCCACCGCGTTCTACAAGGGGGAGAAGATTGTCGGACGCCTGGACTGGCATATCGACCTGCACTACACGGGCAAACCCAATCATGGCGCGCTGCTGACGGCCGTCACCGTGGCGGAGGAAGATGGCCTGACCGGTTTTGGCGACCTCAGCAAGGCTTACGACGCCCTGGATGACGATACGAAAGCCCTGCTGGAAAAGCTGGAAGTGGCCTATTGTTTCAGCATGCAGCGCCGCCACATGCGCTACGTCGATCTGGAAGGCTACGAGCCCGGGCCCTACAGCCCACGCAAGCCGTCAGACGTGGGCTTTCCGGATTTCCCGGATGCCGTCTATCCCGCCGCGCACAATCATCCGGTAACCGGTCGCAAGGTGTTGGGCATTGTGGAGCAGTTCCTGGATCGGGTGATCACCCCGCAGCAGTTCGGCCTGTCCAACGATGAGTCCATCGAGCTGCTGGAGATGCTGGTAGCACATACCCGCAAGCCGGAGTTCCACTACTTCCACCAATGGCAGCAGGGTGACCTAGTGCTGTGGGACAACTGGCGCATCATGCACTGCGCCACAGGCACCAAGCCCGGCGTGCGCCGTGTGATCAACCGCACGACCATCGAGGGCAACACCATGCTCGGGCGTGTACTGGGGGCCGAACGGTAGCCCAGGCCCTGTACCTGTCAGTCGCTCTGGCGCTGAGCGGTGGAACGCGATCGCACGGCACCCAGAGCGGCCAGTACTAGTGCCATCAGCGTGAGTGTCCACAGGGGGAGGGCAGGCACGGCTTCGGCGACAAAACGCAGGAGCAGGATGGCCTCTTTCTGGATGCTGTAGTCGCTGAGGGTGCGGCCGTCCTCCAACTCTTTGTCGGCAAAGAAGAGGCGCTGACGGGTCGGTGTAACGCCCTCCCGCTCGAGGATTTTCTGCTTCACATTTTCGATGCTGTCGCTGGGTTCTACATCCAGGGTAATCGTCTTGCCGGTCGGGGTCCTGACGAAAATCTGCATGGCAGCCGCGTGTTGTGCGCTCAGGCAGAGCAGCAGGATCAGGCAAACGTGTTGCACTGTGCGACTGGATGGCATGTGTAGAGGTCTCCTTTACCTGTGCTTCACGCAAACAGCGATTTCAGACTGCTCAGCGTCTCTGTGGCACGCTGTTCATTGGCTTCGGCGGTGTCGGCATCGCCGCCCTGCCATTGCAGGTCTTCCGCGGGCAGTTCATCGAGGAAGCGGCTGGGTTCGCAGCGCAGTTGCTCACCGTACTGGCGGCGTTTCAGCGCCATGGTCATGGTCAGGGTCTCGCGGGCACGGGTAATGCCGACATAGGCCAGCCGTCGCTCCTCCGCGATATTGTCTTCTTCGATACTCACCCGGTGCGGCAGCAGGTTTTCCTCCATGCCGATGATGAATACATGGGGAAACTCCAACCCCTTGGAGGCGTGCAGGGTCATCAACTGCACGCTGTCCGGCCCTGCCTTTTCTTCTTCCTGTTGCTCCAGCAGGTCGCGCAGTAGCAGGCGGCTCACCGCTTCGTCCAGGCCAATCTCTTCGTCCCGCGTGACCCGTTCCAGGCTGTCGATCAGAAACGTGACGTTGCCCATGCGGCGCTCCGCGACATCTTCACTGGAGCTGATTTGCAGTAGCCAGTCAGCGTAGTCGATATCCCGTACGAGTTGGCGTATGGCGCCAATGCCGTCGCCGCCGGCGCTGCGCCGGCGCATTATGCCCAGCCACTGGTTGAATTCCCGCAGCCGTTTCAGGCCAGCCTCCGGCAGGGTGCTGGCATCAACGTGCTGCAGCGCCTGGCTCAGGCTGCAGTGACGTTGCGTGGCGCAGGTGCCCAGTGCCTCCAGTGTGGAAGGGCCCAGCTTGCGGCGCGGCACGTTGGCGATGCGCAGGAAGGCGTTGTCGTCGTTCTCGTTCACCAGTAGCCGCAGGTAGGCCATGATGTCCTTCACTTCGTTGCGGGCAAAGAACGAGGTGCCCCCGCTCAAGTGGTAGGGCACCTGCTGCTGTTGCAGCGCCAGTTCCAGCAGGCGCGACTGGTGGTTGCCGCGGTAGAGAATGGCGTAGTCGCCGAAGCGGGTGCGTTTGCGCAGTTTGTGGTCGAGGATCTCGGCTACCACCTGGTCCACTTCCTGTTGCTCGTCGGCGCAGCGCAGCACACGCAGGGGCTCGCCGGCCCCCAGTTCGCTCCACAACTGTTTCTCGAACACGTGTTCGTTGTTGGCGATGAGCGTGTTGGCCGCCTTGAGAATACGCGCGGTGGAGCGGTAGTTCTGCTCCAGCTTGACCAGCTTCAGGCCGCGGAAGTCGGTTTGCAGCTGCACCAGGTTTTCCGGGCGTGCGCCGCGCCAGGCGTAGATCGACTGGTCGTCGTCACCGACCACGGTGAGCGCGCCGCGCAGGCCCACCAGCTGGCGCACCAGCAGGTACTGGCTGGCATTGGTGTCCTGGTACTCGTCCACCAGCAGGTAGTGCAAGCGGTTCTGCCACTTCTCGAGTATGTCGGGCTGGTGTTCGAAGAGCACCGTGGGCAGCAGGATGAGGTCGTCAAAATCGAGTGCGTTGAAGGCTTTCAGTGCGCGGCGGTAGCGCTGGTAGGCCTGGGCGAACAGCATGTCGGCCGGTGAACTGGCCTGCGCCAGGGCGGCTTCGGGCAACAGGCGGTCGTTCTTCCAGTTGGAGATGCGCTGCTGGATAAGCCCGGCCTGGTCGCCCTCGGCCCCGTGTTCCTGAATCAGCAGATCGTGGATCAGTTTGCGGCTGTCCTCGCCATCGAAGATGGAAAACCCGGTTTTCATACCCAGGGCCTTGCGCTCCTCGCGGATGATTTTCAGCCCGAGCTGGTGGAAGGTGCTCACGGTGAGCCCTTCCGAGGCCTGTGCGCCGAGTAGCCCGCCAACACGTTCTTTCATCTCCCGGGCCGCCTTGTTGGTGAAGGTCACTGCGGCGATACGGTCGGCCCGAATACCACAGTCCTGCACCAGATAGGCGATTTTGCGGGTGATCACGCTGGTCTTGCCGCTGCCGGCACCTGCGAGTACCAGCAGGGGGCCGTCGATGTAGCGCACAGCCTCGCGCTGGCGGGGGTTGAGCTGGGTCACGTGGGTGTCTTTCAGGTGCTGCCTATGGCTGCGCAGTGTAGCAGGATTTTTCCATCATCCGTGCCCGTGGCGTTTCCCGGGGCGCAATACTTTGGTCATACTGGCCGTTTATAGTACCGCCACAGGTCAACCGACAGCGCGCCTGGCGCGCACTGCCTCACTGCTGGAGTTTCCATGCCCGAACGCTTTATTCCCGGCCACGCCGACCCCGCCTTTGCCGCGAATGAGGAGCCGCTGCGTGAGCCGGTGGCACAGCCGGACTTTCAGCAGGTGGTAAGTGCTCGCTATCAGCGCCGGGATTTCCTGCGCGGAGGCGTTGGCCTGACCCTGGGCGCAATGTTCGGTGGCCTGCTGCCAGCGCGAACGGTGCAGGCGTCTGCTGGCGCCAGCGCCGCATCCTCGCGCCTGGGCTTTCCGGCGGTGGCTGTGGGCAGCGCGGACGCGGTGGTGGTGCCGCCGGGTTATCGTGTGCAGGTGCTGTTGCCCTGGGGTGAGCCGCTATGTGGTGAGTACCCTGCTTTCGCTGCGAGTAACGGCGCCGCGGAGCAGGCCCAGCAGATGGGCTCGCATCACGATGGCATGCATTTCTTTCCGCTGGCGGGCAGCTCGTCTGAAGGCCTGCTGGTGATGAATCACGAGTATGCGGAGCCGAGGTTTCTGCATGGGGGCGCAACAGGGCTGGAGCTCAACGCGTTTGACGTTCCGCTGCGGGCAGACGGCAGCCGCGATTCGGCGCAAGTGCTCAAGGAGATTCATGCCCACGGGGTGAGCGTGGCGCATATTCGTCGCGATGCACACGGCGTGTGGCAACTGGTGCGCGACGTCCGGAACCGGCGCATTACTGCGGCGACACCCATGGCCATCAGCGGGCCGCTGCGCGGGGACCCGCGCCTGCACACGGCATGGAGCCCGGAAGGCACACAGGCGCGCGGTACCCTCAACAACTGCGCGCACGGTGTGACCCCCTGGGGTACCTACCTGGCCTGCGAAGAAAACTGGCGCTATTACTTCGTGCGCGACGCGGGCCCCGCGCCGGTATCGTTGACCCGCTACGGCGTGGAACCACTCAGTGCCTGGCGCTGGCACCTGGCCGCGGGCAATGCAACAGATGACCCCGGCCAGTTCGCGCGGTTCGATGCCAGCCGGCGCGCGGAGTCGGCCCAGGGCGACTTTCGTAATGAGCCCCATGCCTTTGGCTGGGTGGTGGAAATCGACCCCTTTGATCCACAGAGCGCACCGGTGAAACGCACTCACCTCGGGCGTTTTGCGCATGAAGGGGTCATTTTTGCGCCCGCTGTGGAAGGCCGCCCTCTGACCCTGTACTCGGGCGATGATGCCCGGTTTGAGTACGTCTATAAATTTGTGTCCAGCCGCCCGTACCACGCCGCTTCCGCCGATGGTTCGCTACTGGACGAGGGAACACTGTATGCAGCGCGCTTTTCCGGCGATGGCAGCGGCGAGTGGCTGGCGCTGGTGCCCGGTGAAAACGGACTGACGGCGGCGAAGGGCTTTGCCACGATTGCCGACATTCTGCTCAACACGCGCGGAGCGGCAGACCTGGCGGGGGCCACTCCGATGGATCGTCCCGAGTGGGGGGCGCTGGACCCGGCAACGGGCCAGGTGTACTTCAGCCTGACCAAGAATGAACGACGCAAGCCGGAGCAGGCGGGTGGGCCGAACCCGCGCGCCCGCAATGCGCACGGCCAGATTGTGCGCTGGCGGGAGGCCGCAGACGATCATACGGCAACAACGTTTGAGTGGGAGCTGTTTTTACTGGCGGGCAAAGCACAGGAAGGCCTCGACCTGCATGGTGAGCCGCTGACGGAGGATGGCAGCCTCTCCAACCCGGATGGACTCTGGTTTGACGGTGACAGGCGCCTGTGGATACAAACGGATATTTCCGACCAGGACCTCAATACGCGCGGCTGGTCTACGTTTGGCAACAATGCGCTGCTGGCGGCGGACCCTGATACCGGCGAAGTCAGGCGCTTCCTGGTTGGGCCTCGCGGCGCTGAGATCACCGGCTGTGTCGGCACACCTGATGGCGCAACGCTGTTTGTGAATGTCCAACACCCGGGGGCGTCGACCAGCGCACACGACTTTGCCCGCGGCCGCTTGCAGAGTTACTGGCCCGACGGCGGCCCTGCGATGCCGCGCTCGGCAACGCTGGTGATCACGCGGGAGGACGGGGGCGTGGTGGGTGCCTGAGTGTCAGGCGCTTGTTCGGGAGAGCGGCGTGCTTTCCGCGCGGCCTCAGGACAGGCGCTCAATCAGTAAGGCGCATCCCGTACCCGCAGCCCCGGCTGCCGAAACCACTCCCCGCTGCAGGCCGCGCCGCTCCAGCTCATCCAGCAAGGTGCCTGCCATCATGGCGCCAGTCGCTCCCATGGGGTGCCCCAGGGCAATCACGCCACCGTTCACGTTGAGCTTGTCCTCCGCGATGCCCAGCTCGCGCATGGCAACCACACTCACCGCGGCAAAGGCCTCATGAATTTCGAACAGGTCGATATCCGCGGCGCTCAGTCCCTGCTCGGCGAGCAGGGTGCGGGTTGCTTCCACACAGCCGCTCAGCACCTGCAGCGGGTCGGCGTTGACCGTGGCCGACGCCACAATGCGCGCTCGGGGCCGTGCGCCATTGCGCTGCCCCCAGGCCTCGTTGGCAATCAGCACCAGGGCGGCGCCATCCGCCATGGCGGGTGAATTCCCTGCTGTGTGGATGTGCTCGACGGCGGCAAGCTGTGGGTGACCGGCTAGTTGGAAAGCGTCAATGCCTGCAGCGCCGGCTTTGGCAAATACCGCGGGCATCTCAGCCAGCTGCTCAAGGGTGGTGTTTGCGCGAATGCACTCGTCGGTGCTCACCACGCTGCCGTCTTCCAGCGTGATGGGCACGATTGAGCTGAACCAGCCCTGCTCGCGGGCCTGCGCGGCGCGTTGCTGGCTGGCCAGCGCGATGGCATCCGCCTCGGCGCGGCTGATACCGTGCAGCGTGGCAATCAGATCGGCGCCATTGCCCATCATCAACATGCGGCACTGGGCGGCAAATTGCGGGTCGGTGAACACCCGTGCCTTGTCTGCGAGCATGGGCACCCGCGACATCATTTCCACGCCGCCGGCAACGGTCACCTCGGCCTGTCCGGCGCCAACCTTCAGTGCCGCCAGGGCCATGGCATCAATGCCGGAGGAGCAGTAGCGGTTCACGGTGAGTCCGGGCACCGAGCCGGGCCATCCGGCGTAGAGGGTGGAGTTCTTGGCGATATTCCCGGCCTGTTCGCCCGCCTGGGTGACACAGCCGAGAATGACATCGGCCACCTCGCCCGGCACGAGGCCGGTGCGATCCACGAGGGCCGCATAGAGTTGCTGCAACAGCGCCTGGGGCGTGAGTGCATTGAGGCTGGCGCCTTCCTTTGCGCGGCCGCGGGGGCTGCGCAGGGCATCATAGATCAGTGCGCTTTTCATGAACCGACTCCAATAATCAGGCTGACACAAGTGGTGGCGCTACCACCGAGGTTGAAGGTCGCCATGTTTTGCGCGCGCGCAAGCTGGTAGCCGCCGGCCCGGCCGCTCACCTGCCGGGCGCAATCCAGGGCCATGCGCACGCCGGTGGCGCCCACCGGGTGACCGAGGCCAATCAGGCCCCCGCTGGGGTTGATGGGGAAGTCGCCTTCGCGGGTGATGCGGCCGTCTTCCACCGCCTTCCAGCTCTCCCCCGGCGCGGTAAGCCCGCTGTGGTCTATGGCCATGTATTCGGTGACGGAAAAGCAGTCGTGGGTTTCCAGGCCGTCGAGGTCGCTGATGTGGCTGAATCCGCCGCGATGCAGGGCATCCTCCATCATGGTTTGTACGTGCGGGAACAGCAGCGGCATGCCGGCACTGAGCTGCAGTTTGCGCTCCAGCAGAATGGGCGCAGAGCGGTGGCCCCAACCCTTGATGCGCGGTATGTCGGCCAGTTTCAGGCCGAGCTTCGCCGCGTGCTCGCGCGCGGCGCGCTCACTGGCAAGAATGACGCAGGCTGCGCCATCGGTGATTTGCCCGCAGTCCAGCTTGCGCACGCGGCCCTCGATAACCGGGTTCAGTCCGTCGTTCTCGCTGAAGCAACCGGCCGGGAACTGCCATTCGCGGGTCTGTGCGTTGGGGTTGTCGCGCGCGTTGCTGAAGTTGATTTCCGCGATACGGGCGAGGTGCTCGCTCTGGATGCCGTGGCGCTGCTGGTATTCGCGTGTGATGCGGTCGAACAGGTGCGGCCAGGGGTAGTCGCAGTCGGTGGCTTCGTGCCCCTGCCAGGCGGCAGCCCCCAGGTACTCGGCGCCGGTTTTGCCGTTCACATTGCGCATGAACTCCAGGCCCAGCACGCAGGCCACGTCATAGTGTCCGGCTTCAATATCGCGCATGGCGCTGAGCATGGCGATAGAGCCCGAGGCACAGGCGGCCTCATGGCGCGAGGTGGGAATGGCTGCGAGTTCCGGGTGCAGCTGGCCGAAGAAACCGTTGATCAGCCCCTGCCCGGTAAACAGCTCGCCGACAAAATTGCCCACGTGGCCCACCTCGATTTGTGCGGGCTCGATGCCGGCGTCGGCGATGGCGCCGTCCAGCGCTTCGGCGAACATGTCGTAGATTTCCAGGCCTTCGCGGGCCCAGTTGCGGCTGAAGTCGGTCTGTTTGCCGCCCAGGATGTAAACGTTGCTCATGTTGGGTTTCCTCGTTCTTTGACCTGTGCCTGCAGTTCGCCGCGCACCACCTTGCCTACCGGGTTGCGGGGCAGAGCCTGGAACACCTCCAGCCGCTCCGGCAGCTTGAATTTCGCGATGCCCTTTTCCTGCAGCCAGGCGCAGAGTGCTGCCAGCGTCGGCGGCGTGGTGTCTTCCAGGGCGACCACGCAGGCGCAGATCTTCTCTTCCAGGTCCGCATCCGGATAGCCGCAGACTGCCGCCTCGGCAAGCCCCGGGAAGCCCTCCAGCAGGGTGTCCAGCTCTGCCGGCGAGATCTTCATGCCGCCGCGGTTGATGATGTCCTTGCAGCGGCCAACGATGCGGTAGTAATTGGGTGGCTCGCCGGCGATTTCCACCAGATCCCCGGTGCGGAAAAGGCCGTCTGCGGTAAATACCCCCTCACCATCGTGATCCAGATACCCGTCGAATACGGCGGGCCCGCCGATGCACAGCTCTCCGGGGACACCGGCCCGGGTGATTTCGGCGCCGGACTCCGGGTCGATAACCCGCGTGGTGATGGATTCGTGGGAGTGCCCTTGCCAGGGCATGTTCGGAGCACCGAAGCGTGGAAACAGGCTGGCGCGGTATTCGGGTGTTGCCGCCACTTCGGGAGTAGAGAACAGGCTGATGCCTTCATTGGAGCCATAGAAGTTGATGATCGGCTTGCCGTACTCCCCTTCGATGACCTGAATCATCGCCGGTGACAGCGGCACGGAGCCTGAGCCGAAGGCCCGGATGGCACTGAAGTCACACTGCTGCCACAGCGCCGGTTGTTGCGCGAGCCGGTTGAGCAGCGCCGGCGGTGCAATGGTGAAGTTGACGCGCTCGGCCTGGATCTGGCGCAGGAACAGGGGTGGGTCCATGGGCTGGTGCAGCACCAGGGGGCAGGCGTGAATGATGGCGGGAAACAGGAATCCGCCCAGCGCCGCCATGTTCACCAGCGGGAACGGCACGAGCAGCGTCTCACCGGGCTGGTAATTACCGGCTGCCATCGTGTTGCGCGCCATGGCGCGCCACATGTTGTGTGAGCGTGGCACGCCCTTCGGGGTGCCGGTGGTGCCCGAGGTCCAGACTACGGTGAGGATATCGTTGGCGCTGGCCGGATGCTGCGCCCGGTGCGCGCGCAGGGCGGTCAGATCGTCGGGTGAAACGGGCCGGTCGAGGTCCAGTTCTGTGCCGAAACGCCAGATGGGTAGGTCGGGAAGGGCGGTTTGGGCTCGCGCGGCCAGGTCCTGGTCGCGGAACTGCCCGAGGGTGATCACGGCTGCGGGCTGCAGGGCCCGGGCAAAGCCGGCCAGCTCATGCCCGCCGTATTGTATGGGCAGGGGTGATATCACCACGCCCAGCTTGCTGGCGGCGTAGTAGGTGACCACCAGCTCGGCAATGTTCGGCAGCTGCACCAGAATGCGGTCGTCATGGCGCAGCCCGAGTGCCAGCAGTTGCGCGGCGAGGCGGTCACTCAGCGTGTCCAGCTCGGCAAACGTGATGCGCCGTGCGGGCAGGCCCGTCAACTCGGGTTTACTGGGCTGGTCGACCAGCGCCGTGCGTTCGGGCACGGCGGCGGCCTGAGCGGCGAGGATGTCGTGCAGCGTCTCCTCGCCCCAGTAGCCGGCCTGGGTGAGTGCGTCGATACGGGCTTTTGGACTGGTTTGCATGGTTTATCCCTCGCAGGCGGCGTGGTACTCGGTTTCCAGTCGGTCGACCAGATCCGCAATGGGCAGAATATCGCGTATCGCCCCCACGCCCTGGCCGGCAGACCACACATCCCGCCAACGCTTGGCATCGCTGGTGGAGGCGGCGATATCGATTTTCTTGCCGTCTGGCATATTCTCCGGATCGTAGCCCGCGGCCACCAGGCTGGCGCGCAACCAGTTGGCTTTTACGCCGGTCAGCGCTGCAGAGCAGACGATATCGGCACCGGTGGCATCCACCACCATCTGCTTGTAGGCGGGGTCGGCCATACTTTCCTGCGTGGCGATAAAGCGCGTGCCCATATACGCGTAGTTGGCTCCCAATACCTGAGCGGCGCGCACACCGCGACCGCTGGAAATGCCGCCGCCGAGCACAATGTCGCCGGGCCAGAACTGGCGCACTTCCTCTACGAAGGCGAAGCCGGCCTGCTGCCCGGTGTGGCCACCGGCGCCGGCCGCGACCAGCACCAGCCCATCGACACCGGCCTCGACGGCCTTGGCAGCAAAGCGCGTGTCGATCACATCCGCGAACACCTTGCCGCCATAGCTGTGCACGGCTTCAATGGCTTCACGGGGGCTGCCCAGGGCGGAAATGACCAGCGGGGCCCGATACTTCACGGCCAGTTCCAGATCGTCGAAGCGCCGTGTATTGGAGCGGTGCATCATCAGGTTGATAGCCCAGGGCCCGTGATCCTCCCCGCCCGTCGCCGCGGTGATGTCCTGCAGCCAGCGCTCCAGTTCCTCCGTGCTGCGGGCATTGACCGACGGAAAGGTGCCCACGATACCGGCGCGGCAGCTGGCGATGACCATTTCCGGCCCGGATTGCAGGAACATGGGTGCCTGGAATACGGGGAGCCTGAGTGTACTGAGTGATGTCGGCATAACGGGCGTCCCGAGTTACTTTTATTAAAAGACCACCATGGTAGTCGTGAATGTGATGGGCGACAAGGCATGGCCGTCGCCCGGCCGTCTCACACCGTTGCGGTCCTAGGCAGGCCGTTTGGGCGGTAGCGGAATCAACCCGCTGGTTCGTGCCATATACTCGGCGTAGCCGGGCTTTTCCCGGGCCAGCTTCTTGTCCAGCGTTTTCTGCCCGGTGACGTTGACCACCAGATAACTGTAGGCCAGCGGGCCGATGACGGTGAGCCAGCCCAGCGGCACTTCGCAGGCGACCAGCCAGATTCCCCACCACACACAGAGCTCACCGAAATAGTTGGGGTGCCGCGAGTAGCGCCAGAGCCCGGTGCACAGCACCGTGCCGCGGTTTTCCGGCTGGGCGCGAAAGCGCCGCAATTGTGCGTCCGCCACGGTTTCCACTACCAGCCCCAACAGCCAGAGCAGACTGCCCAGCATGGCCAGCAGGCCGATTTTGCTGGTGCCGGCAAACAGGCCCACCTGCACCGGCAGAGACGCCAGCCAGAGGACAACAGCCTGCAGCAGGAATACCTGGCGCAGGCTGAGCCAGATGAACGCGCGTTCGTTGTTTACCCAACTGCGCAGCTTGGTGTAGCGCGGGTCCTCGCCATGCCCCCAGTTCCGGCCGATAAGATGGGCTGTGATGCGCAGTGCCCACAGCAATACCATGGCCAGTAACACCCATTGCAATGTGTTGTAAGCCGGCGCGAGCGCAAACGCGGTCAAGGTGACGGCGACAATGATCAGC
This sequence comes from Haliea alexandrii, assembly GCF_003719295.1. Taxonomy (GTDB): domain Bacteria; phylum Pseudomonadota; class Gammaproteobacteria; order Pseudomonadales; family Halieaceae; genus Haliea; species Haliea alexandrii. Next base: position 738,868 of record NZ_RFLW01000001.1, read on the forward strand.
GCGAAAAACATATCGATGATGCTGACATCGCGCAACGGAATGCTCGCCAGCCACAGCGCCAACGCACAGGCCAGGGCTACGGCCGCAGTAGCGCTGAATAAGGTCAGTAAATCCATCATTGGGCAAGGTCTCCGGCAAAATCGAGAAACAGGGCCATGGCGGAATCAAAATCCTGTGCTGGTGGAGTGGCGGCAAGTCGAGTCCAGGCGGCCTCCATCGCTTGCGGGCTGTCGCCTGACTCAACGGCTGCACTGATCAGGTTGCGTGCGCGGGCCAGGCGTCCACCGCCCGCAACGAGCACCTCCCCGTTGAGTGTGCAGCCATCACTGACCAGCCATGCGACCACCGGCGCCACGGCCTCTGCCGGCAGTTGACCGGCCAGCCCGGGTGGCAGGCTGCTGCGGGTCATGGCGGTGTTGGCGAAAGGCGCAAGGGTATTTACCCGTACGCCATGCGGCGCGCCCTCCAATGCCAGGGCGCGACACAGGCCGATCACTGCAGCTTTCGATGCCGAATACGCGGGCAGCCCGTGTTCGCCGTGCAGGCCGGCAGCGGAGCTGCTCACCACAATGGCGCCGCTGCCTTGCCCATACAGATGGCGGAAGGTCGGATGCAGCAACCAGGCGGTGCCCATAAGGTTGATGTCGATGATGCGGCGAAATTCGTCGAGGCTCTGTTTGTGAAATGAGGAGGCTTCGGACACGCCCGCGTTGGCGATGACAATGTCCAGCCGGCCGTAGTGCTCAAGGGCCGTGGCCAGCAGGTCTTCGCCACAGCGCGGGTCGGCGGCATCGCTGTAGTCGGCAACGGCGCGGCCACCCTGTGCCACGATGTCGCGCACCACCGCATCCGCGCTGTGCACCGCTTCGCCGCTGTGGCGCCGGTTGTTTACCACCACCTGCGCCCCCCGGCGCGCCAGGTCCAGTGCATAGGCGCGGCCCAGCCCTTTGCCGGCGCCCGTCACAACGGCAACTTTGCCGGCGAGTGTGGTCTGCGCTGTGGAATCTGCTGACATTATTTTTGTTACTTGTATAAAGAGACTTTAAGTCTATCCTGACTGCCGGTGCCTCGCAAGCACGTAGCATTTGATACTTGCATAAAAATACTCACTATCTATAATCAAGCCAAATCCAAGTGCGGCAGGGTGTATCCCGGCTGCCAGATGCCCCGGGGGAACCCTATGCAAAGCCTGAGCAAATTTACCGAATACCCTTCCGTTGAGCAGTGCATCGGCGGGGTAACCCAGTTTGCGGATGCGCCGTCCTGGATCTACACCCTCGACAATCCCTACCTGCACGGGGTGTATGCGCCGACGACTGATGAACTCGATGTGTCGGGCCTGGCGGTGGAAGGCGAATTGCCGGCTGATCTCGAAGGGGCTTATTTCCGCAACGGTCCCAACCCCGTATTCGAGCCGAAGAACCGCTATCACCCCTTCGATGGCGACGGCATGGTGCACGGCGTGTACTTCCGCGACGGACAGGCGGCCTACCGCAACCGGTACGTGGATACGCTCGCATTGCAGGGAGAGCGCGCCGATGGCCGCTCCATCTCACCGGGGGTGATGGGCCCGTTCGACTACTCGCTCTCGCCCTTCGGCATCAAGGACACTTCGAACACGGATATTTTCATTTATAACGGCGACCTGATGAGCCTCTGGTACAACGCCGGTCACCCGTACAGACTGGATGCCCAAACGCTTGACACCAAGGGCTATTATGACCTTGAGGGCCGTGCGCAGCGACGCATGTCGGCGCACTCAAAGGTAGATCTGGCGACCGGTGACTTGCTGTTCTTCGACTACGGCGACCAGCCGCCCTACATGACCTATGGCGTGGCAGACCCCAGTGGCAAACTGAAGCACGAGGTGGCCATTGACCTGCCGGGCCCACGCCTGCCGCACGACATCGGTTTCACCACGAACTATACGATCCTGCACGACCTGCCCTTCTTTCACGACATGAATGTGCTGCGCCAGCACGGCTATCGTGTGCTCACGTTTCATCGCGATATCCCCACGCGCTTCGGCTTGATCCCGCGCTACGGTGCGGGCAACGAGGTGCGCTGGTTCGAATGCGAACCCTGCTATATCCTCCACACCAGCAATGCCTGGGAGGCGGGCGACTGGGTAATCATGGATGGCTGCCGCTCCACCAACCCCATGCCGGAAACCAAGCCCGGCGAGGGAGAGCTGGCGTCAATGCTGGCCTACATGCGCCTGGAGGCCAATAACTACCGCTGGCGCTTCAACCTGCGCACGGGTGAGGTGCGTGAGGGCCCAATCGACGACCTCAACACCGAATTCAACAAGACCAACCCGCTCTATCACGGTCGCGCGAGCCGGTTCGCCTACCATCAGCACATTCCTCTGCACCACGAGGGCGGGCTCACATTGCGCTTCACCGGGCTGGTGAAATACGACAACGAAACCGGCAAGCGCTGGCAGTGGAATTACGGTCCGGGTGTATTCGGCAGCGAATCCGTATTCGCACCGCGCCGTGGCGCCACGGCGAGCACGGCGGAGGATGACGGGTATGTGATTACCCTGGTGACCGACAGCAACACCTGGCAATCGGATTGCCTGGTATTCGACGCCCGCGATATCGAGTCCGGGCCAGTCGCCCGGGTGCGCATGCCGCATCGTGTGCCCTACGGGTTCCATGCGACCTGGGCGCGCGGCGAGGACCTGTGGCGCGCCGCACAGTAACGGGCACGGCGTGTCCGATATTGTATTTCGGCCAGCTTGCGATAAACTAAGTTCATTAATGCAAGTAACAAGGCGGGGTGGCTCCCGCCCCGATAATCATAAAACCCTGCGAGGCTACCATGACGCATTCCAAACTCCGTATTGCGATTCACACTCTGGCGACTGTGCCTTTTGCCCTGCCGATGCTGGCCCATGCCCAGCAACAGCTCGAAGAGGTGGTGGTCACCGCCGAAAAGCGTGAACAGAGTATCCAGGATGTCCCCCTGTCCGTGGCGGCGCTCGCGGGCGACGACATCGAAGTGGGCAAGATCAGTGGCTTGAATGACATTGCCTTTCGCACGCCGGGCCTGACCTACAACCAGTTCAGCATCGGCGAGCCGCGCATTTACATTCGCGGTATCGGCAACAGTTCGGATTCCGCCGGCAGCGACCCGGCGGTGGGCGTGTTTCTGGACGAGGTCTATATCGGCCGCACGGGGGGCGTTGGTTTCGACTTGTTCGACCTCGAGCGCATCGAGATCCTGCGTGGCCCGCAGGGGACGCTGTATGGCAAGAACACCAACGGCGGCGCGATCAATATTGTGACCTCCCGTCCCAGCCAGGAAACCGAGGTGCGCGTGCGCGTGTCCACGGGCACTGACCAGCTACGACATTTCCAGGGCCTCGCCAGCGGCGGCTTGACTGACAAGGTGGCGGGCAAGATCGTCTACTCCTACCGCGACCGCGATGGCTACGGCCGCAACGTCATCACCCCCGGCGACATCAGCACGCTTGGCAACCTTTCTCAAAGCACCATCATTGGTCCCAGCATCGGCGCGGAGGGTGCCGGGGAGCGGCGTGACGACGCGCGTTCGGTCAACGTACGCGGCCAGCTGTTGTTCGATATTACTGAGCGCGTTGATATGCTGCTGAGCGCTGACTACGCGCGCGATGAAACCGCCGGTCCCTGTCGTCACATCCAGAACGTGGACAACGCCATTGCCGGCCTCGGCCCGTTCTGGGAGCTCAATATGTCGGACGAGTACAAGGCCGATGAGCGCCATTGTGCAAGCCAGTTCGACACCTCGCAGAAGCGTGAGGTCAACGGCGTCATGGCGCGCCTGGAGGCAGACCTGGGTTGGTCCAACCTCACCTCCATCACGGCCTGGCGCTCCAGTGAATACAACTGGGTGGATGATCTCACCGGGCTGCCGTTGAACAACCTGACGGCACCGTCTCCGCCCGGCGTGCCCCTGCCTCCGGGCTTCTTCACCACGCCCGGCAACGTGATCAACGGTGCCGAGGAAGACGCCTCGCAGTTTTCCCAGGAATTCCGTTTGGCCGGCAACACTGATCGCTTCAACTGGTTGGCTGGCGTGTTCTTCATGGAAGAGGATGTAGAGCGCGGTGAGGAATTCTACACCCAGTACAGCACCCCGCTGCAGGGGCTTGGACTTGCGGCCGTAGGCGATGTGCTGTTTACCCAGGACAACACCACAACCAGCTATGCCGTATACGGCCAGGTCGACTGGTCCTTCACCGATCAGCTGACACTGACCTATGGCGTGCGCTGGGCCGAGGACGAAAAGGAGATCACTCAGAACTCCATCGACCTGCTGGGCACCACGCCTTCCGGGGTGCCGCTGATCCTGCCGTCCTTTGCCGCGCCCGTGTCGGCCGATGATTCGTGGTCGGAAGTGACGCATAAACTGTCTCTGGCCTACCGGCCAACGGATGACCTGATGCTCTACGCCACGTACTCCGAGGGCTTCAAGAGCGGTGCCTTCCAGTCACAGACCAACCTCGCCAGCGTGGCAACGCAGCCGGTAGACCCGGAGGTGGTGGAAAACATCGAAGTGGGCATGAAGTCCTCGTGGTGGGATCGTCGGCTGCAGTTCAATCTCTCCTACTACGACATGGACTACGAGGACCTGCAGGTGTTTGAGCTGAACAGCCGTTTCCTGCTCGTGCTGCTGAATGCGCAGGCGGAATCGAAGGGTGTGGAGGCCTCAATCGACCTGGTGCCGATCGAAAACCTGACCTTGAACGCCAGCTACAACTGGAGTGACGCCACCTTCAAGGAGTTTACCAACTCCAATGGTCTGGACCTTGCCGGTCGCGATCTGCCTTTTGCACCGGATGCTGCCCTCACCACAACGGCCAATTACCGGGTCAACCTCAACAATGGCAGTGCGCTCGATTTCGGCGTCAGCTACAGCTGGAAAGACGAATATTTTACCGGACCACAGAATCGGTCGGTGGAGCGTCAGGCGGCGATTGAGCTGCTGGACGCCAGTGTCAGCTGGACGAGTGCAGATGGTTCCCTGGCGGTGGACGTATGGGGCAAGAACCTGAACGACGAATTACAGGTCAGTAGCCGTATCGTCGACCCTACCGGAGTCACCTCCGAGTATTACATGCCGCCGCGTACCGCGGGCGTAACGCTGACCAAGAGCTTCTGATTACGGCGTGCGGCTTCGGGGCTTGCACCCCCGTAGCAAACATGTGGTGTGTTGCAAGCCCAAATGCGAACGACGCGGGTGGAGGCTCGCGTCGCTTTCACCTAAGATGCTCGCCATGAAAACGCCACACTTCACCGTCAATCCTGCCTGTGGCCACGCATGGACAAACTGAGAACCCGCGCCAGTTCTATCAACCGTGCCCTGGACCAGGTAGGAGACAAATGGTGTCTGCTGATCATCCAGGAAGTGTTCTGGGGCGTGAATACGTTCAGCGGCATGCTCGAGGCCACCGGCGTATCTCGCGGCGTGTTGTCCAACCGGCTCAAATGGTTGCAGGCGCAGGATTGCCTGCGCAAGCGTGTTGCCACAGGGGGAGGCCGTCACCCGGTCTATCACCTCACCCGCAAGTCGGTCGACCTGTACCAGATGTCGCTGATGGCGGTGGCCTGGGAAGAGCGGTATTTTCCGCCGCCAGAGGCGGGCAAGGTGCATTTGCGCCACCGGTCCTGTGGCAACACCCTGCACCCGCGGTTGCGCTGTGGCACCTGCCGGCAGGACGTACACGGGCGTGATGTCGCCTATCACCCTGGCCCTGGTGCCACCCGCGATATACGCGACAAGAAAGTGCGGCGGCGTTCCTCACTGTCGGCGTCGGACGTGCCGGGGGAGCACAGCGTGTACCGCAACCTGATCGATCTGGTAGGAGACCGCTGGACGGCAAACCTGATCGCGCTCGCCTTCCACGGTTTGCAGCGCTTCGACGAGTTTCACCAGGAACTGCCGGTGGCGACCAATATTCTTGCCGACCGCATGCGGTTTCTGGTCCAGCAGGGCGTTTTTGTTACACGGCCTTATCAGCAGCGGCCGCTGCGTCAGGGGTATGAGCTCACCGAAAAGGGCTGGGATCTGTTCCCTTACTTCCTGACGTTACTGCAGTGGGGTGATCGCTGGTGTGACCCCAGCGGTGCGGGTCGCCCCATGTGTCTGACCCATACACTGTGTGGCGAAAACCTGTACGGTGAGGTGGTCTGCAACCACTGTGGTGAAGAGCTCAGCGCCCACTATGTCGATTTCAGTATCGGGCCAACGCAAGACGTATAGCTCGTTACTTGCATAAACATACTGTGCTGTGACACTGTGCACGGCGAGAACCGTAACAACCCACGGAGAGCCCGATGAGCGCCCTGTTCACCAAGCACCAGGACCTGTTAAGCAAAGCGCTGGATGCCTGCAGCCACCGTTACGCCTGGAGTGGCTGGCCGGAAAACCCGAGTAGCAAGATTCACGGCGACGAAAAGCCTGCGGCAGGATTGGCGCGCTTTGAAGCGCTGCTGGGGCAGGATTTTCCGCTGGTGCAGCCGGGAGAGGTGGCCCGGGTGGGGGAGGAAGTGTCGCCTTACACGGGTGAGCCGCTTGGCGTGCGCTACCCCCGGGCCGACCCCGAGGTGCTCTTTACGGCCATCAACTCGGCGCGCCCCGCCTGGGCGGCGGCCACACCGGAAGCGCGGGTCGGCGTGTGCCTGGAAATCCTGCAGCGCTGTGGCGAGCAGCTGTTTGAGAATGCCCATGCCACCATGCACACCTCCGGGCAGTCCTATGTGATGGCCTTTGCCGGCAGTGGTGCCAACGCCCTGGACCGCGGCCTGGAGGCACTGGCCTATGCGCACAAGGCCATGCAGGATGTACCGGCCACCGCGCACTGGGAACGCAAGTTCGGGCGCGATGGTGTTGCCAGCCTGCACAAGCGCTACCGCCTGGTGCCGCGTGGCATCGGTGTGGTGATCTGCTGTGCCACGTTCCCGCTGTGGAATACCTACCCTGCGCTGTGTGCTTCGCTGGCCACGGGCAACCCGGTGGTGCTGAAACCCCACCCCGCGGCGACTTTGCCAGTCGCACTCGTGGCGCGGGTTTGCCGCGAGGTGCTCGCGGAAGCCGGCTACGATCCCAACCTGGTCACACTGGCCGCAGATACACGGGCGGAGCCCGCCACGCTGCCGCTGATTCAGCACCCGGACACCGCGATTATCGATTTCACCGGCAGCCCCCGCTTTGGCAGCTGGCTGGAGCAGAACTGTCCGGGCAAGCAGGTCTATACGGAAACCGCCGGCTGCAATTCCGTGGTGCTGGAATCCACGGATGACCTGCAGGCAACGGCACGTGCGGTGGCCCACTCGCTGTGCCAGGCGTCGGCCCAGATGTGCACCAGCGTACAGAACATTCACGTGCCCGCCGCGGGAGTGCGCGTTGCCGGTGAATGGGTGCCGCATGCGGAGGTCGCGGCGGCCATCTGCCGCGCCGTGGACGGCTGGCTGGCCGATCCGCGTGCCGCGGCAACCCTTTGCGGCACGTTGTTTGACCCGGCGGTGCAAAGCAACGTTGATCGTTACCGCCAGCTGGCTGCCGCGCAGCAGCGGATACTGCGTGACTCCGCGCCCTATGAAAACCCCGGCTTCCCGGCGGCGCGCACGGCAACGCCGCTGGTCATTGCCGCCAGCGAGGACGATCGCGACTGGTATCGGGAGGAAGTCTTCGGGCCGGTGTCGTTCCTCATTGCCAACGCCGATGCCGAGGCCTGCCTGCGGGATGCCACCGGCAACGCCCGCGACTGCGGCGCCATCACCTCCCATGTGTACTCGACAGATGCAGAGTTTCTTGCCCGGGCCGTGGATGCCTATCACGCGGCGGGCGCATCGGTTGCCTGCAACCTGACCGGCATGCCGATCAACTTTGCGGCCGCCTACTCGGATTTTCACGTCACCGGCCTGAACCCGGCGGGGAATGCCTGCCTCGCCGACCTGGCGTTTGTCAGCAACCGGTTCCGCATAGTGCAGAGCAAGTTCATGGGGGTGGCGCCGGCGTCTGCCTGAGCGATGCAGCAGGAGAGGGTGAGATAATGAGTACAGAGGAACTGCTGAAGATCGCGTATCAGCACGTCGCGGCGGAGGGGGCTCGGGATTACGCGGCCACATTGGCCACGCTGGAGGCCGATCCGGTCTACGAGCTGTTTCCGGTGGGGTTGCGCATGCGCGGTATGACTGCGGCCGAGCGCTACTATCGGCATTTCTTTGACAACGTTGCCCCCTGTTTTGACCCGGACAGCATGGTGCTGCACGGCGAGTGGCCGGGTAAAACCGGTGTGGCCATCGAGTACACGGTACGCTACCGCTTCCCCGACGGACGACAGAAGCCTTTTCGCATTCTCGGTATTCTCACGTACGGCAGCTATGCGCTGACCGGCGAGCGGGTGTATGCGGACGAAGAGCTCCTGCGCATCATGTTTGCCCCGATCTGGGATGAGATGGAGCCCATCAGCGAGGGCTGAACGCGGCGCAGCCTCAGGCCGGTCAGGTAGACATCTTGGCCTGCCTGAACGCCAGGGCCTCGGTGACATGCTGCAGGTCGATGCAGTCGGCACCCTCCATATCCGCCAGCGTCTGCGCCACACGCAGGCTGCGATGCAGGCCGCGCCCGGAAAGCTGCAGCGCATCTGCCGCCTGCTCCAGCTGCCGACGCGCCTCGGGCCGCAATACACACCGTGTCGCCAAAGCCTGTGCCGACAGCGCGGCGTTGGTGCATCCCTGACGCGCCTGCTGTCGTTGTCTAGCCGCCAGTACCCGCTCCCGCACGGCGGCCGACGCTTCTCCTTTTGCGTGTGTTTCCAGCAGCAGACGAGCCGCCAGCCGGTGCATGCTGACGTGCAGATCAATACGGTCGAGCAGCGGCCCCGACAGGCGGTGCCGGTAGCGCTGGATGTGCTCGCTGGTGCAGCGGCAGCTGTGTTCCGGGTCGCCATAGTAGCCGCAGGGGCAGGGGTTCATCGCGCCGATCAGTTGAAACCGCGCAGGGTAGGTGAATTTATGTGCGGCGCGGGAGAGTGTGACGGCGCCGGCCTCCAGCGGCTCACGCAGCATTTCCAGCGCCTGGCGGCTGAACTCGGGCAGTTCGTCGAGGAACAGCACGCCGCCATGGGCAAGGGAGGCCTCGCCCGGGCGTGGTCGGGCGCCACCGCCAATCAATGCTGCGGCGCTCGCACTGTGGTGGGGGTGGCGAAAGGGCCGCCGCCACAGATGCTCCACGCTGGTGCTGTCGTGAAAGCTGTGCAGGGCCGCGCAGGTTAAGGCCTCCTGCGTGTCCGGCGGCGGCAACAGGCCGGGCAACCGGCTCGCCAGCAGCGTTTTTCCTGTACCCGGTGGGCCCACCAGAAGCAGGTTGTGATTGCCCGAGGCGGCTATTTCAAGTGCACGCCGCGCCAGCGTCTGTCCGGCAACCTCCATCAGGTCGGGGTAGGGCATGGCAGAATGCGGCGGTGGCCGGTGTTCCTCTACTGTGAGCCTGTGGCGGCCGTTGAGGTGAGCGCACAGTGTGAGCAGGTCCTCTGTGGCGATGATGCGACTTCCGGGTACGGCAGCGGCCAGCGCCGCACTCGCCGCCGGGGTTACCAGTGCGCGCCCTGCGGCGCTGCAGGCCAGCGCTGCGGGGATAATGCCCGGCACCGGTCGCACGGCACCGCTCAGGGCCAGTTCCCCGACAAATTCGTGGTCGGTGAGAGCCGATGCGGGCAGCTGCCCGGAGGCGGCGAGAATGCCCAGCGCGATGGGCAGGTCGAAGCGGCCACCTTCCTTGGGCAAATCGGCGGGTGCCAGGTTGACGGTGATACGCCGGTCGGGAAACTCGAAGTGGGTCTGCTGCAGTGCGCAGCGCACGCGGTCGCGGCTCTCGCGCACGGCGGTTTCCGGTAACCCGACAATCTGGAAGGAGGGCAGCCCGTTGCCGAGGTGGGTTTCCACCTGAACCAGGGGCGCTTCTATTCCCACCGCAGCGCGGCTGTAAATAACGGACAGTTCCATGGCTCATCCTTGAGCACAGACCCTCATTGCCTGCAAACAGTATGACGGGTCAGGTTTTTGCCTGTGAGGCCTCGAATTCTTTGGTCAGGGTTTCCAGCTCGGACTCCAGCTGTGCGACGCGCGCCCGGGTTCTGGCCAGTATCGCGGCCTGGGCATCAAATTCCTCCCGGCTGACAACATCCAGCTTGCCCAGCGCCGACTGCGCCAGGGCGCGGGCTCCCTTGTCGACCTCGGCGCGCAGGCCGGGACTGCCGACCAGTGCCGACATCTGCTGCAGTACCTCGCCGAGTGGCGGCGGTTTGAGGGCCATGACGCGTGAATCCTTAGCCAGCCAGAACAGGGTGCAGTGTAGAGGAATTGTAAAAAGACGCACAGATCATCTTGGTGCACCAATTGAGTGCGGCGCTCGGTATTGGTGCGCAGTGTGCCCGGTGAGGCCGGCCCAGAAAGGTGCCGCAGCGGTGCCAAAAATATATAAGCCATTGTAATTAATAGATAAATAGATGATTGGCACAGCACCTGCAAAGCTCGGACTGCAAGAGCGAATTATGCAGATCAGAAAAGTTCCGTGCCGAGCACACATTTTTTTGACTGCCAAACCAAGGAGAATGACACATGCTGCACAAAAAACTGCTTCCCGCTTCCGTCGCCGCCGTCCTGTTCGCAGGTGCTGTTTCTGCCCAGGCGGAAATCAGCGGTAACGTCACCCTCGCCACTGACTACGTGTTCCGTGGTATTTCGCAAACCGACGAGAAGGGCGCCATTCAGGGCGGCTTTGACTGGTCCGGCGATACCGGCCTGTATGCCGGTATCTGGGCCTCCAACGTCGCCTTCGGTGGTGCCACTACCGAGATGGATTACTACTTCGGCTACGCCGGTGAAACCGACGGCGGCTTCGGCTACGACGTGGGCTTTTTCTACTTCGATTACGAGGGTGAGTCGTCCCTCGACTACATCGAATACGCCCTGGGCCTGAGCTACGCCGACTTCAGCGTTGGTTTTGTGTACTCGGACGAGTTTGGTGATGGCGGCCCCGAGTACATGTACTACTCGGCCGGTTATTCCCTGGGCCTGACCGAAGCCCTCAGCGTGGACTTCAACATTGGCTTCACTGATACCGACCAGGACGACTACTGGGAAGCCGGCGCTGACAGCTACACAGACTATGGCGTCACCTTCGGTTACAGCGCCATGGAGCTGGATTTCGCCCTCGCGTTGATCGGCACTGATCTGGACGATGTGGAAGCTGCGGACGACCGCATCGTGTTCTCCATCTCGAAGAGCCTGTAAGCGTTTCGGGACTGAAACTTACGGCGCCCCACGGGGCGCCCTGCTGATACCTGGAGACTGACATGAAATTAATAACGGCGATCGTCAAGCCATTCAAACTGGACGACGTGCGCGAAGCACTTTCCGAGATCGGTGTACAGGGCATCACTGTCACCGAAGTGAAAGGCTTTGGGCGCCAGAAGGGGCACACCGAGTTGTACCGGGGTGCGGAGTATGTCGTGGATTTCCTGCCGAAAGTAAAGATTGAAGTAGCGGTAGCCGAAGCGTTGGCCGAGAAGACCATCGAGGCCATCACCCGGGCTGCCAACACCGGCAAGATCGGTGACGGCAAGGTGTTCGTGTCCACGCTGGAGCAGGTGATTCGTATTCGTACCGGCGAGACCGGCGAAGACGCCATCTAAATCCACCGAGACTAACTACGAGAGTGATTCCCATGGAAAACCAGATATTTGAATTACAGTACGCGATGGACACCTTTTATTTCCTGGTGTGCGGCGCCCTCGTGATGTGGATGGCGGCCGGCTTCGCAATGTTGGAGGCGGGCCTGGTGCGCGCCAAAAACACAACGGAAATTCTGACCAAGAACGTGGCGTTGTACGCCATTGCCTGCACCATGTACCTGATCTGCGGTTACCAGTTCATGTACGACGGTGGCTTCTTCCTGTCCGGTGTTACCACCGTGGCGCAGATGGACGATGTGGCAGTCGCCTCCGTGCTGGCAGACTCGGCAGAAGCAGGGTTCGGCGGTGATTCGGTGTACTCCGGCGCGTCCGACTTCTTCTTCCAGGTGGTGTTTGTCGCCACGGCGATGTCGATTGTGTCCGGTGCGGTTGCCGAGCGCATGAAGTTGTGGGCGTTCCTGGCCTTTGCCGTCGTCATGACCGGTTTCATCTACCCCATCGAGGGCGGCTGGACCTGGGGTGGCAAGGCAGTTCCGTTCATCGGTGAGCTGTCCTACAGCGACTACGCCGGCTCGGGCATTGTGCACCTTGCTGGTGCGGCTGCAGCACTTGCGGGTGTTCTGCTGCTCGGTCCGCGCAAGGGCAAATACGCGGCTGACGGTTCGGTCAAAGCCATTCCCGGCGCCAACATGCCGCTGGCCACGCTTGGCACCTTCATCCTCTGGATGGGCTGGTTCGGCTTCAACGGTGGCTCAACCCTCAAGCTGGGTGGTATTGCCGTCGCCAACGAAGTGGCCAACGTGTTCCTGAACACCAACGCCGCTGCTGCCGGTGGCCTGATTGCGGCATTGCTGCTGTCACGCCTGATCTTCGGCAAGGCCGATCTGACCATGGCCCTGAACGGCGCGCTCGCCGGCCTGGTGGCCATTACTGCCGAACCGGCTGATCCCACGCCGCTGCTGGCGATGATCATCGGTGCCATCGGTGGTGTGATCGTGGTATTCAGCATCGTGGCGATGGACAAGGTGAAGATCGACGATCCGGTGGGTGCTATCTCGGTACACGGTGTCGTGGGCATCTGGGGCATCTTCGCGGTCCTGCTGTCCGACCCTGACGCGACCTTCATGGGTCAGCTGGTAGGTACTCTGGTGATCTTTGTCTGGGTCTTCGGCGCCAGCCTCATTACCTGGGCCATCCTCAAGGCGGTCATGGGTGTACGGGTCAGTGAAGAGGAAGAGTACGAAGGTGTCGACATGTCCGAGTGCGGTATGGAAGCCTACCCGGAGTTTGTGGCACAGAAGTAAGCAACAGCTTGCGGGCGCATTGATGCAATGCGTGTTTGGGGGCCTTCGGGCCCCCTTTTTTTATTCTCGGGCGGTCGCGGCGAGTAGCTCGCTGACGGCCGCAAAGATGCAACGTGTTTCCTCGGGCAAGCGACCGGGCCCACCCGCCACATGGCCAAAGCGCGACGCTATTACCCGGCATTCCATGCCCAGAGAGGCGGCATCGCGCATGGCGTCCTCCGCGGTGAAGTAGAGGTCGCTGCTGGAAGGCATGAGGATGCCGGGCCCGTGTGAACGTGCTTTTTCACCAGCCGCAGGCAGCAGGTTTGCGCTCTGCCAGGTACGCAGCTGCAGCAGCAGGTCGTTGGCATCCTGGCTCAGGTGATCTTCCACCCAGTACTGCAGCAGGTCCTCGATGCTGGCAAACCCCAGGTTGCGATAGAGCTCGTCGCGGAAGAACGCCTGGCTGTAGGCCCAGCCCGCGTAGACCGTTGCGAAGGCGCTCAGTCCACGCGCGGGCGGTGCCTTGTAGTGTCCCTCGGCGAAGCCCGGGTCCGCAGTGAGTGCGGCTGCCACACCTTCCAGGAAAACCCGGTTGTGGGGATAGCATTTTGCCGTTGCACACACGGCCAGCACGCTGTCCGCGGCGACCGGGTATGCCCGCGCCCATTGCAAGGCCTGCAATCCACCCATTGACCAACCCATAACCAGGCGCGGGGTGGCGCCGCCAAAGCGCGCTGTCAGGAGCGCCTGCTGAGCGGTGACGTTGTCGGCAATACTGGTGAGCGGAAAGTCCGGCCCCGCCTGGGGTGGGGGTGTGTTACTGGGCGAACTGGATTCGCCGGCGCCAAAGAGGCAGGGAATGATCACGCAGTAATCGCCGCCCCCCAACGGGCTGGCCGGGTCGTCGACCCAGGGGCGGTTGCCGGCGCCTGTACCACCGTAGTAGGTGGGCAATAGCACGAGGTTATCTTTTGGTGCGTTCAGTGCACCAAATTGGTGGTAGTGCAGCCGTGCGTTGTGTAACACCGCGCCGCTTTGCAGCACGAAAGCGCCCAGATCATGCTCATGCTCCTGCCAATATACCTTATTTATCAATGGGATGACTCCTTTTGTGCGCTTGCGAATTTAAACATACATTCTGGCATGTTTCTTGGATGCTTTCCTGTAGCAAGAAACATTCCCGTCTATGGAGCTCTTATGGAAATTGAACAGTTGAAACAACGGTGCCTGGAACAGGGCGTTAAATACGGCATAGCGAGCTACGTGGATATTCACGGCGCGAGCAAGGGCAAGTTCGTGCCGGTTGGCCATTTCAAGCAAATGTTCGCCGGCTCGGAATTGTTCACCGGTGCCGCGCTGGATGGCGTGCCACAGGACATCGCCGACAACGAGGTGGCCGCCATGCCGGACATGGCCTCAATGCAGCAGTGCCAATGGAACCCGGAGCTCGCCTGGTTCGCCAGCGACCTGTATCTGGATGGCAAACCCTTTGAAGCCTGCTCCCGCAGTATTCTCAAGCGACAGTTGGCAAAAGCAGCGTCCATGGGGTTCACCTTTAACCTGGGGATAGAAACCGAGTTCTTCATCTTGCGCCAGGCTGAGGATGGTCGCCCCGTACCCTTCAGTGACCGCGACACGCTGGGCAAGCCCTGCTACGACATTCCCACCATGATGGACAATATCGGCATCATTGATGAATTGGTACAGGCCTTGAGTGGCATGGGTTGGGGTGTTTACTCCTTTGACCACGAGGACGCCAACGGTCAGTTCGAGATCGACTTCAACTACGCCGATGCCCTGACCATGGCCGATCGCCTGGTGTATTTCCGCTTGCTGGCCAATGAGATCGCGCGCAAGCACGGCGCGTTCGCCAGCTTTATGCCCAAGCCCTTTGCCGATCGCACAGGGAGCGGCGCGCACTACAACATGTCGCTGGCCAGCGCGGAATCCGGGCAGAACCTGTTTGCTGTGTCCGCGGAAGATGACCGCTATGCCTGTGGCGTCTCCGAGCTGGCGTATCAGTTCATCGGGGGTGTGCTGCGCCACGCCAAGGCGATCAGCGCTGTGGTGGCGCCGACTGTGAACAGTTACAAGCGACTGGTGCGCCAGGGCAGTATGTCCGGCTCCACCTGGGCGCCGGTGTTCTGCTGTTATGGCAACAACAATCGCACCAATATGTTGCGCATTCCCAGCGCAGGCGCGCGCGTAGAGTGCCGGGCACCGGATATCGCCTGCAACCCCTATCTGGGTGCTGCGCTGATGCTCGCCGCCGGATTGGAGGGTATTGAGCAGGGTATTGACCCGGGCCAGCCACACCGGGAAAACATGTACCACTACAGCGATGCCGAAATCGCCGCGGCGGGTATCGAGTGCCTGCCCAAGACGCTCTCCGAGGCCACCGATGCCATCGCCGGGGATGAGCTCGCCTATAAGGTGCTCGGTGCCGATATGCACAAGGCCTTTGTCGACTTCAAACGGGCCGAGTGGGATAGCTACCACAACACCGTATCCGACTGGGAGGTGGCACGTTACCTGCGCCTCTTTGGCTAAACACAGTCGGGCTCCCCGGTGCGGTGCGTTGCATCGGCCGGGGTTCAGTGTGTCCAGGCCTGGTATGCCGGGCGTGTGCTTGCCTTTGGGTGCGGTGCACTTACACTATAGGCTCTTTCACGGGCGGGGCGAAACATGAGGCGAACCAAGGAGGATGCGGCAAAAACCCGGCAGAGCCTGGTGGACGCGGCACTCAAGCTCTTTGGCCAGCGCGGCTACAGCGGCACGACCCTGCGTCTTATTGCGGACGAGGCGGGGTGTTCCCGCGGGCCGATTTACTGGCATTTCGCCAGCAAGGAAGAGTTATTCGAGGAAATCCTCGCCTATTCGCAGCTGCCTCTGGAGCGTCTGGTCGCCCTGCATCACGAAGCGATTGACCCGCTGGCTGCTGCAGCGGAATTTTCCCGGCAGTGGTTGCGCATGCTGCTGGATGACAGCTACTTTCGCCAGTCCTTCGAGATCTTCCTCAACAAGACCGAGTTTACCGAGGCGGTATCCAAAACCCTGGCGCGCGAGCGGGCGCTGACGGCGTCACTGATTACCACTTTCGCTGACTGGGTAGAGCGCTATCGTGCTGAACACGGCGTGACGGGGGCAAGTAGCAGTCGCACGGTGGCACTGTCCCTGTATGCCTATCTGATGGGGCTGACGCAAAGCTGGTTGTTCGATTCCGGTATTACGGATCTGGACAACAACCTCGAATTCTTTGTCGGCGAGTTCCAGCGACTGCTACGTACAGGCGAGTGATTGCGAGCGCATCATCTGGCGTATCTTGCGCTCCAGGTAACGGTACTCTTCGAAGTCCAGTATGGCATCGCGGTCATCGCTGCTTTTTTCCAGCCCGGGGCGAATGGTCTCGAGAATACGACCTGGCCGCGTGCCCATGAAGAACACCACGTCACCCAGGTAAAGTGCTTCTTCGATGTCGTGCGACACCATGAGTACGGTGGTGCGCTCCTGGTGCACGATTTCCAGCAGCAGGCTCTGCATCTGCCAGCGGGTTTCCGGGTCCAGGGCGCCGAAGGGTTCGTCCATCAGCAGCAGTGAGGGGTTGCTGGCCAGACTGCGCGCGATGGCAACGCGCTGCTGCATGCCACCGGAGAGCTGGTGTGGGTAGGCGCGTTCGAAGCCGCCCAGTTTCACCGCCTTGATGAAATACGGCACCACGCCTTCACGCAGGCTGAGCGCTTCCCCGCGGGCCTTGAGGCCGAACGCCACATTCTCCTCGACGGTCAGCCAGGGGAAGGAACTGTAGTTCTGGAACACCATGCCCCGGTCGATGCCGGGGCCGTGAACGGCGCTGCCGTCGACGACGATCTCACCGGCGTCCTGCGTTTCCAGGCCGGCGATAATCCGCAACAGTGTGGATTTGCCGCAACCGGAGGGGCCGAGCAACACCCCGACACCGGTTTTTGGCAGTTCGAAGTTGATGTTGTCCAGGGCGGTCAGGGTCTGCCCCGAGCGCAGCAGGAAATGCTTGCTGACGCCCGAGACAGTAAGTCCGCTGTGTGTCGCGTCGCTCATTATTTCAGCGCCGCTGCCAGCGGGGTGGTGTCGACGCCGGCTGCCATCGGCATCGCCTTGTCGATGAAGCCGAACTTCAGCCACCAGTCGGTGGTGACATCCCAGTGGTTCTGCATGCCGTCGGAGACGATACCCAGCGGTAATTCACCGGCTTTCAACCCCATGAAAATGGCGGCCTGGTCGCGATCGAATACAAAGATACCCCCTTTGAGGATCTCTCCGGTGCTGCCCAGTACCTGCTCCACATCGGCAACGGTAAATT
This sequence comes from Haliea alexandrii, assembly GCF_003719295.1. Classification (GTDB taxonomy): domain Bacteria; phylum Pseudomonadota; class Gammaproteobacteria; order Pseudomonadales; family Halieaceae; genus Haliea; species Haliea alexandrii. The sequence goes on from NZ_RFLW01000001.1 coordinate 756,176, forward strand.
GCAGGCCGTCGGCGATAATCTGGTTCGCCTCTGCGGTGTTGGCCTTCCAGAAATCAACGGCGTTGAAGTAAGCGCGCGTGAGCTTCGCGGCATCCTCAGGGCGTTCTGCCATGAAGGCCGTGCTCATGTACAGTGCATCGCCCAGCATCGCCGTGGTGATGTACTTCTCTTCGGTGGAATCTGCCGCGACGGTCGCACCTGGCATCGCTTCAAGTACTTGCGAGCCAAAGGGTTCCCAGAATTCGGCGGCCGCTGCGGTGCCGCCGACCATGGCGCCCACCGCATCATCCATGATCAGGTTGGTGAAGGTGACTTCATCAATGCCGACGCCGTTGTCCGTGAGCCACTCGGCCATGAAAATCTGCGTCAGACCGCCTTCCAGCACGGCGACTGTCTCGCCTTTGAGTTGCTCCGCGCTGGTGATGCCCGGTGCGAGGACGATCTTGTCTGTGCCGTAGGACGGGTTGGTATAGGTGACCAGTTTGATGCCAACGTCTTTGTCGGCGGCGATGGGGCCGTATTCCGCCGTGCTTGAGGTGGCGTGTAATTCACCTGCCGTCATCAGGGCAAAACTTTGGTAGGGGTCTTCGATGATGCTGATATCGAGCTCCAGGCCTTCAGTGAGGCCTTTCTCCTTGGCGATGAACCAGAAGCCGTAGCCGGGCCAGGAAAAAAGCGACAGTTTTACAGGATCTGCCGCTTGCGTGGCGGACCCCAGGGCGAGGGCCAGAATGGCAATGCCGGATCGAATGTAGTGCATGGTGGTACTCCTTTGCGGTTGAGTGCTGCTAGTGGGACTCGAGGTAACGAAACGCAGTGCGATGCAGCAGTTTGAACAATGCGTCAAAAAGCAGGCCCAGCAGGCCAATAACCAGAATGCCGGCCATGATGTCGTCGATGTGCACGAAGCGTTTGGCACGCATCATCATGGCGCCGATGCCGTCGGTGGCTGCGACGATCTCGGCAATCACAAGGTAGGTCCAGCTCACCGCGAGCATCTGCCGCAGCACATCGAGGTAGCCGGGCAAGCTGGACCGCAGGGTCACAGACAGCAGGATCTGGGGCGCGCGCAACCCGAGGGTGCGAGCCGTTTCTATATAGACCCTGGGTACCAGTCGAGTGACGTCGGCGAGCATGATGATGAGGAAGAACAGCACGCCGATCACCAGCAGGGCGATCTTCTGCTCGTCTCCGGTGCCCAGCCACATGAGCAGCAGGGGAATAAAGGCCGGGGCGGGCAGGTAGCGGAAGGCGCTGGCCAGGGGGCCGATAACCCGATCCACCGGGCGATAGGCGCCCATCAACAAGCCGAGTGGCAGGGCGATCGACACGGCGATACCAAAGCTCAACAGAATGCGCTTCACGCTCGCCCAGATGTCGCTGGCGAAGTCCTTTTCCACCAGCAGCTCATAGAGGCTGGTGAAGACTTTTTCCGGGCCCGGGAACAGACGCGGCGGGGCGATCTCGGCGTGGGCGGCGAGCCACCAGCCACCAATGAAAAGCATCCAGCCCAGTGCGCCAAGCAGTGTTCGCGAGCCGAGCACGGCTGCGGCCTTGTCGCTCATGCGGGCAGTTTTGTCGTTGGCTTCGGTCATCGTGACTTAAAACGCCGTGAGAAAGCTGAGTGCATCGACGCCCACGGCACGGCCTTCCCTGAGAGACGCCTTGACCTCATCGGCGCCGTACTCCTCGGCGTAAATCCGCGACACACGGTGCTTGTGAAAAGCGCGTGCCTGCTCGGCGAAGCCCAGGGTCTGTGCCTCCACGGCCGGCTGCAGGGTGCTGTGCAGCTCAGGCAGCCGGTACCAGCCCAGCGTAGGCTTTTCGTGGTGTGCATTGTGGTAACAGAAGTTGAGCACCAGCAGGTTGATAGCAGGAAAACGATGGGAGAGCAGGTTGCTGTAGGTGTTGGCCTGCTCGTACTCGGCATCACCCTTGTGCGGGAACACGGTGTCGGTGTCGTCGAGGTTGAAAATGACTTCGTAATTGTGCTGGTAGCAATCCATGAAGCGCAGCGCGGTAAACAGCAGCAGTTGGGCGAGCGCGTAGAGCAGGAAAGCCACGGGGCTGATGACCAGTACCAGGGCCAGAATGGCGCTGCGTATCAGCAGTACCCGCAGTACACGCCCGCGCTGCGCCCGCTTGGATTCGATCACCCAGGGCGCAATGACGAGCATGGTGTGCATCATGATTTCAACGGCGGGGATATAGGCCCACTCCGCTGCGTGTACCACCTTGGCCAGTGCGGGGTGACGCTTGAGGAAGCTGCGATAATCCCACACTACGGGGTCGTAATTGTCGACGTGATGGCGCATGTGCTTGTAGCGGATATCCTCGAAGCGGCCATAGCAGCTGCCGGCTACCCAGTTCAGCACCTTGCCCAGGGCGGCGTTCGCTTTCGCCGACATGAATACCGCGTTGTGGCCGCAGTCGTGGAGAAGGTATGCGGCGATGAGCATGCTGTGTGCGAGCGCGATAACGCCCACCGCATTGACGGCGGCGTTTGCCTGGAACAGGGCGAGCCAGCCGCCTGTGTAGGCGAGTGCAATGTAGGCCAGAACCAGAACGGTGTAGTGCGCGCCCGCAGGGTCGCGCAGTTTGAAGACGTCACGCATGACGGGCCTCCTTGTGGGCAGGGGTTTGTGACCAGAGCGCGAAGTGCCTCTGTTCCTCGGCGCCGATCCAGCGGTTGAGATCCCACAGGTCGGCGATGGGTGCGTTGGTGAAGGGGAGGTGGTGCAGGTAGCCGTCCGGGCCGAACTCCGGCGTGAGTGTGGTTTCGTCGTAGCCACGCGCCTGTTGCGCGGACCAGATGGCCTCCCAGCAGCGTTGATGGCTGGCCAGTGCCTCGGCGTACTCGGGCGCGCCGGGGTGCGGCACCTGCGGCCCCTGGTCGTAGCCCACCCGGCCGTGTACGTGGTGGGCGTGTTCAGCGGCGAGGGTGATGGCATCCCATTCGCTGTCCATCAGGCGCTCGCTCACAACCACCCAGTGGCTGAAGTCGCAGGTGATTTTGATGTCCGGCAACTGCTCTAAAATGGCTACCGTGTTCCAGGGGCAGTAGAAGCTGCGCCCGCGGTGGGTCTCGAAAGAGCAGAGCACCCCGTGTTTGTCGGCGATGTCCATGGCGGCCTGGAAGAAGCGCACACTGTCTTCGATCGGCCAGGCATCGCAGCCCCCCATGACATTGATGAAGCGGGGCGCGAGTGGTTTGCCGAGGACGATCTGGGCCTCGAGGTCTTCCAGGTGTTCACTGATGCTGGCACGTCGGCGCGGCACATAGGAGCCTGCAGTACAGATCTCCTGGATCCACTCCAGTCCGTGCGCTTCCAGCGCCGCAGCCAGTGTCTTCAGGTGGCCGGGCGCGCTGTGCAAGGCGGGCGCCTCGAGCCCGGCGAAGCCGGCGGCCCGGGCCAGCTGGGCGCCCTGGTCGATGCTGCCGGTATGTCCCCACAGGGTTTTAAAGGTACGTAATTGCATGCTCTGGTCCTGGCTTTGGTGCTTGCTTAAGGGCGAGCAACTTCCATGCCAAGATGTATGTATAATTCTAACGTATTGATATTAATGAATAAAATAGAATTCTGGCGGAGTCTGGAAAAAACAGCGCTGCGCTGTTGTGCACCGTGTGGTGCACACGGTGCGTCTGTTTTGGTGCACGGCGCCAGACGCACCGGACGGTGTGCAAGGTCGATGTTCGTCAGGGTCGGCAGCCGTCTGCACCGCAGTGCACCGGAATGGGGCGGCGCATGAAAACGGTGCGTTTTACGGTGCGCGATGGCTCTCGGGGGTTTATCATTGCCCCTGTCGTTGGGCTTTTCAGGACATGGCACGGTTCCTGCTTTGACCTTGCTGTCCGTACTCCTGACAAGACGCGACACGCAAACCAATAGAGCGCTAGGGTTCCGACCGCAAGCATTGCGGTGACTGGTCCGAGAGCACTCGACCTTTCGGTGAAGGGTTACACGGCGGGACAAAAGCCCGGGAGAACTGAAGGCGAAATGCCGGGGGTACTCTGTGATTAACCGACCAAACCCGACTGAGAGGTACACCATGAAGCGTATTAGTTTATTCCTGCTCCTGTTGCTGTTGTCGACCACAGCCTCGGCCCGCGACAGTTTCAAGATCTGCTGGTCGATCTATGTTGGCTGGGTACCCTGGGCCTACGGTGCCGATCAGGGCATTGTCGACAAGTGGGCCGACAAGTACGGCATCGATATCGAGGTGGTGCAGATCAACGACTACATCGAATCCATCAACCAGTACAGCATGGGTGAGTTCGATGCCTGCACCATGACCAACATGGATGCGCTGACCATCCCTGCCGCTGGTGGCGTTGACAGTACGGCGCTGATCGTTGGTGACTTCTCCAACGGCAACGACGGCATTGTGCTCAAGGGCAAGGACTCACTGGCGGATATCAAGGGCCAGACCGTCAACCTGGTGGAGTTGAGCGTGTCTCACTATCTGCTGGCGCGCGGCCTGGAAAGTGTCGGCCTGACGGAGCGTGATGTTGAGGTCGTGAATACCTCGGATGCCGATATGGTGGCGGTGTATGCCACACCCGGTGTGACCGCAGTGGCAACCTGGAACCCGCTGCTGAGTGAAGTGGCCGCCATGCCAGACAGCCATCGCGTGTTCGATTCCTCGCAGATTCCCGGCGAAGTGATCGACCTGCTGATCATCAACACGGAAACACTGGCGGCGAACCCGGCACTGGGCAAGGCGCTTACCGGCGCCTGGTACGAAATCATGGCGCACATGAGCGGTGGCGATGAGCGTGCAACCGCCGCCAAGACCTTCCTCGCAGAGCTTTCCGGTACTGACCTGCCGGGCTTTGAGTCGCAGCTGGCCAGCACCGAAATGTTCTACACCCCCGCAGAAGCGCTGGCGCTGACCAATAGCGAGCAGGTTAAAGAAACCATGCAGACCGTTGCCGAGTTCTCACACAAGCACGGCTTGCTGGGTGAGGGCGCACCGGATGCCACCTTCATCGGTGTCGAGACCCCGGCGGGTGTGTACGGCGACAGCAACAATATCAAGCTGCGCTTTGATCCAACCTACATGCAAATGGCTCTGGACGGCGAACTCTAGGCACATCGCTGTGCGCGGGGGCATGGTGCCCCCGCGACCCGCTCTCGCAAGGAAGGATCATGAAGCGCCTCATCAACCAGACACCTGCGCCGATGCTGCGCGTGCTGCTGGGCCTGCTGCCCTTTGTGCTGCTGGTGCTGCTGTACATGTTCGCCTCGGAGGCGCGGCTGACAGAGAACCCCTCTGACAAGCTGCTGCCAAGCTTTACCCAGATTGGCGATGCCATTGAGCGCATGGCTTTCGAGCCCAGCAAGCGCAGTGGAGATTACCTGTTCTGGGAGGACACCCTGAGCAGCCTCACCCGTCTTGGGATGGGCGTGCTCATTGCGTCTGCGATCGGACTCGCGCTGGGCCTGTTTACCGGGGCCTTGCCGCTGGTGTCCGCCTCTGCCAGCCCGCTGCTCACGGTCGTCTCGTTGATTCCGCCGCTGGCGATTCTGCCGGTGCTGTTCATTGTGTTCGGTCTCGGTGAGCTGTCTAAGGTGGCCTTGATCGCCATTGGCATTACCCCGTTCATCGCGCGCGACATACAACGGCGCACGCAGGAGATTCCCTCTGAGCAGCTGGTGAAGGCGCAAACCCTCGGCGCCAACACCAGCCAGATTATCTGTCGGGTGCTGCTGCCGCAGTTGATGCCGCGCCTGGTGGATGCCGTGCGGCTGTCGCTGGGTGCCGGCTGGCTGTTTCTCATCGCGGCGGAAGCCATCGCGGCGACTGAGGGGCTGGGCTATCGCATCTTTCTGGTGCGGCGCTATATGGCGATGGACGTCATCCTGCCCTACGTGGCCTGGATAACGCTGCTGGCGTTTGTGATCGACGCGCTGCTCGCAACCCTCAGCCGTCGCCTGTTTCCGTGGCACCATCACGGAGGCCAGTGATGATTGAAGCGCGCAATCTGTGGAAGAAGTTCGGCGACAAGGTGGTGCTGGAACGCATCAATCTGCAGGTGCAGGAGGGTGAGTTCGTTACCCTGGTGGGCACCTCCGGTTGCGGCAAGAGCACCTTCCTCAACATGCTGCTGGGCACCGAGCCTGTCAGCAGCGGCGAATTGCTGCTGCACGGCAAGCCGGTGCCGGGTGAGCCAGGGCCGGATCGCGGCATCGTGTTCCAGCAGTACTCGGTATTCCCGCACATGACCGTGCTGCAAAATGTCATGGCGGCACGCGGCTTTGCCCGCCGCAGCCTCACCGGTGCACTGTTTGGCAGCGCGCGCCGCGAGGCGCGGGAAGAGGCTCTGGGGCTGCTCGAAGAAGTGGGCCTGTCCCACGCGCAGGGCCTCTATCCGGCAGAATTGTCCGGTGGCATGCGCCAGCGCCTGGCGATAGCCCAGGCGCTGCTCGGTCGCCCTGGTATTCTCCTGCTCGACGAGCCTTTCGGGGCGCTCGATCCCGGCATCCGCGCCGACATGCACGACCTGGTCTTGCGGCTCTGGCGCCAGTACCGGCTCACGGTATTCATGGTGACGCACGACCTGAAAGAAGGCTTCTACCTTGGCACCCGTTTGTGGGTGTTTGACAAGACGCGGCACGACCCGCAGGCGCCGAATGCCTACGGGGCCACCATCACCTACGACCTCCCGGTAGGCAAGATTGACCGGGATACCCTTTCCGATATCGATCGCGACCTGGCGCGCGCAGTCACAGAGACGGCCTGACATGATGAACGCATGGGATTACGAAACCGAAATCGCCCCCGGGGGCCATTGGTCACTGCGCCTGCGCAGAGGCACCGAAATGCGGCTTACCGACCTGGCGGGCAACGCCAACCTCGGCATGCTTTTTTACAACCCGGAGAACCTGCTGGAACGGTATAACGCCCCCGACACGCTGAAATGCCAGCACACCTTCAAGCTGACCCGGGGTCACTGCCTGTATTCGGATATGGGCCGTATATTCGCCTCTGTCATCGAAGATTCGGCTGGCTGGCATGAAACGGTCTGCGGCAATTCACACGCCGAGCATGTGGCGGCGCGGTGGGGTGGACGCGACTATCAGGCAGACCGCAATGACTGGCACCAGAACGGTCACGATGCCTTCCTCGTTGAACTGGCCAAATACGGGCTTGGCGCAGCGGACATGGCGGCGAACATCAACTGGTTCAGCCGGGTGGCCACCGATGCCAGTGGCAACCTGCGCTTGCTGCAGGACCACAGCCCTGCCGGCAGCCACGTGAAGCTGCGTTTTGAAATGGACACACTGGTGTTGCTGCATGCCTGCCCACACCCCCTGAGTCAGGCGTTGGCTTACCCGCGCAGCCCTGTGCGCATTGCCCTGGGCAAGGCGGACCCGGTAGCGGAAGACGACGCTTGCCTGAACCACTGCGAAGAGAACCGTCGGGGCTTTCGCAACAATATGCTGTATCACCTGGGACGTTGAGGAGCCCGTCATGTTGACTGAAAGTGCACGTCTTCCCGAAGAAGCAAGCGATCGCACCACCGTGCCGGCGGGTGATTATTACCTGGGGCGCCTGAACGCCGGTCAGACTCTGCGCATCCTGGATAGCGAAGGCAACCAGGCGGCCGATACGCTGTTTTACAGCGCCGACGACAGCAGTGAGCGCTACAGCGCCGCCGACACCATTCGGGAGCAGGGCAATGTCTACCTGACCGCGGGGTCGGTACTGCGTTCCACCCGCAATACCCCCATGCTGGAAATTGTTGCCGACACCTGCGGCCGCCACGACACGCTGGGGGGGGCTTGCGCCAGCGAGAGCAACACGGTGCGCTACGACCTGGAAAAACGCTGCATGCACTCCTGTCGCGATAGCTGGATGCTGGCCATTGCCGAACACCCGGAATACGGCATTGGCAAGCGCGACATTGGCCACAATATCAATTTCTTCATGAACGTGCCGGTGACGGAAGCGGGCGGGCTCACCTTCGAGGACGGTATTTCCGCGCCGGGTAAATATGTGGAAATGACCGCATTGATGGACGTGGTGGTGCTCATATCCAACTGCCCGCAGCTGAATAACCCCTGCAACGGTTTCAATCCGACACCCGTTGAGGTGTTGGTCTGGGATCACTGAATTCGATAACCCCTGTGGTGGACGACCACAACAGGTAGCGACAAGACGGGACGACCCGCGCCAGGTTTGATGATGTTCGACACAGTACTTGTAGCCAACCGCGGAGCTATCGCCACCCGCATCCTGCGCACGCTGCGCCGACTGGAGATCCGCTCTGTCGCGGTGTATGCGGCGTGCGATGCCGAAAGCCTGCACGTGCGTCAGGCGGACCAGGCCTTCTGTCTGGGTGAGGGCGGCGCCGCAGACACCTACCTCAACATGGACCGCATTCTGGAAGTGGCGCGCGAATGCGGCGCCCAGGCAATTCATCCCGGCTACGGCTTCCTCAGTGAGAACGCCACCTTCGTCGCGCGTTGCGAGGCAGAGGGCATCGCGTTTATCGGTCCGACGGCGGAGCAGATGCAGGCCTTTGGCCTCAAGCACCGGGCGCGGGCGCTGGCGGAGGAGGCGGGCGTGCCGTTGCTGCCGGGCTCCGGATTGCTCGACAACCTCGCCGCGGCCGAGCAGGAGGCGGCGCGCATTGGCTACCCGGTGATGCTGAAAAGCACGGCTGGCGGCGGCGGCATCGGCATGCAGCTCTGCCACGATGCGCAGGAACTGGTGGGTGCCTTTGATTCCGTGCGTCGCCTGGGTGCCAACAACTTCGCCGATGACAGTGTGTTCCTGGAAAAATTCATCGCCTCGGCCCGTCACATCGAGGTACAGATCGTGGGTGATGGCCAGGGTAAGGCGCTGGCGCTGGGGGAACGCGATTGCTCCAGTCAGCGCCGCAACCAGAAAGTGGTAGAGGAGTGTCCGGCCCCCAACCTGGACGACGCCACACGCACCGCCCTGCACAGTACCGCCGAGCGCCTGCTTTCCAGTGTGGCCTACCGCAACGCGGGCACCGTTGAATTCATCTTTGACGCCGAAACTGCGGCATTTTATTTTCTCGAAGTGAATACGCGCCTGCAGGTCGAGCACGGCGTCACGGAGGAAGTGTTCGGGGTCGACCTGGTCGAGTGGATGTTGCGCATTGCGGCCGGAACACCGCCAGAGCTGGACGCCGAGCGGGCGCTGCTGGCGCCGTCCGGACACGCGATTCAGGTGCGCGTCTACGCCGAGGACCCCTGGCTGGACTTTCAGCCCTGTGCCGGGTTGCTCAGCCACGTGCAGTTTCCCGCCGGCGATGGCGTACGTATAGACCACTGGATTGAATCCGGCATTGAGGTTCCGCCCTTTTTCGACCCCATGCTGGCCAAGGTCATCGTGCATGCCGATGATCGCGCCGCGGCGCTGCAGAAGCTGCAGCACACGCTGGACGCCATTGAGCTGTATGGCAGTGAGACCAATTTGGACTACCTGCGTGCCCTGAGCCGCGATGCAACGCTGGCGCGGGGTGAGGTGACCACGCGTTACCTGAATCGTTTCAGCCACACCCCCGCCCGCGTGGACGTGCTGCAGGGTGGCACCCAAACTACCCTGCAGGACTACCCGGGCCGCCAGGGGCACTGGGATGTGGGTGTGCCACCCTCCGGCCCCTTCGACAGCTACTCGTTCCGCCTTGCCAATCGCCTGTTGCAGAATGCGGCGGACGCGAGTGCCCTGGAAATCACCCTGCAGGGACCACAGCTGCGTTTTGCCGTGGCGACACAGATAGTGATTGCCGGCGCCGAGATCGAGGCCACGCTCGATGAGCAATCGGTGCCCCAGTGGCAGGTGGTTACCGTGGGCGCGGGCCAGACGCTGCACCTGGGTCGCGTGCGCGATTCCGGTGCGCGTGCCTATCTTGCCGTGCGCGGGGGGTTTCAGTGTCCAGAGTACCTCGGTTCACGCTCCACATTTACGCTGGGCCAGTTTGGTGGCCACAACGGGCGGGCCCTGCGCGCCGGGGATGTGCTGCAGCTGACTGCGGGCCCGGTTGCTGCGCCGGCGCAGGAGTTGCCCGCCGCGCTGCGTCCCGACATCAACCGGCAGTGGCAGGTGAGGGTGATCTATGGGCCCCACGGCGCCCCCGATTTCTTCACCGATGCGGATATCGCCACGTTTTTTGCCACTGATTGGGAAGTGCACTACAACTCCAGTCGAACCGGCGTGCGCCTGATCGGGCCTAAGCCCCAGTGGGCACGCGCTGACGGCGGTGAAGCGGGCCTGCATCCCTCGAATATCCACGACAACGGTTACGCTTTCGGCACCGTGGATTTCACCGGTGACATGCCGGTTATCCTCGGCCCGGATGGCCCTTCACTGGGCGGCTTCGTATGCCCCGCAACCGTCATCACCGCGGATTTGTGGAAGCTGGGGCAACTGCGTGCCGGCGACAGCCTGCGTTTCGTCGCCGTCTCCGTGGCACAGGCCGTGGCACTGGAAGCCGCCCAGAGCGAGGCGATAGACGCCCTGGCTGCGGTGCCTTGCGAGTGGCAACCGGCTGCGCCGGAGTCGCCGGTTCTGGCGCGTTTTCCTGCCGAGGTGTTCGGTGACGAAATTGTCTGTCGCGCGGCGGGGGATCACTTCCTGCTGGTGGAATACGGTGAACAGGCCCTCGATATTCGCCTGCGCTTCCGCGCCCATGCGCTGATGCAGTGGCTGCAGGCCTATGCGCTTCCCGGGTTGCGCGAGTTGATCCCGGGCATCCGCTCGCTGCAGATCCATTTCGACAGCCAGGTCCTCAGCCACGCAGCGCTGCTGTCGCATCTGGAGCGGGGAGAGCGGGACCTGTCCACACAGCTCGCGCAGCTGAGCGTGCCTTCGCGCATCGTGCACCTGCCGCTCTCCTGGGATGATGAGGCCTGCCGGCTCGCTATTGAGAAGTACACGCAGTCCGTGCGCAAGGATGCGCCCTGGTGCCCGAGCAACCTGGAATTCATTCGCCGCATCAACGGCCTGGAGGATATCGAGGCCGTGAAGCGCATTGTTTTCGATGCCTCTTATCTGGTCATGGGCCTGGGCGATGTTTACCTCGGCGCACCGGTGGCCACGCCGGTAGACCCCCGACACCGTCTGGTGACCACCAAGTACAACCCGGCACGTACCTGGACGGCGGAAAACTCCGTGGGCATTGGCGGCTCCTACCTCTGTGTGTACGGCATGGAGGGGCCGGGCGGCTACCAGTTTGTCGGCCGCACCCTGCAGATGTGGAATCGTTACCGGCGCACCGCGGAGTTCGAGCAGCCCTGGCTATTGCGCTTCTTCGACCAGATCCGCTTCTACGAGGTGAGTCACGCTGAGCTTGAGCAAATCCGCCGCGATTTTCCGCAGGGGCGCTATCCGCTGAAGATAGAAGAGACACAGTTTTCGTTGGCGGATTACGAGGACTTTGTCGCCAGTAATGCGGGCGCCATCGACAGCTTCCGCGACCACCGTCAGCAGGCTTTTGCCGCCGAACTGGCCCAATGGCATGCCAACGGTCAGTTCAATTTTGCTGAAGAAGATGTGCCGGAAGCGGTGACCGAGCAGAGCTGGCCCGACACGGCAACGGTGGTAGACAGCCCGGTTTCCGGCAGCGTCTGGCAGCTGAACGTGCAGGTAGGCGACAGTGTGCGCCGCGGTGAGCCGCTGGTGGTGCTGGAGTCGATGAAGATGGAGATAGCGGTCTTTGCGCCCTGTGATGCTGTTGTCAGCCAGGTTTTGCTGTCACCCGGTAGTCGGGTCGCTGCAGGGCAGGCCCTGGTGGTCCTTGAAGACAGTGAAGGAGCTTCGCTATGAGCCGCAACATGACGATTCCCGGCCTGCGGGCGGCGTATGCGGCAGGTGAACTGACGCCCGGTGCGTTGCTGGAGGAGATTCGCCAGCGTGCTGCAGAGTACGCGGCGCATAACATCTGGATACACCTGTGCAGCGCTCGGGAGCAGGCGACATGGGTGGATGCACTGGCGGATCGCGACCCGGCAACGCACCCTCTGTGGGGGGTACCGTTTGCCATCAAGGACAACATCGACCTGGCTGGTATACCTACCACCGCCGGTTGCCCGGCGTTCGCTTACACGCCGACGCAGTCTGCTCGCGTTGTGCAACAGCTGCTTGCTGCCGGTGCCATTCCTGTGGGCAAGACCAATCTTGACCAGTTTGCCACGGGCCTCAATGGCACGCGTTCGCCCCACGGTCCCTGCCACAACGCCTTCGCCCCCGATTACATTTCCGGTGGTTCGAGTTCCGGCTCGGCGGTTGCGGTGGCCCTGGGTCTCGCCAGTTTCAGCCTGGGCACGGACACGGCGGGCTCCGGTAGGGTACCGGCCTGCTTCAATAACCTGGTGGGCCTGAAGCCCACCCGGGGACTGTTATCCGCCAGCGGCTTGGTTCCCGCCTGTCGCAGCCTTGATTGCATCAGCCTGTTCGCCCTCGACACCGATGATGCAGAGCGGGTGCTCACCTCGGCAGAAGGCCACGACGCCGAAGATGCCTTCAGTCGCCGCAATCCCTTTGCCAATACCACGCGACACTACGGGATGCGCACCGGGCCGCTCAGGATCGGGGTACTCGACGACGCGCAGCTGCAATTCTTCGGTGACCGTGACTACGAAGCCGCCTACCGGCAGACGCTGGCCGCGCTGACGGCTGCCGGCATTGAACTGGTCACGGTCGATTACGCGCCCTTCGACCAGGCCGCGCGCCTGCTCTACGACGGCCCGTGGGTGGCGGAGCGCTATATCGCCTGCGAGTCGATGCTGACGACGAATCCCGCAGCCATCCATCCGGTGGTGCGGGGCATTGTGGCGCAGGGCGAGGCGCCGCGGGCAACGGAGCTGTTCCAGGCACAGTACCAATTGGCTGCGTTGCGCCAGCAGTGCGAGGCGGCGGTGGCGGGTCTGGATTGTCTGCTCACACCCACCGCGGGGCGCCTGTTCAGTATTGCGGAGTTACTCGAGGAGCCGGTGTTATACAACGCACAACTGGGCTATTACACCAATTTCATGAACCTGCTGGATATGGCGGCGGTTGCGGTACCGACAGCGTTTACGGCACAGGGCCTGCCCTTTGGCGTCACGCTTGCCGGCCGCGCCTTCGACGACCGCGCGCTACTGTCGATTGCCAATCGCTTGCGGGCGCTGCTGCCCTTGCCGCTGGGTGCACTTGAGCTGGATCCGGTTGCCAGCGCGGCGCCCGCGGTGGCCAATCCGGCGTACACGGAGCTTCTGGTGTGCGGTGCGCACCTTGAAGGCCTGCCGCTGAACTGGCAACTGGTTGAGCGCGGTGCAACGCTACTTGCGCGTACGCAGAGCGCCCCCTGCTACCGGCTGCATGTGCTGGCGGGCGGGCCGCCGATGCGTCCCGGCATGGTGCGGGACGAAGCGGGAGGCCAGGCAATCGAGGTGGAGGTGTGGTCCATCCCCACGTCCGAGCTGGGCAGTTTTGTCGCGGGCATTCCCGCGCCTCTGGGTATCGGCAAGGTAGAGCTGGCTGACGGACGCTGGGTCAGCGGCTTTATCTGTGAGCCGCAGGGGGTATCGAGCGCCACCGAAGACATCACCCACCTCGGTGGCTGGCGCGCCTGGCTGGCTGGGCGGTAATCGCCCCGGCTTGTCGTGAACGGCAGGGGCTGTGCCCACTGGCCAGTCTATGGCGTATACTGCTGGCTTTGCCGATTTTCGGAGATGCTTGCATGAAACTGGTTACCGCCATCATCAAACCGTTCAAAATGGACGACGTGCGCGCCGCACTTGCGGAAATAGGCGTGCAGGGAATCACCGTTACCGAGGTCAAGGGCTTCGGGCGCCAGCGTGGGCATACGGAGCTGTATCGGGGTGCGGAGTACGTGGTGGATTTCCTGCCCAAGCTGAAGCTGGAAATTGCGGTGGGAGAAAGCCAGGTGTCCTCAACCATAGACGCCATCATCCAGGCGGCCAATACCGGCAAGATCGGCGATGGCAAGATTTTCGTGACCGAGATGGAACAGGTTATCCGCATTCGCACCGGCGAGACGGGCGAAAACGCCATTTAAAATGCCAGTCGGGGGCGCCTAGCCGGGGGCGCCTAGCCGGCCGTACCCAGTCCCGCGATGGCGGCAGGCAGGTCGCGCAGTGCGGTCACCTCGGCATCCGCCCGGTAGTCCGCAGGTTCCCAAGGCGCGCTGGCAAGATTCACCCAGACGGTGCGCAGGCCAACCTGCTGCGCGCCGAGAATATCGTGCTCCGGATTGTCGCCCACGTGCACAATTTCGCCGGCCGCCGCACCGGTGCGCGCCAGCGCCGCGTGGAACATGTCGGCCGCCGGCTTGCTCGCCCCCACATCCTCGGCGAGAAAAGCGAAATCGAAATACTCCGCTGCATCGGTTTTGTAGATGTCTGCATTGCCGTTGGTCAGCGCCCCCAACCGGTAGTCACGGGCCAGTCGCTGCAGTACCTCCAGGGCCTCTGCGTACAACTCCACCTTGTGGCGCTCCTGCAAAAAAGCGGCGAAGGCCTCGCGCGCCCCGGCCTCGCTGTCGGCCTCGCTGTAGCCCGCTGCGCGCTGCAGCTCGAACAACATGCGCACACGCATCTGACTGACGTGATGAGCCAGCTCCGGGTGCTGTTTCCACACCCGCTTCTTGAATTCCCACAGGCTGTCGTGGTCGTGCTGTTCGATGCTCCCCGGGCGGTGTTGCAGCAGCCACTCACGCTGCGTCTGTTCGGCACGCAGCAGTGCGGGCTCTACATCCCACAGGGTGTTGTCGAGGTCGAAGGTAATTACGCGTATGGCCATCGGCTCAGTCTCCGCCGGGCTTGCGCCGGCGCGCACGCGGGTGCGCTGCATCGTAGACCTTGGCCAGGTGCTGGAAGTCCAGATGCGTGTAGATCTGGGTGGTGGCGATATTGGCATGCCCCAACAACTCCTGCACGGCACGCAGGTCACCACTGGACTCCAGCATGTGGCTGGCGAAGGAGTGGCGCAGCATGTGCGGATGCACATCCTGATACATGCCCGCGCGCCGGCCCTGCAGCCGCAAGCGATCCTGAATATTGCGCACGCTGATACGCGAGCCTCGCTGGCTCAGGAACAGGGCCGGGTCGGTACTCTGCGGGCGCACCTGCAACCAGCGTTCTACCGCGGCGAGCGCTACCGCGCCGACGGGCACTGTGCGTGTCTTGCGCCCCTTGCCGGTGACAGTCAGCAATTGTTCGTGGCGATCAATGTCGCCAACGTTGACGGCGGCCAGCTCAGCCAGGCGCAGGCCGGAAGAATAGAAGAGTTCGGCAATAGCGCTGTCGCGGCGCGCGGTGAGGTCATCGTCACTGAATTGCAGATAGCGGTTGACCTGATCGGTATCCAGTGTCCGCGGCAGGCGGCGCGGTTGCCGGGGTGCCTGCACGGCGGCGGCCGGGTTGCGGCTGTGCCCTTGTTCCCGGCCCAGATAGGTAAAAAAGGAGCGTACCGCGGAGAGCGCGCGCTGGATACTGCTGCCGGCAAGGCCCTGGCGGCGCAGCTGGCTCACCCAGGCGCGAATATCGGCCTCGTGCAATTCGGCAGGGTCGGTGCGCCTGCGCTCGTCACAGCAGGCGATCAGGCTCGCCAGATCGCGCTGATAGTTGCTTACGGTGTGTGGTGACAGCTGGCGCACATCGCGCAGGTAGCGAATAAACGCCTCACTGGCCGTTTGCAGCGCCGTTGTCTCCGCTGTCATGCCCGCGCCGGCGCTTCCAGGCGGGGCAGAAGCCGCACCAGGACCTCGGCAATGTGTTGCAGGAACAGGGTGCCCATGGCGCTGGTGTAGTGGTGGGCATCCGAGCTGCCCACGGCAATGACCCCGATCTCTTCCTCGCCGAGTAGCGGCATCACGGCTGCGGAACCCACGCTGCCAGCCCCCTCGAAGAGGAAGTCGAGTTCTTCCCGGCGCAGGGGGCCGCAGACTGCCTTGCGGCCGCGGAGTAGCGCGCCGACGGCGGCCTGGGCGGTTTCCGCAGGCACCACGCGCACACCATCAGACGCGCTGGCCGGGTCGCCGAAGAGGATGATGCTTGTATGCTCAACATCAAAGTCGTCCTGCATGGCACGGCGATAAGCCGCGCAGAGCGCAGGCACGGACTCGGCCTCCAGCAGCGCCAGCACCAGGTGCCGGGTCTGCTCGTACAGCTTGTCGTTACTGCGCGCATTGGCGGTGAGCGCATTGAGTCGCTGGCGCATCTCGGTGTTGCGCTCGCGCAGTACGCTGACCTGTTTTTCCACCAGAGATACCGCGCTGCCCGAGGCGTGGTTCACGTGCAGGAAGTCCAGCATGTCCGGGTGGCGCTGCAAAAAGTCGCTGTGATTCTTCAGGTATTCGCGAACGCTGTCGTCGGTCAGTGCGTTGCTGTCGGCAGTGATGGCCGGTTCCTTCCTGGCTGACATGGTCTGGTCTCCGTTATCCCCGGCGCGCCTGTGCCGCCGTCATATTCTGATACTGCCCTCGAACACAACGGCTGTCGGGCCGGTCATGGTCACCGGCTTGCCGGGGCCCGGCCAGTGTATCTCAAGCTTACCGCCAGGCAGGTGAACTGTCACGGTATCACGCAGCCAGCCGCGCAACATGCCATAGACCGCCGCCGCGCAGGCGCCCGTGCCACAGGCCAGCGTTTCGCCCGCTCCGCGCTCGTAAACGCGCAGCTTGATCTCCTGCTCTGAAAGAACCTGCATGAAGCCGGCATTGGCCCGCTGCGGGAAGCGCGGGTGCCGTTCGATGGCCGGGCCAAGCGTGGCGACCGGTGCAGCGGCCGTGTCGTCGACGCGCACTATGGCGTGGGGGTTGCCCATCGACAGCGCGCCGATCTCCAGTGGCTGGCCGTTTACCTCCAGTACGTAGTGGTCTGCCGTGGCATTCGCTATCAGGGGAATGCGCGCGGGCTCGAAAATCGGGGCGCCCATATCGACTTCCACATGATGCTTGTCGCGCAGCCGCAACTCCAGCACACCGCCGGCGGTCTGCACGCGGATAACGCGCTTGCCGGTCAGCTGTTTGTCGCGCACGAAGCGCGCGAAGCAGCGGGCGCCATTGCCACAGTTCTCCACCTCGCTGCCATCGGCGTTGAAGATACGATAGCGAAAGTCCACCTCGGGGCTGTCTGGCGTCTCCACCAGCAGCACCTGGTCGCAGCCGATGCCGAAGTGCCGGTCGGCAAGACGCCGTATGTCGTCTTCACGCGGTTGGTAGCGCTGCGTGATCAGGTCGATGACCACAAAGTCATTCCCCGCGCCGTGCATCTTGGTGAACTTGAGCAACATTGCCGAGTATTCCTCAGGCCGGCAGGCGGCATTCGCGCCGCAACAGGTCTTCAAGGGTTTCGCGCGCGCCCACAACGTGCACGGCGTCACCATCCACCATTACCTCTGCGGCGCGCGGCCGGCTGTTGTAATTGGAGCTCATGCTGAAGCCATAGGCGCCGGCACCGAACATGGCCAACAGGCTGCCTTCGCGCAGACACAGGGTGCGCTGCTTGCCAAGAAAGTCCCCGGTTTCGCACACGGGCCCGACGATATCCCAGGTGGCGTTGATGCCTTCAGCCGCCGCATGACTCGGCTGGATATCCAGCCACGCCTGGTAGAGCGCAGGGCGGATCATGTCATTCATGCCCGCATCGACCAGTGCGAAATTGTGCTCGGGGGTCTGCTTGAGGTACTCCACCCGGGTCAGCAGAAGGCCGGCTTCCGCGGCAATCGAACGCCCCGGCTCGAATATCAGCGGTAACCGGCGTTCGCCCAGCGCTTCGCGTATGGCCCCGATATAGTCGGCGATAGCGGGCGGCTGTTCGTCGCGGTAGCGCACCCCGAGGCCGCCACCGAGGTCGAGGTGGCGGATTTCGATGCCTTCGTCTGCCAGCGTATCGACCAGCAGGAGCAGGCGCCGCAGGGCGTCAATAAAAGGGCTGAGCTCGGTCAGCTGCGAGCCGATATGACAGTCCAGGCCGCGCACGTCGATGTGCGGCAGCGCCACAGCGCGACGGTAGAGCGGCAGTGCTTCGTCGACACCCAGGCCGAACTTGTTTTCGCGCAACCCCGTGGAAATGTAGGGATGGGTGCGCGCATCCACGTCGGGGTTCACCCGAATGGAAACCGGCGCCTGCAGGTTCATCTGCGCGGCGACGCGGTTGAGCACCTCGAGCTCCGCCGCGGATTCCACGTTGAAACAGTGGATGCCCAGCTCCAGCGCTCTGGCCATCTCCTCGGCCGTTTTGGCCACGCCGGAAAACACGGTTTTCGCCGGGTCACCACCGGCGGCAATCACGCGCTCCAGTTCGCCCACGGACACGATGTCAAAGCCTGCGCCGAGCCGTGCCAGCACATCGAGTACCGCGAGGTTGGAGTTGGCCTTGACCGCGTAGCAAATGAGGTGGGGCCAGTCAGCCAGGGCATCCTGGTAGGCCCGCAGCGCCGTTTCGAGGGCGGCGCGTGAATACACATAGCATGGCGTGCCGTACTGCTGGGCGATGGCGTCTGCGGTGACGTCTTCGGCATGCAAGATGCCGTCACGGAACTGGAAAAAACTCATGGCTCTCTGCGTACTCAATCGGTTGCGGAAGAAGGTGCTGTGCCAGCCGGCGGTGCACCAGCGGCGGGCGCTGGCGGAACGCTGACGGCGTCCGGGGGCGGCAGCTGCAGCGGGCCTGTTTGCCCGCAGCCCGCCAGTAGCGCCAGGGCGAGCAGCCAGTGAAGGCGCGTGTGAAGCATAACAAGGGTTCCGCTGTGAAAAGCGCGCAGTATACCCGAATTGACGTCGCGTTCTTGTGCGATAGAGGGTCGAATTGCACGCGGGATCATGGCAGGATTCCAGGCCCATGCTTCGTCGCGAGGCGCAGCCAGCTCTGAATCGTCCACGAGGGCCCACGCGTGCGTGTCATAGTTCCCCCGCTGTTATCGACACGGCAGTTCATCGGCTGCGGCCTGCTCGTCCTGTCGCTGTTACTGGACAACGCCGCACAGGCCGTTGAACCCCTCTACGGCAAGAACCTGACGCCGGTGGCTGGCCTTTTCGGTATGCCCTCGGCGCGCAGCGCGGCGCTGCTGTCCACGGGTGATGTGGCGTTCGCCGCGCACGGCGCTCTGGCCAGTCACGCCGTTTTTGATGCCTCAGCCTTCGAGGCGCTGCGCCTGGACGGTGAAACCCACCGTCTCGCCCTCGAGTGGCGCTATGCCTTTGCGCCGGGCTGGGAGCTCCAGGTGGAGCTGCCCTGGGTGAGCCACAGCGGTGGCTCGCTTGATTCGCTGATCGACGGCTGGCACAGCCTGTGGGGTATGCCGGATGGCGGCCGCGATACGGTGCCCCGGGACCAGCTGGATTTTCGTTACCAGTCCACCGCTGCGTCTCTGTCACTGCGCGACAGTGCCTCGGGGGCGGGTGATGTCACGCTCGCGCTGCAGCGCGCACTCGTCGATGACAATGAGTGGCAGGTGAGCGCGGGGCTCGGTTACAAGCTGGCGACAGGAGAAGACCGCGAGCTCCTCGGCAGCGGTGCGGAAGATGCTTTCGCGGTGCTGCGGGCCAACTGGGCGCCAGCCGGGAGTCGCGGGCAACTGTTCGGGCAGGCCGGCTACTTGCGCGCGGGCCAGATTGCAGGCCTGCAGGCCGTGCAGGAGCGAGACCTCTGGTTTGCCGGGCTGGGTATCGGCTGGGCAGTGCATGAGCGCGTGACCTTGCTGGCCCAGATTGATGCCCAGTCAGCGCCCTTGCAGAGTGATTTGACGGCCTTGGGCGCCACGGCACTGCTGCTGAATGTGGGTGCGCGCTGGCAGGTGAGCCCCCGCTGGGCGCTGGAGGCCGGGTTTATTGAGGATATTCGCGTAGAGACAGCCCCCGATGTCACCTTTCAGGCCAGCCTGCGCTTTACCCCTTGATGCGCCCGCGGCTGCACCGGGGCAGGCAACGGTGGCGCGCTTACGCCGGCCGTGCGTCGAGACGCTGCAGAGCAGTGCCGGCCGCGGCCTGCACCTGACGCGGTGCGGTACCCCCCAGGTGGTCGCGTGCGGCAACGGACCCCTCCAGGGTCAGCACATCGAACACATCCGCGGCGATGTCGGCGTGGAAGCTCTGCAGTGTGGCAAGTGACATCTCCGCCAGGTCGGCGCCGCTGGCCACACCGTGGGCGACGGCCTTGCCCACCACTTCGTGGGCATCGCGAAAGGGCAGGCCCTTGCGCACCAGATAGTCGGCGAGGTCCGTGGCGGTGGAAAACCCACGGCGTGCCGCTTCGCGCATCTGCTCGCTGCGGGGCCGGATGGCGGGGACCATGTCGGCGAAGGCGCGCAGGCTGCCCAGCACCGTATCGATCGTGTCGAACAGCGGCTCCTTGTCCTCCTGGTTGTCCTTGTTGTACGCCAGCGGCTGGCTTTTCATCAGGGTGAGCAGGGAGATCAGGTGCCCATTGACCCGGCCCACCTTGCCCCGCACCAGTTCGGGCACATCCGGGTTTTTCTTCTGCGGCATGATGGATGAACCGGTGCAGAAGCGGTCCGGCAGCTCAATGAAGTTGAACTGGGCCGATGTCCACAGCACCAGCTCCTCGGACATGCGCGACAGGTGGGTCATGAGCAGCGCGGCAAAGCTGCAGAATTCGATGGCGAAGTCTCGGTCTGACACCGAATCCAGCGAGTTGGCGGTGGGGCGGTCGAAGCCCAGGGCGCGCGCGGTCATATCGCGGTCGATGGGGTAGGTGGTGCCCGCGAGGGCGGCGGCACCCAGCGGCGACTGGTTGAGGCGCGCGCGGCAGTCCATGAGCCGGCCGTAATCGCGCTCCAGCATCTCGTTCCAGGCCAGCAAATGATGGCCGAACACCACCGGCTGTGCGGTCTGCAGGTGGGTAAAGCCGGGCATGATGGTGTTGCACTGGGCTGCGGCGAGCTCGATGGTGCCGCGCTGCAGGCGGGTGAGCTCTCCCGCAATGAGGTCAATGGCGGCGCGCAGGTGCAGTCGGATGTCGGTGGCAACCTGGTCGTTGCGCGAGCGGCCAGTGTGCAGTTTCTTGCCGGTATTGCCGATCAGCTCGGTCAGGCGCGCCTCGATGTTCATGTGCACGTCTTCGCGCTCGATAGACCAGCCGAAGTCACCCCGGGCAATCTCCGCTTCGACCTGATCAAGCCCGGCCTGGATCTGTTCGCGTTCCTCTGCTGTGAGCACACCCACCGCGCAGAGCATGTCGGCGTGGGCGCGCGAGCCCTGGATATCTTCCCGGGCCATGCGCTGGTCGAATTGGACCGATGCGGTAAAACGCTGCACGAATTGATCGGTGGGTTCGGCGAAGCGGCCGCCCCAGAGGGTGTTGGTGTCTGTCTGCTTGCTCATGTTGATCCGTATCTGGTTGGGGGCCCGCTGCAGGCCATGGCTGGCGTTCTGGCGCTTGTGCCGGTCGCGCTTGGGTGCAAGTATACCACCGGGGTGGACAAGGGTTGGTGCACATGCAGGATGTGGGGGAGCAACAGCTGGCGGCGCGAGCGCAGGCCTCGGGTGCGTTCTTCATTCCGGATCTCTGTGCACCGCGTGCACTCCTGTTTCTGGTTCTGCTCGCCGAGCTTATGGTGCTGATGTACACCCTGGCGGTCAGTAGTCTGCCGCGCTTCGACTGGACGGTGCTGGCGACCGGCTCGGTGCTGGTGCAATGGCTGGTGCTGGCGAGCGCCGTGGCCCTGTGCCTGTTGCGCGGCTGGTTTTCGCGCCACAGTCTGTGGTTGGCGGCGGCCGGCAGCATACTGCTCGTGGTGATAGTGACGGGCCTCTCCAGCGAGTTGATCCTGCGGTTTTACCCGGCGCTGATGGCGGATGCCGACGACCGTTGGTGGGTGTTGCGCAATACCCTGGTCGCCGCGCTGGTTGCCGGTATCGCCCTGCGGTATTTCTACCTGCAGCAGCAGCTGACCCTGCGCGAGCACTCGGAACTGCAGGCCCGCATTGATTCGCTGCAGGCCCGTATTCGCCCGCACTTTTTGTTCAACACCCTGAACAGTATTGCCAGTCTTATTGCTTCGCATCCCGAGCGCGCCGAGGCCGCCGTCGAAGATCTGGCAGAGCTGTTCCGCGCTAGCCTGCGTCATTCCGGACCGGGCGACACCGTCGCCGAAGAGGTGCATCGCTGCGAGCTGTACCTTGGTATCGAGCGCCTGCGCCTCGGCGACCGCCTGCAGGTGGACTGGCAGGTGGCTGAGGGCGTGGGCGCGCTGCCCATGCCCAGCCTCATCCTGCAGCCGCTGGTGGAAAACGCCGTGTATCACGGCATATCACTGTTGCCGGGGGGCGGGCTTGTTCGCGTTGTTGTGGCAGAGGATAACGGCGATGTGCATGTGGTGATCGAAAACCCGCGACCGGAGCCGCCCGCTGCCAGCCGTGGTGAGCGCATGGCGTTGACCAACATCGAGCAGCGCCTGCTGGCGCTCTACGGTGAGGCAGCAAGTTTGCGCCCGTGGGAAGCCCACGGGCACTTTCGCGTGGAATTACGCTACCCGGTGGAGTCGCTGGTGTGAAAGTCCTGCTGGTTGATGACGAGCCGCTGGCGCGCGAGCGCCTGCGTCGATTGTTGCAGCGACTGCGCCCCGAGGCCTGCGTCATTGAGGCGGATTCGGGAGAGGCGGCACTGGCGCTGTTGGCGCGTGAGGATCCCGCACTGGTGTTGCTGGATGTGCGTATGCCCGGCATGGATGGTATTGAGGTGGCGGCGGCCATGGACCGCTTGCCGGCACCGCCCGCCGTGATTTTTTGCACCGCGTACGATGAATATGCGCTCGACGCCCTGCGTCATCAGGCGGTTGCCTACCTGCTGAAACCCGTGCGTGAGTCGGAGCTCGCCCGGGCGCTGGCCACGGCCGGACGGGTCAATCGCGTGCAGCTGGCCGCATTGTCCGATGGTGAGCCAGCGGGTCGTTCCCAGGTGAGTAGCCAGGGGCACCGCGGCCTGGAGACATTGCCCATTGCCGAGGTCCGCTGCTTTATCGCGGAGCAGAAGTATGTGACGGCAGTCGCTCCCGGGCGTGAACTCCTGATTCAGGACGCGTTGAAGGATCTGGAGCAGGAGTTCGCCGCAGACTTCCTGCGCGTGCATCGCAACGCCCTGGTAGCCCGGCGCCACATCCAGCGCTTGCGGCGCGATACGCAAGGCGGCTGGTCGGTCGAGCTGGATGGCGTGGCCCTGCGACCGCAGGTCAGCCGCCGGCACCTGGCGGCCGTGAAGGCACGGTTACAGCAGAGCTGAGAACGCAGCCGCCGCTGCGGGCGGCCGGGCAAAGTCGCAGCGCCGGGACGTGGCTGGTATCATCGCGCCTCGCTCTGCAGGAACCTGTTCATGTCCCGTACCATTACCATCGCTACCCGAGAAAGTCCGCTCGCGCTGTGGCAGGCCGAGTTTGTTCGCGACGCCTTGCAACAAACCCATCCGGGCCTTGACGTACAGCTGCTGGGCATGACATCCCGCGGCGACCAGCTGCTGGATGTGCCGCTGGCCAAGGTGGGCGGCAAGGGACTGTTCGTGAAAGAGCTGGAAACCGCATTGCTCGATGGCAGCGCGGATATCGCCGTGCATTCGATGAAGGATGTCCCGATGGAATTCCCCGAGGGCCTCTGCCTCGGCGTGATCTGTGAGCGCGAGGATCCCCGGGATGCCTTTGTCAGCAACCACTATGATAATGTGGCTACGCTGCCGCCGGGCAGCATTGTCGGTACCTCCAGCCTGCGTCGGGAGTGCCAGCTGCGGGCGGCGCGCCCCGACCTTGAGGTGCGCTTTCTGCGCGGGAATGTGAACACGCGCTTGCGCAAGCTCGATGCGGGCGAGTACGACGCCATTATCCTCGCGACCGCCGGGCTGCTGCGCTTGCAGATGGACGAGCGCATTCGGCAGCGCATGCCGGTGACCGAGTCACTGCCCGCTGGCGGGCAGGGTGCGGTGGGCATCGAGCTGCGCAGCAGCGACCAGGAGCTGCTGACGCTGTTGCAGCCCTTACACAACGTGCCCACGGCGCTGCGGGTGACCGCGGAGCGTGCCCTGAACCGTCGCCTGGAGGGCGGCTGCCAGGTCCCGATTGCCTGCTACGCGGAACTGGAGTCGGGCAATGAAATGCTGTGGCTGCGCGGCCTGGTGGGCCGGCCGGATGGTGGCCTGCTGCTGCGCGCCGAGGCCCGGGCACCGGTGGCCGAGGCGGAGGCGCTGGGCATTGCCGTGGCGGAAGACCTGTTGGGGCAGGGCGCGGGCGCTATTCTGGCCGAGGTCTATGGTCGCTAGATCGGTGCTGGTCACCCGTCCCGCCGGGCAGGGCGAGCACCTGTGTTCTGCGCTGGCGGCGCGTGGGTTCACCGCGCATCACCTGCCCTTTTTGCAGCTGCAGCCCTTGACGCCCCTGCCCGTCGCCGAGCGGCTCCGTGTGCAGGCGCTCGATCGTGTGCAGCATGTCATTTTTGTCAGTGCCAATGCAGTCGGTTTTGGCATGCCGGTCATTGAGCGCTATTGGCCTCAATTGCCGGTTGGCCTGCACTGGTATGCGGTGGGCGAAGGGACGGCCCGCGCGCTCGCCGGTTTTGATGTAGTGGCTATGACACCCGGCGAGAACATGAGTAGTGAGGGTTTGCTCAATCTGCCAGGCCTGCGTGACTGTGCCGGAGAGCAGGTGTTGATCGTGAAGGGGCAGGGAGGGCGCGACACGTTGCGGCGTGAGCTCACCCGGCGCGGTGCCCATGTCGAGACCCTTGCGTGCTATCGTCGCCTCAGTCCATCCATGGCGCCGGGGGCTCTCGCCACCGCGCTGGCCGATTGGCAGATCGAGGTGATTTGCATCAGCAGCGGTGACGGCCTGAACACGATGCTGGCGTTGCTTAGCCCCGAAGAAACCACTAAGTTACAGGGAGTCACCTTGCTATTGCCCTCGCGGCGCGTTGCGGATGCGGCGATGGCAGCGGGATTCAAGCATTGTCTGGTTGCGGACAATGCCTCCGACGGTGCCATGTTGCGCGCCCTGGAGCACTGGAGCCCGGTGAAGGGAGAGAAGAAGTGAGTGATGAAAAAGACCTGACTGAAACATCCCCCCCAGTGGCAGCCGAGCCACCCCGGGGAGAGCCCGATGCCGCGCCTGAGCCGGCGCCCGAACAGCCCGCATCCCAGCTGGAGGCCGCTCCCCGGGCGCGCAGCGGCGGCGCCGTCGCCTGGTTCGCTCTGTTGCTGGTGCTCGGTCTTGCCGCGGCGGCCGCGTGGCTGGTGCTGCAGGCGCAGTCGCGTGAAGCCGCGGTGCTGCAACGTCTGGTGGAACTGGAAGAGGTCGATCACAGTGCCCAGGTGGTCGCCGCGGACGACGCGGAGATTCGTGCCGAGCTGCGTGCGCTTGAACGCAGCGTGCAGGATACGCTGGAGCAGCGCCTGAATACGGTACAGCCACAACTGCAGCGCCAGGCCGCGTCGGTGCGGGAGCAGGCTTCCCGCCTGCAGGCCCTGGAAACACGCCTGGCAGAGCAGCGCGCGGAGCTCGCGCAACTGCGCGGTGGCGATCGCGACAGTTGGCTGCTGGCTGAAGTTGAGTACCTGTTGCGGCTCGCCAACCAGCGGCTGATCATGGCCGGGGATGCCGTCTCGGCGCGGCGCTTGCTGCAAAGCGCGGACGGTATTCTGCGCCAGCTCGACAGCACGGCGCTACACCCGGTGCGGCGTGCGGTGGCGGAGGACCTCGCGGCATTGCGCGCACTGCCGGAGCTGGATGTCGAGGGTTTGTACCTGCGTCTCGGTGCACTGGTTGACCAGGTGGCCGGGCTGGTGATTTTCGAGCTGCCGGAGCGGTCGGACGGCCCCGAGGCAGCAGCGGCTGACACCTGGCAACAGCGCCTGCAGCAGGGCTATCAGCAGGCGCTGGCGACCCTGTCCAAATACATTGTGGTGCGCCGCCGTGAGGTGCCGGTCGAGGCGCTGGTGGATCCGCAGTGGGAAGGCCTGCTGCGCCAGAATCTGGTCATGCTGTTGCAGCAGGCACAGGTGGCGTTGTTATCGGGAAATCAGCCCCTGTACGAGGCGAGCCTGCAGCGCGCCCAGCGCTGGCTGACCGAGTTTTTCCTGGCGGACGAGGCGGCGGCAAGTGCCGTGGCAAACGAACTGGAGGATCTCTCCCATGAGGTCATTGCCGTGCCGCTGCCGGACATCTCCGCATCGCTGGCGGCGCTGAAGACTTACACCGAGCCGCGCCTGCAGCGCGACGGAGCGCAATAGTCATGCGTGGGCTGTTGATGGTGGCGCTGCTCGCGCTGTTGCTGGGAGTCGGGGTCGTTGCGCTGATCGAAAGCCAGCCCGGTTATGTGCTGGTGGCTTACGGGCATTACACCGTGGAGACCAGCCTGTGGGTGGGGCTGGTGCTGCTGGCGCTACTCGCCGTGCTGCTGTATGCGGCGATCGGCCTGCTGCGCAAGCTGCTTTCCGGTCAGCGCTCCATCGCCGGTTGGCTGGGCCAGCGCAAGACGCGCCGCGCGGCCCGGCTCACCCATCGCGGGCTGATCAACTTTATCGAGGGCAACTGGGAGCGTGCGCGGCGTCAGCTGATTGGCGGTGCCGAACACAGCGAGGTTCCGCTGCTCAATTACCTTATCGCTGCCCGCGCCAGCTTTCAGCTGAGCGAGCCGGACAAGATGCGCGAGTACCTGGGTGTGGCGGAGCAAGCGGGGTCGGATGCCGGTATCGCAGTGGAGCTCACCCAGGCCGAGTTGAAGTTACAGGGCGGGCAGTACGAACAGGCGGTCGCCACGCTGGAACGCGCGCGGCGCAATGCAGGCCGCCACCCGTACGTGCTGAAGCTGCTGCACAAGGCGTATTTCGGACTGGAGGACTGGGACGCGCTGCTCAAGCTGTTGCCGGAGTTGCGCAAACACGCCGTATTGGATGAGCCTGCATTGCTTGAGCTGGAGCGTACGGTGCATATCCGCCTGTTGGAGCACTGCGCCACGGCAGAGTCCGGCGATGTCCCGGCCGCGTTGCATCAGCGCTGGCAGGCAACCCCCACGACGCTGCGTCAGGACAAGGTGATTCTGCGCAACTATGTGGGCGCTTTGATTCATGCCGGCGATGCCAGTGGCGCGGCCAAGGTGATTCAGCGCGCACTGAAGCAGGACTGGGACGCCGATCTGGCGCGCCTGTTTGGTTACGTGGAGTTGCCGGATGCCGGACGTCAGCTGGCCCAGGCTGAAGCCTGGCTGCTAGACCACCCGCGCGATCATCAGTTGCTGCTGACCCTGGGGCGGCTGGCCTGTCGTCACGAACTGTGGGGCAAGGCGAGAGATTACTTTGAAGGCAGTTACCGGCAGCGGCGCACGGCGGAAGTGTGTGCGGAGTTGGGTCGATTGCTGGCCGCTCTGGGCGAAGACCGTGAGAGCGCTACGTACTTCCGAGAAGGCCTGTTGCTGCGTGAAAAAAGCCTGCCGTTGCTGCCGCAGCCGAAGCAGCACGCCCCCGCGCTCGCCGCCTCTTAGGCGCCGCGCTAACGCGGCTTGCCCTGCGGCGGCAGGTCGATGCCCAGTTCGTCCCACAACGCATCCACCCGCGCCTTGACCTCGCTGCTCATGACGATGGGGCTGCCCCACTCGCGGGTGGTTTCGCCCGGCCATTTGTTGGTCGCATCAAAGCCGACTTTTGAACCCAGGCCGGCCACCGGCGAGGCAAAGTCCAGGTAGTCGATGGGCGTGTTTTCGATGAACACACTGTCGCGTTGCGGGTCCATGCGGGTGGTCATCGCCCAGATTACATCCTGCCAGTCGCGGGCGTTGACGTCCTCGTCGGTGACAATCACAAACTTCGTGTACATGAACTGGCGCAGGAATGACCACACGCCCAGCATCACGCGCTTGGCGTGCCCCGGGTACTCCTTGCGCATGGTGACGATTGCCATACGGTAGGAGCAGCCCTCGGGTGGCAGGTAGAAGTCGACGATTTCCGGGAACTGCTTCTGCAGGATAGGCACGAAGACTTCGTTCAGCGCCAGGCCGAGAATGGCGGGCTCGTCTGGCGGCCGGCCGGTATAGGTGCTGTGGTAAATCGGGTCTTCGCGGTGCGTGATGGCCTCCACGGTGAATACCGGAAAGCGCTCGACTTCATTATAGTAGCCCGTGTGATCGCCGAAGGGGCCCTCATCGGCCATTTCGCCCGGCTCCAGATAACCTTCCAGGATGATCTCGGCGCTGGCCGGAACCTGTAGCCCGTGATCGCGGCAACCTGCGGTATAGCACTCGGCGAGTTCAGTTTTGGCGCCGCGCAGTAATCCGGCGAAGGCGTACTCGGACAGGCTGTCCGGTACCGGGGTAACGGCACCCAGCGTCGTGGCGGGGTCTGCCCCCAGGGCGATGGCAACCGGATAGCGCTGGCCGGGGTGCTGCAGCTGCCAGTCGCGATAGTCCAGGGCGCCGCCGCGATGCGACAGCCAGCGCAGGATCAGCTTATTGCGGCCGATAAGCTGCATGCGATAGATGCCGAGATTCTGCCGCGTCTTGTTGGGCCCGCGGGTGATCACTAGCGGCCAGGTGACCAGCGGGCCTGCGTCGCCGGGCCAGCAGGTTTGTATGGGGAGCTGGTAGAGGTCCACATCGTCACCACTTTTGGCGTGGAACTGGCACGGCGCATTGCGTACCACCTTGGGCCCCATGTTCATCACCTGCTTCAGCAGCGGCGCTTTCTCCCAGGCATCGCGCAGCCCCTTGGGCGGGTCGGGTTGACGCAGGTAGGCCAGTATCTCTCCGATCTCGCGCAGGGCCTGCACGTTCTCCGCGCCCATGCCCAGGGCCACGCGTGTCTGTGTGCCGAACAGGTTGGCCAGCACCGGAATGCGGCTGCCTTTAGGGTTCTCGAACAGCAGTGCGGGGCCACCGGCGCGCAAGGTGCGGTCGGCGATCTCGGTCATTTCAAGGTTGGGGTCCACTTCGTGGCGAATACGTATCAGTTCACCGCGTTGTTCCAGTACCGCAATGAAGTCACGAAGGTCTTTGTAGTTCACAGGCTGTCCTGGCGGGTGTTGCGGGCGAAGGGACAGTATAGCGTGTTGCGAAGCCGGCTCCTGCCGGCTCCGCAACAACGTTATTTACGTTTCATGGACATGAAGAATTCATCGTTGGTCTTGGTGTCCCTGAGCTTGTCGAGCAGGAATTCGATAGCCGGGCCATCTTCCATGCTGTGCAGCAGCTTGCGCAGAATCCACATGCGTTGCAGCTCTTCCTCGCCGGTAAGCAATTCCTCACGGCGTGTGCCGGAACGGCGGATGTTGATGGCGGGATAGACGCGCTTCTCGGCAATCTTGCGGTCCAGGTGCAGTTCCATGTTGCCGGTGCCTTTGAATTCTTCGTAGATCACTTCGTCCATCTTTGATCCGGTGTCGACCAGCGCGGTGGCGATGATGGACAGGCTGCCGCCTTCTTCGATGTTGCGCGCCGCGCCGAAGAAACGCTTGGGGCGTTCCAGCGCGTGGGCATCTACACCGCCGGTGAGTACCTTGCCGGAGCTGGGCACCACGGTGTTGTAGGCGCGCGCCAGTCGCGTGATGGAGTCGAGCAGAATCACCACGTCGCGCTTGTGCTCCACCAGCCGCTTGGCTTTCTCGATTACCATATCGGCAACCTGTACGTGGCGTGAGGGCGGTTCGTCGAAGGTGGAGGCAACCACTTCTGCGCCGCGCACGCCAACGGTGCGTTGCATATCGGTCACCTCTTCCGGGCGCTCATCAATCAGCAGCACAATGATGTAGCACTCGGGGTTGTTGGTCAGGATCGCCTGCGCGATGCTCTGCATGATTACCGTTTTGCCCGCTTTCGGCGGTGCCACCAACAGGCCGCGCTGGCCCTTGCCGATGGGGGCGACGAGGTCGATTACGCGGCCGATCAGGTCTTCGCTGCTGCCATTGCCTTTTTCCAGCATCAGGCGCTTGTCGGCGAACAGCGGCGTCAGGTTTTCAAACAGAATCTTGTGCTTGGCATTTTCCGGGCGATTGAAGTTGATCTCGCTGACTTTGAGCAGCGCGAAATAACGTTCGCTGTCTTTCGGGGGGCGTATCTTGCCCGAAATGCTGTCGCCGGTGCGCAGGTTGAAGCGGCGAATCTGGCTGGGCGATACGTAGATATCGTCGGGCCCGGCGAGATAGGAGCTGTCGGAAGAGCGCAGGAAACCAAAGCCATCCTGCAGGATTTCCAGTACACCATCGCCCGAGATGTCTTCGCCACTTTTGGCATGACGCTTCAGAATGGCAAAAATGATGTCCTGCTTGCGGGACCGGGCCATGTTTTCCAGGCCGATTTCCTTCGCAATATCAATCAGTTCCTGCGTGGATTTGGTTTTGAGGTCAGTTAGATTCATAGAAGAGCGCTGAGTTGTTGTTCGGGGAAGATGATCAATGCAAACGGGAGCGCTGCCGGGAAGCCGGACAGAGGCAACATGAATGCAGCGTTAAGTCGTTGGGTGGCAGAGTTATTATCGCGGCACGGGGCCGTGCAACGAAAACGAATGTAGCACGCTGTGTGAGAGGCGTCTAGGTTTTTTGCGGCTCGCCGCGCCGTGCATCCCGGGGTGGGTTACGGTGTGGCAAGCCGCTGCATTGCGTCCTAGATGGCTTCCTTGATGAAGTCCACGAGCTGGCTCTTGGACAGGGCGCCGACCTTGGTGGCCTCGGCGCTGCCGCCCTTGAACAGGATCAGGGTGGGAATACCGCGAATGCCGAACTTGGGCGGGATGTCGGGATTGGCATCGACATCGACTTTGCACACCTTGAGCTTGCCGGCGTATTCGGTGGCAATTTCATCGAGTACCGGTGCAATCATCTTGCAGGGGCCGCACCACTCTGCCCAGAAATCAACCAGTACCGGCAGGTCGGCATTGAGGACGTCGGCATCAAAACTTGCGTCGCTGACGTGTACGATATGTTCGCTCATGGTGCTCTCCAGTTGCTTTGGCGTGGTTACGACAGCCTGTGTGCTGCGGTTCACCGCCTGTCATAGAGGCGCAATGATACCATTGGGTCATGCGCGCACAACCGGCGAGCAGGAGTTTTTCGTTATGACCTTATATCACCTGATGCGGAATGTGCGCCGGTGACGGCCTGGGTGGTTTATCTGCTGCAGTGCGTTGATGGCAGCCTCTATACCGGCGTTACCGTCGACGTGCAGCGCCGGCTTGCCCAGCATAACGGTGAGCGCAGTGGCGGGCCCCGGTATACCCGCGGCCGGCGTCCGGTGCAGCTGCTCTGGTCGGAACCTGCTGATAGCCGCGCCGCCGCCCAGCGCCGTGAGGCGGCGATAAAACGCCTGCCACGCAACGCCAAACTCGCGCTGTGCCAGCGTGTCAGTTCGGTGGAGTGATGGCTTCCAGCTCTTCCTGCTGCGCCAGCCACAACGCTTCCAGCCGGGCCTGTTCCGCTTGCAGTGCGCCTTCCTGTTTCACCAGTTCCGCCACCTCGCCGGCGCTGTCGCCCTCGTAGAGCGCAGGGTCGGCAAGGCGGGCCTGCAGTGCCTGCAACCCCTGCTCAGCCTGCTCCATGGCTTTTTCGGTCTGCGTGACTTCGCGTTGCAGGGGCCGCAGCCGCTCGCGCTGCGCCGCCGCTTGCTGACGGCGCTCTTTGGCTGATGCCTCCGTGGCAGCCGGCGCACTCGCGGTGGGTGCATCACTGGAACGATAGCTGGCAAGAACCCATTTTTCATACGCGCGCAGGTCATCGTCGTAGTCCTCTACCACACCATCGTGCACCAGCAGCAATTCATCCGCCGTGTTGCGCAGCAGGTGGCGGTCGTGACTGACCAGAATCAGCGCGCCTTCATAGCCCTGCAGGGCCATTTCCATGGCGTTGCGCATGTCGAGGTCGAGGTGGTTGGTGGGCTCGTCCAGCACCAGCAGATTGGGCCGCTGCCAGACGACCAGCGCCAGTGCCAGGCGGGCCTTTTCACCGCCGGAGAAGGGGGCGATCGGCTGTGTGGCGCCGTCACCGCGAAAGTTGAAGCCGCCGAGGAAGTTGAGAATCTCCTGTTCTCTTGCCTCGGGGCTGAGGCGCTGTACATGCAGCGCGGCGCTGGCGCTCAGGTCCAGCGCTTCCAGCTGTTGCTGGTCAAAATAGCCGGTGCGGCAGTGTTCGCCGGCCTGGCGTGTGCCATTGAGCAGCGGCAGGCGGCCGATCAGGCTCTTCAGCAGGGTTGATTTACCAGCGCCATTCTTGCCCAGCAGGCCAATGCGTGAGCCCGGGCGCAGGACCAGGGTGACGTTGCTGAGTACCGGCGCCCCGGCATACCCCAGCTGCGCCTCATCCAGGCGCAACAGGGGGTCGCTGCTCTTGCCGGCCGCCGGGAAGACGAAATTGAACGGCGAGTCGATGTGCGCAGGCGCCAGTTGCTGCATGCGCTCCAGCTCCTTCAGCCGGCTTTGTGCCTGGCGCGCCTTGGTCGCCTTGTAGCGGAAGCGGCGCACGAAATCTTCGATGTGCGCGATGCGTTGCTGCTGCTTCTCAAAGCTGGCCTGCTGGTTGGCAAGCATTTCTGCACGCAGGCGCTCGTAGTCGGAGTAGTTGCCCTTCCAGGTCTGCAGCTGCTGGTTTTCGATGCTGAGAATGCGCTCGCAGGTGGCATCGATGAAATCCCGGTCGTGGGAAATCATCAGCAGCGTGCCGGGGTAGGCCTGCAGCCATTGCTCCAGCCACAGCGTTGCATCGAGGTCCAGGTGGTTAGTGGGCTCGTCCAGCAGCAGCATGTCCGAGGGCGTCATGAGGGCTCGCGCCAGGTTTAGGCGGATGCGCCAGCCCCCGGAAAAGTCGCTGACCGGGCGTGCCTCGGCTCCCGGTGCAAAGCCCAGGCCCTGCAGCAGGCGCTGTACGTGGCTGGCCGCGCTGTAGCCATCGGCTTCATCCATGGCGCTGTGCAAGGCTGCGGCGCGCTGGAAGTCGCCGGCCTTCTCGGCCGCTTCAAGCTCCGCACACAGGGTGGCGAGTTCGGCGTTACCCTGCAGCACGTAGCGCCCCGCGGTCTCCTGTGTGGTAGCCACTTCCTGGGCCATGTGCGCGAGTCGCAGGTTGTTCATGCCTTCGATATCGCCGCCATCGGCTTGCAGCGTACCCAGTAACATGGCGAACAGGCTGGATTTGCCACTGCCATTGGCACCGATCAGGGCCAGCTTCTGCCCCGGTTGCAGTGTCGCGTTGGCACGTTCGAGCAGCAACTTGCTGCCGCGCCGCAGTTCGATGTCGCGTAGTATGATCATCAGGACGCGCATTCTACGCGCAGCCCGTTTCTCTCACCAGCCGGGGCCGTGATGAATAATCCGCTGTGGGTGTTTTCCTTGCATCTTTATGAGCAACCCGGCGTTGCCGACGCCTGCCTCGCAGCGCAGGACCTGTGCGGTGCCGATGTGAACCTGCTGTTGTACGCGGCCTGGTTGTCAAACAACGGCCTCAACCTGCCGGCAGAGCAATGGCCGGCGCTGGATGCCCGTGTGGCAGAGTGGCGCCAGCGCGTGGTCACGCCGCTGCGTAGTCTGCGTCGCGACTGGCGAGCGCTGCCCGGGGCCGAACAGCTTCGAGAACAGGTCAAGACGCTGGAGCTGGCGGCGGAGCGGGCACAGCAGGCGGCGATGTGGGCCTGGCATGAGCAGCACGCCCAGTGTGTGCCCGCGGCCCGGCCGGCAGCGGAGCTGACCGCGGTGCTGGCGCGCCTGCTACCCACTGGAAACCTGGCGCCGGCTGCGCGGAATGCCCTGCAGCAGCGGCTGGCGCGGCTGCTCGCGGGGCCGGGGGTGGCATAGTGGTGGCTCGCGGTAGTATGATCTGCCGCCTGTCGGTTTTTCCGCATGTCCATTTATCTGACTCTTGGAATCCATTATGAAGAAATACGCATTGCCGCTTGCCCTGGTCGCTACTGTGACCTTGCAGGCCTGTAATCAGCAGTCTGCCCCCGAAGCGGTAGACAGCGCTGCGACTGTAACGCTGGAAGACAGCAACGAGCGCCTGAGCTATGGCATCGCCTTCGGGTTGGGCCAGCGCATGGCCGCAGATGGTGTACCCATGGACGTTGATGCGTTCAGCGCCGGTCTGCGCGATGCCATGGAAGGTGCCGAGCCGCGTATGACGCAGGAAGAAATCCAGACGGAGATGCAGGCCTACCAGGAGCGTGCCATGGCTGAACAGCAGGCGGCGATCGCTGCTGCGGGTGAAGCAAACCTGGCGGCCTCCGAGGCCTTCCTCGCAGAGAACGCGACGCGCGAAGGCGTTGTGGTTACCGAATCTGGCCTGCAATACGAAGTCATTGAAGCCGGCGAAGGCGCGAGCCCGAATGCCGAAGATACCGTGGAAGTCCACTACCGCGGTACGCTGGTTGATGGCACTGAATTCGACTCGTCCTACAAGCGCGGCGAGACGGTCAGCTTCGGTGTAGGTCAGGTCATCGCGGGCTGGACCGAAGCGCTGCAGCTGATGTCACCGGGTGCGAAGTGGAAGCTGTTTATTCCGGCGGACCTGGCCTACGGCCCCGGTGGTGCCGGCAACCTGATCGGCCCGAACGCGGCACTGGTGTTTGAAGTGGAGCTGGTGTCCGTTACCGAGGCGGGTGATGACGCCGCGGACCCCGCTGCGGAAGGCACCGAGGGCTGATCAGCCTGTACCCTCCGGCGCCTCCTGCATCTGGCGCCGGTGATTGCTGTGAAGGCCGGCGATGAGGCGGTCTTCCAGTACAAAGCGAGACTCCAGTAGCTCCCCCAGGGCAGACAGATCCCTGATCAGCGTTTCGGGGTATTGATCCCCACTGCCATATTTCTGCTCATAGGCAAGAATCACATCGGTTGTATCTGCAATATCCCCGATGAGTTTGGTGGCCAGCGCGCTGCCGTCGTCGCCGAAGGCTTCCGCTTCGTGCAGCAACTCGTTATAGACCTCGAAATGGCCCACTGAGACATAGTCCACCAGCAATTCGCATAGCTGACGCTGGCGCTGGGTAATGGATGCCGAGCCGGGTAGGTCATCACTCGCCACCACCAGGGCGGTGTAGCGGGCGAGCACGGCACGGCGTTCGCTGAGCCAGTTGGTGAGAAGAGATTCCACCGCATGAAATTGTTCGGCGGGGTTGTGATTGCGCTGTGGCATGCGGTCTGCTCTTGTGTTGCGAGTGATGGGTGCACCAACTATAGGCACAGGCCCGTGCCTCCCGCAAGCACGGGCCGCGGTGGATCAGCTGCGCCGCAGTGTCTGCCAGAGACTGGCGGCGGTGATCGCGATGAACAGCATCAGGGTCTGCTCCGGAATGCTCAGTCCCAGCAGTGTCCAGTGGGTTTCCGCACAATTGCCGTCGCCCATGAGCACCATGCTCAGGGTGTCCTTGAACGGCAGGGTTTCCAGCATATATTCCAGGCTGGGTCCGCAGGCGGGCACCTGGTCCGGCGGCAGGTGCTGCAGCCAGACATGACGCGCTGCCACGGCGCCACCGCCGATGGCGATCAGGGCGCACAGTGCGCCATAAACACGACGGCCCCAGTTGCGCGGATTGTGCAGTGCAGCCAGCAGCGCGATTACGCCACCGGCGATGACAAACACGCGCTGGGTCATGCACAGGGGGCAGGGGTTGAGCCCCACCTGGTATTCCAGATACCAGGCAAACAGCATGGCACAGAGTGCCAGTGCGGCCAGGCCGAAGTAGACCAGACGTGGAGTGAGCAGTGCGAGCATGGGTGTGAATCCTTGTGCGGCCGGTGCCGTCATTCTAGAACAGTGTGCGGTACTGGCCAAAGAAGCGCGCCAGGTATTCCTCGAAAGTCAGCTCGTCGCCGGCTTCAAGTTGCTGTTGCGCCGCCAGTGATTGCCGGGTTTCCTGCTCGAAACGCTGGCGGCAGGTATCCGACAGCGCCTGTGCGCGGAAGTGCCGTGCCCAGTGTTCACTGTAGGCCATCGCCAGGCGGAAGAACGGTAGATCGCGGTCACGCATCTCCGCGAGCACGCGTGCGGAGGGTGTGAGCGCACTGTCCTGCACTTTGGCCTGTTGTGCTGCCAGTGCGGCGCAGTAGCTTTCACTGGCGTGAGCGTTATCCAGCAGCTCGGCGATCCCCGTCATGTCGCGCAGCAGCTCGCCGGCCAGCTCTTCGAGGGAAGCATCACCCACAGCAGTGCGCAGCCGAAGCCCGGGTTCCCTGCCGCGATTGACCACGGTGCTGAGGTTGGCAGCCTGTAGTGCGCGTTCCGTATCGTCACAGACCGGGCTGTCCTCCAGCAGGCAGTGCAGCAGGAACGTGTCGAGGAAACGGATCTGGCTGGCGTCTATGCCCACCGGTGTGAAGGGGCTGACGTCGATGCAGCGGATCTCCACATATTCGATACCGGCGCGGCGCAGTGCCGCCAGCGGCGCCTCGCCGGGCTGGGTGACCCGCTTGGGCCGGATGGTGCTGTAGAACTCGTTCTCGATCTGCAGCAGGCTGTCGTTGAGCTGCTGGTAGTCGCCATTCTGGCCGGCAGGAAAGGCCTGATACGGGGGGTGCGGGTGCATGATGGCGTCCCGCAGTGCCAGCACGTAATTGTCCAGTGAGTTGTAGCAGACATTGAGGCCCTTCTGCGC
Organism: Haliea alexandrii; assembly: GCF_003719295.1. Lineage (GTDB taxonomy): Bacteria > Pseudomonadota > Gammaproteobacteria > Pseudomonadales > Halieaceae > Haliea > Haliea alexandrii. Next base: position 792,705 of record NZ_RFLW01000001.1, read on the forward strand.
CTCGCTGTTGTAGCCCAAGTCGCCCATGCGCAGGGCGGTGCCCCAGGGGCGATGCAAGGTGCGGCCGGTTGCGTCGAAGGGTTCCAGGCCCTGGGTGTCACGGCCGCGCAGGAAGCTGGCACACACCGCGGGCGACGCGCCGAACAGGTAGATCAGCAACCAGGAGTGGCGGTGGAAATTGCGTATCAGGCCCAGGTAGCGTTCCGTGACGTAGTCCTGCAGGGTGCCGGGATTGCCGGCATCATCCCAGGCGCGCTGCCAGTAGTTCGCTGGCAGAGAAAAGTTGTAGTGAATACCGGCGATGGTCTGCATCAGGCGGCCGTAGCGGTGGCCGAGGCCGTAGCGGTAGACCTTTTTCATGCGCGCGACATTGGCGCTGCCATACTCGGCGACCGGTATGCTGTCGTCTCCGTTGACGACGCAGGGCATGCTGGTCGCCCAGAGCAGCTCATCACCCAGCTGGCTGTAGGTGAAGCGGTGAATGTCCGCCAGTGTCTCCAGGCTTTCTTCAATGCCCGTATCCACGGGTGTGATGAATTCCATCAGCGCTTCAGAGTAGTCGGTGGTGATCGAGGCATGGGTGAGTGCCGACCCGAGGCCGGTGGGATGCGTTGTCTGGGCGAGGCGGCCCTCCGGCGTGATGCGCAGGCTTTCTTTTTCCAGGCCGCGCTGGATGCGCCGCAGCAGGTCAGCGTAGCCGGGCCCGGCCAGGGTCTGCAATTGGCTTTGCAAATGAGGGGTCAAAAGGAACTCCTTGTGGTGGCTGGGGGCACGCCGGGAAAGTGTCCCGCCGCCGGGGCGCGTGAAAGTGTAGCCGCCATTGCAAGGCGAGTACAGATTGCACTGCGATGTGATCGAAAGCCCGGTTGGGCATTGTTGTTGCGCGAACTTTGTGGCTATCCTGCAATCATGATACGCCGCGTCGACATCGCCACTTGCCTGCGTGTGCCTTGCCAGGTGTTCTGGCGCGGGTGCCTTTTGCTGGCATTTGTAGCCGGCAACGCGCACGGGCAGGGCGCTGCGCCTGCCTGCAGGCAGGCCCCGCAGCAGAGCGATTCGGCGAGCTTTCGCTTTGAGCCGGTGCCACAGATGGAAGCATTTCTGGCCACGATACCGGCGGGCGCGCGCATCGGCACTATCCGCCAGCGGCGTTTTGCCGTGTTCGATGCCGAGGATCCCCGGGAAGACAATGCGCTCTATCGCTGGGCCAATGACTTTCACAGCGTGACCCGGCACTGGGTCATTGAGGATCATCTGCTGGTGGCACCCGGTGAGGCCTACAGCGCCCCGCGTGTCGCGGAATCAGAGCGCATCCTGCGCAACCTGGGCTTCATTTACGACGCCCGGGTGCGGCCCTGGCGGGTGTGTGGCGAGATCGTGGACCTCGAAGTCATTACCCGGGACATCTGGACCTTTACCCCCATGCTTTCCGTGTCACGGCGCGGTGGTGAAAACACCTTTGCCTTCGGTTTTCGCGATGCCAATTTCCTGGGGACTGGCAAACAGGTGGTGGTACAGCGCGATAGCGATGAAGAGCGCGCCGGCACCACCTTGCGCTATTTCGACCCTGCGCTTGCCGGTTCGCGCTGGCGACTGCGTCTCTCGGTCGCCGATAACGACGATGGCTATGAACAGGGTGTAAGCCTCGTGCGGCCGTTCTTTTCCGTTTACGAACGGTGGTCGGCGGGCGCCAACCTGAATCGCTCCAAGCTGGAGGAGACACTCTGGTTTCGCGGTGATGAGCAGAACGAGTTTGACCACGAAATCGAATTTGCCAATGTGTTTGGTGGCATCGCCGCAGACAGCGGGGATCATGGTCGTGTGGGGCGCTGGTTGTTTGGCTACACCCTGGAAACCCACAGCTTCGCACTCAGTGATTCCGCGCTGCCCCCGGATACCCTGCCGGAGGATCGGGAATACAGCTATCCCTACATCGGTTACGAGTCCACCGAAGACCAGTTTGTGGAATTGCACAACTTCAACTACCTGGGCCGCACCGAGGATGTGTACGTCGGTGAGCGCTATTCCTGGGCGCTGGGCTGGTCCGCCGATACGCTGGGGGCCAGCCGTGACCAGCTGGTACTGCGCGGCAGCTATGCCAACACGCTGCTGGTCGATGCGCGCCGCCTCTGGCAGGTCGACAGCAGCGTCAGCGGTTTTCTCGGCGTGGATGGCAGCGGTTTTGAGAACCTGCTGTGGAGCAGCGAGACCCGCTATCACCATAAGCAATCCAGACAGTGGGTGTTGTTCAGCCGCCTGCGCCTCGACGTGGCCGATGGTCTGACCGGAGAGCGTCAGCTGACCCTGGGGGGCGACAACGGCCTGCGCGGCTATGACCTCTTCTATCAGACGGGGGATCGCGGTTTTGTGTGGAATCTGGAGCAACGCTATTACTCCGACTGGCATCCGTTTCGCCTGTTTCAGGTGGGCCTGGCAGCCTTTGTCGATGTGGGGCGTGCCTGGTTCGAGGGTGAGGATAATGGCGCCAATGGCGGGGTGCTGGCGAATGCGGGGATTGGCCTGCGGCTGAATTCCAGCCGCGCTGAAAAGAGCTCGGTGGTACACGTGGATATCGCATTTCCCTTTATGCGCGACGATAGCGTCAGTAGCCCCCAGATCCTGTTCACGGTCAGGGACCGGTTTTAGCGGTTTTCGCCGGCGCCACTGCGGTGACGTGGGTCGTCGTGGTGGGCAGGCCGCCGTTTGAACCGCTGACCCGCAGCCTGTGCTTGTCGAATGCGTGCGGGATGCTAGAGTGGTGCTTCGCCTGAGCGGAAGGCGGGGTTGAAGGATGAGTGTGCCGGTCGCGCGGCGGATCTTCCGGGGGGATAGTACAGCGTGCGTATTGCAGAATGGCTCAAGACACTGGCGAAAGAGCAGGGCTCCGACCTCTACCTGAGTACCGGGGCGCCACCCTGCGCAAAATTCCAGGGCAAGCTGCGCCCCATTGCGCGGGAAACGCTCAAACCCGGTGAAATCCGGGAAATTGCCTGCGAGTTGATGGATGCCACGCAGCAGGCGGACTTCGCGCAGGAGCTGGAGATGAACCTGGCGCTATCCCTGCCGGGGTTCGGGCGCTTCCGCGTCAATATTTTCATGCAGCGTAATGAGGTCAGTATTGTCGCGCGGAATATCGTGGCCGAAATTCCCCACTGGAAAGACCTGCGACTCCCCGAAAGCCTGACCGAAGTTGTCATGCGCAAACGTGGCCTCGTGCTGTTTGTCGGCGCGACCGGGTCGGGCAAGTCGACCTCGCTGGCCGCCCTCATCGACTACCGCAACAGCAACAGCGCCGGCCACATCGTGACCATCGAAGATCCGGTGGAGTATGTACACAATCACAAGAAATCCATCGTCAATCAGCGCGAGGTCGGCGTTGACACCCGCAACTGGCACAATGCCCTGAAGAACACCCTGCGCCAGGCGCCGGACGTGATTCTGATTGGCGAAATCCGTGACCGTGAAACCATGGAGCACGCCATCGCCTTCGCCGAAACCGGCCACCTGTGCATTTCCACTCTGCACGCCAACAACGCCAACCAGGCGCTGGATCGCATTATCAATTTCTTCCCTGAAGCCAAGCGCCAGCAGCTGCTGATGGACCTGTCACTGAACCTGCAGGCCTTTGTTTCCCAGCGCCTGATTCCCACCGTGGACGGCAAGCGCTGCGCGGCGATCGAGATTCTGTTGGGCACGCCGATGGTGGCCGACCTGATTCTCAAGGGCGAGATCGACGGTATCAAGGAAGTGATGGCGAAATCCGAGAATCAGGGGATGAAAACGTTCGACAGCGCGCTGCTGGAACTGTTTGCGGAAGGACTGATTTCCGAGGATGAAGCGCTGCGCAACGCCGACTCCCCCAACAATGTGCGCCTGAAGATCAAGTTCGCGCGCGAGGGGCAGCAGCGCGATTCAGGTGGCGCGTTCAAGCTCAGTGTGGAAGGCCTGGAAGAAGAGGACGAACCGCCCTCCATTTTTTAGGGAGGGTACTGCGCGGCAGTCAGGACATCAGCTTGGATACCAGCAACCCGGCGAAAATTGCCCACAGCGCGACGACCAGCACCAGTTGTCGTTTGCGTGACTTGGGTGGCGCCTTCGCCGGAGCCTTGCCGCCGATGTGAATGTCCGGTGAGCCGCAGGCGGGGCAGTAGCCGCGCTCGTCCAACCGGTTCCCCCGATAGCTGCATTGCCTGCAGTGATAACTCATGTTCACCCTACCGATTCATTTTCAGCAGTTGGTCCACAATGCGCTCCAGCTGCGTCAGGTTGTTGCACTCCGCAGCAAAATGGCAGGCGCTCAGGTAGCGCGGCATTTCCGAGTCACCCGTCCCCCAGGCCCGGCGCGACTCGGGATTTAGCCAGATCACCCGGCGGCTGCGCTGGTAAATGCTGCGCATGATGTCCAGTTGCGGGTCGCCGTGGTTATTCCTTGCATCACCTAGCATGATCACGGTGGTGCTGCTGTTGATGTCATCCAGCGCCAAGCGGGCGAAGTCCTGCAGGCTTTTGCCATAATCGGTCGCCCCGCCATAGCGCCAGTTGACCAGCTCTATCGCCTTGTCCACCGGGTGTTGCGCAAACAGCTCGCTCACTTCGCCGAGGTGGCTGGAAAACGCGAAGCTGCGCACTTTCGGCAGTACATCCTGCAAACTGTAGAGAAACAGCAGCAGGAACTTGGCGTAGGCTGCCACCGAGCCACTGACGTCGCAGATCGCCAGCAGCTGCGGCTTGTTTTTCTGGGTCCGCTTCCAGTGAGTATGGAACAGGATGCCGTCGTTGGCGATACCCCGGCGCAGGGTGCGGCCCATGTCGAGCTTGCCGCGGCGGTAGGTGCGCCGCTTGCGCGCATGGCGTTCGGCCAGTTTGCGCGCCATTCTCTGCACCAGCTCCTGCACCCGATGCTGGTAACGCAGCTCCAGGTTGCTGAGCCGTGTGCGGCGCAGCAGGTCATCCATGAAGCGGGCATTTTCGCCCTCCGCCTGTAACAGGTATTGTCGCTCCACATAGTCGCGGACCTGTTCGCGGAGGATGTCCCGGTAGCGGCGCAAGGGCTCCAGCGCGGGGCTGTCTTCCTGATCCAGGCGGACCAGGGTCCGGCGCAGTTGATCTTCACCCATGGCGTCCAGCATGCGGCGCGTGAACTGGCCTTTTTGAGTAAACATGCGAATCTGGCTCAGGCCGACGCTGGCCGCCGCCTCGCCCATGGCCAGGTTGAGCGCGGCGCTGTCATTGTCCTGTAGCTGCCGCAATAGCGGAGATGTCAGCAATGCCTGCAAATCGGCGTCAGTCTGTGCGGCCGTTTCCAGTAGCTGCGCGGCACTGTGGTCGGCATCGCCTTTTGGCATGCTCGCGGCTTCCGGACCGGACGGTGCCTCCTGCTCCCCTGTTTGGGTGGCGCGCTCTTCCCGGGTGCTGCTGAAGTCGGCCAGCCGTTGGTCGAAAAAGCGACTAAAACAATGCTGGAAAATGGCTTCCTCTGCTGGCGTTTTTGCCAGCGCCGCGGCCAGGCCATCGCGCAGCCGGTCGCGCCGGGCGTAGCCGAGCGTTGCGGCCACGTCCATGGCATCCAGTGTTTCCGCTGGCGATACACGGACATCGTGGCTGCGCAGCAGGCCAATGAAGTTGACCAGGTGGCTCTGCATGGCGCTGGACTGCGTGGGCTCAGCCATGCGCGGGCCGCGGCAGCAGCTCGCGCAGCGCACTTTCCGCCGTGTTGATGTCGTCCTCGAATTTGAGCAGCACATTGAGGGTGCTTTGAATCACCTGAGCATCCAGCTCACGGGCATGCAATAGCAGCAGGCTGCGCGCCCAGTCGATGGTTTCGGATATGGCCGGTGACTTTTTCAGGTCGAGATCGCGCAGCGAGTGGACGAATTCAACCAGTTGGTGCCGCAATTGCTGGTCGATATCCGGCACCCGGCTGAGCACGATCCGCTCCTCCAATGCCACACTGGGGAAGGGGATGTACAGGTGCAGGCAGCGACGCTTCAGCGCATCACTGATGTCCCGCGTATTGTTGCTGGTGAGGAAAACCATGGGTGTGACCCGCGCCTGCACCGTACCGATTTCGGGAATCGACACCTGATAGTCAGACAGAATTTCCAGCAACAGCGATTCGAATTCATAGTCGGATTTGTCGACTTCATCAATCAGCAGTATCGCGCCGCGCTCCTGCTGCATGGCCTTGAGCAGCGGCCTGGGCTCGAGAAACTCCTCCGAATAGAAGGTGTCGCCGAACTGGTGCAGGCGCTCCACGGACTCGGCGAGGCCCTGCGCTCCTTGCAACAAATCCCCGAGTTTTTCCTTGAGCACCTGCGTGTACAGCAGCTGCTTGCCGTATTTCCATTCATACAGTGCCTTGGCCTCGTCCAGGCCTTCGTAGCACTGCAGCCGAATCAGGGGCACATCCAGCAGCATGGCGGTGGTTTTTGCCAGCTCTGTTTTACCCACACCCGGGGGGCCTTCGACCAGAATCGGCTTGCGCAGCTGGAAGGCCAGAAAGACGGCGGTGGCAATCTTCGGGCTGCAGATGTAGCCAAAGGATTCAAAACCCTGCTCAATGGCCTCGATGGAGGCCAGCTGCGGAAAATCCTGGGTATGCACGGTGTGTCCTCGTCAGGGCGGTCAGCCGCCGGTGGCGTTCATGAAACGGAGAATCTCCGGTTCATCGCTGTGGGTGAAATGGTGTTTTTCCGGCTTCAGTGCGAGTGCGGCAACCAGCGCGCGGGCTATGTCGTCGCGGTTGCTGCCCGGTCGGCGCAACAGCGGGCGCAGGTCGACGGCGTGTTCGTTGCCAAGGCACAGCAACAGGCGGCCTTCCACCGTAAGTCGCACGCGGTTGCAGAGGTGACAAAAGTTGTTGCTGTGCGGCGAGATGAAACCGACCCGCGTGGCGCTACCCGGCATGCTGAAGTAGCGGGCCGGCCCGGCACTGCCCGTGGGTTCGCCCAGTGCCGTCAGCGGGTAGCGCTCTGCGATCCTGTGGCGCAGCGCCTCACTGCTGCAGAAACTCAGTGGCCTGCTGTGTTCGTCAATGCGCCCCAGCGGCATTTCCTCGATAAAGGCAATGTCGATAGCGCGTTCGCGGGCGAAGTCCACCAGGTCCAGCGCCTCGTCGTCATTGCGTCCGTTGAGAATCACGGCGTTCAGTTTGATGCGCGCAAAACCGGCGCCGGTCGCCGCATCGATGCCCGCCAGTACCTGATGCAGGTTGCCGGTGCGGGTCAGCTCGCGGAAGCGCTTGGGTTGCAGGCTGTCGAGGCTGATGTTGAGCGCGTTTACCCCCGCCCGTTGCAAGGCGTCTGCCATGCTGACCAGCCGCGAGCCGTTGGTGGTCAAGGCCAGTGTCTGCAGCCCGGGGAGGGCACCCAATCGTTCCACCAGTGAAAGCACATTGCGCCGCACCAGGGGCTCGCCGCCGGTCAGCCGTATCTTGCTGATGCCCAGGCCCACCCCTGCCTCCGCCACTCGGAACAGCTCCTCCAGGGAGAGCACCTCCGAGCGTGGCACGAACTGCATGTCCTCCGCCATACAATACACACAGCGGAAGTCGCAGCGGTCGGTGACCGACAGGCGCAGGTAGTTGATCCGGCGCTGGAAGGGGTCGACCAGAGGAGTCGGGCGTTCGGGCTTCATCACCGCAGTGTACTGGCTGTCGCGGCTTCTCTCTAGTCATGTTGCCTGTCGGGCTTTACACGGCGATGGGCTGTGGGCAGGATGCGAGCTGCAACTCCCGGAGACGACTATGCGCATAACAACCCTGCTGGCCTGGTCACTGGCTGCGCTGCCTGGCTTCTTTGCCCTGCCGCTGGTGGCCAGCGAGCACTGTGAACGGGTGGACGGTATCGTGTCCATCTGTGGTCTGGCCGCCCCGGAGGACCTGGTGCCTGCCCCCAACGGGCGCGACCTGATATTCGGGCAGATGGCAGGAAGCGGTGGCCTGTACCTGCTGGATACTCGGGACGACTCGGTCCACCCTCTGCTCGCGGTGCAGGAAGCCGACGCGCCGCGCGAGCTGTGGGGTGACCCGGCCTGCGTGCAGCCCACATCGCGGCTGGAAGCGCACGGCCTGGACATTCGCCGCCGTGCCGACGGTCGCTGGCAGGTGCTGGTGGTGAACCACGCCGAACGTGAATCCGTGGAGTTCTACGAGTTGCAGGCGCCCACCAGCGATCGGCCCCAGGCTCGCTGGCGCGGTTGCGCAGAGGCCCCTGCCGCGGCCAACTTCAATGATGTGGCCGGCCTGGCCGACGGCAGCCTGCTGGTCACCCACATGGCGGACCGGCGCTGGCAACTGGTCAACGCGCTGCTCGCCGCGCTGGGTCGCAACACCGGGTTTGTTTATCACTGGAGCCGCGACGACGGCTTCACGCCACTGTCTGCCACCCGGGCAGCGCACCCCAATGGCATTCTGCTGGCGCCCGATGAACAAAGCTTCTTCCTCAATGTTTACCTGGGCAACGCGCTGCAGCACCATGCGCTGCCCGGGGGCGCTTTGCTGGGGGCGGTGGCCGTGCCGAAACCGGATAACGCCAGTTGGGCGAAGGATGGGCAACTGCTGGTGGCCTCCCACGAAGGCAGCCTGTGGGAGATTTTTCGCAGCCTGTCGCAGGGCCATGAACGGCCCAGTGAGCTGCCTTTCAGCATTCTCTCGATAGACCCCGTTACGCTTTCGCAATCCACGCTGTTGCAGCGCTCCGGGCCGCCCCTGGGTGCCGGCACCGTTGCCCTGCAGCGGGGTGATGACCTGTATATTGGCTCTTACGTGGGTGATCGCATCATCCGCCTGCCCCTGCCGGAGCCGCAGCGCCCTTGATAGTCCTGCGTCGCCTTCTGCTCTGGGGCACACCGCCACTGGTGATCTGCTTCGCATTGTTGTTGCTCGCGGCGGGGTACAGCCAGGATATCGCGGTAGTCGCCATGGTCGCTCTGTGGTGTGTGCTCTGGTGGGTGTTTGAGCCGGTGCCGATCCCCGTGACATCCCTGCTGCCTATCGCGCTGCTGCCTCTGCTGGGGGTGTTGACGCCGGCACAGGTTGGACAGGCCTACGGTTCCCCCCTGATCCTGCTGCTGTTGGGCGGCTTCCTGTTATCCAAGGCGATGGAACACTCCGGTGCACACCGGCGGATCGCGCTGGGCATGGTGCGGCTGGTCGGCGCAGACAGCGGTCCGCGGCTGGTGCTGGGTTTCATGATCGCCGCCGCCAGCCTGAGTATGTGGATATCCAATACGGCAACCACCCTGATGCTCCTGCCGGTTGCGCTGGCGGTGCTGGAAGCCACCGACCGGCGCCGGGAGCTGGCCGTGCCGCTGTTGCTGGGCGTGGCCTATGCCGCCAGTGTGGGCGGTATCGGCACGCCTATCGGTACGCCGCCCAACCTCATTTTCATGCAAGTTTATGAACAGACCACCGGTCAAGCCATCAGCTTCACACGCTGGATGGGCTGGGCGGTACCGGTGGTGCTGGTGATGATCCCGCTGATGGCGCTGGCACTCACCCGCGGCCTGTCCGGCTCGGTGGCTGTGCAGCTGCCGACCACCGGTGCGTGGCGCAGCGAAGAGAAGCGGGTGCTGTGGGTATTCGGCCTCACCGCACTGGCCTGGATCACACGCAGTGAACCATTCGGTGGCTGGCAGGTGTGGCTGGACCTGCCTCAGGCCAATGATGCGTCGGTGGCGCTGCTGGCTGTTGTCGTGATGTTCGTGTTGCCCAACGGTTCCGGCGGGCGACTGTTGGACTGGGAGCGTGCAAGCACCATTCCCTGGGGTGTGCTGCTGCTGTTTTCGGGCGGTATCTGCCTGGCCAGTGGCTTCGTTGCCTCCGGTCTCAGCGACATCATGGGCGAAGCGCTGGCAGGCCTGACCGGTATACCGGTGTGGCTGCTGCTGTTGCTGGTGTGCCTGGCTGTGACATTCATGACGGAGACCACATCCAACACTGCCAGCACCACCTTGCTGATGCCGGTACTGGCGGCTGCCGCGGTGGCGGCCGACTTGCCGCCCGAGCTGATGATGGTGCCGGCGGCGATGAGCGCCAGTTGTGCGTTCATGTTGCCGGTGGCGACGGCGCCCAATTCTGTCGTCTATGGCAGCGGGCTGATTACCACGGCGCAGATGGCCAGAGAGGGGCTGTTGTTGAATGTGTTGGGTGCCGTGGTAATAAGCACCCTGTGCTTCATGCTGGTGCGCTAGCGCCTGTGGCCGGCGTGCGCGGCCACAGGGCGCCGGGCGTGCCCTAGAGCAGCGCCATCATGCTCTCGGCGGAGCTGACGTCTACGCCGGCACCCGGTTCCACGTTCAGGTGGGTGACGGTGCCGTCATCCACCAGCATGGCGAAGCGCTGGCTGCGCTTGCCCAGGCCAAAACCGGTGCCGTCGAGTTCCAGGCCCAGGGCAGCGGTAAAGTCGCCGTTGCCATCGCCCAGCATCAGCAGTGCCTCTGCGTTCTGCGCCTTGCCCCAGGCGTCCATGACGAACGCATCGTTCACCGCCATGCAGGCGATGGTGTCTACGCCCTTCGCCTTGATCTTGTCGGCGTTTACGACATAGCCGGGCAGGTGAGTGAGGCTGCAGCCCGGTGTGAATGCGCCGGGCACCGCGAACAGCAGGACTTTCTTGCCGGCAAAAATCTCATCGGTGCTGATGTTGACCGGGCCTTCGGCGCCCATGGTCTTGAGGGTTACTGCGGGGATCTTGTCGCCAACCTTGATGGTCATGTTACTCTCCTTGTCCCGAACGGGTTTGCCGTGGAGCGTGGATCATACCAGATGCACCGTGACTTGCACTGCCCACTCTGCGGCGCAGGCAGTGGGGCTTTCCATCAGGACCGCAAGCGCAGCTACCTGCGCTGCGAGCGCTGCTTCCTGGTGTTTGTGCCGCCCGAATTTCATCTGCCAGCCGAGGCTGAAAAAGCCGAGTACGACCTGCACCAAAACCGCATTGATGACCCGCGCTACCGCGCTTTCCTCGGACGACTGGCAACGCCACTGCTGGCGCTGCTGACGCCGGGTTCACGCGGCCTCGAGTTTGGCTGCGGCCCCGGCCCCGCGCTGGCTGCCCTGTTGCGCGAAGCGGGGCATCAGCTGGCCCTGTATGACCCGTTTTATTATCCCGATGTTTGTGTGCTGCAGCCCGGCTACGATTTCATCACCGCAACCGAGGTCGTGGAGCACCTGCACCAGCCGGGGGCTGAGCTGGACAGGCTCTGGGCGTTGCTTGCGCCCGGCGGGCTGCTCGGTGTGATGACCAAGCTGGTGACGGACCCCGAGGCGTTTGCCGGCTGGCACTACAAAAACGATGCCACGCATGTGTGTTTTTTCAGCCGCGAGACCTGGACCTGGTGGGGCCGCGTTCGGGGCGCCGAGCCCGTATTCGAGGCGGCGGATGTCATTCTGCTGCGCAAACCCTGCGATCACAGGCCGCTGCCCCTCAATCCTCCTGCAGCTGGCTGATCATGCCCTCGAAAATGGCCTGGCAATCCCGGTAGAAGGCCAACTGGGCATCGCCCAGGTAGGGCGCCACCATGGTGAGTAGCTGCAGCACGCCCTGATGCACAACGATGTGTGGCGCGCGGGGGGCGTGCAGCAGCTGGTCGTAACTCAGCCAGAACGTCAGCACCAGCGTCATGTTGTCCACGAGGCTCAGCAGCTGGTCGTCATCGGTATTGATGACCGCCTGTTCCAGCAGTTTGTGGCAGATGGCCAGCAAAGCGGAGCGTTGCAGTTGCAGCAAGCGACGGAAACCCTTGCGGATCGCGGGATAGCGCTGCTGAAGATCATCCAGGTTGTGGTACAGGAAGCGGTATTGCCACATCTCTTCCAGCACAACGTAGAGGTAGTACCAGTTGTCTTCTACCCGGCTGGGGTCGTTGCCCAACGGGCCCTCCAGCGGCGCTGTCAGCGTATCGGTCAGCGCCACCTCATATTGTTGGAACAGTTCGCCGATGATCTCGTCTTTCCCCTTGAAGTGGTAGTACAGGTTTCCGGGGCTGATATCGAGCTCATTGGCGATGTCGATCGTGGTCGTGTGCGCTTCACCCTCCTCATTGAACAGGGCCAGACTGGTGACCAGTATGCGGTCGCGCGTTTTCACCCTGTCGCTGTCGGGTGCGTCTTCAGGCGGGCTTGCGGCCGGCCGCAGGCTTGCTCTTCACGGCGGCGCGCCGTGTGGCGGCCTTCTTGCGGGCGGCTGGCTTGCGTGCGGGTTTGCCCTGGGCTGCGAGTGCGGCGCTCAAGTCGTCCACCTTGCGGGTCAGGCGATCGATTTTTTCGTGCAGGGCGAGCAGGTCTTCTCCCCGGGCGGGCAGCTGCATGTGAAAGCTCTCCCGCACCCGGTGAATGCGCTCCTCAACCGAGTTGCGAGCACTGCGGCCGCTGCTCAAGCCTTTGCGCGCCTCGTCCTCCAGCGCGGCGCCGGCCTTGACCAGGTCGCGGAACAGCTTGGGTGTTTCCACCCCGGCTTTCTCCATACGGTCCTGTGCCTCGTCGACGGCGCGTCCGTACGCGCCCACGCCGGCAAGCCAGATATTGCGGGCAATTTCGCCCGCCTTGTCAGTGACTTTGCTTTTATCGTTTTTATCATCGCTCACGTCGTCCTCCATTGCGCGGGGCGCATCGGGCCATCGGCCGGCCATTTAAGCAGAAAACCCGCAATCCGTGCCAGTCGTCAATTCTGTCCCCGGCGCGAATCTCAAGAGCAAAAAAAAGGGCCACAATGTGGCCCGAAAATCTCCCTGACAGGCAGGGAGTAGGGAACGTGGTTCAGGCTGCTGAGCGGAAGCTCACGGAGCCGCGCAGTTCGGCAAAGCGGCTGCGGGCCTGTTCCAGGCGCGCTTCCAGCTTCTTGCGGTCTTTCAGGGCGTCGAGTTCCAGCTTGGGCAGCTCAATATCGCCAATAATGTCTTTGGCGTCTTTCTCGATTTTGGTGCCACGCTTGACCAGGTCAGCGTAGGCCACTTCTGCGGCCTTGCCGCGCGCATCCAGACGAGCCTGCAGCTTGTCGAGGCGATCCTGCATTTCGTCGAAGGCCTTGCCGTAGAAGCCGAGGCTGGCGAGGAATGCATTGCGGCTTACCGTGCGTGCGCGGTCGCCGAGGCGGGCCGCTGACTTCTCGGTCTCCTTGGTTACCTTGGTTGCGCGGCGCTTGTAGGTGCGCACTTTCTTTTCGGCTTGAGCCACAGTGCTCTTGCTGGCGGCACGGCGTTTCGCCGGTGCCTTGCTGGCGGTGGCGGCCTTCTTCGGAGCAGCCTTGCGCTTGGCGGTCGCACGCTTGGGTGCCGCGGCCTGCGTGGATGCCGCAGTGCTGTTGGTAGCGGTGTTGGTGGTTTCGTCAGCCATGTCTCTACTCCTTGTGTGTTGGTTACGGTGCGTCTCTACACCGAACACGGGGCAAGGTACTGAAGAAAATTAGAATGTTCCTACTAGAAGCGACAAATTCCCCTTTTCCGCATCCGCGATGGGTTCCGGTGCGTAAATGCCGGAACAGGAGTAGCATTGCGCTGTCCAGATATTATCTTCTTTTTTACGGCGGTCGCAGGGTCGCTCACTTGCCCATCAGGTGATTCATGGATTGGAAAAACGCTCGCCCAGTGCTCGCGGCAGGGGTTGTCTTCGTGGCTGGTATTGGACTGTCGTGGTTGCTGCTCACCGGAAAGTCCGCGCCGGAGCCGCAGGATGTGCCGGAGCAAGCGGCGCCCATGGTCGACGTGGTGACGGTCGACCCCGTCCCACTCGCGCTGTCCGTGAGTACGCAGGGTACGGTGCAGCCGCAGCGCGAGATTGACCTGGTGAGCAGGGTGTCGGGCCGCATTGATACGGTGGCGCCGGACTTCGCCGCCGGCAGTTTCTTTCGCGAGGGCAGCCTCCTGGTCGGCATCGAGGATGTCGACTACCAGCTCATGATTGCGCGCATGGAGTCGCAGGTAGCCGCCGCGCGCCAACGCGTTGCCGAGGAGGAGGGCCGGGCACTGCAGGCGAAGCGGGAATGGCGCGACCTGGGCAACACCCAGGCAAACGCGCTGTTTCTGCGCGAACCGCAGCTGGCCTCGGCGCAGGCCGCGGTACGCGCCGCCGAAGCGGAACTCGCGGCGGCACAGCTGGACCTTGATCGCACACGGATTACGGCGCCGTTTGATGGCCGTATCAGCGAAAAATTTGTCGATGCGGGTCAGTATGTGGTGCCCGGCGCACGCCTGGCCCGTGTGTATGCTACGGAGTCCATGGAGGTTCGCCTGCCGCTGACGGACCGGCAGGTGGCGCTGATCGACCTGCCCTTGCACTTCCGCGCCGGCGATACGGCAGCGGTGCTGCCCGAGGTGCAGCTGCGTGCCACGTTCGGCGGGCGCGAGTGGACCTGGCAGGGGCGCATCGTACGCACCGATGCCAGCATTGATGCCCAGACACGCGTGGTCTACGCGGTGGCGGAGGTCACGGCTCCTTTCGCACCGGGGCCCGGGGGTGACCGCCCCCCACTGGTGCCCGGCCTGTTCGTGCATGCAACCATCGAAGGGCGCAGCCTGCCGGCGGTGGCGGGCCTGCCGCGCTCTGCGCTGCGCAGTGATGACACGGTGATGGTGGTGGATGCCCGCCAGCAGGTGGCTGCCAAGCCGGTAGCCGTGCTGCAGAGCGAAAGCGGGCAGATATGGGTGCAGGGGCTCAGCCGGGGCGATCGGGTGATTGTCCGCGAGCCCACGGCCACGATTGCCGGCATGCGGGTGGAGGTGAATGAAGTGGCGCGTGTCGCCGGTGCGGGGCGCTGAGGATGGGCGGTCCGGTTCGCTGGTTTATTCACAATCCCATCGCGGCAAACCTGCTGATGATTTTTCTGGTGGTAGGGGGGCTACTCAGTGTCCCCGCGCTGGACAAGCAGTTCTTTCCGCAGATTGAACTCAACCGGGTGAGCATTTCGCTGGTGTACCCCGGTGCCGGCCCGCGCGAAGTGGAGGAGCAGATTTGCGTGCGGGTGGAAGAGGCGGTGCACGACTTGAGCGGCGTGCGCGAGATCCGCTGCACGGCGCGTGAGGGCATGGGCACGGTGCTGGTCGAGGCAGAGCCAGATTACAATATGCAGCGCCTCTCGTCAGAGATCAAAACCCGGGTCGATGCCATCAACACCTTCCCGGTCGAAGCCGAGCGGCCTGTGGTCACCGAACTCGCTTATCGGCACTACATGGCGGCGGTGTCGCTGGCTGGCAACCTCGGCGAGCGGGACCTGAAGGGCCTGGGTGAACGGTTGCGCGATGATCTGGCCGCTCAGCCCCATGTATCGGTAGTGGAGTTGGATACGCCGCGCCCCTATGAGGTATCGGTCGAGGTTTCCGAGTACACCCTGCGCCGCTACGGGCTCACCTTCAGTGATGTGGTGGCGGCCATTCGCGGCTCCTCCCTCAACCTGCCGGCCGGTGCCATCAAGGACGCCGGCGGGGATATACGCCTGCAGACGCGTGGCCAGGCTTACGATCGCTTCGAGTTCGAGCAGATCCCCGTCGTCACGGCGCGTGACGGCACACAGGTTCTGCTGCGTGATGTGGCGACGGTGGTCGATGGCTTCGAAGATATTGACGTGCGCACCCGCTTCAACGACAAGCCCTCACACACCCTGCACGTATTCGTCACCTCCAACCCCGATACGCTAAAGACCAGCGAGGTTGTCCACCAGTGGGTGGAAGACACCCGCCCGGGACTGCCGCCGGGCGTGGAGTTGTCGGTGTGGCGGGATTCCTCGGTACCGTTCAAGGGGCGGGTAGACACCCTGTTGAAGAATGGCATCGGCGGGTTGGTGCTGGTGTTCCTGGTGCTGGTGCTGTTCCTGCGACCGCGGCTGGCAATGTGGGTGTGCGTGGGTATCGGCGTCGCTTTTGTGGGCACGCTGTTCCTGCTGCAGTACACCAATACCAGCCTGAACATGATCTCGCTGTTCGCTTTCCTGCTGATACTGGGCATTGTGGTGGATGACGCGATTATCGTGGGCGAATCCATACACGCCCGCCAGGTGGCGGGTGAGCGCGGTATCGCCGGTGCGGTCAATGGCACCCAGGCGGTGATCAAGCCGGTGATGTACGCCGTCATCAGCACCATGATCTTCTTCGTACCGATGTTTTTCATGCCCGGGGACATGGCGCAGGCGGCGATGGCGATACCGTCCGTGGTGATTCTGGCGCTGGCCCTGTCGCTGATCGAGTGCCTGCTTATCCTGCCGCCGCACCTGGCGCATATGCCTCCGGTGAAGCCCAGCCGCTTCGCTTTTCTACGGCGCCTGGAGGTGCAGCGGCTGCGGTTTGCCGATGGCATGACGCGGGTGGCCCGCCAGCGCTACCGTCCCTTCCTCGCCCTGTGCCTGCGTCACAACCTGTTGATCATGGCACTTTTTTTCGCGCTGCTGCTCATTAGCCTCGCCCTGTATGGTGGCGGCTGGCTACGGTCTGCGTTCTTCCCTTCCATCAACTCCGACTATGTGGTGGCTGAAATCGAGCTGCCCGAGGGCGGCGCCTTCGCCGATACTTTGAGCGTGCTGCGCCAGGTTGAGTCGGCGGCGCTGCAAATCAAGCAGGAGTACAACGAGGATCCCCGTTATACGGCCTTCGGCCCGGCAATTGGCCATATCGACTCCACGGGCAATGCCAATACGATAGAAGTGATCATCGAGACCGTGTCCGATGACGTGGATACCGGCGAGCTCTCCGAGCGCTGGCGCGAGGCGATTGGTGACCTGGGGCCGGTGCAGGATTTCAACCTGGACTACACCATCAACGAAACCGGCAAGCCGATACGCCTGGTGGCCACCGCTAATTCACTGGATGACCTCAAGGCGGTGTCAGCCGCCTTGCGTGAGGTGCTGCAGTCCTATGAAGGCGTGTACAACGTGAACGACACGCTGCAGGACCCGCAGGAAGAGATTGTGCTGGGCCTGAAGCCGGCGGCAGAGAACCTGGGCATTACCCTCGCCGACTTGGCCAGGCAAGTGCGCGAGGCATTCTACGGTGCCGAGGTGCAGCGCATTCCCCGCACGCGGGAGGATGTGCGGGTAATGGTGCGTTATCCGGAAGCGGAGCGTTTGTCGGTAGACAATCTGCAGGAGATGCGTGTGCGCACCCCGGCGGGTGGCGAGGTGCCGTTCGCGACGGTGGCCGAGGTGCAGTACGAGCCGGGTTACCTGACTATTGACCGCCTGAACCGCAAGCGCACGCTGGAAGTGTCGGCGGAAGTGGTGCCCGGCAGTGTGGTGCCGCGCGCTGTGGTAGACGCCATCCTGCGCGATCACCTGCCTCAGTGGAAGCGGCAGTTTCCGGGCCTCTCGCTGTCGCTGGATGGCGAGCTGCAGGAAGAATCAGCGTTCATGGATGCCATGTTGAAGTATCTGGTGCTGGCGATGCTGGTCATCTACGCCCTGATGGCGGTGCCTTTTCGTTCCTATTTCCAGCCGCTGCTGGTTCTGACCGCGGTGCCCTTTGGCGTGATGGGGGCGATCTTCGGCCACTTCATCCTGAACTGGGAGGTGAGCATGTTCTCCTTCCTGGGCGTGATTGCCTGTGCCGGTGTTGTGGTCAACGATAACCTGGTGCTGATCGATCGCATCAATCAGCTGCGGGCGGCGGGGCACCCCGTGCTCAGGGCGCTGTTGCAGGCCGGAGAAGACCGCTTCAGGCCGATTATTCTCACCTCCCTGACCACTTTCGTCGGTCTGTTGCCCATCATGGCCGAGACCAGCGTGCAGGCGCAGTTCCTGATTCCGATGGTGACATCGCTGGCCTTCGGTGTGCTTTTCGCCACCGGCGTTACGCTGTTGCTGGTGCCCTGCCTGTATCTGGTGGGTGAGCAGATAGGCGCAGGTGTGCTGCACCGCCGGCAGCGGTTACAGGATATGGTTGACCCTGTGCAGGGCCGGTAACAGGGGGATTGCCGACACGACGGCGCGTTGGCGCCGCGTGCCGGCAGCAGGCTCAGCTCGCCTGTGGCCCAGCGGCAACGATGGCCGCGGCGACGTCGAACTTCTTGATGTTTTCCTGGAACAGGGTGGCGAGTGTGCGCGCCTGCTCATCGTACGCCGCCGTATCGCCCCAGCTGTTGCGGGGGTTGGTGTACTTGGCGTCGACCCCGGGTATGGCGGTCGGGAAATCGAGGTTGAGAATGTCGAGGTGTTCCCGCGGTGCGTTCAGCAGAGATCCGCTTTGCGCCGCCGCCACGATCGCCCGGGTGACCGGGATCGGGAAGCGCGCGCCGGTGCCGCCGGGGGCGCCTGATCCACCGGTCCAGCCGGTGTTGATCAGGTAGACCTGGCTGCCGAAATCCTCGATACGCTTCATCAGCAGTTCTGCATAGTCACTGGCCGGGCGCGGCATGAAGGGGGCGCCGAAGCAGGTGGAGAACGTAGGGTGAATGCCCGCTTCTGCACCCAGCTCGGTAGAGCCGACACGCGCCGTGTAGCCGCTCAGGAAGTGGAACGCCGCCGCTTCCTTGGACAGAATGGACACAGGGGGCAGCACGCCGGACACATCGCAGGTGAGGAAGATCACGCACTTCGGCTCGCCGCCGGCGTTCGCTTCCGTGCGCTTGGCAACGTGCTCCAGCGGGTAGCAGCAACGGCCGTTCTCGGTCAGGCTGGTGTCGCTGTAGTCGGCGTGTCGATGACCGTCCAGCACTACGTTCTCGACAATGGCACCGAAGCTGATGGCATCCCAGATGACCGGCTCGTTCTTCTGGCTGAGGTCGATGGTTTTGGCGTAGCAGCCGCCCTCGATGTTGAACACCGCGCCCTTGGCCCAGCCGTGTTCGTCGTCGCCGATCAGGTAGCGTTCGGGGTCGGCCGACAGTGTGGTCTTGCCGGTGCCGGAGAGACCGAAGAACAGCGTTGTGTCACCGTCTTCGCCGACATTGGCCGAACAGTGCATGGACATGACGTCCTTTTCCGGCAGCAGGAAGTTCTGTACCGAAAACATGGCTTTTTTCATTTCGCCCGCGTAGCGCATGCCTGCCAGCAGGATCTTGCGCCGGGCAAAATTGAGGATGACGATGCCGTCGGAATTGCTGCCGTGC
The DNA here is from genome assembly GCF_003719295.1 of Haliea alexandrii. Lineage (GTDB taxonomy): Bacteria > Pseudomonadota > Gammaproteobacteria > Pseudomonadales > Halieaceae > Haliea > Haliea alexandrii. The sequence continues at coordinate 811,732 of NZ_RFLW01000001.1, forward strand.
CGCGCCGGGTCACAGACGAAGCCGGGGGCATTCATCACGGTCCACTCCGGCTTGCGGCCGATGTTGTACTGCTTGGGGCGAATGAACATGTTGCGCCCGAACAGGTTTTGCCACGCCGTTTCCGTGACGACCCGCACCGGCAGGTAGTGATCGCTGTGCTCGCCCACGTGCAAGTTGGACACGAAGCGGTCGCGCTCGTCGAGGTAGGCTTCGACCTCATCCCACAACGCGTCGAAGCGCTCGGCATCAAAAGGGCGGTTGACCGGGCCCCAATCGATGCTGTCTTCCGTGCTGGGCTCGCGAACAATGAAACGGTCGGCGGGGGAGCGGCCAGTGCGCTTGCCCGTGGTAACCAGCAGTGCGCCAGTGTCGGCGAGGATGCCTTCGCCGCGCTTGAGTGCTTCTTCAACCAGCTGTGCCGTACCCAGGTCGGTGAATTCCCGGGGAGTGTTGCTTTCAAGGGTCATGGTGAGTCCTGTGTTACTGCTGCTCGGTGCAGCCCGCCGCTGTGGGCAGAGTTGCCTCTAGGGGTCTTTCAGGGGGCGTCATTATGTCAGAATCTCCCGGGTATGCGAACCGCATTATGGAAAATTTCGGCGATCGTCGGCGAGCCTCAGTGGATGGTGCCTGACGGGCCTGCCTGCAGCAGGTCCTGCAGCCCCTCCCGGTCGAAACGGTATTGCTGGTTGCAGAACTCGCAATCGACCTCGACGTGGCCCTGTTCGGCGAGTATCTCCTCCAGTTCGCGGGGCGGCAGCGCGGCGAGTGCGTTGCGGCTGCGTTGCATCGAACAGCTGCAGTGGAAGCGCACTGGCCGTGGTTCGAACAGGCGCACTGGGTCTTCGTGGTAGAGGCGGTGCAGCAGGGTTTCCGGTGCCAGCTGCAAGAGCTCATCCCCGCTCAAGGTGGCGGCCAGGGTGCTGGCATGTTGCCACTGCAGCGCACGCTGGTCTGCGCTGCGCTGGAGTTGAGCCGGAAGTTGCTGTAGCAGCAGCCCGGCGGCGTGTTCGCCATCGCTGGCCAGCCAGAGGCGCGTCTGCAACTGTTCCGATTGCTCGAAATAGGCATCCAGACTCGCTGCCAGCGAGTTCTCGGAGAGTGGCACGATCCCCTGGTAGGGCTTGCCCCGCAGCGGCTCGATGGTAATGGCGAGCACCCCGCCCGCGAGAAGCTGGCTGAATTCCCCGGACGTGGCGTGCTGGGCGCCGCGCGCAATCCCGCGGACCAGCAGCTGGTCACTGCACTCGGCCATGAGCAGCGGGACCTCGCCCTCACTGCGTGCCTGCAGCACCAGGCGCCCCTCGAATTTGAGCGTCGTGCTGAGCAGGGTGGCGGCAGCGAGAAACTCGCCGAGCAGCCGGGAGACGCCGGGGGCGTATTGGTGGACCGCCAGCAAATCTGCCAGGGTGTGGTCCAGCTGCACGATTTCACCGCGAATGTCGGCGTCGTCAAAGAGGAAGCGTTGGCTTTGATCGGCGTCGGTCTGGGGGATGTCCGGGGTGTCATTCATGGGGCAAGTGTAATCCTTTTGCCGCCATTGCTGGTCGTGGCGGCGGGTGGCTGCAAGTGGGGTCGCGGGGCAGGTTTAGTATTTGAGGCCGCAGGGCGCTATTTTAAAGCTTACCGTGACCCGGGTCATCCGCCGGAGTACAGTCATCGTACTTCTCAGGTGGCTGCACGGGTGGCCACACTACAATAGACAGGAGCGCCATAATGAGATTCAGCTACCAGATCGGCATGTGTGAGTCCGATCACTACGTCCCGCTGGCCAAGGCCGCAGAGCAGGCAGGCTATGATGGCCTGACCATCCCCGACAGCATTTGCTACCCGCAGGAAGCCAGTTCGAAATATCCCTACAACAAGGATGGTAGTCGTGAGTTTCTGGAAAGCGTGCCCTTTCTCGAAAGCCTGATTGCGGTCGCGGGCATGGCGACCGTGACCGAGAAGATTCGCTTCGCTACCTTTGTCTACAAGGTGGCTGTGCGCCAGGCGGCCATTGTCGCCAAGCAGGTGCAGAGCATACAGGCGCTCTCGAACAATCGCTTCGACTTCGGGGTGGGTATCAGCCCCTGGGAAGAAGACTTCGCCGTGTGTGACGTACCCTGGGAGAAGCGTGGCCTGCGCCTGGACGAGCAGATCGACATCATCCGCGGTCTGGAGAGTGGCGAGTTCTTCGGTTACAAGGGTGAAATCCACAACATGCCGGCGATCAAGATGACCCCTAAACCCACCGCGCCTACGCCCATTCTGGTGGGGGGGCACGCCGAGCCCGCGCTGCGCCGCGCGGCCACAGTCGGCGATGGCTGGATGTGTGCCGGGGCCGATATGCAGCAGCTTGAGTCCTACATCCGTCGCCTCAATGAATTGCGCGACGAACACGGTACCAGTGATCGGCCGTTCCGCATCTTCACTACCGGGCAGGATGCCTTTACCCGCGAGGGCATCGAAAAGCTGGAGAGCATTGGTGTGACCGACGTGGTGATCGGCTTCCGCAATGTCTACGAGCTGGAAGAGGACAAGCCGCTGGAGGAAAAAATTGCCATGTTGAACTGGTACGCCGGCGAGTTCATTAACAACTGAGCGCGCCCGCGGGGGCGCTGCGGCGCCCCGTAGGCGCGAGCTGGCGGATGCGCTAAAGTGCGCGCTTTTCCGCGGCCCTCGCCATGAATAATCTGCTGCTCTACGCCATTACGGTGGTGATCTGGGGTTCCACCTGGATCGCCATCAAGTTCCAGCTGGGCACAGTCGCACCCATGGTGTCCATTGCGCACCGTTCGATGCTCGCTGCGCTGCTTATTTTCTTCTACCTTATTCTGCGCCGCCGCCTGACGCCGTTGTCACGGCGCGACCACGTGATGGTGTTTTTCCAGGGGCTTTGCCTGTTCAGCGGCAATTATCTCTTTATCTACCCTGCCAGTGAGCACCTGGCCAGCGGTCTGGTGGCGGTGGTGTTTTCGACCCAGGTGGTGCTGAACATGGTCAATGGTGCGATCTTCCTGCGCTTGCCAATCAGCGGTCTGGTGGCCCTCGGGGCCGGTGTCGGTCTGGTGGGTATGGTGGGCGTATTCATGCCGCAGCTGGAGAGCTTCACCTTCGATGACGCCGGTTTTCGCGCGCTGCTGCTGTGTTTTGCCGGCACCTGCTGTGCGTCTTTCGGCAATATTTTCGCCGCACGCAACAGCCGGGACGGCTTGCCCGTGCTGGTGTGCAATGCGTGGGGCATGCTTTACGGCGCTCTCGCCCTGTACGCCTCGGCCCTGTTGCTGGGGGTGCCGATCACTGTCGACTGGGAGATCAGCTACCTGAGTTCGCTGCTGTACCTGGCGGTGTTTGGCTCGGTGGTGGCCTTCTGGGCCTATGTCACGCTCATTGGTAACATTGGCCCGGGCCGTGCGGCGTACAGCTCGCTGCTGTTTCCGGTGGTCGCACTGTTGATTTCCACGGTGTTCGAGGACTACCACTGGACACTGTTGGGCCTGGCCGGTTTTGGCCTGGTGCTGGCGGGCAACTGGCTGGTCATGCGCCGGGGCTCGGCGTAATCTTGGGTTTACATAGACAGGCATGCAATCATGGCGGGATTCCGGCTGACCAAACCTTACACCATGCCCAAGGAGGATCTGCGTCAGGCGGCGCAGCGCCTCGCGGACAGGTTGGAACGCGAACACGGCGTGCGCTCCCGCTGGGAGGGTGACAGTGTGCGCATGAAAGGCGGCGGCATCGATGGCAAGCTCTCCTTCCACGATGGCCTGGTCGATGTGTCCGTGCGGCTGGGGCTGCTGGCGTCGGCGTTCCAGCGGCCCCTGCGTGCCGAAGTCCAGCGCTACCTCGATGAAATGATCAGTTGAGCAGCGTCGCACCTGCCAGCGGGTCTGGCCCCGCCAACAGCGCCTGAAATTCCTCTGCAAGCGTCTCGCTGCGCGCAATGCACTCGCGCCACACGGCAGTGCGCGCCGCCGTGTCCAGACGGGTGAAATCCCTGCGGTCCGGAATCTTGCCACCCGGCAATGAGGCGACGAATTCCGGGGTTGGGCATAGCAGTACCAGGTCGTCCAGTGCATCCAGCCCCGAACGGCGCCAGGGCAGAAACTTGTCGAACCAGCCGGGGGTGAGGTCGGCGCGAAAGTGCGGGTAGAGAATCAGCCCGCTACCGCGGTAGTGGCGCAGGTCGAAGTGGTAATCAATGATGCCGCCATCCCAGTAGTGGCCTGCGGGTGCGCCGGCGATATTGCGCTCGCCCGCCAGTACAAAGGGAATCGAGCCACTGGCCTGCAGGGCGAGGGCGACTGTGGCGGGTCGCAGCGGGGTGTAGGTGGTGTTGAAGTCCGTCAGGGAGAGCTGGGGGGCTGGTTGCTCGCCGCTGTGGAACACCACGCGCTGGAAACTGGCACCCAGCAACCGGCGGTGGACACTATTGCCGAGAGCGGCAGCCCCCATGGCGGCACCGAGCAATGCCGGTTGCCTGGCGCCTGCCGGGCCTCTGCCGCGGGCGGTCACAATATGGGTGCGCCAGCGCGGGTGGCTGACCAGTGCGGTGCTGCCCTCGGCACCCAGCAGCGCGGCCAGTATCTGCGCGCTGGCGGCGCTGATTTCATCGGGCGGCGGCCTGGCACTGTAAGCCTGCTCCAGATAGGCCTGTTGAAAGCGCTCCAGCGCCGCGACCGGGTCGGCCTGCGCCAGGCAGGCGTGGCGCCAGGAGCCGATGGATGACCCCAGCAGCGACAGCGGGCGCTGGCCGCGTTGCAAGAAGTCGCCGAACAGCACGCGATCCAGCTGGCCCAGCACCAGCCATTTGGGGCCCCCGGATGCGCCCAGCAGGAGGCTGAAATGATCCGGGTGCCAGCCGTCCTTGCGCAGGCGCTGTGCCGCGCGTCGTCCCAGGTAAACGGCGAGTGAGCGCTTAGCGTTCAGTGCGCACCTCCCGCGGCGCGCGCCCGGTCCATTTCTGGTAGGCGCGCCGGAAGTTAGAGGCATCGTTGAAGCCCACCAGGTAGGCAATGGTGGACAGCGGCAGGCGGCTGTTCTTCAGGTAGCGGGTGGCGTGCTCCGCCCGCACCCGGTCCAGCAGCTGTTGGTAGGCAGTACCCTCCTGCTCGAGCCGGCGCCGGTAGGTGCGCGGGCTCAGGTTGAGGATGTTGGCAACCTGGGGCATCTGCGGGTACTGACCTTCCAGCTTGCGCAGCAGGCGCAGGGTCTGCTCCGACACCGAGTCATGTTCCTCCAGGTCCGCCAGCAGGCGCGCACATTCATTTTCGTACAGTGAGCGCAAGGCGGGGTTGGACAACGGCAGCGCAACGTCGAGCAGCTGGGCGTCAAAGGAGATGCGCCCCAGCGGGCAGTCGAAGTGCACGTCATCGCCGAACACCTCGTGATAGGTCGCGGCGTGCGGTGGCGGCGGGTAGGGGAGCTCTACCCGAACCACCAGGTTCTGCCGGTTGAGCAGGCCGCGCAGTGTGTTGAGCATGGCGGCGTACATCAGCTCGGTGCCGAATTCGGGCGGGTTGTCGGTGGGGAGTGTGACCGTGGTCAGCACGCAGCGTTGGGCCTGTTCCGTGAGCTCCAGCTGCAGTGAGGGTGACGACAACAGGTGGTAGTAGCGCATGAACAGCTCCATGACCTGCCGCAAGTCGCGACAGGTCATGAATGCCTGGCCGAGAATGGCGTGGGCACTCAGGTTCAGGCGCATGCCCAGGTGCAGGCCCAGTGCCGTGTCGCCGGTGAGTGCCAGGGCGTTGCTGACGAGGCGGGCAAAATCCTCTTCACTGACGCGCGCACCAATACCGGCGAGCCCGGAATCGGCCAGCGAGGTGCCGGCAAGCACGTCCTCGCGCGCAAACCCCCGGCTCTCGACCATGTCGATCAGGATCAGGATGTACTGTGCTGGCGCGCTGACACGGGGCATTCGTCTATTTGGCCACAAATAACCTTATTTTGACAAGACTTCACCTTGTTAGCCTGCGGGCGCTCGCACATAGTGAAGCGCAATGTCATTTTGATGTCAGGAGTACGGTTATGAAAGTAGAGTGGAGCTCCACCCCGCGCAAGATCCAGCGCTTCGCCAATGCCGATTACCCGCGTGAGAACCCGGATCTGGAGGATCTGCTGACCCCCGGTGATGTCGATCATATCGCCGAGATTTTCAGCACCCCGCTCACCGGGTCTTACAACTGGGACTACAAGGTGCAGGACGATCGCATCAAGAAGCTCTATGACCTCGGCAAGCAGCTCAACTGGGACCCGGAGATGGATATCAACTGGGACCGCCCCTGGCCAGACGAAGAGCGCATGCCCGAGCTGATGAACCTGCACACCTACCAGCCCTATCTCGACATGGACGAGCCCACACGCAAGGAATTCTGGCTGCACATGAATGCCTGGAGCCTGTCCCAGTTCCTGCATGGCGAACAGGGTGCGCTGCTGGTGGCATCGCAGCTGTGCTCCTGTGCCCCCACCCTCAATGCCAAGTTGTACGCTGCATCACAGACCTTCGACGAGGCGCGCCACGTCGAGGTCTTCAACAAGTACCTGCAGAAGCGCATCGGCGTGATGTACCCGATCAACACGCACCTCAAGGCGATCATCGACAAGATCCTCACCGATGCGCGCTGGGATATGAAGTTCATCGGCATGCAGCTGGTGATTGAGGGGCTGGCGCTGTCGGCCTTCAATACCACCCGCGAAACCACGCCCGACCCGGTGCTCAAGGATGTGGTGTATCTGGTCACACGGGACGAAGCGCGTCACGTGACCTTCGGCGTGAATTACCTGGAGGAGTTTGTCAAAACCCTGACCGACGAGGAGCGTGAGGAGCGCGCCCAGTTCGCTTACGAGGCCTGCGTGGTGAGCCGCGAGCGGCTGGTGGCAACGGACGTCTTTGCACACTTCGGCTGGGACGTGGAAGAGGCGCGCCTGCAGGTGCTGGAAGGTTTCGTCATGTCCACCTTCCGCAACCTCTTGTTCCAGCGGGTGATTCCCAACCTGAAGCGCATTGGTCTGCTGACCGACAAGATCCGGCCGAAGTTCGAGGCGCTGGGCATTCTGGAGTTCGAAAACCTGGCGACCGATGGCGATATCGACTGGACGCTGCTGGAGCGGCCTCTGGATACCAACGAGGCCCAGGGTTACGAGCAGAGCATGCTGGCGGAGTTCAACAAGCTGAAGGATACGCCCGAGGAGCCGCGCAAGGCGGGTTGAGGTCGCCTTCGGTCCTGCACAAAAAAGCCGGCTTCAAGCCGGCTTTTTTGTGGAATGCAGTGTCCCGAATCAGGCGGAGGCAAGTGCCTTGATCTGGGTATTGAGGCGGCTCTTGTGACGAGCGGCCTTGTTCTTGTGGATGATGCCCTTGTCGGCCATGCGGTCGATGACCGGTACGGCGCTGGCGTAGGCCGCTTTGGCCTGCTCGGCGTCGCCGGTGCCAATGGCAGCGATCACTTTCTTGATGTTGGTACGTACCAGCGAACGCAGGCTGGCGTTGTGGGCGCGACGCTTTTCCGCCTGGCGGGCGCGCTTTCTGGCTTGCGGGGAGTTGGCCACAATAGTTCCTCGTGGGTTAGCAAATTTCAGGAGGCGAGATTATTCACATAAGCCTGTGTCTTGTCAACCATGGGGCCGTATTCCCGGCGGGCTCGCTGCGCCTGCCGACGAAGCTGCGGTATACTGCGCATTTGACTCGAAAGCGGTGGAATTGCACGCCATGGTCGCCAAGCAGGAACACAGAGCCGAGCCCGCGAGCGGTACCGCCGAGCGCATTCTGGACGCGGCAGAAGATCTGTTCGCCAAAAAGGGCTATAAGGGCGCCTCACTTGGCGAGGTGGCAGAGCGCGTGGGTATTCGCTCTCCCAGCCTGTATAACCATTTTCGCAACAAGGAAGCGCTGTACCGCGCGGTACTGGGTCGTCTTCTAGATGACTTTGCGGCACCAATGGAGGAGCTGCACACGGCGCCGATTACCGACGAGCGCCTGTACCAGTGGCTCGAGGCGATTGTCCGCAAGCATCACGCCAACCCCAATCTGGCCCGGCTGTTGCAGCATGCGGCGCTGTCTGGCGGCCCGGGAACCAACGATCTTATCGAGCGCTTCTTTCGCCCCATGTTTCACGACGATGAAGGCCTGTTGCAGCCAGGCTTGCGTGCCCTGGGCGACGCCGGTCTGCGTCCCTGGGCGGTGATGGCCTTCAACAACCTGATCATGTCCTATGTAACCATGGCGCCGATGTATAGCGACCTGCTTGGGCAGGACCCGTTCAGCGACGAAGCGCTTGAGCGCCAGCTCACCCTGATAAAAACCCTGGTACAGGCGGTCATCGCCACCCCGTCGCCTGCAGCAAATTGATTCGGAGTTTATATGCCCCTACTGACCGACACAGTGCACATCTGGCGTGCGCCTGATGGTGACTACCACGTTGAGTGGGAAGCGAGTCACCCGCACACGCAGGTCACCGTCAGTCCTCTGGAAGCCGGTGCTGGCCTGCAGATGCACTATGAAGAAGCCGTACCGCGTATGCGGGTTCAGGGCCTGCCGGTGGGGCGTCGCCACCAGTTTCGCCTGCAGGATCAACATGGCAACGAGCTGGTCGCCATGGAGCGCCGACTCGGTATGCAGGGTACACCCAATTTCCGTGATTTCGGGGGCTACTGCACGGAGGACGGTAGGCGCGTACGCTGGGGCTACCTGTATCGGTCAGGCCAGCTTTCGCAGCTGACAGAGCAGGACTTGACCCTGCTGGACCACCTGCAGCTCGACCTGTTGTGCGATTTCCGGCGTGAGAGTGAGCAGAGTGCCAGCCCCAACCGTCTGCCCAGTGCGCGAGCGCCGCGGGTTGCCAGCGTGCCGATTACGCCGGGCAGCAACGACGCCGCCTTCGCTGACGGCCAGCTCGATCGCGGGGGGCGGCAACCGATGTTCGATTTCATGGTGGATATCAATCGCGACTTCGTCGAGGCGCAGAGCCCCGCCTATCGGCGTATGTTCAGTGAAATCCTGGCGCAGGACGATGCCCGTTTTCTGGTGCACTGCGCGGCTGGCAAGGATCGCACGGGCTTTGCCGCGGCGATTATCCTGATGGCGCTGGGTGTGTCCGGTGAGCAGGTCATGGCGGACTATCTATTGACCCGTCGCTTCTTTGATCCGCGTCAGGAGATAGACCGTTTGCGGGTCAAATACGGTTTTCAGTCGCAGGAAGATGACGCGATCATGCCGATGCTTGAAGTGCACGAAGCGTATTTGTCGCGCGCGTTGCAGGCGATTGCTGACTATGGGGACGTCAACAGTTACCTGGCCCGCGAGCTGGGGATTGGCAGCGCCGAGCGCGAAGAGTTGCGCCGGCGCTACCTCGAGGCCTGATTAGAGGGCGCTGCAGGCTGCCTTGGCGGCCTTGATCTGCTTGCGCTCACAGCTGTCGTTCAGCTCGTTGCCCGCACACCACTTGCGACGGTTTTCCCACGCGGTGAGGGTGGCGGTTTTGCCGTTGGAGCACTTCACCATGTACTCGGAATAGGCGGCGCCAGTGCTGGATTCATGGTTGCCCTGAAAAACAATGCTGGTCGGCTTGGCGGCAAAAGCAGCGGACGACAGGGCCAGCAGGGCAGAGACGGTGGCAATTTTGGCGAATTTCATGTTGGTTCCTCAGCGAACGGTTACGGTGTATGGCCAGCCTGTGACGGTGTAACACCGGCGGCGGGATGGCAGTAGTATACGTGTGTTCTACGTGTGTAGAACAGTTACAGATTCGTAACGCCGGGGATAAAAAAGTAACAGTGGGGATTGTCTCGGGTTTTCTGTATTCCCTAACTTTCTGATTTATATAAAATTATTGTGTAATTCATGGCGCCGGCCGCGCAGGCGCCTGAAGGTTACAAATGTTTAATGGGGCAGGTGCCTGGGTAACAGCGTCAGGCCATCGCGATCAGCACAAGGCCGACAATGGCGAGCAGAACGGATTGCCCGGCCTTGTCCAGGCGGAACAGGCCATACAGGTAGGCGAAGGGGGGAAGAATGAGAGCGCACAGGCCCCACGCGTAATCTTCCTTCCATGACTGAATCAGCAACAACACCCAGCTGAGCAACAGGGTGGCGAGGCCGAAGGTAAGTAGTGTTGCAGACGTGGCTTCCATGGTTCCTCCCAATAGGCACGCGGCTCCGTTGGAGCGGATTTGAGATTAGCAGAAGCCGGCTGTCATGTCAGCGCATGCGAAGGCCGGAGTGAGGCGCCCTGGCCGGATCTGGCGGATGACGTAACGGGGGAATTTGGGTATCGTGTGGCGCTGTTTTTCTTGAGGATATTGCTTTGAGTGATCCCTTTGCGGATATCCGTCCTTACCGTGATGAAGAAGTGCCTGCGGTCCTCGATCGCCTCCTCGCGGACCGGGAGCTGCTCGACGCGATTGCCAGTTTGAGTCTGGGCCGGGTGGCGCGCGTGTTGCCCGGCCTGGCCCGGCCTGTCGTGCGCTGGTATCTCGGCCGCCAGCTCCGCGGCGTGCAGGATGTCCATGGTATGCAGATGGTCATCAAGCATTACGTCGAGAAGGTGATCGACGATACCACCGCAGGCTTCAGCGTTTCGGGCCTGGATGAGCTGGATGTCTCGCGCCCCTGGCTGTTCATGAGCAACCACCGCGACATCGTCATGGACCCGGCCTTCACCAACTATGCGCTGCACCGCAGTGGCCACCAGACGGTGCGCATTGCCATCGGCGACAACCTGCTCACCAAGCCCTGGGTGTCGGACCTCATGCGGCTCAACAAGAGTTTTATCGTCAAGCGCTCGGTTGCCAGCGGGCGCGCGTTGCTGGCCGCTTCCCGCCACCTGTCCAACTACATCCGCCTGTCACTGCAGGAAGAGCGCGCACCGATCTGGATCGCCCAGCGTGAGGGGCGTGCGAAAGACGGCATCGACCGTACCGAGCCCGCCGTCATCAAGATGCTTGCGATGAGCCGCGATAAACAGACCGAAAGCTTCAGTGAGCTGATCAACGCGCTGGGCATCGTGCCTGTATCCATCGCCTACGAACTGGACCCCTGCGACGGCATGAAGGCGCGTGAAATGCACCTGCGCCGCACCACCGGCAGTTATGCCAAGGCCGAGCAGGAAGATGTGGCCTCTATCGCCCGAGGTATCTCCGGCCAGAAAGGGCGCGTGCATGTGGCCTTCGGTACACCGCTGGTGGGCGAGTTCGACGGGCCCGATGCCGTAGCAGCGGAAATCGACCGGCAAATTGTCTCGTTGTATTGCCTGCACCCCACCAACCTGCAGGCCTGGCAAATGCTGCAGGGCGATGCGGCCGTGGTACCAGCCACGCTCACGCGCGAGGCGGGCAGTTGCTCCGAGGCCGACTTCCGCGCCCGTATCGAGAGCCTGCCCGCAGAGCAGCGCCCCTTCGCTTTGGCCACTTACGCCAACGCCGTAGCCAGCAAGCTGGCACTGCACGCGGCGGCGGAGCCGCCAGCGTCTTGCTGAGCGATGCCCTCAAGGACCAGATTCGCGAAGCCTACGCCGCCATCACCGCCGCCAAGGGCCTGAAGCCGCGTTGGGGCCAGCGGCAGATGATTGCGGAAATCGCCAATGCGCTGGCTCGCATCAACCCGGAAACAGGCCGCGCGCGCCCGGAAACACCGGCCGTCTGCGTTATCGAGGCGGGCACTGGCACTGGCAAGACAATCGCCTACGCCGTCACCGCCATCCCCCTGGCGCAGGCGTTGGGGAAGCGACTGGTGGTGGCGACGGCAACCGTTGCCCTGCAGGAGCAGTTCGTCAACAAGGATCTGCCGGATATCCGCCAGCACAGCGGTCTCGAGTTCAGCTATACGCTGGCCAAAGGCCGCCGGCGTTATGTCTGCCTGTCCAAGCTGGATCATCACCTCGGCGGCAGCGGCGCCGGAGATGTGCTGCCCCTGTACCCCGATGAGTTCCAGGCGCCAGACAACGCCGAGGCACTGCCCGTGTACAGCGCCATGCTGGAGGCGCTGGGGCGGGGTGAGTGGGACGGTGACCGCGATAACTGGCCGGGCCAGGTGCCGGATGCCATCTGGTTCGGGGCCACCACCGATCACAGCCAGTGCAGTGGCCGGCGCTGTCCGAACATCAGTCAGTGCAGTTTTTTTCGCGCGCGGGATGCTCTGCAGTATGCCGATGTGGTGGTCGCCAACCACGATCTGGTGCTCGCCGACCTTGCCCTCGGTGGCGGGGCGATACTGTCAGCGCCTGAAGACAGCATTTATGTGTTCGATGAAGGTCATCACCTGCCCGACAAGGCACTGGGGCACTTTGCCAGTTTCTGTCGGCTGCACACCACAGTGCAGTGGCTGCAGGACAACCGCAAACTGCTGGTGCAGGCGGCGTCTGCCCTGGCGCCATTGACCGATATCGCCCGGCCGCTGGCAGCGCTGCCCGAGGTGATGGAGGAGGCGCAGAACGCCCTGCAGGTTGCGGAGCAAACGGTGGCCACTCTGTTCGCGGAACGTGCTCCGACCAGCGGGCGCAGCGACGAGCAGCAGTTGCGTTTCGCGCACGGGCGCGTGCCGGAACAACTGCAGCCTCTGGCGGCCGGCCTCGCCAGCCAGTTTCAGCAGATCAGCTCTGCGCTGGCGAAGATCGAGGCGCGCCTGGCGGAAGCGCTGGAGGAAGACGACTGCGGCCTGCCCCCCGGCGATGCGGAGACCTGGCACCTGAGCCTGGGTGGCCTGTTGAATCGAGCGGAATCCACGCTGGCTCTGTGGCGGGCCTACGCGGTGAGTGGCGAGGGGGAGGTGCCGCCTATGGCGCGCTGGATCACCCTGCTCGACGGTGGCGGACAAACCGGTTTTGACCTGCGCTGCAGCCCCATTCTCGCCGCCGATATCCTGCAGGAGTATCTGTGGTCACGCGCGGCCGGCGTGGTCATTACCTCTGCAACAATCACCGCCCTGCGTTCCTTTGACCGCTTCATTTTACATTCCGGCGCGCCGTCCGAGGGCGTCTTCAAGGTGGTGGCCAGTCCGTTTGACTATTCCCGGGCGACCTTGCGTGTGCCCGCCATGCCCTGCGACCCCGGTGACGCCGAAGCCCATACTGCGGCATTGATCGACCAGCTGCCCGGCTTGCTTGATCGCAAGGAGGCCAGCCTGGTGCTGTTTTCCTCCCGGCGGCAGATGCAGGACGTGCACGCGGGTGTCTCAGCTGCGTTTGGTCGCCTGCTGCTGATGCAGGGTGACGGCAGCAAACAGGAGATTCTGCGCCAGCACCGTGAGGCCGTGGATGCAGGGCGTGGCAGCATCCTGTTCGGGCTGGCCAGTTTTGCCGAAGGCGTTGACCTGCCCGGTGCCTACTGCCGCCATGTGGTGATTGCCAAGATTCCCTTCGCCGTGCCCGACAGCCCCATCGAGGCCGCTCTGGCGGAGTGGGTAGAGGCGCAGGGACGCAACGCCTTCATGGAAATCAGCGTGCCGGACGCGGCGCTGCGCCTGGTGCAGGCCAGCGGTCGCCTGCTGCGCACGGAGCAGGACAGTGGCCGGGTGACACTCATGGACCGTCGCCTGCTCACGCGCCGCTACGGCCAGGCCATACTGGATTCCCTGCCGCCTTTTAACCGGGAGTTGGGGCGCTAGAGCTGCCAGTTTAGGGGGAGTGGGGAGGCGCCCCGTCTTATGCTTGCCAGACGGAGCGCATGTGCGTACTTCGAGCGGTCAGCGACCCTAGCAGGCTGAGTTCGGATTGGGTTCGCTTACCGGCCCCCAGAATTCGACCTTGATCCCATCGGGATCATAGTAGAACACGATGCCGACATCGCCGACGCTGGCCCCGCCGCCGATCGGGCCCACCGGCTCAAACCCCAGGCGATTCATCTCGGCGATGGTCGCGTTCAGGTCGTCCACGTAGAACGCGATCCTGTCGATGCCAAGGTGGTTGACCGGCGGCCAGTAGGGAGGGGCGTCATCATAGGGGAGTCCCCACTGCCGTAGTTGCAAGGTTCCCCGGGGATCGCCGCCACTGGGAAGCGGGCGGTCGGTACCGGGGAGGCTCACGTCGACGCCCATGAATGCGACCCCACCGTCAAAGCCGTGCGCGCGCGCGAATTGACCGTAGCCATTCTGCGAGGCGCTCTCCACCTCGGTGAAACCCAGTAGCCGGTAGAACTGCCGCGACCGCTGCAGGTCAGCCACGTTCATGTTTGTGTTAACTAACCGCACCAGGTCGGGCCCTGCCGTCGCTGCGCCACTTTCCTCGATGAGCTTGAGGAACGTGCCATCGGGGTCTTTCAGGAACACAAAGCGCTCCCCGTTGGGGGCCATTGCAGGCTCCGAAACGAACTCCACGCCTCGCTCTGTCAGGTAGGCATAGTCGCCATCAAGGTCGGTCGTCGCGTAGGTCGCGTAAGCCATGCCGATGTGGTTCAGGCTGGCGTAGGGCCGGTCATCGCGGAACGAGCGGTCCCTGAACTCCACGGTATCAATCCACGGAGGCGCGCCCGTCAGGCTGGTCAGTGCAACAAAGATGCGATAGTCATCGGGGAACCCGAGTGATTGCGCAAAGCTTTTGCATTCCTCTGGGCCGGCGGGATAGATCTCGCCGGTGAGCCCCAGGGTGTTGTAGAATTCACGCTGCCTTGCCATGTTGCTGGTATTGATGCCGAAGTACATTTTGGCCCTGACATTGATATCGGCCTCGGTGTACTGCCTGACCCGGACATTGAGGCTGCCGTCCGGTTCGCCGAGAACACTCAATTCAATCGTGTTCTCCGGTTGTAGCTGCAAACGCACAGCGGCTTCCCCATTGTCGTCAAAGTCAGCCGGCTCCAGCACGTCTACACCGTTGATCTTGATCCTCGCGTCGAGGATGCCATCTTCCTGCAAGAAAATGGTGGCCGGACCGTCGATGGCCCGGAATGTGGACGAATAGCTCCTCGGTTCACCCTCCGCCGCCGCGTAGGTCTCCGGCCCAAAGCGGGTGAGGTAGGCTTCATTTGCCGAAGTGCCGGCCGCAAGTGTCAGGCAGCCTGCGAGCAAGGCGATTCCTGTCGCCCTGAGCTTGCTGGATGATCTTGGGCAGGGGTTCTTGATTTTATCCATACCATAATCTCCTGATGCTAATTCTTATCATGCTGCCGACGAGCATGTCCGCCTGTACCACGCGGGGGTCGACAACGCTTTGGGTGTTGCCTGATTGCGTTTCTCGTTCCAGTTCGTTGCAGGGCCACGGCGGCAGGGCCGAGTACAGGAAATATTCGCCATTGCAGTTGCTGTGCGGCGTGTATTTATCGGTGTAGTCGCAGCGGCCTGATTTGAGTATAGACACTTGCTTGTGTCCCGCAAGTTTATGTCGGAGTTGCCTTGCGCGGCCGTGCGCTTACCTTGCCGGGTGATATCAGTCTGGCTGACCCCGTTCCGACCGAACGGCTACTGGCTCGCCAGCGGCGTATTGACGATCTCCAGGGTTGCCGGATGTTGCAGGCGGCGCTCGGGTGAAATCGCGTAGAACACATCCACGAATTCCCGCGTGCGGCCGATGACGGCCACGCCGTACTGGGACGTCACGTATTCCTCGATGATGGTGGGTGAGGCAAACACTCCCAAACCGGTTTGCCCGAAGGATTTGAGTAGTGCGCTGTCATCAAATTCCGCCACGATCTCCGGGGTAATGCCGTGCTTTTCGAACCAAGCCTTGAGGAAGGAGCGACTGCCGGCCTTGCGGCCCGGGGCCAGGAAGGGCTTGCCGCTGAGGCTGGCGGGGAAATGCTCGCGGCAGGCAGCGGCCAGTTCGGGAACGGCAAAAAAAGTGAAACCGGATTCCAGGATGCGGTAGTTCCAGGCCTTGATATGGCTGCCGGAGGGCAGTGGCTGGTCGGTGATGATGCAGTCGAGGCGGCTCACCGCGAGCTCGGCGAGGAGTGTCTCCTGGTCGCCCTCGTGGCACTGCAGGCGCAGCTTGTCCACGGCTTTCAGGGCGGGTTGCAGCAGTCGGTTGGCGAGAATTTTGGGAATGGAGTCGGTGATGCCCACACGGAAGGTCTCGGCACTGGCACTTTCGGTCTGCAAAAGCTGGCGGATTTCGCGGCCGAGCTGGAAAATTTCGTCGGCGTGGGCGTAGATTTGCCGTCCCTGCTCCGACAGCCGCAAGCGCCGGCCCTCGCGGCGGAACAGCTTCACGCCCAGCTGCTCTTCGAATGCAGCAATTTGCCCGCTGATGGTTTGCGGGGTCAAATTGAGGCGCTTGCTGGCGCGGGTAATGCTGCCATCGGTGGCAACATGGAAGAAGTAGTAAAGGTGGTTGTAGTTGAGCGGCGTCATATCAGAAATAGTCGAATTGCTTATTTATAAAAATCGAATATATCATGGCTTTCGTCTTGTGTAGGATTCGCGCGTTTCATAGTCCGCCGGCCCCCGCCACAAGGATTCATGCCCGGGCACACAGACGCCCGCCAGCCGCAATGGCAGGACACGAGGGGAAACACTCACAATGAATGAACTTGTCGGTATCGTCATGGGTTCCCGTTCCGACTGGGAAACCATGCAGGGCGCCGCAGAGACCCTGGCTGAGCTTGAGGTGCCACATGCAGTCGAAGTGGTCTCGGCACACCGTACGCCCGATCGTCTGTTCAGCTATGCTGAGGCGGCAGAGTCCGTCGGGTTGCAGGTGATCATCGCGGGCGCCGGCGGTGCGGCGCATTTGCCGGGCATGCTGGCGGCAAAAACACAGGTGCCGGTGCTGGGCGTGCCGGTGCAGTCCCGCGCCCTGAACGGGCTGGATTCGTTGCTGTCTATTGCGCAGATGCCCGCTGGTATCCCCGTGGGTACACTGGCTATTGGCCGTGCCGGTGCGGTGAACGCGGCATTGCTGGCCGCCGCCATGCTCGCCAACCACGATCCGGCATTGCGCGAGCGGCTGCGCGCCTACCGCGCCCGTCAGTCAGACAATGTGCTGGCCCACCCTGATCCCAGAGTGCCCGTGTTGTGAATATAGGCATTCTCGGCGCCGGCCAGTTGGCGCAGATGTTGGCCCTGGCGGGGTACCCGCTGGGTTTACGCTGTACGTTCCTGGCACCTGAGCCAGCCCCCTGCGCGGCGCCGCTGGGACAACACCTGCGCGCGGGGTATGAGGACGAAGCTGCACTGGCATCCTTCGCCGAGTGTATCGACGTCGCCACCACCGAATTTGAGCATATCGCCCCGGTTGCACTGGAAGCGCTGGAACGTCGTGGATTGCTCGCCCCCTGCAGTGAAGCCATCCTGCTCTCCCAGGAGCGGCTGCAGGAAAAATCTCTGTTTACGCGCCTGGGGCTGCCCACGGCGCGTTACGCGGCCATCGATTCCGAGGCCGACCTGGAACAGGCGCTGGCGGTGACCGGTGTGCCGGCCATCCTGAAAACCCGCCGCATGGGCTACGATGGCAAGGGGCAGGCGTCAGTGGCGGCAGCTTCCGAGCTGCTGCCTGCCTGGGAGGCCCTGGGTCGCGTGCCGTGCATTCTGGAGGCGCGGGTTGCGTTTGACCGCGAGCTGTCGGTGATTGCGGTGCGCGGGCGGGACGGGGAATGCCGCACCTGGCCGCTGAGTGAAAACAGCCATGCGGAAGGTATCCTGCGTGTGTCATATTCTCTCGCCGATGACCCTATGGAGGGCCCCGCGCAGGATTACTGCGAGCGCCTGCTCGATGCGCTGGATTACGTCGGCGTGCTGGCGCTGGAACTGTTCCAGTGCGGCGACCGGTTGCTGGTGAATGAGTACGCGCCACGCGTGCACAACAGTGGGCACTGGACGATAGAGGGCGCGGTCACCTCCCAGTTCGAGAACCACCTGCGCGCTATCGCCGGCCTGCCCCTCGGGTCCACGGCAGCGGTGGCGCCCAGCGTCATGGTCAACGTGATAGGCGAGTGGCCCGCGGCGCGCGAATTGCTGGCGGTGAGCGGTGCCCATCTGCACGATTACGGCAAGTCGCCGGCGCCGGGACGCAAGCTGGGGCACATTACCCTGGTCGATCGTGACACGCAGGCCCTGCGGCAGCGCACTGCCGAACTGACCCGGCTCGTTGCCGGCGCAGCCGGCGCCTGATATGGACCCCGTTGTCCTCTTTTTCCTGCTGGGGGTCATTGCCGGGGTATTGCGTTCGGAGCTGCGCCTGCCGGTCCAGGTCTACGAGCTGCTGAGTATTCTGCTGCTGCTGGCCATCGGTATGAAAGGGGGCATTGAGCTTGCCCGCCAGCCCTTCCTGGAGCTGGTGCCGCAAATGGTTGCGGTGATTGCCATGGGGTTCATCCTGCCCCTGTTGAGTTTTCCTGTGCTGTTGAGTATCGGTCGCCTGCCGCGGGCTGACGCCGCATCCATAGCGGCTCACTATGGTTCGGTGAGTGTGGGGACCTTCGCCGTTGTCGTGGCCTACCTCGGTTCGCGGGAGATCGATTTCGAGGCCTACATGCCACTGTTTGTGGTGTTGTTGGAGATCCCGGCGATTCTCGTCGGTATCGTCCTTGCGAAAGGGCTGGCCAGCGGTGCAAAGCTGCGCGATTCAGCGCACGAAGTGCTGCTGGGCAAGAGCATCGTGCTGCTTGTGGGCGGCCTGCTGATTGGCTGGATTGCCGGGGAAGAAGGGCTGGCCAAGCTGGCCCCACTGTTCTTCGATCCCTTCCAGGGGCTGCTGGCGCTGTTCCTGCTGGAAATGGGGCTGGTGACCGCGAGCCAGATTGGCACACTGCGGCGCTACGGCTTCTTCCTGCTCGCCTTTGGTGTGCTGACCCCCGTGCTGTCGGCACTGGTCGGGCTCGGGCTGGGCTGGGCACTGGGTTTGTCGATGGGTGGTGCGGTGGTGCTGGCGACACTCGCCGCAAGTGCCTCCTACATCGCCGTGCCTGCAGCCATGCGTATTTCCGTCCCCGAAGCCAACCCGGCCTTGTCACTGGCGGCATCGCTGGGCGTGACCTTCCCCTTTAATGTACTGTTCGGCATTCCGCTGTACCATTGGTTCGCTGGCCAATTGTACGCACTGACCGGAGCCGCCTGATCATGGAACAACACCCCCGCCGCCTGCTGACCGTTGTCACCGAATCCACTATCGAGTCGCATCTGTTGCGCGATATGGAGCGCTGGGGAGCACACGGCTACACGATTACCGAGGCCCGCGGCAAGGGGGCACGCGGGGTGCGTGAGGGCAACTGGGAAGCCAATCGGAACCTGCGCATCGAAGTTGTCTGCGATGATGTGACCGCGGATCGCATTGCGGCCGGGTTACGCGAACACTATTACGACAACTACGCCATGATCCTCTACACCTGCGATGTGGACGTGCTGCGTCCCGAGAAGTTCTAACTCTCGCATTGATGCCCGTCGGAGAGCCCATGCGCACGGACGTAGCCGAAGTGCTGATTGATATCGAGGCCGAACTGCGGCGTCTGGCACTGTGGGATGCCACCCCGCCCCCGGCAGAGGCCCTGGCGTCCACAGAGCCGTTCGCCATTGATACGCTTACCCCGCCGCAGTGGCTGCAGTTCATCTTTCTGCCCACGCTGTATCGCATGCTGGAAGAGGGCGAGCCGCTGCCCGAGCGCTGTGGCATTGCGCCGATGGCGGAGGAGTTTTTTAGCGGGTCAGCACAGCCCACGGCGGAGTTGCTGGATGCGCTCAGGCGCGTAGACGCGCTGCTAAGCAGCGAATAAGACGTAGCAGGGCGCAAGGCCGCAAAGGGCTGCCCGTCGGAGAATCTTTGGATACGGCCGCCCTCTGGCGGAGGGCGGCCTCATCGGGTGACTGTCAGCGCGTCTCAGACGCGCTCGACGACTGTCGTAATACCCTGCCCCAAGCCAATGCACATGGTGGAAACCCCCAGGGTCAGGTTGCGATCCTGCATGACGGTCAGCAGAGAGCCGGTGATGCGGGTGCCGGAGCAGCCGAAGGGGTGCCCGAGGGCAATGGCGCCACCGTGCACGTTCACCTTGTCTTCCATGTCGTCCAGCAGGTCGAGGTCTTTCAGGACCGGTAGCGCCTGTGCGGCAAACGCCTCGTTCAGCTCGACCATCTCGATGTCCTTGATGGTCAGGCCGAGTTTTTTCAGGGCCTTCTGCGTAGAGGGTACCGGGCCATAGCCCATGATGGACGGGTCGACACCGGCCAGGGTCATGGCGCGGATACGCGCCACCGGCTCCAGCCCCAGCGCCTGCGCGCGCTCGGCCGACATCACGAGCATGGCTGAGGCGCCGTCGGAGATCTGTGACGAAGTGCCCGCTGTCACGGTGCCGCCCTGCGGGTTGAAGGCCGGCGGCAGGCTGGCAAGGCCTTCCAGGGTGGTTTCCGGACGGATGGTTTCGTCCTGTTCAACCAGCGTCAGCGCACCGGCGGCATCATGGCCCTCTACCGGAATGATTTCCCGCGCAAACTTGCCCTCCACCGTCGCTTTGTGGGCGAGCTGGTGTGAGCGCAGGCCCAGCTTGTCCTGCGCTTCACGGCCGATGCCGTGCATCATGGCGAGGTATTCGGCGGTCATGCCCATCATGCCGGCCGCCTTGGCCACGTTCAGCCCCAGCTTGGGGTTGATGTCGACATCGTCCATCATCGGCAGGTGGCCAAGGTGCTCCACACCGCCCACCAGGTACACGTCACCAATGCCGGCCATGATGTTGGCCGCCGCGGTGTGCAGGGCCGACATGGAGGAGCCGCAGAGGCGGTTGACGGTTTGTGCGGGAATGGTAAACGGCAGCTGCGCGCGCAGGACGATGTTGCGTGCCAGGTTCATGCCCTGTTCGCCGCGCTGCAGTACGCAGCCCCAGATCAGGTCGTCGATTTCGGCGACATCCAGTTTCGGGTTGCGGGCCAGCAGGCCACGGATCACGGCGACCGACAGGTCGTCCGCGCGCACGTTGCGAAAGCAGCCGTTCTTGGAGCGGCCCATGGCGCTGCGGGCGAAGTCGACGATAACGGCGTCTCTTGGATTCAGACTCACGATAATTCTCCTGTTTTCACCCGGTGCTCAGTAGTAGGTTTTGCCATCGGCGAGCATGGCCTGCATGCCGTCGGTGAGTTCGTAGGACTTGCCGAGGTGGGCAAACTGCTTCGAGGCTTCAGCGATGAATGCGAGCCCGACCGTATCCATCCAGCGGAAGATACCGCCGCGGAAGGGGGGGAAGCCGAGGCCGTAGAGCAGTGCCAGATCCGCTTCCGCGGGGGTGCCGACGATACCCTCTTCAAGGCAGCGCGCCATTTCCGTGGCCATTGGCAGCATCATGCGCGCGACGATGTCCTCGCGAGAGAACTCTGTGCGCTCCCCTTCGACCGGGGCGATCAGGCGGTAGACCTCTTCGCTGGCGGTTTTCTTCGGCTTGCCGCGCTTGTCGGGTACATAGTCGTAGAAGCCCTTGCCGTTTTTCTGGCCGTAGCGTTTGTTCTCGAACATCACTTCAGTGGCGGTCTTGAAATCCAGTTGCATGCGGTCGGGGAAGCCCTCCGCCATGACTTCCGCGGCGTGCACACCCGTGTCGATTCCCACCACATCCATCAGGTAGGCGGGGCCCATGGGCCAGCCCCAGCGCTCCATGACCTTGTCCACGGCCTGGAAGTCGGCACCGTCACGCACCAGCTTGGAGAAGCCGTCGAAGTAGGGGAACAGCACGCGGTTGACGAGGAAGCCGGGGCAGTCTTTTACTACGACGGCTTTCTTGCCCATCTTGTTGGCGTAGGCAACGGTGCGCGCAACCGCCCGGTCCGAGGTCTTCTCGCCGCGAATCACCTCGACCAGGGGCATGGCGTGCACCGGGTTGAAGAAGTGCATGCCGCAGAAGTTCTCGGGCCGCTGCAGCGCTTCTGCGAGGTGCGTGATGGAGATGGTTGAGGTGTTGGAGGCGAGGATGGTGTCTTCACCGATCTGCTGTTCGGTTTCCGCCAGCACCGCGTGTTTGACCTTGGCGTTTTCGACCACCGCTTCCACGACGATATCCACCGTATCAAAACCGGTGTAGGTCAGCGTCGGATCGATGCTGTTGAGCACGTCGCCCATTTGCGTGGGGGTCATCTGACCCCGGTCCACCCGCTTGGACAGCAGCTTGTTGGCCTCCGACAGGCCCAGGTCCAGCCCGTCCTGGTTGATGTCCTTCATCAGGATGGGGACGCCGCGGTAGGCCGACTGGTAGGCGATACCGCCGCCCATGATGCCGGCGCCCAGCACAGCTGCACGGCCAATTTTGCGGTCCGCCTGCTTTTCCCAGTCGCGGGCTTTCTTGCCCAGCAGCTGGTCGGCGAGGAAAACCCCCACCAACGCGGAAGCGACCGGCGTGACCGCCAGTTCCGCAAAGCCTTCCGCCTCCACCTTGAGTGCGTCTACCAGGCCCATGTCGCGGGCTTTTTCGATGACATCGACCGCTTTCACCGGTGCCGGATAGTTCTTGCCGGCCTGCTGCCCGACCATCGACTTCATGGTGAAGAAGGCCATCATGGCCTCGGTGTCGTTGAGTGGCAGCGGGCTGCTCTTGGCTTTCCGGCGTCCGGCGTAATCGAGCTTGCCGGCCATGGCGTGTTCCAGCGTAGCCAGGGCCACGGCGCGCAGTTCCTCGGGCGAGGCGACTGCGTCGACAGCGCCAGCTTTCAGGGCTTTGGCGGCGCGCTGTTCGGTGGCGCCGGCAATCCAGGTGGCCGCCTCGTCAACGCCAATGATGCGCGGCAGGCGTACCGTGCCGCCCCAGCCGGGCAGAATGCCCAGTTTGGTTTCCGGCAGGCCCACTTTGGCGGCCGTGCTCATGACCCGGAAGTCACAGGCCAGGCAGATCTCGAAACCGCCACCGAGAGCGAAGCCGTTGATCGCCACACAACTGGGGAATGGCAGGTCCTGCAGGCGATTGAGGTTGGCATTGTTGGCCGCAGTGAAGCCCTGTATTTCCTCGGGGCCGGCGCCAAAGATGCCGGTAAATTCGGTGATGTCTGCACCCACGATGAACACGGGCTTGCCACTGGTGACCAGCAGGCCGCTGAGACCACTCTGTGCTTCCAGCGCATCGAGTGCCTCAGTGAGGCTGTTGACGGTGGCCTGGTCGAATTTGTTGACAGACTCGCCCTTCAGGTCGAAATGCAGCTCGGCGATATCGCCATCGAGGCGGGTCACGGTGAGCGCGTCACTCTGGTAGATCATGTCGCTGTCCTGTGTGGAATGAACGGGGCTGGCTTCGGCCGCTTTGGCGCCGGGCCAGAGTCGAAGCGAGGCGTCATTGTAACGGTGAAAGCCGTAGGCGTGAACTGCAATGTTAGCACTGATAACACATGGATTGCCATGTGCGCCTTGCGGGACCGTTGCCGGTCGTGGCGAAGGTGTTCCAGCGCAGTTACAGGGGCCAGATGATCAGCAGCAGGGGCAGGCTGACCGCCACGACCAGAGCTTCCAGCGGCAGGCCCAGGCGCCAATAGTCGCCGAAATGAAAGCCGCCCGGGCCCAGAATCAGGGTGTTGTTCTGGTGCCCGATGGGGGTGAGGAAGGCGCAGGAAGCTCCGATGGCGACAGCCATCAAGAAACTGTCCGGGTTAACGCCCAGTGCCGCCGCAGTGCCCAGGGCGATGGGGCACATGACTGCCGCCGTGGCCGCGTTGTTCATCAGGTCGGAAAGGAACATGGTGGTCACCAGTATGATGCCCAGCACCAGCACCGCGTTGCCCTGTGCCACCGTGGTGAGCAGGAAGCGCGCAATCAGGTCAGCAGTGCCGGTGGTGGCCATGGCGCCCGCGACCGGCATCAAGGCCGCCAGCAGGACGATCACCGGCCAGTCGATGGCAGTGTAGACGTTGCGTGGTGGCACTGTGCGGAATGCCATTGAGGCCAGCACACCGAGAGCAAAGGACACCGCTGCGGGGAGCAGGCCGAAGGCGGCGCCACCCACCGCGACCGCCATGATCGTCGCGGCCATGACGGCCTTGCGCGGGCTGGGAATGCGCAGGTCGCGCTCTGCCAGCGGCACGCAGCCGAAGTCACTGGCGAACTCCAGAGTGGCGTTGGTCGGACCCTGAATCAGCAGCAGGTCGCCTGCGCGCAGGGGGAGTGCGCGCAGGCGCGAGCGGGAACGGTGACCCTCGCGGGACACCGCGAGCAGATTCAGGCCGTAGCGCGTGCGCAGCTGTATGTCGCTGGCCGAGCGGCCGGCCAGCGCGGCGCCCGGCAAGACGGCGAGTTCCGTGAGCACAGCCTCTTCGCGTTTTTCCGTCTGCTCATCTTCCTTTTCACCGGCGTCCGCGTCCTGGGTATCTGCGGCGGTGGTTGTCTCTGTTTCCGCCTCGGCCTGCATCGCATCCGCTGATGGAGTGGTCTGCTCGCTGTCGTCCTTGTCCTTCTCTTCGACTGTGGCCTCCGGTTTCACGGATTCCTCGAGTTTCAGGTCGAACCGCGACAACACGTCGCCCAGGGTGTCGGCATTGGTCTCCAGCACCAGAATGTCATGGCCGCGAATCTGGCGCCCGCCATGAGGTGTGCGCAAGCGGACTTCGTTGCGTACCAGGCCCACCACCTGGGCACCCGCATCGTCGAGTGCGGCTTCTACCTCACGCAGGCTCATACCAACGGCCTTGCTGCTCTCTGTCACCCGTGCCTCGGTGAGGTAGGCGCCGGTATCGAAATCCCCGGCGGCCTGCTGCTTGCGTGCAGGCACCAGTCGCCAGCCCAGCAGTACCACGAAGGCCACGCCACAGAGAGCAACAGCCAGCCCTACCGGCGTGAAGTCGAACATGCCAAAGGCCTTGCCGCCCGCCTCCGCGCGAAAGCCCGCAACGATGAGATTGGGCGGTGTACCGATCATGGTGGTCATGCCGCCGAGAATGGTGCCGAACGCGAGGGGCATGAGCGCACGCCCGGGTGGCAGGTTGTGGCGACGTGCGATCTGCAGCGCCACCGGCATCAGCAGCGCCATGGCGCCGACATTGTTCATGAAGCCCGAGAGCAGGGCGCCCAGGCCGACCAGCGCCGCGAGACTCGCCAGCGGTCCGGCCTTGGCGGGCAGCGCGCGCCGCGTCAGCACATCTACTGCGCCGGAGGCCTGCAGGCCGCGGCTCAACACCAGTACGCAGGCGACAGTAATAACCGCGGGATGGCCAAAACCGCTGAATGCCGCATCCGGCGCCACCAGCCCCGCCAGAACACAGGCCAGCAGGGTGCCCAGCGCCACCATGTCATGCCGCCAGCGCCCCCAGAGGAACATCCCCACGGACGCGCCCAGTATCAGCAGGATAAGCCCCTGATCGATGGTCATCGCGCGTTACCCATCACCTAACCGGGCGCGGCTGACGACAGCGCGTTGACGGTATCGGCGACCACCGCGGCCAGTGCCGCACCCTGCTCCTCCTGCAGGAAATGCCCCGCACCGGGAATCACCGGGTGCTCACGGCCTTGCGCGCCGGGAATGCGACGCTGGAATACCGGCGCCCAGGCGGCCGTCGCCGGGTCGCTGTCGCTGAAGGCCGTCACAAACGGCTTTTGCCAGCGGCTGAGGAAGGTCCAGGTGCGGCGATTCTCGGCGGCGCCTGCCATGTCGATGTCGGTTGGGATGAGGCTGGGGAACACCAGCGCACCGGCCTTGTAGCGTGCGTCGGGGAAGGGTGCATCGTAGGCCGCCAGCACAGCGGGGCTCAGCGGGGTGCAGGAGACGGCGCCGATAACCCCGGCAATGTCCAGATCCTCCGCGTCCCGCGTGGCGGCGACCCATTGTTCCACGATCTCCCCCGGCCACGGCTCCACGCCATTGGGCGGGGGCTCGCAACCGGGCAGCAGGGTGTTGGCGGCGACCACCGCGCTGAAGCGCTCGGGCATCTCGGCCAGCAGCGACAGGCCGATGGGACCGCCCCAATCCTGGCAGACCAGCACCGCGCTTTGGATATCCAGCGCGCGCAACAGCTCGCCGACCTGTGCCACATGGCCGGCGTAGCTGTAGTCGCTGCGCGCGGTGGGCTTGTCGGAGCGGCCAAAGCCGATCAGGTCTGGCGCTATGCAGCGCATGCCCCGGGCGCTGAGCGCGTGAATCATGTGCCGGTAGAGAAAGCACCAGCTGGGCTCACCGTGCAGCATGAGCACGATGCGCCCATCTCGCGGGCCGACATCCAGATAGTGCATGCGCAGTTGATCGTGCGTTTTATCTGCCACCATCTGGTAATTCGGTGCCCAGGGGAAATCCGGCAGGTTGCTGAAATGGTGGTCGGGCGTGCGCAGTACGGCAGTCATGGGTAAGGTATATCCTCTGTCAGTGTCCGGCAGTGATCCGGGTCGTTGGCCGCGAGTGCGCGCTGACGCGCAATGTCCGCTGCGGTGCGTGTTATGGCCTCCCTGACGGGGGCAGAGAGTTCTGGTTTAGCGCTGCGCGCAGGCGCGATGACCGCGTGCGCGGCAATCGGGCAGCCCTCGTGCAGCAGGAGGTCAGCGAAATTGTTGCGCGCGGGCATGTGCGACGTTTTTTGCTGCAGCACCTGTAGATAGAGCTGAGCAGCCCCTTTCGCGTCTGCGGCCGAGCGTCGCGCATTGGCGGTGGCAAAGAGCAGGTCCGGGTCGTGCGGCCAGCGCTGCAGAGCAGCCTCCCAGGTGACCACTGCCAGCGCGGCTGGCAACTTTGCTTCCTGTTGCGCGAGTTCAGGCCCGATGTTGCCAGCGGTGCCGCTCGCGGGTATTTCGCCCGGAGGCGGAATCACCAACCCCCAGAAATTGGCTAGCGCCCAGCTGCTGAAAAAGCGGCTCCAGCGTTCGTGTCGACGCTGCTCGGTGCCGGAGCGTAGCAGTACGCGCTCATTTTCCGGCTGGTAACCGACAACGACCGCGTAATGCCAGCGCGGCAGGGACGTCATCCCCAGGTTCTGCAGTACCAGTACGGGGTTGCCCGCCTCAAGCTCACTGAAAAGTGCCTCGGGCCCACCCTGTAGCGTGAAAGGAACACGACCTGAGCGGCGTGTGGCCGCCAGCAATTCGACCTGCAGGCTGCCCTCCCGGCCGGGCAGATAGGTCTGTGGCGCCAGCGCCTGTGGGCTGACGTCGACACCGCTGTGCACCAGCAGCGTGGCAAGCGCCGCAGGCCCGCACTGGAACGCCTCTTGGGGGAAAAAGGGCACTGTGGTGAGCTCGCTGGCTGTGGCGTCTGGCGGTGGCTGGGGGGTTGTGGCGCAGGCGTTGAGGAGAACAATCAGCGCCGGCGCCGCAAAGCGCCTCAAAACTTGCTGAAGACGTTGGTCAGGCCAACCAATTCAAGTACCAACAGCACCAGAAACAGCGCTCCGAGCACGCCCAGCGCGCCGCTGCCTGCGGGCAGCGTGTCCAGTTGTTGCGCCAGCTGCTGCAATTCGGCGGTGGACAATGCATTAACTCGTGCGAGGGTGTCCTGGGGGCTTACGCCCATCGCCAGCAAGTGCTGCTGCACCGTCTCACTGGCAAGAGCCGTCGTGACCTGACCCAGCGGCTCGCTTCGAGTTTGCTCGGCAAAATGGTTTGCAGTGCCGATGACCGCGGCCTGTGCGGTTCCCACCGTGCTCGCGACCAGAAGTGCTGTAATCTGCAGCAGTACAAGCAATCGGGATTTCAACATGACAGGTCCTCGTTGGCTGATTCGGTTCCCGGAGTATAGGCAAAAAGTGCCGGCCGGGTAAGGACGATGCGGTGGCTAAGCCGAACATAGATGTACCTTGGCAGGGCGCTGGCGCGGTTCCTCCCGGCGCAAGGGTTTATACTCTGGTTTGGTAGTAGAAGGAATTCAAAGTGACGACAGCTTCCAAGCGTGATTTCGCGCCAGACCTGGTGCCCGTCAAGGATGCCGCAACCGTGATTCTGGTGCGCGACCGCCTGTCGCAACCGCAGGTGTTGATCGGCAAGCGTGGATCGCGCGCTGCCTTCATGCCCAGCAAGTTTGTGTTCCCCGGTGGCGCCGTTGACGCCGGTGATGCCCACGTGCCTTTGGCGGGGCGGGTGGGGTCTGTATGCGCAAGCCGCCTGGCCGAGGCCGCCGCGCCGGACCGGGTGCATGCCCTGCAGGCCGCGGCGGTGCGCGAGGTGTGGGAGGAGTCGGGGTTGCTGCTGGGCGCACCGGGTGCCTGGCAGGGCGAGGTGCCACAGGACTGGGCAGATTTCAGTGCCCGCGAGCATCTGCCCTGTACGCGCAATTTTCGCTACGTATTTCGCGCCATCACGCCGCTCGGGGCGCCGCGGCGTTTCGACGCGCGTTTCTTCCTGGTGGACGCCAGTGCGGTGGTGGGTGACCCGGATGACTTTTCACTGGCCTCTGACGAGTTGTCACAGTTGCAGTGGATTGATCTTGAGCAGGCCTGCGGGCTGGATTTGCCGTTGATTACTGAAGTGGTGCTCGGAGAGGTGGCGGACATTATCACGCTGGAAGGGCCGCCGGAGTGCGTGCCCTGTTTTCGCAACGATGACGAGCAGCTGGCTATTCTACGCCGGCGCGCCAGGCCCTGATATCCCGGAGAAGTCAGCTCCACTCCTTGATATCAGTGCAAGACACGGTCTGAGCGCATTTCCGCCTGCAGCTCTGCCTGCTTCCCCGTTTCCTGTTGCTCGACGTGGTTGCGCAGCCGAGCCACAATGCGGTTCATCACATCAATGGTCTGGCTGATCTGATCCAGGGCGATGAGGACGTGTTCACTGTCTTCGGTCGGCTCGTCTTGTTTGTCCATGGCAGGTCCTCAAAAACGGGGGCAGCGACGCGAGCTGGCTGCCCCTAATGGTCAATCCCAGTTCAGCGCGCCGCCGGTCTGGTATTCGATGACCCGGGTCTCAAAGAAATTCTTCTCTTTGCGCAGGTCCATGATCTCGCTCATCCACGGGAACGGGTTCTGCACGCCGGGGAATTGCTCGGGCAGGCCGAGCTGCGACAGCCGACGGTTGGCAATGAAGTGCAGGTATTCTTCCATCATCGCGGCATTCATGCCCAGCACGCCGCGCGGCATGGTGTCGCGTGCATATTCGATCTCCAACTGGGTGCCTTCGAGAATCATCTGGATCACTTCCTGCTGAAAGGCCTCGGTCCACAGGTGCGGGTTCTCCAGCTTGATCTGGTTGATCACGTCGATACCGAAGTTCAGGTGCATGGACTCGTCGCGCAGGATGTACTGGAACTGCTCAGCAACGCCGGTCATTTTGTTGCGCCGCCCCATGGAGAGGATCTGGGTAAAGCCGCAGTAGAAGAAAATGCCTTCGGTAACGGCGTAGAAACCGATCAGGTTGCGCAGCAGGGTCTGGTCGTTTTCCGTGGTGCCCGTTTTGAAGCTGGGGTCCGACAGGTGGTGGGTATGGCCCAGGCTCCAGGTGGCTTTCTTGGCCACCGAAGGCACCTCGCGGTACATGTTGAAGACCTCGCCCTCGTCCATGCCCAGTGACTCAATGCAGTACTGGTAGGCGTGGGTGTGGATGGCCTCCTCAAATGCCTGGCGCAGCAGGTACTGGCGGCACTCGGGGTTGGTGATCAGGCGGTAGATGCCCAGCACCAGGTTGTTGGCGACCAGGGAGTCTGCGGTGGAGAAGTAGCCCAAGCTGCGCTTGATGATGCGCCGCTCATCCTCGGACAGGCCGTCGCTGCTCTTCCAGGTGGACACGTCGGCCGTCATGTTGATTTCCTGCGGCATCCAGTGGTTGGCGCAGCCATCGATGTACTTCTGCCAGGCCCAGTCGTATTTGAAAGGCACCAGCTGGTTGAGGTCGGCGCGGCAATTGATCATCGCTTTCTCGTCCACCGAGACCCGCGCTGCGCCCATTTCCAGTTCTTCCAGCCCGGGAGCTACATCGAGCGCTTCCACGGCACGCGCCGCGGCCGCCATGTTGGCCGCTGCGGTCGGTGCAACGGGTGCGGCGGCCGGAGCCGGAGCAGCCGCCGCGGCCACAGGTGCCTCTTCCTGCGGTGGCGGGGGTGGCGGCGCCTTGGCGGGTGCTGCAGCGGCGTGATTGTCGTCGGTGTGGTAGTCGTCCCAGCTCAACATGTGCTGTTGTCCTTTTGCCTAGTCTGTTGTGTCGGTGGTGATATGGCCCGCCTTACTGGCAGGCCTCGCAGTCCGGGTCATCGAGCGAGCACGCGGTCGGCACGGCCGCCGGCGCTGCCTGCACAGTCTGGCCGCCGGAGGACACCTTGTTCAGGTTGCCGGTGCTGATGGTGGATTTCTCCGTGCCGGTGGCCGCCAGCGAGCGCAGGTAGTACGTGGTTTTCAGGCCGCTGTACCAGGCCATGCGATAGGTGACGTCCAGCTTCTTGCCACTGGCGTTGTTGATGTACAGGTTCAGCGACTGGGCCTGGTCGATCCATTTCTGGCGGCGGCTGGCAGCGTCCACCAGCCAGCGGGGCTCCACCTCGAATGCCGTGGCGTAAATGGCCTTGAGGTCAGCCGGCACGCGGTCGATGGCCTGTACGCTGCCGTCGTAGTACTTGAGGTCGTTGACCATCACCCCATCCCACAGCCCGCGCGCTTTCAGGTCGTTCACCAGGTAGGGGTTGACCACGGTGAACTCGCCGGAGAGGTTCGATTTTACGTACAGGTTCTGGTACGTGGGCTCAATGGACTGCGATACCCCGGTGATGTTGGCAATGGTCGCCGTGGGCGCAATGGCCATCACGTTGGAGTTGCGCATGCCGCGCTCCCGCACGGCAGCACGCAGGCTGTCCCAGTCGAGTGAGGTGCTGCGATCGACCTGAATATAGTCGGCGCCGCGCTGCTCGATGAGTATTCCCAGCGAATCGATGGGGAAGATGCCCCGGCTCCACAGGGAGCCCTCGTAGCTGGAGTAAGCCCCGCGCTCGGCCGCCAGTTCACTGGAGGCCTCGATGGCGTAGTAGCTGATGGCCTCCATGGAGCTGTCGGCGAAGGTGACTGCTTGCTCCGAGCCGTAGGCGATGTGCTGACGGTAGAGGGCATCCTGGAAGCCCATCAGGCCGAGGCCGACGGGGCGGTGGCGCAGGTTGGAGCGCTCCGCCTGTGGCACCGAGTAGTAATTGATGTCGATGACGTTATCCAGCATGCGCACCGCCGTGCGCACGGTCTTGCGCAGCTTGTCGAGATCGAGGCCATTCTCGCCCACGTGCTGGGGCAGGTTGATGGAACCGAGGTTGCAGACCGCGATTTCGTCCTTGCTGGTATTGAGGGTGATCTCTGTGCACAGGTTGGATGAGTGCACAACGCCGACGTGCTGTTGCGGTGACCGCAGATTGCAGGGGTCCTTGAAGGTCATCCAGGGGTGGCCGGTTTCAAACAGCATCGCCAGCATCTTGCGCCACAGGTTCTGTGCGCGCACGGTTTTGTGCAGCTTGAGCTTGCCGGCGCGCGCCTGCTCCTCGTACCAGGTGTAGCGTTCCTCGAAGGCGCGGCCGTAGAGGTCGTGCAGGTCGGGCGCATCGTTGGGGGAGAACAGGGTCCACTCAGCATCGTCGAATACCCGCTTCATGAACAGGTCGGGGATCCAGTTGGCGGAGTTCATGTCGTGGGTGCGACGGCGGTCATCGCCGGTGTTCTTGCGCAATTCCACGAACTCTTCGATATCCATGTGCCAGGTTTCCAGATAGGCACACACGGCGCCCTTGCGCTTGCCGCCCTGGTTGACCGCGACGGCGGTGTCGTTCACAACCTTGAGGAACGGCACCACACCCTGGCTCTTGCCGTTGGTGCCCTTGATGTAGGAGCCCAGGGCGCGTACCGGGGTCCAGTCGTTGCCGAGGCCACCGGCAAACTTGGACAGCATGGCGTTGTCCTGGATGGCGCCGAAAATGCCGTGCAGGTCATCGGGCACAGTGGTGAGGTAGCAGGACGACAGCTGCGGGCGCAGGGTGCCGGCATTGAACAGGGTGGGGGTGGAGCTCATGTAGTCGAATGACGACAGCAACTGGTAGAACTCGATCGCCCGCGCCTCGCGGTCCGCTTCCTCGCTGGCCAGGCCCATGGCCACGCGCATGAAGAACACCTGGGGCAGCTCGATGCGCACATCGTTGCTGTGAATGAAGTAGCGGTCGTAGAGGGTTTGCAGGCCCAGATAGGTGAACTGCAGGTCGCGCTCTGGCAGCAGGGCCTGACCGAGTCGTTCGAGGTCGAATTGCGCGAGCTTCGGGTCCAGCAGCTCCAGTTCGATACCGCGCTGGATGTAGGCGGAGAGCGCCCTGGCGTAGAGCTCGCTCATTTCGCCCTGGGTGGCAGCCTGGGCGACGCCGAGAAAGCCCAGGGCTTCGGCGCGCAGGTTGTCGCAGAGCAGTCGGGCAGCCACGTAGGTGTAGTTGGGTTCCTTCTCGATCATGGTGCGCGCGGTAATCACCAGCGAGGTGGCCAGTTCCGCTGCGGTCACGCCATCGTACAGGTTGCGCAGGGCCTCATCGATGATCTGCGTGCTGCTGACGTCGGTGAGGTTGCTGCAGGCTTCCGTGACCACGGTGTGCAGGCGCTCCAGGTCCAGCGGCGCACGGCTGCCATCGGCCTGAATCACCGTGATGTTGCCCGCAGCCTCCTGTGCGGCAGGAGACAGGGCCTTGCGGGCGGCCCGCTTGCGCGCCTGCTCCTCGCGGTAGATGACGTAGTCGCGTGCGATCTTGTGTTCGCCGGCGCGCATCAGTGCCAGTTCCACCTGGTCCTGGATGTCTTCGATATGCACAGTGCCGCCTGATGGCATGCGGCGGCGGAAAGTGGCGGCCACCTGGTCGGTCAGCTTGGCCACGGTTTCGTGAATGCGGCTCGATGCCGCGGCTGTGCCACCTTCC
Organism: Haliea alexandrii; assembly: GCF_003719295.1. Taxonomy (GTDB): domain Bacteria; phylum Pseudomonadota; class Gammaproteobacteria; order Pseudomonadales; family Halieaceae; genus Haliea; species Haliea alexandrii. Next base: position 844,357 of record NZ_RFLW01000001.1, read on the forward strand.
ACGGCGAGAAACGCCTTGGTGATGGCGACGGATATCTTGCTTTCTTCAAAGGTCACAACCATGCCATTGCGCTTGATAACACGCAGCTGCCCGGGTGCGGTTGCGGCGATACTGCCGGGCACCGGGTTGGCATCGCCACTGGACGGGGTGGCCGGGCTGCTGCTGGGGGTGGTTTCGGTGTGCATAGTGTCTCCGTGCGGCGCGGGGCTGGCGGCCTTTTTTGTTGTCGAGGCCCCACATATTGGGGTTTTTGAGAGGGCGACACACAAGATAAAGCGACCAGAGGGGCAATGCAAGGCCGCAAGGCTGGGTTTATCTTGTGGATAACGTGTGGGCGAAGGAGTAGGTCTGCGCCCACTTACCCCGCAGGCCGCTATCAGCTTGAAGTTGGCCTGACACGGTGGCCGGGGGGGCGGAATCTGGCCGCCAATGAATAATTTATTATAAGAATTCGGGGGGTTAGGTGCCCCGGTTATTAACCTCCCTGCAGCAGAAATTCCAGCAGCGCTTTCTGGGCGTGCAGCCGGTTTTCAGCCTCGTCCCAGATCACCGTATCCGGCGCGTCCATAAGGCCGGCACTGATCTCTTCGCCCCGGTGCGCGGGCAGGCAGTGCAGGTAGAGCGCATCGCTGGCTGCATGTGCCATCAGCGCCTCGTTGACCTGGAAGGGGGCAAACTGGCGGGCACGGGTCTGCTGTTCCTTCTCCTGCCCCATTGAGGCCCAGACATCGGTGACGACCAGGTCCGCATCGCGCACGGCAGTCACCGGGTCGTGGCTCAGTTCCACGCGGTCACGGTTGTTGTGCAGCAGGTCGGCGCGGGGCTCAAAGCCGGGCGGACAGGCGATGCGCAGCCTGAAGTCGAACTGCCGTGCCGCGTTGATGTAGGACTGGCACATGTTGTTGCCATCGCCCACCCAGGCCGCCGTCTTGCCGGCCATGGGCCCGCGGTGCTCCTGCCAGGTTTGCATGTCCGCGAGCAGCTGGCAGGGATGGAAGTCATCCGTCAATGCGTTGATCACCGGCACTGAAGAGTAGGCGGCAAAGCGTTCCACGATATCGTGGCCGAAGGTGCGGATCATCACTGCATCGACCATGGAGGAAATGACCCGTGCACTGTCTTCGACCGGCTCGCCGCGGCCCAGTTGGGTGTCCTGCGGCGACAGGAACATGGCGTGGCCACCGAGCTGCGCCATGCCGGCCTCAAAGGAGACGCGCGTGCGCGTGGAAGACTTGGCAAAAATCATCCCCAGCACCTTGCCCGGAAACTGACGCTGATCTTCACCGGCGCGGTGCGCTTTTTTCATGGCGCTGGCGCGGTCTATCAGTGCCTGCAACTCGTCGGGGCTGAAGTCGAGCAGGGTGAGGAAGTGCCGGGGTGACGCCATGGGATTATCCTGCAAAAGCGGTGCGGGCTTCACTCGAAGTCCCGGATCAGTTTAATGAGGCCTGCGGCCAGTTCGTCGAGGTGTTCGTCGCGACAGATGAGCGGGGGCAGCAGGCGGATGGTGTTGCCCGCAGTCACATTGATCAGTAGCCCGGCGGCCAGCGCGCGGCCGACCAGCTCGCCGCAATCGCGGTTCAATTGCACCCCGATCATCAGGCCGCGCCCGCGCAGTTCGACCAGGCTCTCGCAGCCCCGCAGTCCGTTTGCCAGCTGCTGCCGCAGGTGCGCACCGGCAGCGGTAGCGCGCTCGGCGAGCCCCTCGCTGACCACCGTGTTAACCACAGCCAGCCCCGCAGCACAGGCCAGCGGGTTGCCGCCGTAGGTGGAGCCGTGGTGGCCGGCCTTGAAGACCGTGGCCGCCGCCCCGTGCGCCAGGCAGGCGCCGATCGGTACGCCGTTGCCCAGGCCTTTTGCCGTGGTGATTACATCCGGAACCACGCCCATCCCCTGACAGGCAAAGTAATGGCCTGCGCGGCCATTCCCACACTGCACTTCATCCAGCATCAGGAGCCAGCCGCGATCGTCACACAGCGCCCGCAGGCCCTGCATGAAAGCGTCGTCGGCGACGCGAATGCCGCCCTCACCCTGAATGGGTTCCACCAGTACGGCCACCACATCCGGGTTGTTGGCGGCGATCTGCTGCACGGCGGCGAGGTCGTTGAGCGGCGCCCGGGTGAAACCCGAAACCAAAGGTTCGAAGCCGGCCTGGATCTTGCGGTTGCCGGTGGCACTGAGAGTTGCCAGGGTGCGCCCGTGGAAGGCGTTTTCGAAAACAATCACGGCGGGCTTGGCCACACCGCGCTGGTGGCCATACAGGCGGGCCAGCTTGATGGCGGCTTCGTTGGCCTCCGCGCCGGAGTTGCAGAAAAAGGCGGTTTCCATGCCGGACACCGCGGTCAAGGCATCCGCCAGCGCTTCCTGCCCGGCAATGTGGTAAAGGTTCGAGGTGTGCAGCAGGCGTGCGGCCTGTTGCTGGATAGCCTCGGTTACCGCGGGGTGGGCGTGGCCCAGGTTGGTGACACTGATGCCCGACAGTGCATCCAGATAGCGTCGGCCGTCGGTATCCACCAGATAGACACCTTCTCCGTGACTGAACGTCACGGGCAGCCTTGCATAGGTTTGCATCAACGCGGACACCGGTTCTTCTCCCAATGGCAGGGTCCAGGCAGGGCCCCAGAAACGCAAAAAGGCAGCGCTAGCTGCCTGTCAGAACTGAAATATTAGCGGGATTTCGTGAGCTTGGCAATTTTGTTGCCAGCGTTGCAGCCGGGTTCCGCCGGTGGCGAATAAAAGCAGGTCCGCAGTCCGCGACCTTCGTCCCCCCGCGGGTGCCCAGCGGTGGGCACTGGACGGCAAGCCGCCTGCGTTTTCACCTCAAATCAGGTAAACTTCTGTCTCAAGTTTCGGTCCAATCAGCAACCTCAACAACAGGCGTTAAACACCATGGATATTCTCGATACCATCAAGGAACAGATTCAGAGCAACAGCATCCTGCTGTACATGAAAGGTTCCCCCAATCAGCCCCAATGCGGCTTTTCAGCGCAAACGGTGCAGGCCCTCATGGCCTGTGGTGAGCGTTTCGCCTATGTGGACGTTTTGTCCAACCCCGATGTGCGTGCCAACCTGCCCAAATACGCCAACTGGCCGACCTTCCCCCAGCTGTGGATCAGCGGTGAGCTGATTGGTGGTTGCGACATCGTGACCGAAATGCACGCCAGTGGTGAACTGCAGACGCTGATCAAGGAAGCTGCGGCAGCCCAGAGCGCCAGCTGATTCTCTGCCCCGGGTGTTCCGGGTCCCAGCTCCTTTTCCCTTCGGTAGTTTGGCGCACCCGCGGCGGGCTTCAGGTATAATCGAGCGCGATCGCGGGTACGGGAACAGGAATGAGTATCGAGCACTACATGCAGGAATTGGGCGCTGCCGCACGGGCCGCGTCGCGGCAGTTGGCTGCATCGAGTACCGCACAGCGCAACGCGGCGCTGCTGGCAACGTGCGACGCGCTCGACGGTGCGCGTGTCGCGCTGGCGCAAGCCAATGCGGAGGATCTTGCCCGCGGTCGTGAGCGCGGCCTGGATGCGGCGCTTCTCGACCGGTTGGAACTCACGCCAGTGCGCATTGATGGCATGTTGCAGGGGTTGCGGCAGGTCGCGGCGCTCGCCGACCCGGTCGGCAGCATCAGTGACGTCAACCGCATGCCCAGTGGCATACAGGTGGGCCACATGCGGGTACCGCTGGGCGTTATCGGCATCATTTACGAGTCGCGGCCCAACGTCACTGTGGAGGCGGCCAGCCTGTGCCTCAAGTCCGGCAACGCGACCATTTTGCGCGGCGGCTCGGAGTCGCTGGCCTCCAACCGTGCCATTGCCGCCTGCATTGCCGCGGGGCTTGAGCAGGCGGGCCTGCCGGCGGCGGCGGTGCAGGTGGTGGACACCGCCGATCGCGCCGCGGTGGGTGCCCTGATCAGCATGCCCGAACACGTGGACGTGATTATCCCGCGCGGTGGTAAAAGCCTGATCGAGCGCATCAGCCGCGAGGCCCGTGTGCCCGTGATCAAGCATCTCGATGGTGTTTGCCACGTCTATGTTGATGCCGGTGCGGAGCATGCCATGGCGCTGGCGATTGCGGTGAACGCCAAGACTCACCGATACGGCACCTGCAACACCATGGAAACCTTGCTCGTCGACGCCAGTGAGGCGGCCGCCTTGCTGCCACAACTGGCCGCGGCATTTGCTGCCAAAGGGGTGGAATTGCGTGGCTGTGTGCGCAGCTGTGCGCTGTTGCCGGGCACGCGGGAGGCCACCGAACAGGACTGGTATGAAGAATACCTGGCCCCCGTGCTCGCCCTGCGCATTGTCGAGGGCCTGGACGAAGCCATTGCCCATATCAATCACTACGGTTCACAGCACACCGACAGCATTGTCACGCGCGATCACGGTCGCGCCATGCGATTCCTGCGAGAGGTGGATTCCAGCTCGGTGATGATCAACGCCTCCACGCGTTTCGCGGACGGGTTTGAATACGGCCTGGGCGCGGAAATCGGCATTTCCACTGATAAACTGCATGCCCGCGGGCCGGTGGGTCTGGAGGGACTGACCTCACGCAAGTACGTGGTATTCGGTGAGGGGCAGGTTCGCAGTTGAGGCCGTGGGAGGCCAGTGGTGCCCCGGTTGCCGTCCTCGGCGGAACCTTCAACCCCATACACAACGGCCACCTGCGCTCCGCGCTGGAGCTGGTTGAGCACCTGGGGCTCGCCCGCCTGCATCTTATGCCCTGCGCCACACCGCCGCACCGCGAAACACCGCAGTGCCCGGCCGCCCGGCGTGCCGACATGGTTGAGCTGGCGATTGGCGGCGAGCCGCGGTTGCGTTGTGACCGTCGCGAGCTGCAGCGCACCGGTACGTCGTGGACCATCGACAGCCTGGAGGAGCTGCGCGCGGAGTATGGGCCGCAGCGCAGCCTGAGCCTGGTGATGGGGTGCGATGCGGTGCAGGGACTGGATCGCTGGCATCGTTGGCAGGCTCTGCTGGAGTTTGCGCATATCGTGGTGATCGCGCGCCCCGGTTGGCACTTGCCAGCGCAGGGGGCGGTGGCGACTTGGCTCGCCGCACACGGTGTTGCCGAGCCTTCAGCTCTGCAGCAGCGGCCTGCAGGGGGTGTGCTGGTGCTGCAATTGCGGCCCCTGGCGATTTCCTCAACCGAGATTCGCGCCCTGTGTGCCAGCGGGCGGTCACCCCGTTATCTGCTCCCCGAGCCGGTACTGGACTATATTGAAAGGCATCAGCTGTATGCTGCTGCCACTGACACTCATTTTTGAACTGGAGAGACAAACCCCGGATGCAAGCCGAAAACCTGAAAGACCTCGTTACCAACGCCCTCGACGAGCTAAAAGGCGTCAATATCGCCACGCTTGACGTGCGCGAGCTGACCGACGTCATGGATTACCTGGTCATTGCCAGTGGCACCTCCAATCGGCATGTCAAATCGCTCGCCGACAACGTCTGTATGGAGGCGAAGAAAGAGGGAGTCCGGCCACTGGGGGTAGAGGGAGAAAACCCGGGAGAGTGGGTGCTCGTGGACTTTGGCGATGTGGTGGTGCACGTCATGCTGCCGGCAACGCGTGACTTCTACGACCTCGAGCGACTCTGGGTGGATACCCGGCCGAGTAGCTGATGCGACTGACGGTCATTACCGTGGGTGGGAAGATGCCTGCCTGGGTCAATGAAGGTGTGGCGGAGTACAGCCGCCGGCTGCCGCGCGAGATTCGTCTGGAATGGTGCGAACTGCCCCTGGCCCGTCGCGGTCGCGACACCAGCCCCGAGCAGCTGCGCCAGCGCGAAGGTGAACAGATTCTCAAGGCGCTGCCGGCGGGCGATACGGTCATCGCCCTCGATGTGCGCGGCACCGCCTGGAGCACCGAGCGTCTGGCGCGCGAGCTCACCGACTGGCAGATGGACGGCACGAATGTCAGCCTGCTGATCGGCGGCCCGGACGGCCTTTCCGAAGACTGCCTGCAACGTGCCCGACAGCGCTGGTCGCTGAGCGCGCTTACCCTGCCGCATCCACTGGTACGGGTGCTGCTCGCAGAACAGGTGTACCGGGCTTGGACAATCACTGCCGGCCACCCGTATCATCGCGCCTGACGCGTCAGCCAGCCACCTCGCGGGCCCTGCATTACATGCCACAACACATTCCACTTAAGGACCCCGGCGGTGAAGCCCGCATTTTCATTGCCCGCACGCTGTTTTCGGTGCTGCTGGTGCTGGCCTTGCTGGGTGTCATCCTGGCGCGCTATCACGACCTGCAAATCAACGACTACGAAATCTATCGCACCCAGTCCGACCGCAACCGTGTGCAGCTGCAACCGTTGCCACCCAAGCGCGGGCTGATTTACGACCGTAACGGCGTACTGCTGGCGGACAACCGACCCAGCCACATCCTGTCTATCGTTCGCGAGCGGGTCGAGGACATGGACGCCACGCTGGCCGACTTGCAGCAGCTGCTGCCCATATCGGAATCCGACCTGGAAAACTTCCAGCAGAAATTGCAGCGCCGCCGCCCTTACGAGGCGGTACCCCTGCGTTTTCGCCTGACCGAAGAGGAGCGCGCGTTGCTGGCGGTGAACCGCCACCGCATGCCCGGTGTCACAGTGGATGCACAACTGGTGCGGCACTACCCCCATGGCGCGCTGTTTTCCCACGCGGTGGGCTACGTGGGCCGGATAAACGAGCGGGAGGCACAGAGCCTGGACGAGCGCGACTACCGCGGCACCTTCCATGTCGGCAAGGTGGGAGTGGAAAAGTTCTACGAAGACCTGCTGCACGGGGAAGTGGGTTACCAGAACGTGGAGACCAACGCGCACGGCCGGGTACTGCGGGTGCTGGAGCGGTTTGACCCGGTGCCGGGCGCGGACATCACCCTGCATCTGGATTTTCAGCTGCAGCAGACTGCGTTGGCCGCGCTGGGCGAGCAGCGGGGTGCGGTAGTGGCCATCGATCCACTGAATGGCGGTGTGCTCGCGCTGGTTTCCACCCCCGGTTTTGACACCAACCTGTTCGTCAATGGCATCAGCTCCGCGGACTACAAGGCGCTGCGGGACTCCCCGGATGTGCCGCTGTTCAATCGCGCCATACAGGGCCAGTATCCCCCGGGCTCCACCGTGAAGCCGATGATGGCCATGGCCGGACTACAGGCGGGGCTGGTGACACCCGAGAGCACGGTTGCCGACCCTGGCTGGTACAGCCTGCCGGGCGACTCACGCCGCTACCGGGACTGGATCCTGAAGATACGCGGTACCGGCCACGCGCCGCGGGTGGACATGCACATGGCGGTCGCGGAATCCTGCGACGTGTATTTCTACGACCTGGCCCGGCGCCTGACTATCGATCGCATGCACGACTATCTGTCCGGTTACGGCCTCGGCACGCGCACCGGTGTGGATACCACCAATGAGCGCCCCGGCGTGCTGCCGTCCACGCGCTGGAAGCGCGACACCATGAACCAGCCCTGGTATCCGGGAGAGACTCTCAGTGCGGGGATTGGCCAGGGCTATATGCTGGCGACACCCATGCAGCTGGCGGCGGCGACCACCGTGCTCGCCACCCGGGGCCAATCACGCACCCCGCGGCTGCTGCGCAGCGTGGCGGGGCAGACGCAGCCCAACGAAGCGCGTGAGACGATCACCGCCCCCCCGGCCTATTGGGATGCGGTGCATGACTCGATGCGCGCGGTCGTGCACAGCGCCCGGGGCACGGCGCGCAAGATCGGCGAGGACATTCGCTACCAGATGGCGAGCAAAACCGGTACGTCCCAGGTGATCGGCATCGCGCAGAACGCCATTTATGTCGAGGCGGAGGTGGCGGAACGACACCGCAATCACGGGCTGTTCATTGCCTTCGCACCCTATGAGTCGCCCACCATTGCCGTTGCCGTGATCGTGGAAAATGGCGGCGGGGCCTCGGCCGCATCTCCCATCGCGCGGGCTGTGCTCGACGCCTGGCTGGTGGAAGAGGCCGCGCTGGACAGTGAAGCAACTGCGGGAGCGCTCGCCGATGGGTGATTATGTTCGTCAGTTGCAATTTCCCGGCGACAGCTCGGATCTCTCGCGTCGCGCCCCCCTGGCGCTGCGCCTGCACCTCGATGTGCCGCTGTTGCTGCTGCTGGTGGTGTTGACGCTGTTTGGCCTGGTGGTGCTCTACAGCGCCTCGGGGCAGAAAATGGCGGCGGTCGTGCGCCAGGGGCAGTACTTCCTGCTCGCCTACGGCGTCATGTTCCTTGCGGCACAGATCGACCTGAAGCGCTACCAGCGCTGGTCGCCCTGGTTCTACCTGCTCGGCGTGTTGCTGCTGGTGGGCGTGATTTTCTTTGGCGTTGGTGCCAAAGGGGCCCAGCGCTGGCTCTCGCTGGGCGGTTTCCGCTTTCAACCCTCGGAAATTCTCAAACTGGTGATGCCACTGACCGTCGCCTGGTATCTGTCTTCACGCACAGTGCCGCCGCGTTTCAAGTACGTGCTGGCCTGTCTGCTGCTGGTGGCCATCCCCTCGGTGCTGATCCTGCTGCAGCCTGACCTTGGTACTGCGCTGTTGATTGCTGCCAGCGGCCTGTTCGTGCTGTTCATGGCCGGCATTGGCTGGAGCTACATTGTGGGGGCTTTCCTGCTCGCCTGTGCTTCCGCATGGCCAGTATGGATGTACGTGCTCAAGGATTACCAGAAACAGCGCATCCTCACGCTGCTCAACCCCGAGAGCGACAAGCTGGGTGCCGGCTGGAATATCATCCAGTCGAAAACCGCGATCGGCTCCGGCGGCTGGGAGGGCAAAGGCTGGCTGAACGGCACCCAGTCACAGCTCGATTTCCTGCCGGAAAGCCACACCGATTTCATTATTGCCGTGCTGGCCGAAGAGTTCGGTTTGCGCGGAGTGTTGTTCCTCATGGCGCTTTACCTGCTCATTGTGCTGCGTGGCTTCTGGATTGTGGTCTATGCCAACAGCAATTTCGGTCGCATGGTCGCTGGCAGCATCACGCTTACGTTTTTCGTTTACATCTTTGTTAACATGGGGATGGTTGCGGGCCTCCTGCCGGTGGTGGGCGTGCCGCTACCGCTGGTCAGTGCAGGCGGGACTTCCGTGGTGACGCTGATGGCCGGCTTCGGTCTGTTGATGGCTATCGCCACAGGCGATTCAGGCCGCCCCCGATAAGGTAGGTGATTGGTGAGATTCTGCGCATGACGAAAGCGATGGCCTGCCGCCTGGTGGCTCTGTGGTGTTGTTGGCCGGTGTTAGCGGTTGGCGCCAGTACGGACTATGGCGATCTTGCTGCGGCGCGGGCGCTGGTCGACGAGCTGGTGGAGGAGCGCGGGTTCAACCGCGAGCAGCTGCTGCAGGTCGTGGCGAGCGCCGAGCGCCAGGAGCGTATTCTCGAGGTCATGGCCCGCCCCGCCGAACGGGTCAAGCCCTGGTATGAGTATCGGCAGATTTTCCTTACGGAACAGCGGGTTAGCGAGGGTCTGGCATTCTACCGTGCGCACGAAGACACGTTCCGCCGCGTGCAGGCGGAATTCGGAGTGCCACCGGAGATTGTGCTGGCCATTCTCGGCGTGGAGACCGCTTATGGGCGCATCACCGGAAGTTATCGCGTGTTGGACGCGCTGGCCACACTGGCCTTCGACTATCCGCGTCGGTCGGCCTATTTCAGCCGGGAACTGAAGAATTATCTGATCCTCACGCAAGAACAGCAGATGGATCCGCTCGCCCTTCAAGGCTCCTATGCCGGCGCCATGGGGTATGGCCAGTTCATGCCGAGTAGCTACCGCAGTTACGCGGTCGATTTCGATGCGGACGGTCGCATTGATATCTGGAACAATCCGGTGGATGGTATTGGCAGTGTGGCCAATTATCTGCGTCGCCATGGCTGGCGCAGTGGCGAAGGGGTGGTGGTGCCCGCGGCGGCATCCGACGAGGTGCCTGAGGCGTGGTTCGGCCTCGGCCTGGTACCCAAGCGCCGTGTGGATGAGCTGGATGCCGGGGGCCTGCACGCGCGGGCACCGCTGGACGGCGAAACACAGGTAACGCCTGTACGGCTGGAGTTGGAGGAAGGGTATGAATACTGGCTGGGCCGGCACAATTTTTACGTCATCACGCGCTACAACCACAGCGCCATGTACGCCATGAGCGTCTACCAGCTGAGCCAGCGCCTGGCCGCAGGGTTGGCGCCATGAGCCGGGCGAACCTGCTGCTGGTCGGGTTGCTGGCGCTGGTACTGGCCGGTTGTGCCACGCGTGGGCCGGGTGTTGTGACGGTGCCCGGCGAGCCGCCTGCTGCGCCGGGTGCCCAGGTCCAGGACGGTGCGCCTCCGCGCACCATTCACCCCGACGATGTTCTGGACGCTGTGCCACGGCCAGACCCGATACTCATCGTCGGCAACTTCAGTCCGTATACCGTCAACGGCGAAACCTATGAAGTGCTCTCCAGCCTCGCAAACTACCGTGAGCGTGGCATTGCCTCCTGGTACGGCACCAAGTTCGACGGCCAGAAAACGTCGAACGGCGAGATTTTTGACCTGTATGCGGCGTCCGCAGCGCACAAGACCCTGCCGATACCCTGCTATGCCCGCGTCACCAACCTGACAAACGGGCGCAGCATGATTGTGCGGGTTAACGATCGTGGCCCTTTCCACAGCGACAGGCTGATTGACCTTTCCTACGGCGCCGCGGTCAAACTCGGTTTCATGGAAGTGGGCACGGCGCCAGTTGAAGTAGAAGTGATCAATCTGGCCGGTATCGACGACCGCCGCAGCAACCCGGCAGGGCACTATCGGTTTGTGCAACTCGGTGCCTTTGGTTCCGAGTCTGCGGCGCAGCGGCTGCGTATCGAGTTGGCGGCACTGGTCACCTCGCCAATTGCGGTCAGCCCGGTGGAATCCGGCGCCGGTCGTCTGTACCGGGTGCGTATTGGCCCTGTTGCGGCAAACGAGGATATTCTGCAGCTGCAGCAACGTCTTGAAGCCAGTGGTTACAGTGGTACCCAGCTGCTGCCCTGACGCGGCGGGTTCGACCCGCCTTCCGGCGCTTGCTGCGCCATTCATGTTCCAACATTTCAGGCCCTGTTAGTTATGAAGCGTTTCCTGTTTTCCCTGCTGGTTGTTCTTGTCACCGGTTCCGCCTCGGCGGCCATTGTGCCGGCGCCGCCACAGGTGGCTGCCGAGGCTTACTTGCTGATCGACGCCGATACCGGCACCGTGCTGGCGGAGGGGAATGCCGATGAACCGCGACCACCGGCCAGCCTGGTCAAGATGATGACGGCCTACGTGCTTGCCGGTGAAATCGAATCCGGCCGGGTGGCCGCAGACGATAGGGTGACGGTAAGTCGCAACGCCTGGTCGCAGAACCCGGTGTTCAACGGATCGTCACTGATGTGGATTGAACCCGGCAAGGACGTTTCGATCAGCGATCTTGAACACGGCATCATCATCTCCTCCGGCAACGACGCCACGGTAGCGGTGGCCGAGCACCTTGCCGGCAGCGAGGATGCCTTCGCCGACATGATGAACAGTTATGCCAAGGCCCTGGGCATGACCAGTTCACATTTCGCCAATTCCCACGGCCTGCCCGCCGACGGTCAGGTAGTGACTGCTCGCGACCTCGCCAAACTGTCCGCGGCGATGATCAACGACTTCCCAGAGCACTACTCCCTCTACAAGAAGCGCGAGTTCACTTACAACGACATCCGCCAGTACAACCGCAACTCCCTGCTGGGAGAGGATCCTTCTGTTGACGGTATAAAAACCGGGTACACCAAGGAGGCGGGATACGGCCTGGTTGCCTCGGCTGAGCGCGATGGTATGCGCCTTATTTCCGTGGTTCTGGGAACCCGTAGCCCCACAGCGCGCAAGAACGAAACGCGTGGACTCCTCAACTACGGCTTCAGGTTTTATGAGACGGTAGAGTTGTTCAGTGCTGAACAGGAGTTGGAACAGCCGCGAGTCTGGAAGGGACTGCAGGACAGTGTGGCCGTTGGTGTGATGGAGGAGGCGCTGGTGACGCTGCCGCGAGGCCAGCGTGAAGCGATGGAAACGCAGGTCGAACTCAACGCCACCCTGATGGCGCCCATTGCCCGCGGTGACCAGGTGGGTACGGTGCGCCTGACCCAGGCGGGTGAAACGGTGTTCGAGGCGCCCGTCGTGGCGCTGGCCTCCGTGGAACAGGCCGGCTTCTTCGCCCGGGTATGGGATAGCATCCGCCTCTGGTTCAGCCAGTTGTTCAGCGTGGAGGGGTGAGGAGCCGCCATGACAGAGCAAGAGCCGCCGCGGATCGAGTTTCCCTGTGAGTACCCGATTAAGGTATTGGGGCGCAGTTCGGACGGGTTTCTCAACCTGATTGTGGAAGTGTTCGAGCGCCACGCCCCCGGTTTCGACCAGCAAACCATCACCGTAAAGGGCAGCGCCAAGGGAACCTTCACCTCGCTGACCATCACCATCACTGCCACTGGCCCTGATCAGCTGGAGGCCCTGCACCAGGACCTGCTGGCAACGGGCCAGGTGCAAATGGTGATCTGATCATGGACGTTGTCTGTCGCCGGCTGGCGGGGCGCGCCGATTACCTCACTACCCTGCAGGCAATGAAAACCTTCACGGACAACCGGGGCGCGGATACCCCGGACGAGCTGTGGCTACTACAACACCCGCGCGTATTCACCCAGGGCCAGGCCGGCAAGGCAGAGCACGTGCTGGCTCCCGGCGACATTCCGGTGATTCAGGTGGACCGGGGTGGCCAGGTAACCTACCACGGCCCCGGTCAATGGGTACTCTATTTACTGGTGGATTTGCGTCGCCGCGGCCTCGGCGTGCGGCAACTGGTCACCTTGATCGAAAACAGCATCGTGCAGGTCCTCGAGGCTTACGCTATCCACGCCGCACCCCGTGCCGATGCACCCGGCGTTTACGTCGACGGCGACAAGATTGCCTCGCTGGGCTTGCGTGTGCGCCGTGGCTGCAGTTACCACGGCCTTGCACTGAACGTGGACCTCGACCTGGAACCGTTTTTGCGCATCAACCCCTGTGGTCATGAGGGTCTGCGGGTTACCTCCATGGCCCAGTGTTTGCCGGAGGGAGGCACGCTGGATATGGACGAGGTGGGTAACGCTTTGTTGGCTCAGGTCAGTGCTGAACTCGGGAGCCCGCCTACCAGCGGATGACAAGCTGTTCCAGTCCCCGGAACATAAAGCCGGGGCGCCATTGGGGTTCACTTGTGGTGATCCGCATCTTGGGTAATCGTGTGGCGAGAGCTCTCAGGGCGATATCACCCTCAAGTCGCGCAAGCACAGCGCCCACGCAAAAATGTATGCCGCCGCCAAACGCCAGGTGGTGAGCGCCTTCCCTCCGGATATCAAAGTCGTTCGGCCGTGGAAAAACGCCGGGGTCGCGGTTCCCGGCAGCGAGTATCGCGAGCACGCGCTCCCCGGCCCTGACAATTTGGCCGCCAACCTCTGTGTCATTGAACGCTGTTCTATAGGTGGCGATAAGGGAGCTCTCGTAGCGCAGTATTTCTTCAGTGGCGGAGGGTGCGAGATCAGGTTCGTCTACCAGCTGCTGCCATTCTGCCGGGTGCTGTTGCAGCGTTAGAATACCATTGCCAATCATGTGTGCTGTGGTTTCAAAGCCCGCGCCAAATAGCGCGATCGCCACAGTCACCATTTCCCGATCGGTGAGTTTGCTGTCACCTTCGCGGGCATTCAGCAGGGCCGTAGCGAGGTCCTCCCGCGGCTGCGCCCGCCGACGCTCGAATATGGACTGGAAGAACTCCTCGAGGAAATCAATCTGGCGATTTGCCAGTGCGAGCTCTTCCTCGTTCAGCGCGCGCATTTCCAGAACCAGGAATGAGTCGGCGATGGCCTGGTTGAGTCGATCCAATAGCGCATCATCTGCCTCGCTTTCATCGATGCCCAGCATGTGGCACATGACGAGCGTGGGCAGGCGATAGGCGAAATCGTGGATCAACTCCATTTCCCGTTGCTCGGCGTAGCGGTCCAGCAGGCTGTGCGTTATTGCTTCAATGTCAGGGCGCATCTCGTTGACGCGCTTTGCGGTGAGTGCCTTGGATACCAGACCGCGAATTCTCGTGTGGCGCGGTGGATCCTGATAGACAAACACCTCCGAAAGCCAGCGATAGGACGAGTGAGAAAAAACGTCGAAGTCGGGGCCGTAATACAGCTGGATATTGCGTGTGAAATCCCCCTGACCAAAGTTCTTGCGATCAATGACAACTGAGCGAATATCGTCGTGTCGCGTTGCTATCCAGAAGCCCCCATCGCTCCATGCAAAGGGCGCTGCGGATCGCAACTTATCAAACACGGAGTGCGGGTCCGCGATGGTCGCGGGGTCGGTGGGGTCAAAATGTACCGTGGGTCGCTCTGCATGCCGGGCGGCTTTCGGTTGCATGGGCTGATCTCCTTCGTTTCAGGCAAGCCTGAGCGGCGCTCAGTTCTGTGTTTCGTATCTGGGTTGGAACGTTTCGTCATGCTGTTCAACCCAAACAAAATGGGCGCCGGCGAAGTGTGCGGGAACAACGCGCGCGCCAGTCGCCGCCGCCTGGGCGAGTATCTCGCGGCGGCTTGCTTGTGCCGCAGCCTGGTCCTCACAATAGACACTGTTCCAGCTCGGTTGAAAGATTTGCGCGGGGTGATGCAGGATATCTCCGACAAAAAGCGCCTGCTCGCCGCCATTCTCGAGTTGCAGAACGAGATGGCCCGGCGTGTGCCCCGGGTGTAATGTCAGCGTGATTCCCGGCGCGACAACATGGCCGTTGTCAACCAACTCAGCCTGTCCGGCATCAAGGACAGGCTGAACGCTGTCCTCAAACACGTTGGCATTTACCTCTGCGCCTACAGCGGAGGGTCGCGATGCGCTCGAATTGGTCGGATCCCAGTAAGCCGTATCGATTCGGGAAAAAAGGTATCGGGCGTTGGGAAAGGTGGGTACCCAGTTTTCACCTCGCAGCTCCGTATTCCAGCCGACATGGTCGATATGCAGGTGCGAGCAGATGACAATATCAATGTCCTCAGGCGTGAAGCCATCCGCGGCAAGGTTGGCCAGAAAGGGCGTGCTCAGTTGGCCAAACACGGGTATTCCCGGGCGCTGCTTGAGGTTTCCGGCTCCGGTATCGTAAAGGATCGTCAGATCACCTGCCTTGATGACCCAGCTTTGCAGGAAGGCATATATACGGTTGCTGTCTGCTCGATAGAACGCATTGGGTATCTTGTCGACGATCTTCGCAAACGCATCGCTGTCGAAGTCGGCAAAGAGGTCCTCCGGGCGTGCGAACTCACCCTGCCACTCCTCAATGTTGTACACCTGGAACTCGCCGGTGGTAAAACTCAACATGCCTCTTCCCCTTTGCTGTCGCCGCTGTTGCTATCGCGGGTTCAAGTTCGTATGACGCCCATGCGGCGCAATATGGGCAGAATTTCAACGCCAAGCCGTTGCAGGTCGCGCTCATAGTCCTGAAGAGTCAGCATGACGGCATCGACACCGCTGTTGTGTATCGCGCGGAGTTGCTCTGCCACCATTTCTGCGGTTCCGAGCAGCGGCAGACCGCCTCCACTTGCCGCGATCATGTTTTCGGTAAACTCGTCAAAGGAGCCGCTGCCTGCGCTGATGCCATCCAGCCAGTTGCGGGCCGCTTCGTCGTCTTTGTGTGCAATGATGCTCTGCAGTTCCTCCTGGGAGTCGGCCTCGGTGTCTCGCCACAAGAGAAAGGGAAATATGGCGGTTCGGACCTCGCGCCCCTGGTTCTGCGCCTGAGACTTGATGCTATCCACCAGTCGTGGCAACGCTTCAATGCTCGCGCCGGACATGAACGACCAGTCGCAGAGTTTTGCGGTCATTGCCTGGGCATCGGAAGAGATGCCGGCATTGGCGATTTGTGGCATTTTGGCGGGGCGAGGCAGGGAGACGCCGTTGTTGATTGAATACCAGTCTGAGCGGTGATTCAGCGGTTCACCCGCGGCATCCCAAAGGCCGCGCAGAATTTCGACGAATGCCGATGTGCGTTCGTAGCGGCGCGAGTGATCGTCCAGCTCCAGCCCCATCATCTCGAACTCTCTCTGGCTCCAGCCGCTGACGACATTGAGCCCCCACCGGTCGTTGCTGATATGTGCCAGAGTCGCGCCGACTTTTGCGATCACCATCGGGTGAAATAGTGGAACGTGCACTGTGGAGAAAACCTTTATTCTCTCGGTGGCACGTAGTAGTGCGGCAGCCCAGGTTGTGGTTTCCAGCGATGTGCCGAGATAGTTGGTTTCACCACCAAAACCGCGCCAACGACTGACGGGGAACAGGTAATCAAACCCCAGGGATTCAGCCAACAGGGCGATGCGTTCGTTGTTGGGATATTGCCACTGGTCAGCAACAACCCCGTGGGTTGAGATGGACGGCATGTTGGAGCAGTTGGGCATGAACACGCCCAGCGCGAGAGAGTTCTTTCCTGTCATGGTGTGCCCTTGTACAGCGCGTTGAACAGGGAGGTCGCTGCAGCCAGCTGGCCGCGGCGACCGACTTGTCAGAACTGGTACATGACAGTGGCGCCGTAAGTACGCGGTGGCAGCATGGAGCCCACACGTACCGAGTTGTACAGTGGCGCGGTGATGATGTTGTTGGAAATCACCTCTTCGTCCGAAAGGTTCCTGCCCCACAGGCTTACCATCCAGTTTCCACCCGCGAAGGCATAGTCGACGCTGGCGTTGAGCAGGCTGTACCCCTCCTGGTACGCGTCTTCCCTGTTCCACTCAGTAAAGAATACGTCATCCTGATAGTAGGCTTCGCCTCGCAGCCGCAGATCGCCGGTGCCCAGTTGAGTTTCGTAGTTGATGCCCAGTTTCGCGGTGTACTCCGGTGCATTTGGCAGTGTATTGCCGCTCAGATCCGCGATGGCAAAGCCGTTCGCGTAGTCGCCGTTGAAGAACTCCTTGTACTCCGCGCTCAAATAGGTCGCAAAGAAGTCAACGGACACGCCATTTCCCACACTCGCGTTCAGTTCGAGCTCCAGGCCATAGTTTTCCGCCTCAGCTGCGTTGATCGTGGTGACTGTGCTGGTGGCGTCAACAAAGGAGATCTGCAGGTCCTGATAGTCATAGTAGAACCCCGCGAGGGCCCAGGACAGCGTGCCGTCCTCTCGGCTCCACTTGTAACCGACCTCAAATGCATCCACCGTTTCCGGGTCCAGTGGATCGCTCAAGCTACCGGTATTGATGACCCCGGACTTGAAGGCTTGTGTATAGGTGGCATAGAGCAGCGAATCACTGTTACCACGGTACTCCAGGGTAAGCCTCGGTGTGATGTCGTCCCAGTCAGCAGATTTGTCGGTGTTGATGTCGATGGCGGCAGCGTCGAAGCGGAAGAAACCGGTGCCGTCACGCTCCTCGTAGTTGTAGCGCAAGCCGGCAATCACGGTAAATGTGTCCGTCACGGGGTAGGTGACTTCGGCAAACGCACCGTAGGCGGTAATGTCAACGTCGCCATTCTGTTCGTAGCGTCCGCTGTTGATGACGTCTCCGGTGGGTGTGCCGCAGAGATCGGGCGCAAGGACTATGCAGGAGTTTTCCAGTGGTACCAGAACATTGCCGTATAGTTCTTCCTCGAGGTACATGACGCCGGCGAGAATGTCGTAGCCCTCGCCGGAGTAGTTGAATACGAACTCCTGACTGAAGGAATCGCTTTCTTCTACGTAGTCGTTGCGACCAAAAAGGTTTTCCGCGGTGGAGTCGAGATCATCGCGGAGGAAGCGGTCCATTCCCTGCAGGGATGTAATCGAGCGCAGGCTCAGGGCTTCACTCAGGTCGAAGTTCAGGGTCAGTGTTCCCGCATAACCTTCGCGCTGGTTGATGGCTTCCTGGTCGGAATAAATGTCATACAAGCTACCACCGACATCGAAAACCGTGTCTGCACCAAGGAAAAGCACAGCGTACGGTGCACCGCCGGCGGAACCTTCGGATGGGCCAAAGTAGTGGAAGCCGAAATTGTTGTCATCTTCTTCGTAGTACTGCAGTGACAGGGTGGCATCCCAGTCTGCTTCAGGCTTGTAGGCAAAAGTAGCGCGATAGGCCTGGGCATCGCGGTCGTCAATTTCCGCTCCAGTGAACAGGTTGTCGCCGTAGCCATCACGTTTTTCGATCTTGGTTGCCAGGCGGATGCCCAGCTCCGGTGTGGCAGGGAGGTCGACAGCGCCTTCAAACGTGGTGAGGCCGTAGTTCCCTGCGGTGAAATTCGCAAAACCACCCAACTCCTCGCCGGGTTTGACTGTGACCAGGTTTATGGCGCCGGCAGTGGCGCCGCGACCATAGAGTGTGCCCTGTGGTCCGCGCAGTACCTCGACCTGCTCAAGGTCAAACATGCCGGCCAGTTGGGCCGCCGGCCGCGGAATGATGGCGCCGTCTTGCAGGAAGGCAACCGCACCTTCGCCACCGATGTCGATACTTGTCATACCGATGCCGCGGATGAAAACCCGCGCAAAACCGAACTGATCGCCGATGGACATGTTGGGTACGGCAACGTGCATGTCGCGTACGTTTTCGATACCGCCCGGCCCCAGCGCGTCAGCGCTCAGTACGTTGGCCCCACCCGAAAAGTCGTCAAGGCTGACCGCGCGTTTGGTAGCGGTTACCACGACTTCTTCGAGTGTATTCTGAGCGTGCGCGGAACCGGCGAAAGCCAGTGCTGCGAGGACTCCTGAAAAGATTGCATTTCTCTTGAATGGGTACATGTTGGATCCTCGTTATTATAGTGCGATTGACCGATGTGAAAGTAAGGTTTCCCGGTTTGAGCCAGCTATCGCAGTATCTCGCGGCGTAGTGAAACTCCGTGAGCTTCCCTGTCCCAACTATCGCTGGTGATCCCTTCGGCACGCAGCAAATGTTTCTGTACCTTGGCAGAAGGTGTTTTGGGAAGTTCCGGGAGGATGCGGATGTAGCGTGGAACCATGAAGTACGGCATTTTCTCCGCCAGGAAGTGCAGCAGCGCTTCGGGCTCCAGCACAGCACCCTCCACGGCGGCTACAGCGACCATGACATCGTCCTCTCCCACGCTGCTGGGGACGCCGTAGGCGGCCGCCTCACGGACTGCGGGAAAAGCGACCACTTCTGCCTCTACCTCGAACGATGAAATGTTCTCACCTCGGCGACGGATCGCATCTTTGCGTCTGTCGACAAAGTAGAAAAAACCCTCCTCATCCTGGCGGAAGCAGTCGCCTGTGTGGAACCAGCCGTTGCGCCAGGCTTCAGCGGTAGCCTCCGGGTTTTTGTAGTAGCCGTGGTTCATGCCCCAGGGCCGATCCGTGCGTACCAGCATTTCGCCGATTTCGCCCGTGGGGACTTCGCAGTCATTTTCATCGACCAGCCGCACCTCTACTCCCGCGCGAACTTTGCCGCATGTTCCGCGGCGGGTAGGATTGGGCTCTGACACGATGGGTGACGAAATCTCGGTCATGTTGAAAATGGTGTAGATGTCGATGCCGAAGCGCTCATGCATGTCCAGAGCTGTCTCGGTAAAGGGCACCATAAAGGCCCTGCGCAGATTGTGTTGGCGGTCGTTCTGAGATGGCGGGTGTTTTAACAGGAATGTTGCCATTACGCCCAGCAGGAATGCGGCAGTGGTATTTGTTTCCCTCACGAAGGGCCAGAAACGTTCTGTGCTGAAGTTTTGCATCACGGATATTGAGCCGCCGCGAGCCAGCATGACGAAAATGATGCCCATCCCCCCGATATGGAACAGGGGCATGTTGATCAGGAAGCGGTCATCGCCGGTAATGAAAGGCCAGCTTTCGGGTCCGGCGTTGGTATAGAGGTGCAGGTAAGATGAGAGCACCCCCTTGGATGGGCCGGTTGTCCCCGACGTATAGATGATGGATTGAGTATGCCAAGGCTCTATCGGGTGTTTGAGTTCGGGCAGCTCTGCGCGGTCGTCAGTGAGGCTTGCGAAGGGTTCCGCAGGCAGCTGTGTAGTCGCCTTGGTCTCCCCGATATACACGACCCGTTCGAGCAGGGCGGTATCCACGTCATCCAGGCGATGAATCAGGTCACCGTGGGCGATCAGCAGGCGCGCATCTGAATTGGCCAGCACATGCGCCAGCAGTCGACCCTTGTACGCGGTGTTGAAGGGCACGAACACGGCGCCCAGATAATTGATCGCGAAGAAGCTGAGGATGCCTTCGGCACCGCCGAAGAGCCACACGGCAACGTGGTCTCCCTGACTGACACCGCGGACGGCTAAGCCCGATGCAACACTGATCACCCGACGCCTTAGTTCAGCGTAGCTCCATGATGTGCCATCCTCGAAAACGGCGTAGGTGTGTTCGGGCTGATGTTCGGCCCAGTGTTCGATCAGGTCGCGGACCACACAGGCTTTTCTCGGCGGCACTCGCGGGTCTGTGCAGGGTGTGGCTGTCATGGGCAAGACTCCATTATTTTTTGTCGCCGCCGCGGCGCGCCGTGTCGTTGATACGACTGGCGCTGGCGTCCACAGTTCGCGGGCGCGGCAGCACCAGGCGCTCGATGCTTCTGATCAGGTGCGTGATGATTTCAGCTTCGGACCAGCGACCACCCGGTTGATACCAGAATGCGACCCAGCTCATCATGCCGCCAATGGTGGTGGCAGTGAGTACGGGGTCTTCAATGTCGAATTGACCGTTGCTGTGACCCTGGATCAGCACTTCTGCGAGGCGGTGGTCGAACAGCGAGCGCTTCTCTCGCACTTGTCGCGCCAGCGCCTGGTCCAGGTTTTTCTCTTCACGCTGGTAGACGACAATGTGTTCCTGGTTTTCAATGATGATCCTGGCGACCTGATCCACCATCAATTTCAACCGGTCCCAGCTCGTGCCCTTGGTCAAAAGACACTCCTCCAGCGCTTCCAGCGACAGCGTGATGCCTACTTCGGCAATGTCGTAGAGAATTTCACCCTTGTTTTTGTAGTAGCTATAGATGAAGGGTTTGGTGACCTGCAACTGCTCGGCAATGGCGTCAATGGTGGTCCCCTCATAGCCGGAGCGAAAAAACAAATGGCTCGCTTCGTCGCGGATACGTCGACGCTTGAACAGGGCCAGTTCCGCTTTGAGACTCTTGCCGGGTCGAACTCCGCTCACTACAGCTTTTCCTCTCGTTGTCGTTCGTCAGTACGCCATTTCCAGAACGGGCAAAACATCAGTGGCTGTTTTGATCTGTCGCGGGTTGGTACGTGACCAGAAATCGAGCATGGTGTACTCGGCGATCTGCTGCAGTTGTGTACGCTCGACACCCACCTCCGCCAGCGAACGAGGCATTCCCAGGTTGCGTATGAAGTCATCCACAACGTCGCTGGCGGCGCGCTCGGGTTGCCCGAAGCAGGCGCTGATGCGGCCCTGCCGATCACCGTTTGCCGGTGCATTGAAGGCCAGCACCGCAGGTGCCATCACGCAAGAACAATAGCCGTGGGGAACGTCACAGGTGCCGCCAAGAATGTGGCCGATGGCGTGGCTCAGACCCATGGGCACCCCGGCGGTGATGGGGATCATGGACTGCCACACGCCGATCTGGCACTTGAGACGGGCTTCCAGGTCGCCCGGGTCACGCTTGACCCGGGGCAGGCCCTCGGCGAGCAGTCGCAAGGCGCAGTCCGCGAGGCCGTCACAGAAGTCATTCGACTGCAGTGATCCCAATGTCTCCAGGGCGTGGTCTACCGAGCGCACTCCGGTCGACAGCCACAGCCACTCCGGTGTGTGCACAGTGAGGGCGGGATCCAGGATGATGCTTGTCGGTGCCATGTTCCGGTGTTCGAAGCCCTGCTTATGATGCACATGTTCGTCTGTAGCGCCACTGAGCGGGTTGAACTCACCACCTGAAAGTGTCGTCGGGCAAATGATTACCGGGACATCGGGGCCCTCGAATACCGGCTTGACGGTCTCACCCTTGTCATCGACATAGACGTGGTAGGGCTCGAGATCATCGTGTTCTCGCAGGTTGTGCTTAAGGCAGAGGCTGACAATCTTGCCTGCGTCCGTGATGGACCCACCACCAACGGTGACGATCATGTCGGCGTTCGCGTCCCGCGCCATTGCCGCGGCAGCGAGCACGGCGCTGCGCGGGGCATGCGGCGGCATGCCGTCGTAGGTGCCTGCAACGCGAGTGCCCAGCGCGGTCCGAATTCGACTGATTTCGTCTGTGCCCGTGTTCAGCGCGCGGCTGACCATGAGGAATACACGCTTTGCCCCCAGCCGTTCAGCTTCGCTGGCTATTGCCTGGGCGGCGGGTTCACCGATGAAGACTTTTTCTGTCGTGGTAAGTTCCACCACACTTGCTGGAATGCCCATGGCAACTCCCGAGTCTGAATTATTGTTAGATAGACCGCTTGAGTCAGAGCGTAAACTTTTTTTACTGGCAGTCAAGGAAAAAATATTACCGGTAGACAAAGCAAGCGAGGAGTACTAAATTGCGGTGGTCAGCCTGAACCCGACTATGGGCAGCCTATGAGCACAAATAACAAACAAGGCGGGGACTGGAAGTCTATCTCCGGCTTGCCCTTGAAGCAGTTCTACAGCGAGCACGATATTCCCCAGGCGTATCGCGAGCGCTTGCGTGCTGACCCGGGAGAGCCGCCGTTTCACCGGGGTGCCCATCCCACGGGGTATCGCACGAAGGCCTGGCGGATTTTTCAGCTGAGCGGGTTCGGCAAGCCCGAAGATGAAAACGAGCGGATTCGCTTCCTGCTGGAACAGGGCGAGACCGGTTTCATCATGGAGCATGACCGCAACACTGGAGATCATTGTTACAACGTGGATCACCCCGATGTGGTGGCGCGCCGCGAGGATGTGGGTCTGACTGGGGCTGTCATGCAGAGTGTGCGCGATATCGACATTTGCATGAAGGACCTGCCGCTGGAAACCAGCTACGGTCACGCCGGCGGCGCCGTTGTGCAGCATGCCCCTTTTGCACTGGCAGGTTACTGGACCGTCGCACGCCAGCGAGGTGTTGATCTTGCTCGATTGCCCGGCACCGGCCAGAGCGACTTTTTCCTCACCTACCTGGGATGCGTGACCAAGCAGCAGGTCCCGACTGCGGCGGGACTGCGCTTCAATGCCGATATCATGGAGTTTTGCAACGAGCACCTGCCGCGTTGGGTGCCCGTATCCATCGCGGGCTACAACGGTGCGGACACGGGGCTGAACGCCTATCAGGAACTCGGAGCGCTATTCGCCAATGCGGTAGAGTATCTGGAGGAAATCAAGCGCCGGGGCACAATGCCACTGGAGGCAGCCGCCCGCGCCTGTGGCGGTGTCAACTTCCGCGCATCCATGGACTTGTTTGAAGAGGCGAGCAAAATGCGGGCGGCTCGCCTTATGTGGCAGCAGCTGCTCCAACAGCGTTATGGCATCACCAACCCGAAGGTCGCCAACCTTCGCATTCACTGCGTTACCGCGGGTTCACGCATGACCTACCAGCAGCCGCTGAACAATATTGTGCGCGGCACGGTGATGGCCCTCGCCGCAGCTCTCGGAGGTGTGCAGTCACTGGGCGTCTCGGGTTACGACGAAGCGTTGTCGATCCCGTCAGAACACGCGCATCAGATGTCGGTGCGCATCCAGCAGATCCTGCAACAGGAGACCAATATCCAGGCGGTGACAGATCCCCTGGGAGGTTCTTACTACGTTGAAACACTCACAGCCGAACTTGTTGAGCGTGCCTGGGTATTCTTTGAAGAGATTCAGGAGCAGGGTGGATTTCTGGCCACGCTGGATTCCGGGTGGCTGCATGAACGTGCCGCGGAGAACCAGAGCGAGGACTTCCGTCAACAGGAGAGCGGCGAGCAGGTGATCATCGGTGTTACCGACCATAAAGATGACATATCACCGTTCGAAGTCGATGGCTTCATGGGGGTCGATGACGCGTATGACGTGGCGCTGGAGCGGTTGCATGATGTCCGCCGAACGCGTTACGAGGCTGGTGCCCACCGGGCATTGAAGGCGCTTGAGTCGGTGTGTCGCAGTGACCAGAATATCATGCCGGCGATGATGGAATCCTTGGAGGCGGAGGTGACTCTGGGCGAAATCGGTGACGTCTACCGCTCAGTCTTCGGTGACTGGGCAACGCCAATTCAGACCTGAGGCGATAAGAATGAACACAGCAGGAAAGCGTATTTTGATGGCAAAGACGGGGCTCGATGGCCACTGGCGTGGGCCGACCGTTGTAGCGAAAGCACTACGCGATGCGGGGTTCGAGGTCATCATGATTGGCATGGCCCGTCCCGAGGAGGTCATGCAAGCCAGCATTGATGAGGATGTAGATCTGGTAGGGCTGAATATCGGGGGGCATGTTGATGTGGCGGTCCGCGCCATCGGCATGGTGCGCGAGTCGCGTCCTGAGGTCCCCATTTTTGTTGGCGGCGTGGTTCCTCCGCATGCCAAGCGCAAGCTTGAAGGTCTGGGCGTTGAAGTCTACCCGCCGGGCAGTCAGCTTCCGGACATTGTAGCAGCCGCAATCCGGCTAACGGGTGCCGCCTGATTTGCAAGGCGTGGGTGTGAGCGAGCAGCCGGTACAGAACCTGTCAGAACTTTTTGAGCAAGCCTGCGCCGGTGATCGGGGTGCACTGGCGCGACTTATCAGTATTCTGGAGCGCGGTGGCGAGGCTGCGGCGCAGGTGGAACGGGCGTTGGCATCGCGCACCGCCCGCGGATACACGGTGGGCATAACCGGTGCGCCCGGAGCCGGAAAGTCCACCCTGGTCAACGTGCTGCTTGGAGAGGCACTTGCCGACGCTGGCCGTATTGCCTTGTTGGCGGTTGACCCCTCATCGCCGCTAAGTCGTGGCGCACTGTTGGGAGATCGGGTGCGAATGCACTCTCATGCTGCGTCAAGCGATGTATATATCCGCTCCATGGCCTCTCGTGGACAACTGGGTGGTCTGGCCGTTGCCACACGTAGTGCTCGGCGTTTACTTGAAGCCTGCAACTGGCCACTGGTAATTATCGAGACGGTGGGCGTCGGGCAGGTTGAACTGGATGTTGCCTCAACCACCGACACGGTTGTTGTTGTGCTCAATCCCGGCTGGGGCGATGAGGTGCAGGCGAACAAGGCCGGCCTCATGGAGGTGGCGGATATTTTTGTCATCAACAAAGCCGACAAGGCGGGATTGCAGGCAACCCGGCGGGACCTGGAGGGCGCGTTGGCCGCAATACCGCAGGAGCAGAGACCCACCATTGTCGAAACCGTTGCCACGGAGGGTCGTGGAGCGACAGACCTCTGGGCGGCAATTGTTGCGCACCGGAAACGCATTACCGCATCGGGTGAGCTATCCATGCGCCGAGATGAACAGCGTCGGGCCGAGCTCCGGGGGGTTATGGAGGCTCGCCTTGAGCTGGCCCTCGACAAGCTGTTTGCGTCCGATACTGTTTCCGAGCAACTGCGGGCTATCGGCCAGGGCGATGTAGACATCGTCTCGGCCGGTGATACCCTGCTTGTTGAGCTGTTCGACCGGCAAATGCCCAGTAGAACGTAAAAAGACATTCGAAGGCAGCCTGTCATGAATACCGCCAATCCCCTGTTGATCGAGCGTCACGGCCCTGTCGAGTGGCTGACACTGAACCGTCCTGAGCGCAGCAATGCGCTCAACGCCGCACTGGTCGATGCGCTGCTGGATTATTTTACCCAACTGCGCGAGCGTGAAGAGGTTCGTGTGGTGGTATTGCGGGCCGCCGGTCGGAACTTCTGTGCTGGCCTTGATCTGACGGAGCCCGGGTTCAGCCCGCAGCCACGTTCCCCCCAGGGTATCTGGAAGGTGCAGCGTCGCATCGCCGCCATCTATCAGGCGATGCGCGCATGCCCGCAACCGATTGTGAGCCTGGTGCAGGGTGCCGCCTGTGGTGGTGGCTTCAGTCTGGTGCTGGCCTCTGATGTGCGCATTGCCGCGGAATCGGCGCGAATGAATGCGGCCTACCTTTCCATTGGCCTGACCGGCTGTGACATGGGCAGTAGCTATTTCCTGCCGCGCCTGGTGGGTACCGCGCTGGCCTCGGAGTTGCTGCTGACCGCGCGGTTTATCCACGCACCGCGGGCACTGGCAACCGGTCTGGTATCGTCCGTGGTAGCCGCAGAGGAACTGGCAGCGGAAGCGCAGGGCTTTGTCGATGATATGCTGGCGGCGACGCCGATGGGGCTGCGCCTGACCAAAGAGGCGTTGAACTATGCGATTGATGCCCCAAGCCTGCAGAGCGCCATGGCCATGGAGGATCGCCACCAGACCCTGCTTGGCCTCAGTGAGGACGCGGCGGAGGCGGGGCTCGCCTTTGTCGAGAAGCGCGCCCCGGTGTTTCGCGACCGCTAATTGCCCGGTCAGCGGCGCACCGGACGTTTCTGCAGTTTGCGCTGCAGTGTACGCCGGTGCATGCCCAGCGCGCGGGCGGTGGCGGAAATGTTGCCATCGTTGGCATTCAGTACGCGCTGCAGGTGTTCCCATTCCAGTCGGTCGAGGGAGGGAGGCTGTGCGGCGTGTTCCGGCGCAGGCTGTTCGCCGCGAAAGGCCAGCAGGATCTCATCCACGGTTGCCGGCTTGCACAAGTACTGCGTTGCGCCCAGTTTGATGGCCTCAACGGCGGTGGCGATGCTGGAATAGCCGGTGAGCACCACCAGGCTGGCGGTCGGTGCTTCGCTGAGCAGCTCCGGCAGCGCGGCGAGGCCTGAACGGCCGGGCATGTTGAGATCGAGCAATATATGGCTGGGGGCAAATTCCCGGCAGCAGCGCAATGCTTCCTCGGCGCTGGCGCAGGCGCGACAGCTAAACCCCCGGCGCTCCAGCCCGCGGGCTAGCACGGCGCTGAAGGTGGGGTCGTCATCCACCAGCAGCATCCGCGCAGGGCTATTCATCGGCGGCCTCCGCCGGAACGG
Organism: Haliea alexandrii; assembly: GCF_003719295.1. GTDB lineage: Bacteria > Pseudomonadota > Gammaproteobacteria > Pseudomonadales > Halieaceae > Haliea > Haliea alexandrii. The sequence continues at coordinate 871,194 of NZ_RFLW01000001.1, forward strand.
TGAGAGTCGCGAGGCAGCCACCGCCTGCGGGGTTTTCCAGCCGAATGTGTCCACCGTGGCGCTCTGCGGTGGCGCGCGCCAGAATCAGGCCAATGCCCAGGCCGCCGTTTGCTCTCGCCGTTGTGGCCTCGCGCGGCCCCAGGGACGATGGTGGCGTTGCGCTGGCGTTCATGCGCGCGAGCACGCCCTCAGGTGCGCCCGGGCCATCGTCACGCACCGCGATACTCACGCTGTGGGTGTTCCACGTAACCGTTACCGCAACGTGCTCAGCGCCGGTATCGGCAGCATTGTTGAGCAGGTTCTCCAGTGCCTGTGGCAGTGTCTGGTCGTAGGAGACCTGCGGTGCGGGTGGTTCGCCCGACACGTGCAACTGACAGGATACGCGCGGGCGCCTGGCCGCCCAGTGCTCGACGCAGCTTCGCGCCAGCCGGTCGGCGGGCCGGCGCTGGCGTGTGCCGGCGGCTGAAAGTTCCGCCGTGTTGCTGAGTTCGGCAAGAATCGTGCGGCATTGCTGCAGCTGCTTTTGCAGTAGCGCAACGTCATCACGTGCCTGATCGCCGAGGGACGTATCCTCTTGTAGTTCCTCTGCAAGCAACGTCATGGTGCCGAGTGGCGTACCCAATTCGTGTGCGGTGCCGGCGGCGAGGCTGGCAACCGCCAGAATCTGGTCGTGACGCAGCCGGTCTTCGCGCCGTCGCATTTCCGTGGCTTCCTGTTCCCTGAGCACCGCCGCCATGCGCACCACAAAGTAGGTGATCAGGCCGGCGCTGAAAAGGAAGTTGAACCACATGCCCAGGCTGTGCACGCTGCCCTGCTGGTGGCCCATGGCGGCGTGGGGCGAAAACAGCGGGAAGGGTACCCGAAAGTACAACAGCAGGCTGTAGGCGGCCACAGACGCCGCAGCCACCAGCCAGGTATAGCGCCAGGGAAGTACCGCTGCAGCGACTACGAGCGGCACAATGTAGTAGGAGATGAATGGGTTGTCGGCACCGCCGCTGTAGTACATCAGCGCGCTCCAGCCCACGACATCGACCATCAGCTGGGCAAAGAAGGTGCGGTTGCCGATGTCACTGGCCGTCGTGCTCCACCAGAGGCTGCCGATGGTAATGACCGCGAGCAGCACAAGGCTCGCGGTCATTCCCCACAGGCTTTGCGTGGTTCGACTCGCCAGCAACACGTAGGCCAGAACGCCCGCCTGGCCGAGCAGCGCGATGGCGCGGATGGCGAGCAGGCTGCGCAGGTTGGCCAGCGAGGGGCTGTAGGCGGATTGGCGTGGATGACTGGCTGTGTTCACAGGTGGAGTATACCGCCGTCACTCGGCCACAGGGAGCGGCAAAGCGTCGCAGACCCGGAGCAGGCCGTCATGCAAATGGCTCAGGCGGACGGCTTGTGCTCCTCCGGCGGCAAGCCCGTGCTCGCCACCGAGCGTGCCGCCAGCAAACGGTAAGCGGCAGGCACGACGTAGAGCGACAGCAGTGAGCCCAGCAGCATGCCACCGATCACCGCGAGGCCCAGGGGCACCCGGCTCTGCGAGCCCGCGCCGAGTGCCAGGGCAATGGGTAGTGTGCCGAGCACCGTGGACAGCGTGGTCATCAGGATGGGACGGAAGCGGGCCGCGGCGGCCTCTTCCACGGCATCGCTGATGCTCAACCCCGCCGCGCGGCGCTGGTTGGCGAATTCCACGATGAGAATACCGTTCTTGGTCACCAGGCCAATGAGCATGATCAGCCCGATTTCGGAGAAAATATTCAGTGTCTGGTTGAAGTACCACAGCGTAATGAGGCCACCGGTGATGGCCATGGGCACGGTGAGCATGATGGCGAGTGGGTCGCGGAAGCTCTCGAACTGTGCCGCCAGTACCAGGTAGATCAGCAGCAGCGCGAGTACGAACACGAAGACCAGGCTGCTGCCGGTTTCGGCGAATTCGCGGGATTGGCCGGCGAGTTCGGTGGTATAGCTTTCGTCCAGCACCTCGCTGGCCACTTCGCGCATGGCCCGAATGCCGTCGTCCAGCGCGACGCCTTCGGCGAGGTTGGCGGAGAAGGTGGCGGCGGTGAAACGGTTGAAGCGGTACAGCACCGGGGCGGAGCTCTGTTCACGGACCGTCACCAGGTTCGGCAGCGGTATCAGCGTACCGTCGGCGGCGCGTACGGAAAGCCGCGACAGGTCCGCCGGCTCGTTGCGCCCCCCGCGTACCAGCTGGCCGATGATTTCATATTGTTCGCCGTCTTTCAGAAAATAGCCGAAGCGCTGACCACTGAACGAGGCCTGCACGATATCCGCAATTTCACGGGTGTTGACGCCAAGGGCTTCGGCGCGGTCCCGGTCGATCTGCAGCACCAGTTCTGGCTGGTTGAACTTGAGATTGACGTCCACATAGCTGAATGCCGGGTGTTGTTGGGCACGCTCCAGAAAGCGTGGAATCACCTCGCGCACCTTCTCGAGGTCGGTGTTCTGCACCACGAACTGCACGGGTAAACCGCGCCCACCCACATTGATGGTATCGAACTGGCGCACGAATGCCTGCAGCTGGGGGAAGCTTGCCAAGGCTGCGGTGAGGTTGGCCGCCACTTGTGCCTGGGTTTGTTCACGCTCTTCCGGAGCCTTCAGCACGACGCGGGAGAAGCCCGTATTGACGGTGGTCGAGGAACCAAAGCCGGGCGAGGTGACGGTCAGGCGCGCACGCACGGCGTCTCCGCCGGCTTCGGCGATGAGTGTGTCCAGGTCGCGCATGGCCTCGGACATGTAATCGAACCCCGCGCCTTCCGGGCCGCGGGCAGAGACGAAGAGCTGGCTTCGGTCCTCCAGCGGTGCGAGCTCCTGCGGCAGGCTGCGGAACAGGGTGATGATCAATCCCAGGCAGGCCAGCAAGATGAAAGCGGCCCAGCTGCGATGACGCAGGAAGGCACGCAGAGAGGCCCGGTAACCGTCGGCCAGGCGCTCGAAGAACGGTTCCGTTGCGCGGTACAGCGCGGGGTGTTGTGCCCGGTTCTTGAGAAAGCGTGCACAGAGCATGGGGGCCAGCGTCAGCGCAACGAACGAGGAGATGATCACGGCGGCGGCGAGGGTGACACCGAATTCACGAAACAGTACACCGGTGAGGCCACCGAGGAAGATCAATGGAGCGAACACCGCCACCAGTGCCAGCGTGGTGGCGATCACGGCGAAAAAGATTTCCTTGACCCCCTCGGCCCCCGCGATCGCCGGCTTCTGGCCTTGCTCGATGCGCTTGTAGATATTCTCCACCACCACAATCGCGTCATCCACGACCAGACCAATCGCCAGCACCATACCCAGCAGTGTCAGCACGTTGATGGAAAAGCCTGCCAGGTACAAAACAAAGAAGGTGCCAATCAAGGCAATGGGAATGGTCAGGAGTGGGATGATGGTGGTGCGCCATTCCCGCAGGAAGGCGAAGATCGTGGCGCACACCAGCAACAACGCAATGCCCAGGGTCTGCATGACTTCGAGAATGCTGGCGCGAATGAAAGTGGTGGTATCGAAGCCGACGGCGACATCGACATCGACGGGCAAATCGCGTTCGATGATTGCCAGTCGTCGGTAGAACTCATCGGCAATCGCGATTTCGTTGGCGCCACTTTGCGGGCGCAGCACCACCCCGACGTTGGTGATGCCATCGCGGCGCAGTACGGTGCGTTCGTTCAGCGGTCCGATTTCAGCCCGGCCGATGTCGCGCAAGCGCACAAGGCGGTCACCGTCCTTGCGAATCACCCGGTTGTTGAAGTCTTCCGGGTCATCGCCCAGTCGACTGAGGGTGCGTATGTTGATGTCGATGGTGTTCCCTTCGAGCGTGCCGGTGGGCAGCTCGACGTTCGCCGCCTGCAACGCATTGCGCACATCGATGGCGGTCAGACCGTGGGCGACCAGCGCATCCGGGTCCAGCCACAGGCGCATGGCGTATTCCTTGTATCCCCAGATGTCCACCTGGCCCACGCCGGAGATGGTTTCGAAGCGGGACTTGAACAGGTTGTCTGCCAGTGCACTGAGTTCCATCAGGTTGCGCTGCTGGCTGCGCACGCTGAGGAAGATGATCGGGTCGCCGTCGGCATCAGCCTTGTAAATGGTAGGCGCCTCTGCCGCATTGGGAAGCCTGCGCATGGCTGAGCCTACCCGGTCGCGGATGTCATTGGCCGCTGTGTCCAGGTCGTCGCCCAGCGAAAACTCTGTGGTGACGGTGCTCAGGCCCTCGCGGCTTATGGAGGTCATGGTGCGAATGCCGGCGACCGTGTTGAGCTCTTCTTCCAGTGCCTCGGTGATCTGGCTTTCCACCACGCTGGCGTTGGCGCCAGGGTAGGCGGTCTGCACGGAGATGATGGGGCGCTGGGCCATGGGGAATTCGCGCACACCCAGTTCGCGCAGGCCAATCAGGCCGAAAACGATGATGACAATGGACATCACCACCGCCAGTACTGGACGGCGGATGCTGAGTTCGTGCAGCGCCATCAGCTCAAGTCCACAGCGGGCTGTATCGTCACCGGTTGCCCGTTGCGGATGGACTGGATGCCGGAGGTGATCACCTCCATGCCCGGCTCGAGGCCGCTCAGGATTTCGACGCGCTGCTCATCGCGAAAACCGGTTTCCACTTCATGGCTGACGGCAATACCGTCCTCCACGGTGAATACGGTGACCGCTTCAAGGTTTTGCAGCACCGCAACGCTGGGTACGACCAGCGCGGCTTCGTTGCGCGTGACCAGCTCTACGCGCGCGTAGTTACCGGGCAAGAGTACGCTGTCGGGATTTTCGACATCGGCGCGCACGGTGAGCGTGCGCGTCTCCGGGTGAACCCGTGGGTCAATGGCTCGCACCATAGCGGGGAAGGCATCGGCGTGCCCGCTTACGGTGAGTGACAGAGCCGTTCCGGGCACCACCTGCTGCCGGTAGCGCTCCGGCACGTTGAAGTCCACATGCAGGTCGGAAACGGTTTGCAACGTGGTGATCAGGGTGTCCGCTTCAATCAGGTCGCCGGTGCTGACATGGCGCAGCCCCAGCGTGCCAGCGAACGGGGCTTCTATGCGACTTTTTGCCAGCCGGGCTTTAAGTCGTGAGACTTCTGCGCGCAACACTTCGCGTCGGCTGATGGCATCATCCCGGTCGCTGGCCGTTACTGCACCCGTACCAAACAGGTTTTGCAGGCGGTCTGCCTGGGTGCTGGCGAGGGTGAGCTGTTCCTCCAGCGAACGCAGTTCTGCCCCCAGCTCATCAGACTCAATGAGAATGATGGGGTCACCCGCCTGGACGTTCTGGCCATCCCGGAACAGAATCTTCTCGACCTTTCCCCGCAGCTCACTGCGAATATTGATGGCCTGCTCCGCGGCCAAGGTGCCGTTGAAAAACAGCCGGCTCTCGAAGGCCTGAGGCTCCAGACGTTGTGTGCGCACGGCGGCGGCAGCGCGGTTTGGCGGCGCGCCGGCGGTGGGGCCGGAGGCGGGTTGCAGACGGGGCCAGAGCACGGCGCCAACGGCCGCAAGCGCCAGCGCGACGATGATAAAACGTTTCATGAGAATTCCTGTCTGCCGGGCGCAAAAACCGCTGAATAAGCAGCGCGAGTATAGCGCAAAAGTGACGCGGTTATTGACTCCATGCACAGCGCAAGGTTCCCGCGGGCACTGCCTGTTGCCGTCAAAGCGCGTATAATCCGCGCTTTTTCCAGCAGGTTCCAGCATGGCAGATTTGACAAAGGCAATTGCCAACCGACGCACTTTCGCCATCATCTCCCACCCGGATGCGGGCAAGACCACGATTACCGAGAAGCTGTTGCTGTTGGGCAACGCCATTCAGGTCGCCGGGAGCGTGAAAGGCAAGCGTGGCCCGCATGCCACCTCGGACTGGATGACGCTGGAGCAGGAGCGCGGCATTTCCGTGACTTCGTCGGTGATGCAGTTCCCCTATCACGGGCGCACCGTGAATCTGCTGGATACGCCCGGCCACGAGGACTTCTCCGAGGATACCTATCGCACCCTCACCGCCGTGGATTCGGCGTTGATGGTGATCGATGGCGCGAAAGGGGTGGAGGACCGCACCATCAAGTTGATGAGCGTTTGCCGTTTGCGCGACACACCAATTTTCAGCTTCGTGAACAAGATGGACCGCGATATCCGTGACCCCATCGAGCTGCTGGATGAAATCGAATCGGTGCTCGGCATTGCCGGTGCACCTATCAACTGGCCGCTGGGCATGGGGCGTGAGTTCAAGGGAGTGTACAACCTCTACACCGACATCATCCACGTGTTCACCCCGGGCCAGGGAAGCGTGCTGCCGGATGACCGGCGCATCGAGGGGCTGGGCAGCGCCGAAGGGCGGGCCCTGCTGGGAGATGATTGGGAGCACTTTGCGGAGGAAATTGAGCTGGTGCGCGGCGCCAGCCATCCCTTCGAGCGGGAGGCCTTCCTTGCCGGCAAGTTGAGCCCGGTGTTCTTCGGCACGGCGCTGGGCAATTTTGGCGTGCGCGAAATGCTCGACGATTTTGTCCAGTGGGCGCCGGCGCCTCTGGGGCGCGAGGCTGCGCAGCGTGAGGTGAGCGCCGCGGAGCCGACCTTCTCTGGCTTCGTGTTCAAGATCCAGGCGAATATGGACCCCCGTCATCGCGACCGGATTGCTTTTTTGCGGGTCTGTTCGGGGCGCTACGAAAAAGGCATGAAGATGCGTCATTCCCGCATCGGGAAGGACGTGCGCGTGGTGGATGCGGTGACGTTCAAGGCCGGCGAGCGCGTGCTGGTGGAAGAGGCCTTCGCCGGTGACATTATCGGCCTGCACAACCACGGTACTATCCAGATCGGGGATACCTTTACCGAGGGCGAAGAGCTGCAGTTCTCTGGTATTCCGCACTTTGCGCCCGAGCTGTTCCGCCGTATCCGCCTGCGTGACCCGATGAAGTCCAAGCAGCTGCAGAAGGGGTTGCAGCAGCTCTCCGAAGAGGGGTCGACACAGGTGTTCGCGCCGTTGAACTCATCGGACCTGATTGTGGGAGCGGTGGGTCAACTGCAGTTCGATGTGGTGGTGTATCGGCTCGCCGATGAATACAAGGTAGAGGCGGGCTATGAGCCCGTCAACGTCTACACCGCGCGCTGGGTGCACAGCGATGACCCGCGCAAGCTGGAGGAGTTCCGCAAGAAGGCCGCGGACCAGCTGTCCATCGATGGCGGCGGGCACCTAACGTACCTGGCGCCGACACGGGTCAACCTGTCGCTGATGGAAGAGCGTTGGCCGGATATCGCATTCCTGGCAACGCGTGAGCACTGACCCTCAGGGCAGCAGGGTTTCGATGTCGCGGGCGATGTCATCCGGGCGGGTAGTGGGCGCGTAGCGCTTGACCACATTGCCCTCGGTGTCGATGAGAAACTTGGTGAAGTTCCACTTGATGCCCTGGGATCCGAGCGCGCCGGGCGCCTGTTTTTTCAGGTGCTGGAACAGCGGGTCGGCTGTAGCGCCATTGACGTCGACCTTGGCGAACATGGGGAAGCTAACGCCATAGTTGACCTGGCAGAATTCCATGATTTCATCGTTGCTGCCGGGATCCTGTTTGCCGAACTGGTTGCAGGGAAAGCCGAGAACGGTGAAGCCGCGTTCGCGATAGGTTTCAAAAAGTTTCTCCAGCCCCGCGAACTGGGGGGTGAAGCCGCACTTGGACGCGGTGTTGACCACTAGCAATACCTTGCCGCGATAGTCTTCCAGAGTGGCAGCCTTGCCACTGGGCATAGCGCAGGTGAAGTCGTAAAGTGATTCGGTCATCGGGCGTCTCCTTGTCAGGGCGGGATGCCGCAGTGTAGCGCAGTCCCGCCGGTAAAGGTGTGTTACGTACCGCAGGGCCCGGGAGATCAGGCGCCCGCTGGAGAAGGCATCTGCAGCTGCTGCAGCAGCATGCCCAGCCGCTTGCGCTGGTTCTTCAGGGCATACTCCAGTTCTCGCAGCCGGGAGCGCAGCGTGGCGTGCTCCCACTTGTCCAGTATCTGCAGGCGGCGCGCCTCCAGGGCGTCGCCGAGGCCGGCGACCTTGCGCTCATAGCGCTCGGATTGCAGCGCCCGCCATTGGTTCACCGATTCGGTGAACAGCTGGTATTCGCGCTCCAGCAGTTCGCGCAGTGTCTCGTCGCCCGCTTTTGCTTCCAGTTCCCGGCGCGCACGCGCAAACTGGGTGTCAAGCAGGGCGCGCTGGATGCGGAAGTCCGGTACCTTCACCAGGTTGCTGGCGAGTCCAACGCTGGCACATAGCCGAATCATCCATTTGGTTGGATCCCACTGCCACCAGCGAATGCCGTTGCGGTAGTCGTTCTGGAAAATATGGTGGTAGTTGTGGTAGCCCTCACCGTAGGTGAGGAAAGCGAGGAAGCCGTTGTCCCGTGCACTGTTGGACTCGGTGTAAGGGCGGCTGCCCCAGAAATGCGCCAGCGAGTTAATAAAGAATGTTACATGGTGGTTGACCACCAGGCGCAACAGCCCGACCAGCAGGAGCGTGCCAATAACATCGCCCAGTGCCAGCCCGAGCAGCAGGGGCAGGCCCAGGTTCATGAAGGTAGTCACGGCCACATAGTGGCGGTGCTGCCACATGACGATGGGGTCACGCTCGAGATCCCGGGCGTTGCTGAAGTCGTTCTCGCCGCTGGGGTAGTCGCGCAGCATCCAGCCCATATGGCTGAACCACAGGCCACGGCCCGCGGAGTAGGGGTCCTGCTCGTTGTCATCCACATGCCGGTGGTGCCGACGGTGGTCGGACGCCCAGATCAGGATGCTGTTCTGCAGTGCGCCCGCACCCCACAGGGCAAAAAACCAGCGTAGCGCAGGATGGGCTTCATACGCTTTGTGCGCCCACAGGCGGTGGTAACCACCGGTGATGGACAGGCCGTTCAGGTACAGGAATACCAGCGCCCACACCCACTGGGCTGCGGAAAACCCCTGGTAAAAGCCCCACAGGGGAACCAGGATCAAGGCCAGTAGCGGGAAGCCAACGAAGATCACCGTGTTGACGGGAATCAAGGCGGGTTTAACAGCTTTCTCGGGCATGGATTGCAGTGCTCAGGCAGGTGAAAACAGGGAAAGGCATACTAGCGTGTCACGGTGAAAAAGTCTTGTTCAGGGAAGCTGCAGTCTTACCAATAGCGGGTTGTGGTCTGAGCTGTCCACCGGTATCGCCACGGCGGATGCGGTGTGCAGGCCTCGGACCAGAATATGATCCAGCGGATTGCCGAACACAGTGGTGCGTAGATCCGGCATGAAGGTGACCGGGCTCAGGTCGTGCCCCGCCATGAAGTCATCGAGCGCCTTGAGTCGGTTACTGTTCCAGGTGTTGAGGTCGCCCGCGATCAGCACGGGGCCCTTGTGTCGGTTGATCAGTGTGGACAGCGCGTGCAGCTGTTCGCGGTAGCGCTGCAGGCCAAAGCTGAAGTTCACTGAGTGAATATTAATGGCCAGCAGTCGCTCATCCCGGCCCACCAGCGGGTACTCTGTTACCGAAGTTGCTTTCGGTGTTTGCAACAGGGGCTCCACCGAGGAAAAGTCGCATTCAAGGCTCGGTGGGTAGCGGCTCAGCGTGAGTACGCCGGTCACATCGCTGGCGTTGCGGTAGCCGGGCGCGAAAGCCAGGAAGTCGGCCTCGGGCACCGTGCCGGGGATGGCCGCTGATACCGACGCCTCCTGCAGAAAGGCGAGTTCGGCACCGGTGGCAAACAGCTGCAAATCTTCCGCCCAGCCCGGGTTGTCGGCTTTCTGTATGTTCCAGCTCACGATTTGTATGTCCGGGCCAAGCGGTACAGCGGCCTGCCGCTGCTGTGCGCCCATCCCGGCCAGACACTCCGCCATGCCAGCGGGTTCCGCAACGGCAAGCCCGGCGTGGCACAGCAGCCCGGCGGCCAGCAAACGGGTTGCGGCACGACACAGGTGGCGGGCAAAAGCGGTATTCATGGCATCAGTATACTGCGTTACGGGTGGAGAGAAGGAGCGACTGACCGGCGACGTCAGTAGCCGTCACGAACGTTTGGACCGCGGGCGCCTTTGGAGGTTCCCTGGCTCAGGTGCGCTCGAGATAGGACTGGTATTCCAGCAGGGAAACACGGCGGCGGAACTCGGCCACCTCCTGTTCTTTGGTGAGGGTGAAAATGCGTTGCATTTCGCCACCGAGAGACGCGCGGATGAAGTCGGAGTTGTGGAACCGGTCCAGTGCCTCGTGCATGTAACCGGGCAGCGAGCCATTCTTCTGTGAATAGCCATCACCGCGGGTGGGACTGCCCGGCGAGGCCTGCGTTTCGATGCCCTCCAGCATTGAAGCCAGAATGACAGCGAGCAGCAGGTAGGGGTTGGCGTCGGCGCCCGGTACCCGGTGTTCGAGGCGCCTCGCGGCGTGGGAGCCGGCGGGTACCCGCACGGCGACCGTGCGATTCTCATAGCCCCAGCTGGGGTAAGTGGGTGCGTGGGTGCCCGCCTGGAAGCGGCGGTAGCCGTTGTAGCCGGGAGAGAAAATGATCATCGAGTCACTCATGTGCTGCAGGCAGCCGGCAATGGCTTGGTGCAGCAGCGTAGAGCCCCGTTCCGTGCCATCATCAAAGACGTTCCTACCCTGCGCATCGAGCATGCTCACGTGGACGTGCATGCCGTTGCCCGCCTCGTCCTCGAATGGCTTGGGCATGAAGCTGGCGACCAGCCCATGCTGGTGCGCAACACCCTTGATCAGGCGCTTCATCATCAGGATCTGTTTGGCGGCGAGCACCGGGCTGGGCACATGTTGCATGTTGATTTCATACTGGGACGGCGCGGACTCCTTGACCACGCCGTCAAAGGGCAGGTCCTGCAGTTCGCAGGCGATGCGGAGGTCTTCCATCATCTGCTGGTGCTGGTTCAGTACATCCAGCCCATACATGTTGCCCCCGACGGGCGAGCCACCGGCAGGTGACGGGCAAGTGTGCAGGGGTACCACGTTATCCCAGCGCACCAGGCTGAATTCGAGTTCGGCGGCTACTACGGGCGTCCACCCGGCTTCCTGGAAGCGCGATACCACCTGTTTGAGCACATGGCGCGGGTCGCCGAGGTAGGGCATGCCGTCGGCATCAAACATGGACAACATGATTTGCCCGTGCTGGCCGCCGGGTGACCAGGGTGTGGGCAGCAGCGAGCCCTCAACCGGGCGGCAGATGCCGTCGGCATCGCCGGAGGCAAACACCAATTCCTCGACATCACGGCCCCAGATATCGAGGCTCAGCGCGGTTTTGGGGAGTTTCAGCTCGCCATCGAAGATCTTGCCGAGTTTGTGCCTTGGTAGCCACTTGCCGCGCATGATGCCGTTACAGTCGGGCAGCAGTGCTTCGACGGTGGTAATCTCCGGGTGGGCCCGCAGGAACCAGTCGGCTTCAAGGGACATTCGGACACCGCGACTCAATCGTGTAAAGCGGCACTATCGGCAAAGTGGCTCCGGGCTTCAATGCCCCACCCGGGGCAGGTCACGTACTTGCGTCCGCCCAATCATTGCGAGGGCGCCATGTAGATGCGCAAGGGATCGTCACCCGCGGCCTGGCCGAGGCAAGTGAGTGAATTGATAAACAGCGAAAACAGGTCGGTTTGCGAACTGACATCCAGCTTGCGGTAGATGCTCTTGCGGTGCCTGCGCACTGTCTCCAGCGCAATGCCCAGACGGTCTGCGGAGGTGTCCGTGCCGTAGCCGCGCAACATCAGTTCGAGAACATCCTTTTCTCGCGGTGACAGCAGGGAAGCGCCGAAGGTGCGGAAGGCGAGATCGACCTGGTGGTCGATGCCGGGCTGGATAAGGTGGGTGACCGCGAAGTCGTCGTGTTCACTGTGGGACTTGATCAGCTCCGAAATCGGCTCTGCCAGCAGGTAGAGGGTTTCGTAGTCCTGTTCGGTGAAGGTGCCGTGACGCGGCAGGCGCATCATGCACACGTTGATCACGTTGCTGCCGCGCAGACGCGAGAGGTAAATGGCCTCGTCCACGGTACCCGTGTCGGCGTAGTAGTCGCGATAATACTGCGTTTCCCGCAGTTTGCCCGCCGTGATGCGCGACAAGCGGTAGAACTTTGAGCGCGGCTGATTCATGGAGGTCTGGTAGAAAGGGTCCTCCCGGTAGGGTCCGTCGAGATACGTGTCTACCTGCGAGGCCAGGGCGTTGTCGGGTATTTCGTGGTAGAGCACCTGCGGCGGCAGGTCCTTGTGATAGAGCCAAACTTGCGGGTAGTCGAAGCGAACCTGACCCTGGATGGCGGCGATGAGTGCGGGGAAAAATGCATCGGTACCGAGTGCGGAAATCGCCTGCGAAAGATCGCGGTTCCACTTGCTCAATTGTGCTATGTCGGTCATCGCAGTGGGTTTGCCTGAGGCTGCGTACAGGAACGCATAGTGGGCAGGCACGCGAAGCTTGTCAAATACCGGGACGGCGCGCTTGGGTTTCGCGGCGAGCACAGCCTATACTCCGGGTTCCAGAATTGTGCGGAGTGTCGTGTGAGCAATCGCCCTGCGTCGGTCACGCCGAAGTTCCCGTCCGAAGTGGTACCTGCCCCAATGGTCATGAGCCTGTTCAGGACCATGCAACAGGCGGGCGTAGCGCAGGGTCGCCTGCTCATTGAAGCCGGGGTCCCTGTGGACCCGCTGAGGGCCGCGTCGCCGGCCGGCTGCATTACACCGCGGCAGTACAGCAGGCTGTGCACGGTGGTGTCGCGACAACTGGCGGATGAGACCTTCGGCGCCATGCCGGACGCCACGACGCCGCCCGGTACCTTGCGCATGCTGGCCCTGGGCATGCTTGGTGGTGGTGCGCTGGGCGCGGCCATGCAGCGGGCCATCGAATTCAATGCCAGCTGTCGTGTGCGGGGCCGGCTGCCGCAGGAAAACCGCCTGTGGGTGCAGGACAGCGGCCGCCATGCCACGCTGGCCTATCTGGGCACGGGTGTAACGGCGCACCATCAGCACCGCGTGTTGGCGGGGCTGGCCATCTGGCTGCGATTCTGTGGCTGGCTGATCGGGCAGGAGATTGATGTCGTCAGCGCCAGTTGTGCCGGTCCGGCGCCGGAGCGTGACGACGCGCTGCGTCATTTCTTTCCCGGCCCGGTACGGTTCAATGCCTCGTCCAACACTGTGACATTCAGCGCCAGGCACCTGGAGGCCCCGATCGTTCGTGACGAGCGTCAGCTCGCAGAATTCATGGCGCTGGCACCCTACCTGCTGTTGTACGCGCCCGAGGCCTGTCACGACAGTGTTGCCCGCCGTATCCGGTTGCTCATAGACAACGCCCCGGACGCCGCGCTGCCCAGTTTCACAGCGTTGACAGTGCACCTGAATATGTCGGCCCGTACCTTGCGCCGACGCCTGGAGAGCGAGGGCACCTCGTACCAGAGAATAAAGGACACAGCCCGGCGTGATCGCGCCATCCGCCTGTTGCGCCAATCGCATCTTTCCATATTTGACGTGGCCGAGGCGCTTGGGTTCAGCGACCCCAGCGCATTTCACCGCTCATTCAAGAAGTGGACCGGGCGACCACCGGGTGAGTTTCGCTGCTAGTGGCTTACCAGGGCAGAGGGGCAGTGCGCCAGCGCCGGGCCCAGGCTTCGTACACTTTGTTGCTGTAGCGACGGCTGCCCAGGCTGCCGTTGTAGGCTGCCAGTGCGCGGTGCAGGTCACCCTTTTCCCGTTTCAGGTAAAATTGCAGGATACGGCTACCGTACTCGAAGTTGGTGCGGTTCAGTGTGAGGTTGTCCTCCGCGCGGCCGATCTCGTTTTTCCAGAACGGCATGACCTGCATCATCCCCTGGGCGCCTACCCGCGAAATGGCGAAGCGATCGAAGTGGCTTTCCACTTCGATAACGGCAAGCACCAGTTCCGGTGGCAGTGAGGCCCGCGTCGCTGCGGAGTGCACCTGACGCAAAATAAGAAGGCGCTCTTCCGGGTCATTGATAAAACGGGCCAGCCGGGCCGACATGTCGACCAGCCAGACCTCGGCATCGTAACGATCCTGGAAGCTGTGGGTGCTGTTGATGGTCTCGTTGAGGAATACGCGCAGGGCCTCGCGCTCTGCCGGGTCTTCCGGTTGCCCCTGGACGTTGTGGCCAGGGGCGAGCGCAAGAACGAGTGCGAAAACCGCCGTCGCCAGCCCGCGTGCCCCGCCGGCGCACCGGCTACGCATCAGCTGTGCAGGCGCTCGAGCACGCGCGGCAGCGCGTCAGCCAGCGGCAGCAGGGTGGCTTCCTCGTCGCGGCGACCCTTGTACTCCAGCTGCCCCTCGGCGAGGGTGCGGTCACCGATCACCAGGCGATGGGGGATACCGATCAGTTCCATGTCGGCGAACTTGACCCCCGGCCGTTCGTTGCGATCATCGAGCAGAACGTCGACGCCCGCTGCGCGAAACTGCGTGTAGAGCGCTTCTGCGCACTCGGCCACCGCGGCGGACTTTTGCATGTTGAGGGGTACCAGAACCAGCTGGAAAGGGGCCATGGCAGCGGGCCAGATTACGCCGCGTGCGTCGTGGTTCTGTTCGATGGCCGCGGCGACAATGCGGCTCACGCCAATGCCGTAGCAGCCCATGCTCATGGTGACGCTCTTGCCCTGCTCGTCCAGCACGGTGGCGTGCATGGCTTCACTGTATTTGCGCCCCAGCTGAAAGATGTGACCGACTTCAATGCCGCGACGTATCAGCAGATGGCCCTTGCCATCGGGGCTGGGGTCGCCCTCCACCACTTCGCGCAAGTCCTCAACCCGGCCCAGCGGGCAGTCCCGCTCCCAGTTCACGCCGGTCAGATGCACATCGTCGCGGTTTGCGCCACAGCTGAAATCAGCGAGCTGCGCAGCGCTTTGGTCAACGATGGTGGGCAGTGACAGGCCAACCGGGCCGAGGGAGCCAAAGCCGGCGCCACAGGCGGCGCGTACCGCCTCCTCACTGGCCAGTGTCAGCGGGTTGCCCACGTCTGCGAGTTTTTCTGCCTTCACGCTGTTCAATGTGTGGTCGCCGCGCAGCACCAGAGCGACCAGAGAGCCGGGCTCGGTGCCCTGCACCACGAGTGTCTTGACGGTCGCCGCCGCCGGCACCGAAAGCAGGGCAGTGAGGTCTTCAATGCTGCGCACGCCGGGTGTGGGTACCTCGCTCAGGGTGGCGCCGGGCGGATTCCGTTCACCACTGGGTGGCAGCGCCGTGGCCATCTCGATATTCGCCGCGTAGTCACTGCCATCGCTGAACGCAATGGCATCTTCGCCGGCGTTGGCCAGCACATGAAACTCGTGGGAGCCGCTGCCGCCAATGCTGCCGTTGTCGGCAATTACCGGTCGAAACTCAAGCCCCAGGCGGCTGAAGATGTTGCTGTAGGCCTGATACATCGTCTGGTAGGTGGTTTCCAGCGAGGCCTGGTCGATGTGGAACGAATAGGCGTCTTTCATCAGGAATTCGCGCCCGCGCATGATGCCAAAACGCGGGCGGATCTCATCGCGCACCTTGGTCTGAATCTGGTACAGGTTCAGTGGCAGCTGCTTGTAGCTTTTGACTTCGTTGCGGATCAGGTCCGTGATCACTTCTTCATGGGTTGGCCCGAGGCAGAAGTCGCGCTGGTGGCGGTCCTGTATGCGCAACAGCTCCGGCCCGTACTGCTCCCAGCGGCCGGACTCTTGCCACAGCTCTGCTGGCTGCACCACCGGCATGCTCACCTCCAGCGCTCCGCTGGCATCCATTTCCTCGCGTACCACCTGCTCTACCTTGCGCAATACGCGTAGCCCCAGCGGCAGCCAGGTATACAGCCCGGCAGCGAGTTTACGCACGAGGCCCGCGCGCAACATCAACTGGTGGCTGATGACCTCCGCATCGGCGGGCGTCTCTTTCTGGGTGCTGATCAGGTATTGGCTGGTGCGCATGCAAGGGTTCCAGGGCAGGGTTTACGAGCGGCTCAGTTTACGTCTGAAGGGCGCTGCGGTACAGCGCTCCCGGGGCGGTGCTTGCCGCCTCCGGGCGCCACTTTGCGCCCCCGGTGCGCCAAAACGGAGCAAAACGCAGTTAAAACAGCGTTTTTTTCGCCCTCGTGTCGCGAAAACCCTTGTATTGCAGCGTTTCATGGTTAATATCTTGCAGTAAGCCTGTTGGCAGCGGTGTTGTCGCGCGAGTGGCAGCAGTCAGTGTGGCTTGTACGCGGGTCCCTATTTAACAAAACGAAGGTTTAAAGACTATGGCGACGAAAAAAGCAGCAGCGAAAAAAGCACCTGCCAAGAAAGCGGCGGCCAAGAAAGTAGCCAGCAAGGCGGCACCGGCGAAAAAAGCCGCTGCACCTGCGAAGAAGGCTGCACCGCTGGTCAAGGAAAAACTTACCAAAACCCAGATTGTGGCTTCTATCGCCGAGAGCACCACCCTGAGCAAGAAGCAGGTGGGCGACGTGCTGGGCGAGCTGGAATCACTGATGGAGCGCAGCCTCAAGAAGCGTGCGGTAGGTGAATTCACGCTGCCAGGGCTGATGAAAATCACCACCGTGAAGAAGCCCGCCAGAAAGGCGCGCAAAGGCATCAACCCCTTCACTGGCGAGGAAACCACCTTCGCTGCCAAGCCTGCCAGCGTTGCGGTCAAAGTGCGCCCCCTGAAGAAAATGAAGGACTTCGCCGACAGCTGAGTACGGCCTGACTGTCCCGTCCCCGATACCGGGGACGAGGCTCCGCTACTTCCGCCTCTGCACGCTCCGGTGCAGGGGCTCGCTTCCCTCCTTGTTTTACTCTGGCTTTTGCGGTATTGGCCTGCGCCCTGCCTTGGGGTAAAATCCGCGCCTCCAATTTTTGCTGCCCTTTTTCCTACTGGCGAGTACACAAAATGCCAATATATGAGTACCAGTGTCAGGCCTGTGGCCATCTGCACGAGGCCCTGCGGAAAATCAGTGATGCGCCGCTGGTGGATTGCCCCGCCTGTGGCAAGGCGGAACTGCGTAAAAAAGTCTCTGCAGCCGGATTCCGCCTGAAAGGCGGCGGGTGGTATGAAACGGACTTCAAGACCAGCGGCAAGAAGAATCTGGTTGCCGGCGGCGACGACAAGAGCTCGGCGCCTGCCGCATCTGCCGCATCAGCGGACAGCGGCAGTGCCAGCGCGAAGGTCAGCGAGGCCAAGCCGGCCAGTTAGCTCCTCGGCCCCCGGGCCTCACTCGACACAGACGGAAACGGAATTATGCGCAGTCACTATTGCGGCGCCCTGGGCACGGCCGACATTGATCAAACAGTCACGCTCTGCGGTTGGGTGGACAGGCGCCGCGACCACGGTGGCGTGATTTTCCTCGATATGCGCGATCGAGGCGGTATCGTGCAAGTGGTGTTCGACCCCGACACCGAAGAGCATTTTCGCGCGGCAGACCGTGTGCGCAGCGAGTATGTACTCTGCGTAAAGGGGCGCGTGCGTGCCCGGGCGGAGGCCACCGTGAACCCGGCAATGGCGACCGGTGCGATTGAGGTGCTGGGCAAGGAGCTGGAAATCCTCAATGCCGCAGCCACGCCGCCGTTCCAGCTGGATGAGCACACCCAGGTGGGAGAGGACGTTCGCCTGCAGTATCGCTACATGGACCTGCGTCGTCCCGAAATGCAGAACCGCCTGATCCTGCGCGCCAAAATCACCACGGCGGTGCGCAACTTTCTGGACGGCGAAGGCTTTCTGGACATTGAAACCCCGATTCTTACGCGCGCAACGCCGGAAGGTGCCCGCGACTACCTGGTACCCAGCCGCACACACCCCGGCCAGTTCTTTGCGCTGCCGCAGTCACCGCAACTGTTCAAGCAATTGCTGATGGTCTCGGGTTTTGACCGCTACTATCAGGTGGCCAAGTGTTTCCGCGACGAAGACCTGCGCGCCGACCGCCAGCCGGAATTCACCCAGATCGATATCGAAACCTCGTTCATGGACGAGGACGGCATCATGGCGATCACCGAGCGCATGGTACGCCAGTTGTTTACATCGGTGCTGGCAGTAGACCTGGGGGAATTTCCGCGCATGTCCTGGGCCGAGGCGATGGAGCGTTTCGGTTCCGACAAGCCGGACCTGCGTATCGACCTGGAGCTGGTGAGCATTGATGACCTCATGCAACAGGTCGATTTCAAGGTGTTCCGTGGCCCCGCCGATGACCCGGCGGGGCGCGTCGCCGCGCTGCGGGTGCCGGGTGGCGCGGGTATCAGCCGCAAAGAGATCGACGACTACACACGTTTCGTGGGTATTTACGGTGCGCGTGGCCTCGCGTGGATCAAGGTCAACGACCTCGCCGCCGGCGTGGAGGGCCTGCAATCGCCGATCCTGAAGTTCATGCCGGAGGCGGTGGTCGCAGAACTCATGCAGCGCCTGCAGGCGGAAAATGGCGACATCATCTTCTTTGGCGCCGACAAGGCCTCGGTGGTGAATGAGTCCATCGGTGCCCTGCGCCTGAAAGTGGCGCAGGACCAGGGCCTGGTGCGCGATGGCTGGGCGCCACTCTGGGTGGTCGATTTCCCCATGTTCGAAGAGAACGCTGCGGGCGCGCTTACTCCCCTGCATCACCCCTTCACGGCACCTTCCTGCTCGCCGGAAGCATTGGCGGCCGACCCGGCAGCAGCGCTTTCCCGCGCCTACGACATGGTGCTCAACGGCACCGAACTTGGCGGTGGCAGTGTGCGTATTCACCAACGCGACATGCAGCAGGCGGTGTTCCGCATTCTCGGCATCAGCGACGAAGAGGCGGAAGAAAAGTTCGGCTTCCTGTTGCAGGCGCTGCAATACGGCGCCCCTCCGCATGGCGGGTTGGCGTTTGGCCTCGACCGGCTGGTTATGTTGATGACCGGCGCGCAGTCCATTCGCGATGTCATTGCGTTCCCGAAAACCCAGACCGCGCACTGCGCACTCACGGATGCCCCTGGCGACGTCAACGAGGCGCAACTGAAAGAGCTGAATATCCGCCTGCGGCAGGCGCGTGTGACGGGCGCTGACTGAGTGCCGGGATGCCTTGTGCGCCGGTTGGAACCGGGTTCATAATACTGTAAATTTATACAGACTCTGGTTTCAGCGCAGCGCTCGGAGCACACTATGGCGGTCATCCTCGGGATTGACCCCGGGTCCCGCAAGACGGGCTTTGGTATCATCAATCACGTTTCCGGGCGCAGTGAATACATCACCAGCGGCGTGATTCGCCTGCCGGCGGGTGAGCTGGCCGAGCGCCTGCGCATTATCTACCACAGTGTCACTGAGCTGGTGCAACTGCACTGTCCTGCGCAGCTCGCCATCGAGCAGGTGTTCATGGCCAAGAGTGCCGGCTCGGCGCTGAAGCTCGGGCAGGCGCGCGGCGCGGCGATTGTCGCCTGTGTTGCCCACGATCTTGCAGTCGCCGAGTACTCAGCGCGACAGATCAAGCAGGCGGTGGTGGGCACCGGCGCGGCCGATAAAGCCCAGGTGCAGCACATGGTGAAGGTCTTGTTGAAGCTCCCCGCCAATCCCCAGGAAGATGCCGCCGATGCCCTGGCGGCCGCTCTGTGTCACGCGCACAGTCAACAAAGTATGATACACATTGCCGGCGCCACCGCGGTGCGCCGGCGCCGCATGCGCTAGGAGGCAACCGCAGGAATGATTGGCAGGATTCGTGGCACTCTGGTCTACAAGCAGCCCCCGGACATTCTGGTGGACGTGGGTGGTGTCGGCTACGACATCCAGGTGCCGATGAGCACCCTGTTCCAGTTACCCGAGGTGGGTGCTGACGTGGCCCTGCTGACGCATTTTGTGGTGCGGGAAGACGCACAGCTTCTGTATGGCTTTATCGATGAGCGCGACCGCGCGCTGTTCCGGCAACTGGTGAAAGTGAGCGGCGTCGGCCCCAAGCTGGCGCTGACGATTCTCTCCGGTATGGATGCGGTCGCCTTTGCCCGTTGCGTCGAGCGCGACGACCTCTCGGCACTGGTCGCGCTGCCCGGCGTAGGCAAGAAGACCGCCGAGCGCCTGCTGGTTGAAATGCGCGACAAACTCAAGCCCTGGCTGGGCCAATGGGCGGGAGCGGATGCCGGGCAATCCGCGGCTGCCTGGCCCCCTGCCAGCAGTCGGGTGGCAGATGCAGAGGGCGCCTTGATTGCGCTCGGCTACAAGCCGGCTGAGGCCGCGCGCATGGTCGCCGCGGTGGACGACGACGAGGCGGCAGACAGTGAGGCGCTTATCCGTCGCGCCCTGAAAGCCGTGGTGCAGCGCTGATGATCGAGACCGACCGTTTGCTGGCCCCGCAGGTGACAGGGGACCGTGAGGACGCTCTGGACCGCGCCATCCGCCCGAAAACGCTGGCGGAATACGTTGGCCAGCCCGCCGTGCGCGACCAGATGGCTATTTTCCTGCAGGCGGCGCGCGGGCGTGGCGAGCCGCTGGATCACACGCTGGTCTTCGGCCCGCCCGGGCTGGGTAAAACCACGCTGGCCAGTATCATCGCCAATGAAATGGGGGTGTCGCTGAAGACGACCTCGGGGCCGGTGTTGGAAAAGGCGGGGGATATCGCCGCGTTGATGACCAACCTGGAGCCGGGCGATGTGTTGTTCATTGATGAGATTCACCGGCTCAGCCCCGTGGTCGAGGAAATCCTCTACCCCGCCATGGAGGACTACCAGCTCGACATCATGATCGGGGAGGGGCCCGCCGCGCGCTCCATCAAGCTCGACCTGCCACCGTTCACGCTGGTGGGCGCCACCACGCGGGCGGGGTTGTTGACCTCACCCCTGCGGGATCGTTTTGGCATTGTGCAGCGCCTGGAGTTCTATCAGGTCGAGGACCTCGCACAGATTGTGGCGCGGTCTGCGGCCATCCTCGGTATCGGCATGGACAGTCACGGTGCCCTGGAGATTGCGCGCCGGGCGCGGGGTACGCCGCGCATTGCCAACCGGCTGTTGCGCCGCGTGCGCGATTACGCCGAAGTGAAGGCCGATGGCCACATCACCGCCGAGGTGGCGGATCACGCCCTGGACATGTTGAGCGTCGATCACCGCGGTTTCGATCACCAGGATCGCCGCCTGTTGCTGGCCATGATCGAGAAATTCGACGGTGGTCCGGTGGGGGTCGACAGCCTGGCGGCCGCCATTTCCGAGGAGCGGGGCACCATCGAGGATGTACTCGAGCCCTACCTGATCCAGCAGGGATACATGGTGCGCACGCCGCGCGGGCGCATGGTGACACGCAGTGCCTACCTGCACTTTGGCCTGCCGGCCGCCAGCCACCCGGATTCGGCACAATTACCATTGGCGCCGGAACAGGACGACAGCGCGTGAGCACAGCGGAATTTTCGATTAAGCTGCGCGTATATATAGAAGACACCGACGCCGGTGGCATTGTCTACTATGTCAATTACCTGAAATTCATGGAGCGCGCCCGGACAGAGTTCATGCGCAGTCTCGGCTTTGGCAAGGATTACATCTTCAACCACGACCTGATGTTCGTGGTGCACGACGTGAGCGTTCGCTACCACCGGCCGGCTCGTCTGGACGATGAACTGCAGGTCAAGGTGCAGTTGCAGGCGGTGCGTGGCGCCACCATGAGCCTGCAGCAGGATGTGTGTCGCGACGGTGAACTGCTGGCGTCCGCCGGAGTCACGCTTGCCTGTGTCGGCCGCAATTCTCTGCAGCCGCAGCGTTTGCCTCGCGCCATGCTGGATACCCTGCGCCAAGCGCAGGTTCACTGAGGGGGAGCCCGACACTTGGAAGCGCAATTAAGTATTGTCCACCTGATTATGGAAGCCGGCGTTACCGTGAAACTGGTGATGCTGACGCTCCTGCTGGCGTCCATGGCCTCCTGGTACATGATCGTCCAGCGCTTTATCTATTTCCGCAACAGCCGCGAGGACATGTACGACTTCGAAGAGCGCTTCTGGTCGGGCATAGATCTCTCCCAGCTTTACCGGGAAGGCAACGAGCGCGCCGACAGTGGCGCGCTCATTGTCGGCATGGAGAGCATCTTCCGCGCCGGTTTCAAGGAGTTCTCACGGCTGGCCAAGCAGTCCGAGATGGATTCCGAGGCGGTTATCGAGGGCTCCCGCCGCGCCATGCGCGTCGCCATGCTGCGTGAGGAAGAGCGGCTGGAGAAACACCTTTCGTTTCTGGCTTCCGTGGGTTCCACCAGTCCTTACATCGGTTTGTTCGGCACGGTGTGGGGGATCATGAATTCATTCCGCGGCCTGGCCAACGCCACCCAGGCAACACTGGCCACGGTTGCCCCCGGGATCTCGGAGGCACTGATCGCAACGGCCATGGGTTTGTTTGCCGCCATCCCCGCCGTGCTGGCGTACAACCGGTTTTCCAACCGCATGGACAATTTCCTGAATCGCTACGACACGTTTGTGGATGAGTTTTCCAGCATCCTCTACCGGCAGGCCTATGCGCTGCGCTCGCGCGATCGGAAAGCCGGATAACCGCCGCCGTGTCCAGATCGCGCGACAAGCACCGTGCCATGGCCGACATCAACGTCGTGCCCTATATCGATGTCATGCTGGTATTGCTCATCATATTCATGGTTACGGCGCCCATGCTGATGCAGGGCGTTCAGGTCGACTTGCCCACTGCCGACGCCGACCCGGTGGAAAACCAGGACAGTGAGCCGTTGATCATTTCGGTCGATAGTGCAGGGCAGTTGTTCCTGAACCTGGGTGAGGAAGAAAGCCAGGCGCTTTCGCTGGCCACAATTACCCAGCGGGTGGGTGCGGTCATGCGCCGCAGCCCCGAGAAACCGGTGCTGGTATGGGGGGACCGCGCTGTGCCCTACGGTGAGGTGGTGACTCTGATGGCGGCCCTGCAGGAAGCCGGTGCACCCAGCGTTGGACTGGTGACAGAGCCACCGCAGTGAACTCGCTGTACGCCAAACCGGCCACGCCGCGCATCATCCTGCGCCCTGCGCTGGCTACCCTGGCGTTACACGCGCTGGTCATCTTCTTGTTGGCGGCAAACTGGACCTTTTCCGACGAGCGCGTGGTCAAGCCCAAGCCGGCACCCAAGGTGATCAATGCCACGCTGGTAACGCTCGCCGAGGCGCAGCCAAAGCCCGCGCCAAAACCGGAGCCCAAGCCTGTCGCCAAGCCGCCGCCGAAGCCTGAGCCCAAGCCTGTCCCCAAGCCGGTGGTAAAGCCCAAGCCGAAACCCGAACCGAAGCCGGCCCCCAAGCCGGCGCCGAAGCCCGAGCCAAAACCCGCGCCCAAGCCGGTTGAGAAACCCAAGCCAGAGCCCAAGCCAGAACCCAAGGGGCCCACCGCGCAGGAGCTGGCGGAACAGGCGCGGCAGGAAGCGGCCCAACGTGAGGCGGCGGCCCAGGCGGCGCGCGCAGCGGCGGCTGCGGCGGAACTGGCGGCGAGTTATGCCTCACTGATTCGCCAGACCGTCGAGCAGCGCTGGAGCCGCCCGCCCACCGCGCGCAACGGTATGGAGGTTTTGTTGTCCATACAGTTGATACCCACGGGCGAAGTGGTCAGTGTGAGCGTGTTGCGCAGCAGTGGTGACACCGCCTTCGATCGCTCGGCGATTGCCGCGGTCGAGCGTGCCGGCAATTTTCCGGAGCTGAAGAACCTGCCACCCCGGGAATTTGAACAGAACTTCAGGCGCTTTCGCCTGCTCTTCCGACCAGAGGATCTACGTTACTGATGAAACACCTGACAGCAGTGCTGGTAGCGACCGTGGTCGCGCTGGCAACCCTAAGCGCCCGGGCTGAGTTGGTGATCGAGATCACTCAGGGCATGGACAACCCCACCGCGATCGCTGTGGTGCCTTTTGCCTGGCAGGGCGGTGGCACCGCGCCCGAGGATGTGGCGCAGGTGATCGACAACGATCTGGCTCGCAGTGGTCAGTTCGACCCGGTCGGGCGCGGCGACATGCTGGCCCGTCCCTCCACCCAGCAGGAAGTGTTCTACCGCGACTGGCGAGCGATCAACACCGAATATGTCCTGATCGGGCGAGCCTCGGTGACCGGCCAGGTGCAGATGCGCATCGAGTACGAGCTCTTCGATGTCAATCGCCAGGCCCGGGTGCTTAGCGGCTATGAGGAGGGGCATGTGAATGAAGCGCGCATGCTGGCGCACCGCGTTGCCGATGAAGTCTATGAAACGCTGACCGGTATTCCCGGCGCCTTTGCCACACGGCTGCTGTATGTGTCCGTCACCCGCAATCCCGCTGGCAAGGACTTCTACCGTCTGACCCTGTCCGACTCCGACGGCGCGCGGCCCATCGTGTTGCTGGAGTCCCGCGAACCGATCATGGCGCCGTCCTGGTCACCGGATGGCAAACACATCGCCTACGTGTCGTTCGAGACCAGCCGCCCTGCTATTTACCGTCAGGAGCTTGCCAGCGGTGCGCGGGTGCAGCTCACCAACTTCCGTGGCCTGAACGGTGCACCGGCCTGGTCGCCGGACGGTAATTCCATGGCCATGGTGCTGTCGAAAGACGGTAACCCGGATATCTACCTGATGGATTTGCGCACCCGCGAACTCACGCAGTTGACCCGGCACTATGCCATCGACACAGAGCCCACCTGGATGCCGGATGGCCGCTCCATCCTGTTTACCTCGGACCGCGGTGGACGCCCGCAGATCTACCGCTACGACCTGCGCACCGGCGCGACTGAACGCCTGACCTATGAGGGCAGCTACAATGCCCGGGCGCGCGTGGCCCAGGACGGGCGCAACCTGGTTATGGTGCATCAGGCGGGGGGCCAGTTTCATATCGCGCTGCAGGACCTGGTCACCAACCGCCTGCAGATCCTCACCAGCACTGATCTGGATGAAAGTCCCAGTATCGCGCCCAATGGCTCTATGGTATTGTACGGCACCAAGTCCGGGGATCGTGGCATTCTGGCTGCAGTATCCGTGGATGGAGGCGTGAAATTCCGTTTACCGGCGCGCGAAGGCGATGTCCGTGAACCGGCATGGTCACCATATATGAGCCGCTAGCGCGGCTGTAGTAGCCAATGTCATTCATCTATTCGAAGGAAAGCAAAGCAATGAAACAACTGACTGTTGCCGGTAAGGTGCTGACCCTGCTCTTCGCGGCAGTGTTTCTGGTCGCCTGTTCTAGCAAGGACACCAAGGACGATTCCGCTGCGGCCGATGCCGCTGCTGCAGAGGCTGCGGCACGCTCCGCGGCCGAGCGCGCAGCGCTGGAAGACGCGGCGATGGCCGAGCAGCGCCTGCAGGACGCCGTGGCCGCTGTAGGGAATGTGTTCTATTTCGACTACGACAGCTCCACCCTGAAGCCCCAGGCGCAGGCAGCGCTTGACGCGCACATCGAGCTGCTGCGCACCAACGATCGCAGCGTGCGCCTGGAAGGGCACACCGACGAGCGCGGTACCCGCGAGTACAACATGGCTCTGGGTGAGCGTCGTGCCAACACGGTACGCGACTATATGGTCGTCAACGGCATTGCCAGCTACCGTATCGAAACGGTCAGCTACGGTGAAGAGCAGCCTATCGCATACGGTTCCGGCGAGGCCAACTGGTCCCAGAACCGTCGCGTTGAGCTGAAGTAAGGCGCGGGTAGCGCATGCTGCTGTTTGGCAAAGCGTTCACTCGAGCGCTGCTGGCAAACGGGCTGGCCCTTGTAGTCGGCCCGTTCTGCGTTCTGGCACAAGCCCAGGACTACATAGACGTGGAAGCTGAGCGCGCGGCGGCCGAGGGTCGTGCGGCGAGTTCCGCCCCTGCGTCCCGTTCGGCGGGGCAGGGTGCCCAGCCGGCACAAGCCTATCCGGTTACCAGCTATGGCATTGGCACGGCCACC
Source organism: Haliea alexandrii (assembly GCF_003719295.1). Taxonomy (GTDB): domain Bacteria; phylum Pseudomonadota; class Gammaproteobacteria; order Pseudomonadales; family Halieaceae; genus Haliea; species Haliea alexandrii. The sequence continues at coordinate 896,882 of NZ_RFLW01000001.1, forward strand.
AACCCGGAACAGTCCGCTTCCACAGTGGCTCCGGTCGCGCCAGCGCCTGTTGCCGCCGCTGGCGGTAATGCCGGGCAGTTGATGCTGCAGGTACAGCAGTTGCAGCAGGAGGTCATGCGCCTCAACGGGGTTGTCGAAGAGCAGGCTCACGAGCTGCGCACCTTGAAGAGCCAAAGCCTGGAACGCTATCTCGATATTGACCGCCGCCTGAGCCTGTTGGCCGGTGGTTCGGTCGACGGTGCAGAACTGCCAACCGCGGGCCCGGCTGCGGTGGATTCGACTGCGGCAGCAGCCCCTCGCCCCGAGGCGGCTGGCGCTGCTGCCACAACGGAGCAGCCCGGTGAGGCGGCGGCCTATCAGGCGGCCTATGCGCTGGTGCGCGGCCAGAAGTTCGATGAGGCCGTCAGTGCTTTCCAGCAGTTCCTGCGCGACTACCCTGCAGGCCGCTTCACCCCCAATGCACACTACTGGCTGGGTGAGTTGTATCTGGTTACGACCCCGCCCGATGTAGAGTCCGCGCGACAGTCCTTTATGTTGCTGCTTGATCTGTATCCTGCCGACTCCAAGGTGCCCGATGCCCTGTTCAAGCTGGGCAAGATCCACTTTACCAAGGGGAATCGGGATCGCGCCCGCGAGTTTTTTGATCGCGTCATCAATGAGTATGGTGCCTCCAACAGTGCGGCGGTGAAACTGGCTCAGGACTTCATCAACGAGAACTACTGACCCCGGTCAGCCCATGACAAGTACTTTATCGACCAGCGCCGGCCCGGCTCCTGATGCCGTCGGCGACCCCACGCTGCGGATCACCGAGATCTTCTACTCACTGCAGGGCGAAGCGCGTACCGTGGGCCTGCCTACCGTGTTCGTGCGGCTCACCGGATGCCCGCTGCGTTGCGTTTACTGCGATACCGCCTATGCCTTCAATGGCGGAGAGCTGCGCGCGATGTCCGGGGTGCTGGCCGACGTGGCTGCATACAGGCCGCGTTATGTGACGGTGACCGGTGGCGAACCCCTGGCCCAGAAAAACTGTTTGCCACTGCTGTCCGCGCTGTGCGATGCCGGTTACGAGGTTTCGCTGGAGACTTCCGGCGCATTGCCGGTGGACGAGGTGGACCCCCGCGTGGTGAAAGTGCTCGACCTGAAAACGCCCGCCTCCCAAGAGGCCCACCGCAATGATTACAGCAACGTACAGCACCTCACACCTCACGATCAGGTGAAGTTCGTGATTTGCGACCGCGCGGACTACGAGTGGGCACGCTTCAAGCTGGATGAGTACAACCTGGCGCAGCGCGTGTCGGATGTGCTGTTTTCCCCCAGCCATGGCCAGCTGCACGGGCGCGAGCTGGCGGCATGGATTCTCGCCGATAACCTCCCGGTGCGGCTACAGCTGCAGCTGCACAAACTGTTGTGGAACGATGAGCCCGGTCACTGAGCGCCCGGGCACGGGGCAGCGTGCGGTTATCCTGGTATCCGGCGGCCTGGATTCCACCACGGTGCTCGCCATGGCGTTGCGGCAGGGCTATGAGTGCTACACGCTGAGTTTTGATTACGGGCAGCGCCATCGCGCCGAATTGGTGGCGGCAGAGCGTGTATCGACCGCGCACCGCGGTGTACAGCACAAGGTCGTTACCCTCAATCTCGACAGCATCGGCGGTTCCGCCCTTACCGATCCCGCTATCGCCGTGCCCGAGGAGGCGACAACAGGAATACCGGTGACCTACGTGCCGGCACGCAACACCGTGTTCCTGTCCATTGCGCTGGGCTGGGCCGAGGTGCTGGATGCCCAGGCTATTTTTATCGGGGTGAATGCCGTGGATTACTCCGGCTACCCCGACTGCCGCCCGGCCTACATTACCGCCTTTGAGGAAATGGCCAATCTTGCCACCCGTGCTGGCGTGGAAGGGCGGCGGCTTACCCTGCACACGCCCTTGATGCATCTCTCCAAGGCCGAAATCATTGCCGCAGGTATCGGCCTGGGTGTCGACTACGCGCTCACCGTCTCCTGCTACCAGGCTACCGATGAAGGTCTGGCCTGCGGCCGTTGCGATGCCTGCCGACTGCGGCGCGACGGTTTCCTGCAGGCTGGCGTTGCCGACCCGACGCGTTACCGGGCATAGCGGGTCAATTGCCGGCGTTTGACGTAAAAAGCACTTGAGTTTTATGGTCAAATCCGTACTATACGCACCTCCTCCGGGGCCGTTAGCTCAGTTGGTAGAGCAGTTGGCTTTTAACCAATTGGTCGCTGGTTCGAATCCAGCACGGCCCACCACTTTCCCCTTCAAAATCAATTGCCTACCGCGCACCGGCGCTCTGGGTTCGGTGCCGCAGCACCACCAGTGCCGGAGTTTTGCCGGACTTTCCTGAACACACCCGATTTGCCGCCTCAATGAGCTCCTCCAGCTCCGGCGCGGAGTAGTGCGTGGTGATGTCGCCGTTCCTGTGGCCCAGCAGTATTTTCCGGGTTTCCAGGGGCACACCGGCCGCTCGCAGGCGGCGACCGAAGGTATGTTTCAGGTCGTGCACCCGGATCGGCAGGCCCAGCTTGCGCCGGACCGTTTTCCAGCCATTGTTGTTGATGCTGCGTACCGGACGGCCGTAGTAGGTGAAGACGCGCTGCGGGTGTTGCCCGCGCACGCTGTCGATCACTGACTTTGCCACCCGGTTCAGTACCACCAACCGATCCTCCCGGTTCTTGACCTTTGCTCCCGGAATAAGGAATACCGAGGTGCCCAGTTCCGGCACGTCGATCTCCCAATCCCACTGCAAGCTGCAGACCTCGCCATCCCGGCAGCCGGTGTTCACCTTGAACAGACACATCCGGCTCAGGTGATCCGGCAGCGCCTTGAACAAACGGTGTTGCTCCTCCCAACTGAGCGGGTAGGGGCGCCTGGCATCGTGTAGCGGCAGCAACTGTATCAGCGGTGCCGACTCCAGCCAGGTCAAACCGTGTTCATCCCGCCACAGCCGGGCACTGAGGTTGAGAACCCGGCGCACCGTGGCCAGGGCGCCGTTGACGGTCTTGTTCTTCTTGCCCTCCTTCTTCCTTTGATCTATGTAGGCCTGCAGTGTGCCCATATGGACCTGATGCAGCGGCAGTTCGCCGATGTACGGGTCCAGCTCTTTGAGATGGAAGGCGTAGGTCCGGAGGGTGGCCAGGTGGGTGTTCTCCTCGAGAAAGCGCGTGGCTGCCTCGCGGAAAATGCGCACCGGCCGTATGCCGAATACTGACGCCTGCCTGATCTCCTCAACCCGGCGGGCCAGTATCAGCTCCGCCGTTTTGAGTTCGCTCGTTCCAGTGCTTTGGTGAATGCGATGGCCGAGGACCTGCTTGTCGATATGCCAGATCCCACCCCGCTTCCGCAGCCCGGAGTTTCGATTGCGTCCCATAGTTCATCTCCTCGATGTCGTGCGGGACGCCCGTTGCACCGTTTATATTGGTCCACCCAGGCGTCCATTTCAAGGCGGTCGAAGGCAACACCCTGGCTGCCGATGCGAAGTTCCGTCAGGGCAGGGCGCACCTCCCGATTGAAGCGATTGCGGTCCATGCCCAGGTAGTCGGGGGCATCGCGGAGTCGGATGAGGCGGGGCTGGATCTGCATGGTCTATCTCCCCAGGTACACCGCGGTTATTTGCTCCCGGACATGGCCCAGCTCCCTGCTGATGGCCAGGCGCGCCTTTTGATCCGCCTGCTGCTGTGCCGAAGTGAGGTCCTTTTTGCTGGGCCCGCCGCCGTGTGGGGAAGGCCAGCCAGTGAGCTCCAGGTAGCGTTGCTGGGCGTAGGCATGGCGCAGGCCGTGCATTTTGGAGAGGCCGGCATTGGCCGTATGGCGCTCGTAGATCCTGAGCTGCTCGATATAGCTGCGCCCGCCGGGGATCAGGGCGCCCAGTCCAGCCAGCCGCTTGGCCTGTTCCAACAGGACGCGCTGCTTTTTGGTGCGGATCGGCACAGTGCGTTCCCGTCCGCCCTTGGTCCAGCTGGCCTTGAGATGGAGATGGTCGCCTCGATCCGCCCAGCGGGGCCGGATCTTGAGGGCTTCCTCCCTACGGAGGCCGAAGGCCTTCTGCAGGCGGAGGCTCATGCGCACATTCTCGTCCTTGACCTGGTCAAGTTGCTCCCGTGCCAGCCCCTTGGCCTTGCTGTTGTCGGACACGAACTGACGGTCCGGTATGCCATAGAAGTCATTGGAACCAGCCACCACGGCCCGCTTGTTAACCTTCTCCGCCCACCAGCGTAAACAGCTCATGCGGTTCTTGATGGTGCCGGGGGAGAGGTTTTGCCCCTGCCAGTGGTCGACCAGGGCCCTGACATGCTTCTGCTTCAGGGAGGTGGCCTGCAGCTGCCGGAAGCCCAGCTCGTGCAACTGGTTGGCGATGGCCGTCAGCTGCCGTTCCCGGCCAACTCGGGTTTCAAAGCTGCCTTCGTGGCTGTGCCGGCATAACATTTTCAGTTGGTAGTTCAGGTCGCGCATAGTGTTGATCCTTCGGTGAGTGTTTCTGATCACCTGGCAACAGAAGCTGCGCAGGCCCGCTAGGCGGAACGATCACGGGACACCAATCCCGGTTGACCTGAATGTGTCTGGCCATAGACAGCACGGTGTGTTTTCTAGGGAAAACTGGCCCGTGCAAACCAACGGTTATCCAGCCTGAGGCTGGGTGGAATTACCTCCTGAGTGAAATGGGCAGAACACGCTGACCGCCAGAGTGTTTGCGTGGTTAAAAAAGCAGTGGGCGGCCGAGGACGCAGCCCCCGGCAGCAACTGCGGCGTTTGAACAAACCCTTGGAAGAGCGGGATGGATTGGAAGGTGCGGCGACCCAGGCTGTGGGGCACCGTGATGGTTCGAAGATGGACCCGGTCATTACTGACTGCTGCGTCAAGAAAGGCCCTGGCTGACGCGTTCAGCAGATTCCAATACTACCGGAATCTGCCTACCCCGATTGCGACTGCAAGGTGGGGTCTCCTTGCCACTTTTCCGTAGTGGCCACGGGTAAATTCGCTACTGTCGGGAGTATAGACCAACAGATAATGCGTTTGTCACAAAAAACCCGGTCAAGTTGCGGCGGGGTTTTTTCCCGTCGCATCCGGACGGGGTTTGTGGTGCCAGTGGCACCACCTGCACCAAGTCCTGCCGGGTTACGGGTTGCGTGGGAATGAGACAGGTCTGGACGCTCTTTCGGTTGTTTCCGCAGAAACCAGGCGGTTCTGAGTGAGTGCTTGTTGCGGCATGGGCGGGGGACAGCGCCCACGTCACTACCCGCTGCGCTGGGCAGTGACTTGGGCTGGCATCGGCACGCAGGCGACAACTGATGGCTCTCAAAGCGAGGACCACGGCCGGGAGAACTGGAAACCCCGTCACTACAGGTCGGGGCTTTTGGTTCAAATGGACGCACTTGCGGTTAGGCGCGACGGATTAAGACGGTTCCGGCTGGAAACCCCGTCAGCTCTCGACGGACTAAGTGGTGCCATTGGCACCACTTACCCAACCCAGGGCGGGCGGGGTTTTTGGTAGACTTATCGGTGGTATTGAAGTAGGCGCCGCGGATGTTTCCGTTGTTGTCACTGTCGATGCTGTCCTGATTGATAGCTGTGACAGACGAGCGTGCAGGAGGGCTCGCAGAGTCTGAAGTTGGATCCCTTTTATCCTGAGCCTTGGATCGCCTGACATTGTCCCGTTCTAGTCGCTAGGGAACCCAGATTGAAGGTTAGCCCAACTCAAGGTTAGGAGTGGGCGCAGCCATTTCTACTATTCCAAAGAAGATATCGGGAACATTTTGCGACGACGAATATCCTAAACCATCATGCCGGCAGCCACCAGGAATGGACTGGAATGGAATTCAATGGGTACACTGTGGCTATTGAACTTCCATCAGACAGCTGGGATGCTAATACTAAAAAGGCATAACCCGGTGGATATTTACATCTATAATCGACAGCCTTTCGTGGTAGTCGCTGGGTCTGAACACTGCATGGCAAAAATAAAGTCCGAAATAAACAAGTCCCTCGAATCCTGGATATGGGACGCCGCCTGCTCTATCCGCGGGGCCAAGGACGCGCCGAAGTACAAGGATACAACTCCCCGCTGCGCTGGGTAGTGACGTGGGTCACATAGTCAGCTTATCGGGTTCTGAGTGACAAAGGCCAGGCACAGCTGGCCAGCCGCCTGCGCCACCATTTTTGCTACATACCGTGTTAATCGCGATTCAGTGTCATGCCGGAGAGAGCCGCGAACATCGCGCGGTTTGTCATATCCACCTGCAGTGGGCAGACGGAGATCGCCCCATCCGCCATCGCGCGCAGATCAGTGCCGTCCGCATCGCCGCCCGCATCCGGTTCCAGGTGAACCCAGTAATACGGTATCTGCCGGTTATCCACTCGGCCTTCGGTTTTGAACGCTCCGGGCGGACGCCGGCCCATGGACACGACCTGAACTCCGCTGACCGCGTCGGGGGTGACCGGTGGGAAATTAATGTTGACGAAGGAGCCGGCGGCTATCCCACGCTCAAGTATCTGCTCGACGACGGGTACGATATAACGTTCCGAGGTGTCCCAGGGCACATCGGCGCCACGCTCGAATACCTGGCTGAGTGCAATGGAGGGAATGCCCATCAGCGCCGCCTCCATGGCGACCGCGATTGTGCCGGAGTAGTGAATCTCATCCGCGAGATTACCGCCTCGATTGATGCCCGCGAGCACCAGCGTCGGCAGCTCTTGCATGATCTCCCGCAGAGCCATCAGGACACAGTCGGTGGGCGATCCCTTGATCGCGATATGCCGGTCGTCTAGCTGCCTGAGACGAATGGGAACGTGCATAGAGACCGAGTGGGAGGCTCCGGATTTTTCCTCATCCGGCGCGACCACCCAGACGTCATCACAGTGCTCTCTTACTGCTTTTTCGAGCAGTCGTATGCCTGGGGCATGGATACCGTCATCGTTGACGATCAGCACCCGGTGGTTGGCGAGTCGAGTCATTGTATTCTCTCCAGGACGATGCGCGGCATGCACCGGCGCAGTTGATAAGCAATCACGCAAGCATGGTACATTACTACTATTTTGTCATACAATAATTCGTCATCACAAAGGCGGAACAACATGAGCGATGTATACATAATCGGAGTAGGCATGACGCCATTCGGGCGCTTCCTGAATCGGTCGTTGACTGATTTGACAGAGGAAGCCGTGCGCCTGACACTTCGGGATGCCGTTCTGTCGCACGACGATATCGGCGCAATTACCTTCGCTAACGCGACTCAAGGTGCCATGGAGGGGCAGTTCGGTATTCGCGGGCAGGTTGCCCTGTCCGGACTGCCATTCGACAGCGTGCCTATCATCAATGTGGAGAACGCCTGTGCCAGTGCCTCCACGGCCTTTCATATCGCCATGACCCAGATACAGGCGGGGCAGGTGGATATCGCCCTCGCCATCGGCGCTGAAAAGATGTGCCACACGGACTCGACCCTTTCCATGGCAGCGTTCCAGGGTAGCTGGGACCGCGCCAACAGCGAGAATACTGTGGACAGGCTGGAAGCGATGTCTGCCGCTGTACCCACGCCCGAAGAAGAAGCGGCGCGCGAGAGCACACGCACCGTGTTCATGGACATCTACGCCGCCTTTGCCAAATACCACATGGGACGTTTCGGCACGACCCAGCGGCAGATCGCCGCCGTGGCCGCCAAGAACCACCGCCATTCGGTTGCAAACCCGCTGTCTCAGTACCGCAAACCCTTCACCATCGACGAGGTACTGGCCAGCCGGTTGATCGCCTGGCCGTTTACACTGCCAATGTGCTCGCCAATTAGCGACGGTGCCGCCGCCGCGATACTCTGCAGCGAATCGGCACTCAAGCGCATGGCACATCCGGGTCGGGCGGTAAAGGTACGGGCGTGCTGCTTGATGAACGGGGGACGCCGGGAGCACACCGAGATCGAGAAACATATCTCCCGCCGCGCCGCTCTCAGGGCCTACGAGACGGCAGGCGTGGCGCCGGCGGATATAGACGTCGCGGAATGCCACGATGCCACCGCCTTTGGCGAGATCCAGCAGAGCGAGAATATGGGGTTCTTCGACTTCGGCGAGGGCGGCCCCGGCGCGGAGAGGGGGGAAACCACTCTTGGAGGGCGCATACCTTTCAATCCCTCGGGGGGATTAGAATCCAAGGGTCATCCCATAGGGGCAACGGGCCTTGCACAAATTCACGAGTTGGTGACGCAACTGCGCGGTGAAGCGGGTCCGCGCCAGGTCGCTGGGGCAAAACTGGCCCTGCAGGAAAATGGCGGCGGTTTGATGGGTATCGAAGAGGCCGCGGTAGTTGTCAGCATCCTGGAAGCCTGCAGATGAATGTCGCACAGCTGCTGGAAAACACAGCCCTGAGTTACCCCAAACGACCTGCGGTCTCCGTTGGGTGCCGCGCAGTACTTGATTACTCGCAGCTCGGGGAGCGCACGGCCCGCCTCGCTTCCGCCATCAGGAACCATGCTGGCGACAGCATGACGGTTGCGATCACTACCCCGAATTGCCCTGAATACCTGGAAATACTCTATGCAACCTGGCATGCCGGACTGGCCGCGGCCCCGATGAATGCCAAACTCAGTGCGAGTGAGCTTGCTTTCATGGTGCGGGACTGCGGCGCGCGGCTGGTATTCACAAGCGCGGAGCAGGCCGCGGAACTGCAAGCACTCCTCGACGACGTGGCCATTCTGGTTCCTCGCAGCGCGGACTACCATGTCGCGCTGCAGTCACCGACCGCGGCTATCGCGGATCGGCAGACAAGTGACCTGGCCTGGATCTTCTACACCAGCGGCACCACCGGTAAACCCAAGGGGGCAATGCTTTCCCACGGCAATCTCATGGCCATGACGCTGGCCTACTATGCCGATATCGACTCTCTGGGAGAGCACGATGCGCTGCTCCACCTGGCGGCGACCTCCCACGCGTCGGGCCTGTTCGGATTGTCTTTCGTAGCCAAGGCCGGCAACAATGTCCTGCCAGAGAGTGGCGGCTTCGAAGCTGCGGAACTCGCCACTCTGATCAATCATTATCCGAAGCTCTCCTTCTTCATGCCGCCTACACTCCTGCGGCGTCTCGATCGCTATCAGGCACTTGTGCACGCAAACCTGGACAACGTGAAGGCGGTGCTACTGGGCGCAGCTCCCATCACCCCGGCGGACCTGCGTACCGGTTACGCGATGTTCGGGGCAAAACTGTGGAACGGCTACGGCCAGGGCGAAAGCCCCTGTACCATCACGGCCATGAGTAAGACCATGATCGCTCAGTGTATCCGCGAGCAACGCGAGGACCGCTTGGCATCCGTGGGTATTGTGCGAACAGGCCTGCGGATCGCCGTGCTCAATGATGAAGGCCAGCCACTGGCTCCCGGCGCGACCGGCGAGATTGCTGTCAGCGGCGCAACCGTCATGCAAGGGTATCTGAACCGGCCGGATGCCACTGCGGAAACGGTGGTTGCGGGCTGGCTTCGCACTGGCGACATCGGCCGTCTGGACGATGAAGGCTATCTCACACTGCTGGATCGGAAAAAGGACGTGATCATCTCCGGAGGCATGAATATCTACGCCCGTGAGGTTGAGGACGTGCTGCATGAGTCGAGCGATATCGCCGATATCGCCGTCATCGGCCTGCCGGATGCAGAATGGGGTGAAAGTGTACTTGCCATCGTAGTGGCGTCGCCCGGGTCAGTGCCGGATCTCGCGGCACTGGACGACCTCTGCCTGGCGCGCCTGGCGCGTTTCAAGCGACCCAAGTACTATTATCTTGTGGGCGACCTGCCGCGGAATGCCAGCGGGAAGGTGCTTAAGAGGCAGTTGCGCGATGAAATGACTCTAATAGATCCCGGCGCATTCCTCAAACCCCGGTAGTTACTGCCAAGAGTCGCTTGCCCTGTTAATATTCCAGATGGGAAAAGTTCTTTTACATTCGCGTTGACAGGATGCGGGGGAATTAGTGGATGAGCGGGTTGCAAAAAACGGAGCTGGGAAAATCAAAGAAACGCGTGAATAAAGGCGGCAATTCACCGGATATTATCGTCAACTGGATTCAGGAAGGGCTCTACAACGGTCGCTATGTGCCCGGGCAGAAGCTGGTGGAGGCGGACCTGATCGCGACCCTGAATATCTCTCGTGGCCCAGTACGCGAGGCCCTCAAGCGGCTGCATGGCAAGGGCATACTCAGGCAGATACCTTTCCGTGGTGCGCACATTCGCGCATTTTCTCGCAAGGAAGCCGCCGACCTGTTGACGGTCCTTGAACCCTTGACCTCCTTGATGGCCAAGCTGGCTGCGGAGGCCGTCGCAGCCGGGGTTTCGACACAGCCGCTGGCGGACATTCTGCAGTGGATCGAAAAGTTCCAACGCGGCAGCGTTAACGATGTGACCTTCGTTGGCAAGCGTCAGCACCTATACCAGACCCTAATGGAACTCGGTGGCAACGTTGAGCTGCCCTACATCATGCCCACGGCACAGCTACACCTACTGCGCCTGCAGTCATTTCCCTATCTCGACAACGAGCAGCGACAGCAGGTGATCGACGAGTACCTGCGAATTATTGACGCGGTACTCAATGGCGATGCGATCCGCGCCGCCCGGGTTGGCAAACAGCACGTACAGGCCGCGAAAAGGCGCGTGGCGTCACTTCCCGACGAAGTGTTTCCTGACTTCCGGGTCGGCGACTGAGATCTCCGGACGTTTTTCCTGCCGCGACTCGACCATGACCTCCGCAAGAGAGAATACGCTCGACCAGGCGCGGCTTGGGTGCTGTCCCCGCGCCTCCGCATTGACTTGCGTCGGTTCGCTATCGCGCTGAAGCCCCGTCTCATCTAGATCGCGCACCGGATGTATAAACTCGAATTATAAGAAAATTGCATAAAATGTGAGGTATTTAATTTTGGCGACACTTGTTCTTGGCGGTTCGCGGGGAATCGGGCTGGAAATCGCAAGCGCATTTGCGCGCGACGGCAATCACGTATTCATTAACTACGCTAACGATGATGCCGTCGCGGATGAGGCGGAACGACGCATCCTGAACGAAGGCGGAAGCTGCACACTGGTCAAGGCGGATGTGTCGACGCCAGCAGGCTGCACGGCGATTGCGCAAGCCGTACGACAAGTAGCCGGCCGCGTCGATCAGCTTGTGCACAGCGCTGTCATGGCTTACCCGACCAGCATCCTCGACGCAGAGCCCGCGCGTTTCGACAAGGCGGTGTCGGTGAATGGCCTGTCCCTGCTGTATATCACTCAAGCGCTGGCGGGCCTGCTAGTTCGCGGCAGCACTATTTTTTATTTAACAAGCCGCGGAGGCCGCACGGTGATCGAGAACTATGTCGCTGTCGGTGTCAGCAAAGCGCTTGCGGAAAGCCTCGTGCGTTACATGGCAGTGGAGTTGGCCCCGCGCGGTATCCGGATCAACAGCATCGCGCCGGGAATTGTCGAGACAGATGCCGTACGTGCAGTCTTCGGGAATAATGCGAGCAGTCTCGTAGCTCAGTCGGCGCAAAAGAATCCTAGTGGAAGGGCGGTGCAAAGCGAAGACTATGTCGCACTCATGCGTTTCCTAGCCTCACCGGCGGCCGAATATATCACCGGCCAAACTTTTTTCGTGAGTGGTGGAGCGAATCTGCACGCGTGACGACGATCCGGTATCTGCACCGGTGTCTTCAAGGAAATTATAGATAGTTGGCGGCGCGTCTGCCCTGAGGCCGCAGTCAGCTGTGCTGGAGTCCTGAGAGAGCGTGGTTTCGTCTGGACAAACGCAACAATATAGGACAGGATTGTCCTACCTAATGAGCGGCTGCGGTGCGGGAGTGCTTCCCTGGTTCCACAGCCACAATAAATGTATAAGGGAGATCATATGGGACGTTTACAGGACAAGGTAGCGATCGTCACGGGCGCCGGCTCGGGGATTGGACGCGCGTGCATGGAGCTTTTTGCCCGAGAGGGCGCGAAGGTTGTCGGATGCTCCAGGACGCAGAGTAACCTGGACGAGACGCTGGCCAACGTCACGCGTGACGGCGGCAAGGGTATTGTGGTGGCGGCGGATCTGTCCACGCCCGAAGGCGCGCAAAAGCTGGTGGATGCCACCATTGCCGAGTATGGACGCGTCGACGTGCTGCTTAACGGCGCGGGTGTCGGTTATTCCTGGGAGAAGACGCACGCAGGATCAATGGGTTCGGTGACGGACACTACCCCCGAAATGTGGCGCGAGGTCATGGCCATTGATCTCGATTCAATCTTTTACATGTCTCGGCTCGTGATTCCACACATGAAAGAGCAGGGTGCGGGGTCGATCATCAACATTTCATCCGTGCTGGGGGTCAAGGGGCACCCGGATGCCCATGCCTACACTACGGCCAAGGGCGCGATCGTCAATTTGACGCGCTCACTGTGCGCTGCCTACGCTCTTGATGGCGTGCGCGCGAACTGTGTCTGCCCCGGCTTTATCGACACCCCGATGATTGAAACGCATATCTCCCTGTTCGACGATGAGGCAGTGGCCGACCGCTTCTGCCCCATGCGCCGTACCGGTACCCCGAACGAGGTAGCATATGGTTGTGTTTATCTGGCATCGGATGAATCAACGTACACAAATGGTTCAATCATTTTGATCGACGGTGGCACTTCGGCGCGTATCTAGTGAGCAAATGCCCGGGGCCTGGCTCCGGCTCTGGGCACCCTGGTGTTACTATGCGGAGGCGCTTGGGGCACACAGCGGCGCTGTTTTGGTGGCCTGAAAAGTCGCAGGCAATTGATTCGAAAAGTGGCACCACTGGAAAAGTGGCGGCACCAGCAACGTGCTAGATGATATGGTAGAAAGCAAGAACAATTTGACGGGAAGCCGGCGAGAGCCGGAGGCGGCGGGTTCAAGCGTCTCTGTCAGTTCCCCGCGTCGCGTCATGGAAGCAATCCTTTCCGGTATCAAGAAGGGACGCTATGTCCCGGGACAGCGGCTTATCGAGGCTGACCTGACTCGTGAGTTGAAGGTCAGCCGGGGGCCGGTACGTGAGGCTTTCAAGCGACTAGCCGGCGAGGGCGTTCTGGTGCTGAACAAACACCGTGGTGCCTTCGTTCGCGCGCAGTCGCGTGACGAGGTCCGCGACATGATGTGTGTTCTGGAGGTACTGGCGGGGCTTGCGGCGAAGTTGGCCGCCCGTCATATCAATGAAGGCGACAATCGGCAACGACTACAGGAAGTTTTCGAATCGGCGATGCATGAGGGTGAGGAGGGCGAGACGCTTGCGTTTCTCGACGAACGACGACGCTTCTACGATACGCTGTACGACATCGGCGGTAATCGCGAGCTGCAGCACATGGTGCCGCGCATGCAGATCAGCCTGTTACGTCTGCAGTTCCAGGCCTTTGTGTCCCGCAAACAGCATGAAAGCCAGCTCAAGGAATTGCACTCAATGGTTGAGGCTGTTCTCATGGGCGATCCCAAAAAGGCCGAGCGCACCGCCCGAGCCCACCTGCGTCGCCGTCGACTCAGTCTCACTACATTGCCTGACGACGCTTTCGCTGCCGCAGCCCAGCACTGAACGACAGTAACGGCCGGGTGCCGTACGGAGCACTGCGAGCGGCTACAGGCGCCGCACCAGGGTAGCGTTTGCCATGCCACCGGATTCACACATGGTCTGTAAACCGTAGCGTCCGTTGGTTTCCTCAAGCGTTCTCAGCAGATTACCCAGCAGACGGCCACCCGAAGCGCCCACAGGATGTCCCAGGGCGATGGCGCCTCCAAACTGGTTGATCTTTTCCTGATCCGCAGCAAAGTGCTTTTGCCAAGCCAGCACTACGGACGCGAACGCCTCATTGACCTCGAAGGAGTCTATGTCATCGAAGGAAACCCCGGCGCGGCGCAGCAGCTTCTCTGTGGCCGGTATGATGCCGGTGAGCATAAACAACGGGTCGTCGCCGGTCACTGCGAAGGCTTCGACGCTGGCCCGCGGGGTTAGGTTGAGACGCGCGGCGGTGCTTTCCTCCGCAATGAGGACCGCACAGGCGCCGTCCGTGACCTGGCTAGAGTTGCCGGCACTGACGGACCAGTCGATTTCCGGGAACCTCTCCTGCATCGTCGGATCCCTGAACGCCGGTTGCAATGCTGACAGCTTGTCGAACGTGGTATCCCTTCGCAGTCCCTCGTCCCGGGCAACGGGTGATGAGTCGTGGTTGCGACTCGGAAGCGGCAGGATGTCCCGGGCCGTGCTCCCACTATCTTCCGCAGCGGCAGCAAGTTCATGCGAGCGCAATGCCAGTCTGTCCTGTTCCTCGCGGCTAATGTTCCATTTCGCCGCAATCAGTTCTGCGGCAATACCTTGACCCACGAGTCCCTCTGGATAGCGGGCATGGTGGGCACTGCCCATGTTGTCCTTGCCCATACGGTTCGCGCGCATGGGCACGCGGCTCATCATTTCCACGCCGCCGGCCAGGACGAGATCACAAGCGCCGGCGATTACGCCCTGGGCCGCGAAATCCACTGCCTGCTGGGCGGAACCACACTTACGATCCAGTGTCACCGCGGGCACGGATTCCGGGAAGCCGGCTGCAAGTACCGCCTGTCTGCCGATGTTTCCCGATTGTTCGGCCACCTGAACAACGCAGCCGGTGATGACATCCTCGATCAGCGCCGGGTCCAGGCGGTTACGTTCTACTATGGCCGACAGGACCTGCGCGTACAGGTCCACGGGGTGCCAGTGCGCCAGAACGCCCGATTCGCGGCCTCGCCCAAAGGGCGTTCGAATCACATCTACGATAACTGCGCGTCGGGTAGCCATGGCATTACTTCCTCAGAGTGACGCTGAGGTTCTGCGACTCAATCTGAACCAATGGCGCTTTCGCCACTTTCATCAATCGACCCACCTCTGCCAGTTCGGGTGAGGAGAGCATCGGGTAGTCCCGCTGCACCGGTCCCGCTTCGCGCATTCTCTTTAAATCCGCCTCTGGCATCAGCGCGCGCAAAATCAGCTCGTCCGGATCGCGAGTACCATACTCCTTGTAAAGCTCTTCCTCGGTCGGTTGCTGCGGTGGGTGTGCGGCGACCTTCTTCGCCCGTGGAGAACTCATGATGCGGTCGTAGATGTTTTGGTCGATCGGCGCTACCGGATCCCCGTAGAAACCGGCAGCATACTGGATGACCTCGTCAGGAACGATCTTGTACCGCTCGCCATTGACCATGTTGAGCACTGCCTGGATGCCAACCAGCTGGGAGAAGGGCGTCGCCATCCCCGGATAGCCCAGTTCGGCACGAACCTTGGCGGTCTCCATCAGCACGTCATCCATTCTGTGGCTCAGGTTGTGCTTGGCCATTTGCGCGCGCAGCGTACCGATCATGCCGCCTGGTATCTGGTGGCTCGCCGACAGCACATCGTACTCATGGGATTGGTTGACCAGAAAGCCGGCAGCCTTGCCGACCCTCTCGAAGTGTTCTGCGACTGGGGGCAGCAGGGACGTGTCGATGTTATGCGTATGCCCCAGCAGCTCGACGTTGCGAGCCATGATTTCGGTGGATGGCACCGAAGGTCCGTTCGCCATGGGGCGGCTAGCGGTGTGCAAAATCTTTACACCCAGTTCTATGGCGTCGCAATAGGCTTTTCCGGACATGCCCAGTATGTTGTTCGAGTGGAACTCAATCGGTTTACCGCGCGCGTTAGCCTGAATAGCCGGTATAAGAGTTTGCATCCGCTCCTTGTCCAGAACGCCGGCGGTATCGTAGAGGAGGATAGTGTCGATATCAGGGCAAACGGACAGTTTGTCAGCCTTGTCGGCGTAGTATTCATCGGTGTGTACGGGGCTGGATGTGAACATGATGGAGCCGGCAACTTCTGAGCCGAATTCCTTGGCCACTTTCGCCAGACGGTGCATCTTGTCGATGTTGAATAGAACATCGTAGATCCAGAAGGAGCGGCAGCCGTGCACGTTCAGTTGGCGCATCCACATGTCCATCATCGCATCCGGCGTTACACCAAAAGTTACCGAGGCATTGGCACGCATGCCTCCGCGAATCGGCGTGTTCGGCATGGCCTGGGTCAGCAGGTCAAGGCTCTCCCATGGGTCTTCACTGTTGACCCGGATCTGGACCTCGAACATCGAAGACCCCGCCAGGTCGATTACCCGAAAACCGCTTTTGTCCAGTGTCGGAGCCACAGGCAGGGCCATACCTGCACGCATCTGCATACCCCAGAGGCTCTGCTGTCCGTCCCGAAGTGTCTCGTCCAGAAATTCAATATGCGCCATTGCGCGTTACTCCTCTCGATTGGCGAACGCTTGCAGACCGGTTTGTTCCAGCCAGCGTGTGGTTATCAGGTTGTTGTGGAAATCCGGATGCCGAATGATGAAGTGCTGCAAAGGCATGTTGGTCTTGACGCCCGCAAGCGAGAATTGGCGGATCGCTTCGTCCATACGTAGCAGTGCTTCCGTGCGATCGTTTCCGTATACGATCAGCTTGCCGACCATGCTGTCGTAATAAGGGGGGATAAGCGCACCTTGGCTACAGAATGTGTCGAGGCGAACAAAGTCCATGTCCGGCGGCTCCCAGGTGGTAAGACGCCCAGGGCTGGGCAGAAACCCGTGATCCGGATCCTCGGCGTTAACCCGGCATTCGATGGCGTGGCCGTGGAGGACGATGTCCGATTGTTGCAGATCCAGGGCTTCACCGCCGGCGAGCCGTAGTTGCATGGCGACCAAATCTCGTCGTGAAATGAGTTCGCTCACTGGGTGCTCGACCTGGATCCTGGCATTGACCTCAATGAAGTAGAATTCACCGCGCTCGACGTCGAACAGGAATTCCACCGTACCCGCATTGCGGTAATTCAGGTCAGAAGTCAGCTTCACGGCGGCCGCATGCAGCTCGGCGCGAACTGTATCCGGCATGATTGTACAGGGTGCTTCTTCGATCAGCTTCTGGTAGCGGCGCTGCACGGAACAATCGCGCTCGCCAAAATGCAGCACGTTCCCTTCACCGTCACCGAAGACTTGAACTTCAACGTGCCGGGCACTCTCGACAAAGCGTTCGATGTACAGTGATCCATCGCCGAATGCTGCGCGTGCTTCTTCCGAGGCCTTGTTGAAAGATGCCCTGACGTCTTCTGGTCCTCGCGCGAAGAACATGCCGCGGCCGCCCCCACCCGCCGTAGCCTTCATGACCACTGGATAACCGATCTCACTTGCCGCGGCGCAGGCATCCTCTGCGGAGTCCAGTGCCGGGGTCCCCGGTACCAGGGGAACCCCGGATGCCTCTGCAATGCGGCGCGCACTGAGCTTGTCTCCCAGGGCCTCAATAGTTTCGGGACGGGGGCCGACAAACGCGATGCCGTTTTCCTCGCACAATCGGGCCAGGGCAGCTCTCTCGGACAGGAAGCCGTATCCGGGATGCAGGGCGTCACAACCCGCCCCCAGCGCTGCTTGCACGATCAGCCGTTCATCCAGGTAACTGCGTGTCGCTTCCGCCGGACCTACGATGACCGTGCGCTGGGCCATGCGCGCAGGGAGGCTTTCCGCGTCGGCCGCGGAGCTTCCGAGCACGGTCTCAATCCCGAGGGAGTGTGCCGCACGAAGAATACGCACCGCAATTTCGCCCCGATTGGCAATAAACAGTCTTGAAATAGCCATACTGCAGTCTATTCCGCAGGCTCGACGTAGAAGAGTGGTTGGTCGAACTCGACCATTTCCCCGTCCTCCACACAGATGTGCCGGACCGTGCCACGCATACCGGCATGCACAGGGGTAAACAGCTTCATAACCTCAATGAGGCAGATTTCAGTTTCATCATCGACCTCGGCGCCGAGTTCAACGTAGGGGGCTGCGCCAGGCTTTGGCGAGCGGTAAAAAATACCCAGATTTGGCGCCTTCACCACGACATAGTTGTCCGGAATTGGCGCACTCTCCGCTTTAGGGGTGGCGGTAGGCTGGGCCGGCGCCACGGCAGAGCCGCTGGAGGGTTGTTGGGGGACGGGAGCGGGCGCCGAGGTCACTGGAGCCGCTGGTGCCGGGGGCGTCTGGGTGCTTTGCCAGGGCGCTCCTGCGGAGTTCGGGTCGCGCGACAGGAATATCCTGAAGTCCTCTACCTGTAGCGCCAACTCTTGCCACTCGGAGTCGTCGAAGATCTGGATCAGGTTCTTGATCTCGTTTGCAGTCACGTTCTTCATGTCAGTCGTTCTCTATTGATGGACTTGATTCCGGCGTGCCCCCGGCATGGATTGCTGCCAGTAGCGCTGGCAGCGTGGGTTCGGCAACAATGTATTCGAGACCCGCTTGCAGCGCGGCCTTTACGCCCTGCTCACTGGCAATCGCACCACCACGAGCACCGCGTGCACCCTTTATAAGCGCCGGCAGGTTGGCGGGGTCCGCCGCGTCGTCGTTGCTTTCAAGGTCAAGCGTATCCTGCGGTGCCTCATCGGGACGGTACACGGTGAGGGGACTGTGTTCGTGTGCCCAGGACAACAGCTCGGCGAGGCGGTCGTCTTCAGTCTCGCAGGGAGTGACGACCTTCAGGGCGCCGGCGTAGATCTTGCCGTTCTCTCCATCCACGGTGACCGTCTGGCCATGTAGCGAAGTGACGGTGCCGACGCCACAGCCAACCACGCTCGGCAGTCCCAGTGCTCGGCCTACGACGGCGGCGTGGGAGGTGGAACCCCCTTGTTCCGTAATGACCGCTCGTGCCACCAGCATGCCGTGCACATCGTCGGGACTCGTCGTCGCGGTTGCCAGGACCACGTCCTCTCCATCATGTGCACGACGTTCGGCTTCATCCGCATCGCTCACAACCGTGCCGACGCCAATGCCATGCGATACACCAAGACCGCTGGCAAGAACAGTGGCGCCATTGCTCACGCCCTCACCCAATCGCGGACTGAGGATACTGCGAACCTGGTCGGGATTGACCCGACGGATGGCGTCTTCGATCCCGATAGTGCCTTCGCGGTACATATCCACGGCGATACGTACGGCGGCCGCGGGAGAGCGTTTTGCTGTGCGTGACTGCAGAAAGTAGAGTTTGCCTTGCTGTACTGTGAACTCGATGTCCTGGACTTCCCTGTTGGTACTTTCCAGAGTTTGGGCGGCATGGATCAGCGTCTTGTAGGCATCCGGCGCGGCGGTTTTCATGTCATCAAGGTGTCCCGGCGTATATTTGCCGGAGACGACATCCTCGCCCTGGGCGCAGCGCAGGTATTCTCCATAGGGCACCGGTTCGCCGGTGAGCGGGTTCCGGCTGAACAGTACGCCAGTTCCGCTGTTCTGGTCCAGGTTGCCAAATACCATGGCCTGAACGGTAACCGCCGTGCCCAAATTGTCCGGGATGCCATGGTGTTTGCGATAGCGCTTGGCCCGGCGCGATGTCCAGGAGCGGAAAACGGCTTCTATGGTGGCCTTGAGCTGCTCGGTGGGCGCCTCAGGGACGGCTTGGCCAGCTGCCTTCTCGATCCGCGCGCGCCACTCCGACAGATTCTCGTTCTCACCCAACTCCGGAACCGTGACCCTGAGCACAATCTCGCCGTAAAGCTCATGAAAGCGGCGATAGGTGTCGCGGGCAAATTTATCATCGCCGGACTCAACTGCGAACGCCTGCATGGTCTCGGCGTTTATGCCGAGGTTGAGAACGGTGTCCATCATTCCGGGCATGGAAATAGCTGCCCCGGAACGGACGGAGACCAGCAGTGGCGAATGGCCACAGCCATACGTCCTGCCCGTTTGTTCTTCCAGCCACTGCATCGCTGCCTGTAGCTGATCGTCCAGCTCCGCAGGCAGCTCACCGGTTTCCAGGTAGGCAGCGCAGGCCTCGGTTGTAATCACGAAGGCGGGCGGGACTGGCAGCCCCTGGCGCAGCATATGCGCGATCGACCAGCCCTTGCCGCCAATAAGCGACTTTTCGGGCAGGTTGCTGCCATCCAGAGCGAGCAGCCATTTGCCATGGAGTGGAGTGGCGGCCATGCTCAGAATTCCTCTCGTTCGCGGCCCATGATCCGGAGCAGATCCTCATGCAACTCGAACCAAACGGTGTGGTAGCTCTCCATGGTCGCGTCGCTGACCCAACGTATATCCCCATCCTCTGCCTTTTCGAGCGCCGAAAGCAGCTTGTTGCTGTATCGATTAAGACGGGGTTCCTGGTTGCCAAGGCGCTTAAGAATGATTTCGACCCGCTCGTGGATATCGCCAATGCGGTCGATGACTGCGGAGTCGTAGGCCTCGTCCGAATGATCGTTGGCCACGGTCTGACCACCAATACCGATGGTCTGCCATTCTGTTATGGCCTGCTTCAGGTCGTTGTTAATGCGTTCGAAGTCTTGGTAGGTCGCAACGAATTCTTCGTCGCGGCGCAAGCTCCCATAAGTCTTGCTATACGCCGACTTTAGCGTTATCTGCCCCGTTGGTGTCAACAGATATTTGCCGTTTGCCTCGCTTGCGCGCCCCCTGGCTACTGCGTGGCCCACGAGTTCTTTTACCGTGTCACTTTGGAGTCCGGTGATGGAGCAGATTTCATCCACCGTCGCGTACTTCTTTACGGCAATACCGTGCATTACTAGTTGTAAATCCTGCATTCTCTATACCTCGTCAGCGGCGGCGGAGTCGCGATCCACGATAATTTCGCGGACCTTTCTGCGCAGGATCTTGTTTGCTGCGCTCTTGGGGAGCTCCTGCCAGATTTCTACGTCCTTGGGACACTTGTAGCTCGCGAGGCGGGATTTTGCCCACGTGAGAACGACACCGCTGTCGAGATCCGGACGTCCGGACACGACTGCGTGCACGCGATCCCCCCATTTCTCATCTGGAAGACCAACCACGGCTGCTTCAACGACGCCATCGCAGGACATGAGAACGTCCTCGACTTCTCGCGGGTACACGTTAAAACCGCCGGAGATCAGCATGTCATTTTTGCGGTCTAGTAAGTAGAAAAATCCGTCTTCGTCCATGGTGCCGATGTCGCCCGTGTGCAGCCAGCCGTTGCGCATAGCCTCTGCCGTCGCGTCTGGCCGGTTCCAGTAGCCTGCCATTATCTGCGGGCCGCGCACACAAATCTCTCCGGTCTCTCCGGGAGGCAGCCGCCGATCATCATCGTCGAGAACTGCGACGTCCGCAATGACGAAGGGGCGGCCACAGGAGCCTATGCGGCCGTGGTCTTCGGGCTTAAGGCAGGTGATGACCATTGGGCTCTCTGCCTGCCCGTAACTCTGTGCAAACACCCTGCCGAAACGTGACTCCGCGCGTTCGAGCAGCCGGGGTGAGATGGGTGAGGCCCCGTAGGCGATTCGTCGAAAATTGAGGTTCGCCTCGTTTATACCAGGCACTTCAAGAATCATTGCCAGCATTGTCGGGACTAGGAATGTCAGGCTAGCTTGTGTATCTACTGCAAGCCTTACGAACTCTTCGGCGTCAAATTTGGGCATGATCAACGAGTGCGCGCCGCGACATAGTGCCGGCAGGAAAAAGGCACCTGATGCGTGGGCGATAGGCGCCGCATGAAGAAAGCTGTCGCCCTCCCGAATATCCGGAACCAGGTCAGTAAGAAAGGCGGCCAGCTCGCTGAGCTCGCCGCGGGTGGACAGTGTCACGGCCTTGGGCTGTCCGGTCGTGCCACCGGTAAAGCCCAATCGCAGCGGCGCATCCATGTCTCGGTCTACCGCACAGACGCTGCTGTCGCCCTGTTCGGTCATTAGACCCAGCTCTTCGCGGTCGATGACATATTCGACGTCACCGCTCAGCTGTTCGGCGGTGTCGTGAATTACCGCCCGGCTGCCACTCTCGCCCAACTTGAAACGATGGTCCTCGATGTTTTCGCGTGTATTCATCCCTACCCGCACCAAGCCGCACTTGGCCAGCGCGTAATAAACTACGAGACAGTCGATGCTGTTGGGTAGCATCACACCTACGCGATCGCCGGGTTCGAGTCCCATAGCAAGCAGGCTGTTACCCAGGCGGTTTGTCGAAGCGTCAAACTCGCGGAAACTGACCGTCCTGCCGCCTTCGCTCAGACAGGGGGCGTCGCCGAAGTGCCTGGCCGCTCGGCTTATCAGGCTACTGATTTGCATGGCTATCCCCTGTTGCTTTTCTGGCGGAGTGCTTCCACCTCGTCACGGCGCAGCCCGGCGCCCTTGCCAACCAGGTTCCGGGAGTGCTTCTGATAAAGTTTGTAGAGTGCGTCAGCCTCGGGCGTGTCATAGCGGTACTTGACCGAGGTTTCGCAGAAAAGTCGGTTTTCCGCCTTGTGCAGCTCCGGCTGAAACTTGCGAACACGCGCGTTGTACTCGTCAATGCTCAGTGTGCCCTCGGTAGTGCGATAGACATCCTTTTTCTCATCCAGGTAGGTTATGCCAGGTTCCACGCCGCCAACAGTAGGTGCATAGTCGCCATCAAGAAGAATCGAGTATGGAATGGGGGAATAAATGCGCGTCGGAGCATCGTTGTGCATCATCATCATGTATTCGTTGATCTGGTGACTGGGAGCTGCGCCGACACAGATTTCGCCAAGCGCATCCCGGCTATACTCATCGTTCAGCAGAGGACGGAAACGCTCGGCGCGGTGATCGATCTTGATCCAGTCCTCCGGATCGTAGCAGCCGGCAATGTGTGCCAGATCCTTGATGATTGCGTAATAGGTGAGGGCGCCCGCATCCAGCATCTGGTCCCGCGACCAACCTGCCATCTTCTGCCACAGGCGGCTCATTGCGTCTTTCACCTTGTCATTCAAATCAAGGAAGGTCTGGGCGAGTTCTTCCCGGCTGCCCATTCCGACCGGCAGGAATCCGTCGCTCAGAGGACCTGAGGTATACAGGCCGACACCGACTATGTTCTCGTCCTTGAACTCTGGATCTGACTCGAAGCTGCCCCAGTCATCCATGATATTGAAGTTGACGCCGCGGGTGGCCATGGTAACCGTGAGGTTGTTGTAAGGCACGGCCTCGGCAACGTCGTCCAACCATGGGAAGTCGTACTCCGCTATGTCGTTGAAGTCCCGAACAATCATCTGTCGGTCATCGCCCAGATTGTAAGGGCCGTGGTTGTGCAGGCTGATGCGACTTTCACAGGCAATGAGGAATGCATACTGTGACGCGGAAGCGACGAATGCCTGCGCTGCCTGATGCAGCGGGTCGCCGACTTTACAGTCGTACAGATCCGCGTGGAACACCTGCAACTGCGCTTCGGAGTGAATCTGGCCGCGGTGGCCGCCCTCAAATGCCGTCAAGTGCCCGGAATTGCGGCGGAAAGACAGCTCAAAACGCTTCCAGAAATCAAGGATATAGGCTACGTCTTCCGCGGCATCCTGTGGCCGCAGGAGTCCCATGTTGATCATCCACTCGCGGCCCAGCAAGTAAAAACAGGGAAGGCCCCACATGGCGATCGCGTTGGCTTTCGCGCCCATGTGGCGGGCACGGTCGCCAACTTCCTCCGCACTCATGTGGTCTTCGATCTTGCGCAGCAGAGCCGGGTAGCGGTAGAAAGCGTTGAGGTAGGACATCAACATGTAGGCCGGAACCGGGAACAGCTTGGATTCCTGCACGGTGCGGGTGACGCATAGCCAGTAGGTTTCATCGCCGTTAATCTGCAGAAGATTGTTGCTTTCCAGTAGTTGTGCGTAGTCGAGTTTCATCAGGTCATTCCCTTATTGCTATTATCGCAGGCGTCACGCGAGCTAAGGTGACACGGGCTATCTGTTAGTGGATGGCGTCATTCTTCACGTTTGGCTATGCGCCAGACGTTGCCAGTTACCTCACGCTTTGTCTGGCCCTGGTAATCCTCGGCTGTTTTGGCGCGGGCAGTGGATTCGATGGTCACCGTATCGCCTTCCATGATGCCATTGACCTTGGCGTTCATCAGGCAAGGGATGCCGTACTCCCTAGTCAGTATGCCCAGGTGCGAGCGAACGGTTCCACCGGCGCATATGACGCCTTTGAACTGCTCCAGAATTGGCGCTGTCAGGGTGCCGCCGGAATCGTCGATGACGGCAATCGTATTCTCAGGTACTCCCTCTGTGAGCCATTTCAGGACGCGGTCCGTGGAGCGGATATACCGGGCAATACCGGTGGTATTTTCCTTATACCGTACGACGTTGTCGCCGACGCCTCGGAGTTCGCGGCCTTCAGCATCCGGGTTGGCGAGTGGCGCATCGGGGTGTACGAAGCAAAAGGTGGCAAGGTCGGCGTCGCTAGTCCCGTCAGCTGGCTTGTAGGCGTCTGGGCGCTCCTTCTGAGAGATGCCTGCAGACCAGTCGTAACGATGACCGGCATCTACTAAAGTCCTGTCCACTGTCTCGAAATCTTTCTTGGTGATCAGTGTGGTGGCGTCGCCAAGCACGAAATCTTTCCATTCGGCGCCGGATTCTTCGAGGCGCTGACGGACGATCTCGTGCAGACTGCCATGAAAGGCAGCGACCACAGCAGAGGGGGATTCATCGCCGTATTTGTCGGTATCCAAGAATAGCTTGGTCATGGTCTTCTCCTTATTTGGATTATTGTTCCGATAAAGCTGTGCGACATTGTTCCTCAGTCGAGCTTTCAAGGGATATCTTGCAGTCTACATAGCGCCACCTAGTTATACAACATTGTAGTACAATAGCAATCATAGTAATTTCATTCCAGAGCTTGTTCAACTACCAAATCGGTCGATTCAGTTCATGGCACCACGGGTGCTAAAGCATGTTTCCACATTATGCGCCGTAAGTTGCGCAAAACATCTTGCGGGGCTTTCTCGGCAACGAATCTTGTTGTACAGTGCTGCTGTTGTACAATAATATTGTCCGACAATAAAGAATAAATTCAAGCGGGGGAAAGCGGTGCGTGTTCCGCGAATCCGCTAGGCTGCGAGGCAGTACCATGAGAGATCTTTCTGATCACCGCATTCTTTTGGTCAACGATGACGGCATTGATGCGCCGGGAATGAAGGTTCTGGAAGAAGTGGTGAGGCAGATTTCGGATGATGTCTGGGTGGTCGCACCAGATGGAAATCGTTCTGGTGCCTCGCATTCCTTGTCAATTGATTCTCCCATGCGCGTGTGCAAGCTGGATGACAGGCGCTTCGCCGTGAGTGGCACGCCGACGGAGTGCACCATGCTAGGTATTCACGAGCTCATTTCAGGCCGACGCCCCTCAGTCTGTATATCCGGTATCAACCGCGGGCCAAACCTTGCTGAGGATACGGCGTATTCCGGAACGATTGCCGCTGCACGTGAAGCCACCCAACTTGGGGTCCCCGCCATCGCCATCAGCCAGGTGTTTGCGCCGGGGGAAAAGAACTTTACGGTGGGTGAGGACCGAAAAATACACTGGGAAACGTCGCAGCGTTGGTGCCTGCCGCTGCTGCAGCAGTTACTACGACTGGAGCTGGACCCGGGGGTGTTCCTCAATGTTAATTTCCCCGGAGTTCCATCTGCGGAAGTAAAGGGCGTCAAGGTTACAATCCAGGGGCAGCGGCCGCCCGGCTGTTACATCCCCGAAAAGCGCTTGGATGGTGAGGGGAGTCCTTATTACCAGATCGTGCTGTCCTACGAGGATGGCGAGTCGCATCCAGACTCCGATTTGCGCGCAATTGCTGACAATTTCGTCTCGGTCACCCCTTTGAAGCTCGATCTAAGTTCTTTGGAGTACCGCGAGAAGTTGATAGCCATGCTTCCTGAGTCACTCTAGCTGCGTCTATCACTAATCAAATCAGCAAGTACCAGCACCACCATATAACAGAGGAATAGTCGATGGGTACAGTGCGTCACGCGATAGCCGTCTGGGCATTCAAAAACCAGGTGCTGGCCATCACGGCTATAATACTGATCACCGCGGTCTCGGCGGCAGGGTTGCCGCACGTTCAGATCAAGACCATATTCTCCGACATGTTACCGACCGGTCACCCGTATGCGGAGACCTTTCGGGACCATCCGAACTTCGGCAATCCATTGACGCTGTCAGTCATGATAAAGCGTACGGACGGCGATATTTATAACACCGATACGCTGCAGAAAGTTTGGGACATGACCCAGGACATAGACCTCGCCCCCGCGGTTGATCACGATCAGGTGTTGTCGATTACAACATCCAAGGCCCGGTACGCCGAAGCTACCCCCTATGGCATCAACATGCGTCCATTGATGGATAGCACCGTGCCGCAGACAGAGTCCGAGCTTAATGAGTTTCGTACTCGAGTCCAGCGTTCGCCTAACGCGCGCGGATTTCTTGTTTCCGAAGACGGTTCGGCAACACTGGTCCAGGCAACATTTATCGAGCACAGGCTGGACTTCGGAGAGACCTTTGCCTACGTCCAGGATCTCGTCGAGTCTGCGCGCGACGAAAGTCACGAGGTGCATCTCGCAGGCGAGCCCGCACTGATTGGGTGGGTGTATGAATACCAGGAACAGATGCTGTGGATTTTCGGTGTCACGCTGATCGCATTATTTACCGCTCTGTTGCTTTATATGCGCAATATTGCAGGTGTGGTGACGCCAGCCATTACGGGTGTCGTTTCTGCCATTTGGGGGTTTGGCTTCGCGGGCTGGATGGATCTTGCGGTCGATCCACTTCTGCTGCTCGTCCCCCTATTGCTCGTGGCCCGCGCATTCAGCCATACCGTGCAGTACATCGAGCGCTTCTACGAAATACTGGATGTCGTTGGCGACAAGCATAAGGCGGGCGAGCTGTCCCTGCGCGTCATGCTGGGGCCGGGTGTGCTCGGAATTGTTACCGATGCACTGGCTATCCTATTGATCGTCCTTGCACCGATTCCCGCCATGCAGCGCTTTGCGATCTTTGCCGGATACTGGGCACTTATCTTGCTGCCCACCTCTGTGCTACTTGCCCCTCTGATCCTGACTCGTCTACCGACGCCGCGCAATCTGCACGTCATCGTCGCGCGGGACAATAGCGCGGGAGGTATTCATCAGTGGATGGCGCGGGTGCTGTACCAAGTGGCAATGTTGACGACGGGGACCCGAGCGCGCTACACCGGCCTTGTTCTGGTGCTCTGTGGCGTTGTATCGATCTACTTCGGCGCTGCCATCAAGGTCGGCAACCCGGTAGAAGGCAGCGCACTACTGTGGGAGGACTCAGAGTTCAATGTTGCTGTGCGTAGCATCAATGACAACTTTCCGGGCGTTAATACGCTGGAGCTGGTGCTTGAGTCCAAAGAGACGGAAACGCTGGAGAAGACTGCGCGCAAGGCGGACGCTATTCACACGATGCATGCCCTGCAGGACATCATGGAGCGCTCTGACAGTCCGCCCCGCGCGACCCTGTCGTTTGCGGACTACCTGGCGGAAGGTGCCCGGCTGTACAACGGTGGTGATCCCCGGTGGATGCCCATGGATCCCAATGACCGTGCCACGCAAGCAGCAGCGTCCGCTGCGATGATGGGCAGTGGTCCCAAGGCTTTTAGTCACGTTATCGACATGAGGCAGCAGAACGCTACCGTTTCACTGTGGTATCGCGACAATCGGCAGGAAACAGTGGACAAAGCCCTTTCCGACGCGCGTGCAGCCGTCGAGCAGCTCGGCATGGAGCATCCCGATTTTACGGTTCGACTCGGTAGCGGCACCATCGCTCTGCAACAGGCAGTTAACGACACCGTCAAGGAGCATTACTGGGTGATCGTGGTGGTCCTCAGTATTCTCATGTTTGTGCTCTCGGCGATTGCCTTTAAGTCATGGCTCGCAGGTATCATCCTGATATCGCAGGTGAATATGGCCAACTTCGTTATCATCGCCATGCTCTATGCGATGGATATGGGGCTCGACATCAACTCACTACTGGTCGCTGCTATGGGTATTGGCGTCGGTATTGACTATGGCATCTACCTGCTGGCCCGTGTCTGTGACGAATACGAAAATCAGGGAGGTGATTTTGAAGCTATCATCAAAGAAGCGGTCACGACCACCGGGCGCGCTATCGCATTCACTGCGACAATCATGCTGATCGGCATCATGCCATGGTATTTCCTGTCAGACCTCAAGTTTCTTGCGGACATGGGCCTCCTGCTGGGTGCAGTAATGGTTATCAACATGATCATGGCACTATTCGTGTTACCCGTGATGGTGTGGTTCCTCAAACCGCGGTTTGTGCAGCGCGATGACCTGCTTATCAGCGAACACCTTAATCTGTCCGAATTGTGGCCAGTGCAGGCCGGGGGGAGAGTGTGATGCCCGTTTATCATCAGACTGTGTCAGCTCGGGTGGCCACTATGTATAACGTCACAGTAAAAGCTCTTGTCGGTCAGTCCTTGGCTGCGCTCGCTATGACGGTACTTGCTCTCACGGGCATTGCCGGTTCAGCGCAGGCGGGTATCGGCGATCCGCCAGTTTCCGTGGAACTCGTCCGGAGCGGCGTCGCGCACCGGCCCCTGTTTGGAGTTTCCTTCGCTCATGACGGTGCCCGCGGTGCCGCAGTGGGGGACCGTGGAACCGTCCTGCTTACCGGCGACGGCGGGAAGAGTTGGATTGCACAGGAAGTCGATACAGACTTGGCGTTACTGGATGTCACGCTGGCAGGGAATCGTATCATTGCCGTTGGGCAGATGGGTCTGGTGATGGTTCGGGATGAAAGCGGTGCCTGGACAGAGCGTCGGGTAGGTGTCGAGGAACGTTTACTCTCGATTGACGCCCACGAAGATGGGCTGGCAGTCGCGGTCGGTGGGTTCGGCGAGGTGTGGATATCCACCGATGGTGGCGCAAGCTGGGCCGCACCCGATGTTGCGTTCTCGAGTTTTGTGGAGGAGGGCTACGACCCCCATCTCTATGCGGTCGAGATCACGGCGGCCGGACGTATCATTGTCGCTGGTGA
The DNA here is from genome assembly GCF_003719295.1 of Haliea alexandrii. Lineage (GTDB taxonomy): Bacteria > Pseudomonadota > Gammaproteobacteria > Pseudomonadales > Halieaceae > Haliea > Haliea alexandrii. Next base: position 925,624 of record NZ_RFLW01000001.1, read on the forward strand.
GTTTGGGCTTGTAGTAGTCAGCGATGACCGCGGTTCAAGCTGGCGGTTGGTACGTCAGGGGGATGAGTCGATTTCTGCCGTACATGTGCGAACAGACGGGAATGGTTATGCCGTCGGGCAGAACGGTATCGTGTTGAAGACGAAAGATTCGGGCGATCATTGGGAGCGGGTCGATCCCGGGCTTGGCGGTAACCTACTCGGTGTGAGCTCGTCGCCGGACGGACTGGTTATTGTCCCCGGCATGCGCAACATGCTGGTGAGCACTGACGACGGAGCCACCTTTTCCGCTGTGCCGGACTCGGACGTGAACTCCAACTGGTATCAGCAGGCCGCTACCGGTAGTGGTGGAGTGTTCGTCGTAGGCCATACAGGCAGAGTACTGCGACTTTTCCTGCACTAATACGATAGCGCTGAGCCACCCAGGAATGCGGGCAGGGTGATCAACGTGAGCGACCGATCATGAGTGCATAGGCCCGCAGCGAGGAGGCAAGATCATGCATTTCATCAGACGTTTCGACGGCCTGCATAGCAGGCGCCACTTCCTGGCTACGCTGTCACGCGGCGCAATCGCCGCGGGCGTCCTCGCGCCGCTGTGGCCGGCCATCGCGCGCGCCGGTGATACTCACGGCGTGTATCCCGACGAGCTGCTCAGCCTCGACATGTACACTCGGGGCAAAGTAGCGGCCGGAGGTACTATCTCCGCAGATAATGTGGAGCATGTGCGCGACCTCCTTGACGATATCAAGTACGAGCAAATCGCCACCATGGGCAGGCGCCTCCAGGTGGCTCCCACCACGACGGATATAATGCAGCTGTCGCCCAGGGATTATATCGAGGCAACCGTGCGCAATCAGGGCAGGGCCCGATTCAATGACCGTGGCAACGTGGTCAACGATGATGGCAAACCCTGGATCGGCGGCAATCCCTTTCCTGAGGCGCGCAGTGGGCTGGAGCTGTTTGCTGCGCTTACGTTGAGTTGGGGCCGCCACGATGCTTCCCTGTATGCAATCAAGGAGTATGATTTGTCGCGTGAGGGCGACGTGCAGTATGAGTATGAGACGGTTTGGGCTGAACTGGCTGCCGTTGCACGTGTGACCCTGGACGAGCGTCCGTATTGGTCGGGACATGAGGACAAGTTACGTTACCAGTGCGTAGTGTTTACCTCACCCGAGGACGTTACTGGGACCTCGTACCTCAATATCTGGCCCTATGACCAACATGAATTTCCCGAGTTGCTTGGTTACTTACCGGATTTCAAGCGGATCCGAGTTTTTCCTACCAATCAACGGTTCGAGCCATTGGTGCCGGGAAGTACATTGTATCTGTCGGATGCCTGGGCTGCGGGCGATCCGCTGCATACCTGGGGGAACTACCGCATTATTGATCGCGGGCCGTTTCTGGCCGCTGTATCCAATGGCTGGAATCCCCAGCACCCGAACTGGGAGCATGCTACGCATGGTGGACCCAAGGGGACGACGTTTTGGGATACAACGGTTGAACTGATTCCCGAGGCAATCGTTGTCGAGGCTGAACCCTTGAGCTTCAAGCGCGCCCCGGTGAGCAAGAAACGCGTCTGGTTTGACGCCAGGACTGGGCTTCCGTTGGCGATGAATACCTATGACCACAAGGGGGAAGTTTATCGAAGTTTCGATGGGGCTTTCAGCGTCTATCAGTCTGGAGACCAGAGTTTCATGGACGGTACCAGTCCCTACTGGTCATGGTCCCATGTGCACGCTTTCGACATTCAGACGGGGCGCATGTCAAGACTCGAGCAGGTCAAGGAGATATCGGGCGGTCATCGGACGGCTGTGAACGATGAAAGTATTTACCAGAGATACTTGACGCGGAATGCACTCCGGCGCTTGGGGTACTGACACTGTAAGCTATTTCATTGGCGTTTTTTAGGAAGCCCTGGTCGAGGTGTTCCCTTGATCTCCGGATCTTCATTTTTCCGAATCGGAGGACATATAAATAGTTGACACTCACTAATTGTGATATTAGATTGTAGTACAAAAGAGTAATTCAATAATGGTGAAATATAATGTTAAGCAGCAGACTCTTTAGTTTAGGTGTCGCACTTTGCGCAGTCCCAAAAGGTCTGGGCGTTGCGAACTAGAAAGCCGGGTCACTTATCAGTCCTTATGGAGGCGCGTATGTCAGGAGTCACCCAGGATTTGGGGGAGTCACCATTGCGCGGTTGTGTGAGTTCGGTTTTCCTGAGTCCCACCTCTACCTCATTTTTCGGTCGTGTCTTATCGGGTACTTTTCATCGTCACGCCATTGCATTGGCTAGGAGAGCGCTATGTATATAAAAAAATATGATTTTAATTACTCCCGTCGCAAGTTTCTTGAGAAGAGTCTTTTGGGCGCCGCGTCCGCAGGAGTGTTGACATCGCTGTGGCCGATGATTGCTCGCTCCGATTCGGCAGTAACTGACATCAGCAAGGCGTACCCGGATGAATTGCTATCGATTGAGATGCATACAAAAGGGATGATTAAGCCTGGCGATGTTATTACTGCTGACAATGTGGAGCACGTAGCACACCTGCTCGATCCTATTGCACTTGAACAAGTGAAGACGATGGGTCGCCGAATTCGAATTGCGGAGAGCACTCGAGACCTCACAAAGCTGTACCCGCATGACTATCTTGAGGCGACATTACGTAACGCCGGCAAGGCAAGATTTGATTCGGCAGGTAATGTGCGCGCGCCGGATGGCGCCCCCTGGTTGGGTGGGTGTCCGTTTCCCGATCCGCAGAACGCTGAGGAGGCGGCCGCGGACATGGTGTTGGCGTGGGGGCGGAACGACTGGCAGATGAGCGCCACTCGTGATCATGATATTGATCGCAACGGTGACATAGCCTATCAATACGACTTCGTGTGGACAGAGCTGCAGGTGACATCGCGTACCGATGGTCAGATTTTCCAGGGTCGAGATGATCTGTTGCGCTACAACGCTACCTGGTTCACTCGCCCCGATGACGTTAATGGCACTTCGTACCTGAACACCTGGTATTACGACCAGAGCAAGTTCCCAGACCTGCTGGGCTATCTGCCGGCCTTCCGGCGTGTTCGCCAGTTCCCGACCAACCAGCGATTCGAGCCTCTTGTGCCGGGGATGGTGCTGTTCCTCTCTGATGCCTGGGCTGCAGGTGATCCTATGCTCACCTGGGGTAATTATCGGATTGTAGAACGCAAGCCAATGCTGGGTGCGCAGAACCCTGGGAACTTTATGGGGGGGCGCGACAATTGGGAGAAGCCAGTTCACGGTGGCCCCAAAGGGCAGACTTTCCACGAGACTGTTATGGAATTATGCCCCGAATGTATTGTTCTTGAGTCAGAGCCTGTGGGCTATCCGCGTGCCCCAGTGGGTAAGCGTACGGTCTGGATTGATGTTCGTAACCAGCTCATGATTGCATCGGTGACGACTGACCGCAAGGGTGAAGTCTGGAAGTCATTTGAACCGCAGTATGCGCAGTACAGCAATGAGCACGAAACCTTTACCAAGGCAGGGAAGCCCGCGTGGTCTTGGACAGGCGTGATGATCTATGACCGCCTCGACGGTCGGATGACGCGTTATTACGTCGGTAAGGAGATACAGGGCGGTTTCAAAACTGCTTTCGAAACCAATGACGTTAACGACGTTTATAACCGCTATATGACTTCGCAAGCCCTGCAGCGATTAGGCGGCTGATTTAGGGAGTGCGGCGAACCCCTAGGAACGCCGTCGGATGATCCAAAAGGCGTCGCAATAGCGCGGCGCTGCGTTTTTCCAGGAGATAATAAAATGGTGGCTTTTTCGAAGACGCGATTAATGAAATTAGGGCTTCCCGTCGGCTTGTTGGTATCAGGCACGGCTCAGGCTGGGGGTGCATTTTTCGACCCCGACGTGTTTGGAGCGAGCTATGGCGGTTTCGTTAGATTCGAGTCGGCCGTTCGCACCACGTCCGATGAAAACCCATACAACCAGGCTGGTAATCCATTTAACAATATAGATGTACAACGTAATCCAATTGGCGGAACGCCCGACACAGTGCGCCGACTCGTGCCCAGTGAAAGTAACGATTTCAATATGAATATCATGAGGGGCAAATTCGACGTGGATTTACGTCTCGGCAGCAAACTGTCATTTCGGGGCGAGCTACGCGCAATCTTCGACTTCGACACCTACAATAACCACGATATTGGATCGATTCCAGGAGCAGCCCCGGCAGGTGATTTGCACCAGAATGTGAACTACTTTGACTACAGGGTCAACGGTTCTGGCGGGCTGCAATCGCGCAAGGCGCCCATGGCTATGGAGTGGACGGGCGAGAAATATATGATTGATTTGCCTCGTTTCTACTTCGATTACCAAGACGGCGCCTTGTTGGTGCGTGCTGGCAACCAGCAAATCGCATGGGGTCAGTCGCTGTTCTTCCGGGTTATGGACGTTCCCAACGGTCTCGATCTGCGGCGTCACAGCGTGCTGGATTTCGTTCCTGAAGAATTTTCAGACAAACGCGTCCCATCTCCGGCGATTCGAGCTCAGTACATGGTGGGTGGATGGGAGCTGGACGGGTTTGTTCAGCATTTTCGACCGACTATATACGGAAATCCAGACACGCCTTACAACACAATTGCATCGCAGTTTACCATTCACGACATGTACGGTGATTATGACGACAAGGCAAATTTCGGCGTTCGCGTACGCGGTGATGTAGGCGCCTTCACGGTGCAGGCAATGGCAACCAATCGCTACAATCCAGATGGTACATTTCGCTGGACTGAGTCTGGTGTAAGCAAGTCACTAACGGGCTTACCCGGAGATGCCACCGCTGACCTGATGGCGACTACAGCCTTTGAGCGAGATTCTACTGGTGTGCTGTCTGCCAGGGAGTGGTTTCATTACGCTGGACTTGCTCGGCTAGATGGCATCGATGGGCTCAATGCCGCGATCGCAGAGTTCCCTGGCGCACAGGCTCTTGGCGCCTATTTGGTTGACAACGAATTTGACGCCGGACAGGAACTGGATCTGTTCTTTTCCTCTGCTGGAGGTCTGCGTGGGCATCTGGCGAGAGAATATCACCGCGAGAGCGTATTCGGCCTTGGATTTGGCTATACCTTTAACGGCGAACCCGGTTCTTTTCTCGACCAGTTGATAGCCAACGTTGAGATCCAGTACGCGAACGACCGCACATTTACCAATCCGTCGCTAAGTCGCGAGCACATTGTCGAGGATGAAGTCATTACGTCGCTCGTGCTTGAGAAGTACCACCGTTTCTCCAGAGAGTTTCCTGCGACCTATTTTGTGTTCCAGTGGATGCACCGTACCGAGAGTGACATCTTTGGTCGCCACCTGAGCGGCATGGGTGGGACTGAGGATCGTGCGGCACAGAACGCGCGAACACCTGGTAGTGCCAATTACGTAGCCGTAGCTCTTCAGCAGCCATCGCCAACGCTGAAGTGGCGTTTTGACTTCTCCATGCTGTACGACATGGAAGGGGCTATGTTGTTGCAGCCAGCGGTGCGCTGGCGTCCGGGTGGGCCCTGGGGTGTGGAGGCATTTTTCAACCACATCATTGAGGACGGATTCACCAGTCGCAGCGAAAATTACAATGCTCTTAGCACTGCGGGCTGGGCAGATGAGTTTACTCTGCGTGTAAGTTATTCGTTCTAGTCTGTTGATGCGTTGTGTGCGCCCGTTTCCTCCTCGGAATCGGGCTTTTTTTACTCGAATACTGGCCGAAACACAGTCTGCGATATTTTGGGATCTTTTTGCAGTCAGGAGCGGTCGTAATTGAGGGGCAGTAATGGCGGTATATAAACTGATCCTGGGTAACTACAGTTTCCAGGTGACTGACGAGGGTTCGGGTCCCCCAATACTGATGCTGCATGGGTTTCCCGATTCGGCGCGCCTCTGGCGATATCAGATACCCGCGCTGGTAGGGGCGGGCTATCGGGTGATTGCGCCTGACCAGCGCGGCTTCGGTGGTTCGGACAAGCCGCAGGAAATCGAGGCCTATGGGATAGCTGAGGTCCTGGGAGATGTGGTTGCTCTTCTCGATTATCTTGAATTGGAGCGGGTAGGCCTGGTCAGTCACGACTGGGGTGCGGCGGTTGGGTGGAGCCTGGCAGCTATTTACCCCGAACGGGTGGAGAAGCATGCTGCTCTTTCGGTAGGGCACATGACGGCCCTGTGGAATGCGGGTATCGCGCAACGACGACTGGCCTGGTATATGCTGGTGTTCATGCGGCAAGGGCTGGCCGAGGATATCATTACACGTCAGAACTGGCAGTTCTTTAGCGACCTGTGGGGCCATCATCCTGAGTTGGAGCATTGGATTCGTGATCTGTCGCGGCCGGGCGCCCTCACCGCGGCACTTAATTGGTACCGCGCCAATATGGATCTTGACTCCTGGACTGAAGAAGGCTGGCAAATGCCGCGTATCAGCGTACCGACAATGGGTATCTGGAGTAGCGGTGATATGTATCTGACGGAAAGTCAGATGCTGGGTTCGGGGGAATTCATGGATGCACCGTGGCGCTACGAGAGACTGGAGGGCGCTACACACTGGCTCATGCTGGACAGACCCGATAGCGTCAACGCCTTGCTGCTGGATTTCCTCGGCGCTGACAGCTAGGCGCGTACATCGGCGGCAGTAGGTCGTACTGCCGCACTGGATTAGTTGTCCGGCGGAAACAGTCCAGCGCGTGCCTTCTCGTCGGCTTCAGCAAGAGTGAGAAAATTGCCGCTATTACCGTAGCGTGCAGGATCCGTTTCACCGACCCGACGTATTTCCAGCCGGCCAACCTGATTGCGATGGACCTCGTCGGGGCCATCCGCCAGGCGAAGCAGGCGCGCCGTTGCATAAGCGGAGGTGAGGTGGTGGTCACTGCTTGTGCCACCGCCGCCGAAGGCCTGGATGGCCCAGTCGATAACCTGGCAGGCCATGTTGGGTGCCGCCACCTTTATCATGGCGATCTCCCGACGTGCCTCCTTGTTGCCTACCTTGTCCATTTTCCAGGCCGCATGCAAGGTCAGCAGGCGCGACTGCTCGATCATTATCCTCGCCTCCGCGATACGCTCCAGCGATACTGACTGTTGTGAAACAGGGCTGCCAAAGGCCTCGCGGGCCTCTAACCGACGACACATGCGCTCAAGAATGCGCTCCGCCAGGCCGATCAGGCGCATGCAGTGGTGGATGCGGCCCGGGCCTAGGCGACCCTGGGCAATCTCGAAACCGCGGCCTTCACCAAGTAGCATGTTACTTGCGGGAACCCGAACGTTCTCGAACACGACTTCGGCCGCACGATCTGGAACGCCATAAAACCCGAACACTGGCAGCGAACGTACAACGCGGACGCCCGGCGTGTCCCTCGGCACGAGAATCATAGACTGCTGCTTGTATCGATTCTCGTTATCTGGGGATGACTTGCCCATGAATATGATAATTTTGCAGCGCGGATCGGTTGCATTCGTTGTGTACCACTTACGGCCGTTGATCAGGTACTCGTCACCGTCCCTTACTATCGAGCTTTCAATATTGGTGGCGTCACTCGATGCTACTTCCGGCTCAGTCATGGCGAACGCGCTGCGGATTTCGCCGCGCAGAAGCGGCTCTGCCCACTGTTTGATCTGCGCTTCTGTACCAAAGCGGATTATGGTTTCCATATTGCCGGTGTCTGGCGCAGAGCAGTTGAACACTTCCGGGGCAAGGTGAGAGCGTCCCATCAGTGCGCAGAGTGGTGCGTATTCCAGGTTGCTGAGCCCTGCTCCATGCTCACTCTCGGGAAGAAACAGATTCCACAGGCCCTGGCTGATTGCGATCTTCTTGAGTTCCTCCACGACAGGATAGACTTTCCAGGGACCGAGTGTCTCGGCCTCGCGATAGAACCGTTCTTCGTTGGGATAAATGTGGTCCGCAAGAAATTCCTCGATGCGGGCGGAGTATTCCCTCACTTTGTCACTGTATTCAAATTCCACGGTATGGATTCCTGCGTTAGGGAGGGTTTTGTGGGTACTGCCACCTTCTCAATTACAATATGGTTTGCGTCGCGAAGGACTGCCGATCCTATCGTAGATATGGATCCTTACTTATATTTAGGTTCTCAATGTATGCTAGACAGCCCCGCACTTCGGGTCAATAACCTACAAGGTTGTATTACAATAATGAGTGAACAATTCACCATTCGATCACTGGCCAAGATGCAGACAATATTCGAGCGCGAGCCGAACTCGCAGCATCCCGCCCTAACGCTCTGGGTGCCGTTACCTAATTTTCATTACCCCCCGTCCCGGGAAGATTCTCTCCATAATGATAACGCAGGGGCATTTTGTTCTGGCGGTAACACCCCATTGCCTTTACCTGAGGCGCTCACTTGTGGCGTCCGACGACAAGCTTCTGTTTCTTGGTCGAACCTGAGCAGGTAAGTTGAATTTCCTTCCTATATTCCTGGGCAGGTTGGGGTAAGACATCCCGGATCTACCTAATGAAGGCAATCCGCAGTTCGGGCCACCGGGGAGGAACAACGTCTGATGGCGGTAGGCGGGTAGTGCTCAACCAATCGGTCGCCACTGCCGGACTTTTGCCGGGATCAGTCCTGCTTCGTTGTGCATTTCGGTGCGATTTGCAACGGGCGTCACCGATAAAAGGTACATTAAATCAACACGTTAGAAATTGGCTGGGCATCTTTTAACCAATTGGTCGCTGGTTCGAATCCAGCACGGCCCACCATATTCCTGAATAAAATCAGTAAGTTAGAAGCCTCCAGAACGGAGGCTTTTTTGTTGCTGTCTAGTAGTATCGAAAACACCCGATATTTCGAGTCAGATCGTTTCGTTTGCCGTCCGATCATGCCTCACGGTCGTGAGCTCACTTACTCTCAACATATCGAGTTGAGCCGGCGCTATCCAGGCTCAGCTGGAGCGCCGACTTTGACAAGGTCCTGGCACACGTCGAGGCAAAGGTTCTGTAACGGGAGGCCGCCACGCTCCCGCCGCCCCGTGCGAAAGCCGCTGTTGAATCCCCGGTGGCGGTCACTACTCCTGGATAAAGAAACGCAGACGCGTGGGCTCTGACAGGTTACCGCGCCCACCATTTGCGCAGGTGTCCACCGCCGTGCTCGCGGACCGCACGTCCTGATCGTCTGTGTAGCAGACCTTGTACATGCCGTTCGCGGCGTCGAAGCTCTCGAAGACGGCGTAGCCCGTCAGGTCGTTCCTGTCCGTGTCCGCGAGTTGCGTGTAGTTGATGACCGTGTCGTTGAGTTCGAAGGTGTACTTTCCGGCAGCTATGATCGGCCCGGCGCGCTTGCTGTAGGTGCCGTTCTCAGAAAATTGATAGGTCACCGAGAGGCCAGACTCGCGCACCAGGAACGCCGTCGACTGGATGAGCGCCGGGTCAAATGCATCCGTGGGAATCTGCACGAACTGGGGTACGAGGAAGAATACTTCCTCCTGTCGCTCGATGAAGCCCATCAGGATGTCATTGCCCTCGAAGCCCGACGTGAAGAGCCGGCAGGACCCGTCGGAGCCGCCACACAGGCCGCGCTGGCGCTTCAGCCAGCTGTCGAAGCGGTAGCCGGTCGCCGGTTCGCCGCGGAAGGTTTCATCAAAAAACAGGTCCACGACATCGATTTCGCAGACGGCGCCAGTCTCGCAGGTGTAGCTACCGGACGTGGTGGTGACACGGCCACCTTCCGGCACCTCGATGCGGATCTTGCAGCCACCCAGCAGAAGGGTGGACAAGGTGATGACTATCAGAATCGACTGCTTCATTATGGGGTACTCCCTCGGATTCGCTGTCAGGACGGAATTCGCAATTCGCACCCGCAGGGTAGGACTTGAGACAAGTGGAGTGACGAAAACTGGACGAAAGTTCACGAAATCAGCGCGAAATTCGCGGAAAACTGTATTACGGGCGGTATGTGAATGACTTCTGCAGTGGCCTCAGGGGCGCTCAGGCAATTTGAGCATTTTGCGATCGACGCAAGTCGGGGCGTGGTCCTGCGGGACGGCGAGACGATCACGCTGCGGCCGCAGTCGTTTCGCGTTCTGCAGTACCTGGTGGCCAACCCCGGCCGCCTGATTAGCAAGGAAGAGCTCTTCGACAGGATCTGGGGTGAGGCGGTGGTCACCGACGACAGCCTGGCGCAGTGTCTTGTGGACATCCGCCGGGCCCTTGGCGATGAGGGCCGGCACGCGGTCAGGACGCTGCCCCGTCGAGGGTACCTGTTCAATGCCCGGGCCGTGGATACGCCGGCCGCCACACAGCCGCCCGCGTCCGCAGCCTTGTCCGGCACGATCCGTGGAGCCTGGCTCGCGGCGGCGATAGTGGGATTGGGTGCATTGCTGCTGGCGTGGTGGCTGTTCCTGAGGCCCGAGTCCGATTCAGTAGATAGACCCGCGGCATCTTCCCCGGTCGTTGCGGTGCTGCCCTTCGCCGACTTCACGGCGGCGGGTGACAGGGACTATCTGGCCCTCGGCCTGCCGGAAGAAATCATCAACAGCCTGACCCGGGTGCATGGCCTGCGGGTTATCTCCCGCACCTCGTCATTCCTGCCGCAGCTGGGTCAGCAGCTGACCGCAACGGAGATCGGTGCGCAGCTGGGCGCCACGCACCTCCTCGAGGGCAGTATTCGCGAACACGACGGGCTCCTGCGGATCACGATACAGCTGATCGAAACGAACAGTGGCCACCATGTCTGGTCCGAGACACTCGACCGCAGGTACGGCGATATCCTGCGCGTACAGAGCCAGGTCGCCAGCGCTGTTGCGGGCCTGTTCCAGCTGACGGTGATGGAGCCGGCCGGGTCTGACACGGTGATAGCCCCGGACGATTACACACTGTACCTGCGCGCCCTGCACGTGCTGCGAAGCGGTGAGTTCGCCGAACTGGGCAGCGCGATCACGTCACTGGAGGGCGTCGCGCGCAGGAGTCCACGTTTTATCCCGGTGCGGGATCTTCTGACCCGGAGCTACCTGCTGCAGGTCTATCGGGGCGAATTGTCCGGGACCGACGTGGCGCAACGGGTTCGCACGCTGGCCGAGGAGATGCTCGCCGTACCCTCCGGCAGTGCTGGCGCCCACGGGGCCCTGGCCGCACTGGCCCTCAAGGTAGAGAACGACCTGCCGGCAGCGGCGGAGCACGTGACCGAGGCCCTGGCGCAGGAGCCGTGGAATCCCCGGTTCCTGGGACTTGCCGGCGAACTTGCCTACGCACTGGAACGCTTTCCCGCGGCGGTGGCCCTGTATCAGGGAGCGCTCGATCTCGATCCCTTCTGCACCGCCTGCTACATGCACCAGGCACAGGCCTACATCGCCGCCGGTCAGCCGCGCCAGGCCGAGGCCGCCGTCCGGCAGGTTATGGAACGGTCTCGCGGCGGCCACCTGACCCTCGGTCTGACCAGGATCATGCAGGGCGATTTCGCGGCGGCACAGGAGATTATCGATCAGACGGTGCCGGCAAAGGCGAGAAAGTTCCAGGAATTCTACCAGGCATTGCTGTGTCACGCGCAAGGCGACATCGCGTGCTTCCGTTCACGGCTCGAGCGTTTCGAGGCCGAGAACGGTGAATCCGAGGCCATGCGTATCGCGCAGCTGCACGCCGTCGGTGGCGACGTGGATGCGGCCTTCCGATGGCTGGCGCGCCTGCGCGAGCGCAAACAGACGCTGCTGCTGAAGAACCTGCCGGACCCCCTGTTTGACAACCTGCGCGAAGACCCGCGCTGGCAGCACATGCTGGCGGAGCTCGGTCGCGCGCCGCAGCAGCTGCGGCAGATAGCGTTTGATGCCGCTCCACAAGGGTAGAAATTCTGCGTAAAGATGCGATGCACAAGCAGCGAGACGTGCAGAGAGCGGTTGACTCGGTTTGAATTGCCCCGTTAACCTCACCGGGGTTTTCTACTCTTAGTGAGGACACTATGGCGGGAGCGCCCAGCATGGTGGGAGCGTCCCGCGCGTCCGACACAGCACTCGAAACCGAAACCGTCCGCGAGGGGCTGGTCAAGCTGTTGTACGAGTCGCTGAGGCTGTCCTTGTCGATGAGCGTTCTCAATGGCTTCATTCTGGCAGCAATCATGCTCCCTGTTCTTGGCTTGGCGAGAGTCGGACCGTGGTATCTTGTTCTGCTGCTGATATCTGCCCTGCGATGGCAAGACATGTTGGCTTATCAGCGCGCCCCTTCTCAGCACGGCGCACGAGTCTGGGAGCGCAGAGCATTTCTGGGGGCTGTGGTCGCGGGTACCGTTTGGGGTGCCGCGGGCTGGTTGTTGTTTGCGCCGCACGACCCCGTTGACCAGGTTATTCTCGCGTTTGTGTTAGCGGGTATGGCAGCGGGTGCGCTGTCGGTTTTGTCCTCCCTTCGTTATGCAGTCAACGCATTCCTGGTTATCTCGCTGTCCCCACTGATCCTTCGCTTCTTGCTCGAGGGGGGGCGTGTGGGCTGGCTCATGGGAGGCATGGCGCTGCTGTTCATGATTGCGCTGTATGTCACCGCCCGGCGTTTGAATACAACAATTACCGACTCTTTGCGTACACGTTATGACTGCCAGCAGGCCGAGAACTCGGCGTCGTATCAAGCGCGCTTTGATGATCTGACACAGCTGCCAAACCGGCGTTACCTGCGCGAACAGACCCAGCGAAATCTGGCGCGCTCGCAACGTCACGGCATTGGGGGGGCTCTGCTATTTCTGGATCTGGATAATTTCAAGACCGTTAATGACTCCCTGGGGCATCCAGTTGGCGACCACGTGCTGCGGCAGGTTGCGGATCGGCTGCGCACCCGGTTGCGTACAGAGGATATCGCGGCGCGTCTTGGTGGTGATGAATTCGTGGTGCTGCTGTCGGATTTGAGTGTTGATGGACAAACCGCTGAAGCTGCGGCGATGCGCTTCGCCGAAGACCTCCAGCATGTGCTTACCGACCATCCCTACGAAACACAAGAGCATGTTCTGCACATGTCTGCGAGCATGGGGATCACTGTGTTCCCGGGTAACGGAACAGATATCGACGACCTGATGCGACAGGCTGACACCGCGATGTATGACGCCAAGGCAAGTGGTCGCAACGCTATCAGTTTTTACCACGGTGCGCTGCACGAGGCTGCTAGCCTGCGCCTGCAGCTAGACCGGGAGCTACGTGTTGCATTGCGGGGCGGTCAATTGTGCTTGCACTATCAGCCCATGGTGGATCAGAACGGACAAATCAGTGGTTTGGAGGCATTGCTGCGCTGGAATCACCCTGAACGCGGCATGATCCCCCCGGCGGAATTTATCCCTATCGCGGAGGAAACCGGGATTATTCTCGAGCTGGGTGAGTGGGTGCTACGCACAGCCTGTCATGATCTCGTACAGTTGCTGCGGCGGTTCGGTGACGCAACCCCGTCCATTTCTGTCAACCTCAGCGCGCGCCAATTCCGTTTGCCCAGCCTGGTTGATACGGTTTTAGCGATTGCAGCTGACGCAGGTGCACCACTGTCTAAATTGTGTCTGGAGGTTACCGAAGGTAGCCTGATGGATAATATGGAGCGTGCCATCAGCACCATGGAGTCTCTGCGGGCGCGTGGTGTGAAGTTCTCCGTTGACGATTTTGGCACAGGTTATTCATCGTTGGCGTATCTGAAAAAACTGCCAGTCGATAACATTAAAATTGACCAGTCGTTCGTGCGTGATGTGCTGCTGGATCACAACGATGCGGGCATTGTAGGGGCGATACTCGCAATGGCTCAGCACCTGGGATTGGCGACTGTTGCGGAGGGCGTAGAGTCAGTCGAGGTGCGCGACTTTCTGATGGCGCGCCATTGTACGTATTTCCAGGGCTATTATTTCTCGCGCCCTCTGACCTTCGAGCATTTGCTGAACTTCATAGACCAGGCTTCACGGCAGCGCGCGTGATTTTGATCTTGTGCTGAGTGACACGGCCGCATGGGTTTCAAAGACCTCAATCTGGAGCCCCTCCGAGAGCCGTAAGCGGGGTGAATAATCCGACACTGGTCGCACCTGTAGCTGCTGGCGTAATGATCGGCTCTCTGCGACCATGTGCGCATTGCCGTTCTTGGTGCACCACAGTGGCGGATTTGGACTATTCTTGTTATGAGTCTTCCTGTCGCTGGCGGCGTTGCTGTGGCTGTCCTGCGCGCTGCGGCGGTAGGTCGTCTGATCCTGCGGCGAGCTCGCGCCAGCCGTGATCGACAGCGAGGGAGGTAGCGTCATGCGTTTTTACAGGTACAGCGGTGGTCTGCTCCTGCTGTTGGCGTTGAGCGCCTGCAAGATATCAATCACCGTGCCCGAGGGCGGCTCGGTGGTCACGGAGTCAGGCAGTCTGAACTGCCGGGCCGGCAGTACCTGCCTCGTGGACGTGGTCGACCTGTTCTTTGACGAGACCTTCGTGGCCCGGCCCGCCGAGGGCTATCGCTTTGCGCAGTGGCGCAAACAGCACCGCGGACTCTGCGGTGGCAACAGTTCGCCCTGCAGGTTGTTCACATCCGGTTTCGCGGGCAATGACGCCCTGCTCGCATTTCTCGATAACGACGAGGTGTTCTTCCTCGACCCGGTATTCGAGTCAACCACGCCGGGCGATTACGGCAACGAGCCACTCAGTGCCTGTTTCAACCCCGCACTCTTCAGGCAGGGCACGCGCTTTGTGTCTGAATACCGCAGGCCGGGGTTCGGCGGCGGCTACTTTGTGGCCGAATTCGACCAGGTGATTGACGGCAGCGGCCTGTTTCGCGGAAACGCTGCCACGCGCATGCGGCTGGAGCAGCGCGATGATGGCGAACTACTGGCCACCAACCTGACCTGGTTTTCCATCAATACAAGCGCACAGCAGTTGCGGTACTACGGCAGTGAGGCAGAAACCACAATGCCGCCCACCACGTCGGCCACGGTAGTCCTCGCACCATTCAAGCTCAACCGCTGGGACCTGGCGGCCGGACAGAGTTTCGAGCAAAGCTACTCCTCCACGGTGGAGGACAGCCGCGGTGCCTCCTCCAGCCAGAGCCTGGAGCTGAAGACCACGTATTTGGGCACCGAGACAATCACTGTGCCAGCTGGTACCTATACCGCTTGCCGGGTGCTCGAGGAATCGGTGGAAACGTCGGGCCTGGGAGTGCCCGTGCGCTCAGCGGAAACGCAGTGGTATGCACTGGGCAACGGTATACTGTTACGTGCCGAATCGGAGGATTCTTTTCAGGAGTTTCTGGGCGGAACGATCAACGGTGTCGCACAGTAGCAGGGGCCGGGTAAGTCCGGCAGTTGGGGAAGCAGTATGCCTGCAATGCAGGCCCCCGCCTGGTTGATGTCCGGCTGTTCCAGTGGCTTTGGTCGGGAAATCGCCCGCACTGCGCTGGAGGGGGGAGCAAGGGTAGCGGTGACTGCACACGCAAAGGATTCGCGGCGCTAGCGTAAAAAGGACTTTGCGGCCCCCATCAGCCCACCCAGGCCACCGACCGACTCCAGCAGGTTGCCGCCGCTGCTTGCCTTGTCCATCAGCTGTGGCAGCACGTCGGCAAGACCACCGGCCGCTGTCTCGGTGTTGGTGCCTAGCGTGTTTGCAAAATCGGCTACGTCGCCGCGCCCCAGCACGTCGAGAATACTGTCAGCGCTGATGGAGGCATTGCTACCATCGCCAAGCCAGGAATTGAGCACGGTGCCCAGCTCGCCGCTGCTCGCCATGCGGCCGGCCAGCCCGGCGAAATCGATCGTGCCCGAACCGTCACCGAGCAAGCTCGACAAGGCATTTTTTACCGTTTCCGTGTCAACGTTCAAGCCCAGCTTTTGGGAGAGCAGCTGCGCACCGAGGTTCAATAGATCCATGGGATTGTTCCCTGTATATCGTTATTGTATCGCCGCAGTATACCCAGCCTGCCAGTCATACCAAGCACTATATTGTGCCACGCGGTACGGGTAGTTGGCGCTAACGCAAAGCTGTATTAAGCTGAAAGCGTTCCACTCACAGGAGATGAGCATCCCATGGCCGGTAAATTCGACCTGAAGAAGAGCCCCAGCGGAAAATTCATGTTCAACCTGAAGTCCGGCAACGGGCAGATTGTGTTGACCAGCCAGTTGTATGACAGCAAGGCGGCCGCAGAAAAAGGCATCGCATCGGTGCGCAAGAACTCACCGGAGGAGGGCCGCTTTGAACGCAAGGTGGCGACCAATGGCGAGAGCTACTTTGTACTCAAGTCCGGCAACAGCCAGGTGATTGGCAAGAGCCAGATGTACAAGAGCAAGGCGGCGCTGGAGAATGGCATCGCCTCGGTGAAGAAAAACGGTGCCGACGCCGGGCTTGCTGACAACACCGTCTGACCTTATTCCAGCCCGGCCTGCCGGGCGGCAACATCGGCCCACTGTACAGCTGACATGTAAATGTCAGCGAGCGCCATGGCGTCGAGGTTGCGGAAGTCGACTGAGCCCGCGTCACCGGCTTCAAGGCTTAGTGCGCAGCTCAGCGCCCCGCCGCGGTCACCCTCACGGTTGATGAGAGCGTCCTGCATGTCTTCCGGCAGTGGCAGGTATTTGAGCGCCTCCTCCAGAGGCACATCAAGCAGGGCATCGAGCACTGAGAAGAGCCCCACGGTGAAGTAGCTGTCCGCGTTGGCGAGCCCACAGTGCTGTGCCAGCAGTTCACAGAGCCTGCCGCGTACCAGGCCCATGGTAACAATCTCATCGGCCTTGCCGTCTACGCCACTCATGATGTAGAGCACAACCCAGTTGCGGATCACGCCGCGCCCGAGATAGACAATGGCCTCCTTGATGGAGTCGATCTTTCGGTTCAACGCGTTGGCGGCGGAATTCACATAGGCCAATGCGCGGACGCTGAGGCCCACATCCTGGCTGATCAGTGATTGCAGCTCTTCGAGGTCGGTGTCTGGGTCGCTGATTCGAGCGAGCAGTCGTAACAGCGCAATCTTGTTCGTGGGCAGGCGTTTGCCGCTAACAATGCGCGGACGGGCGAAAAAATATCCCTGGAAGTAGTCAACGCCCAATGCTTTCAGGGTCTGGAATTCTTCCTCGGTCTCCACCTTCTCTGCCAGCACTTTGCAGTCGTGGGTCTTGATGCGCCCGATTTGCGCTGCCCAGGTTTCTTCCGGCATGGCGCGTATGTCGATCTTTACAGTGTCCACCAGTGGCATGAGGCGGTCGTAGCTTGCGGATTCGACAACGTCATCCAGCGCGATCTTAAAGCCGGTCTCGCGCAGCGACGCCACCCCGGCGAGCACGTCGTCATCGGGCACCACGTCCTCGAGGATTTCCAGCATCACACGCACGGGGTCGATGGGCAGGAGGTCGGGATCCAGCAGGAATTGCCGCGGTAGATTGATGAATGTGATGTGACCGCGCGACAGGCGATCGATGCCGATCTCCATTGCGTTGGTCAGTACCTGCGCGGTGGCTGCATCGTTGTCCATGTCTGTGGGAGCACTGTTCTCATTAGACGAGCGGAATAGCAGCTCGTAGGCATAGAGCTTGAGGTCTCGATCCAGAATCGGTTGCCGCGCGAGGAAGAAATGATTCTTCAAGAAACCCCTCCCTGTGTTTCTGTTGATGTATGTGCGGCGTGAGTATAGCTCAAGAGAGTTGATCGCGCCGCGTGGTCACGACTCAGCGCGGAGGCGCGGTGAGGATGTTGACACGGCGCAGGCTGGCGCCAGCAAGTGGATAGCCGATGGGACTGTCGGCGGGATAGGTGCCTGCAGGAGAGCCGGTATCCACGCCAACATCAAAGGTTTCATCAATGGAAAAAAAGCTCGGTGGCGTGGCTGCAATACCCGCCTCATCCACGGCCTTGCCATCGACCAGCAAGGTGAACTTGCCCCCTTTTGCATAACCGCCACCGTCGTAGGCAAAGTTCAGCGCAAGCTGCACGTCACCACTCACGGCGTCATCGCCCTGCAGCGTAATCTCGCCTTGCTCAAAGCTGCGATAGCGGAAAACAGGTCGCGATTGGTTGTCGAGGTACAGGCTCCAGCCGGCCACGGTGCCGCCCATGGTGGCAATGACGCCGCGCGGCTCTGGCCCGGTCAGGGTCGCTTCGAGTGACCAGGAGCGGTTGAAAAGTGGCGGCCCTTGCGTTTCGGGAATACCCACCGCCTCGGGCCCGTAGCTGAATTCGCTGCGTTGTCCCCGCAGGCTGGGAAGCGGGTGGCTGTTCATCGTATCCATGGCGCTGCGCAAGGGCAGAATGCCGAGTCGTCCGGCTTCTTTCTGGAACAGGGCCTGCAACTCGGTCAGCTTCTCTGGCCTGCTGTCGGCGAGGTTGTGGGCCTGACTGAAGTCTTCTTCGAGGTTGTAGAGCTCCCAGGGATCGTCCTCCATGGGGCTTGGTGCCCGCGGTACGCCTACACTCCAGGGCAGGCGCTGGTGAAAAGCGGAGGCCATCCAGCCCTCGTGATAGATGGCCCGGTTGCCGTTGACTTCAAACAGCTGGGTGGGATGGTGCTCTGGCGCCTTGTCCTGTGACAGGCTGGCAAGAAAACTGCTGCCGTCCATCGGGCGCTGGGCTACGCCTCTCACGGTCTCCGGGGCGCCAATTGCCAGCGCATCCAGAATGGTTGGTACCACGTCATTGACGTGGGTGAACTGCGAGCGCAGGCCACCGGCCCGCTCGCCCATGATCCGGGGCCAGCTGACCACCGCGCCCACACGGGTGCCGCCCAGGTGCGAGGCCACCTGTTTAACCCACTGGAACGGTGATGTCAGTGCCCAGCCCCAGCCCGCAGGATATTGCGGGTAGGTAGTTTCGTCGCCGATGCGGTCCAGCGCTGCGAGTTGTTGTTCGAGGGTCTCGGGCATGCCCTGCAGCGCGCCCATGTAATTGATGCTGCCATCAATGCCGCCCTCGGCGCTGCTGCCGTTGTCACCGGCAATGTAGATGAACAGAGTGTTGTCGAGCTGCCCGCGCTGGCGCAAGGCGCTGGTCAGGCGGCCCACCTGGGCATCCGTATGTTCGAGAAAACCCGCGTAGGTTTCCATCAGCCGCTCGGCAACCTGCTTTTGCTCAGGGGTCAGGCTGTCCCAGGCAGGCAGGGCCTCAGGTGCGGGAGTCAGTGCGGTATCAGCGGGCACCACGCCCAGCGCTTTTTGCCGTTCCAGGATAGCCTCGCGCATCTGGTTCCAGCCCGCGGAGAAGTGGCCCTCGTAGCGGCGGATCCAGGGCGCCGGCACCTGCAGCGGCGCATGTGTTGCACCGGGTGCCAGGTACACGAAGAAGGGCTTGCCGGGAGACAAAGACTGTACCAGGTCGACCCAGCCGATGGCCTGGTCCACAATGTCTTCGGTCACGTGGTAGCTGTCCCCCGCCGGGCGTCTCACTGCCGTCGTGCCGCGGTAGAGCGTGGGTTCGTACTGGTCTGTCTCTCCGCCCAAGAAGCCATAGAACGTGTCAAAACCGACGCTGGTGGGCCAGCGGTCAAAGGGGCCAATCGGAGACGATTCCCAGGCCGGGGTCAGGTGCCATTTGCCGAACGCGCCGGTGCTGTAGCCCTGCTCGCGGAGGATTTCCGCAATGGTGGCCGTTTCGGGGCGCAGCACACCCTGATAGCCGGGCAGCGTGCTGGCGGAGTTCAGCACCGCACCCACGTTGGCGGCGTGGGCATCGCGTCCGGTAAGCAGTGCAGCGCGTGTGGGTGAGCAGATGGCGGTGGTATGGAAGCGGTTGAAGCGTAACCCGCTTTGGGCCAGGGCATCCAGTGTGGGTGTTTCCACCGGGCCACCGAAGGTGCTGGTGGCGCCAAACCCCACGTCGTCCAGCAGTACGATGACAATATTGGGTGCATTGGGCGGAGGGGTCGGCAGTGTGACGGCCGCAGCAGTGCCGCTGGCGAACAGTGCCGTTGCCAGTACCCAGGAGGCCCACTGGCAGGCCTGTTGAGTGACTGGGTTGCCTGTCAGGCGTGATGAAATCCACATGGGGTCAAATCCTCTCGAGTCGGCATGTTATTAGAGTGCGCAGGCTACCACCACTTTTGCAACTGCCGGTATCGTGCCAAATCCCGGCGCGTTGCGCGCTCGCTCCAAGCACGTCGGTTTGCCTTTATTAGCTACCATTGATTTCCGCGTATTTTTGGTGAAACAATCAAGATCCTCGCCGTTCTGATAGGTGGCAATATGGGGCTCGGTAAACAGAAGCAGGGCGTGAGCTCCTCGGGGCGAGAGGCCTCAGGACTCTGGCGACTATTTCTGGGCAGTTTTATCCCTGCCGCGGCAGTCATTAGCCTGCTGTGCTTTGGCTGGATTCTATCGGAGCGTGAACGCACCAGTCAGCTGCTGGCTGCCAGGGACCAGGCTGCCCTGCAAACCCTGAACCTTGCGCTGCAGAACCAGCTCATCAACTACGCTAGCCTGGGCCAGTTTTTCACACAGATACCGGCTTTGGACGACTACGTTAGCAATCCTCAGCCGACACAGCTGGAACGGGTCGCTGAGCGATTTTACACCTTGGGCGGTGTTAGCGAGCGGATCTTGCAGTTACGCCTCATGGCCCCTTCGGGCCTTGAAATCCTTCGCTTCGATCGCGATGCCTCCGGACTGATGCGTGTTGCGCAGGCAGATTTGCAGGACAAGTCGGGGCGCCCATATTTCCGGCAGGCGGCCCGGCTGGGTGATGGTGAGTGGCTGGTGTCCCCGATTGAGCTCAATATGGAGCGTGGCGTTATCGATTATCCTCTGAAGCCAGTTATTCGTGTTGCGGCGCCACTGTTCCACGCAGGCGGGGATCTGCGCGCTGTTCTGGTGATTAATTTCGATGCGGCCAGCCTCTTGCGCGGCATTGAGAATGTGGATGACGCCATCGGCGACGTGCAGCTATTGAACAGCGAAGGCTATTGGCTCAAGGCGGCAGACGCTGAGCAGGAATGGGGCTTCATGTTTGGTCGTGAAATTAGCCTGGCGGCCCGCGCGCCCGCGATCTGGAACCAGTTGATGCAAGCGCCTCAAGGCGGTTTGCAGCGGGAGGGTCAGTCATGGAGTTGGTTGCAAGTAGTGCCTTTTGCCAGTTTCCCCATGGGCCGGCCGGAGCGGGCGGCGGGATTTCGTGCGGAGGTCCCCAGCACCGCGATACGCTGGTATCTATTGATCACGCGGCCCCAGCCGGGCGTTATGGTGGCGCTATGGCGGGACCACCGCTATATCGTTTGGCTTTATCTGATACTGCTTACTTTCAGCGTTGCGCAGAGCTACCGGCTGGCGCGAACGCAGCGCAACGAGGCGCGTCTGAATTCGCAGCTGGTGGATCAGGTGCAAATAGCGGAGGAGGCCGCGGAAGTGAAAGGGCGCTTCCTGGCGAACATGAGCCATGAGATTCGTACTCCAATGAACGCGGTATTGGGCATCGCCTATTTACTGGAAAAGCAGATGCTGCCAGCCGATGCCCGCAGCCTGGTCAATAAACTATCACTTTCTGGCAAATTACTGCTTGGCATCATCAATGACATACTCGACTTCTCAAAAATCGAGTATGGCACGTTCGAGCTGGAGCGAGAGCCCTTCCAGTTGAGTAAGGTGCTGGAGAGCCTGTCCAGCGCTATGGCCAGTCTCGCGCTGGACAAGGACATTGATCTGGCCATTGCGGCGCCTGCGGAGAATATCGATTGGTTGTTGGGGGATGGCCTGCGTCTTGAGCAGGTCCTTATGAACCTGGTGAGCAATGCCATTAAATTTACCGACTCAGGGTATGTGGGTCTGTCGGTGCGGGTGCTTTCAACCCGGGGCAAGAATACACGGCTGGAGTTCGTGGTACGTGATACGGGTATCGGCATATCCGCCGCGCAGCGCGAACGGTTGTTTCAGCCTTTCACGCAGCTCGACACCTCAGCTTCACGGCGCTTTGGCGGGACGGGCTTGGGGCTGACCATCAGCCAGCACTTGGTAAACCTCATGGGGGGTGAGATTCGACTGCAAAGCGGGGGGGGTGAGGGCACCGTTGCCTCTTTTGCCGTTGATTTCGAGCGCAAGGACGATATAGCCGCCTTTTTCAGCAACCTGCGGGTACTGGACATACTGATCGTAGACGACAACACGGTATCCCTCGAGGCACTGTGTGCAACCGCCCGCAACCTTGGCTGGCGTCCGGTTCCAGCAACATCAGGCGAACATGCGCTATTGGCATTGGAGCAACGCTCTGCACAAGGCGGCCACTTCGGAGTGGTCATTGTGGACTCGAGCATGCCCGGTATGGATGGCCTGGCAACTGCGGAGGCGATCAAGGCGCGTGTCCGTGAAGACGCCAACACGATTATTCTAATGGCAACGTCCTATGCCTTGGAGCATATGGAGGATACCTCAAGCAGTCCAGTGCTCAGCGGGGTGTTGCGCAAGCCGGTTTCACCTTCCGCACTTCATGAGGCTGTGATGTCGGCGACGTTTCCCCGTAGTGTTTTGCCATCGCTCTATGAACGCCCTTCGCTGACCCGTCTGGCCGGTCTGCGCGTGCTGGTTGTTGATGACAGTGACATCAATCGCGAAGTGGCGCGGCGCATTTTTGCGGGCGAGGGCGCCACCGTACACTTGGCCCACAACGGTCAACAGGCGCTGGACTGGCTACAGGTCAACCATGCCGAGGTGGATGTTGTGCTGATGGACGTGCAAATGCCGGTGATGGACGGTTATGAGGCAACGCGCGCCATTCGCGCCCATGCAGACCCACACCTCGCTGCCTTGCCGGTGATCGCACTCACCGCTGGTGCTTTCCAGTCCCAGCAGGACGAAGCCAAGGCCTGTGGTATGACAGACTACATTGCCAAACCACTGGATGTCGATGCGGCGCTGGCGAAACTCGCACACTATCTGTCTCCCGGTGAACAGCCACCTGCGCCACCGCATTCGACCGCAACTAACGCGGTAAGTAGCGACCACAGGGCTGCTCTGAACTTGCAGGCCGGTTTGAAGATCTGGCGCGAGCCGGTGGTCTATCAACAATACCTGCGCAAATTTGCGCGTGATTTTGCCCACGTGGCCGCCACTTTGGTCGCCCTGGATGCTGCGGCTGCAAAGTCACTGATTCACCGCTTGCGGGGAGCCGCTGCTAATCTGGGCCTGACCCACGTTGCCTGTTGTGCCGGTGAACTTGAAGAATGCATGATGGCTGGCGAAGATTGTGGGCCACGAATCGCGGCCCTGCAGGCGGCCTTGTCTGAAGCGATAGTCTTGATTTCAGCTTACGCAAGCAGCGTTCCCGAGACCGCCCCAACCCCGCAACAGGCTGCTAAGGTACTATCGGCGGCTACACGAGCACTGCTCGACGAGGTACTTGAAGCTCTGGCACTGGATGATCCGAGTACTGTCGAGCCACTGCTCGACCGACTGGCAAGTCGCCTACCCGAGCAGACGTTGGCCCCGGTAAAGACCGCCGTGGAGAACTTCGATTTCCGGCAAGCGGAGCAGGCAGTGCTAATGATCGTGGAAACGTATTCCGAGGAGACTCGCTAATGCACGTGAATAATGGACCTTTGCTGATTGTGGATGACGAACCGCAGAATTTGGCGGCCATGCGACAGGTGTTGGAGGGAGAGTATCCGCTAGTGTATGCACGCAACGGCGCCGGCGCTCTGGAGGCCGTGGCGAAGCATGCCCCCTCAATGATACTGTTGGACATCCAGATGCCTGATATGGATGGCATCACTGTTTGCCGTCGTCTCAAGGAATCACCTGTTTCGGCATCCATCCCGATCATTTTCGTCACTGCACTTTCCGCCGACTTCGATGAGGCCGCAGGCTTTGCGGCAGGTGCCGTGGACTACCTGACCAAGCCCATTTCACCGGCAATCGTACGCGCTCGGGTTCGTACTCACCTGTCTCTGGTGACTGCGGCCAAGCTGGAGGAGAGCTATAACGAGTCCATTTTCATGCTGGCCGCTGCCGGCGAGTTCAAGGATACGGAGACGGGTGTACATATCTGGCGAATGGCCGCGTATGCCAAGGCGCTGGCCGATACCATCGGCTGGTCGGAAGAGCTGAGCAAGCGTTTACGTTTGGCTGCGCCAATGCATGATATGGGCAAGATCGGTATTCCCGACGCAATTCTGCGCAAGCCGGGCAAGCTGGACGCGGATGAATGGGGCGTGATGCAGCGTCACTGCGAGATCGGCCATGAGATCCTGTGCAAAGGTTGTTCACCGGTGATGGCCATGGCGGCCGAAATTGCTCTGTGTCATCACGAACGGTGGGACGGCACAGGCTATCCTCGCAAGTTACAGGGTAGCGCGATACCCGAAAGCGCGCGGATCGTTGCGTTGGCGGATGTGTTTGACGCGCTCACCATGGACCGGCCCTACAAGACTGCCTGGCCGATCGAGCGTGCGGTCGAAGCCATGTTGGCCGAGCGTGGCAAGCACTTCGAGCCACGGCTGCTGGATGCGTTTGAGCACATCCTGCCGCAGATTTGCGAAATAAAGGCCAACTGGGATGATACACACCTGCCGCACTGACCGCTTCAGCGTGCTTACCCGGTTTCCGGCTGGTAGAGCTCACGCAGTAAGTCCGGCGGGCTTTCACACACCTCGGTCAACAGGATTCCGCTCAACTCGATGCCGGCGGGCGGCTCGCCGGGTTGCACAGTGTTGTCGTCTTTCAACCACACGCTGAGCAGCGCCTCGTAGGGGAAGGCATTGCCCCCCCCCGGGGCCTGAGCAGATGCGCTGTCCATGGTGACGCGCAGTACCTGTTCATGATCGGCCAGTTGTCGACCCCAGGCGGCAACGCTGTCGGCAAAGGTTCCTCCGGCCCCGGTAATCGGCTTCAACAGCAGCATCTGCCGCAAGCGCCCGGGCGCTTCAACATCGCGTGGAGGCCCCGCAAGCAACACTTCTTCCGCGCCGGCCGGGCGTATCAAACGCTGCTCCATGAAGCGGCGCTCGTCAGCGTCGAGTATTTCTCTCACGCGGCCACTGTGCACCCCGGCTACATCCAGGTCCGGGGCGAAGAAGAACTCGGTGATAACGTCAAAGTCGACCGCAGGCGAGGCAGAGAGCACATGGTTGCGGACGTACTTGGCGAAGGGGAAATAGCGACTACCCAACCGTGAGTGGTTGTTCTCGTAATAGTCGCGAAAGGCCTCCGGGCTGGTGCCCGAAAGGCGACTGAGCAGGCAAATGGATTTCATGCGTAAGCTCCAGGCGCGCGTTAGCGCGCCCCCTCCCTGAATCGCTCCATTTCCTGGTCAATGGTAAAGGAAGCCGGGCGCTGGCGCGGTGGGAACTCCTGGAATGTGGCCAGGAACTGGCGCACGAGAATCGCACCGGGAAGTCCGCGCGCAGCAATTTTCTTGTCCCACCAGCGGTTGTACATGTTGGAGTCGGTATCCGCCCGCTCAAAGGGGTCCTGGCGAAGGTTGAATACCTTCGGTATGCGCAACTGCACGAACGGGTCGCGCCACACATCGAAGCGGTTCGCACGCTGCTCGGCAAAGACCAGTTTCCAGTCGCCATCCCGTACCGCCAGCAGGTCGCCATCGTCGCTCGCATAGAAGAACAGCTTGCGTGGGCCCTCTTGCACTTCACCCGTTAGGTAGGGCAGGAAATTGTAGCCATCGAGGTGCACTTTGTAGGTTTTGCCGCCCGCCCTGTGACCATCCAGCAAGTCGGCTTTGATATCGGGATCTCCCGCCGCCGCCATGAGGGTGGGCACCCAGTCGAGATGCGACATGATCTCGTTGGAGATGCTGTTGGCGGCCACTTCGCCAGGCCAGCGCACAATGGCGGGGACGCGGAAGCCGCCTTCCCAGTTGGTGTTCTTTTCGCCGCGGAAGGGCGTGATACCGGCATCCGGCCACTGGTTGTAGTGCACACCGTTGTCTGTGGTGTAAATCACGATGGTATTGTCGGCAACGCCGAGCTCATCGAGCTTGGCGAGCAGGGTTCCCACGTGGTTGTCGTGCTCGACCATGCCGTCGTTGTAAAAGCCCTGGCCGGAAAGGCCACTGCTTTCACTCTTCAGGTGCGTGTAGTAATGCATGCGTGTGGAGTTGAACCAGACAAAGAAGGGCTTGTCACTGGCGTGTGCGCGATCCATGAAGTTCAGTGAGGCGGCGAGGAACTCTTCATCCACCGTTTCCATGCGCTTGCGGTTCAGCGGCCCGAGGTCTTCTATCTTGCCATCGGCATTCGAGCGAATAACACCGCGCGGGGTGATCAGCCGCGTGATTTGTGGATCGGTCGGCCAGGCTGGGTCTTCCGGGGCCTCCTCGGCGTTCAGGTGGTAGAGGTTGCCGAAGAATTCATCGAATCCGTGGTTGGTGGGCAGGAATTCATCCCGGTCACCGAGGTGGTTCTTGCCGAACTGACCGGAGGTATAACCCAGTGGTTTGAGCAGTTCGGCAAGCGTTGGGTCCTCCGGCTGAATACCGACATCGGCTCCGGGTACACCCACTTTGGTGAGCCCCGTGCGCAATGGATGCTGCCCGGTGATGAAGGCAGAGCGTCCCGCCGTACAGCTCTGTTCACCGTAGTAGTCCGTGAAGATCATGCCTTCGTTGGCGATGCGGTCAATGTTGGGCGTCTGGTAACCCATCATGCCAAGGCTGTATTTGCTGATGTTGGTGATACCGATGTCGTCGCCCATGATGACCAGAATATTGGGCCGTTCGGCGGCGGATGCGCTGGCAGCCAGGCCCATCAGCAGGGTGGCGCAGAGAGCCGGTAGTAGCCCGGCGGGGCGCGTGAGTCGTGGGCGCATTATTATTCTCCAGTGTGTGAATGCTATGGCGGCCGTGCGATGGCAGCGCCTCGCAAGGCTGGTTGAAGGGTATGGGCTCGCTGTAGAGCTGTCAACGAATGCCACGCGCCAGCTACTCGGGCACCGCCAGCCACTGGTGCAGCGCTTCGTTGAAAGCGCGCGACAGGGCGGCGGTGGAGACGCCAATCATCAGGGCGCCGTTGATCGCCTCCAGCGGCCCAAGCAAGCGCCGCTCGGGTGACATGACGATATCGCCGTAACCCAACGTCGCGAAGTTGACCGCGGAGTGATAGACCGCGTCGCCCAGCGTGGCAAATTCTCCCAGTGCGTAGAACAGCAGTGCCCAGGCGGTGAACTGCAGTGTATTGCCGGCGATAAGGATCAGCATCAGCCCGCTGGTGACGCGCATGGCCGACAGAAAAGCAGATTGCGCACGGTGGCGGCGCTGGTGAATGTAGTAGCGCAAAGCGGCAACCACGAGCAAACCCTGCAGTAACAGGCAGAGGCTCATCATGGTGAGGCCGAGCAACAGGTTTTGCAGCATTAGCTCACTCCCTTGCGTAGCGGTGAATGTGGCCGGCGCTGAGCGATTGCGCGGCGCACCCTTTCCAGAGACGACATGGCCAGTACGGCATAGGCGGTAACGGCGAGAAACAGTGCCATGCGCACGGCAAACGCCCGGAATACGTCGTTGCCCTGTGCGCTGTCCTGAACTGCGGCCCCCAGCAGAATGATCAGCGTGGTCAGCGTATTGATCCAGAATGTCGGTGGCAGGCGTGAAGGCAGTGCGCCGTAGGTCCCGGCAGCCAGCGCGAGGCTCACAAGCACTATCCAACCGGTAAAGAACCAGAGGTTTGGCGCCAGCTGCAGACAGCACCAGACCAGCACCGCGCAGATGCCTCCCAGAGCCGTGGAACCGATCAACTCGCGCCCGGCTGTGCGCAGGGCCGTGTTGGTCGCCTCGCGGCCCAGCAGGATGCTCTTCACGGTCACGGGCAGGTACAGTGCCGGGTTGGTCAGTGTGAGCAGAAATGCCGGCATTACAATAAGCGTGGCGCGCAGTGAGAGCCATCGGGCTTGTGGCGCAGAGCTGGGTTTCGCGGCTGTCGCGGGGCTTG
Organism: Haliea alexandrii; assembly: GCF_003719295.1. Classification (GTDB taxonomy): domain Bacteria; phylum Pseudomonadota; class Gammaproteobacteria; order Pseudomonadales; family Halieaceae; genus Haliea; species Haliea alexandrii. Next base: position 953,391 of record NZ_RFLW01000001.1, read on the forward strand.
TGTGGTCCTCTGGAAACAGCGGATAGGCAATCCAGTGCGCCACTACGGCGATGGCAATGCCGGCGGCCAGTGCCGTAATGACCGCACTGGCCAATGCCTGGCTGACCGCGCTGGTCGCCGGTATTACAGTCAACCCGAGTGCCAGCAATGTGGCGGGCGTTTCCTGCCCGCGCTCCAGTGCCATCTGGCTGCTGGCGAACAGCCCCGCTGTGATCAGCAGCAGCGCAGAGATGGGCGCGTATTGCAGTAGTGGGCCGAGTAGCACGCCCAGGCCAAGTGTGACGACCACCAGGGCGATCAGCATCAGCAGTTGCCGCGGACCGGGTGGTGGTGCTGGTTTGGCGCCCAGCAGCACTGCGAACAAAGGGGCAATGTAGGGCAGCGGCACACCTAAACCGTAGCCGAGCGCGAGCGCAATGCCCACGCCGGCGGCAAGGCGGAAGCTGCGACGTGCGGCGATAGGCAGCAACCGGTTCGTTGGCATCAGTAGGCGTAGGACAGCAGGCTGAGCAGGCGGATGTACAGCTTGCCCAGTGCGCCGAGAACGCCATGGCCCTCGGTATAGGCGATGACCGAGGCCTGGCCACCAATGCGCAGCTGACGCATCACACTCGGCTCCAACGGCGTGTCAAAAGCGACCTGCACCGGGAAGCGCTGTGCCTGGCGCAGCCAGTCGCGGCTGTTCTGCACACTGGGCAAGGCGCCCGGGGGTGTGCTGCCGCCGGCGCTCACTCCGACGCCAATGTTGCGAATGGAGCCGCGCAGAATGCGCCCTGGCAGGGCGTCGAGGAGGATCTCAACACGCGTCCCCGGGCGCAGGTTGCCGAGGTTGTTTTCGGTAAAGGCCGCGTTGATCCACACATCGTCGACGGCGATCAGGGTCATGACCGGAGTGCCGGTGCCGGCGAACTGGCCGACTTCAGCGCGCAGGTCGGTGATCACCCCCGCCGACTCGGCAACCACCGTGGTGTTGTCGACATCCAGCTGTGCCCGTGCGACGCCGGTTCTGGCTGACTGCAGGAGCGCGTTGTCCGCTTCCGAGTCACCCCCTTTCTGTTCTATGGCGCGTTGAATGTCCGCGGCCGCTGCGGCGACTTGGGCGCTGGCCTGCTCCAGACCTGCGGCCGATACCTCCAGACGGCGCTCGGAGATGGTGCCCGGGTCTTCCTCGCGCAGGCGCTTGAGCCGCGTGTAGTCCTGACTTGCCTGCAGCTCACCGGCCAGCGCGGCGCGCAATTTGGCGCGCGCGGCCTCCACCGAGGCGTTGCCGGCTTCCACCTGTTTTACCGCGTTTGCGAGCTCGGATTGCGCGCGTTGCAGGGCCAGGCCGTACTGGTCCTGATCGATGCTGAACAGCACTTGCCCGGCACTCACGCGCGCGTTGTTCTCCACGGCAACCTCGGTGATGATGCCGGCGACCTTGGGCGCTACGCCAACCACATACCCCTCAACGCGAGCCTGTGAGGTATACGGGGTGAAGCGGTCGGCAAGCAAGTACCAGCCCAGACTCGCGAGCAGCAGGACAAGCACCCCAATGCCACCGCGGGCAACGCTGCGCCCGGGTTGCTCGGCCACTGCGGTGTCGGGGGCTTCGTCACGTGCCTCATCGCTGTGCTGTGTTTCGTTCATGGCGTGTTATCCGGGTCCTGGGGCAGCGGGGCGTCAAGCAATTCGCCCCAGTCGGTGCGCTCGCGCATCGTCTCGCGTAGCGCGGCGGGCAAAAGGGTCGCGTTGTCGGCCGCGGTCCAACCACCGCCCAGCGCGCGATAGAGATCGATAACCGCCGCCACATGCTGCCCGCGGTTGATGACTGCACGGTCCGACTGAGCGAAGGTCACCGCCTGCGCATCCAGTACGCGCTGGAAGCTGGAGTATCCTTCCTGATAACGGCGGGTTGCAATGGTCAGGGAGCGTTCGGCTGCGACCAGCGACTGGTCGAGAATATCCTGTGTATCGCGGGTGCGGGCAATGCGGCTGGCGGCATCGTCCATTTCGCGAGCGGCATTGAGTGCTGTGCCTCGGAAACGCTCCAGCGCCTGTTGCAGGCGCGCATCCTGTGCGCGCACGCTGTTCTCGATGCGTCCGTAGTTGAACAGGTTCCAGCTCACACTTGGCCCCATTGCCAGCTGAGTTGTTTCGCCCAGGATCTTGAGGCTGTTGTCGCTCCAGCTGAGCACGCCGAACAGCGATATGGCGGGGTACAGATCAGCCTGCGCAATGCCCACTTGAGCGGATTGGGCCGCGGCTTGCCATGCGGCGGCGCGAACATCCGGCCGGCGCAGCAGAAGTTGCGCTGGGATGGCGGTCAGGGCGCCTGGCTCCAGCACGGGCAATTGGCTGTTCACCGCAGAGAGCTCAGGCACATTACCGGGCGCGCGACCCAGCAGCGCGCCCAGTGCGTTGCGGGTCTGGGTGAGGTCGAGCTGCAGGCCGGGAATGGTTGCCAGGGTGGCAAGATACTGCGACTTTGCCTGTTGCAGGTCGAGTTCGGAGTCCTGCCCCCGTTGAAATCGCCGCTCGGTAATTTGGTAGCTGCGTTCCTGCAGGGCCACGTTACGTTCGGCGATTTCGATGCGCTGCAAGGTTGTCTTGTAGTTGAAGTACAGTGTGGCGAGCTGCGCAGTGAGCAGTACCTGCGCATCACGTTGCGCGGCGAGCGAGGCGAAGTAGGCGGCGTCTGCCGACTCAATGCCACGCCGGAAGCGCCCCCAGAAATCCAGCTCCCAGCCCAGATTGAAGGCGAGTTCGCCGCTGCTCAGGTCCCGTGTGTCCCCGCCCGCCCGATGCTGGTTGACCCACGCCGCATTGCCACTGAGCGTTTGCACTTGCGGGTAGCTCAAGCCGGTCGCGATACCCGCGAGCGCGCGGCTCTCCAGAATGCGCAGGCCAGCGATGCGCAGTGAGGGGTTCTCCGTGCGGGCGACACGCATGAGCTCACTGAGTGTGGGGTCGCTGAACTGTGCCCACCAGGCATCCAGTGTGACCGGCCCGGTGGCGGTGCTGGCGGGCGATTCACCATATAACTGTGGTTGCCAGTCCTGCAGCCAGTCCTGTTCGGGTTCCTGAAAATCCGGCCCCAATGGGGCGCAGGCGGCAATGCTGAGCAGCCCGAGCACGGCGGTCACATGGCGCAACGAATTCAACACCGATGGACCTTACCCGTTTGGTTCGGCGGGCGGGTCGGCGGGACGCGTTTCATTTACCCAGGCCATAAATACCTGGTAGGCCATGGCGAGAATAACGGCACCGGCGAAGAGGCCGATGAGGCCACTGCTCAGCATGCCGCCCAGTGCACCCAGCAACACGATGGGCATGGGCACGGCAACGCCGCGGGCAAGGAACATGGGCTTCAACACGTTATCAGCCAGCCCGGCGATCACAAGGTAGATTGTGAGGAGGGTGTTCACCATTGTTGAGCCATCACCGGCGGCCCAAACCCAAGTGATGGCCGGTATCGTGAACAAGGCGGCTGGCACCTGCACAATGCCGAGAAGCAGCGCGGCGACCGCGAGAATACCGGGTATCGGGATGCCCGCCAGCAGAAAGCCTACACCCAGTAATAAGGCCTGGATGAAAGATACGCCAACAACGCCCATGGCGACTGAACGCACGGTGGCCACAGACAGCGTATGCAAATCATCCCCAACCTGTTCACCGCAGATTCGGCGAAAGATACGCTGGGTAGTGGATGCGCCCGGCTGGGCATAGGCCATCATCACACCCGCAATGATAAAAGAGGCCAACAGGGACAATAAGGTACCTACCCCCCCCAGCAAGGCTGAGGCGGCGCGACGTGTGGTATCACGCAGCTGCTGCTGGTGTTCACCGATAAACTCGGCAAGGTTCGCTGACGCGGATTGCCAGGTGGCGTGGATTTGTGCGCCTACCAGAGGCCATTCGGCAACGTGGTCGCCGGGTGGTGGCAGGTGAAATGTCCCGTTCATCACTGCGCCGTAGGCACGCAGCATGTCGTCGATAAACGACATGCCGAGCATGACCGTGGGCGTGCCCAGCAAGGCGAGAATGGCCAGCACCAGTAGCGTTGCAGACCAGCCGCCGCTGATGCCCAGCCTGGTGGCGATCCAGCGGGTAATGGGGTAAAGCGCAATCGCAAGTACCACGGCCCAGATCATCAGCGCGGCGAAGGGAGCGAACACGCGCATGGCAAGCCAGGCCAGCAGCGCCGCCAGCCCCAGTCGAATAACAAGGTCGACCACAGGGGTTTGTGAAGGGGGAGTGGGTAGTGTGGTCATCAGGGGCTCGTCCTGGCAGCGGTTGCTGTTACTGTTCTTCTGGGCATTGCCGCGGGTCATGCAACTTGAGTCTTGCAACATAGCGAAAAATGACGCTCGATACCATGACAAACACATGACCCGCACCGGAAACTCGCCACCATGACCGACTTGCTTGCCACCTCTCTTGACCTGCCCTGCGGCCTGCAGCTGCCGAACCGTATCGCCAAGGCCGCCATGACGGAGGGCCTGGCAACCCCAGATGGGGTGCCGACACCGGCATTGAGCCAGCTCTATCAGCACTGGGCCGCCGGTGGTGCCGGCTTGCTGCTGACCGGCAATGTGATTGTCGATCGCAACCACCTGGAGCGACCCGGCAACGTGGTAGTTGATGGCGAGCCCGATGCTGTCATGCGTGAGGCGCTGGCTGGCTGGGCGCAGGCGAGCACAGCGGGCGGCAATCTCGCCTGGGTGCAGCTGAGCCACGCGGGTCGACAGACCATGAAGTCGGTCAATAAACACCCGCAAGCGCCATCCGCGGTCCAGCTGGGATTGCCCGGTGGCCAGTTTGGCACACCAGTGGCACTTGCCACCGAAGAGATGGCCGGTCTGGTGCAGCGGTTTGCCATCGCCGCGCGCGCTGTCTGTGAGGCGGGTTTCAGCGGCGTTCAGGTGCATGCAGCGCACGGCTATTTGCTCTCGCAGTTTCTCAGTCCCCGCAGCAACCAACGCCGCGACGCGTATGGCGGTAGCCTGGAGAATCGCGCCCGCCTCCTGCTGCAGGTGGTGGCCGCTGTGCGCGAGGCGGTTGGCCCCCGCGCCGCCGTAGCCGTCAAGCTGAACAGTGCGGATTTCCAGCGCGGTGGTTTTAATTTCGACGACAGCTTGCGGGTCGCGGGGTGGCTGGAGGCGGCGGGTGTCGACCTGATCGAGATTTCCGGTGGCACCTATGAACAGCCCCGCCTGCTTGGGGTGGAGGGTCTGGAGGCGCCCGATCCGCAGGGAGTGGCGGCCTCCACCCTGGAGCGAGAGGCCTATTTTGTTGACTTTGCGCTGGCCATGCGGCGTGAGGTGAATGTGCCACTGATGGTGACAGGCGGCTTTCGCACACGCGCTGCGATGCAGGCGGCGCTGGCATCTGGCGGCGTCGACGTGATCGGCCTGGGTCGGCCGATGTGCCTGCAGCCGGATGCGCCCGCGCGCTTGCTGGCGGGCGCCGCTGCGGTTCCTCGCTATGAAGAGGGCCTGGGGCTGCTACCGGGTTGGATGCATGCCTTGAAACGCGTCAAAACCATAAAGACGCTGGATACCTTTGCGGCACAGTATTGGTTCTATGCGCAACTGGACGCATTGGGCAAACGTGGTGCGGTGGAGCCGGAGCTGTCGGTGTTGCGCGGGGCGCTGCGGGTGGCGATTGAGCAGCAGCGTTTATTGCGTGGGCGAACCCGGGTGGATTGAAGTCACGCGTTGCTGGTTCTTCAGCAGTGCGGAAAGTTGGAGCGGGTGATGGGAATCGAACCCACGCTATCAGCTTGGGAAGCTGAAGTTCTGCCATTGAACTACACCCGCTTGGGCGACGTGATGGTAGCCTGAAGCGGGAGTGGCGTCAAAGCCGCACGCTACTGTAATTGCTCGTCCTGTTGCACTTCCACAATGCCTGCGGGGTCCTGGTGGATCACCACATCGGCACCCGGCATGGCCGCGATGACCGCGGCTTCCACTTCGTCGGAGATCCGGTGCGCCTTGACCAGGGGCATGCTGCCGTCCAGTTCCAGGTGCATCTCCACGAAGTCGATGCGCCCGGCGCTCCGGGTGCGCAAGTCGTGCACCCCACGGACTTCGGGATGGCCCTCAGCAATGGCAATGATCTGCGCACGGTGGCTGTCGGGTAGCTCCCTGTCGACCAGTTCGTTGAAGGCGGAGCGCATGATGCTGCGCGCCGACCAGAGGATGTAAAGTGCAGCGGCAATGGCGAACAGCGGGTCGGTGCCGGGCCAGCCAAACTGTGCGAGCAACAGGGCCACCACCACGCCGGAGTTGGTCAGCAGGTCTGTGCGGTAGTGCAAGGCATCCGCGCGGATGGCCGCCGAGTTTGTGCGGCGTATCACGTAGCCCTGGAAAACGAGCAGCACGGCGGTGGCTGCGATGGTGATCAGCATCACGGCGAGGCCCACGCCAAATGCGCCGATGGGTTCAGGCTGCAGCAGCCGCCTGCAGGCCTCCACCAGCAGCAGCAGGCCGGAAACGATAATGAATGCGCTCTGTGCCAGCGCCGCAATCGACTCGGCCTTGCCGTGCCCGAAGCGGTGCTGACGATCGGCGGGCTCCAGGGCATAGCGCACGGCGAACAGGTTGAGCAGAGAAGCCCCGGAATCCATCAGTGAGTCCACCAGCGACGCCAGTATGCTCACCGAAGAGGTCTGCCAGTAGGCGACGCTCTTGGCCAGTATCAGCACCGTGGCGACGGTAACCGAGGCATACGTCGCCATCTTCATCAGACGCGCGGCCTGTTCGGGTGATGTCGGGGCGTTCATGAGTGTGGGTGTCCGCTGCGGGGGTGGTCGGGCAGCAGGATAGAGCAGCAGCGCGGCATTGGCAAAGAATCAACCCTGTCCGGGCTGTGCCAGGCCAGGGTCTGCGATCCAGCCCTCGAGGGTGTCAGTGCTGGCAGGCAGGCCAAACTGTGGTGGGCCCTGACGCCATGCCCAGGCCGCCTGAATGGCGCACAGCAGGGCATCCAGCGTATCGGCGCCGGGGTCGTCTGCCAGTGTATCCGGGGCGCTCACGCGCAGCCCATAGCGGTCCTGCACGGCTGCGCCGCGCACGGCGTGCAGCAGGTCACGGCGGGCCTGTGTCTGCGCCGCTGTCTGTTTGCTGCGGGTATCCTGCTTATAGCTGCGCCGGCCAATACAGTGCCTTGCCAGCAGGCCGGGGTAGGCTTCTACCGCAATGCGGCCCGGATCGCCGCGCTGCAGACCCGCCACTGTCACCCCGGATGCCAGCAGCCGCGGCGCGCCCTCGAAGAACATCAAGCCCACCGGTACACCGTAGAGTTTTTGCGGACTGATGGCGCCCGCCAGCGCATCGCTCTGGCGCCGGTGCTCGCGGTCCCCTGCCGCCCGGCCGCGGCGATAGTCATCCAGCGCACTGCGAAAGCCGGCCCGCCCGAGCCCTTGCGCCAGGCCCACGTAGTCTGCCCATTGCTCGGGCCAACCGATGTTGCGGATGAAGCGGCGTGCTTGCCCGAAGGGGAAGTCCAGCCCCGCAATCCAGGGGCCGGGCCGCTCGAGGAGCGCTTCAAACGCCTCGAAGCTCTCCAGCCGGTGTAGCGCGCCTGCTTCGAGATGGTCACCCAGCAGTGTGCACTGCAGCGCGGTAATGGGCTTGGCCCGGCGCGGGCGGCTGGTGAAATCGATGCCCAGAATCTGCATTGGCTGTGGCGTCTCCGTACGGTAGCTGTGCCTGTCATATTAAACCGATCAAACTGTGCGCGCAGCGAGACATCGCGGTGGCCGCTTGCCGGGAGTACTATGTGAGGCACATTGCACATCAAGAGGTCAGCCCAGCATGGCATCAAGCACCGTACCCACCCCTTTCGATCCGGTTACTATCGGCCCGCTTACCCTGCGCAACCGGTTCATCAAGTCGGGTGCGAATGAAGCGATGTGCCTGGACGGTAAACCGACCAAGGCACTGGTGAAGCATCACCGCGACCTGGCGGCGGGTGGCGTGGGCATGACCACGGTGGCCTACATGGCGGTGGCCAAGGTGGGGCGCACCTTGCCCAACCAGATCTGGATGCGCCCGGAGGTCATCCCCGATCTGCGTGTGCTGACGCAGGCGGTGCATGACGAGGGCGCGGCCATTTCTGCGCAAATCACGCATGGGGGTTCCTTCGTGACCGGCATGAAGGTTGCCGGCCGCACGATCAGCTCCTCCTCCGGCTTCAATCCCGCTGGCCTGATGAAAGGCAATATCCTGCAGCGCGCCATGAATGAGGATGATATGGCGCGCGTAGAGGCTGAATTTGTCCGCGCGGCGGAGCTGGCGAAAGAAGGCGGCTTTGATGCCGTCGAGTTGCACATGGGCCACGGCTACCTGCTCAACCAGTTCATTTCCCCCCTTAGCAATCGGCGTACCGACGAGTATGGCGGCAGCGCGGAAAACCGTGTGCGCTTCCCCGCGCGCGTGTTGGCGGCGGTGAAACGCGCCGTGGGCAGCGACATGGCGGTACTGGCCAAGATCAATGTGGCCGATGGCACCCGGCGTGGCGCCACGGCGGAAGACGGTGTGGTCACGGCCCAGGCGCTGCAGGCGGCGGGCGCAGACATGCTGGTGCTGTCCGGAGGTCGCAATGTGGAGTCCACCTGGTTCATGTTCGGCAGCAACATGAACCGTGAGATCATCGCCCGTGTACTCAAGCAGCAGGGTGAGTGGATCACGTCGCTGATGATGAAAGCGGCGGCTTCCAGCGAGCCCAAGATCGATTTCAAGCCCATGTACTTCCTGGAATATTCGCGCAAGATTCGCGCCGAGGTCGACATGCCGCTGGCGTATCTCGGTGGCGCCCGCTCGCTGGCCCATGCTGAGCAGTCGTTGGCGGAAGGCTTCGACTGCGTGGTGATGGCGCGGCCGCTGATTCACGACCCGGGACTGGTGAACAAGCTGCGCAGTGGCGAGCTGACCGAATCCGGCTGTGACAACTGCAATGGCTGCGTCGCCTACATCTACCACCCCGCAGGCACCTGGTGTGTGCATAACCCGCCCAACGCCCCGGTGCTGAATACCATTCCCGCCGCAGCGGTCCAGTGAAAATCCCAGTGAGGAGTGCCCCATGAGCAGTATTCTTGATCGTTTTCGTCTGGATGGTCAGGTGGCCCTGATCACCGGGGCAGGGCGCGGTATTGGCGCGGCCACCGCGCTCGCTTACGCGGATGCGGGCGCCGATGTGGCCATTTCCGCGCGCACCCTGAGCGAACTGGAAAGCGTTGCGGAAAAGGTGCGCGCGCGCGGTCGTCGCGCGCTTGTGGTGACCTGCGATGTGACGAGTGCCGAGCAGCGCGCGGCCCTGGTGGAGGCCACTCTGGCGGAATTCGGGCGCCTGGATATCCTAGTCAACAACGCGGGTGGTTGGGGCCCCAAGCCAGCGCTGGAGACGACTGACGAAGACTTTGATGCCTGCTTCCATTTCAATGTGACCTCGGCATTCTCCCTGTCGCGGCTCAGTGTGCCCCACATGGTGGCCACCGCCGGCAAGGGGGCCATTGTCAATATCTCCTCTGTTGCGGGCAGCCTGCCCCAGGCGGGTTTTGCCGCCTACGGCACCGGCAAGGCCGCGTTGTCCTGGCTGACGCGGGCGCTGGCGCAGGACTTCGCGCCCAAGGTGCGCGTTAACGGCATCGGCGTGGGCGCCACCGTAACCACCGCGCTGGAAAACTTCATGACACCTGAAATGGAACAGACCATGTCCGCGCGCACGCCGCTGGCACGTCTGGGCGAGGCCGAGGATATTGCCGCTTGCGCGCTGTACCTGGCGTCGCCCGCGGCGGCCTATGTCACCGGTGAGATCTGCGGCGTGAATGGCGGGCTGACCTATTCCCAGGTGGAGATGCCCCGGGCGCAGTTCTAGCCTCGCGCAGGGCGTATCGCAGTTGGCGTGGGCGCCCGCGGCGCTGCATTGACCCGGGAGGCGGGTGCGCGCACCATGGCGGCTCCGGGTCGGCGATGAGGGCAGCATGAACTCGCTCAGTATTCCCACGCTGTTTCTGGTGATTGGCATGGTGTCGGCGATGTGCACGCTGATCACCTTCATGCTGTGGCGCATCAACCGCGATATGGCAGGCGTGTTTCCGTGGTTCCTGGCGGCGCTGGCCAATACAGCGGGCTTTTTTGCCGCGTTCCCTCTCGCGGGCCGCGGTGGCGTTGAGCAGTACCTGACCGTGTTCAACAACAGTCTGGCGCTGATAGGTGCCGCGTTGCTGTTGGAAGGTGCGCTGCAGTTTCGCGGCCATCTGTCTCTCCGTCGTTGGCGTTTTGGCCTGCTACTGATACCCCTGTTCATAGCTGTCGCCTGGGTGTTTCGCCTGGATCCGGTGGCGCGGCACCTGGCCCATGATGTGCTGTCGGCCCCGCTGATGCTGGCTGTTGCGCTGGTGATGGTGTGGCGCACCCGCGGGCCTGCGTTTCGTGTCTACGGTCTGGCTGCACTGTTTCCCGCACTCGTGGGGCTGGTGTTGCTATACCGCGGCTGGTGGGCCCTGCGCGTCACCCTTGACCCCAGCCTGAGCATTGACGCACCGCGGGCCATCGCCTTTCTGGTGGTTATGCTGTGCCTGATGGGGTGGACCTTTGGCATTACGGTCGCCTGCTACTTTCGCGCCCACCTCAGTACCCTGCAGCTGGCCATTGAGGACGTCCTCACGGGTCTGCCCAATCGCCGCAATATTGATGAAACGCTGCGGCGCACCTTGCGCCGCGCGAAACGCCATGCCGAACACTTTGCCGTGCTGCTGGTGGACCTCAACGACTTCAAACAGGTCAATGACCGCTTTGGCCACCAGGCCGGCGATGAGCTGCTGGTGGAAGTCGCGCGTCGTTTGCGCGGCTTCCTGCGTGAGGCCGATTTTGCGGGGCGGCTGGGGGGCGATGAATTTTTCGTGATTGTGCACGGCGTGGGCGACGGCGTAAGCGCCCGGCGCGCGCGGGAGCGCCTGCGTGCGGCGCTGGATGGGCCGCTGGAGGTGTGCGGTGAGACCGTGGCTGTGCGTGTGGCGGTCGGCGTTGCGCTGTGGCCGGCCCAGGGAGAGAGCGCCGATGCCCTGATGCGTGCTGCCGACGCGGATATGTACGTCGACAAAACCGGGCATTCTTGAACGCTAGCAAAACATACTGTATGTTCAAACCCGCGGCTGGCGCATTGGTTGCCCCGCTTTCTTGATTGGCTGTACCGACCTGAAGAGGTGCCCTTGTGAGCGACCTGGAACACTTTCGTGCTGATACCCGCGCCTGGCTGGAGGAAAACTGTCCCGCCGCCATGCGTGAACCCGTCCGCGGCTTTGACGACCTGTACATGGGGGGACGCAACCCCGAAGTCGACCATCCCGACCAGCAGCTGTGGTGCGAGCGCATGGCCGAGCGCGGCTGGACTGTGCCGCAGTGGCCGCGCGAATACGGTGGCGGTGGCCTGAACAAGGAAGAGGCGAAAATCCTGCAGCAGGAGATGGCGCGACTGGGTGCGCGTCGGCCATTGGAGAGTTTCGGTATCTCGATGCTCGGTCCCGCCCTGCTCAAGTTCGGCAGTGAGGCGCAGAAGCAGGAGCACCTGCCGCCGATCTGCCGCGGCGAGATTCGCTGGTGCCAGGGCTACTCCGAGCCCAATGCGGGGTCCGACCTGGCCAGCCTGCAAACCCGGGCGGAAGACCGTGGCGACCACTACATCATCAACGGCCAGAAGGTCTGGACATCCTATGCCGACAAGGCGGACTGGATTTTCTGCCTGGTGCGCACCGACAACAGCGGCAGCAAGCATGAAGGCATCAGCTTCGTGCTGTTCGACATGGCCAGCGAGGGGGTGACGACGCGCCCGATCAAGCTGATCAGCGGCTCCTCTCCTTTCTGCGAGACATTTTTCGACAATGTACGCGCCGACAAGCGCAACCTGGTCGGCGAAGAGGGTAAAGGCTGGGCAATTGCCAAGTACCTCCTCACCCATGAGCGGGAAATGATTTCCGCGTTCGGCGCGGCGCCGTCGAAATCCCTCGGCGCGGTGGCCGTGGAAAACCTGGGATCTGACGCCAGCGGGCGCCTGCGCAACGGCATCCTGCGCCACACGATCGCGCAGTACCAGCTGGATGCACTGGCTTTCGGCGCGACCATGAGCCGCGTGGGAGACGAAGCCAAAGCGGGGCAGGGCCTGGGCGCGGCGTCATCCATCTTCAAATATTACGGCACCGAGCTGAACAAGCGCCGCAATGAGCTGAACCTGGCGATCGGCGGCGAGCCGGCGCTGGGCTGGGCTGGCGATGTCTACGACGGCGGCGCCACCAGCCGGGATTGGCTGCGCTCCAAGGGCAATTCCATCGAGGGCGGCACCTCTGAGGTGCAACTGAATATTATTGCCAAGCGCGTACTGGGCTTGCCGGATTGAACGCGAGAGGACATTGACATGGCACTGGTACTGACAGAAGAACAGATGATGCTCAAGGAGTCCGCCGCGGGACTGCTGGCACAGAAAGCCGGCCTGGCGCAGCTGCGGGCGCTGCGCGATGCGGGGGATACGCAGGGATTTGCGCCCGAGGTCTGGCAGGATATCGCCACCATGGGTTGGCCCGGTATTGCCATTCCTGAAGCCTATGGCGGCCTTGGCTACGGTTACACCGGGCTCGGGCTGGTGCTGGAGCAGGTGGGCCGCCACCTGAGCCCGGTGCCCTTGCAGTCGACGGTGCTGCTGGGAGCCACCCTGATCAACGAGCTCGGCAGCGAAGCGCAGAAGCAGTCGCTGTTGCCTGCCGTGGCGGCGGGCGAGCTGCATGTCAGCCTGGCGTTGCAGGAAGGGCCGCAGCATGCCCCCGAAGACACGGCGCTGAAGGCCGAGAGTGCCGGTGCAGGATACCGCCTGCAGGGCGGCAAGTGTCTGGTGCTTGATGCGCTCGCGGCACAGCAGTTCGTGGTGATTGCACGAACTGCTGGCGTGCCGGGTGACAGTGCGGGCCTGACGGCGTTTCTGGTGGCGGCAGATGCGGCGGGCCTGACGGTGGAGCAGCGCAGCCTGGTGGATGCGCGCGGCGTTGGCGCTTTGCAGCTGGACGGGGTAGAGGTTGATGCCAGCGCAGTGCTCGGCGAGGTCGACGCCGCCTGGAACGGACTCAGCCGCAGTCTTGATATTGCCAATATTGGGCTCGCCGCCGAACTGCTGGGGGTGGCCACGGAAGCGTTCGAACGCACGGTGGAGTACCTCAAGGAGCGCAAGCAGTTTGGCAAGGTCATCGGTAGTTTCCAGGGCTTGCAGCACCGGGCCGCGGAGCTCTTCGCGGAGCTGGAGCTGGCGCGCTCCATCGTGTTGAAAGCCTTGCAGGCGGTTGATGCAGAGGATCCGCAATTGCCGCTGCTGGCGAGCGCGGCGAAGGCCAAACTCTGCGAGGTGGCGCAACGGGCCACCAATGAAGGTATCCAGATGCACGGCGGTATCGGCATGACCGACGAGTACGACATCGGCTTCTTTATCAAGCGTGCGCGTGTCGCACAACACACCTTCGGCGACTATAACTATCACCTAGACCGCTTTGCCCAGCTCAGTGGATTCTGAAGCGCCCTTCGGCCACCTGGAAGGTAAGTGATATGCAAGCATCCGCGGATCCATTCGCTGACTGTGTGGCCGCGCTGACCGCCGACGGGCAACCCTTCGCGCTGGAGACCGTGACGCTGGCCGGCGTGGATTTTCGCTCTTACAGCGGCATGCCTGCCAACCTGGGCCAATACTGCGCGTTGATGCGTCAGCACGGCGATCGCTGTTTCGCCGTGTACCGCGAGCAGCGCTATTCCTTTGCCGAAGCCTGGGCGCGCAGCGCGGCATTGGCCGCTGCGTTGCAGCAGCGTTTTGATGTGGCACCGGGGGACCGGGTGGCCATTGCCAGCCGCAACAACCCGGAATGGATGATGGCCTTCATCGCCATTGTCTCGATTGGCGCGGTGGCGGTGCCGATGAATGCCTGGTGGACAACCGAGGAGCTGGATTACGGGTTAGCAGACAGTGGCAGCCGCGTGGTGATCGCCGACCCTGAGCGCGTCAGCCGCCTGGCACCTATTGCAACGCGCCACGCGCTGGCGGTGATTGCGGTGGGGGACTGCAGCGATACGGCACTGGAGACGGTGGGTTTCGACGACCTGCAGCGGGACTTTGCGGGTAGTGATATGCCCGACGTGGCGGTGGCGCCCGACGACGATGCCACTATCATGTATACCTCCGGGTCGACCGGGCACCCCAAGGGTGCGGTGTCCACGCACCGTGCGGTCTTGGCCGCGCTGTGGAGCTGGCTCCTCCAGGGCACGGTGAACAAACAGCTGTCGGGCGAGACGGCGAAGCCGGCCCACGGCCCCGCCGGCCTGCTGACGATCCCCCTGTTTCACTGCACAGCCAGCCACTCGGCGTTCCTGCTTTCGCTGCTGATTGGGCGCAAGCTGGTCATCATGCACAAATGGGATGTGCAGGAGGCCCTGCGGCTGATTGAGGCTGAACGCATCACCTGGTTCAACGGTGTGCCGACCATGTCGTCTGAATTGCAGGCAGCGGCCTTGACGAGCTCCCGCGATGTGTCATCACTGGTCGAGATCTTTTCTGGCGGCGCGGCGCGGCCACCCGACCAGGTGGGCAAGATCGCCGGTACCTTTCAGCGCTCGGCGCCGGGTATCGGCTACGGTCTCACTGAGACCAACGCCCTGGGTGCGGTGAATGCCGGTGCGGCCTATGTGGCGCGGCCCGAGAGCACCGGCCGGGTGGTACCTGCGGTGACCGAATTCAAGATTATCGATAGTGCGGGGCACGCCCTGCCCGCCGGCGAGCGTGGCGAGCTGTGTATCAAGTCCACTGCCAACGCGCGTGGCTACTGGAACAAGCCGGAAGCTACACAGGAAGCGTTTATCGACGGCTGGTTCCACACGGGCGATGTCGCGCGTCTGGACGCCGAGGGGTTTCTCTACATCGTTGATCGCATCAAGGACATCATTATCCGCGGTGGTGAAAACATCAGTTGTATCGAGGTGGAAGCGGCCATTCACCGCCATTCCGCCGTGCGCGAAGCAGCCGTGTTCGGCCTGCCGGACGAGCGTCTCGGCGAGAGCGTAGCCGCGGTGGTGGTACTGCGTGAAGGCGAGGCGCTTGGCGTGGAAGCGTTGCAGCGTTTCCTGGGTGAACATCTGGCGGCGTTCAAGGTGCCGCTGCGGGTGTGGCTGCAGACCGAGGCACTGCCGCGCATTGCCTCCGGCAAGATTTTCAAGCGTCAGCTCAAGGCCCACTACAGTGCTGAACTGACACAGGCGGCCCGCCAGTAAGGGCGGGCTATTATTCATCACACGGCAAAAAGCGAGTACACCATGGATCTTGGAGTCAGTGACAAACTTAAGCCCCTGTTGGCGCAGGTCAGGGCCTTTGTAGCAGAAGAAATAGCGCCGCTGGAAGAGGAGTACATTGCGGAGATCGGCGTCGGCGACCGCTGGCAGTTCACTCCGCGCCAAACCGAGATCATGGAAGCGCTGAAAGGCAAGGCAAAGGCTGCCGGGTTGTGGAATTTCTTCCTGACCGACGGCGAGCATGGTTCCGGCCTCACCACGGTAGAGTACGCCTACCTGGCGGAGGAAATGGGCAAATCGCATATCGCTGCCGAGGTATTCAACTGCGCTGCACCCGATACCGGCAACATGGAGGTGCTGCACAAATACGGCAGCGAAGACCAGAAACGCGAGTGGCTGGAACCGTTGTTGAACGGGGAGATCCGCTCGGCTTACGCCATGACGGAGCCCGGCGTGGCCTCATCGGACGCGACCAATATCTGCACGTCGGCCGTGCTGGAGGGCGATGAGTGGGTGATCAATGGCGAGAAGCACTATATCTCCGGTGCTGGCGACCCGCGTTGCAAGATCATGATCGTCATGGTCAAGACGGATCCCGATGCCCCCAAGCACCTGCAGCAATCGCAGATACTGGTGCCCATGAACACGCCCGGCGTGGAAAACCTGCGCGCCATGAACGTGTTTTCCATGGACGATGCCCCGCATGGCCACATGCACCAGCGCTACACCAATGTGCGCGTGCCGAAGGAGAACATGATTCTGGGCCCCGGCCGCGGCTTCGAGATCTCCCAGGGCCGGCTGGGCCCGGGCCGCATCCACCACTGCATGCGCGCCATCGGTGCGGCGGAAAAAGCACTCAAGCTGCTGTGTGAACGCGCGGTGTCCCGCACTGCCTTCGGCAAGCCGCTGGCGCGTCTCGGCGGCAATGTGGACATCATCGCCAATGCACGCATGGATATTGAAATGGCGCGTCTGCTGACGCTGAAAACGGCCTGGATGATGGACAACGTGCACCCGAAGGAAGCCCGCGTATGGATTTCCATGATCAAGACCGCGGTGCCCAACATTTCCATCCGCATTGTCGATCAGGCCATCCAGATGTACGGTGCGCTGGGTGTTTCGCAGGACACGCCGCTGGCGGCCATGTACATGGGCCAGCGCACCCTGCGCCTGGCTGATGGCCCGGACGAGGTTCACCGCATGGTGGTGGGCCGCAATGAGCTGAAAGGCTATATGCAACAGCAGGAGGTCAATGCGACCTTCCGCGACGGTTGAGAGTCATCCCCGGCCGCTCACACAATTCGTACCCGTAAACTCAAGGACACACGCATGACCATGAAAGTCGTTCCCAATAGCGAAATGGTGAACCAGAAAGGCCTGAAGCTGGAACCGGGCCCCTGGATAACTCTGGATCAGGATCGTATCAACGCCTTTGCGGATGTTACGGAGGATCACCAGTTCATTCACATTGATGAGGAAAAGGCCGCACAAACCCCCTTCGGTGGCACCATCGCCCACGGCTTCCTCACGCTCTCCATGCTGGTGAAGATGTGTGAGGGTGTGGGCATCATGCCGGAGAAGGTGGTGATGGGAATCAACTACGGCTTCGACAAGGTGCGTTTCCTGACGCCGGTGCGCGCCGGCAAGCGTGTGCGCGCGCACGTCGAGATCGTGGATGTGCAGCCCAAGGAGGGCAACCGCTTCCTCATCAAGCAGGCCATTACGGTCGAGATTGAGGGTGAAGACAACCCCGCTCTGGTAGCCGAATGGCTTTCCATGGTGGTAGCAGGCTGATCTGGCGCGCCCGCTCAGCGGGTGCACAACATCGAATCAAGGGAGAACAGGCATGAGTATTCGTTATGACGGCAAGGTCGCCATTGTCACCGGCGCGGGGCAGGGGTTGGGACGTTGTCACGCCATAGAGCTGGCAGCCCGTGGCGCAAAAGTGGTGGTTAATGACCTGGGCGGCGCGAAGGACGGCACTGGCGCCTCCAGTGATGCGGCGCGTGCCGTAGTGGCTGAGATCGAAGCGGCTGGCGGTGAGGCTATTGCCAATGGTGCCAACGTGTCGCATTACGCCGAAGTGGAAGGCATGGTGCAGCAGACCATGGAAAAATGGGGCCGTGTAGACATTCTGGTCAACAACGCCGGCATTCTGCGCGACAAGAGTTTCACCAAGGGTGGCCTGGACGACTTCCAGCTGGTGCTGGACGTGCACCTGATGGGCACCGTCAACTGCACCAAGGCGGTATGGGACATCATGCGCGACCAGTCCTACGGGCGCATTGTCGTCACCACGTCGTCCAGCGGCCTCTATGGCAACTTCGGCCAGAGCAACTATGGCGCAGCGAAAATGGGTGTGGTCGGGCTCATGAATACGTTGGTGCAGGAAGGCGCCAAGTACAACATTCGCGTCAACGCGCTGTCGCCCACAGCGGGCACCCGCATGACGGAAGGGTTGCTGCCTGAGCAGGCCTTCGAGCTGCTCACGCCTGAGACTGTCACCCCTGCCGTGCTTTATCTGGTGAGCGAAGACTCGCCTAACCGCACCATTCTGGCCGCGGGCGCCGGCGGTTTTGCCGTGGCCCGCATTGTGGAGACAGAGGGTGCCTGGCTGCCGGTCGACGAGCAGACGCCGGAAGGCATTGCGGCACACTGGGAGCAGATCAGCAGCCGCGAGGGTGAGCGTGAGTTGACCGCAGGCTTTGAGCAGAGCGTCAAGATGGTGGGCAAGGCTGCAGAAGGCCTCGGTATCAAAATCGATTGATTCAACAGGCGTGCGCGAGCTCGCGCGCCGGGAGAGACAGACATGAAAGAAGCAGTGATTGTAGCCACCGCGCGCACGCCGATAGCGAAAGCCTATCGCGGCGGGTTCAATAATCTCGGTGGTGCGAGCCTCGGGGCCGCCTCCGTGGCCGAAGCCGTGCGCCGGGCGGGTATCGACCCGGCCCGGGTGGATGACGTTATCATGGGCAGCGCCCTGCAGCAGGGCGCTACCGGCTCCAACGTGGCGCGGCAGATTGCCCTGCGTGCCGGTCTGCCGGTGACGGTGTCCGGCATGACACTTGACCGCCAGTGCTCCTCGGGCCTCATGGCGGTTGCCACCGCGGCGAAACAGATCATGTACGACGGCATGACCTGCGTTGTGGGTGGCGGGCTCGAGTCCATCTCGCTGGTGCAGAATGAGCACATGAACCTGCACCGCATGGTGGATGAAGAGCTGATGGCCATGCACCCCAATATCCACATGCCCATGCTGCAAACGGCAGAGGTGGTGGCCAAGCGCTACGGTATATCGCGCGAGGCCATGGATGAGTACGGCCTGCAATCGCAGCAGCGCACGGCTGAGGCGTATGAAGCCGGGCGCTATGCGGATGAGCTGGTGCCGGTCACCTGCAAACGCATCGTGTGGAACAAGGAAACCGGCGAGCAGTCCGAGGCGGAGGCCACGGTCAGCGCCGATGAAGGCCTGCGTGCCACAACCGCCGAGGGCCTTGCCGGCCTGAAAACGGTGATTGAAGGCGGCACCATCACAGCGGGCAACGCCTCCCAGCTTTCCGACGGCTCCTCCGCGCAGCTGTTGATGGATGCCAGGGTGGCAGAGCAGGAAGGCCTGCAGCCGCTGGGTTTGTATCGCGGTATTGCGGTGGCGGGCTGCGAGCCAGACGAAATGGGTATTGGCCCGGTGTTTGCCGTGCCGAAACTGCTCAAGCAGCACGGCCTGTCTGTCGATGACATCGGCCTGTGGGAGCTCAACGAGGCCTTTGCCGTGCAGGTGTTGTACTGCCGCGACCGGCTCGGTATCGACAACGACAAGCTGAATGTCAGCGGCGGGGCGATTTCCATTGGCCACCCCTACGGCATGAGTGGCTCGCGCATGATTGGCCACGCCCTGCTGGAAGGCAAGCGGCGCGGTGTGAAATACGTTGTCATTACCATGTGCGTAGGCGGTGGCATGGGTGCCGCCGGCCTGTTCGAGGTATTGTGATATGAAAGCGGTGGTATGCAAGGAACACGGGCTGCCAGACAAGCTGTCATTGGAGACGGCCTGGCCGGACCCGGAAATGGGTGACGACGATGTGCTGATTGACGTCAAGGCGGCCGGATTGAACTTCCCGGATGTACTCATCATCCAGAACAAGTACCAGACCAAGCCGGATTTGCCGTTCATTCCCGGCGGCGAATGCTCCGGCGTGGTGGTGGCGGTGGGCAAGAATGTGACGCGCCTGCAGCCGGGGGAAAAAGTGATTTCCATGGGTGCCCACGGTGCGTTCTGTTCGCGCATTGCGGCCAACCAGCACGCCGTGTTCCCCATGCCGGACGGGCTCACGTTCGAGCAGGCTGCGGGTGTCGCCATCACCTACTTCACCTCCTACCATGCGCTCAAGCAGCGCGCCAACCTGCAGCCCGGCGAAACCCTGCTGGTGCTGGGCGCGGCGGGCGGCGTAGGCACCACGGCGGTGGAACTGGGCAAGCTGATGGGGGCACGGGTGATCGCTGCTGCCAGCACGGACGAGAAGCTGGCCCTGTGCAAGCAGCTCGGCGCGGATGAACTTATCAACTACAGCGACGTGTCTCTCAAGGATGCCCTGAAGGAGCTCACCGGCGGCAAGGGTGTGGATGTCGTGTACGACCCGGTGGGTGGTGACTACTCCGAACCCGCCTTGCGCAGCATGGCCTGGAACGGACGCTACCTGGTGATCGGTTTTGCCAGTGGCCCCATCCCCAGTATTCCCCTCAACCTTGCGTTGCTCAAGGGCTGCTCGATCGTGGGTGTGTTCTGGGGTCGCTTCATGGCAGAAGAGCCCGCGGTGAACCTGCAGAATATCCACGATTTGTGGGCATTGTTTGCCGAGGGCAAATTGAAGCCGGTCGTCACCGACCTCTTTGCGCTGGAGGATTATGAAGCGGCCTATGCTTGCATGATGGAGCGGCGGGCACGCGGCAAAGTGATTCTCACGCTGTAGGAGCACGCCATGCAGCCTTTCGTTTTCAATACGGTGCCGCAGCTCATTTGCCGACCGGGCAGCGCTCTGGCCCTGGCGGAGAGCTGCCAGCGCCTGGGAATTCGTCAGCCGCTGCTGGTGACCGACCCCGGCTTGATCGGGATCGGGCTGGTGCAGCCGGTGCAGGCCGCGCTGGAAGCGGCCGGTATGCCCGTCGTGCTCTACGATCAGGTGCGGGAAGACCCGCCGGAGGCCACGGTTGAGGCGGCAGCGGCGCTGGGACGCGCTGCTGGCGTGGATGGGGTGATTGCGCTGGGCGGCGGCAGCTCCATGGATGTGGCAAAGGTGGTGGCGGCGCTGCTGGCGGGCTCTCAGCCGCTGCAGGCCCTCTACGGCGTCGACCAGATCAGCGGCGGACGCCTGCCCCTGATACTGGTGCCGACCACCGCCGGTACCGGCTCCGAGGTGACACCGGTGGCGGTCATTACCACCGGGGAGACCACCAAGGCCGGTGTCTCCTCCGCTGTACTGCTGCCCGATGTTGCCCTGCTCGATGCCGACCTGACCCTGGGCCTGCCACCCCGGGTAACGGCTATGACCGGCGTTGATGCCATGGTGCATGCCATCGAGGCCTACACCTCGAAACTGAAAAAGAACCCGGTTTCCGACAATCTGGCGCGCGAGGCATTGCGGCTGTTGGCTACCCACATCCGCACGGCTGTCAGCGACGGTGACAACCGCGAAGCGCGCGCGGCCATGTTGCTGGGTGCCTGCCTCGCCGGGCAGGCGTTTGCCAACGCGCCGGTGGCGGCGGTACACGCGCTGGCTTACCCGCTGGGTGGCCACTATCACATTCCCCACGGTCTCAGTAATTCGCTGGTACTGCCCGCGGTGCTGTCCTACAACATGCCGGCCGCTGAAGCACGGTATGCGGAGCTGGCAGAGATTGTTGTGCCTGGCATCACCGGCAGCGTGTCCGCGCGCGCGTCGGCACTGGTGGAGGCGCTCAAGCAGCTGATAGCCGATGTGGGCCTGCCGGCCACGCTGGCGGATGCCGGCGTACCGGCAGCGGACCTGCCCATGCTCGCGGCGGATGCCATGCAGCAACAGCGCCTGCTGGTCAACAATCCGCGTGAGGTGAGCGAAGCCGATGCGCTGGCGATTTATCGCGCAGCGCACGGGGCCGGCGCATGAGCAAGCGACCGCTGCGCGCCGACTATGCGGTGTTTTACCCCATCAGCACACGCTGGTCGGACAATGACACCTACGGGCACATCAACAACGTGGTCTACTATTCCTACTTCGATTCGGTCGCCAATCGCTATCTGATTGAGGAAGGCGGGCTGGATATCGCGGATGGCGCCATCGTTGGTTACGTGGTGAGCTCGGGCTGCGACTACCACGCCCCGGCCAGTTACCCGGAAGCGATCGAAGGCGGCCTGCGCGTCGATCGCCTCGGTAACAGCTCAGTACAGTATGGCATCGCCATCTTCCGTGAGGGCGAGGATGAGGCTCTGGCGCACGGCCACTTTGTGCATGTGTTCGTCGAGCGTGCAGCCAACCGCTCGGTACCGATACCGGAGGGCTTGCGGGTAGCGCTGGAAAAGCTGACGGCCGGCTGACGCCCCGCTACTTCAGCAGGTAGCGCAACAGCAGGCTCAACACCTCCCGGCGAAAAACCGGGTCCTCCAGTGCCTCAGGGCGCTCGGCGAGCGCCGACTGCAGGCTGGCATCCAGGCTGCGGCGAGCAATGAACGCCATGGTGTCGATCGGGCCAGCGCGCAGCTGCTGCCGGTGGCGCCGCAGAAAACCCGGAAACCATTCCTCCCAGGAGGGGTTGGCGAGGGATTGGGTAAGCTGGTTGACGCGGGCACGTATATCCAGGCTCTGTTGGTACTGCAGGTAGAAATCGGGATACATGCGGTATAGCTGCAGGAGCAGTGTGGCCTCGAGGTCAATGATGGCCGCCAGGGTGGCTTCCACGCCCTGGTCAGTGAGGGCGTGAATACGTGCGAACTCACTCTCGGTCTGGGCCAGCAAGCCCGCCATACGCTCTTCGTACACTTCCGCCAGCACCGCTTCCTTGTTGGGAAAGTATTGGTAAAGAGAGGCAATGTTCACGCCCGCCACGTCGGCAATGCGCGCGGTGGTCAGCTGGTCCGGGCCCTCCTGCTCCAGGATTTTCAGGCAGGCTTCGCGGATGGCCCCCACCAGCGCGCGGGAGCGATGTTGGCGAGGCCGCTTGCGCGGAGCGGGCAAGTCATTGCCAGTCACAGCGTCGCTTCAGTGACAAAAAAATGTAAGGCCTGTTGTCTCTGCATCGTAGGTTGACCTTAAAAGCCTTTTATAACAGCAGGTTACAGCTGTCCGTATTTCCTCTAAACCGCAGTTGCCAGCAGCTTCAAAGGGGCTAGAGTACTGGATTCCTGAAACTGGGCAAGGCACACCATGTATTTCGACGTTGATTATTACCTGCGCCTGCTGCGCCATGTGTGGCGGCTCAAAGAGTGGCCGGGGCGCCGGCGCCTGCTGCTGCGCCTGCTCTTGGTGACGCCGCTGGCTACGCTGTTTCATACTCTCTGCTTCCTGCTTGATTACGTGTTTTTCCCGCGGTTATGGACGCAGCGTGTCGTCGCGCCCGTGTTCATTGTTGGCCATGCGCGCAGCGGCACAACACTCATGCATCGGCTCCTCTCCGCCGACGGTGAGCGCTTCAGTGACTTTCTCTACTGGGAAACGCTGTTTCCGTCGCTGCTGCAAAAGCGGGTCATCCGCTGGCTGGGCTCTGTGGACACCCGGCTGCTGAATGGCGCTTTGTACCGCCGCATCAAGGCCTGGGATGACAACACCTTTGGACCGTTCCGGCACATCCACAACATGAGCCTGTGGACCTCAGAAGAGGATCAGTTCGCCATGCGCGCGGCCTTCGTCACGCAGCAGTGGTCCACAGACCTGCCGGTGATGGACGTACTGGACCTGTTTCATCTCGATCAGATGCCCGCCAAGCGTAAGCGCTGGATGCATCACTACAAGGAGCTGGTGAAGCGCCAGTTGTTACTCAACGGCGGGGAGCGCATTCATTTGAGCAAGAACCCGGTGATGAGTGGTTGGGTGGGATCGATCATCGAGACCTTCCCGGATGCGCGCATCGTGGTCATGCTGCGTGACCCCGCTGAATGTGTGCCCAGCCTGCTCAAGCTGGTAGAGATTTCGTGGAAGAGCAAGGGCTGGCGCAAAGAAGACTACGCACACTCGCTGGCGCTATTGCTGGAGACCTCCTTCGAGAGTTTCGAGAACCCGGCGCAGCAACTCGCAGCGCGGCCGGATACACCGCGCGCCATCGTGGACTATCGCGACCTGACGAAGCAACCGCAGGAAACGGTACATGCTGTGTATGCGGCGCTGGGTATGACGGTAAGCACACAGTTTGATGACTTCCTGCGCGCCAATGCCGAGCGGGAGAAGAGCCATCATTCCAAATTTGAGTACAGCCTTGGCGATTACGCCTTGTCACAGGAATTACTCGAGCAGCGCCTCGCCGACTTTTACCTGCGCTATGGATGGCCCGGCCACAATGGCGCCGGCCCCGACCCGGAGGCAGGCGCTGAAACGGAACGAGCGCCGGCCTGAGTTCCAGGCGCTCCAGACCACTCACATTCCAGAGGATAACAATATGTCAGAGCAAGAGAGCAGCCAGGCGACGCGTGACGCATTGCGTCAGGCCTTCGATGACATGATCGCCTGCTTCCAGGAGGCGCGGGATGCCATTGACGATCCGGCGCTGTATCCGCCGCCGCCCACGGATCGCCACCTTGCCGAGGGTTATCGCTACGTGCTGGGCTTTATGCTGGCCGGTATCGAGCGTGCGCTGGGTGACCCGCTGTATCCGCGCTTTCGGCGCGCTATCCAGCCGATGAATCGCGCCACCATCGATAATTCGGACGCGGTCTATCTGGGTGTGGAGATCGACGGTAATTACAGCTACCGCATCCGGGGCCGGGCGGCGGATAGCCGTCACTGGCGCGGTGAGCCGGCAGCAGAAGGCAAGACCGCCCCGCAGTATGTGATCTTCGAGCTCGCCAGCGGCCACGCGGGGGACAGCGGTAAGCTGTCGGAAATGAAACCCGGTACCCGCATCAACACAGGAACGCTGGACAGTACCACCTTGCAGGTTGCCGACGATGGCAGCTTCGAGATCCTGATTGCACCGGAAAAGCCCGCCGGCTATACCGGTAACTTCATCGCCGGCAAGCGCATCAGTCGCGACGTGGAGCACGTGGGCAAGTTTCTCACCTGCCGCGAGCTTTTCCATGACTGGGAAAACCAGGACCTGTTGGATCTGGAGATCCTGCGCATCGGCTGTGAAAACGAACCGCGCCCGCCTATTGACCCCGAGGGCGCGATGCAGATGTTGCGTGACGTAGGCAGCGTGGCGCGCAATCAGGTGCATTTCTGGAATGCCTTCAACACCATCACGCTGGAGACGTACGGTCAGGTGCCAGGCGGCATCAGTGAGCGCATGGGGCTGGACAAGCCCTTCATGCCGGTGAACGATATGAATCCGCCCAATGCGCTGGGTCTGGCCACGGGCGGCGGCCAGAGCAGCAACATCTATGCGGGCGGCACCTATCTGCTCGAGGACGACGAGGCGCTGGTCATTACAACCCGCACGCCGGTGGAACCGCATTTTCTAGGCTTTCACCTGGCCAATTTGTGGGGTGAGTCGCTCGATTTTGAAAGCTATCCCAGTAATATCAACGCACATTTTGTCGAGGCGGACCCCGATGGTGTACGGCGCTGGGTGGTGTGTCACCGCGACCCGGGTATCGCCAACTGGGTGAGTACCACCGGCGTGCGCCACGGCTATACCAGCATGCGCTGGACCTACCCCGAGCCGCCGCCAGAAGAGCAGTGGCCGGAACTGACGGTGACCCGTGTAGCCTTTGACGCCATTGCAGAACACATGCCGCATGCCCGGCAGGTTGCGCCGGAGGAGCGCGCCGCCGAGCGCCTGTTGCGTCATCGGCATGTGCAGCGGCGTTACCGGCAGTACTAGTTTCACGGGCGTTCATCTAACCGCAAAAGGGAGCAGAGCATGGGACAACTGCAAGGCAAGACGGCACTGATTACCGGCGGTAGCCGCGGTATCGGTCGCGCCATTGCAAAGCGCTTCGCGGCGGAGGGCGCAGCGGTGGTGCTGGTGGCGTCACGCGCGGGTGCACACGGCGACCTGCCGGGAACCCTCGACGACGCCGTGGCAGAGATCCATGCCGCGGGAGGACGGGCCGCCGCTGAAGTGTGCAGCCTGCTCGATGTCGCGGCGCGTGCCGATCTGGTCGAACGCGCCGCGGCGCATTTCGGGCCTATCGACATTCTGGTCAACAACGCCGCCATGCAGCGTGCAAACATGCCGAGCCGGGTAAGCACCGATCATCGCAACCAGATGTTCGACCTGAACGTGAACGTGCCCATGGAGTTGGCCGCGCAGGCTTTGCCGGGTAT
Source organism: Haliea alexandrii (assembly GCF_003719295.1). Classification (GTDB taxonomy): domain Bacteria; phylum Pseudomonadota; class Gammaproteobacteria; order Pseudomonadales; family Halieaceae; genus Haliea; species Haliea alexandrii. Next base: position 979,135 of record NZ_RFLW01000001.1, read on the forward strand.
GCGTCAACGCGGCGCGGGGTGGATTCTGAACATCAGCAGTGCGACCGCCCTGCAGCCGGTAGCACCGTATCGCCACACCCGTGAGGCAGCACTGGTGATTGCCGCCTACGGCGCCTCCAAGGCGGCCCTCAACCGCTACAGCGAGGGCCTGGCGCATGAGCTTGCGCCGGAGCAGATCTACGTCAATACGCTGGCACCGGAGAGCATTGTGCTGACCCCGGGTGCTGAATACGTGCGCGAAATCGCCCAGCGGTTCCCGGACTGGGCGGAACCGGTGGAGATGATGGCCGAAGCGGCTCTGTCACTCTGCAGCGGGACGCACGTGGCGCGGGTGGCCTACAGTCGCCAGTGGCTGCACGCGCAGGGGCGCTCGGTGCACACTTTGGATGGCAAGACGGTGCTGGGGGATGCGTTTCTGCCCGCGGATATCTAGGCTGGTCTGGGCCGCCCTGGCCGACTTTCAACCAAATCGCCCACCGTATAGTTTGGGGCTGGATACCTGCTGCGGGTGGATCGTGATGACAACCCGCGCGGCGCCCGGCGCGTCCAGATCCTCTGGCGGTTCGGCCCCGTTTGATCCGGCCATGAACTGGCGCCGGAAGAAGCTGCGATCGTCGTCGTCCTGCAGGCTGGCGTGACCGCGGATCTCAACGTAGTCCATGACGTTTGTCCTGGAAACAACGCAAAAGGCGACACGGTTGTCGGCCGCGAGATTCCGGTACTTGAGTCTGCTTTTCAGGGTGGATATGCGGATCTGTTGACCGTCCCAGACAAAACCGACGGGATTGGAAGACAGTAACCCGTCCTTGGCCCGAATGGTTGTCAGCACGCCGAAGAAGCTCTCTTCCAGTAGTGCGTGGTTGTGTTCCGGGATAGTAATTGTGTCTGGCATACCAGGGCTCCTGTTATGAACGATCGTGCTACGAGTTGTTGTCCGGTGCCAACTGAGGCTCTCACAGGGTAAAGAAATCAACTGCGGGAAGGTAACTGCAGGCGTATGAGTATGCAGTCTGCCAAAGACATAGTTGCGAGTGGTCTGGTCGAAAGCGCCCGTTCAGGCTGACTCCCGCCGCACCAGCAACACGAGCACCAGGAAGAACACACTGGCGCTGAACAGAGGCGCCAGCGACGGGTGGATCTGATACAGGGCGCCGGCGCAGAGTGGGCCGGCGACGAATCCGATGGCGGGGCAGGCGGCGACCAGGCCGGCAACCGAACCCTGTTCGTCGGCGGATACCGCAAGCGACGCGCCGGCGGAAATCGACGGCATACTCAGACCCAGGCCTGTGCCGAGGAACCCCATGCCCACCGCCAGCAGCGGGAAGTGATCGGCGCTGGCCAGAATCGTTGCGCCAAACAGCATCGCCAGCAGGCCCAGGCGAATGAATTGCGTGGGCTCCAGTTTGAGCCGCTGCATCACGGTAATCTGTACCAGGAATGTGAACAGAGCCGACACCATCAGTGCCGCCCCGGTCATCTGGGCGGTCTGGATACCGTTCAACTCCAGTTTGTCCTGCAGGGTGAAGCCCAGTGTCTGCTGGATGCCGGAGAAGCCGACGAACAACCCCACGGCGGTGGCGAGCAGGTGGCGCACTCGCCGGTCGGTAAAACGCAGCCGTATACGCAAATGGCGTGGTACGCGCTCCCGGCGGGGTGTTTTCGGCAGCTTGCGCCACACCAGCAGCGCCGCCGACGCCGCGAGCGTTGCCGCAAAATACAGGGGTGCCAGCAGGCCGAAGGTTGCCAGGGCGCCGCTCACCGCGGGACCGAGTATGGTGCCCATGCTGTTGGCCGTGCCGAGGCGGGCCATGGTGCGTGTACGGTGCTCGGCGGCGCTGTTGTCTGCCGCATAGGCGGTTGTGGCGGGGTTGGTGGCAGACATCACCACCGACTGCCCGCAGCGCGCCAGCAGCGCCACGACGTAGAGCAGGGTGCCGCTGAGAATACCGGCCAGCCCTATGGAAAATACGCTGGTGAACACCAGGGTGCCCGCGGTGTAGCCGAGCAATCCGGTGATGATGATGGGCTTGCGTCCGACGCGATCGCTGAGTCGACCCCAGTGAGGCGAGGCGAGGGCGAACACCAGGGCGGAGATGGCGATGATCGATGTGATCTGCAGCTCTCCCAGCGCCACTTCGCGGCCCAGCGGCGCGAGGATCGCAAACACCAGCGATTGACCCATGCCCGTTGCCATGAGGGCAAGGATCAGTACGGTCAGCTGCCCGGTAGAAAGCCTGGTCGTGGTCACGGATGCCTGCGCCGGGGGTGAGTGATCACGCGTCGGCCTTGCCGATCTGGCCCAGTCCCGGCATGAAGCGGGGGTAGCTGACCGGAAACAGGCGTGCCAGCAGGTTGATGAGCTTGGCATCGCTGCCTATTAACAGGCGCTGCTGCCTTTTTTCCACGGCGCGGATGATCTGTGCCGCCGCCGATTCCGCCGTGGTGCGCACGTGTTGCTCGAACAACGCGGCTTTCTCGTCTTCGCTGACGGCGACACCGCCGCCGCGGCTGCGGCGCGCGATATTGGTGCCAACCCCACCGGGGTGCACGCAACACACGTGGACGTTGCTGCCCTGCATTTCCATGCGCAGTGCCTCGGTGTAGCCGCGCACGGCAAACTTGGAGGCGTTGTAGGCGGATTGCGTGGGCACGCCAATCATGCCGAAAATCGACGATATATTGACCAGGTGCCCCTGCGGGGCGCGTTGCAGCAGAGGCAGGAAAGCCATGGTGCCGTGGACCACGCCCCAGAAATTGATGCCCATCAGCCACTGCACGTTGGCGTAGTCACAGGCATCGACACGGTCGCTGTAGCCCACCCCGGCGTTATTGACCACGATGTCTACCGACGACTGTTGTTCGGCGATGGCCCCGGCCCAGGCGTCCATGGCGGCCTTGTCTGCCACGTCCACGGACTGCTGCTGGGTAGCGACATCGGTGCGCTCCAGGCCCGCCACGGTTTCATCCAACCCGGTGGCATCCACGTCGCTCAGGAACAGGGCGCAGCCCTCGCGGTTGAGTTGCCTCGCAAGCGCGCGGCCAATGCCTGAGCCGGCGCCGGTGATTACCGCTGTTTTCCCTGAACTGTAGGTCATGTTTGGAGATATCCTGTTGTTTACGGTTATCGGCCCATCATAGAAAACCGGGTGTGTAGCGCAACTGTTTTCTCCAGTGCCGGGCGCCGAACACAGCTTTGCTGCACCTTGGTGCCCCGCGTGCGGTACACTGCAGTGGCCCGCGCAGCAACAAACACCCTGACCCTTCCGGCGATCCGTCATGAATCACGCATCAGGCATTTCACTCCCGGTGATATTCGCCCTCGGCTTCACCATGATGCTGGGGCCTTTCGCCATCGACACCTACCTGCCTGCCTTCCCGCTGATTGCGGCGGCACTGGGGGTCACCCTGCACGATGTGTCCCTGAGCATCTCCGTGTACATGATGGGGTTTGCGCTGGGCCAGCTCACCGGCGGCGCGCTGTCGGACCGCTATGGGCGCCGGCGCGTGCTGGCGACCGGGCTGGCCGTGTTCGCGCTGGCCAGCTTCGGCCTGGCACAGGTGCAGTCGCTGGAGGCGCTGTTGTGGGGCCGTTTGTTGCAATCTGTCGGTGGTGGCTGGATCGGCGTATCAGTACCCGCGCTGGTGCGCGACCGGGTGCAGGGCGTGCAGGCCGCAAAGCTGTTTTCAATGATCGGGATGGTCGCGATCGTGGCGCCTGCCATCGCCCCCGCGATTGGCGCCCTGCTGCTGGAAGTAGGTAGCTGGCGCCTGGTGTTTGTGTGCCTGGGAGGCTATGCCCTGTGCCTGTTCCCGCTACTCCAGGCCACGGTGTTCCGCGGGCCGCGCAAGCCCCCCGGGGGTGCCGATGGCCTGAGCTTCCTGGCACGCTACCTGGGTGTACTGAAAACCCGCAGTGCGCGCCCCTACATATTCTGGCAGGCGGCATCGTTCGGCGGCCTTATCATATTTGTAACCTACGCCTCGTATATCTACCTGGAGCATTTTGCCCAGTCCCGGGCCGCGTTCACGGCATTGTTTGCCTGCAATATCGTCGCGATTTTCGCCTGTAATCTGCTCAACCGGGTTCTCTTGAATCGTTTCGAGCCACGCCAGATCATGTTTGCCGCCACCTGGTTGCAGGCAGCCAGCGGCCTCGCCCTGTTGCTGGTGGTGTTGTTCGACGGACCGGTGCAGGCTTTTCTGCCGGCCATGATGCTCTACGCGGGCATGCTGGGTGCCATCAGCCCCAACATACAGGCGTGCTATCTCGAATCGTTCCCCAGCAGCGCCGCCTCGGCGGCCGCGGTGATGGGTGCGGTCCAGTTCGGGCTGGGGGGCGCGGCGAGTGCGTTCAGTAACCTGCTGCCTGAGGCGCTGCTCAGTGTCGTCGCCTGTATCGCGGCCTGCGCCTTCGCCAGCCTGGCCTGCATGCTGTGGTCGCGCCGCAGCGCCGACCTCTGAGTTTCCCGCATGCGGTATTTGTGCCGTGCTTCTGCGCGCTGCTCGCTGGACAGGGCCGGGGGTATACCCTACAATTCTGCCCCAGATTTCATATGTCCGGATTGCGCCCCGGACGTCGTTTGTACCTGCGAGTAACCAGAGCTGATTCTATGAGAAAAAGCGAGATGTGGTGGCCCCCATCTCGCTTTTTTTCAGCGCGCGCAGCAAAGGTCCGCCGCTGAATCTTGGAGGTGTTCTTGTCCAGCCCAGCCCTTTTGGCCCTTGAAGATGGCACCGTTTTCAGAGGTGTGGCGATAGGAGCAGACGGTGCCTCCGTCGGTGAAGTGGTCTTCAACACGGCCATGACCGGGTATCAGGAAATTCTCACTGATCCCTCCTACGCGCGCCAGATTGTCACCCTGACCTATCCCCACATCGGCAACACCGGCACCAATGCCGAAGACGAAGAGTCGGCTAACATCTGGGCAGCCGGCCTGGTCATTCGCGATCTGCCGCTGCTGGCCAGCAACTACCGCAACCAGGAAGACCTGCAGAGCTACCTGCGCCGGCGCAACATTGTCGCCATCGCGGATATCGACACCCGTCGCCTGACGCGCATACTGCGCGACAAGGGTGCGCAGAACGGCTGCATCATGGCCGGTGACCAGGTCGATGAAGCTGCTGCGCTGGCCAAGGCGCGCGGGTTTGCCGGCCTCAAGGGCATGGACCTGGCGAAGGATGTCAGTGTGGATGCGCCCTACGCCTGGCGTGAGGGCAGCTGGACGCTGGACGGGGGTTGCACGGAGCGTCCGGACGCGGATTTGCCCTGGCACGTGGTGGCCTACGATTACGGCGCGAAGCGCAACATTCTGCGCATGCTGGTGGATCGCGGTTGCCGCCTTACCGTGGTGCCCGCGCAAACCCCGGCCAGCGAGGTGCTCGCCCTGCAGCCGGACGGTGTGTTCCTCTCCAACGGCCCGGGAGACCCGGAGCCCTGCGACTACGCCATCAGCGCTATTCGCAGCATTCTCGACACCGACATTCCCGTGTTCGGCATTTGCCTCGGCCACCAGTTGCTGGCGCTGGCCAGCGGTGCCCGCACCCTGAAAATGGGCCACGGGCACCACGGTGCCAACCACCCGGTGCAGAATCTCGATGACCGCACGGTGCTGATCACCAGCCAGAACCACGGCTTTGCAGTGGATGAAGCGGGCCTGCCGGACAATCTGCGGGTGACGCACAAGTCGCTGTTCGACGGCACCCTGCAGGGTATCCACCGCACCGACAAGGCGGCATTCAGTTTTCAGGGGCACCCGGAGGCCAGCCCGGGCCCGCACGATGCCGCCCCACTGTTTGACCATTTCATCGAATTGATGATCGCCAGAGCAGGGAGCCGCTAAACCGCCATGCCCAAGAGAACCGACATTAAGAGCATTTTGATCCTCGGCGCAGGCCCTATTGTTATCGGTCAGGCCTGTGAGTTCGATTACTCCGGCGCCCAGGCCTGCAAGGCGCTGCGTGAGGAGGGCTACCGGGTGATCCTGGTGAACTCCAACCCGGCCACCATCATGACCGACCCCTCGATGGCCGACGCGACCTACATCGAGCCCATCGTCTGGCAGACGGTGGCGCGGATTATCGAGGAAGAGCGCCCGGACGCCGTGCTGCCGACCATGGGTGGGCAGACGGCGCTGAACTGTGCGCTGGACCTGGCGCGCGAGGGCGTGCTGGAAAAATTCGGCGTGGAGATGATCGGCGCCACCAAGGAAGCCATCGACAAGGCCGAAGACCGCCAGCTGTTCGGCCTAGCCATGAAGCGTATTGGCCTGGAAACACCGCGCGCGGCACTGGCCCACAGCATGGAAGAAGCTTTCCAGGTGCTGGACCAGATCGGCTTTCCCTGCATTATCCGCCCCTCATTCACCATGGGCGGCTCCGGCGGCGGCATCGCCTACAACCGCGACGAGTTCGAACAGATCTGTACCCGCGGCCTTGACCTGTCGCCGACCAAGGAACTGTTGATCGATGAGTCCCTGATTGGCTGGAAAGAGTACGAGATGGAGGTGGTGCGGGACAAAAACGACAACTGCATCATCGTCTGTTCCATCGAAAACTTCGATGCCATGGGCGTGCACACGGGCGACTCCATCACGGTTGCCCCGGCACAAACCCTCACCGACAAGGAATACCAGATCATGCGCAACGCCTCGCTGGCGGTGCTGCGTGAAATTGGCGTGGAGACCGGTGGCTCCAACGTACAGTTTGGTATCGACCCCAAAACCGGGCGCATGGTCATCATCGAGATGAACCCGCGTGTGTCGCGCTCCTCGGCCCTGGCCTCCAAGGCGACCGGTTTCCCCATCGCCAAAGTGGCGGCCAAGCTGGCCATCGGTTACACGCTGGACGAGTTGCAGAACGACATTACTGGTGGCGTCACGCCGGCCTCATTCGAGCCCGCCATTGATTACGTGGTGACCAAGATCCCGCGCTTCGCCTTCGAGAAATTCGGCGCCGCAGACCCGCGCCTGACCACCCAGATGAAGTCGGTAGGCGAGGTGATGGCCATTGGTCGCACCTTCCAGGAGTCGCTGCAGAAGGCGCTGCGCGGGCTGGAGGTCGGCTCGGCCGGCTTCGAACACCGCATCGACGTGGACAACCCGGACCTGCGCGAAGAGCTGGTGTCTGAGTTGACCAACCCGGGCGCGGACCGCATCTGGTACATCGGTGACGCCTTCCGCGCCGGCATGACGGTCGATCAGGTGTACCAGTACACCGGCGTGGACCCCTGGTTCCTGGTGCAAATCGAAGACATCATTGCCACCGAGGATGCGCTGAAGCCGGTGGCACTGCTGGACATCGATGGCGATCGCATGTTCCGTCTCAAGCGCAAGGGCTTTTCCGATGCGCGCCTCGCCGTGCTGCTCGGTGTGAGCGAGCGGGAACTGCGCAAGCACCGTCACGCGCTGGGCATTCGTCCGGTATACAAGCGGGTGGATACCTGTGCCGCCGAGTTCACCTCAGCCACGGCCTACATGTACTCAACCTACGAGGAGGAGTGCGAGGCTGCACCGACCGGGCGCGACAAGATCCTGGTGCTCGGGGGCGGCCCGAACCGTATCGGCCAGGGTATCGAATTCGACTATTGCTGCGTACACGCGGCGCTCGCGATGCGCGAGGATGGCTATGAAGCCATCATGGTGAACTGCAACCCGGAGACGGTCTCCACCGACTACGACACCTCCGATCGCCTCTATTTCGAGCCGGTGACGCTGGAAGATGTGCTGGAAATCATCGATCTCGAGCAGCCCAAGGGCGTGATTGTGCAGTTCGGCGGGCAGACCCCGCTGAAGCTGGCGCGCGACCTGGAGGCCCACGGTGTGCCCATTATCGGCACCACGCCGGACGCCATCGACCGGGCCGAAGACCGCGAACGCTTCCAGAAAATGATCCAGAAGCTCGGTTTGCGTCAGCCCGCCAACACCACCGTACGCAGTGTGGAAGAGGCGCTGGAAGCGGCTGCGCGCATCGGTTACCCGCTGGTGGTCCGCCCGTCCTATGTCCTGGGTGGCCGGGCCATGGAAATTGTCTACCGCGAGGAAGACCTGCTGCGCTACATGCGCGATGCGGTGCAGGTATCCAACGACGCGCCGGTGCTGCTGGATTCGTTCCTCAGTGCGGCCATTGAGGTGGATATCGATGCGGTGAGCGACGGCGAGCAGGTGGTCATAGGCGCCATCATGCAGCACATCGAGCAGGCAGGCGTGCACTCCGGTGACTCCGCCTGTTCCCTGCCGCCCTACAATCTGGCTCCCGAGGTGCAGGATGCCATGCGCGAGCAGGTGCGGCAGATGGCACTGGAACTGGGCGTCAAGGGCCTGATGAACGTACAGCTGGCCTGGCAGGACGACGAGATCTATGTGATCGAGGTCAACCCGCGCGCCTCTCGCACGGTACCTTTTGTGTCCAAGTGCATCGGCGTGTCCCTGGCCAAGGTGGCGGCACGCTGCATGGCGGGCCAGAGCCTGGCCGCACAGAATTTCACCCGCGAAATCGTGCCGCCCTTCTTCTCGGTGAAAGAGGCGGTTCTGCCGTTCAACAAGTTCCCGGGTGTAGACCCGATCCTCGGCCCGGAAATGCGTTCCACGGGCGAAGTGATGGGCACCGGGGATACTTTTGCCGGGGCTTTCGCCAAGGCCCAGCTGGGTGCTGGTGAGCCGCCGCCGCGCAGCGGCATGGCGCTGATGAGCGTGCGCGATGTCGACAAGCCGGGCGCCGTGCGCGTGGCGCGCGAACTGGTGGCACTGGGCTTCAGCCTGGCAGCCACCAGCGGCACGGCCAAGGCGCTGGAAGAAGCCGGCCTGGAGGTGCGCCGGGTGAACAAGGTGCTGGAGGGTCGGCCGCATATTGTCGATATGATCAAGAACGACGAAGCGGACCTGATCATCAATACCACGGAAGGGCGCCGGGCAACTACGGACTCGGCCCCCATTCGCGCCAGCGCCGAGCAGCATCGGGTGTTTTATACCACCACCCTGGCCGCGGCTGAAGCCATGACCATGTCGCTCAAGCTGGAAACAGACAAGACAGTACGCAGGTTGCAGGACTTGCACAGGAGCATCGGGAAATGAGTAAAGTACCCATGACAGTCAGCGGTGAACGCCTGTTGCGGGAGGAGCTTGACCGCCTCAAGCGGGTAGAGCGCCCGCGCATTGTTGCGGCGATAGCCGATGCGCGCGAGCACGGTGACCTGAAGGAGAACGCCGAATACCACGCGGCGCGGGAACAGCAAAGCTTTGCCGAGGGCCGAATTCAGGATATTGAGAGCAAACTGTCCAATGCGCAGGTCATCGACGTCACGGCCATTGCCAAGTCCGGCAAAGTGATCTTCGGGGTGACTGTCGACCTGGTGAACATCGACACCGAAGCAACGGTGTCCTATCGCATCGTGGGCGACGATGAAGCCGATGTGAAGAACAACCTCATTTCGGTCAGCTCACCCATTGCGCGCGCCCTGATTGGCAAGGAAGAGGGGGATATTGTGGTTGTGCGTGCGCCCGCGGGCAATATCGAGTATGAGATTGATCAAGTCCGGCATATTTGATTCGAACTCGGGGCGCTCCGGCGCCCGTCCCGTCGCGGGTGAGTGCTGACGCTCAGCCGCTACTGGGCCAGCGTTCGAATCAGGTTTGAGAGTTTGGGGTCAGGTTTCGTGCAGCGTTTCAGTAGCAGGGCCGTATTGCCAATGCTCTGTACGAGCGTGGCCCCGGTCTTGCTGCACATCTCCTCTATTAGCCTGTCGCGCGCGTCGCGGTCTCCCACAGACACCTTGATTTTGATCAGCTCGTGGTCGCCCAGGGCGCGCTCGATTTCCTGCAGGACGTTGTCGCTGAGGCCGTTACCCGCCACCGTGACCACCGGTTTCAGTTTGTGGCCGATGGCGCGCAGTTGCTTGTGATCCAGGGTTGCTTTCTTGCTCATGAGGTTTCCGCGCTACAATGCCGGGTAAAGAGGGCGCCCAGTCTACACAAGCGCCGGCGCCGCGCCTAGTTTGGTGGGGCCAGTTCAGTGGGGCCAGTTCAGTAGAGTATGGCCGCGGATGTTGCGGTGGGAAAAGGCATGGCCAAGAAAAAATCATCAAGCAAGGCGTGGCTCAAGGAGCACCGGGATGACCCCTATGTGCAGCAGGCACAGCGCGAGGGCTACCGGTCTCGCGCCTGCTACAAGCTGCTGGAAGTCCAGGAGCGGGATCGCCTGATCAAACCCGGTATGACAGTGCTCGACCTCGGTAGCGCCCCGGGCGGCTGGTCCCAGGTGGCGGCGCAGCTGGTGGGCCACAAGGGGCGCGTGCTGGCGTCGGATATTCTGCCGATGGACAGCCTCGCCGGGGTCGAATTCATCGAGGGAGACTTCACGGCAGACAGCGTGTTCGAGCAGATTCTCACCGCGCTGGGTGATACGCCGGCCGATGTCGTGATCTCGGACATGGCGCCGAACATGAGTGGAGTGAACGCTGTCGACCAGCCGCGGTCCATGTATCTGGTAGAGCTCGCGCTGGACATGGCGCAGCAGGTGCTTGCTCCGGGCGGGTCGTTTGTGGCCAAGGTGTTTCAGGGCGAGGGCTTTGACGAGCTGTACCGCGATATTCGTGGTGCGTTCGGCAAGGTGGTAACACGCAAGCCGAAGGCGTCGCGCCCGCGCTCGCGCGAGGTGTATCTCGTGGCCACCCAGTTTCGCGCCGCGGAGGGTTGAAACGTGGAGCGGTGGCCCCATGTCATGTACATTGGGTACCTGTATCTGCGCTGGCATTGAGCCCTTTTCGGGGTGGCGGCGTATAACCGGCTATAATCAGGGAGAAATTGGCTGTCTCGTCCATCCGTGCTGGATGGTTCATTCATGAGGAAACAGCGTTGAACGATATGGCGAAAAATTTACTTTTATGGCTGGTGATTGCCGCAGTGCTGCTGTCGGTATTCAACAACTTCAACATGCAGAGCCCGACGCAGCAGGTGGGGTACTCCGAGTTTATCGAGGAGATCCAGAACGAACGCATCAAGAAGGTGGTGGTCGATGGGCTCACCATCAATGGTGAACGCTTCGATGGCAGCCGTTTCGAAACCATCCGCCCCATGGTGGAAGATCCCAAGCTGATCGATGACCTGCTGCAGCACAATGTCGAGGTTGTCGGCCGCAAGCCCGAGCAGCAGAGTGTGTGGACGCAACTGCTGGTCGCCAGCTTCCCGATTCTCATCATCATCGCGGTGTTCATGTTCTTCATGCGCCAGATGCAGGGCGGTGCCGGCGGTCGCGGTGGGCCGATGAGTTTTGGCAAGAGCAAGGCGCGATTACTGGGTGAAGACCAGATCACCACCACTTTTGCCGATGTGGCGGGGGTCGATGAGGCGAAGGAGGACGTACAGGAGCTGGTCGAATTCCTGCGTGATCCCAGCCGCTTCCAAAAGCTCGGTGGGCGCATACCCCGCGGCGTGCTGATGGTGGGTCAGCCCGGCACCGGTAAAACGCTGCTGGCAAAAGCCATCGCCGGTGAGGCAAAGGTACCCTTCTTCTCCATCTCCGGTTCGGATTTCGTTGAAATGTTTGTCGGCGTGGGCGCCTCCCGCGTGCGTGACATGTTTGACCAGGCGAAGAAGCAGGCGCCCTGCATTATCTTTATCGACGAAATCGACGCGGTAGGCCGTCATCGCGGCGCCGGCCTGGGTGGCGGGCACGATGAGCGCGAACAGACCCTCAACCAGTTGCTGGTGGAGATGGACGGCTTTGAAGTGAATGACGGCGTTATCGTGATCGCTGCCACCAACCGTCCCGATGTGCTCGACCCCGCCCTGCTGCGACCGGGCCGTTTCGACCGCCAGGTGGTGGTGGGTTTGCCCGATATTCGCGGGCGCGAGCAGATATTGAAAGTACACATGCGCAAGGTGCCGCTGTCCGAGGACGTTGTGGCCTCGCGCATTGCCCGTGGCACACCCGGTTTCTCCGGCGCCGACCTGGCGAACCTGGTGAATGAAGCGGCGCTCTTTGCAGCGCGCGCCGGTGTGCGCACGGTGGGGATGACGCAGTTCGAGTTGGCCAAGGACAAGATCATGATGGGCGCCGAGCGCAAGTCCATGGTCATGTCGGAAAAGGAAAAGCGCAACACGGCCTACCACGAGGCGGGCCACGCCATTGTCGGTCGCCTGGTGCCTGAGCACGACCCGGTGTACAAGGTAAGCATTATTCCCCGCGGCCGCGCCCTTGGCGTGACGATGTTCCTGCCGGAAGAAGACCGCTATAGCCACAGCCGCCGGCATATCATCAGCCAGGTGTGCAGCCTTTTCGGTGGGCGCATTGCCGAGGAAATGACCCTGGGCAAGGACGGCGTCACTACCGGCGCTTCCAACGATATCCAGCGCGCCACCAGCATCGCACGCAACATGGTGACCAAGTGGGGCCTGTCGGAGAAGCTGGGGCCGCTAATGTACGACGAAGCGGAGGAGGAGGTGTTCCTTGGCCGTTCTGCCGGGCACCAGACCAAATCGTTGTCGGCGGAGACCGCCAAGCTGATCGACCAGGAAGTGCGCAGCATCATCGACGAGTGCTACAGCACAGCGCAGGGCATTCTGGAAGATAACGTGGACAAATTGCACGCCATGGCCGACGCCCTGATGTTGTACGAGACCATCGACGCCGACCAGATCAACGACATAATGGAAGGGCGCACCCCGCGTGAGCCCGCTGACTGGGGTGGCTCGGATGGTGGCCCGCAGGCCGGTGTACGCAAGGCGACAACGGCCGAGGACGAGGATGAAGCGGCCAGCCCCATCGGCGGCCCCGCCGGTGAGCACTGACCCCGCCGCTCGGCAGTGAGTGCTGCCCCAGGCCCGGCGCTTGATTGCGCCGGGCGCATGCTGGACCTCTCGCGCCCTGTTGTCATGGGTGTGGTCAATACAACCCCCGATTCCTTCTCCGACGGTGGTGCCCTATATCGGGGTGGCCACCTTGATGTAGAGTGCGCGCTCGCACATGCTCGACGGCTGTGTGCAGAGGGCGCGGCAATTCTGGATATCGGTGGCGAGTCCACGCGCCCCGGGGCACCGGCTGTATCCTCGGTGGAGGAGCAGGATCGCGTGCTGCCGCTGGTCGATCGTGTGGCGCGCGAGCTCGACGTGGTGATATCCGTGGATACCAGTGACCCGGTGGTGATGCGTGAGGCGGCGGCACTCGGGGCGGGTATGCTCAATGATGTGCGAGCGCTCACCCGCGAGGGTGCACTGGAGGCAGCGGTGGCGTCTGGCCTGCCGGTGTGCCTGATGCATATGCAGGGCCAGCCGGATACGATGCAGCAAGCGCCCACCTACACCGATGTGGTGGCTGAGGTGCGCGCTTTTCTGGCACAGCGACTGGAGGCCTGCCTGGAGGCGGGCATGGCGCGCCGGCAGATTCTTCTCGACCCCGGATTCGGCTTTGGCAAGACGGTGGCGCACAACCTGGAGTTGTTGGACCGCCTCGGCGACCTGGCGCTGGACGGCCTGCCGCTGCTGGTGGGTTTGTCACGCAAGTCGTTGATTGGCAAGGTGCTGGGGCGCACGACAGCCCCCGGGCAACCGGGGGTGGACATTGCACAAGACCGTCTCGCCGGCAGCCTCGCCCTGGCGGTGCTTGCAGTCGAGCGTGGTGCCGCTATAGTGCGTGCGCATGATGTGGCGGCAACGGTGGATGCGCTGGCCATGTGTGTGGCAATGAAGCGATGGGGGCGACCTTGAGTAGACAGTTCTTCGGTACCGATGGCATTCGGGGCACAGTGGGTGAAGCCCCTATCACCCCGGATTTCATGCTCAAGCTGGGCTGGGCCTGTGGTCGCGTGTTCGCGCGGGGCGCCAGTCCCGGTACCCACAACACGGTTATTATCGGCAAGGATACCCGGGTTTCGGGCTACATGTTCGAGTCCGCCCTGGAAGCGGGGCTGGTGGCCGCCGGCGTGGACGTCAAATTGTTGGGGCCCATGCCGACGCCGGCTGTGGCCCTGATGACCCGCACTCAGAACGCCGTGGCAGGGATCGTAATCAGCGCCTCCCACAACCCTTATTACGACAACGGTATCAAGTTCTTCTCATCGGGTGGCGCCAAGCTGGCCGACGAGGTGGAACTCGCCATTGAGGCCGAACTGGCCTGCGATCTGGTGGTCGTGCCGTCGCGGGATATTGGCAAGGTTGTGCGGGTTGCCGACGCCGCGGGCCGTTACATCGAGTATTGCAAGGCCACGGTGCCAGACAGTTTCAGCCTGCGCGGCCTGAAAATCGCAGTCGACTGTGCCCACGGCGCGACCTACCATATCGCGCCCAATGTGCTGGCCGAACTCGGTGCGGACGTGGTCAGCATGGGCGATCGGCCCGATGGCTACAACATCAACGAAGGCGTGGGCTCGACCGATACCGCGCGCCTCTCGGCCCTGGTGCTGGAAAGCGGGGCCGACCTGGGTATCGCCTACGACGGTGATGGCGACCGCGTTATGTTCGTCGACGCTGACGGTTCCCTGGTGGATGGCGACGAGTTGCTCTATGTGATTGCTGTGCACCGGGCTGCACAGGGGCACAGCGAAGCGGGCGTCGTCGGCACACTGATGTCCAATCTGGGGCTGGAACTGGCGCTGCGCGAGCTGGGCCTGGAACTGGCGCGGGCCAAGGTCGGTGACCGCTATGTCAAGGAGCTGATGGAGGCTCGGGGCTGGCGCTTGGGCGGAGAGTCCTCCGGGCACATCATCTGCGCGGACCATACCACCACGGGCGATGGCATTGTTGCCAGCCTGCAGGTGCTGGTGGCCATGGCTGATGCGGGGGCTAGCCTGGCGCAATTGCGGGCCGGGCTGCGCAAGTGCCCGCAGACCATGATCAATGTACCGGTCAACGGCCGTTTTGTGCTCAGTGAACTGCCTGCAGTGGCGGCGGCGGTCGAGTCGGTGGAGCAGGTGCTGGGCACGCGCGGGCGTGTTCTGCTGCGTCCTTCCGGTACGGAGCCCCTGGTGCGGGTGATGGTCGAGGGTGAGGACGCAGCGGAAGTGGAAGCGCTGTGCCAGGCACTTGCCAGCGATGTGGCAGAGGCCCTGCAGGCGAGCTGAGACACCCGCTGGCGCGCCTTGTATGTGGCGGCCTTCTTGGGTACCATTGCCGACCGTTTTTTGAGGCCGGGTGTAGCCAGTGCGCAAACCGCTTGTGATGGGTAACTGGAAGATGCACGGCACCCGGGCCAGCGTGCAGAAGCTGCTCGCAGGGCTGGTGTCCGAGGGCGTGCCGGCGTCAGTAGACGTTGCGGTTTGCCCGGTGTTCGTGCATATCCCGCTGGCGGTCAGCCTGTGTGAAGGCTCGGCACTGGCCGTGGGCGCACAGGACTGCAGTCACATGGTCGAGGGCGCCTACACGGGCGAGGTGGCGGCGGCCATGCTGGTCGACAGCGGCTGTCACTGGGTGATTCTCGGGCACTCGGAACGGCGCCAGTACCACGGTGAGTCAGACGACATGGTCGCGGCAAAACTGGCGGCGGCCCTCGCCGCGGGCATCGCGCCAGTGCTCTGTGTTGGTGAAACACGGGACGAGCGCGAGGCCGGTGAGGCCGAATATACAGTGGCGCGACAGTTACAGGGCGCTCTGCGTGGACAGGCGAGCCTGCACAGCCTGGTTATCGCCTACGAGCCTGTCTGGGCGATTGGTACCGGGCTGACGGCCACGCCCGAACAGGCGCAGTCCATGCACGCGTTCATCCGCGGTCAGTTGGAAGCGCTGCCGGGGATTGATGCCACGGCAATTCGCGTGGTGTACGGCGGTAGTGTGAAGCCGGATAACGCGGCAGAGTTGTTTGCGCAGGACGACATCGACGGCGCGCTGGTCGGTGGCGCCTCGCTTGACGCAGAGGATTTTCAGGCGATTGTTGCCGCAGCACAGGGCTGACAAACGCAATACAGACGGGTAGAGCCCGGGTGGGCAAGGGTGTTATGGAACAGATAATTCTGATCGTTCATTTGCTGATCGCGCTGGCAATCATCGGCCTGATCATGCTGCAGCAGGGCAAGGGGGCAGACGTTGGCGCATCATTTGGTGCCGGCGCCTCGCAGACGCTGTTTGGCAGTGCCGGCAGCAGCAATGTGCTGACCAAGTCGACCGCCTGGCTGGTCGTGCTGTTCTTCGCCACCAGTTTTGGCCTGGCCATGCTGGCCAGCCAGAAAACACAGGTGGTGGACGACCTGGACCTGGTCATACCCGCCGCAGAGGAAAGGATGGCGCCAGTACTGGATTCCGACCTGCCAACTGTGGATAATGCCGAGCCGGCAGCCGAGGCTGCCGCAGACGACGTGCCGGAACTGTAGACCGGTCGCGCAACGTTTTTGCCGAAGTGGTGGAATTGGTAGACACGCCATCTTGAGGGGGTGGTGGGCATAGCTCGTGCGGGTTCAAGTCCCGCCTTCGGCACCAAATTGATGTTCAGGAGTGATCCTGAATGTCCTGAGAGCCTGGCACTTGCCGGGCTTTTTTGTGCCTGCACCTCCTGCCTTCGCCTCCGTTTCACACGTGTTGTGCTGTCCAGCGTGTTGCCGCCAGCCACGCGGTGCGGTCGGATAGGGTCACGTAAACCATTGTGATAGTGTACTGAGGGGTGTCGGGGCACACCCGGCCCCATGGGGTCCATGGGCGGCAGCGGTCCGCATAAAGGAGAGCGTAGCCGATGCTCAGGCGTAGCAGTCAAGTCAAGGACAAGCTTTCAACACATTTCGGCAGCCGGCTTTCGGCGGGAGAGGGTGTGCTGCAACTGGCTCTTCTGGGGCTGCTGTCGGGCATCGGAACAGGTGGTGTCATACTCCTCTTTCGCAGTGCCATCGAATGGCCACTTGAGTACTTTCTGCCGGGTGCCGACAGTGAGGCCTTTGAGCAGCTGGGCCACTTGGCGCGCATGTTGCTGCCGCTGGCGGGTGCCGTGGGGCTTGGTCTGTTTCTGCACTTTCTGTCGGTGAGCGACCGCCGGGTGGGTGTTGCCCACGTGATGCACCGCCTGAATTACCATCAGGGTTATGTTCAACTGCGCGGCGCGCTGATTCAGTTTCTGCTCGGGGTGGGCACCGTGATCACCGGGCAGTCCGCGGGGCGGGAGGGCCCTGCGGTGCACCTGGGTGCAGCGTTCTCGAGCCTGCTCGGGCAGTGGCTGCGTCTGCCCAACAACAGCATTCGCACGCTGGTGGCCTGTGGTGTTGCCGCAGCCATTGCGGCGTCATTCGACACGCCGATTGCCGGTGTGATTTTCGCCATGGAAGTGGTGATGATGGAATACACCATCGGCGTGTTTACGCCGGTGATTCTGGCGGCGGTGAGCGCGGCGGTATTGACGCGGGCCGTCTATGGTGCGGAGCCGGCCTTCGAGGTGCCACTGGTGACGCTGCAGTCGCTGTTGGAGCTTCCCTGGATCCTGCTCGTGGCAGCTCTGATCGGTGTCGCTGCGGCGCTTTTCATCCAGCTGATCGAATCGGCGGGGCGCTTTGATCACCGGCCGATTCTGCTGCGCCTGCTGATGGCCGGCCTGTTCATGGTGCCGTTTGCGCTGCTGGTCCCGGAGGTCATGGGTATCGGCTACGACACGGTAGAGCAGACCATCAACGGGCAGCTCGCACTCTGGGTGCTGCTGGGCGTCGGGTTGGCGAAACTGGTGGCGACCGGTGTCAGTGTGGGCCTCGGCATGCCCAGCAGCATCATAGGTCCCACGCTGGTCACCGGAGCCACTCTCGGGGGCGCATTGGGGTTGGTGGGTGCTGCACTCATGCCCGAGCAGGCATCCACTGTGGGGTTCTACGCCATGCTGGGCATGGGCGCGATGATGGGCGCGGTATTGCAGGCCCCACTTGCCGCGCTCATGGCCTTGCTGGAGTTCACGCACAACCCGCACATTATCATGCCGGGTATGCTGGCCATCACCGTGGCCAGCCTGGTGACCAGCGAGGTGTTTGGCAAGAAGGCGGTATTCCAGAGCATGCTGAAGGCTCAAGGCCTGGGCTATGACACCTCACCAGTGACGCAGGCGCTGCGGCGCGTGGGAGTGGGTGCCATCATGGAGCGCAGCGTGAAGGTCGCGCCGCGTATGCTGGAGGGAGACGCCATTGCCGGATTGCTGACGGCGGGCACGCGCTGGGTGCTGGTGGAAGGCAGCAAGGGCCCGGTATCGCTGCTGCTGACCGCGGACCTCGCGCGGTTTGTAGAGCAGCGCGAGTCTGAGGCGCGGGAGCGCGGCGAGCCTGTCACCGTTGCGGCAGCGGTGGACCTGATGGCGATTCCGGCCAAGCGGCAGGATGTATCGGCGGTGTCCTACCAGGCTACGCTGGAGGAGGCGCTGCAGACCTTCGAACGCACGGATGCCGAGGTGCTTTATGTGCGCCAGTATCTCTCATACGGCATTGTGCGCATTGCGGGCGTGCTGCATCGGGCGGATATCGACAGTTACTACCAGGCGGGTGTTGTACGCGTCTAACGCATTTGGGGTATGCGGCGGCCGAAGCAAGCGGCTACGGTGGCGCCACTACGAGTGTTAGCTTTCAACATCTCGATAATAAAGGGATCGTTAGCCATGAAAAAAATTGCATCTGTACCCGCACACCATCATTTTCCTAAAATGCTGCTTGCCGCCGCTGTGCTGGCCACCAGCCAGGCGCAGGCTCAGGGGCTTGAGGAAGTCGTTGTTACCGCCCAGAAGCGCGAGCAGTCGCTGCAGGACGCGCCCATAGCCATCACCGCCTTTGGCGAATATGAGCTTGAGCAACGCGGCATCCGCGACCTCGTCGATCTCGGCACCATAGCGCCCAACGTCAAGGTGGCACCGCTGCCGTCCAACACCGCCAAGGCGACGGTGGCCATTCGCGGTTCGGTGACCTCAAACCCCGGTATCTACTGGGAACCCACGGTGGGTATTTACCTCGACGGCGCGTATGTCGGCAAGTTTTCCGGCAACGTGTTCAAGCTGGCCGAAGTGGAGCGCATCGAAATACTGCGCGGCCCGCAGGGCACCCTGTTTGGCCGTAACACATCGGGCGGTGCGGTCAACGTGGTGACGCAGAAGCCTACCGGCGAGTTGGGCGGTCGCCTGCGCGCCGGGGTGGGTAACTTTGGCTATACCGAGATTGACGGCAGCCTGAACCTGCCGCAGCTTGATCTGGGTGGCGCAGGTAACCTGAAAACCCGCGTCAGCCTGTCCTGGGATGACCGCGACGGTTTCTATGACAACGTTGCGGCCGCGCCCGGCACCACCATCACCCACCCCTTTACTGGCCAGCCCATTCCCGCCAACCCACCCGGCGCGGAAGATGAGCAGAATGCAGCCTCGAGCACGGTGGGCCGCCTGGACCTGCTCTGGGATGTCAGCGACCGCTTTTCCGTGCGCTACTCGCTGGATGAGGTAGACGTCGAGAACACCCCCGGCAAGCCACAGTTCACCAGTTTTGACCCCACCAGCCTTGTATTCGGCTTTCCGCTGCCGGGTGAGCTCGCCCAGTTTCTTACCAGCGAGACCGATAACCTCGAGGCGAACAGCATCGATGCGGATGTCTACGAAGAATTCGACTCCACCAGCAATACGCTGACGATGGACTACGATCTTGGCAGCGCCGGCATCCTGGGTGATGCATCGGTCAAGTATGTGTACAACCACCGCGATCTGAGCTTTGCCCAGAGCCTGGACAACGATGGCACGCCCTTCGGCCTGTTCCACTCCGCGATTGAGGAAGAGTACACGCAGCAGTCCCACGAGGTGCAGCTCACCGGGTCTTATGACCGGGTGAACTATGTCATGGGGCTTTACTACTTCGATGAAGATGCGGACGTCTATAACCCCCTGCAGCCGCTGAACTCCTTCTTCGGGCCGCTGTTGTCGCGCAATGCCTATGGCCTGGAGTCCGAACAGTTCGCTGTTTACGGCCAGGCGGACTGGCGCCCGCCGGTGCTGGATGATCGCCTGACCATTACCGCCGGCATTCGCTGGACGGAAGAAGAGAAGACGGTCTATATCGACCACCCCGACGATAACCCGCCCTTCGCCGGCGAAAACACTGACGATTACAGCAACGTAGCGCCCACGCTGATCTTCAGCTACGAATTCACCGATGAATTCAATGCCTACGCCAAGTACGCCAAGGGCTGGAAAGCAGGTGGCTTCAACGGTGAAGCGGGCAGCATAGAGGACTTCAACGTCGGCTTTGACCCGGAAGAAATCGACTCCTATGAGATCGGTTTCAAAAGCCGCTGGCTGGATAACACCCTGCAGCTGAACGGCGCAGCGTTCTATAACGATGAGTCTGATATCCAGCTGTCCGTGTTCATTCCCCGCGATGGCGGCGTGGCCTCGGTTATCGAGAACGCCGGTGAGTCAGTGAAGCAGGGTCTGGAGCTGGAAGTGGTGTACATGCCCAACGCGGATCTCATGCTGAGCGCAAACTACGGCTACCTGGATTCCGAGTTCACCGAGTTCCTGGAATTCGACCCGGTTCTGGGTGAAACCGTCGATGTGTCTGATGAGCGCTTCACGCAGTACACGCCCGAGCACACGGTCAACTTAAGCGTTGAGTACACCATGCTGCGCAGCGACTACGGCGACCTGATGGGCCGCCTGGACTACAGCTACAACGACGAGTACACCCCGTACGTGAAGCCAGAGCAGAAAGCGGTTTCCGACATCGATGGCTACGGCACGTTGAACGGTCGCCTCACCCTGATCAACATTCCGGTGGGTGACAACCAGCTGCAGGTGGCGCTGTGGGGCAAGAACCTGCTGGATGAGGAATACCGGGTCAACACGGTACCCTTCGGTCCGTTCACAGTGAGCTTCTTCGGCAACCCCCGCACCTATGGGTTGGAAGCGCAGTACACCTTCTGATCCCCTCCGGTTCGGTTCGGCGATGTTCGCATCGCTGGGCCGAACCGGAACGCTTTCTTTACTCTCCCCATATCTGCTGTGCAGTGCGCAGTACCTGAGCGACCAATTGCGGTTGCCTGTTCACTCCTGTTTTCGAAAAGATGGCGGTCAGTTGTGCGCGCGTCGTATGCCGTGAGCGCCCGAGGCTCGTGGATATTTCCGCAAGACTCTCGCCTTCAACCAGGCGCTTTGTCAGTACGGCTTCTGCCCTGGTCAGGGCAAATAACTCCATGAGCAGTTCCTCGGTAATGATGCGGGTGCCTGCGGGATCGCGGAACAGCAGCAACGTCGTGGCCGATGCGGTTTCTTCAATGCCCGGGCGTGGCGCAATCCGCTTCAGCAGCACGCTCCACTGCTGCCCTGCCGGCCGTTTTATCTGCAAGGATTCGGCCTGTTGCGCAACATCGCCGCGAGTCAGCCGGCGCAACGCGGTGTGCAGCGCAGTATTGCTCTCAGGGGAACTGCACTGCAGACGGTCCCCACTGATCAGCAGCCCGTCCGCGTGTTGCAGTACCCGGTTTGCCAGCGGGTTGGTGGTGAGGACCTCTGCCCTGTCACCAAGGACCATGGAGCCAATGGCCAGTTGGTCTTCTGTCGCACCAGAGATACTGAGCTGGTACTCACGCCTTGCAAGCCGTGCATAGATCGCGATGGCGGTGCGCAGCCAGGGTGTCAGGGCGGCCAGTTTTTGGCGGTCATCAGCATTGAAGTGAGCCTGGCCTCGCACACGGGCGCAACGCAGGCGGAATATCATGCCGGTTTCCGGTTCCTCCAGATTGATGCCTATCAGATCATCTGTGTCGCCGTATTCCTGAATATAGGCGTAGAAGTTCGCGTGGTGGCGTGTGAGCTCACTCCGGGTCATCATTTCGCTGAGTATGACGATTTCGTCTCGTGGGATGTCAAGGAACGGCGTCTCCCGAAAGACACTGTTCTGTAGCAGCACAAGCGCTGCGGTATTGCTTTGGGTAGAAATCAGGACCCCGGGGTCCCCCTGCCTGGGCCTGCGCAGCACCATGGTGGCGTGATGGCCGTCGAGATAGTGCTCCAGTGCTTGCAGAAAACTCAGCCAGGGCGGCTCTTCCAGCAGGCTGCTGAACAGTTTGGAAACCAATGTGTCAGGCAAGCTCATTCGTGTTTTGCCCTCTGGGGTTTTGGGCGCCGGTGGTTCTGGTCGGGTGGCGAAATGGTGACGTCTCGGGGCTTCGCTAGTGCATTTGTGTTATGTGGCGCGCGCCGGGCTGCGGGTATAGTGTGTTCACAGGCGTGGTCACGGCCTCGCCGATACGCTTTCAATAATAGCGTTGAGCTGCAGAGATGGGTACCTCTGGCAGTGTGAACGCCAAGAGGTTGTATCATGGATTTCAGCGTTGCTCCGCTATCCGGAGGTGTGGGTGTCGAGGTGCTGGGGCTTGACCCCGACAAGCATATTCCCGATGAGTCTGCCCGCGCGCTGCGTGAGCTCTGGCTGAATGCGGGTATTGTCCTGTTTCGCGGTATCGGTACATCGCCGGAAGCGCTGTTGAGCATTTCACGCTGCCTGGGTGAGCTTGAACCCCATCCCATTGAACATTTCCGCCTGCAGGGCTATCCGGAGCTCATTCTCCTGAGTAATGAGAAATCACTCACAGGCCCTGTGTATGAGTTTGACGGGGTGCCCACCTACGGGGGTATTCCCTGGCACACGGACCTGGCATTTACCACCACCCCGAACGCGGGCGCCGTGCTGCGTATGGTGCGCAACAGCGAGCACGGTGGGCAGACGGGCTGGATCGATACGGCGCTGGCCTACGATGCGCTGGATACCGCTACCAGAGAGCGCATAGAGGGGCGTGAGGCACGCTATATTTTTTGCCCGGACCTGAGTGGCATGCGCTTCAACAAGCCCGGTGGAAGGTTGCTGCAGTCTTCCATGAAAGACCTGCCCAGCTTCCCGCCGGTGGCGCACCCGCTGGTCTGGGTGCACCCGGAAACGGGCCGGCGCATTCTCAATATCAGTACGCTGAACATCCAGTGCATAGAGGGGCTGCCGACAGCGGAAAGTGATGCGCTGATCGAAACCCTGGTGGCACACGCGCTGCAGCCGCGCTTCCAGTACGTTCACGCCTGGCAGAACAATGATGTGGTGGCGTGGGATAACCGCCGCACCATGCACATGGCGTTCGGGCATCCGGTGAGTGAAACGCGCATTGTGCAGCGCAGCACCCTTCGCGGTACGGTGCAAATGGGTAGAACAATCGACAGCGGTGAGGAGCAGACGGCATGAGTGACTATGACCTGGTAATTCGCGGCGGCACCGTGCTGGATGGCAGCGGCGGCGAGCCGCGGCCCGCAGACGTTGCCGTGAACGGCGGTGTGATTGCCGCACTGGGTTCGGGTTTGGGGCCGGGGCGGGAAGAAATCGATGCGCGCGGCCTGTTGGTGACGCCCGGGTTCGTCGATGTACATACGCACTACGATGGCCATGTGACTTGGGAAAACCGTCTCAAGCCCTCTTCCTGTCACGGTGTTACTACCGCCATCATGGGCAACTGCGGCGTAGGCTTCGCCCCTTGCCGGGCGCAGGATCACGATACCCTGATTCGCCTGATGGACGGCGTTGAGGACATTCCCTTTCCCGTACTGGCGGAAGGTCTGCCCTGGACATGGGAGAGCTTTCCGGAATACCTGAACGTACTCGCGGGTCGTGACTACGACATGGATGTAGGCGGCTACCTGCCTCACGCGGCGCTGCGGGTCTATGTGATGGGGGAGCGCGGTGCCCGGCGCGAGCCCGCCACCGTCGCTGATATTGAGCGCATGTGTGCCCTGCTGGAAGAGGCGCTGGAGGCAGGTGCCATGGGTATTGGCACGTCGCGCACACTGTTTCATCGGGCCAGTGATGGCTCTCCCATCCCGACCCTTGATGCCACCAATGAGGAGTTGCTGGCGCTTGCAGGTACCTTGCGCAAAGCGGGCAAGGGTGTGTTCCAGATTGTGGAAGACGTGCACCTGCCGGGGAAGGATGTCAGCGTCTTGCGCCAGCTGGCAGAGACCTCCGGTCGGCCATTGACCTTCTCCATGGGCACCGGCAATAGCGGCCCACAGATATGGCCGCAGTTGCTGCAAGGGCTGGAAGAAGCCAATGCTGCCGGTGTCACCATCAAAGGCCAGATCATGCCGCGTGCCATCGGCATGATGCTGGGGGTGGAGCTTACGCTGAATCCGTTCTACACCACCGCAGGCTACCGCGAGGTGGCCGACCTGCCACTGCCCGAGCGCCTTGCGAAGCTGCGCGATCCCGCGCGCCGCGCCCGTATTCTCGCGGAACCTACGGACCCCGACCCGGCCCTGGTGCTGGGCCGCATGGTGCGCGACTTCGACTACATGTTCCTGCTCGGTGATTCGCCGGATTATGAGCAACCCTGGGAGCAGAGCATCGCCGGCCGCGCGCAGGCGCAGGGCATCAGTGCGGCTGAACTGGCCTATGACCTGATGGTGGAGGGTGAGCGGGGAACGGTGCTGTACCTGGCCATG
This sequence comes from Haliea alexandrii, assembly GCF_003719295.1. GTDB lineage: Bacteria > Pseudomonadota > Gammaproteobacteria > Pseudomonadales > Halieaceae > Haliea > Haliea alexandrii. Next base: position 1,003,519 of record NZ_RFLW01000001.1, read on the forward strand.
GCCAATTATGCCGACGGCAAGCTGGATGCTGTGGGTGAGATACTGCGTCATCCGGATGTGCTGCCCGGGCTGGGTGATGGCGGTGCGCACTCCTCCACGATTTGCGACGGCAGCTATTCCACCTTTGCCCTGACCCACTGGGGTCGCGATCGGCCTGCGGGGCGCATGCCGGTTGCTGAACTGGTGCACCGCCTGAGCAGGGCAACGGCCCTCACCATGGGTCTTGAGGATCGTGGCCTGCTGGCGCCCGGCTTCAAGGCCGATATCAACGTCATCGACTTCGATCGCCTGGCCCTGCATGCGCCGGAAATCACCTATGATTTACCCGGCGGCGGGCGACGCCTGGTGCAGCGCGCCGAGGGTTATGTGGCGACACTCGTAAACGGTGTACCGGTGTATCGCCATGGTGAAGCGACAGGGGCATTGCCTGGTCGGTTGATTCGCGGCCAGCAGGGCGCACCGCGTAGCCTTTAGCCGCTTATGCTGCCAGGTTAGCCTCGACCGCGTCGAGAAAGCCGCACATGTCCACCACGGTTTCAGTGTCAGGGTTGGTGGTCTTGCCCTTGAGATCGCCGGTGATGGTGCCCTGCGCAACGGTTTCTATCAGGGCCGTCTTGAGGTTCTTCGCGTAATCGGCCAGCGGCGGATTGTCCTCCCGCCTGGCCATTTCCTCCAGAGCGTTCGCCACGGCGAAAATCAGGGCAGAAGAATTGAAGTTGGCCTCCTTGCCGTCGGTCTCCAGGTAGCGCAGATACAGGTCGTGTGCCGTGCCGTGCGGTGCTTCGTAGAGCATGGTGCCGTCCTTGCTCTCGATCACCGAACTGGCGGTGGCCAGGCTCCCACCCAGCGCCGCGGAAATATCGGAAAAGATATCGCCATCAAGATTCTGCGCCGGATAGAGGCCCCAGCGTGGGGGGTCACAGATCATTTTGCTCAGCTGCCGTGAGGGACGCATGATCATGAAGGAAGGTGGCGGTGTATCGAGGGCCGCCAGTTCCTTGCGTATTTCCAGGATAATGGAGCTGTAAACCTCATCGTAGTTGACGAATTCCCGCTTCAGCCCGAAGTAGATTTCCTTTTTGTTGACCACCGCATCCCGGAATACCTGCTTCACCCAGTCCTTGATGGCCTCGCGATCGTTTGACATGAACAGAATGGGATCATTGGCTTTGACGCTGCGGGCGTGTTTTTCCTCGCCATCGACAATGACCTTGATGATGCCGTCCTCCGGGGCTGGCAGGTTATAGCTGCCGTACTGGTCTCCGCCGCCTGCGCTCATTCGGGAGATGGAAACGTGTGCCTTGCGTTCGGGCAGACCATAATGCTTGAGCTGCTGCACCAGTTTGAACAGCTTCATGCCGACGATGTTGTCTGGCACCCCCCAAAGCGCCCGCTGTGGAGGGTTGGAAATAATGCGCGCCGCCTGCGCATCGATCAGCTCGTAGTGATAGGACAGTCCTGCCGCGGCTACCCGTTCCTTGTACTCACGTTCGTAGATCTCCTCTATGGCCGCACGCATCACGCCGTCGTATCCGGGAACGACGGTATCCTTCAGGCCGAGGTAAATGTCGCGCCGCTCATCCAGGGCTCGCTGGAAAAAACGGTGAGCCCAGGCCTGAACTTCCTCAATGCAGTTGGTCGCGAGCATCCAGGGGTCGCCCTTTCTCAGGGTCCGCCGATGTATTTCCACCGGGTCGCCGCTGCTGCCCACAAACACCACCTTGGCAACGCCGGTGGCATTGGAGAGTTCGCTGTAGCTGAAATCCAGGCCGCCGCTGTGCATGGTGTCGACTTCGATATCGCGATTTTTCCACTCCGGTCGCACGCTTCGCAGATTGTGGAACTCGATATCCTCGCGCGTGATGTTGCCGCCAATACCTTTGCGGATAGCGCCGTTCGGTGACTTTGTTGCCAGCTTGTGCAGTGCAGCTTCCCTGATGTCGGGGTGTTTGCCGAGCAATTCGTTTAGCTGACTGCGGTTCACCGTCATTCCCGCATTCTTGACCCCGATGCCGTGCTCCCGGAGTGCCTCAATCGCATCAAGCACCACCTGGCCGTTGCTCGTCAGCCGCTTCTCCGCTGAGAGATCCACCTCTACCAAATCGATTTGCAGGCGTGAGGTGACGAACTGTTCGAGTATTCTATCGAAGGCAACTTGTGCCATCTCATCACCGTGAAGAATCACAAGTGGCTTTTTGACCACGATCTTGGTGCCCACCGCGTGCGCTCCTGTTAACAGCTCTAAAACGATAATCTACCGTGCCGGGAGGAAGAAAAGAAGCATTCTGCACCCGCTTCGGCGTTTTGCTTCCGACGTCGGTGTGTGCAGCACAAGTGCGAGACTCTCGCCCCGCACTGCCAGTGCTGTCAGGGCTGGTACCAGATCGGTGACGTCCAGGCGCGTTCCTGCAGAGTGGCAGGCACGTCTTCCGGTAGCGGCAGGCCGGTACGCAGGCTGTCCCAGGTGCTCCAGCGGCAGGTGGGATTTTCCAGCACGCGGGCGTAGTAGAATGCCGGCTGTGCAGGATTGAAGGTGGGGTCGCGCCAGCGAGCGGCGATCTGGCCATCCCCCTTGTGACGATCGAAGTCGCAGGTCTCCAGGGATACCGTGGCACCGTTGTCGGGGCAGCGATGCGTTGCCGGGTCCGGGCTCAACCCGTCTGCACAGCCCACGTCAAACACCGCCTCACGCGCGGCACCGTCCTCTACCCAGCCTTTGACGATCTGCACCCGCTGTAGCCAGGCGCTGCTCGGGTCCTTGGCGGCCCAGAGCAGAAACTCGGGTGCGGAATCGCCCATGCTTTCAGGCAGCTCCCCGCCCATGGTTACGCCGTGGGTATAGGCGTGTTGCGCCCAGTCCGCTTGCGCCAGCAGGTCAGCGGGCCAGTCAGTGCCGGCAAAAAAGCGCACGCTGATGCGCGGACCGCTGGTGCCGAATGTCTCCCGGCGTGCCAGTGCATCATAGAGTGCCTCGCGCGTGTTTTCGCTGGCCCAGACACCCGCGAGGCCGGCAGAGCTGTACTTGATATGGTGTGTGTTGATGAAGCTGCCACCGCGGCGTGACTCTGGCGTGCCATCGGCACTGCCGATCTTGCCGTGGTAGTTGTCTTCCTCCACCTGGGAACCGGAGTTGTGGCTGTCACTCGCGGCGATAACCCCAAAGCGGTAGGGGTTGAACCCCTGCTGCTCCTGCATCACCAGGCCCGCCAGCCACGCATCGCGGGCATAGCTGCCCTTGACCTCGCCCTGTGTGCCCCGCCCGCCGAGCAAATCCTCCAGCAATTCAAAGCCCGCCCACTCGTCGTTGGGAGACAGCAGCGGATGGGTTTCCGAGGTGCCCTTGATCTGCGCAATTTCCACCAGCGGTTCATTGCGCTGGCGCAGGGCGGCATACGCGGCGTCGATTTCTTCGCCGCCAAACGCCACCTCGGTGGGGAACATCAAGCCGTTGCTCAGGTTGCTGTTGTGGGCGATGGCCATGCCCTCTATGCCATGCTTGCGCTGCTCATCCAGCCAGGCCCAGAGCGCACGCGGCTCTACACTGTCGAAGCTGGAGAAAGGCTGTTTCGGCACATCGCTGCTGCGGAAGATCACGTTGCGGTGCAGGTTGACTTCCTCCAGGGCGCCGGAAGACGTCCACTCATAGCCGATCAGCGTGCTGAATTCCCCCGGCCGGTAATAGCGCTCGGCGCTACGTACATACTCTTGCCAGATGGACTGGCGCAGAGCCTCATCCACCAGTGCTGGCATGGGGGTGTTGTCACCCATGCTCATCAGCACCTCCAGCACGGCGGCCTGGCGGCGCTCCGGATCCTTGTCGGTCAGACGGGCCGCAATCGGCAGCGCCGCCAACTCGCCCTGCGGCGCGAACAGCCGTGGCAGTATGCCCATGTATTCGGAGTGGTCGGTAATGGCGACGAAGTCGAGTGGGGCTCGCAACTGAATGGTAACGCCGCTGATATGCGGTATGGCTTCGCCTTGCGCAAAGCGGTAGGCATCATCCGGCGTGGTGCGCACGTTCAGCATGAAGGCATCGGGTGAATTCATGGTGTGTACGTGGAGCTCACCGAAGAAAGCCTGTCGCGGCGCTGCAGCAGTGGCGGTACTGCCGGTTGCGGAGGCGTGTGCAGCGGCCGGTGCCAGAGTGATGCACAGCGCAGCGCCCAGGCGCAGTGGCCAGCTGAAGCGCGAGCGGATGCGGTTGTTTCGTTGCATGGCGGTGGTTCTCCGATTGTGAATCCACAGAATAGGTGCTTGCGCCGGTACAGGGCGAGCCGCAGAGCCGGGTTCTTTCGCACTGGTTTGTATAGCCGGACCGCCCTGGGGCAGGGGTGACATGCCGCAATTGTTGCGGATAAAGTTACATTTGAAACTAAATAGGGTCGAGCCTATACTCAGCGCTCAGCAGCAAGCGTGCGGCAGCGGTCTGCCGGGAGGCTCAAAATGGCCAATCTGTTCGAAAACCCGATGGGTCTGGACGGGTTTGAATTCGTCGAATTTACTGCCCCCGCAGCCGGGGTTCTGGAGCCCGTCTTCGAATCCATGGGGTTTACCTGCGTTGCCCGCCACCGCAGCAAGGCGGTAGCGCTGTGGCGCCAGGGTGACATCAATTTCCTGACCAACTACGAGCCCGGCAGCCACGCCTGGTATTACGCCCGCGAACACGGTCCCTCGGCTTGCGGCATGGCCTTCCGCGTGCAGGACGCCACCGGGGCTTACAACCGTGCGCTGGAGAAAGGCGCGCAGCCGGTTGCCGTGGAAACCGGCCCGATGGAGCTGCGTTTACCGGCCATTCGCGGCATCGGCGGTGCCATTCTCTACCTCATCGACCGCTATGCGGAAGGGCAGAGTATCTACGACATTGATTTCCATTGGTTGCAGGGCGTGGACAGAAAACCCGTGGGCCTCGGTTTTCATACCCTCGACCACCTCACCCACAATGTGTATCGGGGCCGCATGGGCTATTGGGCGCGCTATTACGAGGAGTTGTTCAACTTCCGCGAAATTCGCTATTTCGATATCGAGGGTGAGCACACGGGACTGTTGTCGAAAGCGATGACCGCCCCCGATGGCAAGATCCGTATTCCCCTCAATGAAGAGTCGCGCGGTGGCGGCCAGATTGAGGAATTCCTCATGGCGTACAACGGCGAGGGCATACAGCACATTGCGCTGGCCTGCGACGACATCCTGGCGTGCTATGACCGCTTGCAAGCAGCCGGCATGACCTTCATGCCGGCCCCTCCGGCAACCTACTATGACATGCTTGAAGGCCGCCTGCCCGGGCACGGCGAACCGGTGGCGGAATTGCAGGCGCGCGGCATTCTCCTTGATGGCAGCACTGAGGGCGGGGAGCCACGCCTGCTGTTGCAGATCTTTTCCGCCAACCTGCTCGGGCCAATGTTTTTCGAGTTCATCCAGCGCAAGGACGACGAGGGTTTTGGTGAGGGCAACTTCAAGGCGCTGTTCGAATCCATAGAGCGTGACCAGCTGGCCCGCGGTGTCATCGGCGCGGCGCGAGAGGCGTGAAGGAGGCAACATGAATATCCGCCGTATCCATCACGTGGCCTATCGCTGCAACGACACCCGGGAAACCGTCGAGTTCTACCAGCGCGCCCTGAACATGCAGCTGGTGCTGGCAATCGCCGAGGATCAGGTGCCGTCCACGCAAGAGCCCGACCCGTACATGCATGTGTTTCTCGATGCCGGCATGGGCAATGTACTGGCCTTTTTCGAGTTGCCGAATTCGCCCCCGATGGGGCGCGACGGCAATACGCCGGAATGGGTGCAGCACATCGCGTTCGAACTGGACAGCGAGGAGGCGTTGCTCGCGGCCAAGCGGGAGCTGGAGGAGCAGGGTATTGCGGTGCTGGGCCCCACGCATCACGGCATTTTCCGCTCCCTCTATTTCTTTGACCCGAATGGCCATCGCCTGGAGCTTGCGGTCAATATCGCACAGCCGGGCGATCTCGCGCGCCTGCATGCAGTGGCCCCGGAGATGATCGAGGAGTGGTCCCGCACGCGTCGGGCACCGCGTCATGCCGCCTGGCTACACCAACGCGATTCTGGAGAAAGCACATGAAACTCGCCTCTTTGCGCGCGGGCCGCGACGGCGCCCTCGTGGTTGTGTCGCGGGATCTGCAACGTTTCCTGACAGCAGAGATGACCCTGCAACAAGCGCTGGATGATTGGCCGGCGCAGGCGCCTGTGCTCGCGGCGTTGTCGCAGCAGGTCAACGAGGGCGCGGGATCACCGTTTGTTGAGTCCGATTGTGCATCGCCGCTGCCGCGTGCCTATCAATGGGCGGATGGTTCTGCCTATGTGAATCATGTGGAGCTGGTGCGCAGGGCGCGCGGCGCGGAGATGCCGGAGAGTTTCTGGAGTGATCCCTTGATGTACCAGGGCGGGTCAGACAGCTTTCTCGGCCCGCGCGACCCCATCGTCATGGATGATGTTGCCTGGGGTATCGATTTCGAAGGCGAGGTTGCGGTTATTACGGGGGATGTGCCCATGGGTGCGAGCGTGGCCCAGGCCGCCGGAGCGATCCGCCTGCTCATGCTGGTCAACGATGTGTCTTTGCGCAACCTGATCCCGGCGGAGCTGGGCAAGGGCTTCGGTTTCTTCCAGTCCAAGCCTTCCAGCGCGTTCAGCCCGGTGTGTGTGACACCGGACGAGCTGGGCCCGGCCTGGGACGGCGGTCGGCTGCACCTGCCGCTAAGCATACACTTCAATGACGCACTGTTTGGACAGGCGAATGCCGGGGTCGACATGACCTTCGATTTCCCCACGCTGATCGCCCACGCGGCGAAAACCCGCCCGCTGGCTGCCGGCACGATTATCGGCTCTGGCACCGTATCCAACAAGGGTAGCGACGGATCGCCGGGGGAGCCGGTATCGGCGGGCGGGCTGGGTTACAGCTGTATTGCGGAGTTGCGCATGATCGAAACTCTGCGCGATGGCCAGCCCTCCACGGCGTTCATGCAGTTCGGTGACCGGGTGCGTATCGAGATGGCAGACGCCAATGGCGCCGGTATTTTTGGCCGCATTGAGCAGCAGGTTGTGGCGCGTTCACACAGCTGATGGGGGCGCCGCGGCTTCGTACCGCGCTAGCGCAGTGGACTTGGTTCAACTATGCATAAAGTAATGAGCGCGTATTAAAAGCATGCTCCGCGGTCGCGGCGGCTGCGTTAGTATGGCCCCTTGCATAGCTGAGGAGCAGGGCATGAAATTCTGGCAAGCGCTGGTGTGGACTGAACCGGAGCAGCTGGTGCCGCTGGCACAGTTCGCCGAAGAGCTGGGGTTCCATGGGGTGTTCAATGCCGACCACGCTGTATTTCCCGAGGATGTGAAGTCCCCCTACCCGTACGCTGAGAATGGTGTTGCGCCGATGACCGCGGATGCACCCTACCCGGACTGTTGGGTGAGTATTGCCTTCATGGCCGCCGCCACCCGCCGCCTGCATTTTACGACATCCATTTATGTGTTGCCGCTGCGCAATCCCTTTGAGGTGGCCAAGGCCGCAGGCTCGCTGGATATTTTCAGTGGCGGCCGCTTTGCGCTGGGAGTTGGCGCGGGCTGGATGCAAGACGAATATGACATTTATGACGTCCCTTTTCGCCGGCGCGGCGAGCGCATGGATGAAATGATCGATGTGATGCACAAGCTCTGGCAGGGGGGCATGGTAGACCACGACGGCCCTCTGTTCCCGTTCCCGCGCCTGTGCATCGAGCCGGCCCCGGGGCACAACGTGCCCCTTTATGTCGGCGGTGCCAACGAGGCGGCCCTGCGCCGTGCCGCGGTGCGTGGCGACGGCTGGATTGGTGCGGGCAACCATCCGGACGAGGTGCCTGCGCTGATGGCGCGGCTGCGTGCACTGCGCGAGGCGGCCGGGCGCGCGGCCGAGCCCTTCGAGACCATTGTCGGGCTGACGACGCCGCTGGACGTTGCGACCTTGCAGCGTCTGGAAGAGGCCGGTATGACCTCGGCGGTGAACCTGCCTTTCAGTTTCGCCTTGGGCAAGCATTCAACGCTCGACGCCAAGAAGCGTTTCATGGAGGACTTCGAGCGGCGCATCATGCGTCCGCTACGTGGTTGAACAACGGAGAGGAATGACATGTCAGAAGACCAGCGACTGCAGGCGCTCGGCCTGCCCCCGATTGACCAGATCGGTTTTGTAGTAAAAGACCTCGATGCCTGGATAGCCCGTTTCGATCCGGTATTCGGCCCCTTTTCCCGGATGAATGGATCGGTAGAGGGCGCCGACTTCCGTGGCCGCCGCGAAGATGTGCAGCTGCGGCTGGGCTTTGGGCGCAGCGGGGGCGTTGAAATCGAGCTGATCGAGTGGCAGTCGGGCGTCAGTCCACACAGCGAATTCATTGAGTCCGGGCGCGAGGGCATGCATCACCTGCGTTTTCGCGTCGAGGATACCGACCACTGGGTTGAGAAGCTCGCCGCCATTGGGTACACACCGTTCTGGTACAAGCGCTGGAACAGCGATACGGTATTTGCCTACCTGGAGAGCCCGGATTTCCCACTCTGCCTGGAGCTGCTGCAAATGCCGCAAGAAGGCGCGGGCGCGCCGCAGCCATAACATGTGCCGCGGAACCTATCGTGCGCGTTGAAACCGTGCTTTTTTCTCTGCGGGGCTGTTGACCGGGCGTGGCGGCGTACCTATAATGCACAGCCTCGAATTTGGGCCGGTAATGTTGGTTAGGCCCAGTATGAAGTGCCAAGGGGCCTTCAGGTCGAGGAAGTTTTGATGCGGGGTGGAGCAGCCTGGTAGCTCGTCGGGCTCATAACCCGAAGGTCGTCGGTTCAAATCCGGCCCCCGCTACCAACATACGTGTCGTCCGCTCCGAATTGGCGGCACGTTTCGTCAAAGCCCCTTCTTGGGGCTTTTTCGTATCTGCGAAAAATGCAGGCGTTTTTGCAAGCGTAACCGCCGGTGGCGGAAATGGAGTCGGATTGACGGCCAGGCAACAGGAACTGCAGGCACTGCTGGAACCCACAGTGGTCGCCCTCGGCTTTGACCTCTGGGGCATCGAGTATGCTGCCCAGGGCAAGGACAGTGTGCTGCGCGTCTTCATTGATGCCCAGTCGGGCGTGACTGTGGACGACTGCGCCGCGGTGAGTGCGCAGGTCAGTGCCGTGCTGGATGTCGAGGACCCGATCACCGGTGAATATACCCTGGAGGTGTCTTCGCCCGGTGTCGACCGCCTGCTGTTTCGCCTGGAACAGTTTCCACCGTTCTTTGGCGAATGGATTGAGGTGCGTTTGCGCAGGCCCTTCGAGGGGCGGCGCAATTTCAAAGGCATTTTGCAAAGTATCGAAGGCGATGAGGTTGTGGTGCGTGTAGACGACCACGAGTACCTGCTGCCCTATGGCGCCGTGGACAAGGCGCGTGTTCATCCCCGCATCGAGGGTGCGGCCAGCGTAACTGACGAGGCTACGAATGACTAAAGAGATCCTGATGGTGGCTGAGGCCGTCTCGAATGAGAAAGGCGTGTCCGAGGACATCATTTTCGAGGCGATCGAGCTGGCGCTGGCAACAGCGACCAAGAAGCGCTACGACGAGGATGCCGATATCGAGGTGACGATCGACCGCAAGACGGGCGACTACGTCACTGTGCGTCGCTGGCTGGTGGTTCCCGATGATGAAATGGCGCTGCTGGGCACCCAGTTCACCACCGAGGAAGCAATAGAGAAGGAGCCGAGCCTCAAGCCCGGCGACATCTATGAGGAGTCGGTGGAGAACGTAGGCTTCGGGCGCATTGCCGCACAGACCGCCAAGCAGGTGATCGTGCAGCGTGTGCGCGACGCCGAGCGTGCGCAAGTCGTTGAGCTTTATCTGGAGCGCGTGGGCGAGCTGGTTGCCGGCACCGTGAAGAAAGTCACGCGCGATAATGTGATTGTCGACCTCGGCAGCAACGCCGAGGGCCTGCTGCCCCGCGACCAGCTGGTAGGTCGCGAGACGTTCCGTGTTAACGACCGGGTGCGTGCCATTCTGCGCGAGATCAGCGCGGAGACGCGCGGCCCTCAGCTGATGCTGAGCCGCTCCTGTCCGGAAATGCTCATTGAGCTGTTCAAGATTGAAGTGCCGGAAATTGCCGAAGAGGTCATCCAGATCAAGGCCGCCGCCCGCGACCCGGGTTCGCGTGCCAAGATTGCGGTAAAAACCAACGACCAGCGTATCGATCCGGTCGGGGCGTGTGTTGGTATGCGCGGCTCGCGTGTACAGGCGGTCTCCAACGAGCTGGACAATGAGCGTGTGGACATCATCCTCTGGGACGATAACCCGGCGCAACTGGTGATCAACGCCATGTCACCGGCCGAGGTCGAGTCTATCGTGGTCGATGAAGACAGCGGCACCATGGATGTGGCGGTTGCGGAAGACAACCTGGCGCAGGCCATCGGCCGCTCCGGGCAGAACGTGCGACTGGCCAGCGAGCTGACCGGCTGGACCATCAACGTCATGAGCAACGAGGAAGCTGCCGAGAAGCACGAGGCGGAGGCCGGCGAAGTGATCCAGATGTTCGTTGAGCAGCTGGATATTGATGAGGAAGTGGCCGAGATCCTGGTCGAGGAAGGCTTTACCACGCTGGAAGAGGTGGCCTACGTGCCACTGGAAGAAATGACCGCAGTGGACGGCTTCGATGAAGAGATCGCCGAGGAATTGCGGGCGCGCGCCAAGGATGCGCTGCTGACCCAGGCGATTGCCTCGGAAGAGCAGCTCGGTGCCAACGAGCCCGCTCAGGACCTGCTGGAGATGGACGGTATGGATCGTCACCTGGCCTTTGTGTTGGCCAGCCGTGGTGTGGTCACCATGGAGGATCTCGCGGAACAGGGTGTCGATGAATTGATGGACATTCCGGAAATGACCGAGGAGCGCGCAGGAGAGCTGATCATGACAGCGCGCGCACCCTGGTTTGCCGAGGAGAGTGAATAGGCCAGTACAGGCGTTTTTACTCTAGGCATCAGGGTTTCACGGGATTAAGGAGAATTTTGCATGGCGCAAGTGACAGTACAGCAGCTCGCGGAAACAGTGGGAGCGCCCGTTGACCGTCTGCTGACGCAGATGAAGGAAGCGGGTCTGCCTCACTCGGCTGCCGGTGAGGCCGTGTCGGAAGAAGACAAGCAGACGCTGCTCACCTTCCTGAAGCGCAGCCATGGTGAGTCCACCGCGGCGCCCAAGCGCATCACCCTGAAACGCAAGACGATCAGCACGCTGAGAACGTCAGGTTCACAGGGCAAGAAAACGGTGAACGTGGAAGTGCGCAAGAAACGCACCTACGTGAAGCGCGACGCCTCGGACGCCGATTCGGAAATGCAGGACGCGGCCAAGCTGGAAGCCGCTGCGCTTGCAGAGGCCGAGCGACAGGCGGCGGAAGCGCGTGCTGCCGCAGAAGCGGAAGCGGCAGAAAAAGCAGCCCGCGAAGCGGCCGAGGCCGAGGAAGAGGCAGCCGTTGCTGCCGCCGCGGCATCCGTGCCCGAGCCAGAGCCGGAAGACGAGAAAGACCTGGACCCGGAAATTCTGCGGCAGCGTGCAGCCGAGCGGCGTATGGCGCGCGAGGCGGCGGAGGCCGAGGCGCGCAAAGCTGCCATGGAGGCACGCAAGGCCGAGGAAGAGCGGGTCAAGGTGGAAGCCGCGGCAAAAGTGGAACGGGAAAAAGAAGCCGCAGCCAAGCGGCCCAAGCGCCTGCACGATGCGCCCGCGCCACAAACCGAAGAGCAGCGCAAGAAGGCGGCTCGTGGCCGGCTCGATCGCAGCTCTCCCGGCGGTCGCGGTAAGCAGCGTGGCCACAACCTGTCATTGTCCGACCTGGAAGCAGCGGAATCCGGCATGATGCGCCGCCGCGGCGGGCGCAAGAAGATGCGTGGTGGTTCCCATGCGGAGCACGGTAAACACGGATTCGAGATGCCTACAGAGAAAAGAGCCCACGAAGTCGAACTGGCCGACATGACCTCGGTCGGCGGCCTGGCGCAGCAGATGTCGGTGAAGGCCGGCGAAGTGATCAAGGAGCTGATGAAGCTCGGCGTCATGGCCACCATCAACCAGATGATCGACCAGGACACGGCGATCCTCGTGGTTGAGGAGATGGGGCACAAACCGAAGTTGATCAGCGCCGATGCGCTGGAAGAAAAGCTGGAAGAGACCCTGGCGCAGCACGAGGGTACGCTGGAGTCACGCGCCCCGGTGGTGACGGTGATGGGCCACGTAGACCACGGCAAGACTTCGCTGCTCGACTACATTCGCAAGGCGAAGGTGGCTTCCGGTGAGGCGGGTGGTATCACCCAGCACATTGGTGCCTACCACGTGGAAACTGGCCACGGCATGATCTCCTTCCTCGACACCCCCGGGCACGCGGCCTTTACCGCCATGCGCGCCCGCGGTGCGAAGAGCACGGATATCGTCATTCTGGTGGTGGCCGCCGATGACGGCGTCATGCCGCAGACCGAAGAAGCCGTGCAGCACGCCAAGGCTGCCAAGGTGCCCCTGATTGTCGCCATCAACAAGATGGACAAGGAGGGCGCCGACCCCGACCGCGTCAAGAGTGAACTGGCGGCCCGGGAGGTGATTCCCGAGGATTGGGGCGGCGATACCCAGTTTATCGAAGTGTCTGCACACACCGGCGACGGCGTTGATAACCTGCTGGACGCCGTGCTGCTGCAGGCCGAAGTGCTGGAGCTGCAGGCACCGCGCGACGTACCCGCACAGGGCATCGTGATCGAGTCGCGCCTGGATAAAGGCCGCGGCCCGGTGGCTTCGCTGCTGATCCAGAGCGGCACCCTGCGCCAGGGCGACATCGTGCTGGCCGGGCTGCAATATGGCCGCGTGCGCGCCATGCTGGATGAAAACGGCAAGAACATCACCGAAGCCGGACCGAGTATTCCGGTGGAAATCCTGGGCCTCGATGGCACGCCGGATGCCGGTGACCTGTTCGCGGTGGTTGAAAGCGAGAAGCGGGCGCGTGAAGTGGCCCAGTACCGTCAGGACAAGACACGCGACAGCAAGCTGCAGCGTCAGCAGGCGGCGAAGCTCGACAACATGTTCGAGAGCATGACGGCGGGCGAGAAGAAAACACTCAACGTGGTGGTCAAGGCAGACGTGCGCGGCTCTCTGGAGGCCATCCAGACGGCGTTGCTGGACCTCGGCAACGACGAAGTGCAAGTGAACATCGTCTCCGGTGGTGTCGGCGGTCTGGCCGAAACCGATATCACCCTGGCAATCACTTCGAGTGCCGTGGTGTTTGGTTTCAACGTGCGCGCCGATGCCTCTGCGCGCCGTCTGGTGGAAAACGAGGGGGTGGATCTGCGGTACTACAACGTGATCTACGATCTCATTGACGACGTGAAGCAGGCCCTGACCGGGATGCTGGCGCCGGAAATGCGCGAGGAAATTCTCGGCATCGCCGAGGTGCGCGACGTGTTCCGCTCACCCAAATTTGGCGCCATTGCCGGCTGCATGGTGATCGAGGGCACGGTGTACCGTTCGCGCCCCATCCGCGTGCTGCGCGACAACGTGGTGATTTACCAGGGCGAACTGGAATCCCTGCGCCGCTTCAAGGACGATGCCAGCGAGGTGCGCAACGGCATGGAGTGCGGTATCGGCGTCAAGAACTACAATGACGTCAAGCCGGGCGACCTGATTGAAGTATACGAAGTCAAGGAGTTTGCCCGCACCCTGTAGGCGGCCCTGTTATGGCGAAGGAATACAGTCGTACCCAGCGCGTTGCGGATTACCTGCAACGCGAGCTGGCGCAACAGATCCAGCTCGAGTTGCGTGACCCGCGGATCGGTATGGTCAGCATCACGGGCGTGGATGTCAGCCGCGACCTGGGGCATGCCAAGGTCTACTTTACGCGTCTCGGCAGCGATTGCGCCGACGAGGCACGGGAGGCCGCGGAGGTGCTGAACAAGGCTGCCGGCTTCCTGCGCAGCCGGCTGTCCCGCGACAGCAATATGCGTAGTGTGCCGCAACTGCGTTTCTATTTTGATAGCAGCGTGGGCCGCGGACGGGATATGGAAGCGCTGATCCAGCGTGCCGGTGAGGCGGACCGGGAACTGGGTCTGCGCGATGACGAGCCGGGCGAAGAGTCCTAGTGGCGCGGCAACGCAAGGGTCGGCCGCTGGATGGCATATTGCTGTTGGACAAGCCCGCCGGGTTAAGCTCCAACCAGGCGCTGCAGCGGGCCAAGCGGCTCTTTTTTGCCGCCAAGGCAGGCCATACGGGTAGCCTTGACCCGCTGGCGACAGGGGTGCTGCCGCTGTGCTTCGGCGAGGCGACCAAGTTTTCCCAGTACCTGCTGGATGCCGATAAAGCCTATGCCAGCACCTTTGTGCTGGGTGAGCGGCGCAGTACGGGAGACGCCGAGGGCGAGGTGCTCGCCACCGCAAATGCCGGCGCCATCAGCCGTGAGCAGGTCGAGCAGGCACTGGAGGCGTTCCGCGGTGCAATCGAGCAGGTGCCTTCCATGTACTCGGCACTGAAGCACGCCGGTCAGCCCCTGTATAAGTTGGCCCGTAAAGGGCAGGAAGTGGAGCGTGCAGCGCGGCCTGTGGTGGTGCACCGGCTGGAGTTGCTGGCGTTTCGACCCGGCGAACGGGCCGAAGTGGACCTGCAGCTCGAGTGCAGCAAAGGCACGTATGTGCGTTCGATTGCCGAGGACCTCGGTGCAGCCCTGGGCTGTGGCGGCTATGTGAGTGCGCTGCGACGCACGCGCGCCGGGCCTTTTGCGCTCGACCAGTGCGTTACGCTGACGGCGTTGGAGGCACTGAAGGATGCCGAGCGGCTGGCGGACATGGACGCGCTGCTGCTGCCCGCGGATACGGCGCTGGACGCACTGCCCACCGTGCGACTGACCGAGTCCGGCGGTTACTACCTGCGCCAGGGTCAACCGGTTCAGGTGCCAAACGCGCCCCACAATGGTATGGTGCGCGTCGCCCTGGAAACTGGTGAGTTTCTGGGCGTAGGCGAAATATTGGACGATGGGCGCGTTGCGCCGCGTCGCCTGATAGTCACCGGGAGGTGACGCGAACCTGTCTGTAAATCTGCACGGACAGGCTCTTTCTATCGAACTCCACCGCGCTCTGTTAAAGCGGGTGGAACATGCAGATTAATTGAGAGGAAATTGACATGGCTTTAGAAGCTGCGAAGAAAGCAGAAATCGTTAAAGAGTACCAGACCAGCGAGAGTGACACCGGGTCGCCGGAAGTCCAGGTTGCGCTGCTGACAGCAAACATCATTCAGCTGCAGGACCACTTCCAGGCTCACAAGCACGACCACCACTCACGCCGCGGCCTGATCCGCATGGTGAACCAGCGCCGCAAGCTGCTCGACTACCTGAAGCGCAAGGATGTGACGCGCTACGCCGAGCTGATCAAGCGACTGGGTCTGCGTCGATAAGCGGTACCACATACCGGGGCCTTGTGCCCCGGTTGTCATATTCAGCATTGGAGAAATAATGTGAATCCAGTTAGAAAGACCTTCCAGTACGGTGGCCAGACAGTCACCCTGGAAACGGGTCGGATTGCCAGGCAGGCAACCGGCGCGGTTCTGGTTACCGTCGAAAACACCTCAGTTCTGGTTACCGTTGTGGCGGAAAAGAGCGCCAAGCCGGGCCAGCCATTTTTTCCCCTGGCCGTGCATTACACGGAAAAGACCTACTCGGTAGGCAAGATCCCCGGCGGCTTTTTCAAGCGTGAAGCCCGCCCCAGCGAGAAAGAGACCCTCACCTCGCGCCTGATCGACCGGCCGATTCGTCCCCTGTTCCCCAACGGCTTCATGAACGAAGTGCAGGTTATCTGTACCGTGATGTCGGCGGACAAGCACATTGACCCGGATATCCCGGCAATGATCGGCACCTCGGCCGCCCTGGCGATTTCCGGCTGCCCGTTCAATGGCCCCATCGGCGGCGCGCGCGTCGGCTTCAATGACAGCACCGGTTATATGCTCAATCCCACCTACGACCAGCTCAAGGACAGCAAGCTGGATATGGTCGTGGCAGGCACGGAACACGCCGTATTGATGGTGGAGTCTGAAGCGAAGGAACTGTCGGAAGACCAGATGCTGGGTGCTGTATTGTTTGCCCACCAGGAAATGCAGGTGGTGATTCAGGCTATTCGCGATCTGGCCGCAGAAGCTGGCAAGCCGCGTTGGGACTGGCAGCCGCCGGCTGTGAACGAAGAGCTCACCGCCGCTGTTGAAACTCAGGTCAAGACTGACCTGGGCGAGGCTTATCGCATCACGGAAAAAGCGCTGCGCTACGACCGCGTGTCTGAAGTGCGCAAGGCCTGTGTGGCTGCGCTGGCGGTTGAAGGCGGCCCCTCCGAAGACGAAATCAAGGACGTGTTCAAGGCCGTCGAAAAGAACCTGGTGCGCAAGCGCATTCTTGCCGGTGAGCCGCGCATTGATGGTCGCGACACACGCACTGTTCGGGCCATTGCCTGCGAAACCGATATTCTTCCCAAGGTGCACGGCTCTGCGCTGTTCACCCGTGGCGAGACTCAGGCCATCGGTGCGGTCACCCTGGGCTCCACCCGCGACTCGCAGATCATTGATGCGCTGGAAGGCGAGCGCCGCGATCCCTTCATGCTGCACTACAACTTCCCCCCCTACTCGGTGGGTGAAGCGGGCCGTGTTGGCTTTACCAGCCGTCGCGAAGTGGGTCACGGGCGTCTGGCGCGTCGCGGCCTGGCCGCCGTGCTGCCGAGCGCTGAAGCGTTTCCCTACACCATTCGTGTGGTCTCGGAGATCACCGAGTCCAACGGCTCCAGCT
The DNA here is from genome assembly GCF_003719295.1 of Haliea alexandrii. Classification (GTDB taxonomy): domain Bacteria; phylum Pseudomonadota; class Gammaproteobacteria; order Pseudomonadales; family Halieaceae; genus Haliea; species Haliea alexandrii. The sequence goes on from NZ_RFLW01000001.1 coordinate 1,020,291, forward strand.
CCATGGCCTCGGTGTGTGTGGGCTCCATGGCGATGATGGCGGCAGGCGTGCCGTTGAGCGCACCGGTAGCCGGTATCGCAATGGGCCTGGTGAAGGATGGCAACCAGTTTGCCGTGCTCACCGACATCCTGGGTGACGAAGATCATCTGGGTGACATGGACTTCAAGGTTGCCGGTACGGCGGCTGGTGTTACCGCGCTGCAAATGGATATCAAGATCGAAGGTATCAATGAGCAGATCATGGAAATCGCCCTGCAACAGGCGCAACAGGCCCGTCTGCATATTCTGGGGCAGATGAATGCTGTGCTGGCCGAGCCGCGTCAGGTGCTGTCTGACAATGCGCCGAGCATGCTCACGCTGAAGGTCGATTCGGACAAGATCCGCGACATCATCGGCAAAGGCGGCGCGACCATCCGCTCCATCACCGAGGCGTCCGGTGCTACTGTAGACATCGACGACGACGGTACGGTGCGTGTGTTTGGCCAGGACAAGGCCGCTCGCGACAAGGCGGTGGCGATGATCGAAGAGATCACCGCCGAAGCGGAAGTGGGTGCCGTGTACAAGGGCACCGTTGCCCGCATCGTTGATTTCGGCGCTTTCGTCAATATCCTGCCGGGCAAGGACGGTTTGGTACACATCTCCCAGATTGCGCACCAGCGCGTGGAGAATGTGTCCGATTACCTCAAGGAAGGTCAGGAAATCGAAGTGAAGGTGCTGGACGTGGACCAGCGTGGCCGTATCAAGCTGTCCATCAAGGAACTGCTTGAAGACGACACCGCCCCCGACGCCGAGAGCGGAAGCTCAGACGAGGGTTAAACCCGGGACACACAAAAAAGGGCGCTTCGGCGCCCTTTTTTGTGGCTGCGGTTTCTACAGACTGGCGACCGCCATGCAGATGAGCGTTGCCAGTACTGGTATCACTACGGTGACCACGCCCATGTCGCGGTAGGCTTCGCGGTGAGTGAGGCCGGTAATGGTGAGTGTCGCCACCACGGCACCGGAGTGTGGCAGGGAGTCGAACCCTCCCGCGGCAATAGTGGCCAGGCGGTGCAGGGTGGCAGGCTCAATGCCCATGGCCAGGTAGCTGTCCGCCATGGTCGACATGAAAATCTGCAGGCCGCCAGAGGCTGAGCCGGTGATGGCGGACATAACACTCACCGAGGTGAACATGGAGATCAGTGGGGGCAGGCTGGACCGCAGCATGATGTCGCTGAACTGCGCGAAGCCCTGGGTCTGTGTTACCACGCCTGCGAAGCCGATCACCGCGGCGGTGTTGATCAGCGGGATGATGGAGTCCTGGGTGCCCTCGCCAATACTGTAGAGGGCGTGCCGGCGCACGGCGGGGAACATGAGTACCGTAACCAGCGTGCCGGCGAAGAGTGCGAGGCTGGGCCAGACCACGGGCTGTGCGTTGGCAAAGGCGAGCAGAGCGAAGGCGGGCCCTTCACCCTCGCCGAGCATCGTAGAGAGCAGACGTGGCAGCAGGATGGCACCCAGCACCAGTGCGGGCGGCACGAGCGCCAGCGCCCAGTGCGGGTAGTTTTCCACGCCGGGATCGTCGGCAATGTGCCGGTCCCGCGGGCCGGCGACAAAGCCTTCACCCCGTGTGGCGGCCCGTTGCCGCTGGCTCTCCAGATACCACATGCCCAGCCCGAACATGATGACGCTGGCGAGAATGCCCAGCCAGCCCCCTGCGAACAGGTCGGTACCGAGTGCCACCGAGCTGATCACGTTGTGGATCGAGGGTGTGCCGGGTAATGCGGTCAGGGTGAAGGTACCTGCCCCCAGCGCCAGGGCGGCACAGAATAGCCGTTTGGGGATGTCTGCCTGTTGCAGCAGTTTGATGCCCAGCGGATACATGGCGAAGATCACCACGAAGACTACTACGCCACCGTAGGTGAGCAGGGCTGTTGCCAGCACGGTAATCCACAGGGCACGGCTGGGCCCCAGTTTGCGCACCATCGCCAGGGCAATGCTGGACGCGGCATGACTGTCCCCCATCACGCGCCCGAACATGGCCCCCGCCGCGAACAGCAGGAAGAACTTGCCGGCGAAGGTAAAAGCGCCGAGAGGGCCAAAGGCGAAGTATTCGCCCAACCCGGCGGCCAGTGGCAGCCCGTTACTGAGAATAACCACGGCAGCGCTGAGCAGGGCGGCGAACACGATGTTGATGCCGCGCAGGGCAAGCCAGATCAACAGGGAAAGCGCGACGGCAAGTCCCGCGTAGCCGAGAAAGACGCTGAAAGACATTCGAGTAGATCCGTTTTATCGTTATGCGGTGGCCAGTATACTGTGGCCACGTCTCAGCGACATGCCTGTATTGGCATAAAGGAAGCAATCATGAACGGTGCGGAAAGCCTGATTACAACGCTGGTTAATAACGGTGTCACGATGTGCTTTACCAACCCCGGAACCTCGGAGATGCATTTTGTCGCCGCGCTGGATGAGGTCGAGGGCATGCGCTGCGTGTTGTGCCTGTTCGAAGGGGTGGTTACCGGGGCAGCGGATGGCTTTGCGCGTATCGCCGAGCGTCCGGCCGCCACGCTTCTGCACCTTGGCCCCGGGTTCGGCAATGGTCTTGCCAATGTCCACAATGCGAAGAAAGGCCACGTGCCCATGATCAATGTGGTGGGCGACCACGCCACCTACCACCTGCAGTACGATGCGCCCCTCACTTCTGACATCGAGGGCATTGCGCGCCCGGTTTCCCATTGGGTGCTGACATCCAGTGAACCTGCCGCCATTGCCCGGGACGCTGCGGAGGCCGTGCGCCAGGCGGGGCACGATCAGGTGGCAACGCTGGTACTGCCTGCGGATGTCTCCTGGGGTGACAACCCGAATGGGGCAGCACCGGCGGTGGCCATCCCGGGGCCGGCACCGGTGCCCGCAGAGCGCCTGCAACGTGCTGTCACGCTGCTGGGCAACGGCAAACGCACCGGTATCCTGCTGGGGGGGCGTCATATCAGCGATGCGCAAACGCTGCTGCTGAGCCGGGTGGGCAAAGCCAGCGGTGCGCGCGTACTCACCGAAACCTTTCCCGCCCGTGTGCGGCGCGGTGCCGGTACGGGTGTGATGGAGCGGCTTCCCTACCTCGCGGAACTGGCTATCGACTCGTTGAAAGACCTCGAACAGTTGATACTGATAGGCGCAGACAGCCCGGTATCGTTCTTCGCCTACCCGGATGTCGCCAGCGTCATTCCGCCGGCGGGTTGCGACGAACTGCTACTGGCAGGCCCCGGTGAAGATATTGAGCAGGCGCTGGAATTATTGCTCGAAGAGCTGGAAGCGGTGGATGTGAGCCCGGATATCTACCCATTGCAGGTGCCTGATCTGCCCAGCGGCGCGCTGGACGCCAACAGTGTGGCGCAGGCGCTGGCCCACTGCCTGCCAGAGAACGCGATTGTGGTGGACGAGGGGATCACCTCCGGCCTTGCCTGCTTCCCCCTCACGGCAAACGCCCGGCCGCACGACTGGCTGAACCAGACGGGCGGCGCTATCGGTTGGGGGTTACCTGCCGCCGTGGGTGCGGCGCTGGCAGCACCCCAGCGCAAGGTAATCTGCCTGGAGGGCGACGGCAGCGCCATGTATACGGTACAGGCCCTGTGGACGATGGCCCGTGAGCAACTCGACGTCACGGTGGTGATTTTCAACAACCGCAAATACAGCATTCTCGAACTCGAGTTTGCGCGCACCGGGGCCCGCGGCGGCAAGCCCGGCCCCAAAGCCGCCAGTTCGCTGGATATTGGCAGCCCGGACATGGACTTTGTCGCCCTGGCGCAGGGCATGGGGGTTGCGGCAAGCTGCGCGTCAACGGCGGAGGAGTTCAATGCCCAGTTGGAGGCGGCCCTCGCCAGCGGCGGCCCGAGCCTGATCGACGCCCGTGTGCCGCCATTGCAATTGGGGTGAGGGTGGGGCGTGCTCAGGGTGAGGCGAGCATGCCCCAGTCGGAAACCGGGTTGAGCGTCAGCCGGACATTGTCGATCAGGCGTGTGGAGCCCAGACGCGCCGCGGCCAGTATGGCAATTTCCTCGGTGTTCTCATTCACCGCACGCAGGGTGCGGGCGTCCCGAATCGCGAAGTAGTCGGGTTCAAAACCGGCCTGCAGCAGCTGCATGCGGGCATGGGACTCAAGTTGCAGGAAATTGTCGAAACCGCAGGCAACCGCATCGCGACAACTCACCAGGGTAGCGTGAATCAGGGGGGCGAGCTTGCGTTGTTCGTTCGAGAGATAGCCGTTGCGCGAGCTCTTTGCCAGGCCGTCAGTGTCGCGTGCTGTCGCCACGCCCTCGATCTGCACCGGTATACACAGGTCTGCGACCATCTTGCGGATGATGGTGAGCTGCTGAAAGTCCTTTTCACCGAACACCGCGACATCGGGCTGCACGATATTGAACAGTTTGCTGACCACGGTGGTTACACCGGTAAAGTGGCCGGGCCGACTGCTGCCACACAGGGTTTCTGACAGGTCTGGCACCTGCACCTGGGTTTGCAGTGCCATGCCCTCCGGGTAAATATCCTCGGCCTCGGGCAGGAACAGATGCTGTACCCCTTCGCTGAAGAGCTTTTCCTTGTCTGCCGCGAGTGTGCGCGGGTAGGCATCCAGGTCTTCGTTGGGGCCAAACTGCAGCGGGTTGACGAAGATACTGACCACAACGATATCGGCCAGCGTGCGCGCCCTGCGTACCAGTTCAAGGTGGCCCTCGTGCAGATTGCCCATCGTGGGCACGAAGGCAATGCGCTGGCCCTGTTGGCGGCAGTTGCGCAGGGCAGACTGCAGTGGTGCTATGGCGGTATACGTTCGCATATCTACATGCCCCCCGAAAAACGGAAAAGGGTGACGCAAGACCGGAACAAGCTGGTCGTCATGTGCCCGGGATGGGTGCCCATCGGCGAGCGGACGGGCAGTATGCCCCAAGCGCAGACACCCGGCAATGGATGCAAATCAAAAGTCTGGACGATTTTGTTACCGTAAGAAGCAGTGAACAAAGAGGGTAACATTGGTGTTACGAATGGAGTGGTGCGCCTGCGCCGCTTAGCTGTAGCTGTGCTCGTCGCGCGGGTAGGCACCCGATTTAACCGCCTGGACAAATGCGGCAAGGGCCTCCTGAATACTGTTGCTGCCGGTCATGAAGTTTTGCACAAAACGCGCGCTGTGGCTGGAGAGCCCCAGCATATCGTGCATCACCAGTACCTGGGCGTCAGTGCCGGCGCCGGCGCCGATGCCGATGACCGGGATATCAAGCTTGTCGCTGATGTCCGTGGCGAGGTGAGACGGCACGCACTCCAGCACCAGCAGGCTGGCGCCGGCATCCTGGATTTCCACCGCATCCGCAAGAATCGACTTCGCTTCCTTGGGCGTGCGCCCCTGGACGCGGAAGCCGCCCAGCGCGTTCACGGACTGCGGCGTGAGACCCAGGTGCGCACACACCGGGATACCGCGCTCCACCAGCATGGAAATGGTGTCTGACAGCCAGGTGCCGCCCTCGAGCTTGACCATCTGGGCCCCGGCCTGCATCAGCCGTGTGGCGTTGGTCATTGCCTGTTCCGGCGTGCTGTAGCTCATGAACGGCATATCGGCGATGACCAGCGATGCGGGTGCACCGCGGCACACGCATTCGGTGTGGTAGGCCATGTGCTCCAGCGACACCGGAATCGTGCTGTCGTGGCCCTGCAGTACCATGCCCAGTGAGTCGCCGACCAGAATGGTTTCCGCGCCCGCTTCGGATACGAGGCGCGAAAAGGTGGCGTCATAGGCGGTGATGCAGACGAATTTTTCTCCCGCGGCCTTCATTTTGTCGAGGGTGCTGATGGTGATCTTGCCCATGCGCTGCACTATCCAAAGAACGTGGGATTGAAGTAATGGCGGCCGCTGCGGATATCCAGCAGGTAATCGACCAGATGCCGGTAATCGTCCTCACCCCGTGCGAGGTCAATTTCGCTGGCGTTGACGATCAGTAAAGGAGCTTCATCGTAATACAGAAAAAACTCACTGTACACTTCGTTCAGGCGCTCCAGATAGTCGCGTTCGATGGCTTTTTCGTGGTCTATGCCGCGCTGGTGAATGCGGTCCAGCAGGATGTCTGTCGGCGCCTGCAGGTAGATGACCAGATCCGGTGTGGGCGGCTCGATGAGCAGTTGTTCGTAGACACGCTGGTAGAGCTGGAACTCGTCGCTGTCGAGGTTTACACGCGCGAACAGGGGGTCTTTCTCGATCAGGAAATCCGCTACCCGCGACGCGGCGAAAATATCCCCCTGGCGCAGGTCGTTGATCTTCTGCGCCCGCTGGAACAGGAAGAACAGCTGGGTGGCCAGTGCGGCCTGGCGCTGGTTGCCATAGAAGCGTTCCAGAAACGGGTTCTGGTGAGCGTCTTCCAGCAGCATGGGGTAGCCGAAGGTGGCTGCCAGACGGCGTGCCAGCGTGGTTTTGCCCACGCCGATTGGCCCCTCTACCGCGATATAGCCCGGTGGTGTGCGGCCCTTGAGGTCGACGCCAGTGGTCGGGATGTCTGTGGTCACGTTCCGGGCTCCCGTGAATCCTGCAAATGATAGTCGAGACTGATTGCACTGCGTGTAAGCCCGGTGGCCGGGCACCGGGCCAGCAAGTCGGCCAGAGGGCCAAACCCGGGAACCAGCAGCCCGTGCGGGTAAAGGTCGAGCAGAGGATAAAGGACGAAGTGCCGTTGTGCCATGGCCGGGTGCGGAACCTGTAGCCTTGGCAAGCGGATCTCCTCGCGGCCGAATAGCAGAATGTCCAGATCCAGAGTGCGGGCACCCCAGCGCACGCTGCGTTCGCGGCCCTGAGCCTGCTCGATACCCTGCAGGGCATTGAGCAGTGCCAGTGGGTCCAGCCCGGTGGTCATGCGCACAACGGCGTTCAGGTAATCCGGTTGCTGCCCCGGGCCCACGGCGGCGCTGGCAAACAACCCGGAGCCCGCGGTAATACGCGTGCCGGGCAACCGGTTGATGGCATTGACGGCCAGTTGCAACTGCAGCGCGGGGTTGCCGAGGTTGCTGCCCAGCGCGATGCAGGCGTCGGTCATCAGGGGGCGGGCGGTCGCCGTTTGCGCGGCCGGCGTCGGCGTCCGCGCCCGGCGGCTTCTTCGCCGCCTTCGCTGGCGGTGTCGAGCATTGGCAGGTTCTGGTTCTCCGGAAGCTCTTGGAATTCGGTCCAGAAAGCGCCGACATTGCCGGTGTCCTCACCTGCCTCTTCGCGCAGCAGGAGGAAATCGTAGGCCGCGCGGAAGCGTCGGTTCTGCAGCAGCTCGCGTGCCTTGCGGCTGTTGCCGCGCTGCAGCCGCAGCTGGAACTCCCATATCTCACGCATGGGCTGGCTGAAACGGCGCGGGATGGCGATGCTGGACACGGCACTGGCGATCACCTGCTGCGCGGCGCTGTGCATGGCGGGGACGGGCGGGTCGCCGCGCTCCTGCAGCTGCTCAGCGAGCTGCCTGGTCACAGGCCACAGCAGAGCGGCGAGCAGGAACGCGGGAGTGACTGGTTTGTCCGCCTTGATGCGCGTGTCAGTGCTGCGCATGGCGGCCCTCACCAGCGCCATCGCGGCGGGGTCGCGGTGCAGTTCCTCTGTGCCGTCAGGGAACAGGTAGCCGAGCAGCTCGTGTGCCAGCAGTGCGTCGAAGGTGCGCTCCGCATAGCCTGAAAGGAACAGCTTGAGGAACTCGTCAAACAGACGAGCCGAGGGGATTTCACGCAGCAATGGTGCACAGCGCGGAATAGCGGCTGCGGTGTCGCTGTCAATGCCGAACTCGAGCTTGGCGGCAAACCTTGCCACCCGCAGCATGCGCACCGGGTCTTCGCGGAAGCGCTGCTCGGGGTCGCCAATGATGCAGACGCTGCGCCGCTGGAGATCCTGCATGCCGTGTACGTGGTCGTAGACTTCGAAACGGGCGGAGTCGTAGTACAGGGCGTTTACCGTCAGGTCGCGACGTACCGCGTCTTCTTCCAGCGTACCGAACACGTTGTCGCGCAGCAACAGGCCCTGTTCAGAGCGGTGTGAAGGCCCCTTGACCTTGCCCGGACGGGGTGCAGGTTCGCCGTCGTGATGGCCGCGGAATGTGGTGACTTCAATGATTTCCCGGCCCATGCGCACGTGCACGATGCGAAAGCGGCGGCCGATAATGCGTGAGCCGCGGAACAGGGCGTGGACTTCCTCGGGCGTGGCGTCGGTCGCCACATCGAAGTCCTTGGGGTGGCCACCGAGCAGCAGGTCGCGCACGGCGCCGCCGACGAGATAGGCCTCATGATCTGCATTGCGCAACCTCGCCATGACCTTCAGGGCGCCGTCGCTGATGTTCTTGCGGGATATGCAGTGTTGGTCCCTGGGAATGACCTTCAAGCGCGCGTTGCCTTTTGCGATGGGTAACCAGCCGCGAGTTTAGCACAGGCTAAAAGCCGTGGTCTGCAGGAGGTTGCTGGAGTATGCAAGTGACGGGGAAGACAGTCGTCTTCCCCATCCAGGTCACAAGCGAATCGTTATTGTTATGCGGGCGCCGTTGTTCTTATTGCGGCATCTGAGCCTGGAAATCGAAGGGGAAGAATTCTTCCCCATCCAGGTCCACAGTTTCTCTGTTATTGTTATTGGGGCACGCGTGTTATTGTTATTGTTGTTGCCGCGTTAAGTAATGCAGGCGGTGTGCCAGAAAATAATAATTCTATAAAAAACAGAGTGTTACAATATTTCGTCTGAGTTCCCCGGTGCGCAAAATTTTAAGTTTGTTACGCATCTACTCCCCCGAACGTTACAGCAGAGCCTGCCGGTAACGCTCAGGAAGCCGTTTTTCTGCGCCGGGCGCTGGTTCCGCTACTTTTCTTGCGTGGAATTTCGAAGCGCTGACGCCGCTCCCACAGGCACTTGCGGCTGATGCCCAGTTTTTGCGCGAGTTCGGTCTCGCTCATGGAGTCCTGGTGCTCGAGCACAAAGCGCTGGAAGTAGTCCTCCAGTGACAGATCCTCGGCGGGATCCGAGGTGATGTGACGTGGCGCCTGATAGGCGGTCTGCAGGGCCGGACCGGCGTGGCCGCGAATCCGGTTTACATTGACCAGTTCCAGGTCGATGCCCAGGGCCTCGTTGTCGATTTCCGTGTCTTCGGAAAGCACCACCGCGCGCTCGATGGCGTGCTCGAGTTCGCGCACGTTGCCAGGCCACTGGTAGGTGGTAATAGCCTGAATAGCGCGCGGTGACAGTGTCATGCTGCCTTTGCCCAGGCGTTCGGACTGCACTTCCAGCATGCGTTCCGCGAGCTGCAGAATGTCCTTGCCTCGTTCGCGCAATGCGGGTAACTGCAGCCTCAGCACATTGATGCGGTAGTAGAGGTCCTGGCGGAACAGACCTTCTGCGGACAGCGCGTGCAGGTTGCGGTGGGTGGCACAGATCAAGCGCACGTTGACTTTGCGCGAGTGTACCGAGCCTATCCGGCGAATTTCCCCTTCCTGAATGAAGCGCAGCAATCGGGCTTGCGCTTCCATCGGCAGTTCCCCGATTTCGTCCAGAAACAGGGTGCCGCCATCTGCGGCCTCAATCAGGCCCATGCGGCTGGCGTTGGCGCCGGTAAAGGCGCCTTTCTCGTACCCGAACAGCTCGGACTCGATAAGGGTATCGGGGATGGCTGCACAGTTGACGCAGATGAGGGTCTTGTCCGCGCGTTGGCTGTGCTGGTGCACACTGCGCGCCACCAGTTCCTTGCCGGTACCGGTTTCGCCCTGCACCAGTACCGTGGAGTCAGTGGGGGCAACTTTGCGGATATGCTCGGACAGCGTGACCATCGCCGGGCAGTTGCCGATGATGCCGGTCACCGGCGAGCCAGTGGCCGGGGCCTGTGGAGCGGCATCGCCGCGGCGCGCCGGGTGGTCGGCGATGATACGTTCGACAGCGGCGACCATGTCACTGTGGTCAAAGGGCTTGGCGATATAGTCCACCGCACCCATGCGCATGGAATCCACCGCCGAGCGCAGGCTGGCATAGCTGGTCATGATGAGCACCGGCACGTCGCCCGCTTTCTTGATCAGGTCGGTCCCGGGAGCGCCGGGCAGGCGCAGGTCCGAGATGATCAGGTCGAAATCGGTGAGCGTGTGCTTGGACTCTGCCTCCTGCACGGAGGCGGCTTCGGCAATACCATAACCGTTGCGTTCCAACAGGCGCCGCAGCGCGGTGCGGATAACCGATTCGTCTTCTACCACCAGTATCTGTTGCATGCGTTGTTACCTCCTGAACGCAAGCTACACAACATACCCTTGCCGCTCCGGTTTTTCCAGTCGGTTCAGGTGCTTGAGTTGTCACTTGCGGTTACATCAGAGCCCCGTGAGGTAGTGCCCGCGGGGCAATTGCAGGGTGAATCGTGTTCCCGGTTGCTCGGCCGGGCCCACCGGGCTCTGGATGTGCACGGAGCCCTGCATGTCATCCATGATGCTGTAAACCAGGGCCAGACCCAGGCCCGTGCCTTCACCGGGCTCCTTGGTGGTGAAAAAGGGCTCGAAAACCTGGGTTTGCAGTGCCGGCGGGATGCCGCTGCCCTGGTCTTCAACCTCAATGGATACGCGCTGGTGGTCCACTGAGGCGCTCACCGTAACCTGTGCGTTCGCGTTGCTCGCGTCACGCGCATTACCCAACAGGTTGACGAAGACCTGCAACAGCCGCTGGGCGTCGGCGTGCACCAGCAGCTCGCGGTCGCAGTGGTTCTCGAAGTGCAGCGGCCGCGCCTGGTGGTCCAGTTGCAGCAGGTGAATGGCTTCATCGACGCAATCGGCCAGGTTGCACGGCTCCAGGTGCACGTCACCGGCGCCTGAGCCCACGTGCGAGAAATTCACCAGGGAGTCGACGATGCGGCTGATCCGGTCGGTCTGCCTGAGGATATCCTGCGCTGCGCTGCGCACCTCTGCGGGGTCATCTTCGTAGGCGAGATTCTGCGCCAGGCAGGCGATGCCCGTTACGGGGTTGCCGATTTCATGCGCCACGCCGGCAGCGAGACGGCCGATTGAAGCGAGACGCTCACTGTGCAGCAGCTCCTGCTCCAGGCGCTCGTAGTCGGAAATATCCTCAATCAACACCAGTTGGTCACCGCCGGGAGTGCCCCCGGCGCTGGCTTTGTGCAGGCTTATCCAGCGGGTGGTGTCGTCGTCCAGCACCACCTCCCGTTTCAGCACGGTGTCCTCACCCTCGCCGAGAAACTGTGTGATTACCACGCCCCAGGGTGCCGGCAGGGAGTCCAGCAGCGAGCCGAGTACGGCGCTTGAAGGAATGCCGGTGATGCTCTGCATACTGCGGTTCCAAAGCAGCAGTTCCCGGTCCGGTGCCAGAGAGCAGACACCGATGGGCAGGTTGTCCAGGGTTTGCCGGTAGTGCAGGCGCAGGTTGTCCAGCTCAGCAGCCAGCCCTGTGAATTGTCCGCCCGCGCGGTCCAGCCGGCGCTCGATCAGGAACAGGTCTTCACTGCTGCCGCCGGGGTTGTTGTCGAACGGAATACAGCGGCTGATAATCGAGTGGGCAACCGCCGGTCCCAGCAGGCCGGACAGGTTGGCCTCGAGGCGGCTGCGCAGCCGACGCAGGGCGTAGGGCCTGGATTCGTTGTGATCGAATTGCAGCTCGCGCAGCGCGCGGGAGACCTCGAGTTGCGCGGTGGCCTCGCCCAGCGCAAGCGCGAGCTGCTCGGTGAACGCCTGTGCGCTGCGCAGGGTGAGGGTGCGCCTTGGCGATCGACTCAGCACATCCATGGAGCAGATCTCCGCTGCCACGCGCTCTTCTTCCGAGGGCTCACTCAGCAGTGATACAACAATGAACAGCGCAAGGTTCACCGTCAGTGCGGCGAGGCTGGCCGCTGCCCAGGCGGTGTCGTTGCCCGCGAACCAGCGTCCGGCCAGATCGGCCATCCAGGTGGGCTGGTCAATGCCGAGCACGGGTAGCAGCAGCAGGATGCACCACAGTAGCAGGCCGCCTGCGAGGCCGCTGACCAGGCCCTTGCGGTTGGCCCGCGCCCAATACGGTGTGGCCACAATACCCGGCAGGAATTGCAGCGTACCGGAAAATGCCACCAGCCCCAGTTGCGCCAGGCTGTGCTTGCCATTGACGGTCACGAAGAATCCGTAGCCGGCGAGAATCAGCAGGGCAATCAGCGAGCGCCGCAACCACTTGAGCTGGTCGTACAGTGATTGGTCAGTGCGCAGCTGCAGCAGTTGGCGCGGCAGAATGAGATGGTTTAAACACATGTTCGCCAGTGCCAGCGTGGCCACGATAATCGCGGTGCTCGCGGCAGACAGCCCCGCGACAAAGGCGAGCGCGGCGAAACCGGGGGATTGCAGGCCGATGCCGATGGCGAGCCCGGTGTACGCCGCGGGCAGGTCGTGTGACAGCCGCATGCCGGCCCAGGCCAGCGGCAGCACTGGCAGGGCCAATAACAGTAAATACAGTGGCAGGCCCCAGCTGGCGGCGCGCAGGTCCTGCGATTCCTTGTTCTCGGCAAACGCCATGTGGAACAGATGTGGCATGCATACGGCTCCGGCGAAGAATACCAGCAGCAAGACCCGCGCGGCATCACCCCCAACGGGCTGTTCAATCACGGCCTGGGCCGCCGGGGTTGCCGCAAGCCAGGCATCAAGGCCGGCAAAGCCTCCAAAAACCTCGCTGACCGCAATAGCCATCATGAGTAGCAGGGCTGCCAGTTTGACCAGCGATTCAAAGGCCACCGCAGTGACCAGACCGATATTGCGGCGCTGTGAATTCAGGTTCCGGGTGCCGAACAGGATGGCGAAGATAATGATGATTACGCAAAACAACAGCGCCAGTATGTCCTGGCGTTGCGCTGCGGGCATCACCCTGTCATGGGCCCCCGCGAGTATGTGGATGCTGTCTGCAACCGCCTGGATCTGGAGTGCCAGCAGGGGCATGAGGGTCAGGCACATGGCCAGGGTGACGGCGCCGCCGACGCGGTGACTGCGAAAACGAAAGGTCAACACATCGGCGAGTGAAGCCAGCTGGTACACCCGACACAGGCGCAGCAGCGGCAGCAGGAGCAGGGTGGCCATGAGGAACATGAGAACCACGCCGGTATAGTAGAGCAGGAAGCCGTAGCCAAAACGATAGGCGAGTTCGAAAATGGCGTTGCTGGCAATGGCACAGGCGATGACCGCCAGCGACAGGACATAGGTCGCCGGGTGGTGGGTAATGGCACGTGGCAGGGTGCCGCGGTCGGCCAGGTGCGCCACCAGGAACAGCACCATGAGGTAGCCGACAATCGCCAGCAGGATCTCCGGCAGACTAAAGCTCATCGGTGTGACGACGGAACTGGTTGGACCACGCAGCAAAAATCGCTGCGATCCAGAGGACAAAGGGGCGATACCAGCCGCCGTCTGCTGCCCACAGCCATTCGTCTATGGCGGGCAGGAAAATGAAGGCCAACGCCATGAGCAGGAGCAGCGCGCGGTTGATGTACATGTTTTTGGGCCTGTCTTCGCCGTGGTCATGGATACTACGCAAGCCCCGGCGCACGGTAAAGCGCGCGACATTGCGCTGGCGCCACTGGCAGTCAGAAGGAGGCCGGCCCCGCCACGGCGGGCTGTGCGGGTACTGCGGCGGGTGCCCAGTGTTCCAGGGCGAAGGCCAGTATGGCGTTTGCGGTATTCGCGGTTACAGGCGGTGGCGTTTGCCCGAGAGCGGCGAGTGCAGCGCGCAGGTTGCGCTCGGGCGTGTTCGGGTCGATTGCTGGCGCCAGGTTCTGTTTACTCAACTTCTGGCCACCGGCATCCGTCAGTACGGGCAGGTGTGCGTAGCGCGGGGTGGGGTGACCGAGCAGCTGTTGCAGCAGGTGTTGCCGGGGTGTGGAGTCCAGCAGGTCCGCACCGCGCACCACGTCGGTGATTGCCTGCGCTGCATCATCCACCACCACGGCGAGCTGATAGGCGTAGAGCCCGTCCTTGCGCCGGACCACGAAGTTGCCCAGCGTTGCGCCCAGCGGCCAGTGCTGTGGCCCCTGCCAGGTATCGTGCCAGCGGGTGGTGAAGGACGGTGGCACCGAGACTCGCAGCGCACGGGGCCGAGGGGGTGTCGTGTCACGCCAATCCCCCTCACGGCAGCCCTGCTGATGGCAGCCCCGCACACATTCACCCAGCGGGCCCTGTTGCTGGCGGCTGCAGGCACAGGCGAACAGGTGGCCCCGGGCGTCGAGCTCGGAGAGCGCGCCATCGTAGGCCGCGCCGCGCAGGCTTTGCCACAGCACCGCTTCATCCCAGCGCAGCCCGTGTTGCTGCAGGCAGTGCAGAATGGCGTCAGCGGCGCCGGCCTGTTCTCGCGGTGGGTCAATGTCTTCCATGCGCAGTAGCCAGCTGCCCCCGGCATGGCGCGCTTCCAGCCAGCTGGTCAGGGCGGCGAGCAGTGATCCAAGGTGCAGTGGGCCGGTTGGCGAGGGGGCAAAGCGGCCGCGGTAGGCGCTGTGGCCAGCGGTGGTCATGCTATCCGGTGTGGCTCAGTACAGACGATCGCGACTGACCTGCGTGCAGCAGGCCAGCGGCAATGGTCGCACCCGGTGTTAGCCCTTTTCCTGTTTTTCCTTGATTTCATCAAGGGTCTTGCAGTCGATGCACAGGGTAGCGGTGGGGCGGGCTTCAAGTCGCTTGATGCCAATGTCCACGCCGCAGGCATCACAGAAACCGTAGTCGTCCTGGTTGATGCGCTCAATCGTGCTGTCTATCTTCTTGATCAGTTTGCGCTCGCGGTCCCGTGTGCGCAGTTCCAGGCTGAATTCTTCTTCCTGTGTGGCGCGGTCGGCGGGGTCGGGGAAATTGGCCGCCTCGTCTTTCATGTGGGTAACGGTGCGATCCACTTCCTGCATCAATTCTGATTTCCAGTTGAGCAGAATGGCGCGAAAGTGCTCCCGCTGGTTTTCGCTCATGTACTCTTCGCCGCGCTTCGGCTTGTAGGGCTCGAAGTTCTTGAACTCAGTGCTCGCTGAGGTACTCGCGCTGGCTGCTTTTGCCGGCGCTTTCTTTGCTGCTTTGGGCATGGCTGGGTCCCCATACGGATCGGGTGGTTCGAAAACCCACCGGAGTGGGTGCGTCGGCGACGGGCGCCGGCGATTGAGCGCCGAGAAACTACCAGATATCGCCCGGCTTCGCCACAAAATTCGCAGCTGTGGTGCACGTCCGCTTGTGCGGGCTATCGGGAGCTAACACCGTGTGCCCGGCATTGATAGAATGCGGGTCTTTGCCCGTTCAGGGGGAACCATGACAACGCACGCAGGGGAATTCCGCTTCGCGGACCGCATCGCTGATATCGAGCCATTTCGCGTAGTTGAAGTGCTGACACGGGCGACTGAGCTCGCGGCGGCAGGACGCGATATTGTGCACCTGTCTGCCGGGGCGCCGGACTTTGTTACGGCAGCGCCCATTGTGGAAGCCGGTCGTCAGGCGCTTGCCGATGGGCACACCCATTACTCGCCGGCGTGTGGCTTGCCGGCCTTGCGTGAAGCCCTGTCTGCGCATTACGCGCAGGTCTATGGTCTGGATATTGCGCCGCGCCGGATTATTGTGACACCCGGTGCCTCGGGTGCGCTGTTGCTGCTCAGCGCGCTGCTGCTCAACCCGGGCGAAGGTATGCTGCTGACCGACCCCGGTTATCCATGCAACCGGCATTTCATGCGTCTGGTTGAGGGGCGCGGGCAACTGGTGCCCGTGGATGCGAGTACCCGCTATCAACTCACGGGCGCACTGGCGACCGCTCACTGGCGTGAGAACACTGTCGGCGCGATGGTTGCTTCGCCCGCCAACCCAACCGGAACCGCCCTCTCCCTGGCTGAGTTGGCCGACCTGTCAGCGGCCGTGCGTGCACGCCGCGGCCACCTGATTGTGGACGAGATCTACCACGGCCTCGGTTACGACGGTCCCACTCGCTCGGTGCTGGAAGTGGACCCGGAGGCCTTCGTGGTCAACAGTTTTTCCAAATACTTCGGCATGACCGGTTGGCGGCTGGGGTGGTTGGTGGCGCCAGAGGCCGCCGTGCCCGGCCTGGAGAAGCTGGCCCAGAACCTGTTCATCTCCATGTCCACCATGGGTCAGCACGCGGCCCTGGCCTGCTTCAAGCCCGGTACCCGTGACATTCTCGAAGAGCGGCGCGACATTTTCCGCCAGCGGCGCGACTTCCTGCTGCCGGAACTGGAAAGCCTGGGCCTGACGATTCCCTGCAGACCGGACGGTGCCTTCTATATCTACGCCGATG
Source organism: Haliea alexandrii (assembly GCF_003719295.1). Taxonomy (GTDB): domain Bacteria; phylum Pseudomonadota; class Gammaproteobacteria; order Pseudomonadales; family Halieaceae; genus Haliea; species Haliea alexandrii. The sequence continues at coordinate 1,036,506 of NZ_RFLW01000001.1, forward strand.
CAGCCCGTTTTACCGACGATAGCGAGGCCTTTTGCTGGCGCCTGCTGGAAGAACATGGCGTTGCCCTCACGCCGGGCGTCGACTTTGGCCACGTGCGGGCCCGCGAGCACATCCGCTTTTCTTACGCCACCAGTATGGAACGTCTGGAAGAAGCGGTCAGCCGGCTGTCCCGGGTGCTGGCGTAGTGGAGTTTGCCCCGCTGTTGGAGGGTCGCCTGATACGCCGCTACAAGCGCTTCCTGGCGGATGTGGCAATGCCTTCGGGCGAAACACTGACTGTGCACTGCCCCAACACGGGCGCCATGACTGGCTGTGCCGAGCCGGGCGCCCGTGTGTGGCTGTCGCAATCGGCCAATGGCAAACGCAAGTACCCACATACCTGGGAGCTGGTGGAGACCTCCCGTGGTCTTGCCTGTATTCACTCGGCGCTGGCCAACCGGGTAGTGAAACAAGCCGTGCAGGCGCAACGTATACCCGGGTTGGAAGGCTATCCCGAAATCGCCACGGAGGTGGCCTACGCGGGCGGCAGCCGGGCTGACCTGCTGCTTAGCGGGCCTGCCGGGCGGGTGTACATCGAAGTGAAGTCGGTGACACTGTGTGTTGATGGCGGTCAGGGCCTGTTCCCCGATGCGGTGAGCGAGCGCGGGCGCAAACACCTGGCAGCGCTGCGTGAGGTGCTCGATGCGGGCACGCGCAGCGTGCTGCTGTTTTGCGTATTCCACCGTGGCATTGGGCGGGTCAGCAGCGCCGGTGGCATCGATCCGGCGTACCGGGAGGCATTGCGCGAGGCGCAGGCGGCGGGTGTGGAGGTGCTGGCCTGGGGCGCAGAGATCACGCCGCAAGGGCTTACGCTCGCGCACCCGCTGCCGTTTTCACTCGATCCGCAGGTGTAACCATCATGCTGACTATTGCCCAGCTTACCGGCCGCGACGACCGTCACCTTGTGCCCTGCGCCGGTCCTCACCGCCTGCAGGCGGATGCGGCGGCCGCGTTCGAACGGTTGCAGTCCGATGCCCGCGAGGCGGGCTTTGAGCTCGCGATTGCCAGCAGCCATCGTTCCTACGAGCGCCAGCGCATTATCTGGAATGGCAAGGCCTGCGGCCAGCGCGCCGTGCACGATGATGCCGGGGCGCCGGTGGATCTGCTGGCGCTGCCGCCTGCCGCCCGCGTGCACGCCATTCTGCGTTTCTCCGCGCTGCCGGGCACGTCGCGTCATCATTGGGGTACAGACCTCGATATCTATGATGCGGCGGCAGTGCCGGCGGACTACGCGGTGCAATTAACCCCTGCGGAAGTGGCGCCGGGAGGGCCTTTTGATGCTTTGCATCGCTGGCTGGACGAGCGCATGGCAGTGCACGCCTCGCAGGGCTTTTTTCGTCCTTATGCACGCGATTGCGGCGGTGTGGCGCCGGAGCGTTGGCACCTGAGTTATGCGCCGCTCTCGCGTGAGCTGGCCGGACGAGTGACCGCTCGGGCTCTGGAAGAATGCTGGGATTGCGATCGCGAGCCACTGGTGTTGCGCGCGGAGGTTGAGGCCGAGCTGCCGGCACTGCTGGCGCGCTACGTGGCCGTTGCGGACAACTGGTGCGGGTAAGAATGCGGTGTTACGCCAGGGAAAAGACCGGGGCACGGCAGTGGCCGACCCCGGGAGTGTACAGCGGACTCAGCGGTCGATCTGGCTGGTTTCGTCGAAGTTGCGTACGGCGTCCACAATGGCTTTGCGCGCCTCATCGGAGGTGCCCCAGCCGTCAATTTTCACCCATTTGCCCTGTTCCAGATCTTTGTAGTGTTCGAAGAAATGCTGGATTTGCTGGATCAGCAGCGGCGGCAGGTCGGTGGCTTCCTTGACGTCCTTGTAGGCCTTGCTCAGTTTGTCGGTCGGCACGGCGATCAGCTTGGCGTCGCCGCCGGCTTCATCCGACATGTGCAGGATACCCACTGGGCGGCAGGGTATGACGCAGCCGCTGATGACTGTGTGCGGCGTGTGCACCAGCACGTCCAGCGGGTCGCCGTCGTCGGCCAGCGTGTTGGGAATGTAGCCGTAGTTGCAGGGGTAGAACATCGCCGCCGTCATGAAGCGGTCGACCATGATCGCGCCGCTGTCGTGATCGACCTCGTACTTGACCGGGTCTGAGTGTGCGGGAACTTCGATAATGACATTGATTTCATCGGGAATGTTCTTCCCGGCGGGCACGAGGTGCAGGCTCATGGGCGTTCCTGTTGTGAGTGGTTGCTAAATGGGCAGCGGAGTATAACAGGCTGTGGCTAAACCTTGAACGCTGTCTTCAGTTTGCGCGGTACCGGGGTCAGGCGCAGGCGCACGTAGCGCGGCAGCCCCTTGCGATACTCGGGGTAGGCTTCGCCGGTAATCAGCGGTTCCAGATAGGCCCGCGCGTCATCGGTAATGCCGAAACCGTCGCGGCTGATATAGCTGCGGGGCATTTTCTTTTCCTGGTTGGCGACCGCCTCGAGTGGCGCCTCGCCGATGTGCCAGCTGTACTTCTTGCCCTTGCCGCGGACGATGGCGGGCATGATGGCGTTGCGGCCCTGCAGGGCAAATTCAACGGCAGCCCGGCCCACGGCGTAGGCCTGCTCGAGGTCGGTTTGCGAGGCAATGTGGCGCGCGGAGCGCTGCAGGTAGTCGGCAACGGCCCAGTGGTACTTGTAGCCGAATTCCTGCTTGATCATGTCTGCCAGCGTGGGGGCCAGGCCGCCCAGCTGACTGTGGCCAAAGGCGTCCGTGAGGCCCGACTCGGCCAGGAAGCGCCCCTCGCGGTCCTGCGTGCCCTCCGAGGCAACGATGACGCAGTGACCCCAGCGCTTCACTGTGCGCTTCACCCGGGCCAGGAACTTCTTGCGGTCAAACGCCACTTCCGGAAACAGGATGATATGGGGGGCATCGCCCTCCTGTTCCGCTGCGAGCCCGGCAGCGGCGGCGATCCAGCCCGCGTGGCGGCCCATGACCTCAAGAATGAAAACCTTGGTGGAGGTTTCGCACATCGAGGCCACGTCCAGCGCCGCCTCCCGCGTGGAAACGGCCACATATTTCGCGACCGAACCAAAGCCCGGGCAGGTATCCGTCAGGGGCAGGTCATTGTCGATGGTCTTGGGAATGTGAATTGCCTGCAGCGGGTAGCCCATGGCCTGGCTGAGCTGGGAAACCTTCAGGCAGGTGTCCGCCGAGTCGCCGCCACCGTTATAGAAGAAGTAGCCAATGTTGTGGGCGCGAAACACCTCGATGAGGCGTTCGTATTCGGCGCGGTTTTCCTCCAGGCTTTTCAGCTTGTGCCGACAGGAGCCGAAGGCGCCCGCGGGCGTGCTCAGCAGGCCGCGAATTGCCGCGGGCGTTTCCTTGCTGGTGTCGATCAGATCCTCGCGCAGGGCGCCGATAATGCCGTTGCGGCCCGCGTACACTTTGCCGATCTGTTTGCGGTTTTCCCGTGCGGTTTCAATAACACCGCAAGCCGAGGCATTGATGACGGCGGTGACGCCGCCCGACTGGGCATAGAAGGCATTCTTTACAGGCATAGTCAGTCCGTAGTGGGCCGGGCCTTGCGGCTCCGGGGAGATCATCTTTTAGTCAGGCCGCGATGATACGGGAAACTGAGGCGCTTGTAGACCGTGGGCGGGCCGGTTGTTGTGGATTGCTGCTGTGGTTGCCTGCTGCGTGCTAGACTGCGCGGCTTCACTGGAGGGCGCGGCGCTTGAGCGGACACATTCATATTCTGGGTATCTGCGGTACATTTATGGGCGGAGTTGCGTTGTTGGCGCGCGAACTCGGCTACCGCGTGACCGGCTCCGATGCCAACGTCTATCCCCCCATGAGTACGCAGCTGCAAGCCGCGGGCATTGAGTTGATGGAGGGCTACGCGCCGGAGCATTTGCAGCCAGCGCCGGATACCGTGGTGGTGGGCAACGCGATGCGCCGCGGCAATCCCGCGGTCGAGTACCTGTTGAACGCGGGCCTGCCCTACACCTCCGGGCCGCAATGGCTCGCCGAACACGTGCTGCAGGACAAATGGGTGCTGGCGGTATCGGGTACGCACGGCAAAACCACGACCAGCAGCCTGCTGGCCTGGATTCTGGAGTATGCCGGGCTGGCACCGGGTTTCCTGATTGGCGGTGTACCGGCAAACTTCGGCCAGTCCGCACGCGGCACCAGTGGCAACTTCTTTGTGGTGGAAGCCGACGAATACGACACGGCCTTTTTTGACAAGCGCTCGAAGTTTGTTCACTACCGGCCGCGCACGGTCACCATCAACAATCTTGAGTTTGACCACGCGGATATCTTCCCGGACCTCGCGGCCATTCAGCGGCAGTTTCACCATCTCGTGCGCTGCGTGCCGGGGGAAGGGTTGGTGATCCATCCGCAGGGACAGGCAGCGGTTGATGACGTGCTGGCCATGGGGTGCTGGACGCCGGCACAGTCGTTCACTCTGGACGGCGAGGCCGACTGGAGTGCCACCCTGCTGGCCCCGGATGCGTCGCGTTTTGCCGTGCGCGACCCCGCAGGGTCCACGGCAGAAGTGGCCTGGGGGTTCCTGGGGCGCCACAATGTGGAGAACGCACTGGCTGCGCTGGCAGCGGCGCGGCATGTGGGTGTGCCGTTGCAGCAGGGTGTGGCAGCGCTGGCCGGGTTCCGTGGGGTCAAACGCCGGCTGGAATTGTTGGGTGAGGTGGGAGGTGTAACCGTCTATGACGACTTTGCGCATCACCCCACTGCCATTGCGACAACCCTGCAGGGTTTGCGCGCCAGCGCCGCGGGCCGCGTGATTGCCGTAGTTGAACCGCGCTCCAACACTATGCGTATCGGTCAACATCGACGTGCGCTGCAGGATTGTACGCGCGACGCTGACGCTGTGTACTGGTTCCAGCCGCCGGGCATGGACTGGTCGCTCGATGCGGTAGCGGCGGCGAGTACTGTACCGGCCACTGTGGCCCACGACATCGACCAGTTGGCGCGGCGTGTGGCGCAAGAATCGCGACCCGGAGACCGGGTGGTCATAATGAGCAATGGCGGCTTTGGTGGCATTCACCAGCGTCTGCTGGATGAATTGAAGGCGGCAAATTCCTGATGCGTAACCACCCTCTGCTCCGCGCCTATGACACCCTGGTGCTGCGTCGCCCCTGGATCTCGCTGGCCCTCGTCGCCCTGGTGCTGGTACTCAGTGCCTCACAACTGGGCAAAATCAAGCTCGATGCGTCGGCTGACTCCCTGATGTTGCAGGGTGACCCCGCACTGGACTTCTTTCGCGACGTGTCCGCTGAATACGGGGCCGAGGATTTCCTGCTGCTGACCTGGCAGCCCGACGCGCCGCTGCTCAGTGACGCGTCGCTGGACCCGCTCAAGCGCATGGCAGACGAGCTGCGCACACTGCCGCGGGTATCCTCCGTGGTTACTGTGTGGGATGTGCCGCTGCTGGAGAGCCCGCCGGTCAGCCTGTCGGATATCACCTCCGGCGATCCGCTGCCCAGCCTGAACGACCCGCAGGTGGATCGCGCCATGGCGCTGGAAGAGTTCACCACCAGTCCCATTTATGCGGAATTGCTGGCCAGCCGCGAGGGCGATCTGACCGCCGTGCAGGTCAACCTGCAACGAGACACGCGCTACTTCGACCTGCTGCAGCAGCGTGATGCGCTGCGCGCCAAGGCGGAGGCGGGTGCCTTGAGCGCCGCGGAAGAGGCGGCCCTTGAGGCGGTCGAGGTGGCGTTCAAGGCGCACACGGCTCAAGCGCTGGAGCAGCAGAGTCAGCTGGTGCAGTCGGTGCGCACCATCGCCGATGGTTATCGCCAGCACGCGCGCATCTTTGTCGGCGGTGTGCCCATGATCACGGCGGATATGGTCAGTTTCGTGCGCAGCGATCTGGTGCTGTTTGGCACGGCGATACTCGGCGTCATGCTGGTCGTGCTCGCTCTCATTTTCCGCCGCGTGCGCTGGACGGTGATTCCCCTGGCCACGTGCATGGCCTCTGTGACGGTGATGCTGGGTCTGCTCGGCTGGCTGGACTGGCGCATGACCGTGATCTCGTCGAACTTTGTTGCAGTGTTGTTGATTATCAGCCTCGCCATTGCCATCCACCTGGTGGTGCGCTACCGGGAACTGCATGCCGAGGACCCGGAGGGCGACCTGCATGACCGTGTGTTGCAGACGGTGGCGTTGATGGCGGTGCCCTGCGTCTATACGGGCATTACCACCATCGTCGCGTTCATGTCACTGGTGGTGTCCGGCATCCAGCCGGTGATCGATTTCGGCTGGATGATGACGGTGGGTATCCTGGTGGCACTGGTGCTGGCGTTCATTATGGTGCCGTGCCTGATTGAGGTCTGGCCCAAAGGCCGCCCTTTCCGTTTCCGTCAGGAAGGCGAGCCGTTGACGCTGCATTTTGCGCGGGCGACTGAGCACTTTGGCAAAACCATCCTGGTGGCGACCGCGATTGTTGTGGGGCTCACGGTGCTGGGTATTTCGCGCCTGCAGGTGGAAAACCGCTTTATCGACTACTTCAAGGAGACCACGGAAATCTATCAGGGTATGGAGCTGCTGGATTCACGCCTCGGCGGCACCATTCCACTGGACATCATTTTCTCCGGCCCCGATGCCACAGCGCCGCTGCCCGGCCTGGAAGACATGCAACCGGCGGCGGACGCACCCGCGGAAGACGATCCGTTCCTCGACGGTGACACAGCGCAATTCGCCGCCGCCGATGAACCTGCTGCAGATGACTGGGGCGATGACTTCGATGGCGGATTTGACGAGTTCGGCGGCAGCGAAGACAGCTTTACTCCGAGCTATTGGTTCAGCCTGGAAGGCATGCGCCTGCTGGATGCGGCCCATGAGCACGTGGACAGTCAGGAAGAAACCGGCAAGGTGCTGTCGCTGTCGACCACTTTTTCGGTGGTGAAGGATCTGCTGGGCGACGACATCGGCAGCGTTGAGCTGGCGCTGGTGCAGAAGAGCCTCCCGGCGGACGTTGCCGAGCTGATGGTAGATCCCTATTTTTCCGAGGACAAAGAGCAGGCGCGCATTACCGTACGAGTGAAAGAAACCAGTGAGCAATTGCGCCGCGATGCATTCCTGTCCCGCCTGCACAATGAGCTTGTTGAGGTGACCGGGCTGGCGCCGGAGCGGATTCGTTTCACCGGCATGCTGGTGCTCTACAACAACGTGCTGCAAAGCCTGTTCCAGTCGCAGATTCTCACTCTGGGCGCTGTGTTCATCGCCATCATGCTGATGTTCCTGCTGCTGTTCCGCTCCCTGTCGCTTGCATTTATTGCGCTGGCGCCGAATATTGTGGCCGCCGGTTTGGTACTCGGCGTTATGGGTCTGGCGGGCATTCCGCTGGATATCATGACCATCACCATTGCCGCCATTGTGGTGGGCATCGGTGTGGATGACTGTATTCACTACGTACACCGGTTTCAGCGCGAGTTCCCGCGCGACCGCAATTACGTGGCGGCCATGTACCGCTGCCACGGGAGTATTGGCCGGGCCATGTACTACACGACAGTGACGGTAGTGATCGGCTTTTCGATGCTGACGCTGTCCAATTTCAATCCGAGTATTTATTTCGGCCTGCTCACGGTGCTGGCGATGGCCGTGGCAGTGATTGGTGCACTGCTGCTGTTGCCCAGATTGATTCTGCTGATGCGCCCCCTTGGCCCTGAGGCCGATGCGGCCTCCGAGGCGGAGGCGGGCTGATGGAGTGTCGCGCCGGGTGCGGTGCCTGCTGTGTGGCACCTTCCATCTCTACGCGCTTTTATGGCATGCCCGAGGGCAAGCCGGCGGGGGTGCGCTGTGTTCACCTGACGCCGGAGCGCCTCTGTGGCTTGTTTGGCGACCCCAGACGCCCCGCGGTGTGCAGTGCTTTTCAGGCGGATGTCGACGTGTGCGGTGACAACCGCAGGGCGGCATTGGCCAATCTGGAGCAGCTGGAAATTCTCAGCCGCCCCGACTGAACGGGAGTACCCGATGTCTACAACCGAATTACCCCTGTTTCCCCTGTCTGCGGTGCTCTTGCCCTACGGCAAGATGCCACTGCAGATTTTTGAACAGCGTTACCTGGACCTGGTGCGTGATTGCATGAAGAACGGCACCGACTTCGGTGTGGTCTGGATACGTCGCGGAGAGGAAGTGGCGGTGAAGGGCACGCGGCAACAACTTGGCGACATCGGAACGCGCGCACGCATTGTGGACTTTGACCAGTTGCCGAACGGTTTGCTGGGCGTGACCATTGAAGGCCGGGAACGGTTCCACCTCAGCGATACCCGGGTGGCCACGAATGGACTGGTATTGGGCAACGTTGCGTTCGAGCCCATGCCCGAGTCGGCCGCGCTCGACGATGCCTGGCTGTCGTTGCGGGAAATCCTCGAGAACCTGAAGCAGCATCCGCACGTCAGGCGCATGGGACTGGAGATCGACTTCGATGACGCCTGGCAGGTGGGTTACACGCTGGCGCAGTTGCTGCCGCTGGAGGAGTCACTGAAGTATGCGCTCCTCAACGCCGGTGACATTGAGGAGCTGATGGATCAACTGGACCTGATCCTGAGCGATATCAGTGGTGAGGGGTAGTTCCCGCCTGGAGCCAATAAGCTCGTCAGTTTGTTGAAAGCTTTGCCAGCAGTGCTTCGGCTTCGGCCTTGCGAGCCGCATCTGCGGCGTTGCGCCCGGGTCTAGGTGCCGCTCTCAGAACGCGTTCCAAGTGTTCTTTCGCTTTGTCCGTTTCGCCCTCACTCGCGAGAAACTCGGCAAGGAAAAAGTTGCTGTCGATACCCTCGGGGTTGGCCTGCAGGCCGGCTTCGAGATATTCGAGCGCTTTCTTGCTGTTTCCAAAGCCCACCGGCCAGCCTGGCACCCGCGCATACAGTGTGCCGAGGCTGACGAGGGCAGCGCCGTCGCTGACGGTTGGATCAATGGCCACTGCTCGCTCGAAATCGTCGCGAGCGGCTTTGGCGTAACCCAGCGCGTCAAGACCGCCGACAACACCCGCGAATGAGGAGCGGATGATGCCGCACCAGGTGAGTGCCTGGGCGTCATCCGGCTGCTTATCAAGCAGTTCGTCACAGCGCGCGAGCAGGCCGCCATAGGCCGCTTCCTGCTCCTGCGTGGGCAGCTCGAAGTTGACATGCTCCCACTGGGTGCGCAGTGCGCTCACCTCTGCGTTTACTGAAGCGAGTGCGGGTGTGATTGCGGCGAGGCCTGCAAGTACACCAAAAAGTGTGGAGCACAGTCGAGGGTAGGTTTGCATGGTGCGGTTTCTCCTGGAGCGTTCTCTGCACTATACGAAAAAAACCTTAAGGTGGCCTTATGCGCATCTCCGCCAGCATTCTAGCCTGCAACCTCGTAGCTCAGGCCCGAGTCGCTGTGACTCATCACCACGCTGCGAAGCATGCCGGTGTGGTAATCACGGCTGAGGATATTACTGACCTTGACAAAATCAGCCTGCAGTCGCGCCGGGGTGACCCGTACACGCAGGTAACCGTTGCTGATGCCGTCGGTCCAGAGCACCTCGGGGTTGCTGGATACCAGCCGCTCGTCCATCCTCCGCGCACCCTCAGTGCCGAACTCAAGGAAATCGCCGGGTGAGGTGATGCCGGTGGTACCCAGCTCTACCCCCATCGCACGGCCCCCGTTGTCGTACAGCGCATTCTGCCAGAAACTGTGGCTATCGCCGGTCAGCACCACGAGGTCGTTGACGTCGGCATTCTGGCAGCTCTGGTAGAACGCCTCCCGTGCCCTCGGGTAGCCGTCCCAAGGGTCGAGGTAGAGCGGAAGGCCCAGCTCACCGAGGCGCTGGAAGTACTGCGCGCGTTGCAGATTTTCACTACTCACCCGGCCCTTGAGGTAGTTCATGTCTGCAGCATCAAGCCGGGGGGCAGACATTCTCGCCATGGGTATCTGATTGCCCAGCATGCGCCAGGGCCGCGCAGCCGAAACCGATTCGGCCAGTGCGGCCGCCGCGAAGGCCTGCATATCCGCCGACAGCATTTCCCGCCCGGGTGCACCCACCACGTCTCGCAGGAACGTTTCGGCAGCGTCCGGTGTCATCTCCAGCAGCGCTGGTATGTCATAGTCAATTTGCTGTGCACGACCGGTATGACGTGTTTCCAGTGTCACCAGTGAGGCCAGGTCACCGAAGCGGAAATGGCGCCAGTAGGCCGCCGGGTCTTCGCCAATGTCCGGTTCACGCACCGGCATCCATTCATACCAGGCCTGCAGGGAAGCGCTGCGCCGCGTGCGCCAGCTGCCCTCCGTTGCGGGTTGGTGGTTCTCTGCGCCTTCCTGCCAGGGGTTGTTGGTAGATTCGTGATCGTCCCACAGGGGAATCAGCGGGTGAGCGGCATGCATTTCTCGCGATTGGGCGTCCGCTTTGTATTGGGCGTGTCGCAGCCGGCAGTCGGTGAGCGATACCATTTCCCGCGGTGGGTTGTGCTGCCGTCCCAGCTGCGCGCCAATACCGCCGCCATAACCATCGGGCCCGTACTCGTAGAGGTAGTCCCCCAGGTGCAATACGAATTCGACCGACTCATCCCGGGCAATGGCCTCGTAGGCATTGAAGTAACCAAAAGGAAAATTGGAGCACGACGCCACTGCCAGGCCGAGGTAATCCAGGGCTCCATTGGGGAGGGTGCGCGTACGGCCCACGGGCGATGTCTGCGCACCGGCACGAAAGCGGTAGTAGTAGGTGGCACCCGGTTTCAGGCCGTCGACCACAACCTTTACGGTGTGGTCGCGTTGTTGCCCGGTTGCGCTACGTCCGCGCTGCAGGGTGTGATCAAAGGTCGGGTTCTCAGCGATTTCCCACTCGCATTCGGCGACGCCGGCTGTGGTGGTCAACCGCGTCCACAGTACAACAGAGCTGTGATCCGGGTCGCCGCTTGCTACGCCGTGTTGGAAGACGCTATCCGGGTTCGCGGTAGCGCCCGGCACACGCAGCCCCACCGGTAGCAGCAGGCTGGCAGACAACCCGGACAGTATCTGACGGCGGGTAAGTGGAAGGCGTTTCATGTCATTTCCTCGCATAAAAAAGCCGGCCCGTGGGCCGGCAAGCACGCTTACAGGGTTCTAGAGATCTACTGTCAGTGAGGCGGAGACGGTGCGCGGTGCGCCGATCCAGGCGCCTTCCCCGGCGATACCCCCCAGATAATCTTCGTCGAAGGCGTTGTTCAGGAGCAGTGTGATGCTCCAGTTGCCAGCGCCGTTGGCCTCTCCACTACCGTTGAGCGTGATGTAGGCATCCACCGTGGTGTAGCTGTCCGCTACCCAGCTGTTGTCGAGCCGTATGGGGCGCTCACCGGTGTGTTTGCCGCTGATTCCGGCCGCCAGTCGGTCGCCGGTCCAATCCAGAGACAGAACCAGTTGCTGGTCGGGAATACCCACCACATCGTTGCCTGGTGCAATACCCAGGCCGGTGTCTACCGCGGGGTCCCCAGTGCCCACGTAGCTGGCGTCGTTCAGAGTGAATGCACCGTAGAGCGAGAGGTTGTCGCTGAGACGGTAGTCCGCTGTAAGCTCGACACCATCCGATTCGATGCCGCCGGCGTTGAAGTAGGTGCCGTTGGTGCCGATCAGATAATCGGGTCCCGCAGCACTTTCCGGGCTGAGGAAAATGATGCGGTTCTCAAAGTCGGTCTGGAAGGCGGTTGCGGTGAGGAACAGGTCGCCGTTGCGATAACGCAGGCCGGCCTCGAGGTTCTCGGCTGTTTCCGGCTCAAGAGCGTCCAGGTCTGACTCGGGGCGCTCCAGAATCTCGTCGTAGATGGCTTTGAAATTCTCCGCGTAGCCGGCGAAGAATTCGAGTCCTTCAAGCGGGGTCTCCCACAGGAGCCCACCGGAGAACAGAACGTCCGAGTCAGAATTGACTGTCACGTCGGTGGTCTCGGCAAAGTTGTCCTGGCGTTCAAGGTCCACCAGAAATTGCTTGATACCCAGCGTGAGCTGCACTGAAGCAAGCTGCAGGCTGTCTTCTGCGTACCATTTGAAAACTTCCTGCGGGTAGCTGCGATCGTACTGTGTCCAGTACGGTATGTTGTCGAACTCGATGCCCACGCGAGCATCGGTAAGCTTCTGCCAGGTGCGCGTCTCGTCGCGCTGCTGGTCTTCATACCATAGCCCGGCGCGCAGCGTGTTGGCCAGGCCGCCGAGGTCAGCGCTCCAATCGCCATCGACCATGAAGCCATAACGTTCTTTCTGGTAGTTGGTGTGGCGGTAGGACTGCACCGGTATCGCTCCGGGCGCGTAGCAGGCGGGGTCGTAGCTGGCACCGGCACCACCGTAGGGGAAGGTGATGGAGGAGGTGCAGCCTGCGCGTGGGCTCAGCGCATTACCGGCGCCATCGACGAAGTAGATTTGGCCCAGCGCACTGCCGCCGTTAACGCTGGCCGTGCCCAAAGCTTCCGACTGGGGGCCCGCGCCATCGTTCACCACGTCAACCAGGTAGGGCGGGATCCAGTCGCCGCGGCCTTCGTTGTCGTGATAGTAGCCACCCACGGTCAGGCGCAAATCACTGCTGAGCTCCATGCTGGCCTTCACGTACGCCAGCAGGTTTTCGCGCAGGGTAGACCAGCCGCGGCGATAAACCTGGTCCACATAGGGAATACCGGTCCAGATGTCTGTTAGCCTGTCCCACTCCGGGTTGCCGCGAAATTCCTCGGGGCTGAACAGGCGCTGGTAATTGTCCTCGTGTGTGTCGTCGTAGGAAGCGTACGCGGTGATTTCTGTATTGCCGATTTCAGAGATCATCTTGGCGGCCAGGTGGTCGCGTTCGTTTTCCGCTGCACCGTTAACCCAGTCGCTGGCACTCTGGTGTGAGGCTGAAAACCATGCGCGCGTGCCATTGGCAAGCCGACCTGTATCCACCCTCACGTAATAGCGTTCGGCATCGTACTCGCCGGCTGAGCCCTGAAAGCGGATGCGCGCTTCTTCCTCGGGGTCATCCGAGACGAAGTCGATGGTGCCGCCGAGCGCGTCGAGAGCCCGAGAGGCAATATCAGCCGTGCCCTGGGAGACCGTAACCGTGCGCAGGTTGGCGGTATCCAGGTAGCGGTTTGCCTTGGCACCGCCGCCGTAGCCGCTGCCGCCGTTGGGTATGCCGTCCAGTGTGGTGCCAATCTGTTGCTCATCGAGACTGTTCTGGAAGCCGCGCACCGCAATGGTCGTGGACCAGTCATCGAATCCGTAGGCATCGCCTTCCTGAATCGAAACACCGGGCAGGTTGTCGATCAGGGCATTCACACTGGTCATCGGCGACTGCTGCATTTTCATACTGTCGGTGACCACGTTGTTGCCATAGTGCTGACTGCGTGCCACCACGGTGATTTCTTCCAGTGCAGGGTCGCCATTCTGTGCACCCGCGGCAGCAGAAAGCGAGAGACCGCTGGCAATAGCCAGACGCACAAGGCGCGCGCACGGACGACGAGCGAAATTCGGTTGAAACATACCCTTCCCCATTCGAACAAAGCGTTGGTGTGAGGCTCGGCAACAGGTTGACGTGAATCGCAGCTGACCTGATTGCCGGCGAGCGCTACTTTAGGCAGCGCTTATGAACGCGCCATGAAGAAGGGATGATGATTTTGTGAAATTGAAGGCTAGTGCAGCAACTCAATGCCAGTATGTGCGAGCGCGGTGCTGACACAGACTTGCAGGACCCAGATGGCCGCAATCGCAGCCAGCAGGAATGGTAACTGTTGGGTGTTCTGGCCGCTCTCCCTGAGGGCCGCGATGCGCTGTTGCGCGCAGTCGCTGCTGGCCTGTGGGTCGATGTGCTGTGACGGGCTTGCCGCATTTCGGTCCAGGTGGGCAATAACGCTGGCCACCCGGTCGGCACTGCCAGTCGCTTTGAGGGCGGCCTGGTCGCAGGCTATCTCGGTGGCGGTCTTGAAGTCGCTGTGCAAATGTCGCCGGCGGGCGCGTGGCCAAAGACAGGTGACAACAGCCAACAGGGCCTTGCGCAGGTTATCCCGACGCCGAAGATGCGCATATTCGTGTTCCAGCACAATCTCCAGCTCGGCGGCAGGCAGGGTTTCAAGCATGCTGCGCGACACATACACCTCCGGGCGCAGCCAGCCAATACACCAGGCTGCCGGGGCTGCTCCTTCAACCACGTGGTAGTGATGGCTCCGGGTGCTGCGCGACAGCGCGAACAGCGTTCTGAGTTGCCCTTGCAGGCGCATGGCGAGCAGGATCATTGCGCCAAGCAACGCCAGGCCAATCCCACCGGCTGCTGCCGCCATGCCAATGCGCAGTGCTGCGTGGGCGTCCGAGACCGGCACATGCGGCGCACAGTTCAGCCCATGACAGTGGCCTGGAATAAGCGGGGCGGAAAGCGCCGGGGTCATCACCAGCAGTGTTGCCAGGCTTGCAGCAACAGGTGGAATGCCCCCCCACAGTAAGAGCAGGCTCGCTTTGTGTGCAGCACGGACACGGCCGCAACTGCGTTGCAGCAGCGGGTAGAGCAGCGCATGAAGCAGTGACGAGAACAGGAACACGGCACACCAGATCAGCACCGCGTCCGCGGCCTTCGATAACAGCTCAGTGTTCATCCGGAGCCTGAGAGCTTGCGCCGAGAAGTGCTTCAATCGCAGCGGCTGTTGCCTCGTCGTCTTCGGCGACATAGCGCGCAAAGCCGGAAATCACGGGGAGCAGGTCGCCGTCGGCGATGTCCCGTGTGATGTCGCGCAGCAGTGTCTTGATGAGCTCTTCCCGCGGCACGCGGTGGCGGTAGACGAAAGCTCGCGCCTCCTTTTCACGGCTTGCCATACCTTTGCGGTAAAGCCTTTCCAGGGTGCTCTGTACCGTGCTCAGCCGAATTCCTGCGGTTGGCATGGCTTCCAGCACCTGCACGGCGGACTGGGGCTGCCCACGCCACAATATGCTCATCACCGCGAGCTCGCGCTCGCCAAGCCGGGGCGCCCGGCGTGTGCGCAGGCCGAGCCGGTGCAGCAGGCTGCGTGTCTGTTCGGGCATAAAACCGACCTGTTATCGGTGTTGGCGGGTCGTGATACAACATCGTGATTGAACACAAGGAGTGTAGCGTGATCGGAGACGGGACGGAAACGGTAGTGCCAAAGGCGGCAGCAACTCCATGCGGGTTCCAGGGCCAGCGCATCTCTTGCCAGGTGGTGGCCGGGGTACTTCTGGGCGCGAGCCTCGCTGTACAGGGCCAAACCCTGGAAACGGTAGCTGTGGAAGGACGCCGCGTCAGCCTGCTGGGTGATGCGATAACGGCCTCGGAGGGTATTATCGGGCAGCAGGAGATCGCCCTCAGACCGTTGCTGCGCAGCGGCGAGGTGCTGGAGCTGGTGCCGGGCATGGTGGTGACACAGCACAGTGGCACAGGCAAGGCCAATCAGTATTTTCTGCGCGGCTTCAACCTGGACCACGGTACGGATTTCGCCACCTTTATAGACGGTATGCCGCTGAACATGCGTACCCACGGCCACGGCCAGGGCTATACCGACCTGAATCCCGTCATTCCCGAAACACTTGCCAACATCGCCTACAAAAAGGGACCGTATTACGCGGATGTGGGCGACTTCAGCGGCGCCGGCAGCGCGGAAATGCGCACCGTGGACCGGGTGGATGAGGGCCTGGCCGAGATCACCTGGGGTGAAGATGGTTACCAGCGCCTGGTTGTGGTTGATAGCCAGAATGCCGCCGGCGGTGACTGGCTCTATGCGCTGGAGGGCAATCGCTACGACGGGCCCTGGCGCGGTATCGAAGAAGATCTGTCGCGCATCAACCTGTTGCTGAAGCACACCCGCGACGTGGCCGCGGGCAGTCTCAGCCTGACCGCGATGGCCTACGACAACAGCTGGAACAGCGCCGACCAGATACCGGCCCGAGCCGTAACCCAGGGCATCATCGACGACCTGGGTGTGATCGACGACACCGTGGGGGGCGAGTCCAGCCGCTACAGCCTGAGCGCCGCGTGGCGCGGCGGTGCGTGGGAGGTGGATGCATGGCTGGCGCGCTATGACCTGAACCTGTGGTCCAATTTCACGTATTTCCTCGATGATCCCGAGGGCGGCGACCAGTTCGAGCAGGTAGACGAGAGGTTCCTCTATGGCGGGCGATTGCGCTACATCCATACCGGCACCCTGGCCGGCCTGCCGATGACGCAGGCCTTCGGCGCCGAACTGCGAGTCGATGATATCGAGGAAGTGGGCCTGTATCGCAGCCGTGCGCGGCAACGCACTGGTCCGGTACGCAGCGATGCGGTGGATGAGTCCAGTATTGGCCTGTTCTGGGAGCAGAAGCTGCAGTGGTCGCTACGGTTGCGCTCGGTGTTGGGTGTGCGTTATGACTATTTCGACTTCGATGTCGACAGTGCCATTGAGCGCAATATCAACGGCATCGACCTCGCGCCCAATGGTGGCACGGCTGATGATGACTTGTGGTCCCTCAAGGGCAGCCTGGTTTACACCCTGGGCAGCGACTGGGAAGCCTATGCATCCGCAGGGCAGGGGTATCATTCCAACGATGCCCGCGGCACAACCACTCGCATCGACCCTGCCGATGGCACCGCCATTGATGCGGTAGATCCACTGGTGCGCTCGCTGGGCTACGAGGCCGGTGTGCGTGGTTACTGGCGCGAGCGCCTGAATACCTCGCTCGCGGTCTGGTATCTGGAGCTGGATAGCGAACTGCTGTTTGTGGGTGACGCCGGCAACACCGAAGCGAGCGGTCGCTCTGAACGCGAAGGTGTCGAACTTACCGCCTATTACTCGCTTACGGAGGCGTGGACGCTGGACCTGGAATACTCATGGACTGACGCACGCTTCAGTGACGCGCCTGCGGGGGAACGCGAGATTCCCGGAGCCGTTGAGCATGTGGTGCAGGCGGGCATCAGCCTGGATGACGGGCAGGACTGGTTTGGCAGCCTGCGCCTGCGCTACTTCGGCGAGCGTCCGCTGGTCGAGGATGCCAGCGTGAAGTCAGACGCCACGTTCTCGGTCAATCTGGGTCTGGGTCGCCGACTGGGCCCCTGGACGCTGCGCGCAGATATCCTGAATTTGCTCGATAGCGATGACCACGACATCGATTACTTCTATGCGTCGCGCCTGCCCGGCGAAGCGGCGGCCGGTGTCGAGGACCTGCACTATCACGTACTTGAGCCACGTACCGTGCGCCTGACGGCGGGTTATCGCTTCTAACGGTGACGGTTCGACGGTTCGACGGTTCGACGGTTCGACGGTTCGACGGTTCGACGCTTCGACGCTTAGTCTTTGGATATAGACGGGTCGCTCGCGAGTGCCAGGCGCAGCGGCTCCAGCCACTGTGCATAGTGCTTCCAGCGCGCCTGTGCCGTGCGAAACAGGGGTTGCCGCACCTGTTCCGAACTGGGTGTCCGCACCGCGCGTTCGGTGTCGTAGTAGTGCAGGCAGCCGGCCTCGAACGGCAGGCCCAGGAAGTCGAGCATGCGCCGCACCTGTCCTTCGAGGTCGTCGAGCACGTCTTCGTGTTGTACGCGCAGGACTTTCCCGGGCAGTACGCGGTCCCAGTGGCCCATAAGCTCGACGTAATCCCGGTAGTAACGCCCCAGATCGGCGAGGTCGTAGGTGAATTCCTGGCCGGAGGCAAAGAGCTGGCGGTAGTTGCCGAAACAGCAGTCCATGGCGTCGCGCCGGGCGTCGATGATGCGTGCGTTGGGCAGGATCAGGTGAATGAGGCCGATGTGGCGAAAATTGTTCGGCATCTTGTCGATGAAAAAGGGTGCGCCCTGCCGGTGAACACGGGTGGCTTCGAGGAATTGTTCGCCGTAGGCGCGCAAAGTGTCCGCATCCAGCGTGGCAAGGCGCTCCGGGTAGCCATCCCCTTCCGCTCGTGTGCCGTGCCCGTCGAGGCGCTGGGCCAGTGCCGGGATATGGTTCAGTTCCATGGTGCCGTCAATCGCCGAGTGCGATGACAGTATCTGCTCCAGTAGCGTGGAGCCGGCACGCGGCATACCGACAATGAAAATGGGGTCGGCGGCGGGGTGGCCGGTGTTTGCGTGGCTGCCGAATAGCCCGGGAGTGAAAAACGACTGCTGACGTTGCAGGCGTCGGCTCATGCGTTGTGGCTGGTAGCCGAGGGTGCTGTGCCGCAGGCGGTTGCCGCGCTCGTAATAGTCCCAGGAGGCGCTGTAGTCGCTGTTGTCCTCGCAGGCTTTGCCGAGTGCAAAACAAAGGTGGATGCGGTCCTCCAGCGCCGTGTTCTCCGCCGCTTCCTGCGTCACCATGGTGGCAATATCCGTCGCATCGAAACGGAAGGTCTTCAGGTTTGCGAGGCTCCACCAGGCGTCGCCGAAATCGAGCCTCGCACGGTTTGCCGTGCGGTAGGCGGTCACCGCCTGCTCAGTATCGCCAATGGTTTTGAGCGCATGGCCCAGGGTCAGTTGCAGTGATGGTTGCTCCGGGTTTGCTTCCAGCAGGCCCCGCAACAGCGCGATGCCCTCTTCAAACCGGCCCACAGCAATGTACTGGTTGGCCAGAGTGGCTTCTATCGACAGATTTCCCGGAAGCTCCTGCTGCAGTGCTTCTGCCGTGGCGAGGGCCTCGGTGAACCGTTGTTGCCGGTACAGCACATTCACGTGGTCCAACCGCACCAGCAGGTTGTCGGGACTGAACTCTGTGGCGCTCTCCAGCAGAAAACCGGCTTCTTCCAGCTGGCCGTGCTGCACGGCGATGGCGGCGAGCAGGCGCATGCCTTCGATATGCTGCGGGTTGTGGCGCAGGTAGTGACGACACAGCGCCTCAGCACGCTCCAGTCGACCCTCGTGCAACATGCTCTGGCCGCTGAGGATCTCTGCCGGCAGTTTGGCAAGTGCCTGCGCCTGAATCACCGCCTCGCGCGCCAGCTCCCGCCAAGCCGGGTTATCAGCGGTCAGCTGTGCGATGGCCTTCCAGCTGGCCAGCAGGGCTGGGTTGCGCGCTACCGCATTGCGATAGGCCGACAGGGCCGGCGCAGGTTGCTGCAGCGCGAGTAAGTTGTGGCCGCGTTCCTGATACAGACGAGCATGGCTGGCATCAAGGCGCTCGAGTTCCTCGAGAGTAGCCAGTGCCTGCGCATATTTGCTGAGATAGCGGCGCGCCGTGGCCAGCAGGTACAGCGCCTCACTTGCGGTACCGGTGGCAAGCGCGGCGTTAGCCGCCTGCTCGGCAGCCTGGAAGTCGCCGCGTTGCAGGCAGGCTTTTGCCGCCTCGATGCTCACCCTCAGAACAGGTCGTAGGTGAAGCGCAAGCCGAATTCCAGCGGACGATTGGTCAGAATCTTGCGCGACCCGTCTTGGGTGTTGATGTGCAGTTGCGCGCGCTCATCGGTCAGGTTGTTGACGAACAGCTCGGCCGTCCAGGTGTCCTGCCGGTAGCCCAGCGTAGCATCGGTGATGACGTAGGAGTCCTGCAGCTCGCGGCGCTGCGGTACATCGATGATTGAGCTGTAGGCCTCGTCCGAATAGCGTGACGCCAGCTGCGCATGCGCGGTGCCTTCGAATACATCCCACTCATAACGGCCGCGCAGGCTGAACTGGAACTCCGGTGCCAACGGCAGCTGGGAGCCCACGTCGGTCACCGCAAAGGCGAAGGCCGGGTTCAGGCCGACGATCTCCGTGTCGTTCCAGGAAAACGCACCGAACAGGCTGAGGTTGGCGGTGGCGAGCCAGGATAAATCACCCTCGATACCGCGGATCTCCGCGTCGCCGGCGTTATCGACGATGGTGAGGAAGTCGATATTCTGCGAGTCGATATGGCCCACTTGCATGCCGTCCCACTCGATGTAGTAAGCGGCGCCATTGAAGCGCAGGCGACGGTCCATGAACTCGCCCTTCCAGCCGAGCTCGTAGTTCACCAGTTCATCCGACTCGTAGATGAGGGGAATGCAGTATTCGGGTGTGCGCGAGACCTTGCAGGGTGCGCTGCCATCCGGCTGGGCTGTGACCTCACTGCCGGCCACGGCGCGGTTGAAGCCCTGTGGACGGAAACCCTCGGACCATGTGGCATAGAACATCAGGTCGTCCGACTGGCGCCAGCTCAGGGTCAGACGATGAATCGTATCGTCCACCGATGCCGGCTGGAAGTCGCCAATATTGACGACGTAGTCGCGCCCGCCGGTCACATCGGGCTGTGTTACCACATCCGGGTTGTTGGCCGCATTGCCATTGGCGAGATTGGGCACCGGACGGTTGCCGTATTTGAGAATGGAAAAGCCCTCAAATCCCGCTTCCAGGTCGTAGTAGCGGAAGCCGTAAGCGAAGGTGAAATCCTGCAGGAAGTCGAAGGCCAGCTCGCCGAACACGGCTATCTGCTCTTCCGGGCGCGTGATGTCGTTGGAAAACTGGGTTGTTGCACCGCGCTCGTTCGGATCATTTGCGACCAGTGGCCCGCTGCCACCGTTCAGCTGGCCGGGGTCGGGGGCGTTCCAGTCCGGATCGCCGTAGTTGAAGTCGCCCACGTGTTGCAAGTCGACATCTTCGTAAAAAACACCACCCTGAAAACGTATCCAGCGCGCGGGGTCGGTGTTGAAGCGCAGTTCATGGGTGGTGCGCTCCATTTCGTTGCTGATGGCGGCAAAACCCGCGCCGCTGTTGGAGCATTCGATGACGTCCGGGTCACCGGAGAGGGTGGGATCGAAGGTATAACCCACACCGCCACCGCCATGGTAGCCCGGTGTGTTGTACTCACACATGTAGCCGGCGATGTAGAAGCCCGTGTTGGCGTAGTTGGAGTAATCAATGATCTGGTCTGTTTCCCGCTTGAGGTAGGCGCCGGTATAGAGCAGTTCCAGCTCGCCCAAGCGGCCCTGCAGGGTCCAGGCGGTTTGCGAGAAGTCCTCGGTGAGGCGGTCAGGATGGTAGCGCTCCACTTCAAGGTCGCCCACTTCGGGGTCGTAGTCGAACACGCCATCGGCATCCAGTTGTTGCTGGTGGTGGGTCAGTAACAGGTCCCAGTCGTCGTTGATCAGGTATTTGACGCCGGCGCGGAAGCCCTGGTAGGTGGCATCGTTGAAGTCTTCCTCTGCCAGCGCATCGTTGTTGCGCGACTCGTATTGCACGCCGTAGGCGCGCCCGGGTTCGGCGTAGCTGCCATCAGCGAACTGGTGTCCCGTCGGGTCGCCACCGCTGGGGGTGAACACCACGCCATCAGCCGAGGGCAGGGCGGGGTTGCGTGAGGGGTCGGGTGTGAATGTGCCGCGTACATTATCGATATAGCCACCCTGGCGATCATTGAAGATCAGCACGCGGGCCGCCAGGCGGTTTTCTATCAACGGGAAGTTGAAGACGGCGCTGGCATTCGTACTGGGGTCGCCCTCCGGCATGAACGAAGTGCCAGCTTTGAACGAGGCCGAAAACTCGTCGATGACCGGCTTGTTGGTGATCAGGCGCACGGTGCCCGCCTGTGAGCTGGAGCCGAAGACCGTGCCCTGCGGTCCGGGCAATACCTCAATACGCTCCATGTCGGCGATGTACACATCCAGGTTGCGGCCACCAGCGGTAACGGGTTGCTCATCGAGATACAGGGCGACGTTGGGCGCGCTGCCATTGGCTTCCTGAATCGTGGTGTTCATCGCCTGAATAGCGGCGCCACGAATATAGATTTCGTTCTGGCCTGGCCCGCGGCCACCGGCCGTGACGTTGGGCAGGGAGGCGATGTAATCGGCAAAGTCGGTAATTCCTTGCTCGGTCATGGATTGTTCGGTGATCGCGGATACCGCAACGGGCACGTCCTGCATGCTGGCGGTACGCTTGGTGGCGGTGACCACGACTTCCTCGAGTTGCTGCGCCTGTGCTGTGCTTACCGCCAGCGCGCTGCCGGCTACGGCGGTCATGACGGCACGCGCGAGAATGCGCAGAGGTGTGCCGGGTGATGTTTTGGCGTTGAGCTGTTGAGGCTTGCTGTTCTTCATTGCGACGAGGTTCCCCATGAACGTGATGTGAAAGGTATTGTTTAGATAACGAAACATAATAACCGGTTTCGCGGTAGGGTTTGAAGTAGGCATTGTTCACATTCAGGGTGGAAGTCGCTAGAATTGTGAAGTCTATCCCGCGTTAAATGCGATAATCTCGAATCTCGTTGTTATTCAGATACGTGCATTCCCCCCCACCGGAAAGGTGCTAAATAATTACAATGCAAAACAAAAAGACGATTCGTGGGCGCGTGCTGGAGGTAGATGCCGGGGTTTTCTGGCCGTCCATGTGCCTCCTTGCAGCCCTCGTCGGTGTAGCCGCGTTCCTGCCCCAGGCGAGCAGCGCACTCTTTCAGCACCTGCAGGACGCCATCATCCGCTATGCAAGTTGGTACTACGTGCTGGTCGTTGCGATTATTCTAATCAGCATCGTGGTATTGAGTGTCACACGGCTGGGCGATATCAAGCTCGGCCCCGACCATTCCGTGCCGGACTACTCTCTTATCTCCTGGTTTGCGATGCTGTTCGCGGCGGGCATGGGAATTGGCCTCATGTTCTTCGGTGTTGCCGAGCCGGTGATGCACTTCCTGCAACCGCCGCTGGCTGAGGGCGGCACGGTGGAGGCGGCACGGCAGGCCATGCAGCTGACCTTCTTTCACTGGGGACTGCATGCGTGGGGTATCTATGCCATCGTGGCCCTTGTGCTGGCCTACTTTGCATTCCGTCATTCTCTGCCATTGACCTTGCGCTCGGCGTTTTATCCCCTCGTGGGTGAGCGTATACACGGGCCTTTTGGGGCGGCAGTTGATGTGTTCGCGATTGTCTGCACCAGCTGCGGCATCGCCACCAGCCTTGGCTATGGCGTCCTGCAGATCAATGGCGGGCTCGCCTACCTCGTGGGCGTTGAGGTCAGCAGCGGCGTTCAGGTGAGCTTGATTTGCGGCATCATGGTGTTGGCCGGTGTTTCGGTCGCGTTGGGGCTGGATGCGGGGATTCGCAGGCTTTCTGAGTTGAACCTGCTGCTGGCGCTGGTGTTATTGGGCGGTGTGTTGTTTGCCGGCCCGACCGTCACCCTGTTGCAGTCTACAATCCAGAGCCTCGGTGTGTATGCCGGCGACCTGGTCGCCAAGACTTTCAACCTCTATGCCTACGAACCCACTGATTGGCTGGGCGGGTGGACTATTTTTTATTGGGGCTGGTGGCTGAGCTGGTCACCCTTTGTGGGTCTGTTCATTGCGCGTATTTCCCGGGGGCGCACCATTCGAGAGTTCATACTGGGTGCGATGATTGTGCCTTGCGGGTTTACCCTGTTGTGGATGGGTGTTTTCGGCAACAGTGCCATTGAGCTGATCCTGCACGAGGGGCAGGCGGCGCTGGGGGCGAGCGTGCTGGAGAGCCAGGCGCAGGCACTATTCCAGTTTCTGGAATACCTGCCCGGTTCTATGTTCTTGTCCATCACGTCGCTGTTGATGGTTGTGGTCTTCTTCGTGACGTCTGCAGACAGCGGCGCCATGGTGCTGAATATGCTCAGTGCCCACGGCCGCGACGATACGCCGGTTCTGCAGCGGCTGATCTGGGCCGCCGTCATTGGCACCATTGCCATTGTGCTGTTGCTGGCTGGCGGCCTGGCAGCGTTGCAAACGGCGGCTATCGCCAGTGCACTGCCGTTTTCACTCGCTTTGTTGGGAGCTATCTGGGGGCTGGCCCGGGCGCTGCGGCTGGATGTGGCGCAGCGCGATATGCAATGCGTAGTGCCGGTGGTACAGGGTCCCGACAGCTGGCGCGAACGCCTTAATACGCTGTTGGCGCAGCCCGGCGAATTGGAGGTGGGGCGTTTTCAGCGCGAGGTTGTGGCTCCGGCTCTTCAGCAGTTTGCCGAAGCCCTGCGAGAGCGGGGGGTGAGTGCGCAAGTTGAGGTCGCAACGCAGGAGCCGAATGGCCTGGGTATTACGGTTGCGGTCGAGGGTGAGCCTGAGTTCCGCTACGAGGTGGTATGCCGCCAGCATGCGGTTATGACGACGGGCGCCGAGCACGCCACGGAAGAATTGGATACCGTCTTCCACCGCGCCGAGGTGCATCTGCACCAGGGCGGGCAGGGCTATGATGTCATGGGCTGGTCTCGCGAGCAGATCATCCACGATGTGCTGGGCCATTTCGAACGCCACCAGCAGTTCCATCGGGCGCTGCATTGAGGCGAAAGAAGCGCTCCAGCAGCAGCCGTGCTCAGGCATAATAGGCAGCTGATCTACAGCCGACAGAGAATTTTGCTGCATTATGCCCGCGCCTACGATTCCCCTGATTGATCTCGCCGCACCGCGCGCCGATGTTGTCGGCCGTCTCGCAGAAGCTGCCGCCGCGCCCGGTTTCTTCCAGGTGGTCAACAGCGGACTTGATGTCACCCTGGCAGATGGCACGCTGGCCTCGGCCCGTGCGTTTTTTGCCTGTGATGCGCAGGCCAAGCGCGCGGTCAGCCGCACGCTGGAAAACCCGTTCGGCTACTATGATCGAGAGCTCACCAGGAACCTGCGTGACCGCAAGGAGATCTTCGACTTCGCGCCCGGTGAGGACACGCCGTGGCCTGCGGCCATGCCGGCTTTGCGCCCGGCGCTGGAATCCTTTGCCGCGGCGTGTCACGCACTCGCGCTGCGGCTCACGGCGCTGCTTTGCGAGGGCCTGGGGCAGGCGCCCGACAGTCTCCTGCCGCAGCTTTCGCCACACCACAGCAGCTTCCTGCGGCTGAACCACTACCCGTTGCACGATGTGTTGGCGGGGCAGGCGCCTGCGCCGGGGCCGCTTGGCATCAGCCCGCACACGGATGCTGGCGTACTGACTGTGTTGCTGCAGGACACAGTCTCGGGGCTGCAGGTGCAGGAGCAGGGCAGTTGGGTAGACGTTCCGCCGACGCCAGGTGCGCTGACCATCAACATCGGCGACATGCTGCAGGTGGCCGCCAATGATCGATTCACGGCGCCTCTGCATCGCGTGCGAGCCAGCGATGGGCAGGCGCGATTGAGTATCGCGTACTTTCTGAACCCCGGTTACCAGGCCGTAATCGAGCCACTCCCCGGGCTTCTGTCTGCCGAGCCAGCGCACTATCGTGCCCTGTCGTGGAAGGAGTTTCGCGGGTTGCGTGCGCTTGGGGATTACGGTGATTATGGTCAGGAGGTACAGATCAGCGATTATCGTGCGGCAGCAATAGCGCCGACATCCAACCCGGGGGAAGACTGATGGACCGATTTACACGTCGTTATCTGGTATTGCTCGGTGCCCTGCTGGCCGTGGCGTTGATCATCTGGGTGGCGAGTCGTGACGGGCGGGTAGCCGAGCTCAACGCCCTGTTGACCGCCGATGACGAGCTGGCAGCCTATCCGTTTCAGTTCAGCGTCAGGGAGATCAATAACGGTGTCGCCTTTGTGACCAGCCCGCGCTCGGCGCAGGTGCCGGTGATGCAGTTTCTACATACGGCTTTCCCTGCGCTACGCGACAAGGATGTGCAGCATCCCGAGATGATGGCAGCACAGGATCGACTGGTGGCTGTGCAGTCACATGCCGCGGAGCTGGTGCAGGCGCATCCGGAGGTCAATGCGGTACGCTGGGTGCTGGACGAGCGCTGGTTTGCCGAGCGCGGCGTTATGCTGGCGCCGTAATTGCGGCGTTCAATCTTCAATGCCTGATAGCGGCTTTACTGTACGCGCCGGCGAGCACAATAAGGCGCTTGACTCAAACAAGGGCAACAATTTGGCGCGGCGGTAGCACTTTGGCTCCACGGATGGCCTGCTATACAAGCACGACCTTGCGCTGTGTCGAATGCCGGGCATGGGGCCGGTGTTAGGGGTGCTGGAAAAGGTGATTACCCTGCCGGACGCGCACCACGGTCTGGGCAAGCCCGCTCAATCGTAGCTGGGCATCCAGCCGCCGGATTCTTTCCAGCGGTTGACGATGTCGCAGAACAGGTCGGCAGTGCGTTCTGCGTCGTAGGCCGCAGAGTGTGCTTCGGCGTTATCGAAAGCGATGCCGGCTTCCTTGCAGGCCTTGGCCAGTACCGTCTGGCCGTAGGCGAGCCCGGCCAGTGTGGCGGTGTCGAAAAACGAGAACGGGTGGAACGGGTTGCGTTTGATGCTGCAGCGCTCTACCGCCGCGTTGACGAAACCGGCATCGAAGTGCGCGTTGTGCCCAACCAGTATCGCCCGGTTGCAGCCCTGGTCACGAATTTCCTTGCGCACAATACGGAACAGCTCGCTGAACGCATCTTCTTCGCTCATGGCCTCGCGAAACGGGTGCCAGGGGTCGATGCCGGTAAAGTCCAGCGCGGCCTGCTCGATATTCGCGCCTTCGAACGGCTTGACGTTGAAGCTCCAGGTGCGGTGCACCGCCAGGTTGCCGTCTTCATCCATGCGCACGATGGTCGCGGCAATCTCCAGCACTGCGTCGGTCGCGGCGACAAAGCCCCCGGTCTCCACATCAATAACGACCGGCAGGAAGCCGCGGAAGCGGTCGCAGATGCGTTGTTCGCTGCCTTCTGTCAACTGCTCGCGGCCTCGCTGCCCACCTGCCAGGCGACAGCTTCGCCGGCGCGCAGCGGGGTCATGTGGGTGTCGGCGATCGGCAGTTGCGCCGGCACTGTCCAGCTCGTTTTACGCAGGATAATGCGATCGCGGTTGCGCGGCAGCCGGTAGAAGTCGGCGCCGAAATGGCTGGCAAACGCTTCCAGCCGGTCCAGCGCGCCGGCGGCCTCGAAGGCTTCCGCATACAGTTCCAGCGCAGCGTGTGCGGTGTAGCAACCGGCACAGCCGCAGGCGGTTTCCTTGCGCCCGGTGGCGTGAGGTGCGGAATCGGTACCGAGGAAGAAACGCGGGCTGCCGGAGGTTGCGGCGCGCAGCAGGGCCGCCTGGTGCGTATTGCGCTTCAGCACCGGCAGACAGTAGTAGTGCGGGCGAATGCCGCCCACCAGCATGTCGTTGCGGTTGAGCAGCAGGTGATGGGCGGTGATGGTCGCGGCCACATTGCCTGGCGCAGTGCTGACAAAGTCGACGGCGTCGGCGGTGGTGATGTGCTCCAGCACCACCCTGAGCCCGGGAAAGCGCGCCACGATCGGTGCCAGGTGACGGTCAATGAAGACTTTTTCCCGGTCGAAGATATCCACCGCGTGGTCGGTGACTTCGCCGTGAATAAGCAGTGGCAGATCGACCTCCTGCATGGCCTCCAGCGTGGGGTATAGCCCCTCGAGTTCCGCCACGCCTGCGTCCGAGTTGGTGGTCGCCCCGGCAGGATACAGCTTCACCGCATGCACAAAGTCGCTGTCGGCGGCGCGGCGAATTTCATCGGCACTGGTGGTGTCGGTCAGGTAGAGTGTCATCAGCGGTTCGAAACGCCGCTCCAGCCCGTCCATGGCGTCCAGAATGCGCTCGCGATAGGCCGCTGCGGCCGCCACGGTGGTCACCGGCGGTGTCAGGTTGGGCATGACAATGGCGCGGCCAAAATAACGTGCCATATCGGCACAGGTCTGCGTTAACGCAGCGTCGTCACGCAGGTGAACGTGCCAGTCATCGGGGCGAAGGAGGGAGAGTTCAGTCACAGCAAGCCACGGCAGGAAATGTCAGCGAGGATGGTAACGTAAAGGGCCGCCCACGGGAATACGGGCTGGGAATCCCGCCGGTGGGCGCGTAAAATACACGGTTTTGCGCCTTCCCTACGGAGCGAGTTATGTCAGATGTGAAAAAAGTGGTTCTGGCCTATTCAGGCGGTCTCGATACTTCGGTCATTGTGCGCTGGCTGCAGGATCACTACGGATGTGAGGTCGTCACCTTCACGGCCGACATTGGTCAGGGTGAAGAGGTGGCGCCAGCGCGCGCCAAAGCGGAGGCGCTGGGTGTCAAGGAAATCTACATTGATGACCTGCGCGAGGAGTTTGTGCGCGACTTCGTGTTCCCCATGTTCCGCGCGAATACTGTTTATGAGGGTGAGTACCTGCTCGGTACGTCCATTGCCCGCCCGCTGATCGCCAAGCGGCTGATCGAGATTGCCAATGAAACCGGCGCGGATGCCATTTCCCATGGCGCTACCGGCAAGGGTAACGACCAGGTGCGTTTCGAACTCGGTGCCTATGCGCTGAAGCCGGGCATCAAGGTCATCGCCCCGTGGCGGGAATGGGACCTCACGTCGCGTGAGACGCTCATGGCCTATTGTGAAGAGCGCAACATTCCGGTCGATTACAGCAAGAGCAAGAAGAAGTCACCCTACTCGATGGATGCCAACCTGCTGCACATCTCCTACGAAGGTGGCATTCTGGAAGACCCGTGGTCCGAAGCGGAAGAGGACATGTGGCGTTGGAGTGTCAGCCCCGAGGCCGCGCCGGACACCCCCACTTACATAGAGCTGGATTTTGAAGGCGGCGACATCGTTGCGATTGATGGCGAGCGCCTGAGCCCGGCAACGGTGCTGGAACGTTTGAATGTCGTCGGCGGTGCGAACGGAATTGGCCGCCTGGACCTGGTGGAAAACCGCTATGTGGGCATGAAGTCCCGCGGCTGCTACGAAACGCCCGGTGGCACCATCATTCTCAAGGCACACCGTGCGATCGAATCCCTCACTCTGGACCGCGAGGTGGCGCACCTGAAGGACGACCTGATGCCGCGCTACGCCGAGATGATCTACAACGGTTACTGGTGGTCGCCTGAGCGACGCATGCTGCAGTCGGCAATTGACCAGACCCAGGCCGTGGTGAATGGCAAGGTGCGTTTGAAGTTGTACAAAGGCAACGTCATTCTTGCCGGGCGCCAGTCTGCCGACAGCCTCTTCGACGCGAGCATCGCCACGTTTGAAGATGATGCAGGGGCCTACGACCAGAAAGATGCGGAAGGCTTCATCAAACTGAATGCCCTGCGCATGCGCATTGCCGCGAACAAGGGTCGCCACCCCGCATGAGGCAGCCGCCGGGGCCGCTTCGGCGCCCCGGCAACCTGTTCGCCTTGCAAGCCCTGCGTTGCTAGACCGCCGCACGCCCACATTGCGAGGGCGCCGGAGAAAGGGTGACGCGTTATCGGGGAAAGGCGCTGACAAAGCGCTCGCGCCCGTCCTTCATTCAGGTCAGTGTGTAGCGCACCGGCATGGACTTGAGCCCGCCGACGAAAATGGCCTTGATCCACTCCGGGTCACCGTTGAACTGCATGTCTTTCAAGCGCGGCAGCAGTTCGCGGAAGAAGCATCCCACCTCCATTGCTGCGAGGTGCTGGCCCAGGCACATGTGCGAACCGTAGCCGAATGCCAGCTGCTGCTTCGGGTCGCGCAGCAGGTCGAGCCGGTTCGGGTGGTCGAAGGCTTGCGGATCGCGGTTGGCGGCCGGGTACCAGAGCGCAATGTTGTCGCCCGCCTGGATCTGCTTGCCGTGCAATTCCAGCGACTCCGTTGCGGTGCGCACCATGTGTCGCACGGGAGAGACCCAGCGAATCACTTCCTTGGCGGCGCCCACATCGAGGTCCGGGCGCCCGCGCCAGAGGGCCAGCTGGTCAGGGTGTTCCAGCAACGCCTTCATGCCGCCGCCGATGGCTGCGGATGTGGTGTCGTGCCCGGCGCTCGCAGTAATGATGAAGTAGCTGGCCTGGTCGAGCACGTTCATCGGCTCGCCATCCACCTCGGCGTTGGCCAGTACCGTGGCCAGGTCGTCCTTCGGGTTCTTCTTGCGGTCTTCAATCACCTCGCTGAAATAGGCGCCGAAATCGTTCAGGACTTCCAGGCCGGCGGTTTCGCTGTCGGCGCGTTGCAGCGCCGGGTCCTGGCTGCCGAACATTTCCTGGGTCAGCTTGAGCATGGTGCCTTCAGCTTCCCGCGGCAGGCCCAGAATGGAGAGAATAATACGCAGTGGGAAAAGCAGGGCGATGTCGCGCACGAAGTCGCACTCGCTGCCCATCTCCTGCATTTTGTCCACAAACTCTTTTGACAGCGCTTCTACTTCGGCGCGCAGCGACTCGATGCTGCGGGGCAGAAACCACTCCCGGGTCACCTTGCGCAGCTTCAGGTGTTTGGGCCGGTCCATGTGAATCAGGGTTTCCAGCCCGTTGCGCGTACCGAAGCGCTCCAGCAGTGCCTCTTCAAAGGCCGTGGGAATAAGCACGGTGCGTGGGGCGCTCAGAAAGCGGTCGTTCTCGCTGCCAATGCGCTTGATATCGTCATAGCGCGACAGTGACCAGAAAGGGCGGTAGTCCGGGTGCTCGACCAAGGCCACCGGGTCGTTGGCGCGCAGGTAGTCGAACAGCGCATACATGCTGCGTTCGTCACCCATGATATGGGCGTTGAGCACGTCGGCGGGCTTGAAGGGGGGTGTTTGCTGCTGGCTGGCACCGGTCACGGCAGGCTCCTGTTATTAGCGCAGTTGGTTTTTGTAAACGTGGCCAGCTTTCATCACAAAGCCCACATCCAGCAGGCTTGCGACGTCATCCAGCGGTGAGGTTTCGAGCGCGATGATGTCGGCATGCTTGCCCGGCTCCAGCGTGCCCAGCGTGCTGGACATGTCGATCAGGTCGGCCGCACTCACGGTGGCGCTGACCAGGATTTCCATCGGGGTCATGCCGGCTTCCTGCATGAGCACCGCTTCCTGCGCGTTATCACCGTGGCGGGAGACGCCGGTGTCAGTACCAAAGGCAACCTTCACCCCGGCCTTGTGGGCCTTGGCAAAGTTGGACTGCATGTCGTTGCCCACGCGAATGGCTTTCTCGCGGATGGCGGGGCTCATGAAGTCGGACTCGGTGGCCATAATCTTTACCGTGTGGCCCGCCAGCAGTGTGGGCACCAGGTAGGCGCCGGTGGACTTGAACAGTTTGATCGACTTCGGCCCTACATAGGTGCCGTGCTCAATGCTCGCCACACCCGCTTCCAGCGCGGCGATAATGCCATCCTCCTGGTGGGCGTGGCTGATCACCTTGCGCCCCATGCGCTGGGCGGCCTGCACCACCTCGCGCAGCTCGTCCATTTCCATCTGCTGCCCGGTGCCGGTGGCGCGGTCCGTGAGTACGCCACCGGTAGAGGTGATCTTGATCAGGTCGGCGCCGTACTTGATGGCGTCGCGGGTGGCACGGCGGCAGTCATAGGGGCCGTCACAAACGGTGGGGCGGGTATAGAACTCCATCAGTTCCGGTTTCATACCGCTGACGTCGTTGTGCCCCCCGGTTACGCCCACGCCACCGGCGGCGATGATCCGCGGGCCGTCAATCCAGCCTTGGTTGATGGCATCGCGCAGGGCGTACATTTCCTGCGGGCTGGAGCCGGCGTCCCGCAGTGTGGTGAAACCGGCCTGCAGTGTGCGCTGGGCGTACATCAGCGAGCGCATTTGCATGAGCTGGCTGGATTCCTTGAGTGTCTGACGGTCATCGTCCGGGCCCAGTTCACCCTGCAGGTGAACGTGCATATCCATCAGGCCGGGCATGACGAAGGCCTGCTTCAGGTCGACGACAGTGGCGCTGGCATCAATGCTGCCCGGGTCACGGTACCCCGCCAGTACGTCGCTTACTCTGCCATCGCGAATTACCACGGTCTGTTCCTGCAGGGGGCTTTCTCCGGGCACGGCAAGCAGAGTCCCCGCGTGAATCACCGTGGTGGCGGCCTGGGTCGCGGCGGCTCCGCCAAGCAAGGCGGACAGTGTGAGCGCTCGAGTAAGGTTCTGCAGCAGGCAGCGCATGCGGGTTCTCCTGTGGAGTTCAGTGATTTTCCAATGCGCTGCAGTATGCCAAAACCCGGCGGGTTCGAAAGGGTCATTTTTGGCCACAATACGCTTTGTCGGCCAAATGTGCCGTTCACACTGCGCTGCCATGACAGCAGTGGGCACGCTTGCCACAATGTCGAAGTGTAAGACGGCACAGAACTGAGGTGGCAGGCAATGGCAGCACACCGGCGGATGGTAGCGCCGCACAGAGATGCGGCCAGCGCGCTGGAACGGCGCGTAGCGCGGGTTCTATGCTGACACGCCTGTTCATTTCCCATGGCGGTGGGCCGCTGCCCTTATTGGGTGACCCCGGGCATGCCGAACTGGTGGCGGCGCTGCAACGCATCGCCGCCGAGCTGCCGCGCCCTCGCGCCATTATTGTGGCCAGTGCGCACTGGGAGGCGGCCCAGCCGACGGTCACCACTGGCGCTGCCCCTGAACTGTTCTACGACTACTACGGTTTTCCCCCGGAATCCTACGCCATTCCGTACCCTGCGCCGGGGCACCCGGCACTGGCACGGGAGGTGTTGTCCGCTCTGGAGGGTGCCGGGCTTGTGGCGGCGGGTGACGCCAGCCGCGGTTTCGACCACGGGCTGTTCGTGCCGCTGAAAATCCTCTACCCGGAAGCCGACATTCCCTGCATCCAGCTTTCCCTATTGGCGTCGATGGACGCCGAGGCACACCTGGGCATGGGGCGTGCACTCGCCGCCCTGGACGGTGAGGGCCTGTTATTGATTGGCTCCGGTTCGTCCTTCCATAACGTGCAGGCGTTTTTTGGCCAACGTGAACCCTCTCTGTACACACGCAACCGCGCCTTTGAAGACTGGCTGGTCGACACACTCGCCGAAGCCCCGCTGGACGACGCGGAGCGCGAAGCGCGGCTACTGCAGTGGGAGCGGGCGCCCCATGCGCGGTTCTGCCACCCGCGGGAGGAGCACCTGCTGCCACTGCTGGTGTGTGCCGGTGTTGCGCCGGGCCCGGCAACGCGGGTGTGGCGGTTCGGCAGCATGGGTATGCAGGGCAGCTGTTTTGCGTGGTAGGGTGAAGTGATCCTGTAGGCGACGTAGTGGAGCAGGAGATGGTGCAGCCTGAAGATATTCTCAGGTTCTGGTTTGACGAGCTGAAACCGGCGCAGTGGTGGACCGTGGATGCCGCGCTGGATGCCCAATTGCGCGAGCGATTTCTCGCCACTCTGGAGCAGGCGGCGCGCTGTGAGCTGGCGCTCTGGCGCAGCACGGCGCGTGGGCGCCTGGCCGAGGTGATCGTGCTGGACCAGTTTTCCCGCAACATCTTTCGTGACACCCCCGGCGCTTTCGCGCAGGATCCCCTCGCGCTGGGCCTGGCGCAGGAAGCGGTGGCCGGCGGCGCGCTGCAGGCGCTCGAGCCCAGCCAGCGCAGTTTCCTGCTGATGCCGTACATGCACAGCGAGTCGCGTTGGGTGCACGAGGTGGCCGAACCCTTGTTCAAAGAATGGGCGGCGGCCAACAATCACCGTTTTGAACTGCGGCACAAGGAAATTATCGACCGCTTTGGTCGTTATCCCCACCGCAATGCGATTCTCGGGCGCGAGTCCACGGCGGAGGAGCGCGAGTTTCTCACCCAGCCCGGTTCCAGTTTCTAGCGCGCCCAGCCTCCAACAGGGGGCGCATATTGTGGCGACAACGCCGCGGGCGCATCAATGAAAGTCCCGCGATTGCACGGGCAGCGACGCCAGCGCGCTGCTGTAGTCTTCCAGCGCGCCGGCAATGATGTGGGTGACGCCGTCCCTGTGCTCCAGCGTGCCCTTCACCACCAGTAACCTGCCATTCATCAGCGCCGCCCGAAAGTGCTCCTGGGTGCGCGGCCACACCACCACATTGCTATTGCCGGTTTCATCTTCCAGGGTCAGGAACAGCACGCCAGAGGCGGTGCCCGGCCGCTGGCGACAGGTGACGACGCCGGCAATGCGCACAAAGCCCCGGTGGTTGATGCCGCCCAGATCTGCATAACGGCTACAGCGGTTGAAAGGAGGCAGGTGCCGCAGCAGGGCCAGTGGGTGGGCGCGCAGGGTGAGGCCGGTGGCGCGGTAATCCGCCAGCACCTCCTCGGCCACCCCCGGTGCCGGCAGTTGTACGCCGTCATTGAAATGGCTGCCGGGTTGCCGCTGTTCTTCCTGCAACAGCGGGCGCGGTTGCTCCAGCGCCATGATCTGCCACTGCGACTGGTGGCGGTTGCCGCTGAGCGAGGCCAGTGCATCGGCGTCCGCCAGAGCTTCCATGTCGCGACGCGCCAGCCCGGCCCGCTGGCGCAGCTGGCTTACCTGTTGAAATGGCGCCTGCCGGCGCGCTTCCATCACGCGCTGTGCCCCTTCACGGCTCAGGCCCTTCACCAGTCGCAGGCCCAGGCGCACCGGTGGCTGGCTGCTGCCGTCGCTTTCCAGCAGGCGGTGGTCCCAGCTGCTGTGATTCACATCGGCAGGCAATACCGTCACCCCGTGGCGGCGCGCGTCCTGCACCAGCTGGGAAGGGGAATAGAAACCCATGGGCTGGCTGTTCAACAGGCCCACATAGAATGCCGCAGGATGGTGGCATTTGAGCCAGGCCGATACCCAGGCCAGCAGGGCAAAGCTCGCCGAATGCGATTCCGGAAAGCCGTAGCCGCCAAAGCCCTTGATTTGCTCAAACAGGCGGTGGGCGAAATCCTTCTCGTAGCCGCGCTCGATCATGCCCTGTACCAGCTTGCCTTCAAACGTCAGCAACTGGCTGTTCTTGCCCCAGTTGGTGATGGCGCGGCGCAGCTGGTCGGCTTCGCCGCCGGAGAAGCCGGCCGCCACCATCGCCAGCCGAATGACCTGCTCCTGAAAGATGGGCACCCCCAGTGTGCGGTCCAGCACTGATCGAATGTCTTCACTGGGGTAAGTGACCGCTTCCAAACCCTGCCGCCTGCGTAAATAAGGATGGACCATGTCGCCCTGGATGGGGCCGGGGCGCACAATGGCTATTTGGATCACGAGGTCGTAAAAGCTCGCCGGCTTGAGCCGCGGCAACATGGTCATCTGGGCGCGGGATTCAATCTGGAACACGCCGATGGAGTCTGCCTGCTGCAACATGCGCCAGGTGGCCGCGTCGTCACGCGGGATATCGGCGACCCCGCGTAGGTGCGGATGATTGCGCGCGACCAGCCCCAGGCTCTTGCGAATGGCCGAAAGCATGCCGAGGGCGAGGATGTCCACCTTCAGCAGCCCGAGGGATTCGATGTCCTCCTTGTCCCACTGGATGACCGTGCGCTCCGCCATGCTGGCGTTCTCCACCGGCACCAGCTGGGAGATGGGCCCCCGGCTGATCACAAAGCCGCCCACATGCTGCGACAGGTGCCTCGGAAAGCCGAGGATCTGCTGCACCAGCGACTGGAACAGCTCCGCCACCGCGCTGTGCCCGGCGACACCCTGCTCCTCGAAGCGCTTGTGCAGGTCTGCACTGCGGTCCCACCAGGCGAGGGACTTCGCCAGGTCCTCCACGAAGACTGCATCCAGCCCCAGCGCCTTGCCCACGTCGCGCACGGCACTGCGCGCGCGGTAGGTGATGACGGTGGCGGCGAGGGCCGCGCGGCGGCGACCGTACTTGCTGTAGATGTACTGAATAACCTCCTCGCGGCGCTCGTGCTCGAAATCCACGTCAATATCCGGCGGCTCATCCCGTTCGCGGGAGATAAACCGCTCAAACAGCAGCGACACCGCTTCCGGCGACACCTCGGTAATGAACAGGCAGTAACACACCACCGAGTTGGCCGCCGAGCCGCGCCCCTGGCACAGAATGTCGCGCTCCCGGGCAAAGCGCACTATGTCGTATACCGTGAGGAAGTAGTATTGGTAAGACAGCTCATCAATGAGCTGCAGTTCATACTCAATGCGTTGCCGTATGTCGGCGGGCACACCGGCGGGCCAGCGCACCGCGCAACCGTCCTCCACCAGCTGGCGCAGGTAACCGCCGGCGCTTTGCCCGGGGGGCACCACTTCCTCCGGGTATTCGTAGCGCAGCTCGTCCAGGCTGAACTGGCAGCGGGCGGCGATATCCAGCGTGGCCGCAAGCAGTGCAGGCGGGTATAACTGCGCCAGCTGCTGCGGACGCCGCAGGTGCTGCTGGCTGTTGGCCAGCCGCCGCCGTCCCAGCTGCGCTACGCTGGTGTTATGGTCCAGCGCCGTGAACACATCGTGCAGCGGCTTGCGTGAAGCCACGTGCATCTGCACCGCGCCACAGGCCACCATGGGCAGGTTCAGCGTTTGTGCCAGGGCATGCAGCCGGGTATAGCGGGCGACTTCATCATTGCCCAGCAGGTGGGTCACCCCGAGCCAGATGCGCCCCCGGCACAGGCGTGCCAACTGCTGGCCGTAGCCGAGCTCGGCGCTGCACGGTGTGGCGCTTTCATCACCCGGGGGCGCCGTGCCGTTCGCCCCGCTCGGCTTCCAGATAATCAGGCAGCGTTTCAGGTGGAAGATCACATCTCGCAATGCCACCTGGTACGCACCCTTCGGGCTGCGCCGCCGCGCCAGGCTGATCAGCCCCGAAAGCTCGCTGTAGGCGGCACGGGTCGGCGCCAGCGCAATAAGCTGTTGGCCCTCAACCAGGTTCAATTCACTGCCGATAATGAGCTGGATACCGGCCTGCCTGGCAGCGACGTGAGCCTTCACTACGCCTGCGAGCGAGCATTCGTCAGTGATCGCGATGGCGCGGTAGCCTAAATCCGCCGCACGGGTGACCAGTTCGTGCGGGTGCGATGCGCCGCGCAGGAAGCTGTAGCAGGTGAGGGTGTGGAGTTCGGCGTAGGGCATGGGCTACGGACCATCCAGCGGGCTGACCACGCCCATGGCGCCCCGCCGAATCACATGGGTGTAGATCTCGGTGGNACTGTGACCCAGCAACTTCTGGATGGTGCGCAAGTCGTAGCCTTGCTGGAGCAGGCGTGTGGCGAAACTGTGCCGGAACGTGTGGCACTTGATGGGGAGCAGGATATAGCGCCTGATCCAGTGGATATACGTCTTCTCGGTCTTCCACGCATAACCGGCATCCCGCATGTGACGGCGGACCTGGTCGAGTAGTCTGGGAGGGCTGGCAGAGATGGCGGGTCTGATGTCATCCATGATGGCTGCGGCCAATAAACTGTATATATATACAGTAGTATGGTGAGGGAGGAATGCAAGGGGCTTTTCATCGGAGGGGCGTGAGGTGGAAGCGCTAAATATCTATAACTAGCTGAATATAAGGGAATATTTGTTGTTCTCCATGGGCGGATTTGATGTTTCGCTAATTTCCGGGTGGTCCGGTTAACAGGCAAGTTCGGTGGGTCTGATATGCCAGGTTGTTGATTTTGTCAGGGAGGAGACTGCCGGGGTCGCAAGGCGTGTTGGAGTTAACACGCCGGCTGTTATACGGTCCGGTCTTTTTAATAAGCTGTTATGCGTCGCGACAGAGAGAATTGTTAAATGTCTAAGTCAGTCTTTAAGGCAATATTGGTTGTCGCTGCTCTTTTCTTCACGGGCTTTTTTGCTTCGACTGTCGTGCCTGCGCTTATTGAGAATCCCGATGTATGGGGCGCATTTGCAGCAGGATTTGTGAACCCGTATTCCAGCGGTTATTCGACGGATGTCCTGGTTTGCTGGGTTATCCTTGCGGCCTGGGTGGTCTACGAAGCCAAGACATACTCGGTTCGGAAGGGGTGGGTTTGTCTGCTACTTGGCATTGTCCCGGGAGTAGCAGTGGGGCTTGCTCTGTATTTGCTGCTTCGCGAAAAGCAAATCAGAGAGGTCAGACGTGATGCATAACAAGTGCAGTCAAGGGACGCTCCTATTGTCGCTCACCTGCCGCCGGCGTTATGAATTTGACCGTGAGTGCCAGTATCCCGGGCGGCGGGCATGATGAGCCAGAGCAACCAGAATGATTGCATCGTATGCTTCCATAGTGACAATTGAGAATGGAAACTTGGGGAGGATGAGCTTTTTTGCTTACAACTGTGCTGCCTGTCCGAGACCGGGAGTCAGTAGGGCGTTGGGCTCTGACAAGAGCAGCAACGTATGGTCAACGGTTTCGATTCATCGACTTCCAAGTCCTGGTCGCTCGTTCTCATACCATACCGCTGCTTCTTCCAGTTCACGCGCGGCCTCGGCGTGTATTTTTACCTTTGGCATCAAGTGCGTTGTATTCTCGCTTGCGCTCTCGCCAACACCTCATCAGCGTCTAGCAAAGTGGCTGTTCCGTTGCTTATCTCATTGATTCTACGGCAAATCTCCCTGTCCCATGCTACGGCTACGTCAGCATCCGCTGGCCCATCAAGGCTGGCTACCACGTCGCTGGCTAACTGCGCGCGTTCTACTTCGGTAAGCTCTAGCGCAGCTGTACGCAAGCTTTCAAGTTCAGCAGTATTCAAGTCCGTTCTACCGTCTGTCTTCAACCCACAAATGTGGCACCAGTATTCCATCCGTAAAAAGGCCAAGCACTTAGGCCCCGGCAAGCTGGGGCCGGACCTTCTTTCGGGCGCTTCGCGCCTCCACTTCGGCCCGAGTTGGCAGCGTTATGAGTACTCTATATGAGCATCATTTTTCGACCATTAAACAAGTATGATGTTCACTATTCTGTAGTCATCGATCTTTATAAAGAGGCGTTTCCGGGAGCCCAACGCATACCGAAATTTCTGCTTCGTCACATGCTGAGGAATGGTAAAGAGGGTTTCATTGTGATTTATGAAAATGATGATTGGCTTGGCCTCATCTATTCCATCGAGTATAGGGACATTGCTTTCGTGCAATTTTTGGCAATCTCAGAATCATCTCGTTCAAAGGGATATGGAAGCAAGGTAATGGAATCACTTCGGTGTGTGAATTCGGGAAAGAGAATAGTACTAAATATTGAAGAGCTCGATGAGCAAGCAGAAAATTGCCAACAGAGGGTAAAGCGTAGAGCGTTTTATGAAAAAAATGGTTTCACTTCTTCTGGTTACATTGTGAAAGAGCCTGATGAGCGGCATGAGATGTTGATACGCGGAGGGTGTATCAGCAAAGAGGAAATAGAATCGATGTATAAGGAAATTTTGGGTCGTATTCTCGGGTTCTTTGTTCGACCAAAAGTAATAAAGATTTGAGTCAATATATCCCCTCCAGCGCTCATGGCAAGCGCATGTTTCGGAAAAATTTTCGCTGTGCTTAAATTTGCGGTAAATGCGGGCGTTATGTGTCAATTAACGAATAAGAGGATATACGAATGAGCAAGAATTTTATTTACGTCCTTTTGGTCATGAAAGTAGGGCTGCTGGTCTGGGGGGTGCTCGGATTCATCGAATATTTTGTGCCTACAGCAGCGCTTGGCTTGCAAGATTCAAATTTCCCTGCAGGAGTGCAATTCCTTCATTGGTTGTTAATTTCATCAACCGGACTAATATTTGTCTTTGGATATTTAACGCGCTGGACATACACTCCTTTCGTTACAATCGTGATGTATGCAACATTAGCCACAATTTGCTTTGTCGAGACGGTCGACTTCAATGCATTTGGCGGTGGCGATAGACGTTTCTTTATCATGGGTGTGGAATACGTTCTTTACATAATTCTTGCAGCGTACTTGCTTCGCTCTGAGCAAGTCAGGCTTCGATTTCAGAGTGATGAATAGCCATATAACAATCATTTTAACCTGACGTTTTTCGCCGCTCCTGCGTCGCTCTGAAAAACGCTGGTTAAATGGACGTTAGGCAGCTCTTGAAGTTCGACCCAGCGTAATTTTATAAAGGTAAACTTAGAATGAACAAACTGAGAATTATCCTGGTAGCCATTTTCATCGCAATCTCCGTGTACACGATCATCACCATCTTGGAACATGGCTGGAACCTGTTTCAGGTATTCTTCGGAGATATGGCAGCAATGGGATGGCCGGGGCAGTTCAATTTCGACTTTATGTGCTTTCTTGTTCTTTCTGGACTGTGGGTATCATGGCGCCATCACTTCTCTGTATTAGGGCTAATATTGGGTTTGTTTGCCTTTTTGGGCGGCGCACTGTTTCTTAGCGCTTATCTCTTCATACATAGCTATAAAGTTAACGGAAATTTGAATGCTCTGCTGCTTGGGGCCCAACGTGCAGACTAGCAAAAATCGGCTGTGCGCCTGATTAGAGCGCTATACGATGGCCATAGAGCGAAGTCCATGCATAACCGGCAAAGATCGGCTTTTTACGGCCTGTGGCCTTGACGGCGTCCGCGACTCTCCGGTCGTCCCAGGCGTTCACTGTGGTTCGATCGATAAAGTCATTGTCGGGCGAGGCCCGCACAGCCAGGTGTAAGGGGCGCATCGCGTCCATTTACGGTGGCGTTAGGCAGCGCAATGTGAAACAGAATTACTGTTCTCGGCGGGCATGCTGCAACGTGCTGGGTTTTCGATCGGAGCATCTCTTGACGATACTTGTGCCAATGCGCGATGAGGAATTTGACTCATTCCTGGCTTCCTCGGCGGCGGTCTATGCGGACGACAAAATGAGATCCGCAGTTGGTTAGAGGAGGGTGCACATGATCGAGCACCGGTGGATTTGAAGAATCCTCTGCCGCAGGGTGTCGACACGCCAAGCAACTATTTGTTCCAAATCCTGGCGTGGACTGATTCAGGTCTTGAGCGTTTTGTGCAGAGGGCGCCCCATTGACCGCCATCGCTTTTGGGTCGGGTGAAAAAAAACTTCTTGCAGTGGAAGGAGCTCCTCTAAGCGCAGGGAATTCTGGCCAGGTGCACGGATCACGATCTAGCCTGGTCTCTGTACTTCCACGACCCATACGAACACCTGTATGAGATCACCACATACGATTATGCTGCCGTGGCAAAGGCCCTGAGTGGCTGAATTCGGAGCGAAGGTTCGGCAGCCGCTCAACCGGTCGCTGTAGCAAACGTTTGACCCGCCGCGCATTTTTGCTACCGTAAATGCCGCTGACATTAGTCGTTGAATGCCGCTATGGAGGGCGGTATGAGCAAAGAAAGCTCTACTAGGAAAGTTATCGGTAGAGAAAAGGCTATTGGAGTAGGTGTAAGTATCGGTGTTGTCGTTGGCGCACTTATCGGGCAATTGTCCGGAGATATCGGGCTTTGGATTTCTATCTGTATTGCAATTGGCGCTGGTACCGGCGCGACAACTAGCGACCGGCAATCCGCTAAGGCGGATGATGCTGGCTCTGATTAGTGCCGCATCTGACAAGTGCTGCACACGGAAAAATAACTTGCTGCGCTCCAATTTTACGGTGAGCGATGCATTATGGGCTTTAGGGATGATGATCGATATCCATGCTTTTGTGGAGACACCGAACGGCAAAAGTAGTCGACTTCTCGCTTGCTCGGGAAAAGATGATATGGCTGCCTGTGGCGCCAGGTGACCGGTAGTGGCCCCGGAACTATTCTACCAACTGGCTGCGGACGTACTCCTCGTTCTCCACGCGCTGTTTGTTGCCTTTCTTGTGTTGGGCGTTGTGGCGATCTATCTCGGCGTGTGGCTATCATGGGGATGGGTGCGAAATTTCTGGCTCCGCTTGTTCCATCTGGCAGGCATTGCGATCGTGGTGTTTCAGGCGTGGGCGGGTATGATATGTCCGCTGACAGTCTGGGAAATGGAATTGCGCAAACTTTCGGGGGCTTCGGGGCTAGAGAGATACGACGGCTCCTTTATTCAGCATTGGGTGCAAACTCTTCTCTATTACGAAGCGCCGGGATGGGTGTTCGTTGTTGTTTACACGCTATTTGGTGGTTTAATTGTCGCAAGTTGGTTCATCGTGCGCCCAAGGCGGCATGAGTAAGGAGTCATACGTGAATCAAGAAACACTCACCGGCAGCTGTTTGTGTGGTCAATGCAAATACTCAATTACCGCTGAGCTATCCCACTTTTTCCTATGCCATTGTATTCAGTGCCAGAAAACGACGGCATCAACGTTTGCCTCGAATATCATCGCGGTTCCGACGGATATCGACTGGATTTCCGGTGGAGATTGCACGAAGCGATTTGACTACCCAGGTAGAGGGTTTGCGCAGGTCTTTTGTGATACCTGTGGCTCCGGGTTGCCATTTCTGGATGCAAGCGGCGAGAATCTTTTTATTCCTACCGGGACTCTGGACATGGTTCCCGACTTAAAGCCTGAAGCCAACATATTCTGGGGTGAAAGAGCTGCCTGGTGTGAGCATGGCACGGCTGCCCCAAGACGCGAACGATTTGATGCGCCATGATGCGTAAAGCAAGCTCATGCGCTCGGCGCTGGACGCATAGCTGGGACGGTTGCGAGAAATCCATGCTGACTGAAGCTGGGCGGCGGTGATGGTTCCGAAGGTGAAGCTATACTCAGAGTGAGATCTACTGGAGAGTGACCTGCGAGAGCGAATCGTACCGCATCTGGAACTGGCAGCGAACGGGGAAAACGATCTTGAGTTTTGCGTGCCCGACTTCAATCCCTTTCCGGAATTTTGCTCGAAAACGGACTCTGAAACAGAGGCGTTGGTTTTGCTGGGCCGGCGTGGGTGCAGCGCTCATCGCCGTTTTTGGCAGTCTGTATTTTAAGGAGCCGTTATCGGCCTTGAAGGTATTCAGTGTCATTCTAGTAATTGCGGGTGTCATTGGCTTCAATCTCAGCGGCGCGCAACATTGGTGTTCAACGGCGGGGCTATCGACGAGTTGGTTTTGGCCTCGAAGCTCTGAGTGAGGGGTGCTATTTGTGAAAATGAACTATTTTGTCTTTGGCACGCGGTCCATGCCCGATGCGGTGGGCTTCTACGATGCGTTTTTTGCCGGCAGCGACATCAGCCAGATTCATGCAGAGGACCGGATTACCGTCTGGTCGAATGGCGATTTCATGTTCGGTGTGGCTGAGCCATTCGACGGCGAGCAAGCAACCCACGGCAATGGCACAATGCTGGGCCTGAATCTGCCCTCGGATGCCGAGGTCAGGCGGCTGTATAACAAGGCGTTGGAGCTGGGTGGCGTGAGTGAAGGCGATCCCGGCATTCGGTCCGGCCGGTTTGCGGCCTATGTGAGAGACCTGGATCACAACAAGATCTGTCTGTTTGTGTGAACATGCACGACGTGAGCCGCCAATCTGATCGGTCAGCCGATAGTCGGGGTGTCACGTTTTCGAGGCGGCGATGACAGATATTGCGCAAACACCTGAACCACCTTACTACGCTGTAATCTTCAGCAGTCTTCGTACGGCGGATGACAATGGATACGAAGCAATGGCGGCCCGCATGCTTGAGCTTGCTTCCGAGCAGCCGGGTTTCCTGGGCATCGAATCCGCGCGTGACGGGCTCGGTATCACTGTATCGTATTGGCAAAGCCTCGATGCGGTGCAGGCTTGGAAGCGCAATGTGGAGCACAGAGAGGCGCAAAGGCTGGGGCATGCAAGTTGGTATGCGGCGTTCAGGGTCAGGATCGCCAAAGTCGAGCGCGAGTATGGCCTGTAGCCTGGCGTCCGAATTAATACGGTTTGGTAGCATTACCTGGAGGTGAGCATGGCTCAACGCGCACTACGAATATGGCCGCTACTTACGGGTACGCACCGCTATGAAAAGGTCGTCTCGACCCGGAACAGGGGCCACGGCCAATACATCACCGCGCCGATTCTCGCCTATCTGATTGAAACACCGAATGGCCGTATTCTGTATGACGTTGGGTGTGACTATCGCAAGATTGCTGACCCCGCTTTACGCTCCAGGTATTACGGCCCCATGCAGGACCTGTTCGACCCCCCGGAAATGGATGAGAGCCAGCGTATTCCCAGTTATCTGAACAAACTGGGTCTGAGCGCCAGTGATGTAGACGTCGTCTTTCTCGGTCACCTGCACTTTGACCACGCCGGAGGGCTGTGTGACCTCCCGGGCTGCGAGGTGCATGTGCATGCCGAAGAAGTCAGCGCCGCGGCAACCCGGCTGGATGCGGGAATATTCGAAGACGAGGTTGCCAGCGCGAACACGTGGCGTTTGCAAAACTCCGAGTACGATGTGGCAACTGGCGTCAGCGCACTGTTCACGCCGGGGCACACGGCGGGCCACATGTCACTGTTCATTGAGTTGCCGAAGGGGCGCCCGGTCATTCTCTGCGGAGATGCGGCGGATTTAACTGAGAACCTCACGGATGAAGTTGCGCCGGGCTATTGTTGGCAGGACAATGACACGCTCGCAATCGATAGCATTCGACGATTGAAAGCCATTGGGGCGGCCGAGAATGCCGAGTTGTGGCCGAATCATGATTTCGAGTTCTTTAATTCGCTACCGGCGTTTCCTGGGTGGCGAGATTGAGAGCTGCTCACATATAACCCTTTCGCTATCCTCAATAGCGCGCCGCCCGGAACCTGAATTCTATGGATTGGAAAATCTTTTTCACAATTTTCGCATCGGTTTTTGTTGCCGAACTCGGCGACAAAACCCAATTGGCGACGATGCTCTTCTCCGCCGATAAGGCAGTGAGCAAATATACGGTATTCCTTGCCGCGTCGGCCGCGCTTGTTGTCGCTTCGGGGCTGGGCGTTTTGGCTGGTAGCGCGATATCGGGGTATATCGACGAGAAAATCCTGCATTACGTTGCGGGCACTGGCTTTATCCTTATCGGCATGGTGACGCTGTATAACGCTTGAGTCGATAACGGGTGTTGGCGGCTCAACTCATCTGGCTCTGGTAAACACTGCTACACTGTTTGATGGAGGTGGCGGGGACACTTTCGCTGCTAAC
The DNA here is from genome assembly GCF_003719295.1 of Haliea alexandrii. Taxonomy (GTDB): domain Bacteria; phylum Pseudomonadota; class Gammaproteobacteria; order Pseudomonadales; family Halieaceae; genus Haliea; species Haliea alexandrii. The sequence goes on from NZ_RFLW01000001.1 coordinate 1,080,773, forward strand.
GCTGACCGGAGTAGCTCGGCTTGTGCGCTTGATCTGGCGCTGGTTGTGGGGGGTGGCATGGTGGGGTATATCGGCAAGGTTTTTCTGGTGGTGTGTTTGTACATTGTTGCCAGTGCGGCGGTGGCACAGGACGTTGAAGGAGTTATCGAACACCCGATGATCGAACGCTACCCCGGGCAGGTCATCGCCTGGCAGCACATCGAAAACTACCAACCGTATAAAGTGGCGATAGGTCCTGTCGCCGGCTACCGGTCCATTGCCGACTGGATAGAAACGGAAGGCCGGGTCACGCGAACCTTCTACAAATACGAAGGTGAAGACCGCACCTTCTCCGAGATCTACAAGAATTACCTGGATGCGCTCAAGCAGCAGGGTTTCGAGATTATCGGCGAGGGCATGTCAGCCGATCGCAAGGGTGTTGCAGTGGGTTCCCGTCAGTGGATGGAAGTCACCTTTCGCGCCAATCCAGCAGCCAAGCCGGGCGCAGTGGGCACAATGTTTGCCGGTACCTCGTCTTCCGGCGGCGCGGGTGCCATTGTTGCCAGTAAAGAGCGTGCTGCCGGGCTGGCTTATGTCGTGGTGTATGTAGAGCAGCATTCGAACAATTATGTGGGTACGTTGATCGATATTGTCGAGGTTGAGGCAGCAGAAACCGGCCTGGTGGTGGTTGACGCCGAGGCGATAGGCTCGGATATTGAAGAATACGGGCGCGTGGTGCTGGACGGCATCGTATTTGATTTTGACAAGGCGACGCTCCGGGCCGAGTCGAACGCGGCGCTTGAGGCGATAGTGAGCTATTTGCGGGCCAACCCGGAGAAGCAATTTTATGTGGTCGGTCACACCGACTCAAAGGGTACGTTCGACTACAATCGAACGCTGTCTGCAGACCGCGCTCGCGCCGTGGTGGAGGCGCTGAAAAACGACTACGATATCGCGTCAGGCCGGTTGCAGCCGCATGGTGTGGGGCCACTGGTTCCGGTTTTCTCCAACGGCAGTGATGCTGGGCGGGAGAGAAACCGCCGGGTCGAGCTGGTCGAGAGATAAGACGCGAGCTTTAACAGGCAGCGTTTTCTGGTCACAATTGGCCGGAATATAACGTGTACTTCGGATAACTTAGAGGGAATACCGCAATGCTTAGCCATGTCATGATCGGCTCCAGCAACATCGAGCAGTCGAAACGGTTCTACAACGCTGTTCTCGGCGTGCTCGGGGCTGGAGCGCCCATGGAGCACAAGAACGATACCGGGCAAACGCGCTTGTTTTACATCCACGGTGGTTCCAACTTCAGTGTGAGTGAACCCATTAATGGCAAACCGGTAACCACCGCCAATGGCTCCACCATCGGCTTCGCCTGCAACTCCCCTGAGCAGGTCAAGCAGCTGCACGATGTTGCCGTAGCCAACGGCGGCACCAGTGTTGAAGATCCGCCAGGTCCCCGTGATAGCACCATGGGCGTAATGCACCTGTGCTATTTTCTGGACCCGGATGGCCACAAGATCTGTGGTATTCACCGCGCGAGCTGAGTAGTTCGCCGGGCATGCGCGGCACACTAACCCACCGAGGAGGAAAAGATGACAGAAGCCTGTAGCCCAAGCGTTTTGGCGTCTTCCCTGGCGCAGCTCAACGAGCACGCAAGCGGTGCATGGAGTATTGAGGACGGCAAGCTGCACCGCGAGTTCAGCTTTCCGGACTTTGTTGCCGCCTTCGCCTTCATGGCGAAGGTGGCTTTGCTTGCCGAACGCGCCAATCATCACCCTGAATGGTTCAACGTTTACAACAAAGTAGTTGTTGACCTGACAACACACGATGCAGGCGGTATATCCAGCAAGGATTTCGACCTCGCCCGGGAGATGTCACAGTAGGACCATGCTGCGCGAAGACGAAGAATCACGCATTATCGAAATGGCATGGGAAGACCGCACGCCGTTTGAAGCCATTGAGGTGCAATTCGGCCTGCAGGAATCCGATGTCATCAAACTCATGCGCCGTAACCTCAAGGCAGGCAGCTTTCGGCTGTGGCGGTCACGAGTGAGTGGCCGCGCGACGAAACATGTGCAGCTCCGGTCCGCGGGGGTATCCCGGGGATACTGTCCGACACAGTACAAGCAGCGGTAGTTGCTTCAGGTTCAGTGGTGAAACCACAGTTGGTTGATTGTCAGCATGAGTAAAGAACAACCCAATAACCCCCTGCATGGCATTACCATCGAAGTGGCATTAACCCGGTTGGTTGATCGTTATGGTTGGGAGGGCCTGGCGCAGCGAATTGATATCAATTGCTTCAAGACGGACCCCTCCATCAAGTCTTCGCTGAAGTTTCTGCGCAAAACCCAGTGGGCCAGAGGCAAGGTTGAGCGCCTGTACCTTTCCACATTTGATCGACCGTCACCGTGGGGGCGTTCGGGTTAGTGCCCTGTTGGCGGCCTATTCGATAGGTTTTTGGGTGATCCTGATGCGGTTTGCTTGGCTCGGCCCCACACATTACGCGAGGAAGCGATGCAATGCTCAAAGGTTCATGCCACTGCGGCAACCTCAGTTGGCGCCTGGACGGTGAGCCGAGCTCTGCCACTGCCTGTAACTGCACCGTCTGCCGGCGCTATGGCACGCTGTGGGCCTATGGTCACGAGGACGAGGACGTGCAGGCCTTCGGTGCCACCCAGGCGTATGCCTGGGGTGACCAGTCACTGGGTTTCCACTTCTGCCCACGTTGCGGCTGTGTCGCGTTCTGGCGCGCGACCGTCGCCGCTGCAGACGGACGCAGGCGCATGGCGGTGAACCTGCGCCTCGCGGAACCGGATGACGTTGCTCGCATCCCGGTGAACAGGTTCGACGGGCTGCACTCGTTTACGAGCGGGGGGCAGGATGGCCGCTGTGTGGGCGACCTGTTGTTTTGACATCAAGCCGGTTATGCGTCAAGTCACCGAGGGTCTGCTGATGAAATACATTGTTGTTGGCGCATTGCTGGCCTCAGTGGCAGCCTGTAGTCACGAGCAGGTTTACTCGGCCGTACAGCAAAACCGGCAATTCGAGTGCAGCAAATTGCCGCAGCCTGAGTACGAAGAGTGCATGCGGGAGACCGGCATGTCGTATGACGAGTATGAACGCAGGCGGCAGGAGTTGCTCAAGGAAGAGTAGCACGCGGCGAGCCCGTATAACGGATCTGTTACCACCATGTTGCACATTGCCCTGCACTTCCTTGTTCCGCTGCTGGTGGCGGCCGTGTTTTTTCGTCGCCGCTGGCAGTACGCCACGGTGGTGATGACCGCCACCATGCTGGTGGATCTCGATCACCTGTTGGCAATCCCCCTGTATGACCCCGGTCGGTGCAGTATCGGTTTTCACCCTCTGCACCAGCCGTGGTTGCTGAGTGTGTATCTGCTGCTTTGTGTTTTTCCGGCAAGCCGGCTGGTGGGGCTGGGTCTGTGCCTACACATGTTTCTGGATGCCGTCGACTGCCAGCTCACCAGCGGGGTCTGGATCAACCCGGTGTCAAACACCCTGGCGGGCTTCGTTGTTCAGGGCGGCCTGTCTAGTCTATCCTCCGTGTAAAACTTGCTTGAGATCGCTTGCAGCAGCGCGGCGGTGGCGACACAGTGCCCGACAGCTTCACTCACGGCACATCCGTGATACCTTCGCGGCCGGGGTGTGAATGCTCGCGGCGCCAGAACCCGTAGATGACGCACGCGCCTTGCCAGTGGCCAGCAGTAATTGAGGAGGAAAAATGTCGGCCCTACACCAGCAGCACGTGGACTGCCCCTACTGCGGTGAGTCCATTGAAGTATTGATCGATGAAAGTGAAGCCGGGCAGCAGTATATCGAAGACTGCCAGGTCTGCTGTCGCCCCATTCTGTTCCATGTGGCCGTGAGTATGGATGGTGAGCTGTCGGTTACCGTGCACGATGAAAATGAAACGTTCTGATTGTTAGGGGTTGGCGATGTTTGAAATACTGTTATCTGAAGATATAGCGGCTCCACCGGAAGTGGTCTGGGAGGTAATTACGAACACCGAGGACTACCCGCTGTGGAATACCTTCGTTGTATCCTGTGATTCCACCTTTCGCGTGGGTGATCCCATCCATATGAAGGTAAGGGTGTTGCCGTTCATGACGCAGCCGCAGACGGAAACGATCTGGCGCAATGAGGAGGGCAAGCTGCTTGATTACGGCATCAAGGCACCGCTCGGTGCTCTGACCAGCACGCGGCAGCACTGTCTGAGTGCAACAGCGTCGGGTGGTACCCACTATGAATCCGTGTTTCGGTTGGAGGGGTGGTTTGCCCCGGTGGTGGGCTTGCTCTTTGGTGCCCAGTTGCGCAGGGGCTTTGGTGAAATGACGCGGGGAGTAGCGCGCCGCTCAGGCGAAAAAATAGCTATGCAGTAGTCGCCCCGGCATGGCGAGCGCCCCGATGGCCGCGCCTACGGTACCCAGGTAGGCACCGACGGCAAAGCCTCTGTGACGCCGGATATTTCCGCGTCGTACAGCGCCGACCGAGACCACCACGCAGATCATGACCCAGATGGACAGCAGGTGAATCGGGCCATAGCCGAGAAACCCATTGCCGGGGTTGGTCAGCCAGAATGAGGAGATGGCAGCGACAATCATTGCCGCCATCCAGGACCAGCCAACAAACCGATGGCGCGGTGTGCCCTTGGTAGCGGCGAGCTGCAAACCACCGATGGCCAGCACCCAGAGTGCCGCCGTGAGGTGAATGTAAACACTCATTGCGCGGTATGCCGAGCCATCATCGGACTGATGCGAGCCTGCATCGGCGGGTTTCCTGTTCAGGTGATAGCAGTGCGCATAGTAGAGTGCACACGCACTCGCGGCAATGGCGCGGCTTGCGGCCATTCCCCCGTTTCCCGCACAATGCTGGCATGATCCACCCTCTGAATTCTTCCGGTACTGCGTAACCGTGGCGATTGACGGCGTTGCCTACATTGTTGTGCTGACCTTTGCGGCCGGCGTGTGCATACCGCTGGGCGGTTGGATTGCCAGCTTCGAGCGTATTCAGCGGCAATGGCTGGAACAGGAGGTGCGGCACTTCCTGATTGCCCTGGGCGGTGGGCTGTTGTTGGGTGCGGTGTTCCAGGTGCTGTTGCCGGAGGGGCTGGCGCGTTTCGGCAGTTCGCTTGCAGCGGTATCGCTGTTCGTCGGTGGCGGCCTGGCGGTGTTCCTGCTGGAGCGGCTGTTGGCGGCGCGGCGGCGTGAGTCACCGCAATTGTTGGGGCTGCTGTTGGACTACGTGCCCGAATCCATTGCGTTGGGCGGCTTGATTGCCACCGATCCATCCCTGGCGCTGGTGCTGGCGATCGTCATCGGTTTGCAGAATTTGCCCGAGGGCTTCAATGCTTACCGTGAACTGGCGGCAGCGGGGCGCGATTCGTCTGTGAAGATACTGGGCGTGATGTCTGCGTTGACCTTGCTCGGACCGCTGGCCGGATTGTCCGCATACTTCTTCCTGGGCGAGCGGCCTGCGGTGCTCGGTGCCATCATGCTGGCCTCTGCCGGTGGCATTGTGTACCTGATGTTCCAGGATATCGCTCCGCAGGCGCGCTTGAACAAGCATTGGGCACCGCCGCTGGGCGCGGTGCTGGGTTTCGCTTTCACAATGGTCACGTCCATCTGGTTGGGGCACGGCTGACAGGAGAGTTCCATGTATCGATCGGCTGTTGTTTTGTCCCTGCTTGTGAGCGTGACAGCCTGTGCTGCTGTTGAGGGGCCCTCTGCCGGGGCGCCCTTGTGTGCGGCGGGGTGGGCGCAGGCCGTGGAAACCAACCTGGGCACCGGAGATGGCAGCGGCCATGGGCCGGATGCGGGTTCGGATGAATGGCAGTCCGTGGTCGAGTTCCGGCTGGGTGTTCGGGGGCTGACGGGGCTGCCGGCGCGTGGTTCGGCGGCCTGGTGCGCATACATTGAGGCTCTGGCAGCCGATACGGCCCCGGTGCAGTACGTGTGCGAGGACGCCGAGGCTGCTGCGACCCTGAATGTACATTTTCTGGCAACTGAGCCGCGTATCATGATCGCCCGGCGCGGTGATGTGCTCTCCCTGCTGACCTTGCAACGCAGTGCCAGCGGTGCGCGCTATCGGGGAGATGACATGAGTTTCTGGGAGCACCACGGCGAAGCACGGGTGACATGGGGGGCTGACGCGGCTGACGTGCGCTGTCAGGCGCTGCCATGAAGCGCGTCTCCGTGGCCGGCTGGCGCACACGGATTCGCGACCTTCTGTATAGAGGGGGTGGTGTTGCACTGCTCGCCCTGCTGGCAGCCTGCAGCAATTATCCGGTGGGTAATCCGCAGGCCGAGGTGTCCTTTGATGGCAGCGGGAGCGCGCTGAGCCTGTCACCGGTGCCCTTGTTTCCCGTGGTGGAGGCCAGCGTCAATGGCGTGCCCGGTTTCCGTTTCATTGTTGACACCGGTGCAACCCCTACCGCCATCTTTCTGCATGAGAAAACCCGGAAACTGGCCCTCAAGGGCTCGGAAACCATCGGTGTGGGCGGCGCGGGCGATGATGAAGCGAGACCCGAGGCGTTCCTCGCCACCGATGTCGATCTCGACTTCGGCCCTGTCGCGCTGCAGGGCATGACCGTGGCGGTACTGCCTGCCGCGACCCTGCCGCCGCTGGGAACCGATGCCGACTTCGCGGTAGATGGCGTGATTGGTTACGACCTGTTCTCGCGCTTTGCCATTGAGGTCGATACGGCCTCTGGCAGCCTGCGTTTCCTGGCTCCGGATACGGTGACGGTGCCGGAAAATGCGTTTGTGCTGCCGCTTGAGGTGCGCGCCTTTGATGCCTATGTGCAGCTGCCCCTGCTGTTGGCGGGCCAACAGCAGGAGGTGCTGGCCGATCTGCACGTGGATACCGGCATGACCGGGTGGCTATCGCTGATACCCGGTAGTGCACCCGGCATCGAGCGTCCGGAATTCGCCTGGGTGACTACCGGTCGGGGGGTGCAGGGCAACATTGAGAACCTGCAACAGTTTGGCAATGCGGTTCGTCTGGGCGACAACGCGCTCGGTCCATTCATGACCCAATATTCCGATGATGGCACCAGCATGGGGCGTCAGGGCCGGCTCGGTTCGCGCCTGTTGTCGCGTTTCACCTACACGGTGGACTACCCGGGCAAGCGCTTGATCGCCGTACCCCGTGCCGACAGTTTTCGCGCGCCCGAACGCGGGTATCTCGGCCTCTGGGGCGTGCCCCACCAGGGTGGCATGCGCGTGTGGATGGTGCAGCCGGGCTCTCCGGCTGATCTTGCCGGTATGCAGCCGGGCCACTACCTCACGCTGGATGGCGAACCCATTTCCAGTATGAGTTGGCCGGCGCTGCATGACGCGCTGAATGGACCGCCGAACAAGGCGGTGGAGCTCTGCCGCGCAACGGATGCGAAACCGGACTGTCGGATCGCGGTGTTAGCCGATGCCGCGGCTCCTCCGGCGCGGTTGCCTGCGCAGACCCCGGTGGTGGTGCGCGATGTATCGGTACTGAGCTTTACCGGAGAAGGTGCCGTAGTGCAGCCCGGGCAGGCAGTGCTGATTGCCGAAGGCAAGGTTCAGCAGGTGGGGGCAACGGACAGGGTGGCTGCCCCTCGGGGTGCGCGTGAGATTGACGCCAAGGGGCAGGTACTGATGCCCGGTCTGGTCGATATGCATGTGCATGTGTGGGATGAAGCAGAACTGCCAGCCTATCTGGCTTACGGCGTGACCACCGTGCGCAATGCCTCTGGCATGCCGTTCTTGCTGGATCTTGCGGCGGCGGTGACGGCAGGCCACCTGGCGGGGCCGGATATCATCACCACCGGCCCTATTCTCAACGGCGCAGGCCCCAATGCGCAGCCCAATCATGTCATTGTGAACACCGCCGCCGAGGCCCGCGCAGCGGTGTTGCAGCAGTATGCGCAGGGCTATCGGCATGTGAAGGTCTACTCCAACTTGAGGCCGGAAGCTTACGAGGCCATTCTTGCCGTTGCGGCCGAGCTGGACATGACCGTGATGGGCCATACCCCCGAGGGGCCGCGCCATGCTGGCATACCGGCTGAGCGGCCTTTCGTCATACCCTTCGAAAGCGTGCTGGAGGACCGGCTCACCAGCATTGAGCACGTGGAAAGCATCGTCTGGCACGGGCTGGGTGAGCGCCTTGATGAAGCGGCGATGTGCCGGCTTGCGGTGGCCATTGCCACCACCGAAGTCCCTGTGACCCCAACGCTGGTGGCGCATCACAATCTGCTGCGGGTGGCGCGCAGTGATGGCGCCTATTTACAGCGGCCGGGCGTCGATACCCTGAACCCGTTTATCGCCCAGATGGAGCAGCCGCTCTACCGTTTCTGGAGCAGCCAGCCTGCGACCTACCGCGCACAGCACGAGGCGTTCTACCTCAAGGCCACGGATTGCCTGTATCGGGCGGGGGTGACGCTACTGGCCGGCTCCGATGCGGGCATTTTCATCAATGTCCCGGGCATGTCGCTGCTGGATGAACTGGCGTTGTTGCAGACAGCGGGGCTTCCCCCAGCTGCGGTGCTGCGGGCCGCCACGGTGAACCCGGCGCAGGTACTCGGCCGCGCCGACAGCAGCGGGCGGGTAGCCGCGGGTTTTGAGGCCGATCTGTTGTTGTTGCCCGGCGACCCGCTGCAGGATCTGTCTGTTTTGCGAGAGCCTGTGGCCATAGTCAGCGATGGTCGCTGGTTCGACCGCGATGCACGTGAACGCCTGCTGCAGCAGGCTACCGAGCGCTCCCTGCCACGCAGTGAGCAGCGCATACTCAGGGCCCTGGAAGTACAGGGCACCGATCTGGAGTTCTTGAATAATGAGTGATCTACCGGCCTGTCCCGAATGCCAGTCGCCCTACGCCTACGAGCAGGGCGCCTTTCTGGTGTGCCCTGAGTGCGGTCATGAGTGGAGCCCTGCCGAGGGCAACGAGCCGCTGGAGGACACTCCGTTGATCAGCGATGCCAACGGCAATCCGCTGGCTGATGGGGATACTGTCACCGTGATCAAGGACCTCAAGGTCAAGGGGTCTTCACTGGTGGTGAAGGTGGGCACACGGGTGAAGAACATCCGCCTGGTAGAAGGCGACCACGATATCGACTGCAAAATAGAGGGTATTGGGGCCATGAAGTTGAAATCCGAATTTGTGAAGAAAGCATGAGCTTCTCGGCAGAGGCAGAAGGTTTTATGCGTCGCGCCCTTGAGTTGGGGCGTCACGCGGCGGATTCCGGAGAGGGTGGTCCGTTTGGTGCGGTCATTGTGCGCGATGGTGCCATTGTCGGTGAAGGCTGGAACCGCGTTATTGCATCGAGCGACCCCACCGCGCACGGTGAAGTCATGGCCATTCGCGATGCCTGTGCGCAGGCGGGCCTTTTCAGCCTCGAGGGTTGCGACATCTACACCAGCGGTGAACCCTGCCCCATGTGCCTGGGCGCGATTTACTGGGCCCGTTTACGTCATGTGTACTTCGGCTTTTCCATTGCTGATGCGGAGCGTGTGGGCTTTGATGATCGCCGCTTTTATACGGAGCTGGCACTGCCGGCGGCGCAGCGTAAAGTTGGTCAGACGCAGGTTCTCGGCGAGGAGGCCCGCAACGTGTTGGACGCTTACCTGAACCAACCTGATTGCCCGACTTATTGAAAGGGAAGACGATGTCCGAACTCATCTTGCACCACTATGCGCTGTCACCTTTCAGCCAGAAAATTCGCAGTATGCTGGGTTACGCAGAGTTGACCTGGCAGTCCGCCCTGACTCGCGAGATGCCGCCAAGGCCCCACCTTGCGCGGTTGGTGGGTGGCTATCGCAGGATTCCCGTGGCGCAGCGGGGGGCCGATATTTTTTGCGACTCGCGCACAATAGCGGCCGAGATTGCAGCGCTTGCCGGTAAACCTGCGCTGGCGCTGGAGAACCTTGATGCCGAGGCCACTGCCTGGGCCGCGCGGGCGGACGGCGAGCTGTTCTTTCCCTGTGTTCTGACTGCCGGCACGCCGGCGCTGCGACACAAGGTGCGCGCGCAGATGTCGTGGCTGGATATCGGACGCTTCATGCTTGACCGTCTTGCCATGGGGCGCAAGGCCGCGGTGAATGTGCCCGGGCGCCGCGCGGCGAGAACCCTCGTCATCGAGCATCTTGCTGCCGTGGAAAGGCAGCTGCAAGCTGATTTCCTGTTTGGCGCGGAGCCAAACCATGCTGATTTTTCCACCTACCATGGCCTGTGGTTTCTGCATGACCTGGGCGAGTCGCCGCTGTTGCAGGAGTTTCCCGGTGTGCTCGAGTGGATGGCCCGCATACGGGCCTTTGGCGATGGCGCCACTACGGCAGTGCCTGTGCAGAACGCGCTGCAGCTGGCTGCAGATACGCGGCCACGTGCGATTCCGGCGCCTCTGCAGCGGGATGCGGGGGTGGGCGCGCGGGTGAGTATTGCACCGCAGGATTACGCCCAGGCGCCCACCGAGGGTGTGCTGGTGGGCGTGGCGCCACAGTGCTGGATTCTGGCGCGCGAGGAGCCTGGCCTGGGCACCCTGCACCTGCATTTTCCAAAGCAGGGGTACACCCTGACGCAGCTGTGACACGCGGCGGGAGCACAGAGTATGAGTGACGAAAGAGAGATGCCCCGCGCGAGCAATAGCCGGGCCTATGTCCGCGCCAGCCGTCGTGCGCGCGCACTGATTGAACAGCCCGGTGGCTTGTCGGCACTGGCGGCGTCCGCCGGCGAAAAGGCGGCGGCCCGCAGCGGTGCGCTGGCGGGAATAGGGAAGTCGGTGCAGGATGCACTGCGCCTGGTGCGCGCCTATGCCAGTGGCGCCTACCGTGAAATCCCCTGGCAATCCCTGCTGATGCTGGTTGCGGCAGTGGTGTATTTCGTCATGCCGGTGGATGCTGTCCCGGACATTTTGCTCGGCTTTGGCCTGCTGGATGACGCTGCGATCCTGGGCTGGACGCTGCGCAGCCTGGACGGTGACCTCAAGCGTTTTCGCGCCTGGGAGGCCACCCGCACGGCAGCTGACGCACCCGCGGATCCCGGTGCGGTTACGGATTTGTCGTCGGACTCATGAGGCACCCCCACTGCTGCCAATCTATTGAACCAGCCGCAGCTGATGCGCTGCCCTACGAGGTCATTGCCGGCACCGGCAGATACCATAACGGGTCACTATTTGACAGGAACCCACTATGACATTGGCCATGCTCCACCCAGTTCGCCTCGGGGCGATCGAACTGAAAAACCGTATCCTGATGGCGCCCATGACCCGCGCCCGCGCTCCCTCCCGTGTGCCTACTCCGTCCATGGCGGAGTATTACCGCCAGCGCGCGGGCGCAGGGTTGATCATCACCGAGGCCACGCAGATTTCGCAGCAGGGCACGGGCACTCTCGCCACACCGGGCATTCATACCGCCGAGCAGATTGCCGGTTGGCGTGCCGTTACCGAGGCTGTGCACGGCGCCGGCGGGCGTATTATCTGCCAGATATGGCACTGTGGGCGGGTCTCCCACACGGTGTTTCAGAAGGATGGTGAGGCGCCTGTGGCGCCATCGGCAGTGCGGGGCAGCATTCGCACCTTCACGACAGAGGGGTTCGTGCCGACCTCACAGCCTCGTGCGCTGGGGCTGGATGAGATTCCCGGGGTCGTGGATGATTTCCGGCAGGCGGCGCGCAATGCACTGGATGCCGGTTTTGATGGCGTGCAGATTCACGGTGCCAACGGCTACCTGATTGACCAGTTCCTGCGCGATGGCGTCAACCAGCGCAGCGATGCCTACGGCGGCAGCGTCGAAAATCGCTGTCGTTTCCTGCTTGAGGTCACGGACGCGGTGGTCGGCGAGGTGGGCGCAGAGCGCACCTCGGTGCGTCTGTCGCCTTTCTCAACGACCTGGGACTGCCACGACAGCCAGCCAGCGCCGCTCTATCAGCATGCCATTGCACAGCTCGACCAGCGCGGCCTGGCGTTTCTGGAAATTGTCGAAAGCGTTTACGAATCCTCGGTCAGCGGTAGTGCGCCGCAAAGGCAGGACGGTTTCGGTACCGATGACGTGCGCTCCGCATACCGCGGCCCACTGGTACTGAACGGAGGCTATGACCGCGAACGCAGTGAGGCGGTGCTGGCGGCGGGTGGGGCGGCGGCCGTCTCCATCGCGCGGCCCTACATGTTCACGCCGGACCTGGTCGAGCGCTTCGCGGTGGGTGCTCCACTCAACCCGCCGGGAGAAGACGCGGCGGTCTACGGTGGCGGCGATGCGGGATATATCGATTTCCCCACGATGCAAGGTTGATGCGCTGCGAGCACCGCTGCCCGCTGATGGCGAGTAACGCGCCTGCTGCAGCGGTGTTTTCGCGCGGTTAGCACAGGAAAGCTGCATGGCGGCCATCTTTGAAGTGTTCTGGCGTTTTCTGTTGCTGGGCTGTGTCAGCTTTGGGGGGCCGGCGGCCCATATTGGCTATTTTCAGCAGACCTTTGTGCAGCGCCTGCAATGGCTGACTGTTGCCGACTACGCCAGGCTGGTGGCGTTGAGCCAGTTTCTGCCCGGGCCGGGGTCGAGCCAGGTCGGGTTCGCCCTCGGCTATCGGCGAGCGGGTTTACCCGGCGCCCTGGCGGCATTTGTCGGGTTCACATTGCCGTCATTCCTGCTCATGTTGGGGCTGGCGCTGTTTGCGGCGCAGGCTGCCGATGCGGCTTGGCTAGACGGTCTGGTGCGGGGCCTGAAGCTGTTGGCGGCGGTGGTGGTGGCGGAGGCTGTGCGCAGCATGGCGCAGACTTTTTGCCGGCATTGGTTTGCGGCAGTCCTCGCGCTGGCCACCTGCCTGTTGCTGGTGTGGAGTGCATCCGCCTGGATGCAGTACGGGGTGCTGGTGTGCGCGGCGTTGCTGGGAGCGGTGGTGCTGCCGGCGAGGGCAAGTCAGCCCGCGCCGCCAGAGGGCGTGACAAGCGGTTTGCGCTGGCGCCCTCTGGTGATTTTCCTGCTGTTGTTTGCGCTGCTGCCCTGGCTCGGCGGGCTGGGCACCGAGTGGCGGCTGGTCGGTCAGTTTTACAATAGCGGCAGCCTGGTGTTTGGCGGCGGCCACGTGGTTTTACCCTTGCTACAGCAACAGCTCGGCGATGTGTTGAGTGAGGACCGGTTTCTGCTCGGCTATGCCGCGGCACAGGCGGTGCCGGGGCCGATGTTTTCCCTGGGGGCGTATCTGGGTGCCGAGCTGCTGCCTGTCAGGCCCGTGCTGGGCGCGCTGCTGGCAACGGTGGCGATTTTTCTGCCGGGATTCCTGCTGGTGCTGGGCATACAAGCGGCGTGGGATGCGCTGGCGACGCGCCCCCACGTGCTGGGCGTGGTCGCCGGCGTCAATGCAGCGGTGGTTGGTCTGCTCGCTGCCGCCTGGGTAAACCCGATTGCCAGCAGTGCGTTCCATAGCTGGCTGGATGTGCTGCTGGTACTGCTGGGTTGGGCGTTGCTGGCACGCTGGCGACCGCCCATTCTGTTGCTGGTGGCGGGTTTTGCCGGCGTCGGCCTGGCTCTCGGTGGCACATGAGTGCGAGCCGCAGGCAATGCTTTGGCGCCGGTAGCATCACGCGCTACACTGATAACGCGCGGTGGTTTGCCGTATTTGTGCTGTTTTCTGAAACTACACAGGAAGTTCGACATGTCCAATGAAGGTTATCATGAACCCATTAGTGAATTGAGCGACGAGACCCGCGACATGCATCGCGCCATCGTGTCGTTGATGGAAGAACTGGAAGCAGTGGACTGGTACAACCAGCGCATGGATGCCTGCAAGGACCCTGAGCTGAAGGCCATCCTGCGCCACAACCGCGACGAGGAAAAAGAGCACGCGGCCATGGTGTTGGAGTGGATTCGCCGGCGCGACCCGGTAATGAATGATGAACTCAAGGATTATCTGTTCACAGACAAAACCATCGCCCACGAGTGAAATTCTCGCGCGCCTCACTGCTGATCCTGCTGCTGGTGTTGGGTGGTTGCACCGGTATGCCACCGGGGGTCGTGCCGGTGCAGAATTTTGAGCTGCAACGCTACCTCGGCACCTGGTATGAAATTGCTCGTCTGGACCACTCATTCGAGCGTGGGCTGGAGGCCGTCACGGCAAGTTATACCCGCAACGGGGACGGCAGTGTGGCGGTGGTGAACCGGGGCTATCGGCCTCAGGCATCAACCTGGGAGCAGGCCGAGGGCATTGCCCGCTTTGTGGACGAAGAAACCACAGCGCATCTGAAGGTCTCTTTTTTCGGCCCCTTCTACTCGTCCTATGTGGTATTTGAACTGGGCGAGGAGTACGAGTACGCCTTTGTCTCCGGCTATAACCGGGACTACCTCTGGTTGCTGTCGCGTACACCCGAAGTGGATGAAGCGGTGAAAGCGCGCTTTCTGGCGCGGGCTGCAGAGTTGGGCTTTGCGGTGGATGAGTTGTTGATGGTGGATCAATCCAGGCACGCCTCGCCGTAGCGACGCGGCCTGCACTCTACTCAGGCGTTGTACTCAGGGCATTGAAATACCCATCAACTGCCATTCGCCTGCCTGGTCGTCGCGCTCAGTGTAGCGGTATTTGACCTTGGCGCCATCGGGGGCGTTTTCAATCATGGCGTTCTTTGGCTCTTTGAACTGGATGCGGCTGCGACGCTCCAGCTGGCACTTGCTGCCGGACTCTGCCCGCTCGGATGAGTGAAACGCCACGTAGACGTCGCGGCCCATCTGCTCGGCTTTTTTCTTGTCCACTGTGCCTTCGAGGATGCAATCCTGAGTGACTTCCGCAAAAGCGGTGGCGGAAAACAGCGGCAGACTGGCGATAATCAGTGCTTTGGTCATGCGTTTCATGGTGTACCTCCTTGTGGCGTTTCCCAACGCCCTTGTTATAGCGGCAGGGCATCCCGGGGCACCTTGCCTGATGATGTGTCCAGCTTAGAGCGAATGTTGCCCCTTTCGCTATCGCTGTCACCTCAATGTCATAATAAATTCATATTGATAGTGTAGCGGGTTTTGCGGCGAGCGCTGCGCGGTCAGGCAAACAGCCCGTGCAGGTACCAGCGGCGCTCGCGACGTTCGTGAAACAGCCAGTAATACTGGCCGCCGTGACCCCGCGCAATGAAGTAGTCACGGCTGACCGGCTGCTGCCACCAGTGGTCTTCAATGCGCTCGGGCCCGCCTACCAGCTGCAAACGTCCACCCCAGTACAGCTCGCCACCATGTCGGTGTGGTAGGGGTAATGGCTCGGGTAGCAGCCAGAAGGGCCGGTGGGTACCGGTTGGCGCATGGGTGGGCGCTTCGCCGGGTTCGGTCCCCACATGCAGGGCGAGCTCTGGCAAGTGTTCATCGCGACAGCCAATGGTGGCTATGGCCTGCAGCCCCAGCCGGCTGCGCAGCCGGTCCAGCAATGCATGCAATGGTTCGCGCTGGTTACGCGGGCTGAACAGATCGATGCCAACGCTGTGACCGGTGAGCAGCTCACGACATTCAAGCACCAGTCCTTCTATACCGGTGTGCAGCTTGAGCTGGTCCAGTTGCAGGCGGGTGAGCTGATACCAGGTCGCCCAGTCACTGTGTCGGCTGCTGCTGCGCACCTGCAGGTTCTGCGTTTGCCGATCCACAGCCAGCAGCTGCCAGTCGATGCGGCTGCTTTGCAACTGTGTCTGGCGCAGAAAACCGCACAGCGATTGCAGCAACTGCTCAATGGCGGGCAGGAGTTCTGCCGTGGTTTTGACTTCATAACCAAACCAGTACTGGTCGCTGAACTGCTGTGGCGGTTGGTAGTCCGGCTCTAGGTCCGCTTCCCGGCCCGTTACCTGCCGCAGGTAGTGCACAAAAGCCTGGCCACAGCGGCGAGTGAGTGCCGCTTCAGGCAACGTGAGTATGTCGGCAAAGCGCCGCAGCCCGGCCCGCTCCAGCGCCGCCACGGCTTTGGGGAAGGTGTGCAGCAGCGCCAGAGGCAGGGTGCCAATGCGCTCCTGCCAGGCCTCCGGATGCTGTGTGTCGCAGCCATCGTCATGAAACGACAGCAGCCAGGCGGCTTTCGGCGTTGGGCCGAGGCCGGCGTCCACCCGGTAACCGCGGACCTGCAGGGTGCGCTGTATTCCACTGAGCAAGGTATTCAGCCCGCGGTGCAGGTTGAGGCAGCTGCCAATTTCCAGCTGCAGGCAATCTTCCTGCCAGGTGTAGAGGCGCGGGGTGATGCCGTAGGCCCAGCAGCACAGCTGCTGCAGACAATGCTGTTCGCTGTTGCGGTTGCGGGCCAGCAGTTGCAGCGGGAGGTCTTGCGCCAGCGCGCGTACGCTGGCAGTGGCCATTCCGGCGCGCACTCCCAGGCTGCTGGCGCAGTCGTTGGCGCACACGACCCGTTGCTGCTCCAGCACTGCGACGGGCTGTGTCTCATCGAGCGTCTGGCACTGCAGCGGCAGCAGGGGAAAACGCAGGCACAGCCAGAGGCTCACGGAGCCCCCGGGCAAAAATGCAGAAACGGGAGGGGCAAATACCCCATCATAATACTGTACATACATACAGTATCGCGCAGGCTGTCCGTCTCTGTCCAGCCTGCGGCGTATTTGGCCTTTACCGCCAATTACGGCATCATTGCGCCATTTCCTGCGCCCGGTGGGCAGCGGGGACCCTTTTTTACTGCTATTGAGGTTGCAATGATTTTACCGAATTACAAACTCGCCGTGTTACCCATGGCGCTTACCACGTTGCTGGTGGCCTGCTCGCGTGATGAAACGCCTGCGCCCACGCCTGCACCGGAAGCTGCCGAGGTTGTCGGCGCTGTTCAGGATGCCGTGCCTGAAGCGGCGGCAACAGCGGCGTTTCGCACCTATCTTGAGGAAAACTATGCGGTGGATATGGCACGCCTGCCTTATACCGCGAGCTATCGTGGCATAAAGACCAACCACGACCAGTGGGATCCGGTAGCCGAAGCCTTCCTCAATGAAACCCTGGCCATCAACAAGGCCCGCTTGCAGCAGCTGGATGAGTTTGACCGCGCAGCGCTGGCGCCGGCGGAGCAACTCTCCTACGACCTGTACAAACTGGACCTGGAGCGGCGCATCGATGCAGACCGCTTCCGTCATCACCAGTTTGTGATTGACCAATACCGAGGCCCCCACACCGAGGCGCCGAGCAGGCTGGTGAATATTCACCGCGTGACTGACCTCGCCGATGCCGAGGCCTATATCGGTCGCCTGAATAATATTGCCGGCTGGTTCGATGAAGTGATCGCGCAGATGGCCATCCGCACCGAGAAGAATCTGCTGCTCGCCGACTGGCAGTATCCACCGATTATTGAGGCGGCAGGCAACGTGATTCAGGGCGCGCCCTTCACGGAAGACGGCGGCGATTCCACGCTGTGGGCAGACTTCAACAGCAAAGTTGAGGCACTGGATATCACACCGGAAGAGCGCGAGCGCCTGCTGGCCGAAGCTCGCGAGGCCCTGCTGGGTTCTGTGCAGCCGGCTTACGAACGCCTGATTGAGGCAGTTGAAGCGCAAGCCGCGCTGGCCACCGGTGACGACGGCGTGTGGAAGTTCGCTGACGGTGAAGCCTTCTACGCCGAACGCTTGCGCTGGTTTACTACCACAGACCTGACTGCCGAGCAGGTACATGCTATTGGGTTGGAGGAAGTGGACCGCATCCACGACGCCATGCGCGAAGTGATGCAAGCGGTGGAGTTTGACGGTGACCTGCGCGAGTTCTTCGAGTTCATGCGCAATGATCCACAGTTCTACTACCCGAACACGGAGGCAGGCCGCGCGCAGTATCTGGCCGAGGCCGAAGCGGCGATCAATGCCATGTCCAAGCGCCTGCCCGAGCAGTTCGGTTTGCTGCCGCAGGCTGAGCTGGTGGTTAAACGGGTGGAGGCGTTCCGCGAGCGTTCGGCGGGCAAGGCTTTCTACAACGGCCCGCCGGCTGATGGTTCGCGCCCCGGCATTTATTACGCCAACCTGTACGATATGAACAGTATGCCGACCTATCAGCTGGAGGCTCTGGCCTATCACGAGGGGGTGCCGGGCCACCACATGCAACGAGCCCTGTCAGTGGAGCTGGAAAGCCTGCCGGAATTCCAGCGCTATGCCAGCTTCACGGCCTTCACGGAAGGCTGGGCGCTGTACACGGAAGAGCTGGCCAGCGACATGGGTATGTACTCGGATGCCTATGCCGAGTTTGGCCGTTTGGCGATGGAACTCTGGCGCGCCTGTCGCCTGGTGGTGGATACCGGCCTGCACAGCAAAGGCTGGACACGTGAAGAGGCGATTGAGTATCTCGTCGAGAATACGCCGAACTCACGTTACGACTCCACCAAGGCGATTGAACGCTACATTGCGATGCCGGGGCAGGCCACGGCCTACCTGATTGGCAAGCTGCGTATTATGGCACTGCGTGAGGAAGCCCGTACGGCACTGGGTGAGCAGTTTGATGTGCGTGCCTTCCATGACGAGGTGCTCAGGCATGGCCCGGTACCCCTGTCTATTCTGGAGCAGAACATAGACCGGCTGGTTGCCAATACCCTGGCGACCAACGGTTGATTTCAGGTCGATAATGCCGGCGTCGTTCAGACGCCGGCGTTTTCCAGCAGCCAGGTGATGATGACCTTGATCAGGAAGCCGAAAATCCCCATCGCCAGGCCCACATAGAGCATGATGGTGCCGAATTTGCCGGCATTACTGCGCTTCGCCAGGTCCCAGACGATAAAAACCATGAACGTGATCAACGCGCCCACGCCCAGGGTGACGCCGTAGTCGCTCAACCATTGGTCCACAGTACGCTACTCGCTATGCGTTACGTAAAAGCGGGCGCGATGTGTGTTCAAGCGGCGGTGTCGACGCTGGCGTGCAAATGCATGTTGCTGTTCAGTGAGTTGCTGACCAGGCAGTTCGCCTCCGCTTTTTCCAGCAATTGTTTCGCTCGCTCGGTATCGGTGCCTGCGGGCACGCTGAGCTTTGCCGTTACGGTAATGTCGGTAAAGCGTGTGACGCGGTCAATACGATCCAGCGTACCCTCGGCGCTGCACTGCAGCTCCACCCAGTCCAGCTTGGAGGCGCGGGCAATGGCGCGAAAGGTGAAGATGAAGCAGTCGGTCACGGCACCTACCAGCAGGGCTTCGGGTGACCAGTTGCCGCCCGGCCCACCAAACTCTTTGGGGGGTGCCGTTTCCAGCGCCGGAATATCTTCGCCGGACAGTGATACGGTGCCTTCAGCCGTCGCTGTGGCGGCAACCTGATAGTGGTGAGGGAATTCCTGCATCTGTGTTCTCCGTGGCAAGGCCGGCACGAATGATACCGGTATAGTGGCTCATGCACAGTGCCCTATGCTAGCCGCCAGCCTGCCGGGAAACAATTGACCTGACTCAACCGGCGCTCATTGCGCTGCTGCTCGCCACGGTGGCAGGCCAGACAGGCAGCTCCCACAACTGCGGCTGGTGGGGCAGCTCATCGCTGGGGGACAGGTTGACATCCACCTGCTGCTGACCACCGCGCTGTTTCAGAATATGAACCTTGCGGTATTCCCGCATTTGCAGGCGCAGGCCGACCGGTGAGCTCTCTGCGGCTGCCTGCTGTGAACGGAACAGTACGCACAGGCTGTCGCTGTCGGCCGCCGCCAGCTGCAGTTTGCGCAGTTCGCTGTAGCGATACTGGCCGTTTCCCAGCCAGCTGAAGACGGCGCTGCAGGTGCTGCTGCGCAAGGCCTGCTCAATGCTCCAGAGCAGGTCTTCGCGGCTGCGGGGGTGCACCAGCAATACCTGCTGTGTATCGATGCCCCGGGCAGCCAGCAGCGGTGCATAAGGCGTCCAGGGCGGTGCAATAAAGGCCTGCCAGCGACCCTGTGCGCTGAGCCGTTCCATGGCGGGAAGAAACAGACCCATGGCGCCCATGCCGGAGCTGTCGCTGAGCACTTCAACGGCAGTGGCGTCTGGCCAGCCACCTTGTTGCAGCGCGTCATCCAGCGCCCGGTAACCGCTTTTCAGGCCACCGCCGTGGGCATCGCTGTTGGCCGACAGCGGCAACCCGCCAAAGTGGCGGCTGCGTCCGCGCCAGGTGTCGCGGCGAAGAATAACCTGTTCCAGAGCTTCGTTCATGATGGCTTGCCTCCGAAGATTTTCAAACTGTATGGATATACAGTAGTTGCCCGCCAGAGGGAATGCAAGCGAATCTGTTGACCTGCTGCAGAGTGCCCAGTAAATCTGCCTGCCTGGGCGACAGGTTGCTGCGAGGTGCTATTGCCGACGCCAGGCGGAGGGCGACAGGCCAAACCAGCGACGGAAAGCGCGGCCGAAATTGGCCTGCTCCCGGTAGCCGAGAATCTCCGCCACATCGGCCACGGTGTAGCGTGCGTCGCGCAACAGTTCTGCGGCGTGGCGTTGGCGCAGCTGGTCCAGCGTACCGCGATAACTGCCACCGTCGTGTTGCAGGCGGCGTATCAGGGTTCGCGGTGTGAGGTGCAGCTGTGCGGCCAGTTGCTCCAGTGTGGGTGGCGGGGCCGGCGTCAGGCGGCTGGCATCGAAATGGCTGCGCAGCAGCATCTGTACCCGCTGCGGGATACTCATCTGGTCGGCCCTGCTGGCGAGAATGTCGCGACAGCGCGCCAGGTTGCTGCGGTACACCGCTTCGTCGTGCAGCGGTGAAGGCAGGGCCAGCCAGCTGGCCGGTATCGAGAGTGCCGCGATGGGCGCTGCAAACGCCACCCGCGCCGTATAGCAGGCCGCGAGCGCCTCTGCAGCCGGCGGGGCGGGGCCACTGAAGGCCAGCGTTATGTTTGCGCCCACTGGGTGGCCGAGAATGACCCCGAGCAGTGATTCCAGTACTTTGAACACTATCGCTTCAATCCAGTGGGCAAACAGTGCGTCACCGGTCGCATCCTGCATGGTGAGCAGAAAGCGATCGGCGCGCGTTTCGGTGGCCACTGTGACGGTGGTCAGGCGCACAGCGGTAAAGCCCGCCATGACCTCCAGTGCCGCCCCCAGGGTGGGAGCGCTCAGTGCGGCGAAGCCCAGCGGCCCGTGTGCCGCCATGTTGAACTGCGCGCCCAGTTCCGCAGGCCAGCTGGATTGGGCCTGCTCGCGGTCAAAGTTGCGAAACAGGCTCGCCAGAACCTGCCAGTCCAGGTAATCCTCGCGCGCCAGCTGAGCGGCGCTGAGGCCGGTACCGGCCAGCAACGCAGATGGCGAGCAGCGGTTGGAGTGCAGCAGCAGGCGGGCGTAAGTGGCTGAAACATTCAGGGCGGGGGTCATCGTGCACCACAAGATGTCATTAGATGACCAATAGTATGTCATTTAATGAAAGTGTGCCCGTCAGGTTCTCACTCTACACTGCGCCAAAATAACATGAGGACTGTGCAATGAGCGTTACCTACCGCCTGGATCACCCCGACCAGGGCCTGATCGAATACACCGACCACAAGCGTTACCTGTGGATGTCGTCCCTGTTTATGCCGCTGTTTCCCCTGCTCGGTATTGGCCTGTACTTCCACTGGGGATCGCAATGGCTGCTGTTGGTGCCGTTGCTGTTTTCCTATCTGGTGATCCCCGTGCTCGACTATGCATTGGGCTCCGACACCAACAATCCGCCGGAAGACATCGTGCCCCAGCTGGAAGCCGACCGTTACTACCGGCTGTTGACCTGGTTCACCGTTCCCATGCACTTTGTGGTGCTCATAGCTATCGCCGGGTTTGTGGGTACCCAGGATCTCAGCGTCTGGTCGATTATCGTCATGGCCATTACGGCGGGCAGCTACAGCGGCCTGGGGATCAACACCGCCCACGAGCTGGGCCACAAGAAGCCGGAGTTCGAACGCCTGCTGGCCAAGATCGTGTTGGCCGTGCCGGCCTACGGGCATTTCTGCATCGAGCACAACCGGGGCCACCATCGCGATGTGGCCACGCCCGAAGATCCCGCCAGCTCACGTATGGGTGAATCCATCTATCGCTTTGTCTGGCGCGAAATTCCTGGTGCCTTCCATCGTGGCTGGGCGGTAGAGAGCGAACGCCTGCAGCGCCTGGGCAAAAGCCCCTGGAGCCTGCACAACGCTATTCTGCAGTCCTTCGCTATCAGCCTCGTAGTGCAGGGTGGCCTGATTCTGGCGTTTGGCTGGGTGATGGTGCCCTTCCTGGCCCTGCACAACTTCTGGGCCTGGTTCCAGCTGACCAGCGCCAACTACATTGAGCATTACGGCCTGTTGCGGCAGCGTGAGGCCAACGGCCGCTATGAGCGCTGCCAGCCACACCACAGCTGGAACGCGAACTACATTTTCAGCAATATTGTGCTGTTTCACCTTGAGCGCCACTCCGATCACCACGCCAACCCCACCCGGCGCTACCAGAGCCTGCGCAATTTCGATGATATTCCGGAGCTGCCCAACGGCTACTACGGCATGTACCTGCTGGCCTATGTGCCGTGGCTCTGGTATCGAGTGATGGACCCGCGCCTGCTGGCTCTGCCACACATCCGCGGCGATCTGGGCAAAGTCAATATCGACCCCCGCAAACGGGCGGCCATCGAGGCGCGTTATGGCAGGGTGTCTGGCGCCACAGGTGACGTGCCCTCTGGCTGAGCTTCTTCCAGCACATTGACGGTGCGGTCGGCGAGGCCGATGCCCGCCTGGAACATGGTCAGGTAGGTATGGGTCGCGCCGGCTTCGGTAATGCGCTCAACGTGATCCTCGTGCAGGGCGTGGGAAATGATGGGGCCGGTGAAACCCTTGGCACGCAAACTGCGTGCCGCTACCACTTTCGAGCCGATGTCATCCATGGCCAGCACCGCCGCCTTGATCCGGCCGAGATCAACACCGCGCCAGAAGTTGCTGTCTTCGGCATCGGCGAACACAACATTGCGGCCGGCCTCGGCATGCGCTCGCGCCTTGTAGGTGTCACCGTCCAGCCCGGCTGGCTGCAGCCCCTGCTTGCGGAGCTGGTCGTAAGCGGCGGTGCCGGTACGGCCCATGCCGAAGATCAACACATTGGCATCCCCCAGGCTGGTGGGCTGCTCATCGGGGTGCATGGTGATGCGTTCGAAACGCTGCAGGCGCGGCTCCAGGCGGGTATACAGGCGGTGCGCCATGCGGTTCAGCGGCGCGGCAATCACGAAGGACACCGACACGGCAATGGCCAGCGGCACGATCCATTCAGGCAGCAGTATGCCGGCGACAATCAGGCCAAATTCACTGTAGGCGGTGAGGCTGATTGCGGCGAGGAACGAGGTGCGCGCACGCAGGCGGAACGCGGTGAGCAGCAGGAAGAACAGAAGCCCCTTGAGCGGCAGCAATACGCCAACCCCCAGTGCAAACAGCAGTGCATCGAGGTCGGGCAGGCCGGACATGCCGATTTGCAGGAAAAAGCCCACCAGAAACACTTCCCGCAAGCCCCAGAGTGATTCGGCGAGTTCCTGCGCGCGGCGATGATTGGAGAGCAGTATGCCCATGACCAGGGCGCCAATCTCGGAACTGAGCCCCATGGCCGTGAAGCCCATGCCGCCGATCACCAGCGCGAGCAGCATGCCCATGAGCACCAGCAGCTCATCGTGCCCGGCAAAATCCAGCAGCCAGTAGAGGAAGGGGCGCATGAATGGCAGCAGGAGGACCGCCAGTGCCCAGATATTCGGGCTCTGGCCACTGAACACCGCCAGCACCATAAGTGCGATGATGTCCTGCACGATGAGAATGCCGATGGCCGTACGGCCGTGGAATACGGCCAGCTCCCTCCGCGATTCCAGCAGTTTTGCCGCCAGAACCGTGGAGGAAAAGGACAGCGCGATGGCCAGTAGCAGTGCGGTCTGCCAGTCAATGTCCAGCAGGTAGCGCAGGCCCGGTGCGAACACCGCCACGCTGATACTGAAATGCAGCAGCGCCCCGCCCAGAACCTGTGGCTGGGCAATCTGGCGCAGTTTGAGCTTCAGGCCCACGGTGAACAGCAGAATCAGCACGCCCAGGTGGGCGACGTGATTGAGAATTTCGCCGCTCTTCATGGGCATGCCCAGGCTGGGCCCGAGCAGGTTGATGGCAAAGCCTGCCGCGAGGAAGCCCACGAGCGGCGGCAACCCTACCTGACGCACTGCCAGGCCAAAAAAGAAGGCAAAGGAGATACAGACAACTTCGAACACGTAACGGCTCCGCCAGCGCTTCTTACGAGGGTTTGGCGTTGATACTACCGCACTTTCAGCAGGCCGTGTTCCTCCAGCTCCAGCATCAGCAGCTGTTGGACGATGAAGTCGCGACTGCTGTCGGGATGCATGAGATGGATGCGCTCCAGCCACGGGCGCGCAGCTTCCTTGTCACCACGGTGCAGCAGGGCGCGCAGGACTTCGCGCAGGAAGCTCGCCGGCTCGTCACTGAGTGCCTTGATGCGGCGCAGGCTGGCGCTCAGGGTGAGTTCCTCGGGCGTCAGGTCGGTGCCAAAGGGGTAAGCGGGCAGGCGGCCATCGGCGATATGTGAGCTGAGCGCCTTGGCAACGCGATAGGGCGTGTTGTTGCGTGCCGCGGCGGGGATTTCGTAGTCGGCGGGCAATTTGCCGTGCTCGATTGCCCAGTTCGCCAGTTCCTGCTGGAAGCGACTGTCGGCAATGGCGATCAGGCGCCGTATCACTTCGGCGTCAGTCTGGCCGCGCAGGTCGGCGATACCGTACTCGGTGACGATGATGTCGCGCAGGTGGCGCGGTATGGTGGTGTGGCCATAGTGTGTCACAACGTTTGAGCGCAATGCCTTGCCCTTGCCGCGGGTGCTGCGAATGCAAAGCACCGAGCGAGCGCCAGGCAGGTCGTGTGCCATGGCCACGAAGTTGTATTGTCCACCCACGCCGCTGATCACGGTGCCGTCTTCCAGGGCGTCAGACGTTACCGCCCCACTCAGGCTGACCATCATCCCGGTGTTGATAAAGCGCGCGTGCTGCCGCTGGGCACAGTACAGCGGGTAGTCGAGTAGCAGCTGGTTGGTGCGCAGCACGCTGGTCATGCAGATGCGCTCCTGCCCATCGTCGTCCAGGTCGCGCAGTTTCTGGTAGAAATCGCGCGGCCCAAGGAAGAAGCCGCCGTGCAGCACGCGGCCGTGGCGCAATTGCCGGCCTTCGCTGGCCTGCAGCAGTGCAGTCCGCGTGTCGGGATCATCCGTGTTGTTCGCCAGGGCGACGCCGTCCAGCGACAACGCGCCGTCGATCAGGCACAGGGTGTCCGGCAGAATGCCCCAGTACTGCAGGGCTGCCAGGCTGTCGGCATCGAGTTGAGCCGGCAGCAGCGCAGACTGGCGCGCGTAACCCAGCAGGCGCTCGTCCACTGCCTCGGTGATCAGCCCGTCATTCAGTCCCCGCTGCAGGGTCAGCAGGTCGTAGACCCGGCGCTTCACCACGCCGGCTTCCATCAGGTGCAGCATGCCGTTGACGAACATCTCGGTGGAAACATACAGCCCCTGCTCGAAGGGGCCTTCGTCGGTCTCGCAGCCGCTGTCGATGCGGGTCAGCCTGTCGACCGCGTCGCGCCACGCTGCGGGTTGCTGGTGGCGCAGGATCAAAGCGTGAGCCACAGCGTCACCCAGAGAACCGATACCGATTTGCAGCGTACCGCCGTCTACCACCAGGCTGCTGGCGTGCAGTGCCGTGGCGTAGTCTGCGGTGGGCACTGACGCGTTGGGTACCGCAAACAGAGTGCGCTGGTAGGCCGGGTTGTCAATCAGGCCATCGAACAACGTGGCCGGGACTTCCGCGTCATTGCGCATGAAAGGCAGATCGTCATGAACTTGCGCGAAGCAGAGGAAATCTTCCCCCTGTTCGGCGCGTTTGGTGTGAATGACATCCAGGGCAACGTCCGGGTTGCAGGACAGGCTCAGCGCAAGCCCGTCGGCGGTTTCCCGGGCAGCCACCAGCTGCAACAGCACGTTCACCCCCGCGGCCATCATGTCGCGCGCAATATGTGTGTAGTTGCTGGAAATGTACTGTTGCTGTGCGGCGGGAATACCCTTCATCGAGCCCGCTTTGAAGTACAGCTCGCTCACCTGGATGTTGTTGGGCAGATTGCCGCTGCGCTGGGCCTCCATATAGGCCAGGGGTTCGTAATCGCCAAAAATGCGCTCCACGATCGGTCCGGCCAGCTCGGCCTCGATGTGGCTCGCTGGCTTGGGTACCTCCAGCGACAGCGCCGTGTAGATGTGCAGGTCGATCTCCGGGTCCTGCTCGGCGCGGCGAAAGAAGGCATTCATCAACTGCACCGGTTTGCCCAGGCCCAGCGGAGCACCGAGTCGAAGTGTTTTCCCGAGCCTGGCGATGGTGTAATCGACACAGGCCTCAGCCGTCGCAAACCGTTCTGTCATGGCAATCTCGCTGCACGCAATTATTGTGTTGGGTGAACAAGGTTATCAAAGCACAGGTGGTGGCTGTGCATA
This sequence comes from Haliea alexandrii, assembly GCF_003719295.1. Classification (GTDB taxonomy): domain Bacteria; phylum Pseudomonadota; class Gammaproteobacteria; order Pseudomonadales; family Halieaceae; genus Haliea; species Haliea alexandrii. The sequence goes on from NZ_RFLW01000001.1 coordinate 1,107,092, forward strand.
TTGATCTGGCGCAAGGCCGATGGCGGTGCGCGTTAGCCGGCCGTGCGCGGCAAATTCAGCGGGCGAGCGCCAGCAGGAGGCGATCAAGCCGATCCCAGGGGTCGCCATCGGCAAAGCCCTTGATACTGCCATCAATCGTCAGTGCGTCCTGCAACATCGCGCCCAGTGCGCGGCTGGGGTGGCGTTGCAGGGCCGCTGTCACGGCGGCTTCGCGGCTCTTCCACACCCGGTGGCTGTTGAATACGGCGGAGCGCGGCTGGCCCATCTCAAGCTCCAGCTGCAGGGCGTACAGGCCGCGTATTTCACGCGTTACGGCCCATAGCAAGGGCACCGCATCCGTGCCTTCACCGCGCAGGCCGTGCACCATGCGCAGGGTTGCTTCCGCGTTGCCCGCCAAGGCAGTGTCCACCATGGTGAACAGGTTGTAGCGCGCGTTGTCCAGCACGGCAGTGGTGACGGTGGCTAGCGTGACCTGTTTGCCGTCGGCCAGCAATTTCAGCTTCTCGACTTCCTGCACCGCGGCATACAGGTTGCCTTCCAGGCGCTCGGCAAGCAGCTCCAGGGCGTCGTCATCGATATCCAGCCCTGCCTGTCCCAGGCGTTGGCGCAGCCAGCGGGGCATTTCACGGGCCCCGACGGGCCAGACCTGCACAACGGCCCCGGATTTCTCCAGTGCCTTGTACCACTTGCTGTTCTGGGACTGCCGATCGATTTTGCCGCTGATCACCAGCAGGACATCATCGCCGCTGGCCTGCTCCAGGTAGGCACAGAGCGCCTTGCTGCCCTCGGCGCCGGGCTTGCCGTCCGGTAACCGCAGTTCGATGACCTTGCGCTCACCGAACAGCGACATTTCGGCGGCGCTGTGTAACAGGGATTCCCAGCTGAAGTCCTTGGGGCCGGTATCCAGCACTTCACGTTCGCTGCACCCGGCGGCACGCGCGGCGCTGCGTACCAGGTCGGCACACTCCTGCACCAGCAGTGGTTCGTCACCGCTCAACAGGTAAACGGACAGGCACTGGCCCTGCAGGTGCTTGGCGAGTTGCTCGGCCTTGAGCTGCATTACTGGGCTGCGGCGTGGAATCCGATCCGGCGCAGAATCTGTTGCGCGAGTTCGCCGCGCATCTCTCCCTGCAGGATGCGAATTTCTTCCGCTTTGCCCACCACGTTACTGGGGTCGTTCTCCATCTGTTTGGTGACCATGGCTTGCGATGTCTCCATGGCGATGCTGCCGTCCGGCGCACGCACCGTGAACCGGGTTTGCATGGTCAACTCGAATTCCGCCGCCCGCGCCTCGCTGGTGAGAGAGAGGTTCCGCTGGCTGAAGCGCTCGGGCTCCAGCTGCAGGATATAGGCAGCCTGCGGACGGTCAACCCACTCGATGCCGTTGGCCGAGAAGCGTGAACGCAATTCGCGGGTAAACTCACTGTTTGGGTTGCCGGTTTCCAGGTGCAGCTGGCGCCACTCCGCGGGCAGGCCGGTGGAACTGGCTGCGCCGCGCAGCTGAAAGCCGCAGGCGCTTACCGACAGGGCCAGTAACAGGGTCAGGGTTGTGCGCAACATGGGTGACGTCCAGGCCATCAGTTGGCCACTATGTTAACGAGTTTCCCCGGCACCACAATCACCTTGCGCACTGTCACCCCATCCAGGAAGCGCTGTACGTTGTCCTGTGCCATGGCGGCGGCTTCCACCGCGGCTTTGTCCGCATCGGCGGCCACGGCGATCTGGGCCCGCACTTTACCGTTTACCTGCACCGCCATGTCGATGCTGTCGCGCACCAGGGCGCTGGCATCCACGTGCGGCCACGGCGCATCCAGCAGCGGGCCCTTGCCCCCCAGCAGCGGCCACAGGTGGTGGCAGATGTGTGGCACGATGGGGCTCAGCATCAGCACCACGGCCTGCAGTGCTTCGCGCACAACCGCCCGTGCGGCGGGTTCTGACTGGTCGAGCCGGGCGATGTCGTTGCACAGCTCCATGATGGCGGCGACCGCCGTGTTGAAGGTTTGCCGGCGACCGTAGTCGTCGCTGACCTTGGCGATGGTCTCGTGGGCCTTGCGGCGCAGCTGGCGCTCGGCATCGCCGAGTGTGGCTGGCGCCAGGTCTGCGCTTTCACCCGCCTCAAGGTGTGCATGCACTTGTTTCCACAGCTTGCGCAGAAAGCGGCTGGCGCCCTCCACACCGGCATCGTGCCACTCCAGGGTTTGCTCAGGCGGTGCGGCGAACATGGTGAACAGGCGCACGGTGTCGGCGCCGAAGGTCTCCACGGCGGAATGCGGGTCGATACCGTTGTTCTTGGACTTGGACATCTTGGTCACACCACCGGAGATGACCTCATCACCGCTTTGGCGCTCCACGGCGCGCAGCACCCGGCCCCGCTCATCGCGTTCGACATCCACGTCGGTCGGCGCCACCCAGATGCGGCTGCCGCCCGGACCTTCACGGTAGAAGGATTCCGCCAGCACCATGCCCTGGCAGAGCAGGCGCTCGAAGGGCTCGCTGGAGTTGACCAGGCCTTCATCACGCATCAGCTTGTGGAAGAAGCGCGCGTAGAGCAGGTGCAGGATGGCGTGTTCGATGCCACCCACATACTGGTCGACTGGCAGCCAGTAGTTGGCCAGCTCGGGGTCCAGCATGCCCTCCTCGAAGTCGGGGCAGGTATAGCGCGCGTAGTACCAGCTGGATTCCATGAACGTGTCGAAAGTGTCGGTTTCGCGCTCGACGGGCTGCCCGTCAAGCTCGTCCTGGCGCCATTGCGGGTCGGCCTTGATTGGCGAGATAACGCCATCCATGACCACGTCTTCGGGCAACAACACGGGCAGTTTATGTGCCGGCACCGGGATTTCACCGCCTTGCGGCAGGTTGAGCATCGGGATGGGGGCGCCCCAGTAGCGCTGGCGCGAAACCCCCCAGTCGCGCAGCCGGTAATTGGTGGTGACCTGACCGCGCCCGGCTTGTTCAAGGTGCGCGGCGATGGCCGCAAACGCCGCTTCCGAGGTCAATCCATCAAATTCCGCTGAATTGATCAGTGTGCCCTTTACCGTCGCCGCAGCCTGGGACAGGTCGATGTCCGCGCCATCCTCGGCGGCAATCACCGGCCGTATGGGCAGTCCATATTTGCGGGCAAACTCCCAGTCGCGCTGGTCGTGCGCCGGTACCGCCATGATGGCACCGGAACCGTAGTCCATGAGTACGTAGTTGGCTACCCACACCGGGACTTCTTCGCCGCTGAGCGGGTTGATGGCGCGCAGGCCGGTGTCCAGGCCGCGCTTTTCCATGGTGGCCATATCGGCCTCTGCCGATGACTGGGTCTTGCAGGCTTCAATAAACGCCTGCAGTTCAGGATTGTCTGCCGCCAGTGCGCGGGAGACCGGGTGCTCTGCTGCCAGGCACATGTAGGTGACCCCAAACAGCGTGTCTGGTCGTGTGGTGTAGACCTCAAGGCGGTCCGCGTCCGCCACCGGGGTGGCGAGGTCGAAACTCAGGTCTACCCCGCGGCTTTTGCCGATCCAGTTGCGCTGCATGGTGCGCACCTGCTCCGGCCAGTGCGGCAGCTGGTCCAGATCTGCCAGCAATTCCTCGGCGTAGGCGGTGATGCGGATAAACCACTGGGGAATTTCACGGCGCTCCACGAGCGCCCCGGAACGCCAGCCGCGCCCGTCAATAACCTGCTCGTTGGCCAGTACCGTCTGGTCCACCGGGTCCCAGTTGACCGTCGCCATTTTCTTGTACACCAGCCCCTTTTCATACAGGCGGGTGAAGAACCATTGCTCCCAGCGGTAGTAGTCGGGCTGGCAGGTGGCCAGCTCGCGAGACCAGTCGAACCCGAAGCCCAGGCTTTGCAGCTGGCCTTTCATGTAGGCAATGTTCTTGTAGGTCCAGGCAGCCGGGGCGGTATTGTTCTGCACCGCGGCGTTCTCTGCCGGCAGGCCGAAGGCGTCCCACCCCATCGGGTGCAGCACATTCTTGCCCAGCATGCGCTGGTAGCGGGAGATGACATCGGTGATGGTGTAGTTGCGCACATGGCCCATGTGCAGCTTGCCGCTGGGGTAGGGGAACATTGCCAGGCAGTAGAATTTCTCTCGTCCTGCCTCCTTCTTTACGGCAAAGCTCTGCTCTTGCTGCCAGTGGTCCTGGGCGGCCTGTTCAAGAATCTTCGGCTGGTAATGCGGGTCCATGTGCGGGTTTACTCGACTGGTTTGGGCACGGAACGGGTGGCGGCTTGCAGGGGGGCGACCGTTCTTGCTGTGCAAAAAAAAGAGGGTGATTCTATCAGTATTCAGGGCCTGCGGCGAAGCGAGGGCTCAGGCCAGCTGCAAGAGTGGCAGCCTGGCGCGCAGCATTGCGCCGTCGCCCACGATATCCGCGAGGCTGGTGTCATCCAGCTCCCGGTAGAAGGCCTCCACACCACGCCGGAAGAGCCCGGTCAGGTTGCAGGCGCCGGCCAGCGGGCAGCTGTTGGTGGCGGGATTGAAACACTCCACGAAATCGCCACTGTCCTCCAGCTCCCGTACCACCTTGCCCACCGATATACGCGTCGGGTCCATGCCCAGCTGCACGCCGCCGTGCCTGCCACGCATGGTCGACAGGTAACCCAGCTGCCCGAGGTGTCGCGCGGATTTCAGCAGATGGGCGCGGGAAATAGCAAACGCCGTGGCAATATCGGCAATACGTACCTGCTGGCCTGGACGGGCAGCGCAGTACATGAGAATGCGCAGCGAGTAGTTTGTGTAGGCAGTGAGGCGAATGGGCGTTGCTCCTGAAATTCAATATTAGGTGTTGCTTATGCAATGGAAATTATAAATACTATATTAGATATCACTTAATGCCGAGGCAAGGGGTCTGCCGTGTTTGAGTTTTTCGACGCATCGATGCTGGCGCGTATCCAGTTCGCCTTCACCGTATCCTTCCACATCATTTTCCCTGCCTTCTCCATTGGCCTGGCGAGCTACCTGTTCGTGCTTGAGGGACTGTGGCTGAAGACGGAGAACCCGGTTTACCTCAACCTGTACAAATACTGGTTGAAGATATTTGCCGTCGCGTTCGGCATGGGCGTGGTGTCCGGCCTGGTGATGTCCTATCAGTTTGGCACCAACTGGAGTGTGTTCTCCGACCGGGCAGGGCCGGTGATCGGGCCGCTGCTGGCCTATGAGGTGCTGACCGCGTTTTTCCTCGAGGCGGGTTTCCTCGGTATCATGCTTTTTGGCATGGAGCGGGTTGGCAAGCGCCTGCACTTTTTCGCCACCACCATGGTGGCCTTCGGCACGCTGCTCTCTGCCACCTGGATCCTGTCGGTAAACAGCTGGATGCAAACCCCGACGGGCCACGCTGTGAACGAGCTCGGCCAGTTTGTCCCCGTTGACTGGCTGGCCATCATCTTCAACCCCAGCTTTCCGTATCGTCTGGTGCACATGACTCTGGCGTCCTACCTCACTGTTTCCTTTGTCGTGGGCGGTGTCGGGGCGTGGCACCTGCTGCGAAACAGGGCGAACCCCGAGGCGCGCAAGATGTTCTCCATGGCCATGTGGATGGCGACTTTCGTGGCACCGTTGCAGATTTTCGCCGGCGACCTGCACGGGCTCAACACACTCGAGCATCAGCCGATGAAGGTGGCCGCGATGGAAGGGCATTGGGAGCGACAAACCGGCGCGCCGTTCCTGCTCTTTGCCTGGCCCGATTCAGCGGCGGAGAAAAACGTCTTTGAAGTGGGTATTCCCTACGCCTCGGCGCTTGTACTTACCCACGATATCGGTGGCGAGACCCCGGGTCTGACCGATGTGCCTGCGAGCGACCGGCCCCCGGTGGGCATGGTGTTCTGGTCTTTCCGGATCATGCTCTTGATAGGGACCCTGATGGCGCTGATCGGACTCTACTCCGTCTGGTTGCGCTGGCGCGGCAGGCTCTACGATACGCCGTGGCTGCAGCGTGCGGCAGTCTGGATGGGGCCTTCCGGGTTTGTCGCTGTGCTCGCGGGCTGGATTGTGACTGAAGTCGGCCGCCAGCCCTTCACCGTCTATGGTCTGCTGCGCACCAGTGACTCACTGGCACCTGTTGACGCACCGGCAGTGGCGGCTTCGCTGATCGCCTTCATCGTGGTCTATTTCGCCCTGTTTGGCGCCGGTACTTATTACATCATCCGCATGATGGGGGCGACGCCCGATGGGCAGGGGCCACAAACCGGAGCGCCCCAGCGTGCTGCGGGTACCACCCCGCTGGCCTCAATGCGGCCCGCCATAAACAAGCCCACCACAAACAACGGAGGTGCCTGAAATGCTGGATTTACCGCTGATCTGGGCCGGTTTGCTGGCGCTGGGTATTTTCATCTACGTTGCGCTGGACGGTTTCGACCTGGGCATCGGCCTGCTTTTCCCGTTTCTGGCCACGGATGAGGAGCGCGATACGGCGATGAACACGGTTGCACCGGTGTGGGACGGTAACGAAACCTGGCTCATACTCGGTGGCGGCGGTCTGTTCGCCGCTTTTCCGCTCGCTTATGCGGTGGTCATGCCCGCGCTTTACGCGCCGTTCATCATCATGTTGCTGGCACTGGTGTTTCGCGGTGTTGCTTTTGAGTACCGCTGGCGTGACCCGGCACACAAGCGCATCTGGGATGTGAGTTTCGTGTTCGGCTCGGCACTGGCAACTTTCATGCAGGGCATCGTGCTCGGCACCTTCGTGCAGGGGATCGAAGTGGAAGGGCGCGCTTACGCGGGTGGCTGGTGGGACTGGCTGACACCCTTTACCGTCACGGTTGGCTTCGCCCTGTGCGCTGGCTATGCCCTGCTGGGCGCTGGCTGGCTGGTGTTGAAAACCGACGACGCCCTGCGCCAGCAGGCCTATCGGTTCGCCAAACACGCAGCTATCAGCACCTTCCTCTTCGTGGTTGTCGTCAGTGTGTGGACGCCTTTCCTGTCGCCGGAAATTTTCACCCGCTGGTTCAGCCTGCCCAACCTCTACTGGGTGGCGCCCGTGCCGTTGCTCACCGCCGCTACCGCTACGCTGGTGGCCTGGGGTATTCGCGGGCAACGCGATGCAGTGATCTACCCCGCGACGCTGGTGCTGCTGGGGTTGTGTTTTGTAGGCCTGGGCGTAGGGCTTACGCCGTATATCGTACCCCGGGCGATTACCATACAAGACGCCGCCGCACCGGATTCAAGCCTGCTGTTCATGCTGGTTGGGGCGTTGCTGATGTTGCCCTTGATACTGGGCTACACGGCGTATTCCTACTGGATATTCCGGGGCAAGGTCCGGCCCGGTGACGGCGGGTATCACTGATGAGTGAGCGTGAGGCACCGCAGCGCAGGGAACATGGTCTGGGGAAAAAGTGGGCCTGGTTTATAGGACTTTGGGTGAGCGGAGTGCTGGTGGTAGGTGCCGTCTCTGCCCTGTTACGCTGGATACTGCTGCCCTGAGTCAGCCGAGGAGAGGAAGGATCAAGATGAATATCAGAATCGTTACTGCCGTTTGTCTGGCGGCTCTTATTGCGCCGCTGGCGGTCGTTGAACGGGCGGTGAGCGCCGATGCACCACAGGTGGAAGGAGCGGCGCTTGACCAGGTGAGGCTGACAGCCGGGTTTCAGGCACTGGAATCAGCCTGTTTCAGCTGTCACAGCCCCGATGCGGCCGCAGGTAACCGTGTTGCGCCGCCCATGGCGGCGATCAAGCAGCACTACGTGCAGGCCGATACAGCCTACACCGAGTTCAGTCGCGACCTGGCGGCCTTCGTGCAGGATCCCTCCGCGGAGAATACGCGCATGCCCGGTGCGATCAATCGCTTCGGGCTTATGCCCAAGCTGTCTTTTGATCCCGCCATGCTGGAGGACATTGCCTATTACATCTATCACAGCCCCCTGGAAGCGCCTTCGTGGTATGCACAGCATTTCCAGGTCGAGCAGCAAAAGCGCCGGCGGGTGGGCCGGCCCGCGCTGGTGACCGATGCGGATTATCTACGCCACGGCAGAGAGATTGCGCTGCGCGCCAAGGCAACTCTGGGCAGCAACCTGAAGCAGGCCATCAGTGCGGGCGGCACGGTAGCGGCCATCGATTTTTGCCACACCAACGCCATTCCCCTCACCGAGGGGGCGTCAGCTGGGCAGGACGCTTTGGTACGTCGCGTCAGCGACCGGCCACGCAACCCCGCCAATGTCGCCAACAGCAGCGAACTGGCCTACATCACCGAGGCCAAATCCGCGCTGGCTGCGGGCACTGAGCCACAGCCCGCCGTGCACCGGGTTGACGGAGAGGTGGTGGCGTATTATCCCATCGTCACCAACGGCATGTGTTTGCAGTGTCACGGCACGCCGGGCCAGGCGTTGGACGCTGCAACCCACAGCGCGCTGCAGGACCGCTATCCCGAAGATCAGGCGACAGGCTATGGCGCAGACGAGCTGCGGGGAATTTTCGTGGTGTCGATGGATGCGCCCTAGCGTCTACATCACTGCACCTGCAGCTGGCCGGGTTGGCCACCTGCAGGCTTACGGGCTCTAGCGTATGTAGGCCCTCGGCAGTGTGGCGTCAACCGGCAGGTAGCGATCACGCAGTTCGGTCTGGCGGCTGCGCATGGGCTGCAGGCGGCCCCCGAGGATAACGTGGTCGGCGGATTCCACCAGTTCCAGCGGGTCCCCGCTCCAGATCACCAGATCCGCGGGTACGCCGCGCTCCAGCCGGCCGCCGGGCAGCCCGAAGATCTCCGCGGGATTGCGTGTGAGGGCGGCCAGCGCGGCGTCTCTGGCGAGGCCATTGGCGGCGGCAACCCCGGCCAGCTGACGCTGTTTGCGCGCGTGGTGGGTACCTGCTCCCGAAAAGCTGATGCGGACGCCAGCGGCGTGCAGCAGTGCGGCGTTATCCAGACGCGCGCCGAGCATGTCGAAGCTGTCTGGCAGGTTCTGCAAAGGGTCCAACAGTACGGGCACCTCGGCGTCAGCCAATTGCGCCGCGACCATCCAGGCTTCGGCGCCACCTTCGATGACCGCCCTGAAACCGTGACGCTCGGCGAAGGCCAGTACCTGCAGGATATCGCTGGCGCGGTGCACGCTGAATACCACGGTGCCGCTGCGCGTATAGCCCTTCAGTGCCGCCCGCCCTTCCCGCGTGAGCAGGGTGTGTTCGCCGTGGCGCGGTGTCGACTCACTTTCGGCGACGGCTTGTTCGAGTACCATCCACTGCGCGGCGCGCGAGCCACCGGCCAGGGTCGAAGCACTCTCGCCCAGCGCAATGAACAGCACCGGGTCACCCTGGAAGCTGTCGTAACCGCCGTCCAGCAGCACCGTGCGCCCCTGGCCGCCGATGATGGAGCCGCCCGCCATGGCGCCCAGCAGACTGAAGCCGAAGCCCTCGATGCGGGTAACGGGAATGGGGCTGGAGTGTGGGTTGTACGCGCTGACCACGTTGAATTCCGGGCGCATGGGCGGCGAGCCAATCTGCGTTACCGCCGAGTCCACGGAGGGCCAGACCATGTCGATTTCATTCAGCCCCAGCGCCGTGATGCCCGCGAACAGCGCAGGTGTCACGGGCCGTCCGGCAGCATCCAGTTCCGTGCTGTCTTCCGGCGCTCGCAGATCGCTGCCAATCTCCGCGATACGCCCGTTGCGCACCAGAATATCCGCGGACGCCAGTGTGCCCGCGGCAGTCATGGTGTGCAGTTGGGCGTTGCGAATGAGCAGGGTGTCTGCGCTGGCCACGGCGTGGCAGCAGAGCAGGACCGCGGCGAGTGTCCATTGCAGTGTCTTCATTGTTTCACCCCCTGCAGTTGCCCCAGCTCGAAATCGGACACCGGCTGTCGCGCGGGGTCGTCCCGATCAAACAGCAGCGCGCCGTCGACGAAAACCAGGTCAGCCTTGCTATAAACGCTGAACGGATTGCCGTTCCACACCACCACATCGGCCATTTTCCCGGGGGTCAGGCTGCCGGTCATGGACTCGATGCCCAGAGAGCGTGCGGCGTTGGCGGTGATCCAGCTAATAGCGTGTTCCGGTTCAATGGCCATGCCAGCCCGGCGGCCCTTGCCCATGGCCTTGGCGGCTTCCTGATTGAGCCGCTGGATACCTTCCGCAGAGTCCGAATGCACTACAGCACAGCCCCCCGGCGGGCGGTCCACGAGAGCGATGTTCTCCTGTATGCCGTCATAAGCTTCCATTTTGAAGCCCCACCAGTCGGCCCAGAGTGCGCCGCATACCTGTTTTTCCGCCAGTTCATCGGCAATCTTGTAGGCTTCCACGGCGTGGTGGAAGGTGCCGATACGATAGTCGAACTCCTCCGCCAGCGACAGGATGGTCATCATTTCGTCGGCGCGGTAGCAGTGCATGTGGATAATGATCTCACCCTGCAGCACGCCGGCCAGGGTTTCCAGCTTGAGGTCGCGCAGTGGCGCGGTGGCTTCTTCGTCGCCGGCTTCAACCTGGGCGTCATAGCGGGCCCACCGGTCGAGATAGTCGCGGGCCGCAATCCATTCGGCACGGTAGTGCGCCACGTTGCCCATGCGGGTGGAAGGCAGTTTGTTGCGCTGTCCGTACACCCGCTTGGGGTTCTCCCCGCAGGCCATTTTCAGGCCGTAGGGTGCCCCCGGGAACTTCATGCCCTGATAGCTGGTACTGTACACGTTCTTCAGGGTGACACCGCGTCCACCGAACAGGTTGGCAGAACCCGGCAGTATCTGCAGGGACGTCACGCCCCCGGCGAGCGCCTTGCCGAAACCCGGGTCCTGTGGCCAGACGCTGTGTTCCGCCCAGATATTGGCAGTAACCGGGTCGCTCATTTCATTGCCGTCCTGATGGGCGTCGACGGACGGACTGGGATAAACCCCGAGATGCGAATGCACGTCAATCAGCCCCGGAGTCACCCAGCGGCCGGTGGCGTCGATTTCCTGGGTGCCGGGCGGCACATCGCCCTGGCCCACCCATTCGATTCTGCCTCCCGCCATCAACAGGTCCGCCTGTTCCAGGCGCTGCCCGTCCCCGGTAAGCACGGTAGCGTTGCGCAGCAGGGTGGGCTGTGAGGCGACAGGGGTATACGTGGAAGGAAAAGCGTTTGCTGCCTGCAGGGCGCCACTGGCCCCGAGTAATACAAGCGCTGCACAGGCCTGTTTCAGCATGCGGTTGGCTCCAGTGTGAGGAAAGGGGCGCTTTTTACCAGAGTGCAGGTGAAGTTTCCAGTGCATTGGCAGGTCACTGGGAGGGTGTTCAGTCCCGCTCACGCCAGAGAGTGTGGTACACAACCAGCATCATCAGCAGGAGTAGCACGCAGGCGGCCAGCACCGGTCGCGGTCCGTAAGTCGCCGCCGGCGTGCTGCCGAGCATGACGTGGGCCTCACCGCTGAGCAGTGCTTCTTCGAACTGGGGGCTGCGCTGCTGTATGCGGCCCTGATGGTCGATGATTGCAGACACACCATTATTGGTGCCCCGCAACAGGTAGCGCCCTGTTTCCAGCGCGCGCATGCGTGCCATCTGCAGGTGCTGCAGGGGGCCGATGGAGGCGCCAAACCAGCTGTCGTTGCTGATGGTGACCAGTAGATCGGCGTTGCGCGCGCTGCGTGCCACGAGGCCGGGATAGACAATTTCATAGCAGATGAAAGGCGCCACCCGAACCCCGGCGGCCAACAGCAGGCTCTGGCCCGGCGGGCCTGCGGAAAAACTCGACATGGGCATATCGAAGAAGGCGATGAGCCCGCGCAACCAGCTTTCCAGTGGGACGTATTCCCCGAAGGGCACCAGACGTTGTTTGTGGTAGACGCCGCTGCCGGCGCCGAGCGCCACAATACTGTTGAAGTACGCGCTGTCGCCGGCCTCACGCCAGGGGATGCCGCTGATCAGCGTGCCTTCCTGCCGGGCAAAGTCCTCGGCAACCGGATCGAGGTAATCGCGTGCCTGCTGGTAGAAGCGGGGCAGGGCGGATTCCGGCCACACGACAATGTCATGCCCGCTTTGCGCCGCGACAGCGCGACTGTATTGCTCCAGAATTCGCGGGTAGTACGCCGGCTGCCATTTCAGGGCCTGTGGGATATTGGGTTGATAGAGCGCCACGCGCAGTGGTTGCTCGGTTGCGGGGACCACCCACTCCACTGCACCGAGTGTGCGTCCGCCCAACCACAGGATGCCGAGCACGGTGAGATAGGTCAGCAGGCCGGCGGGTTTCGGGTTGCGCCAGGCCAGGAACAGGCAGGCACCGCTGACGGCCACCGCAAATGACAGCCCGTACACCCCGACCGCAGGCGCCCAGCCGGCCAGCCAGGTATCCAGGTGAGCGTAGCCCAGGTAGAGCCACGGAAAGCCCGTGAGCAGCCAGCTGCGCAGGCCCTCAAAAAGCACCCAGAGCGCGCCGAAGCCGACCAGCATGCCGCCCGGCAGGGGCCTGATCCAGCGCGTGTAGCACCAGGCAAACAGGCTGTGCAGCAGCGCCAGGCCGGCACAGAACAGCGCCGTGAGCAGTGCGGCCAGGGGCACGCTGGCATAGCCGTACACATGGATGCTGACGTAAACCCAGGAGACGCCGCTGCCGAACATGCCGAGTCCGAACAGCCAGCCACGCCACAGGGCCTGGCGCGGCGAGCAGGTGCTCAGGAGATAGCAGTACAGCGCACAGCTGGCGATGCCCGCCGGCCACAGGTCGAAAGGTGCGAACGACAGTGTGACCAGACCACCGGCCAGCAGTGTCAGCAGTGTGATCCACGCCGGGCGCAGCCCGTTTTCACGCATGAATCAGCCGCCCAGGGGCCGCATGCGCAGGCTGTGGATCTTGCGCTGATCGGCGTTGATGACCTTGAACTCGAAGTTCTCGATGCAGGTGACTTCGTTGCGCGCGGGCATGTGCCCGAAGGCCTGGATAACCAGGCCGCCGATGGTATCGAACTCTTCGTCGCTGAAGGTCGTGCGGAAGTGTTCGTTGAAATCCTCGATGGGCGTCAGCGCCTTGATAAAGTAGTCGCCCTCGCCGATGGTGCGGATGAAGTGGTCCTCGTCCACGTCGGTCTCGTCTTCGATATCGCCGACGATTTCCTCCAGCACGTCCTCAATGGTCACCAGGCCGGCAACGCCGCCATATTCATCAATAACGATCGCCATATGGTTGCGGTTCTCGCGGAACTCGCGCAGCAACACGTTCAGCCGCTTGCTCTCCGGTACCACCACCGTGGGGCGCAGCAGTGTTTCCATGCGGAACTCGCTGTGATCCTTGTTGAGCAGCTCAGGTAACAGGTCCTTGGCCAGCAGGATGCCCTGAATATCGTCGGGGCTATCACCGATCACCGGGTAGCGAGAGTGGGCAGAGTGAATGATCTGCGGCAGGATTTCCTCCAGCGTTGAATCCGCCTTGATCACCACCATTTGCGCGCGTGGAATCATGATGTCGCGCGCCTGCATGTCGCTGACCTTCATGGCACCTTCCATGATGCTGCGCGCATCCTGGTCGATAACCTCGTTTTCGGCGGCGATGGCGAGAACCCCTTCCAGGTCGCGGCGATTGTGCGGTTCCGAGGAGAACAGCAAGGCTATTTTCTCGAGCCAGGAGCGGTCTCCGGGCTCGCTGCCAAATCGATCTTCGCTCATGGGGTGACGGGCTCCTCGGAGACAGTGTCTGGGTAGGGGCAGGGGAATCCCAGTATGGCCAGGATGGCCGTTTCCAGGTTTTCCATCTCCTTGGCTTGAGCCTCGCAGATGTGGTCGTAGCCCAGCAGGTGCAGCGCGCCGTGCACGGCCATGTGGGCCCAGTGTGCGGCTGCGGGTTTGCCCTGTTCAGCGGCTTCCCGGGCGACCACAGGGGCGCAGATGACGATATCGCCCAGCAGCGGCAGCTGCAGGCTCTCCGGCAGGTCGGCGGGAAACGACAGCACGTTGGTGGGCCCCGGCTTGCCGCGGTAGTTTTGGTTGAGTTGTGCCATTTCCTCTGCACCCACCAGGCGCAGGCAAAGTTCCGGAGTGGCACTGCTGGCGCGACCCTGCAGGGTGGTTTGCAGCCAGTGCCTTAAGTCGTCCTCCTCGGGAACCGGCTCGGTACAGGCAGTCTGGATGTCGATGTGGCTGTTCATGGCCGGGTCTTGTCGAGCGGTGTCGCCCTGTCCTCGTAGGCATCGTAGGCTTCAACGATACGCTGCACCATGGGATGGCGCACCACATCCTTGTTGCCGAACCAGGTGAAGCCTATGCCCTCGACATCGGCGAGGATATTGCCGGCATGGGTCAGGCCGGACTGAATGCCCTTGGGCAGGTCGATCTGGGTGGCGTCCCCCGTGATCACCGCCGTGGAGCCGAAGCCGATGCGGGTGAGGAACATTTTCATCTGCTCACGCGTCGTGTTCTGGGCTTCGTCGAGAATGATGAAGGCATTATTCAGCGTGCGGCCGCGCATGAAGGCGAGCGGCGCTACTTCGATAATATTGCGCTCGATGAACTTGTTGACCGTTTCAAAGCCGAGCATTTCGTACAGGGCGTCGTACAGGGGGCGCAGGTAGGGGTCGATTTTCTGGCTCAGGTCGCCAGGCAGGAAGCCCAGCTTCTCTCCGGCCTCTACCGCCGGGCGCACCAGCAGGATGCGTCGCACGCGTTCCTCCAGCAGTGCTTCCACGGCGCAGGCGACCGCGAGATAGGTTTTGCCCGTGCCGGCCGGTCCGATGCCGAAATTGATATCGTGCTGCTTGATGGTGCGCACGTAGCCCTGCTGGTTCTTGCCGCGGGGTTTTACCGATGCACGCTTGGTGCGAATAACCTGAATAGCCTCAATGGCAGCGCCTGCAGGGTCTTCGGCCAGCATCTCGATTCCCGCCTGCTGCAGTTGCAGGTGCAGTGACTCCGGGCTCAAGCCAACGCCCTGGCAAACCTCGCCATACAGGTTTTCCAACAGGCTGCGGCCGGCATTGACCGCGCCGGGCGGCCCGCTGAGCAGGAACTGGTTACCGCGGGCTGCAATACTGATGCCCAGACGGGACTCGATCTGGCGCAAATGGCCGTCGAACTGGCCGCAGAGCATGGCCAGATGGCGGGTGTCATTCGGTTCCAGGGTGAGGCTTGACTGTGTCGACTCGGGGGTCGGAGATTCGCTGTTCAAATCGCTCGCAGCCCGCTTGGGCATGTGGTCGTGGGTTTAAGGATATACGGCTGTGCCGACTAGTCAACCGCGCGCAACAGCGGCGCCTGTGCCAGCTGGCCACGCAGTGAGTTCGGCAGCGCGTCGACAATCTCAAGGTCGGCAAATGCGCCGATCAAGCTGCGGTCGGTGCAGTGAAAATTCACCACCCGGTTGTTCTCGGTCCGGCCCTGCAGTTCGCCCGGGTCTTTCTTGGAGACACCCGTGACCAGCACGCGCTGCACCGTGCCCACCATACGGCGGCTGATGGCCTGCGCTTCCTGCAGAATACGCGCCTGCAGAATCTGCAGGCGCTGCTTCTTGGTGCCTTCATCGGTGGTGTCCGGCAGCTCTGACGCGGGTGTACCGGGGCGCGCGCTGTAGACGAAGCTGAAGGACGTATCGAACCCGATGTCTTCAACCAGCTTCATGGTAGCGGCGAAATCCGTTTCGGTTTCGCCCGGGAAGCCGATAATGAAATCTGAAGAAATACTGATGTTCGGGCGTATACGGCGCAACCGGCGGATTTTCGACTTGTATTCAAGTGCCGTGTGGCCGCGCTTCATGGCCATGAGAATCCGGTCAGAGCCACTCTGCACGGGCAGGTGGAGATGGTCGACCAGCTGCGGAATTTCCGCGTAGGCGTCAATCAGCGCATCGCTGAACTCGACCGGGTGCGACGTGGTGTAGCGGATGCGCTCGATGCCCGGAATGCGCGCCACCAGGTGCAGCAGCTCGGCAAAATCGACGACCTCACCGAGGTGGTTGGCACCGCGGTAGGCGTTGACGTTCTGCCCGAGCAGGTTGACTTCGCGCACGCCCTCGCCGGCGAGGTGCGCCACTTCCGCAATGACATCATCCACGGGCCGCGACACTTCTTCCCCACGGGTGTAAGGCACCACGCAGAACGTGCAGTACTTGCTGCAGCCCTCCATCACCGATACGAAGGCGGTGGGCCCGTCAACGCTGGGCTCTGGCAGGCGATCGAATTTCTCGATTTCCGGGAAGCTGACATCGACCACCAGGGTGCCAGCGGGGCCGCGCTGCTCCATCATCGCGGGCAGCCGGTGCAGGGTTTGCGGCCCGAAGACGAGGTCGACATACGGCGCGCGCTTGCCGATCTCGGCGCCCTCCTGGCTGGCGACACAGCCGCCCACGCCGATGATCAGGTCGGGATTCTTCTGCTTCAAGTGCTTCCAGCGGCCCAGCTGGTGGAACACCTTTTCCTGGGCTTTCTCACGAATCGAGCAGGTATTGAGCAGCAGGACATCCGCTTCTTCAGGGTTGTCTGTGGGCGTGAGACCGTGACTGGCCTGCAGCAGATCGCGCATGCGCGCCGAGTCATACTCGTTCATCTGGCAGCCGTGGGTCTTGATGTACAGCTTTTTGCTCACTGAGCCTCGTCGGCGCACCGCGGTCGGTTTCTGGCCGGTTGTTGTAAAAAGGGGGTGAATTATACAGATTCATACCCCGGAAACCTAGCCGGCCCGGGTGGCAGATAGTGGTAATTTGTGCCGGGAGTGGTAACATCGCCTCCCCCCGGTTTTAGCGCACTTGCCGCGGAACCGCCCGGCGCAACGCCTCACGAGGACAGCATGGCCAACCAACCTGTGTACAAGGTGATTTTCCACAACGCGAACCAGGTGTTCGAGGTGTTCGCGCGCCAGATCTACCAGAGCGACATGTGGGGCTTCATCGAAATCGAGGAGTTCGTCTTCGGCGAGCGTTCACAGATTCTTGTCGACCCCAGTGAGGAAAAGCTGAAGCATGAGTTCAGCGGGGTAAAACGCAGTTACATTCCGCTGCAGGCGATTATTCGTATCGACGAGGTGGACAAGGAAGGCACGGGCAAGATATCCGAGGCCGCCCCCGGTTCACGCAGCAACGTGACGGCCTTCCCCGTGCCCGGCATGCAGCCCCACCACAGCGGCGACGACTGACCGCAGGCAATGCGCCCGCCACTGCGTGGCAGGCGTCCTCACACTGCCTTCTAGCGGCCCAGCCGCTGCTTGATCGACGCGATTTTCACGCACAACACGAACACGTCCACGCTCGCCTGTACATCGTCCTGCGCCGGGAAGCTGGGTGAGAGCCTGATATTGCGGTTGTCCGGGTCCTTGCCGTAGGGAAAGGTGGCACCGGCTGGCGTGAGCTTCACACCGACGTTGCCCGCGAGCGCCACAATCTCTGACGCCAGCCCCGGCAGCGCGTCGAAAGAGACAAAGTAGCCGCCCTGCGGGGTCGTCCAGCTGCCCATGCCACTGCCGGCCAGTTCCCGCTCGAGCGTACCCAGTGCCACATCGAAACGCGGCTTGAGCAGTGCCGCATGTCGGCGCATGTGGGCACGGAGGGTCTCGCTGTCCTTGAGGAACCGCACGTGACGCAACTGATTGACCTTGTCGGGGCCGATAGTCTGGAACGCGAGGTGGGCCCGGAAGGCGGCAAGGTTGCGTTCGCTGCTGCCGACGAACGCAACACCCGCGCCGGCGAAGGTGATCTTGGAGGTGGACCCGAACTGGAAAATGCCGTCCATAGTCCCGAGCTCGCGCGCGTGGGCGGTGATACTGTCCAGAGTGGGGGCGTCCTCCTGCAGGGTGTGCACCGCGTAGGCGTTGTCCCACATGACGATAAAATTGGCAGACGCGACCTGCGGCAGGCGCGCAAGGCGTTCTACGGTATCTGCACTGTAGACGCAGCCGGTGGGGTTGGAGAAGCGGGGTACACACCAGATGCCCTTGATATCAGCGTCGGCGGCAACCAGCGCCTCTACCTGCTCCATATCCGGGCCTGAGTCGAGCAGACGCACGGGTATCATCTCGATACCGAGGTATTCACACACGGAAAAGTGGCGGTCGTAACCGGGTACCGGGCACAGGAACTTCACCTGTGCCCGATTGCCCCAGGCGGATTCCGCGCCGCGCAAGCCCTCGCGCAGGGCGAAGTCCATAACCTGGTACATGAGGGTCAGGCTGCTGTTGCCGCCGACCAGCGTTTCCTCCGGCGCCGCACCCAGCACCGCGGCAAACAGGGCGCGCGCCTCCGGCAGGCCCTCGAGACCACCGTAGTTGCGAGCATCACTGCCGTCCGCCGCGCGGTAGTCGCCGTCCAGAATGCCGTCCAGCGCGTCGGAGAGGGCAACCTGTGCCGCGCTGGGTTTGCCGCGGGTGAGGTCCAGGTTCAGGTTTTTCGCTGCCAGGGCATCGTACTGTTCGTGGAGATCGGCAAGCGCAGCGCGCAGTTCGGCTTCAGTGGCCTTGTCAATATGCACTGTGGACTCCTGTATCAGTCGTGCGGTTTGAAGTGCGATTCAACTGTCGCCAGTATACTCCCAGCGCCGGCTGCTGAAAAATGGCTCTGTGGTTACTCTCTTGAAATACCGCGCGTCGAGCCCATATCTGGCGGATAACCCCGCAGTTGAAACAGGCAGGCAAGCATGAGCAAGGCCCCTAAATTTGCACCAGACGAGTCGGACACACACGCCACAGGGTCCCAGGCCCCGGCAGTGGCGAGCGATATGCTTCCCGATACGCTGTATGTGATTCCGGTGCCGCAGCGCCCGTTTTTCCCCGGTCAGGTGCAGCCCGTTGCGATCAACCCGCAGGAATGGGCTCCCACGCTGGAGGCTATCGCCGCGGAAGGACACGGACTGGTGGGCCTGAGTTATGTGGAACAGCAGGGCGCCGACAACATCGGTCCCCGCCAGTTTCCGGAAATAGGCTGCGTTGCGCGCCTGCACCGGCCACCCGGCGCCAATGGCCCCGGCCAGTTCCTGGTGCAGGGGGTGAAGCGTTTCCGTATCGTGCGCTGGCTCACGGATTCTGCGCCCTACCGGGTGCAGGTTGAGTACCCGCGCAGCTCGGGAGATCGCGACAGCGACGAGGTCAAGGCCTATGCCATGGCGCTCATTCAGCAGATCAAGGAACTGTTGCCACTGAACCCGCTGTACAGCGAAGAGCTGAAGCACTACATGGCCAACTTCAGCCCCAACCAGCCCAGTCTGCTGGCGGATTTCTCCGCCGCCCTGACCACGGCCAAGGGGGACCAGCTGCAGGAGATTCTCGATACGCTGCCCCTGCTGGCGCGCATGGAAAAAGTGCTGGTGCTGCTGCGCAAAGAGCGTGAAGTGGCGGAGATGCAAACCCACATCACCAGCCAGGTGAATGAAAAGGTTTCGGAGCAGCAGCGCCAGTTTTTTCTGCGCGAACAGCTGAAAGTCATCCAGAAAGAACTCGGCCTGTCCAAGGATGATCGCAGTACCGACCTGGAGCTTTTCGAAGAGCGGCTCGCCGCCCTGAAGCCAACAGAGCCCGTGCGCGAGCGTATCGCCGAAGAGTTGCACAAGCTTTCGGTGCTGGAGAGCGGTTCCCCCGAGTACGGTGTCACCCGCAACTACCTCGACTGGGCCACGCAAGTGCCCTGGGGTATTCACTCGGAGGATCAGCTCGAACTCGGCCATGCGCGGGAGACACTCAACGCGCATCACGATGGCCTGGACGACGTCAAGCAGCGCATCCTCGAGTTCCTTGCTGTGGGCGCCTTCAAGGGCGAGATCAGCGGCTCCATTCTCTTGCTGGTTGGCCCGCCTGGCGTAGGCAAAACCAGCATCGGGCGCTCCGTGGCTGATGCCCTGGGACGGGAGTTCTACCGCTTCAGCCTCGGTGGCATGCGCGACGAAGCGGAAATCAAGGGTCACCGCCGTACCTACATCGGGGCGATGCCGGGCAAGTTCGTGCAGGCACTCAAGGATGTGAAAGTGGCCAATCCGGTGATCATGCTGGATGAGATCGACAAGATCGGTGCATCCTTCCAGGGCGACCCCGCGTCGGCCCTGCTGGAAGTGCTGGACCCGGAACAGAACGCTGAATTTCTCGATCACTATCTGGATATGCGTGTGGATCTTTCCAAGGTGCTGTTTATCTGCACCGCCAACCAGATCGACAGCATTCCCGGACCGCTGCTGGACCGCATGGAAGTGCTGCGCCTGGCCGGCTACATCGCCGAGGAAAAGCTGGCCATTGCGCGCAACCATCTGTGGCCCCGGCTACTGCAGCGGCATGGCCTCAAGGCTGAGCAGCTGAAGATAAACGACGCCGCGTTGAAATCGGTGATCGAGAGCTACTGCCGCGAAGCCGGTGTGCGCAACCTGGAAAAGCAGCTGGCACGCATCATCCGCAAATCCATTGTCAGCCTGCTGGAGGGCGGCGAGCAGCGCGTGCGCATCGGCAAGAAGGATATTGAAACCTTGCTGGGTCAACCGGTGTTTCACACCGAGAAGCTGTTGCGCGGCCCGGGAGTTGCCACCGGACTGGCCTGGACGGCCATGGGCGGGGCCACGCTGGCGATCGAGTCCTCCAAGGTGCACACCCTGAACAGTGGTTTCAAACTCACGGGGCGCTTGGGTGAGACCATGCGCGAGTCAGCGGAGATTGCCTACAGTTATGTGGTGGCACACCTGCGGGACTTCGACTGTGACTACGATTTCTTCGACACCAGCCTGGTGCACCTGCACGTGCCGGAGGGTGCCACGCCGAAGGACGGCCCCAGTGCCGGCATTACCATGGCAACCGCCCTCATTTCCCTGGCGCGCAATGAGCGGATCAAACGGCCGCTGGCGATGACGGGGGAGTTGACCCTGACTGGGCAGGTGCTGCCGGTGGGTGGTATTCGCGAGAAGGTGATCGCGGCGCGACGCATGAAGATACCCGAGCTGATTCTGCCTGCGGCCAACCGGCGTGATTTCGATGAGTTGCCGGCGTATTTGCGGGAGGGGCTGGAGGTGCGCTTTGCGCGCAACTACCGGGAGGTATTTGAGTATGTGTTTCATGAGCATCGGCGGGAGAAGGCGTTGCATTGAGGGCCGCCCACACCGGCACATGCGGCTTGGGTGGTGAAGTCTGGCATTCAAGGCGCGGGGTGCAGCGTCGCTCGGAAGTAAATTCTGGCACCACAAGCCCAATGCGCAGGGTGGCGCGGCGGCTGGGGGCGAGCAGGACTGTAGGAAACAGGGATGTTTCCTTCAAGCCCCCAGGGATGGGTTCACGGCGTGTCCTGCTCGCCCCCAGCCGTCGAGCCGCCCGCCTCCAAGCCTGCGCCGCCCATCGAGCCGCCCGCCACCACGTCCGTGCTACCCGCCGAGCCCACCCGCAAGCATTACGGCGCCCGGGCCGTCACCACAGCCCGCATCGGCGCCGGATACCCCTCTATCGTGCGCGTGGCATCCTCGGGGTCGAGAAAGTCAGCCAATGACTGAAAGCGCATCCACTCGGTCTGCCGCTGCTCCTCGACGCGGGTAGTCGAGACATCCACCAGTGCCACATCACGGAATTTCAGCTTGCGCAGCCAGGACACCAGCGTGTCGGGGCTGGGCAGGAACCAGACATTTCCCATGCGCGCATAGCGCCCCTCGGGTACCAGGGTGGCGCCCAGAGGCCCGTCGATGACCAGTGTTTCCAGGATGAGCTGCCCGCCGGGACGCAGACAGTCGCGCAGCTCCTGCAGGTGATCCATCGGCGAGCGGCGGTGATACAACACTCCCATGGAAAACACACTGTCAAACGCCTGCAGCTTGGCGGGCACGTGTTGAATGCCCAGCGGTAACACCCACACGCCGGAGTGCTGCAGGTATTTCTGCAACGCCCAGTACTGCACGACAAACAGCGGCGTAGGGTCGATGCCGATGACCTCCCGGGCCCCGGCGCCGGCCATGCGCCAGCAGTGATAGCCGCTGCCACAACCCACATCGAGTACGCGGCGGCCAGTGAGGTCGTCAAGGCCGTGCTGCAGTCGTTCCCACTTCCAGTCGGAGCGCCACTCGGTGTCGATGTGCACGCCGAACAGGTCGAAGGGCCCTTTGCGCCAGGGATGCAGACGCTGCAGGGTATCGCGCAGGGCGGATATCTGTGCCTCATCCAGCGCGGGCTGCCGGTCGGCGCCCACGCGGGCGCTGGTGAGCCGGCGAGTTGTTGGTGTGATATCGGGCAGGGCCGCGAGGGCTTCGAGCCAGCGCGGCAGGTCGCCGTAGCGTTCGACGGCAAGGCCACTGGCGATCTGTGCGTGCAGGCGCTCGGCCCAGGGTGCCAGTTGGGCATCTTGTTGCCAGCGGTCTATCAGCGGGCCGTAGTCGATCATTTAAGGGCTATCAGTGAGGCGAAGTTGAAGCACTGGAACCACACGTCACAGCTGCCAAAACCGGCGTCGTGGCAGCGCTTGCGGTGCTGCTGCAGTGTTTCGCGCCGCAGGAAACCGTCCAGCGCATCGCGTTTTTGCGCAATTTCCAGGTCGCTGTAACCGTTGGCGCGTTTGAAGTCGTGGTGCAGGTCAATGTTGAGGGCGTCGAGGTGCGGGTCCTCGAAGGTGACTTTTTCCGAGAGCACCATGATGCCCCCCGGTCGCAGGCCGTCGTAAATGTGCTGAATGACGGCGTCGCGTTCTTCGCGGGCGATGAACTGCAGGGTGAAGTTGAGCACCACCACCGAGGCATCGGTGACATGCACGTCCTGCAGATTGCTGCACACGAGATCCACGGGGACTTCGTGGCTGTCGGTATCCATAACGCCGCGGCAGCGCTCAAGCATTGCGGCGGAGTTGTCGACGCCGACAATCCGGCAGTCACCGTGTTGCACGTTCTGGCGCATGGCGAGGGTGGACGCGCCGAGGGAGCAGCCGAGGTCGTAGAGGCGGCTGCCCGGTGTGGCGAAGCGCCCCGCGAGCAGGCCGGTCATGGCGATGATGGTGCTGTAGCCTGGCACGGAGCGGCGGATCATGTCCGGGAACACCTGGGCCACCCGGTCATCGAAGCGGAATGCGGTCGGCTCGGGTACGGGTTGCGCGTAGATGTTGTCGCGTTGTTCGGCCACGGGTAGTGCCTGCCTGGGTGTTTTGGAGGTGGCGCGATTTTACCACGGATGTACTTGCGGCCCGAATAGCGCACAATAGCGCGCGCAGAAAACCGTTCCGGGAGCACAGGCATGAAAGGCACGCATGAGTACGCGGGCGATCCGCGCAATGAATCTATCCTCATCGAGATCAATGGCACGATTGTGCCGCGTGCCGAGGCGCGTATTTCCGTGTTCGACTCGGGGTTTATCCTGGGCGATGGCGTGTGGGAAGGCCTGCGTGTCGAGGGCGATACGGTGCTGTTTCTGGAACGGCACCTGGAGCGCCTGTTCGAGGGGATGAAAACGCTGGATTTCCAGCCCGATTTCACCCGCGAGGAACTGGCCGCCCGCTTGTACGCATTGCTGGCGGCAAACGGCATGCACGATGGCGTGCACATTCGGCTGATGGTGTCGCGGGGTGTGAAGGCAACGCCCTACCAGGATCCACGCATGACGATCACGCCGCCGACGGTGGTGATCATTCCCGAATACAAAGAGGCGCTGCCCGAAGTGGTGGAGAAGGGCGTGCGGCTGTATACAGTGTATGTGCGCCGCGGCTACTCGGACGTGCAGGACCCCGCGCTGAACACACACTCGAAGCTCAACTGCATCGGCGCCTGCATCCAGGCGACCAAGGCCGGTGCCGACGAGGCACTGATGCTGGACCCACACGGGTTTGTCGCAACCTGCAACTCGACGCACTTCTTTATTGTACGCCGCGGTGAAATATGGACCTCGACCGGGGACTACTGCCTCGACGGCATCACGCGCGGCAAGGTGCTGGAAATGGGTCGGGAGCTCGGCCTCACCGTGCGCGAGACCAATTTCACGCTCACTGATGTGTATAACGCTGAAGAAGCATTTGTTACCGGCACCTTTGCCGGCCTGGTGCCAGTAACCGAGGTGGATGGCCGCACGATTGGCGAGCCCGATGCAGAGCGTCCGGTTATCAAGCGCCTGCAGGGGCAGTACCGGGAAACGGTCGCGCGCTACATCGCCGGCCCCGGCCAGCTACATCCGCGGGGTTAGTCACATGCAGACGCTTCGATTGGCCATGTGGTCTGGCCCGCGCAATATCAGTACGGCGTTGATGCGCGCGTTCGAGAACCGGGCGGATTGCGCGGTGGTGGATGAGCCGTTTTACGGCTATTACCTGCAAGCCACCGGGTTGGACCACCCGGCCGGCGAAGCAGTGAAGGCGAGCATGAGTTGCGATTGGCGTGAAGTGGCGCGTCAGTTGTGTGAGGAATTGCCGGCCACCGCAGACCGGGACCGCTGTACCCTGTTCTACCAGAAGCACATGACGCAACATATCCTTCCGGCGATGGACATGGCCTGGACAGACGGCCTGGTGAACTGCTTTCTGATTCGACAGCCGCGCCGGATCATCGCGTCCTACGCTCGCGTGCGTCCCGAGTTTGCGCTCGAGGAGCTGGGTTTTGTGCAGCAGTGGGAGCTGTTCCAGCGCGTTGCGGACCGGCTGGGTGCAGCGCCCCCGGTGATCGATTCCGCCGCGACACTGGCCGACCCTGAAGGCGTGTTGCGGGCGCTGTGCGAAGGCGTGGGCATTCCATTCAGCGCGGCGATGCTCAGCTGGCCCGCTGGCAGCCGGGACAGCGACGGCGTGTGGGCACCGCACTGGTATGCCGCGGTAGAGGCGTCAACCGGGTTCCAGGCGGTGAACGAGCAGCCCCTGGCTGAAGTGGCGCTGCCGCCGCAGTGCGAAGCCATGTGTGAGCAGGCGGAAGCGATTTACGCCCGACTGTCCGCACACGCTTTGGGCAGCGCTGCCCGGGGTTAGTTGGCGGCAGGTATCTGCCGAGCGTGCTGCTCCCAGTCGGCCAGCAGTGTATCGATGACCTTCCTGCCCACCTGGTAGGCGTTTTCCAGCGCCGCATCCAGCCCCGCGTAGCTGTCATGCTGTTCTTCCAGCAGGTACGCCGCAGCGGTTTTGCCCGGCGGAGGCAGGGTGAAGTTGGAGGCGGTGCGCAGTACCATCACCCGGTCTTTATCCACCTTGCCGGCCGCGTCGAGGTAAGTGAGTGATTGAAAGGTACCGGTGTCTTCCATCGCGGAGCTGACGAATTCGCCCTGGCCGTCAGTCCAGTATTTGACCCACTCGTTGGCCCAGTCATTGAGCAGTTCACCATGCCAGAAGGTCATGGCGGCCAGCTGGTCTCCCTTGATCACCCGTGGCGGCTGTTGCCCGACCGGGTAATCGACATAGGGCTTGCGCGCCGCCTCCAGCGTGGGGTGGTCGGGGAGGGGCATGTCTCTGGTCAGGCCGTAGGCCCAGTTGACCAGCCCGGTGTTGAGCCGGAAGACTTCGCCCAGGTTGTAACTCTTGCGTGAGGCGTCTTCTGGCCCCTGGCTGAACAACGGGAAATAGCCGTGATTCCAGCCCTCGGGGATTTCGCGGCTGTCGATTTCGTGCGCCAGATCGCCGTCCACCAGCCATTCGGCCCAGGCCACCGAACCCAGCGAGGCGTCCGCTGGGTCGAAGCCGGAAATGCCGGCAACCAGCCAGTAGGCCTTGCTCAGGTCAAAGCGCGGGTCCAGGCCCAGTGCCATGACGCTGGCGGCGGCGTTGGCGGTGCCCATGCCAGTGACGATACCGAGCACGCCGGATTCAAGATTCATGTGTATGTCGTGGTGCATGTGCGGTGCGGGGAAGCGCGTGTCCAGCGGCACACGTTCGTACCAGCGCTGGAATTCTCCCGCCTTGTCGCCGGTGTCGGCGCCGGTTTCAAACATGGTGACCACCACGACCTTGACCGGAATAGGCGCGATGCTGTCTGCGTCAGCGGCGCCGGCACCAACACTGGCAAAAAGTGCGGCAAGTAGTGTAAGCAAAGCGGCTTTCATCATGGCCTGCTGTCCTCTGGGTTTGGCTTGTAGGCGGGTCGACGTTTCTGCGCCGGCCCGCCGATTGCGGTCAGGCCTTTAAAAAGCGCTGGAGAGCGACAGACCCCACACGCGCGGCTCGTTGGTGAAGCCCGTCAGGTTGTTGAAGTCGATGGCACCCTGCACGTTTTCTTCATCCGTGATGTTGCGGCCAAACAGCGCCACCTCATAGCTGCCATCGCGCAGCCGCCAACCGAGGCGCACGCCGCCCTCGAACTGGCCGTCGGTCGCAAACTCCACCGCGTCATAGAGGAACAGCTGCGTGTCGCCCTGGTAGGACCAGTCAGTAAAAGCGAACACTTCAGACTCGCGGCCTACCGGCATGCTCCAGGCAGCGCTGAAGTTGAAGGTGGTTTCGGGTGCCTGTGGGAACGGGTTGCCATCGACAAGCACCAGTCCGTCGGCGTCGATCGGGTTGCGGATGGTGCAGGCGCCGCTGCCACAGGGGCCAACCCGCAGCGTGTCATCGTTTATTTCGGTGTCGACATAGCCGGCGCCGAAGGTCAATGACAAGTTGTCGGTCACCGCCCATTCCAGGTCGAGCTCACCGCCCATGCCTGTGCCCTGCTCCGCGTTTACCAGCTGAATGGTGTTGTTGGTGCCACCCACGGCGGTGAACTGAATGTCGTCGACCTCGTAGTAGAACAGCGCCGCATTCAGGCGCATACGCCCCTCGAGATACTCTGCCTTGTAGCCCAGTTCATAGGAGATGACCGTTTCTGAATCGGCAATCGAGGGCGCAGCACCGAATGCCACATCGCGGCCCTGAATGGTGGGCGCGCGAAACCCGGTCCCCACCTTGGCCCAGTACAGCGAGGCGTCATCCGCTGCGAACGACAGCGCCAGGTCGCCGGTGACCTGATCGTCCGACACGCTTTCCTCGAAGCCCGGTGCAAAAAAGTCCTTTTCATCGTCAGTCCAGCGCAGGCCCGCGGTGAGGGTCCAGGCATCGCTGAGGGCATAATCGGCCTGGCCGAAAACGGCGATGGAGGTGTTTTCGTGGGTTACCGTGGTTGCCGGCACGAAGAACGGGCTGGTTTCCACATCCAGGTCTGAGTCGAAGTAAAACAGGCCGGTCTGCCAGTTAAGCCGCTCACCGCTGTTGCTGGCGAGGCGCAGTTCCTGGGTGAACTGCTGCACATCTGCTGCATCCTGTGTTTGCGAAGGGAAGGGGATGAAGCCGGGGCCCATGAAGGGCAGGAACGAGGCACCGAAACCACCATCGATATCCCCCAGGCTGCGCCCCTTGGCATCTTCACCCGCGGTGATGGAGGTCAGTGTTACGGCGTCAAAGGCGTATTCCAGTTTCAGGTTGAGGCCGGTATTCCGATACTCCTGCGGGTTGTTGTCACCCTCGTCAAAGAACACGGTGTCGCGAATGTAGTTTTCGTTCAGGCTGTTGCTGCCGGTATCGAAAATATTGGCGCGGAATACGGCGGCGGTGCCGTCCAGGTCGCGGTGGTGGGCGCCGAGCAGGGCGCTCAGCCGGTCGTTGGGTTCAAACAGCAGGAAACCCTTTACGGCTTTCTCGGTGAAGCCGCCCAGTGCGTCGTTTTCTCCGGTAAACCCGTTGTCGATCCAGTCGCCGCGGCTCTGGTACAACACGGCTATGCGGCCGGCAACGGTGTCGGTCAGGCCACCGCCCACGGCGCCTTCGAAGTTCAGGGTGTCCAGCTCGCCGATATCGACCTTGGCGCGGCCCTCAAGCTCACGGGTTGGTTTGCGGGAGTCGAACTTGACGATGCCCGCCGTCGTGTTTCTGCCGAACAGGGACCCCTGTGGTCCGCGCAGCACTTCCACCTGCTCCACGTCGAACAGCGGAAAGCTCTTCAGCACCACGTTTTCCTTGACCACATCGTCCATAATGATGGAGACCGGCTGCGATGCCGCCAGGTCGAAATCGATATTGCCCAGTCCGCGCATGTAGAAACGGGGCGCCGCACGGCCATTGGAAGACTCGACATACAGCCCGGGAACACGGGCCGACAGCCCGCGAATGTCGGCGCCGCCTTCAAAGATGGCGCTGAAACGCTCGCCAGACAGGGTGGCGACGGAAAGCGGCACGTCGAGCAGGCTTTGCTCGCGCTTCTGTGCCGTGACGATGATTTCTTCCAGCTGCGCCATGGCCGGGGCGGTTGCGGTAGTGGCTGCGGCGATGGCGGCAGTGAGGGCCAACCGGGGTACGGTTATGCGCTTCATGAGTAAGTCTCCTGAATGATCGGGATGGATGCTGAGAGTTGCAGTCTTGCAGAGCGCAAAATGGGGTCTGGTGCCCGCGGATGGCCTTGACGGCTCATAGCGTGAAATTTACGCTGTTGAGCCAAGGTGCGCAGCCCCGCATGGGAAAAATACCACTATTTGACCATGTTGAAATCAATGCCAAGCTGGGCATTAGCGCTGGAAACCCGGAATCTGTCCGTTGCCCCATACCCCCATACCCCGGGGAGGAGGAGAAGTGTGTTGAAGGCTTTTTTACCGTGTTTCCTGACTGCTGTGCTGGCCAGCCCCTTGGCCGTGTGGGCAACGTCCGCCCAGCAAGCCGACCTCATTGTCTATGGCGACTACGTGCTCACCATGGACGAGGCGCAGCCGCAACTGCAGGACGGCGCCGTGGTGGTGCAAGGCGATAGGATTGTCGATGTGGGCCCTCGTGCGCGCATCGACGCCGGTTGGCGCGCAGTGTCGACGATTTCGGGAGCGGGGCGTGTGTTGATGCCGGGGTTGATAAACGGCCACACGCATTCGGCCATGACCCTGTTTCGTGGCATGGTTGACGACCTCGATCTCATGACCTGGCTCAACCAGTACGTTTTCCCTATGGAAGGCCGTTTCGTGACACCGGAGTTCGTGCGCGTGGGCGCACAGCTGGCCTGCTGGGAAATGATCCGCGGCGGCACCACGACATTTGTCGACATGTATTTTTATCCCGACGAGATCGCCGCGGTCGTCGAGCGCTGTGGCCTGCGCGCCGTGGTCGGTGCACCGCATATTGACTACCCCAGCCCGGGGTTCAGTGGCTGGGACGATTCCTTTGCTGCCGCTGACGATTTCGTGCAGCGCTGGCAGGGGAAACACCCGCGGATCACGCCTGCATTTGCGCCGCATGCTCCCTACACGGTCTCCCCGGAACACCTGCAGGCAACGGTGGAAAAAGCTGCGGCGCGCGGGGCGCCCATCAGCATGCACCTGGCGGAGGCCCCAGCCGAGCGTGACTACGTGCTGGAACAGTTCGACACCACCCCGGTGCAGCATGTCGCCGGGCTCGGCATGTTCAGCTCGCCACTGATTGCGGCGCACATGGTGCAACTGGATCCCGCCGATATCGCACGCACCGCGTCTGCCGGCGTGGGGGCTATTCACAACCCCACCTCCAACATGAAGCTGGGAGCGGGTGTTGCGCCGGTCAGTGCCATGCTCGCTGCCGGGGTCAACGTTGGCCTGGGAACTGATGGCGCCGCCTCCAACAATGATCTGGATCTGTGGGAGGAGGTGCGTATGGCGGCTCTGCTGCATAAAGTCATCAGCGGCGATCCCACGGCACTACCGGCGAGCCAGGCGCTGGCCATGGCCACTCGGCTGGGCGCTGCCGCGATCCACAAAAGCGGCGACATCGGCCAATTGAAGGCGGGGATGCAGGCCGACATGATTCAGTTGGACGTCAGCCAGACCCACCAGATGCCGCTCTATGATGTGCAATCGCATCTCGTTTATGTATTGGGCAGCGACGATGTGCAAACCACGATAGTCGCCGGCGAGGTACTGATGCAGGACCGTAAAGTACTCACCATCGACGAGCAGGGTCTGCGCGCCAACGTCACCCGGATCAGCGGTCGTATCCGCGAGGCGTTGCAAGCCGGGCAGGAGGACACATTGTGAAATGGACTCGGGTGTTAATGGCCTGTGTGGCCGCGGTGGCCACCGGCGGGGCGTGTGCAGACGATGCCGCCGAGGGTAGTGGCAAGGCGGCAATCATCGCTGCTCTGGGACTGCAGCCACATGTTGAGGGTGGCTATTTTGCCCGCACTTTCCAGCCCGATCATCGGCCCAGAGTGGCCACGCCGGCGGGTCCACGCTACACCATGACGGCGATCCACTACCTGCTCACCGATGATTCACCTATCGGGCACCTGCACCGGAATGAGTCCGATATCGTGCACTTCTATCATCTGGGGTCGCCTGTGAAGTATTACTTGCTGCATCCGGATGGCCGTCTGGAAACGGCCGTGCTGGGGCCGGATCTGGCTGCGGGCCAGCGCCTGCAGCTCACAGTGCGGGGCGGTGTGTGGAAAGCTTCCCATCTGCCCTCGGGTGAATACGGGTTGATCAGTGAAGCGGTGGCCCCGGGGTTCGATTACGCCGATATGGCACTGGGCAAGCGCGCAGCGCTGCTCGAGGCATTTCCGCAGCACGCCGACATCGTGCGCGCCTTCACCCGCGACTAGCGGTTACCGGCGGTCTGCAGGTGTTGCTGCAGCTGCCCCATGATGCTGGCGAGTTCGGGTTTGTTGGCGCGAATCTCCTCCAGGGTCAAACCGTGCAATTCATGCGGGAACACCAGCCAGTCAGCGGTCTCATGAATGTAGTACTCCGGCACCCGCTCGGTCCGGTTGTTGCCGGGTTTGTAGTAGGGGGTGGCGATGCGAATCTCGGGCGTATTTTTCTTGCAGGCACGGTGCAGGTCCAGTATCACCTGATCGATGGACAGCCCCGTGTCGTGTACGTCATCGACGATCAGCAGTGAATCCTCTGACTCAAGCTGGCGGATGATATAACTCAAACCGTGTACCTTCACATGGCGGTCACGCTGACCGATGCCGGTGTAGGACGACGTGCGGATAGCGATGTGGTCTGCGTTGACCCCCAGCACATCCAGCAGTTCCTGCACGGCGATACCGACCGGTGCGCCACCACGCCACACGCCGACGATGTAATTGGGACGATAGCCACTCTCGTAGACCTGCCAGGCCAACTTGAAGGAATCTTCCAGCAACTGCTGGGCGCTGATGTAGTACTTGTGCATCGGTTCTTTGTCCCTGTTGATCGTCGTGGCTACCGGCTGTGAGGCTACCATAGCTCGGGTTCGGCGACTGCACTATGGTGCCACTCGCGGCGATTGCGTACACTTTGGCTTCTAGCGCCGAGCGCCCATCCGCAGAGGAACCAGGCCATCCGATGAACCAGGTTAACGTGGCCAACGGCCTTCTTGAACGCCTTTTCAAGCTCTCTGAGCACGGTACCTCGGTGCGTACCGAGGTCATTGCCGGGGCGACCACATTCGTCACCATGGCCTATATCATTTTCGTCAATCCGCAGTTGATGGCTGCGGCGGGCATGGATGCCTCCGCAGCTTTCGTCGCCACCTGCCTTGCCTCGGCGCTCGCCTGCTACTTCATGGGTCTGTACGCCAACTGGCCGGTCGGCCTGGCGCCGGGCATGGGTCTCAATGCGTTCTTCACCTACACGGTCGTCGCCGATATGGGCTATAGCTGGCAGGTAGCGCTGGGTGCGGTATTTCTCGCCGGTGTGCTGTTTGTGATCATGAGTATTACCCGTTTGCGCCGCTGGATGCTGGATAGTATTCCGATGAATCTGCGTGTGGCGATGGGGGCCGGCGTGGGCTTGTTCGTGGGATTCATCGGCCTCAAGAGTGGCGGTGTGATTGTGGCCAGCGAAGCTACATTGCTCACCCTGGGTGACTTTACTCGCCCTGAGCCGTTCCTCGCCGCTCTGGGTTTTCTGCTGATTGCGGTGCTCTCTGTGCGTCAGGTTCGCGGCGCCATCATCGTCGGTATTCTTGTCACCACGGGGCTCGCGTTGCTGTTTGGGCTGGTGGAATACCGTGGCCTGGTGGCGGCGCCACCGAGTATGGCGCCAGTCTTCATGCAGCTGGACATCATCGGGGCGCTCGACCTCGCGATGGTCAGCGTGGTCATTGCCTTCCTGTTCGTGAACCTGTTCGACACCGCAGGAACCCTGCTGGGGGTGGCGAGTCGCGCCGGTCTTGTCGATGCGCAGGGCAACATCAAGCACCTGGATCGCGCCCTGAAGGCTGATAGCACCTCCAGTGTGGTCGGCGCCTTCCTCGGCTGCGCTCCAGTGACCAGTTATGTGGAAAGTGCGACGGGCGTGGCGGCGGGTGGGCGCACCGGGCTGACCGCCGTTGTGGTTGGCACACTGTTCCTGGCGGCGATCTTTTTCGCGCCACTCGCCAGTATGGTGCCCGCTTTCGCAACGGCCGGGGCGCTGGTGTATGTGGCCATGCTCATGCTGAGCAGCTTGCAGGGCCTGCTCTGGGATGACCTGACCGAGCTTCTGCCGGCACTGGTCACCGTCGTGATGATCCCGCTGTCCTTTTCCATCGCCAACGGCATTGCCGTGGGCTTTATCAGCTACGCGGTGATCAAGTTGTTCGCGGGCCGCTATCGCGACATTTCCCCGGGCGCGTGGTTTCTCGCCGGTATATTCATCGCCAAATTCGCGCTGATGTAAGCGCAGCATACGTTGCGGGAGGAGCACGTCATGAAACCGCGGGATTTTCCGGTTGATCCGGAACATATCTGGGAGCATTTCTACCAGCTGACCCGTATTCCCAGGCCCTCCAAAGCGGAGGCGGCGGTGCGCGACTACGTGATCGGGCAGGCCGAGGCCCACGACTGCCGCTGGCAGCTGGATGCTACCGGCAACCTGGTGGTGTATGTGTTGGCATCCGCCGGGCGCGAGGGACACGCTACCGTGATCATCCAGAATCACCTGGATATGGTGACGGTAAAAACGCTCGACAAGCAGCACGACTTCTATCGCGATCCCCTGCAGCTGAAAGTGGAGGATGGCTGGCTGCTGGCGGACCGGACCACACTGGGTGCGGACAACGGGCTGGGCTGCGCGGCGGCGCTGGCCCTGCTCACGGACCCGGACGTGCAGCACCCGCCCCTGGAGCTTCTGTTTACCGTGGATGAGGAGACCGGCCTCGGCGGTGCGCTGGGCCTGGATGCCTCCCTGCTCAGCGGGCGTGTCATGCTGAACCTGGATACCGAGGACTGGCACGAGCTGTACGTGGGCTGTGCCGGTGGTGCCGGCTGGGTGTTTTCGCGGGATTATGCCGTGCAGTCCCCCGCGGCTGAGTTCGGCTGCTGGACGCTGGAGTTGAAGGGGCTGGCCGGTGGCCATTCAGGCATCGAGATTCACCTGCAATTGGGCAATGCGCTGAAGCTGCTGGTGGAGGCGCTCGATCCTGTTGGCTCGCTGCAGCTGGCTGCGGCCAGTGTGGGTGTGGCGCACAATGTCATTCCGCGCGAGGGCAACATCAGCTTTGCCTGCAGCAGCGCCGATGCGGAGGCCCTGCAGCGGCGTCTGGATGAATTGCAACAGCGTTGGCGGGGTTACTTGCCCGCGGCGGATCACAGCCTCGAATTGCTGCTTTACCCGGCAGAACCTGCCCAGGTGATGAGCAGCGCCGACAGCCGGGACCTGTTGCGGGTGCTCGCTGCGTTACCGCACGGGGCACAGGCCTACAGCCTTGAGCAGCCGGCAGACCTGGTCGACGTGAGTGTCAACCTGGCGCGCCTGCAGCTGGCCGCGGGCAAGCTGGAGCTGGAAAGCAGCTTGCGTTTCTTCAATCCGGAACAGGCTATCAGCCTGCGCATGGCGGTCGAGGGACTGGCGCAGCTGGCGGGGCTGCACATACAGCGTATTGCCGGGTACCCCGGGTGGCAGCCGGACTTTGCCAGCCCGCTGTTGGCACGGGGCAAAGCACTGCACGAGCGCCTGTTTGATAGCGTGCCTGCGGTCAAGGCGATTCACGCCGGCCTCGAGTGCGGTATATTGAAAAGCAAACTTCCCGGCGCCGACATCCTGTCCTTCGGCCCCACAATTCGCGGCGCACACTCGCCCACGGAGCGCTTGTGCATCGCGACTGTGGCGCCGTTCTGGCATTACCTGACCGCTTTGCTGGCGGAACTTTGACCCAGGAGAATTTCCTCATGCTCGAATGCTTGCCCCAGGTTCCCGAGGATTCCATCCTCGGGCTAGCCGCCGCCTGTCGTGCTGACCCCAACCCGCGCAAGGTCGATCTGACGCTCGGCGTGTACATGAACGAGGAAGGCCTGTGCCCGGTGTTTGATGCCATTCGCCTGGCGCAGGACGCCCTGGTACAGGCCGAGCGCACCAAAGTCTATATGCCGCCTGCCGGGGACCCTGATTTCAACAGCGGCATGCAGCAGCTGGTACTCGGGCTGGGTAGCCCGGCTTTGCTGGACGGGCGTGTCAGCAGCATCCAGACGCCGGGTGGTTGCGGTGCCTTGCGCATTGGCGCCGAGATTATCAACGCGGCTGCGCCCGGTGCCAGAGTGTGGGTGTCCGACCCCACGTGGCCGGTGCACATACCGCTACTGGGCAGCGTAGGCCTGCAGTTTGCAACCTACCGCTACTATGATCCCGCGAGCCACGGCGTCAATTTCGATGCCCTGGTCGAGGACCTCAGGGCTGCGCGGCACGGTGATGTGGTGTTGTTGCACGGTTGCTGCCATAACCCTTGCGGCGCCGACCTCAGCCTGGAGCAATGGGCAGAGATCGCCGACATGGCGGAAAGCCAGGGGTTTCTGCCGTTTGTCGATATCGCCTACCAGGGTCTGGGTGATGGCCTGGATGCGGATGCAGCCGGGTTGCGCCTGCTGGTTGAGCGTCTCCCGGAAGTTCTGATTGCCGCGTCGTGCTCCAAGAATATGGGGCTGTATCGGGAGCGCACCGGCGCGACGTTATTCGTAAGTGCCAACCCCGCCAGTGCCGCGGCACTGCGCACGCAAGCCCAGGTGGCCGCGCGGCGTATTTACTCCATGCCGCCAGCCCACGGCGCATTGCTCGCTGCGCGCGTGCTGCAGGATGACGAGTTGAATGCAAACTGGCGGAACGAGCTGGAGGCCATGTGCTGGCGCATCAACGGTTTGCGCACCAGCCTGGTGAGCAAGCTGGAGCAGTGTACCGGGCGTGACTTCGGTTTCATCGAGCGAGAGAAGGGCATGTTTTCTTTTCTCGGGCTGAGTGCCGCTCAGGCGCTCGCGCTGCGCGAACAGTACAGCGTGTACATGCTGGATTCGTCGCGTATCAATGTTGCGGGTATCAATGGGGCCAACATCGACTACCTGGCGGAGTCGGTGGGCAAGGTCCTGCAGGCGGGCTGAGGGGGCTGCGGTTGCGCAGCCGCAGCACTCAGGCTTCCAGCTCGGCCCACCGTTCGATGGCCGTATCCAGTGCCGCCTGCAACTCACTGAGCTCGGCGAGCACGGCATCCACGGATTCGCGGCTCTGTTGGTAGAACGCCGGGTCGGCAGTGCGTGCTTCCAGCGCAGCCTGCTTCTGCTCCAGTTCCTCGATCCGCGCGGGCAGGGTGTCCAGTTCGCGCTGTTCCTTGTAGGACAGTTTCCGGCGCGCGGTTGATGCGGGGCTGGCCGCCACAGGGGCGGGCGTTTCGGGCTTGCTTGCCGGCATTTGCTGGCCCCGGGTTTCCGGCTCCACCAGCCGGCCACCGCGCGCTTCCCAGTCGCTGTAGCCACCCGCCTGCTCCTCCACCGTGCCGTCTCCACGCAGGATCAACAGCTGGGTCACCACATGGTCCATGAAGTCGCGGTCGTGGCTGACCAGGATGACCGTGCCGTCGAAGGACAGCAGGATGTCCTCCAGCAGTTCCAGGGTTTCAATGTCGAGGTCGTTGGTGGGTTCGTCCAGTACCAGCAGGTTGGCGGGCTTGCTGAACAGGCGTGCCAGAATGGCGCGGTTCTGCTCGCCCCCGGACAGTGCTTTTACCGGTGTGCGCACCCGCTCCGGGCTGAACAGAAAGTCACCGAGGTAGGAAATGGCATGGCGCCGCTTGCCGTTCAGCTCGATGAACTCCTGGCCGCCGCAGACATTGTCGATAAGATTCTGCTCCGGCTCCAGTTTGCCGCGCAGCTGGTCGGAGTAGGCAATTTCCAGTTTCGTGCCCAGCTTCACACTGCCTTCATCCGGCTGCAGCTGGCCCAGGATCAGCTTGACCAGGGTCGACTTGCCGGCACCGTTGGCGCCCACAATACCCACCCGGTCACCGCGCTGGATGATGCTGGAAAAGTTGCGAATGACGGTCTTGTCGTCGAAGTGCTTGCTGACGTTTTCCAGCTCTGCCACCACCTTGCCGGAGCGACTCGCCTCCTCCACGACGAAGTTGGCACTTCCCACTTTCTCGCGGCGTTGCTGGCGTTCGCTGCGCATCTTTTCCAGTGCCCGCACGCGGCCCTCGTTGCGGGTGCGCCGCGCCTTGATGCCCTGGCGAATCCACACCTCTTCCTGCGCCAGTTTCTTGTCGAACAGCGCATTGGCGCGCTCTTCCGCTTCCAGCGCCTGGTCGCGGTGGGCGAGGAAGCCCTGGTAGCTACCCTCCCAACTGGTGAGATGGCCGCGGTCCAGTTCCGCAATGCGCGTGGCAACGCTCTGCAGAAAGCGCCGGTCGTGGGTAATCAGCACAATCGCGCCGCGGTATTGCTGCAGCTGTGTTTCCAGCCACTGGATGGCGGGGATGTCGAGGTGGTTGGTGGGTTCGTCCAGCAGCAGGATGTCGGGGTCCGCCACCAGCGCGCGCGCCAGGGCGACACGCCTGCGCCAGCCGCCGGACAGTTCGCCCATCCTGGCGTCTTGTGGCAGCTGTAGCTGGGTGATAGTGGTTTCCACACGCTGCTGCAGGGTCCAGCCATCGGCGGCTTCCAGCGCCTGTTGTACCGCACTGAGACGGTCAAAATCGATGTCATCGCCGTCGTGCAACAGGCGGTGGTATTCCGCCAGCAGCTTGCCAGCCTCCGCCAGTCCTTCGGCGACCACGTCGTAGACGGTGCTGCTGTCGGCGTCGGGCAGTGTCTGTTGCAAGCGCGCGATGCGCACCCCGGGTCGCAGCCAGCGATCACCGGAATCGGTCTGCAGTTCACCTGCCAGTACTCGCAGCAGTGTGGTCTTGCCTGCGCCATTGCGCCCCAGCAAGCCCCAGCGTTCACCGCGGCGGATGGTCAGGTCGACATCATCAAGGAGTACCTGAGTGCCGTAGTGAAGTTGCAGGGATTCGAGTTTGAGAAGTGGCATGAAACGTTTGTCAGTGAGCAGGGGCCTGCATTCTACGGGCTGCGTGCAGCGGGGGCCAGCCACGAGAGCAGGGCATACTCACATAAGGCGAAACGCGGGGCTCCGGCCCTGTGCCAGAGCCCCCACAGCCTCGCGACGGCTATAAATGCCTGTCAGGCGTTAGGAGGCCTTTTTGGCGGCGCCGCGCTCGGTCGTTACACCTTTGGTGGGGAGCTCGCCACTGCCGGATTCCAGGTGCGCTCGAATGAACCACTGGAACAGCTCGAGGTCCTTGGCATGGCCGGTCAGCAGGTCTTCTGACACCGGGTCCAGCTCTGCGAGTTCGGCAATTGCCTTACGCTGGTCAGCAACAATACCGTTGTAGACAATATCCAGCGCTGCCAGATGTTCGTTGGCGAGGGCCCGTTGCAGCGAGTAGTCATCCCAGTCGCGGCGCTTCACCAGCGCGGCGGGCGTGCCGACCGGGACGCCACCCAGGGTGGCAATGCGCTCGGCGATGGCATCTACCATTTCGCGCGTGGCCGCAACCTGTGGGTCAAGCATTTCATGCACCGCGATGAAGTTGGGTCCTACAACGTTCCAGTGCACGTGCTTCAGGGTCAGGCCCAAGTCAATCAGCGCCACCATACGCTCATCCAGCAGCGTGATCACTTTCGCAGCTTCCTTTTGTTGCATGCCTGGTACGGTAAAATTGGTGCCTGTCATTCTGTTCTCCTTTCTCACGTTGGCGTTGCCATCAGCCTCGCTGTGGCACGTGTGCTTGAGGCGCTGTCACGACTTACTCCGGGTTACTGAGTGGACCGCTCGACCGCGCACTCCTCGCGGCGCCGTGCCGCGTTGGTGGACGTGTTGCAAATACCGTTCCAGAATGCCTGATGACCCTGTTTGCGCGCGCCAAAATCGTTAACGTCGTGCGGCGTGTGGAGAGGCGATTCTCACCGCATGGCCAGCGCTGACGCGGCCTTGCGGCTGTCAGGCGAGTGCGGGCTGCGATGGATTCGGGCTGTAAATCAATGGCTTGGGGAGGTCGGGCGGGGCGCTGGACACATGCCGCCACAGGCCTCTTTTGTCCGTAACGGTTTGTGGTTTTTACAAGCGACATTGTAAAACCTGCAGCCAGCAAGCCAACGGTGCCGATTGCAGGATGCCTATGATGGAATCCGCCACGGAGACCTCTGTCAGCGGCAGCGCCGCCTCCTTTGGGCGGTCCCGTGCGTGTCGCAATGATTGAATTCCGCGACACCCCCCGGCATGCTGTCCGGCGGCCTTGCGAGAGAATACCGGTATGTCTGAAGAGCCGCTTTGGAACCCTTCCCCCGAACGTTGCGCGAGCGCGCAATTCACCCGTTTCGCCGCGGGGCTTGCCGCGCGCGGGTATCTGCCTGAGGGTGCAGATTATTTTGCCGTGCACGATTGGGCCGTGGCGGAGCCGGTCTTGTTCTGGCGTGAAGTGTGGGACTTTACCGGTGTGGTCGGAGAGCCCGGGGCGCAGGTGCTCGAAGTCCCCGATCAGTTCCCCGGTGCCCGCTGGTTTCCCGAGGCCCGGCTCAACTTCGCGGAAAATCTGCTGCAGCGCAGGGATGATCACCCCGCTTTGGTGGGGTTGCTGGAAACAGGGGCGCGGCGTGAGTTGACCTACGCCGACCTCTACCGGCAGGTGGCCGGGCTGGCCGCCGGGTTGCGCGCGCTCGGCGTCGGCCCTGGAGACCGGGTGGCGGGTCTGCTGCCCAATGTGCCCGAAGCGGTGATCGCCATGCTGGCCACGGCGAGTCTGGGCGCCACGTGGACCTCATGCTCCCCGGATTTTGGCGTCAATGGCATTATCGATCGCTTTGGGCAGGTTGCGCCCAAGGTGCTGTTCTGTGCCGATGGCTACTACTACAACGGCAAGCCCTGTGCTGTTCTGGACCGGCTGGACGCCATCCTGCCAGCCGTTGACAGCGTAGAGCAGGTGGTCGTTGTGCCGCTGCTTGCGGCACAGCCCGCGCTGCCGCAAGGCGTGCCCGCGGCCTTGTTTGCGGGGTTTGTCGACCCCGCCGCGACTGTTGTCGCGTTTGCCCGTTTGCCCTTCAACCACCCGCTGTACGTGATGTACTCGTCCGGCACGACGGGTGCGCCCAAGTGTATTCTGCACGGCGCCGGTGGCACCTTGCTCCAGCACCGCAAAGAGCACAGCCTGATGTGCGACATCGGTCCGCAGGATGTGTTTTTCTACTACACCACCTGTGGCTGGATGATGTGGAACTGGCTGGCAAGTGGGCTCGCCAGTGGCGCTACGCTGGTACTCTATGATGGTTCTCCCTTTGCGGGCGAAGGCAGGTTGTTACTGGATGCCATAGATGCGGAAGGCATCACGGTATTCGGTACCAGTGCCAAGTACATTGGGGCGCTGGAGAAGGCCGGTGAGCGGCCCGCACACAGCCACGATCTGCGCAGCCTGAAAACGATACTGTCCACCGGTTCGCCCCTGCTGCATGAAAATTACGAGTTTGTGTATCGCGACTTCAAACGGGACGTCTGCCTGTCCAGCATCTCCGGCGGCACCGACATTCTCTCCTGTTTTGTGGGCGGCTCGCCGACCCTGCCGGTACACGCGGGTGAAATACAGGCGCCCGGGCTGGGCATGGCGGTCGCGATATGGAATGACCAGGGCTGCCCCGTGCAGGAGCAGAAGGGCGAGCTGGTGTGCACGGCGCCATTCCCCTCGTGCCCCTTGGGTTTCTGGAATGACCCCGATGGCAGCCGCTTCCACGCGGCCTACTTCGCGCGTTTCGATGGGGTCTGGGCGCAGGGTGATTATGGCGAGGTGACCGCCAATCGGGGGTTCATCATCCACGGGCGATCCGATGCGGTATTGAATCCGGGGGGCGTGCGTATCGGTACCGCGGAGATCTACCGGCAGGTCGAACGGTGCGATGCCGTGCTGGAAAGCGTGGTGATTGGTCAGCAGTGGCAGGGCGACGTGCGTGTGGTGCTCTTCGTGGTGCTGCGTGCAGGTCGCACGCTGGACGCAGCGCTGGAGGCGGAGATCCGCGGTTTGATACGTGGCAACACAACGCCGCGTCACGTGCCTGCGCGCATCGTTCAGGTGGCGGATATTCCGCGCACCCTGAGCGGCAAGACCGTCGAGTTGGCAGTGCGCAATGTGGTGCATGGCGAGCCGGTGAAGAACACCGACGCCCTCGCCAATCCCGACGCGCTGCGGCTGTTCCGCGATTTGCCCAGCTTACAAAGCTGACATAGGCCAAAGACTGCGGCGCTTATCGCCGTAGTCGGCCGAAATTCGGTTATCATTGCGCTCCCTGATTAAGGCAGGCAGGCCGAGGTAGCGCGATGGTACTTTCCCGACAGACACACTACGACCGACAGATCGCCGCCTGGCTCATTCTCTGCGCCGCGGTGATCTTTGGCATGATATTGCTGGGTGGCGTGACACGGCTGACCAACTCCGGCCTCTCCATGGTCGAGTGGCGCCCGATCATGGGTATCGTCCCGCCCCTTACGGAAGTGGCCTGGCAAGAGGTGTTCGACAAGTACCGGCAGTCGCCCGAGTACCTGAAGATCAACCGCGGCATGTCGCTGGATGCCTTCAAGACCATCTTCATGTTCGAGTACCTGCACCGGGTGCTGGGGCGTTTGATTGGTGTGCTGTTTTTCTTCCCCATGCTGTTCTTTGCCTTCACTGGACGCGTGCGCGCCGGCTTGATGCCGCGGCTGTGGTTGCTGTTCGTGCTCGGCGGCTGCCAGGGGCTGCTCGGCTGGTACATGGTGAAAAGTGGGTTGGTCGACAATCCGCACGTTAGCCAATACCGGCTCACCGCGCACCTGGGCCTGGCGTTTGTCATCTACGCCGCGATGCTGTGGGTGATACTCGATGTGCTTGCGGGCCGCAGGCCCGGCAATCGGCAACCGCACGCACTCGCGCCCTGGGGCGTGGGCCTGGTGGGGCTGGTTTTTCTGATGATTCTGTCAGGCGGTCTGGTAGCCGGCACCAAAGCGGGCTTCGCCTACAGTACGTGGCCCCTCATGGGAACCTCCTTTGTGCCGCCGGGCCTGTATGCGGGTGATCCGGCCTGGCTGGACGCGTTCGAGGATATCACCACAATCCAGTTCAACCACCGCATATTTGCGTATCTGCTGTTTGTGCTGATCCACCTGTTTGCATGGCGTCTGTGGCGCACAGGCCTTGGGGGGCGCGAGCGGCTGGCTAGCGTGTTCTTGCTTGCTGCCTTGTGGTTGCAGGTGATTCTGGGTATCAGCACTTTGCTGTTGCATGTGCCGATCAGCCTGGCGGCGGCGCACCAGGGGGGCGCCGTGGTGCTGCTCTCGGCGACCATCTATGCCGCGCATCTGTTACGTCGGGGCCGTCTGGCCTAGGGCGCTGCGGCCTACCAGAAACGCAGGGCGGCGTCGTCAGCTCGGCGCCCCGGCAGGAGTCGACGATCCTCGCTGTGCGCATCAAAGCGCACCGTCGTGCGGCGGTCGGCGTTACTGCGGCGGTCCAGACGGCGCCGATCGGGGCCGGCGTATTTTCGCTTGCCCTGGCGGTCGGCACAGAACGCGGGTGAAAGATCTCGCGCTTCGAACAATGGGGGTTTGTCGGGCATGTAAAAGCCTCCTCGCTTAAGGGCGGACGCTTTGTTCTACACGATCGCCGCCTGCATTGTGGACCCACGCAGTATAGTCTGCACGTTTGTGAATGGTTTTTTCTGCCGTCTTGTGACCTGCGTCACATAGCAATTCGGCGGTAACTGGCTTATTCTCCGTGTTCCTTAATTACTAAAATTTTCAGTGGGTTAGAGAGTGTTGGTGAAAATACTCTGAAGACCGCGCAGAAAAGGGCACCCCATACCGATGACCGCGAGCGCTGACGACCCCTTGCTGCAGAGCCTGCTGGCGCTGTGTCGCTATCACGGCAGTGCGTCCACCGCCGAAGCACTGGTGGGTGGGTTGCCGCTTGAAGAAGGGCGCTTGACGCCTTCGCTGGTGCAGCGTGCTGCCAGTCGGGCCGGGCTCGCCAGCCGCATTGTCGAGCGCAGTGCCCGTGCCGTGGAGCCCGCCTTGCTGCCGGCGATCGTACTGCTGCGGGATGAACGTGCCTGCGTGCTGGTGGGCTGGAGTGCCGACGGCAGTGAAGCCACGGTGATCTACCCGGAGCTGAACGAGGCGGCGGTTGCCGTGCCGGCGGCAGAGCTGCTGGCGGATGAGACCGGCAGCGTCATTGTGTGCCGGCCGCGGTTTCGCTTTGACCAGCGCACGCCGCGCACCGGCACCTCCGAGCGCGGTCACTGGTTCTGGGATGCGATTCGCGCCAACATGCCCGTCTACCGCGACGTGCTGCTTGCAGCCTTTTTCATCAATGTATTCGCTCTGGCGCTGCCTATTTTCACCATGAACGTCTACGACCGCGTAGTACCGAACCACGCGGTAGAGACCCTCTGGATGCTGGCCATCGGCGTGGTGGCCATCATGCTCGCGGATATTGTGCTGCGCACCATGCGCGGCTATTTCCTCGATCTTGCCAGTCGCCGTG
Source organism: Haliea alexandrii (assembly GCF_003719295.1). GTDB lineage: Bacteria > Pseudomonadota > Gammaproteobacteria > Pseudomonadales > Halieaceae > Haliea > Haliea alexandrii. Next base: position 1,149,547 of record NZ_RFLW01000001.1, read on the forward strand.
TGGATGTCGAGCTGTCCGGCAAGATCATGGAACGGGTACTGGGCTCGCGGCTGGAAAACCGGGCACTGTCGGTGGGCTCCTATGCCGTGAACCTGCGCTCCTTCGAAACCGTGCGCGATTTCATCACCTCCGCTTCGGTAACGACGCTGATTGATGTGCCCTTCGCGTTGATTTTTGTTGCGGTCATCGGCTGGATCGCCTGGCCGGTGCTGATTCCGTTGGCGCTGGGTTTGCTGGTGGTGCTCGGCTATGCCCTGGCTACCCAGGGCAAACTGCGGGCGCTCTCGGAAACCACCTATCGCGCGGGCGCGCAGCGCAATGCCACGTTAATCGAAAGCCTGGTGGGGCTGGATACCATCAAGGCCATGGGCGCCGAGTCGCGCATGCAGCGCAAGTGGGAGGAAAGCACTGCCTTCCTGGCACACGTGGGCTTGCAGTTGCGGCTGGTGTCCAATTCCACCATCAACGTGACGCTCTGGGGCAATCAGATGGTCACGCTGTTCGTGATTATCACCGGGGTCTATCTGATCACCGCGGGGCAGTTGAGCATGGGTGGCCTGATTGCCTGCAGCATGCTGAGCGGACGGGTCATGGCGCCGTTTGGCCAAGTGGCCGGCCTGATCACCTCGTGGCACAACGCCGAGATCTCGCTGAAGTCGCTGGACGAGGTCATGGCGAAGCCCATGGAGCGCGCCGAGGGTGCCCAGTTCCTGTCGCGGGAAATGTTCCAGGGTGATATCGAGTTTCGCAATGTGTCCTTTGCCTACCCGGGCGCGGAAATGGAGTCGCTGAGCAATGTCTCCTTCCGTATCCGGCCCGGAGAGCATGTCGCCATTCTCGGGCGCGTGGGTTCGGGCAAGTCCACACTGCAGAAACTCGCCATGGGCCTGTATCAGCCGACGGAAGGCGCGGTGATGGTCGATGGTATTGATCTTCGTCAGCTGGACCCCAGCGAGCTGCGCTCGCGTGTCGGGTATGTGCCGCAGGACGTCACACTGTTCTTTGGCAGCCTGCGCGACAATATCGCCCTGTCGCACGCCAATGTCAGCGATGCCGCTTTGGTGCGTGCTGCCGAAATTGCCAATCTGTCCGACTATATCAACCGCCATCCCAAGGGCTTTGACATGCAGGTCAGCGAGCGTGGTGACTCCCTGTCAGGTGGTCAGCGCAAGTGCGTGGCATTGGCGCGCGCCATGGTGCACGAGCCGCCCATCCTGTTGATGGATGAGCCCACCGGGTCCATGGATCACTCAACGGAAGTGGCGGTGAAGCAGCAACTGACGGGCTGCCTCAAGGGGCGCACCTGGCTGGTGGTTACCCACCGCAACTCGCTGCTGGAGATGGTCGACCGCATTCTGGTTATCGACAATGGCAAGCTGGTGGCGGACGGGCCGCGCGATAGCGTTATTCAGGCGCTGCAGCAGGGCAAGATAGGGGCGGCGCGATGAACGAGGAAAAAGAAGCAGCGCCAGCGGAAACTGCCCCCGAGCGGCCGCGCCGTTTTCTGGCAGATTTCATTTTTGCGCCTTGGTTGCGCAAAACTGATGATACACCCGCCGGTTGGGAGCAGGATGCCCATCGTGCCTACCTGCAGCAGCAGCCGCTGCGCGCCCGGGGCCTGCTCTACGTGGTGGCCCTCATTGTGCTCGCCCTGGTGGTGTGGGCGGCATTTGCCGAGGTGGACGAGGTCACCCGTGGCGAGGGCAAGGTGATTCCCTCGCAGCAGATTCAGGTCATGCAGTCCCAGGACGGCGGGGTCGTCACCGAAATCCACGCGCGTGCGGGTGACGTCGTCGAGGCCGGCCAGCTGCTGGTGCGGCTCGACCAGACCCGCTCCGCCTCCAACCTGCGGGAAAACCAGGCGGAGTTCCGCGCGTTGTCAGTGCGTGCGGCGCGCCTGACGGCCAACCTGGCGGGCACAGCATTTACGCCGGAGCCGGAATGGTCCCTGCAGGCGCCGGGTATTGTCGAGCAGGAGCAGGCGCTCTACGCATCACTGCAAGCGCAGCTCACCCTGCAGCGCCAGATTGCCGCCGAACAGCTGGAGCAGCGGCAACAGGAGCTGGCGGAGGTGACTGCGCGCTCCCGGCAACTGGCCCGCTCACTGGAGTTGAGCCGGCAGGAGCTGAGCGTGACGCGGCCCATGGTTGCCTCCGGTGCGGTGTCCCAGGTGGAAATTCTGCGGCTGGAGCGCGAGGTGAACCAGCTCAGCGGCGAGTACGATCAATCCCGCGCCCAGCTCAAGCGCATCGATTCCGCCATTGCCGAGGCCCAGCGGCGGCTGTCGGAAGTGGAAGTGGAGTTCGAGAATACAGTGCGCCAGGAGTTGACCGATACCATCGCGCGTATCAACGGTCTGCGCGAGGCGGGCGAGGGACTCAGTGATCGCGTGCGTCAAACGGAAGTGCGCTCCCCCGTGAAGGGTACGGTCAACCGTCTTTACTTCAATACCATCGGTGGTGTGGTACTGCCGGGCAAAGAAGTCATTGAAATTGTGCCGCTGGACGACAGCCTGCTGGTGGAAGTGCGTATTCGGCCTAAGGACATTGCATTCCTGGTGCCGGGGCAGGAAGCGCTGGTGAAGCTGACGGCCTACGATTTTGTGGTGTACGGCGGCCTCGAGGGCGTGGTTGAACACATTGGTGCAGACACCATTATGGATGAGGAGGGCAACCCGTTTTATGAGGTGCATGTACGTACCCGCGAGTCGGGTTTTGGTGTGGACATGCCGATCATGCCGGGTATGACGGTGCAGGTGGATGTGCTCACTGGCAAGAAAACCATCCTTGCCTACTTGATGAAACCGGTGCTGCGCGCGAAACAGTACGCGCTGACGGAGCGTTAATGAAACATGTTTTTGTGACACCGGGTGGCGCCCTGCGTAACCGCTGGCGGGAAGCCTTTCCCGAGGCGCTGGTGGTAACCTCGGTGGAGGCGCTTGCGCTGGAAGCGCCCGCGGCGGAAGTGGCGTGGCTGGATGCCAGCCAGATGGACGACCCGGTGCGCCGGGCCAGCCTGGCGACCGCTATCGCGGCGGGTTACCGCGTTGTCGTCATGAGTGCGATGCCCGGGGAAGCGGATGCATTTCAGGCGCTCAATGCCGGTGCTGTTGGCTACTGTCACCTGGAATCGGCGCCAGAGCAGCTGCGCGAGATCGGCCTGGTCGTGGCCCATGGCGGCCTGTGGATGCCGCCGGAGCTGGTGCAGCGGCTTTTGGCGCTGTCAGTGCGTACGCAGCCCACAAGTGAGGCGGCTCGCGCCGATCTCAAGCTACTTACACCACGCGAGCACGATGTGGCGCGCCATATCGCGCAGGGTGCGAGCAACCGTGAAATCGCCGTTGCGCTGGACATCACGGAGCGAACGGTGAAGGCGCATTTGTCCGCCGTGTTTGAGAAACTCGCTGTGCGCGATCGGGTGCAACTGGCCCTGGTGATGCGCCAGATAGCGGGCTGAGCCACCGCTAGCGCGCCATCCGTCACGGTTTCTTGCCGCTGGTCAGCGCCCGCTGGTATTGCCCCGGCCGCTGGCGATACTGGAAGCTGATGGTATTGCAAGCAGTTGGAGCGGGTAGAGCGTGAGCAGAGTCACCACAGTTTGCCGGCGCGGTTCAGGCGGGTTCAGCCTCATCGAGATGATGGTGGTGCTGGTCATCCTGGCGATTGCCCTGTTGTTGGGTGGCCCCGCATTTACTGACCTCATTCGTGACAATCGCCTCGTGTCCAGCGTCTACGGGGTGCGTGCCACACTGAATCTTGCGCGCTCCGAGGCGTTGGCGCGCCGCGACCGGGTGGTCGTGTGCCCGAGCAACGCCGCGGGTTCCGCTTGCCTCGACAGCACCAACTGGAGTGGTGGTTACCTCGCCCTGATGGGGGTTGATGTCAGCGCTACCGTAGACGCAGCAAATCCCGGACGCAGCCGCATTCACTGGGAAAGCGAAACCAACCCGGCGGTTAGCGTCAGTTTTACCCCGAAACTTGTGGTTTTCGATACGATCGGTTCCGCGCTTGGGAGTGCGGGAACCTTTGTATTTTGCGACGAGCGCGGTGCGAGCAAGGCCCGCGGTCTGATTCTGACCAACGCTGGTACCGTTGCGGCCAGTGTCGACGGTGATGCCAACGGTGTGGTTGAAGACGGAGCAGGCAATGATGTTTCTTGCTAGAAAACAGCATTCGGTTAGCAGAACCCGGCGGCAGGCCGGCGTCACGCTGATTGAAGCGCTGGTCACCTTTGTCATTCTGTCGGTTGGGCTGCTGGGTATTGTGAGCCTGCAGGCCGTGTCCAAGGGTGCCCAGCACCAGGGCATCCAGCGCAGCAAAGCGGTGATGCTGGCCAACGATCTGGTTGAGCGCATTCGTATCAATCCCGCGGGTCTGGCGACCTACACCGCCGGTGGTCTGACGACGCCTTTTGGTGGCGGCACGTTGAGCGCCCCCGCGACCGATTGTGCCGCAGTGAGCTGCACCCCCGCCCAGCTTGCGGCTTACGATCTTTGGCTCTGGGAGCGCGGTATTGACGGCGCGACGGTTACCGCCACCGGTTCTGACGCAGTGGTCAGGAATGCCGCGGGCTTGATTGCACCGCAGGCCTGTGTGCGGTTCACCGCGGATGCCGGCATGACACGGACCGGTCTGGTAGATGTGATTATCCAGTGGCGTGGCCTGGGTGAAACGCAGGATGCGGTGGCAGCGGTCGGTGGTGAAGCCTGTGGTGGTGCCGCCGCGGGTGCAGACGATTTTCGCCGGCAGCTGGTGGTGAGCACGTTTGTCATTGACGAGGCCGAGCTATGACGCTGGGTGTGATGCGCAAGGCAAGCCAGGGCGGGTTCTCCCTGGTGGAATTCATGGTCGCCATGACGCTGGGCTTGATATTAATAGCCGGTGCTGTATCGGTTTACCTGGCCACCAAGCGTTCCTATACCGAAGTCGAGCAGGTGGCAAGCCTGGCTGAAAGCAGCCGTTTCGCCGTGCAGGTGTTGAACGACTCCCTGCGCCACGCCGGCTTTTTCGGTGGCGCACATCCGCGCGATATTGTGGAGGATACCGCTCTGGGTGCGGTGGCGGGAGACTGTACGGGTGATGCCTCTGCCTTCAGCGTCGGTGATTACTTGCTCGCCGGGGTGCCCTCGGCAGCCGGCGAGGCTTTTGGTTGCATTACTGATGCCCTGCCGCCGGTGGTGGGTGGACCGCCGCGCGAGGTGCTGGTGGTCAAGCGGGTGCTGCCACGTCCACTTTATGACCGCGACCCGGATGACGCCTCGGCAGCGGTCGATGGCGTGATCAGCTTTCCCTCGGCGATGAGTGCCCAGGAGGTCTATGTTGTTGCCAACAGTGAGCGTGGCATCTTGCTGGATGGCGCGGACACCGCGCCGGATGTGCTCGCGGGAAATCCCTTTGCCCTGGCAGCTGCCTGGCCGTATCGCCTGCAGGTCTATTACATTCGAAACTTGCCAACCCCGACCCTGAGTCGCCGTGTGCTGGCGTGGGACGCCGGTACTGGTGCCATGGCGATGACCACGGAAGATCTGGTGCCTGGCGTGGAGTCACTCCGGTTCCGCTTTGGCGTCGATACCACGGGCAACGGCGAGGTTGACCGCTTCATGACGGTAGCGGAAATGACGCTAACCCCGGCTTGGGAAGCAGTCGAGGCACTGGAGTTGTCCCTGTTATTGCGCGCACCGGCAGAGGATGGCGCCTATGTGGATGGTCGCAGCTACAACATCGGCGGGTTTGTGTGGCAGCCGGCCGCCAGCGACAACTGGCGCCGTCAACTGGTGCAGGGAAGTGTGTCGCTGCGTAACCCCAAATTGATGATTCGCGGAGGTTTGTGATGACTCGGCAGCATTCCGAGCGTGGTGTGGCCCTTGCGGTGTCACTGTTATTCCTGCTGGTGGTGACCATCGTCAGTATTACGGCGGCGACCAACAGCTCTATCGGGCTGCGCATGGCGGGCAACCTGCAGGACAATTACGAATCCTTTCAGGCGGCTGAAGCGGGCATCTACGGTGCATTGGCATTGGCCGGTACGGCGGAAGACCCTTTCCTGCGGGTTGACGACGATACGCCGTTTGCTGGCCTGGATGCGTCCACTGAGCATCCGCTGCGTCGCTTGCGCGACGGTGTGGGCGCCGTGGATGTGCGTGTGGCGGTCGTCGGGGTGGCGCGGGAGTGCCCGCGCCCGCCAGGCGAGACGGGCGGCAGCAGTATTGGCGTATTCGACTGTGATTTTTACCGGGTCACCTCGGAGCATGACGTGGCTGGGAAGGCGCGCTCGCGCGTGGAATTGGGTGTGGTCAAGACGGTGGTAGGTGAAGCCGGTTAGGCATCGATTGAGCCTGTGTGAACAGGGGGCGGAAAAATGAAAATGGCAATGGATACGTGGAAGACATTTCGGGCGACGGCGGCGGCGTCTTTGCTGCTGGTGGCGGGAACGTTCCCCGCAGGGGCTGATGACACGGAAATCTACAAGGCGGAGTTCAGTGCCAGTACCGGCTCCAGGCCCAAGGTGCTGGTGGTGTTCGACGACTCCGGCAGTATGGCGAGCATGGTGGACCAGCAGCGGCCACCCTATGACCCAGAGGATACGACCTATCAGTACTCGTTTAGCTCGGGTGGCCGGCCCAGCGACTGGTCTGACCGCATTTACTGGTCCACCGATGGCGACGTGCCGCCCAAGAGAATCGGCGGTCAAGCCAACCCGAACTGGTTTCTGAAAAGCAAGAATCGGTGTGCAACGTCTTACGACAGCCTGGCCTTGGACGGTCGCTTCACGGCGGACCGCGCGCGGCGCTGGGTGGATTCGCGCCTCGTGGAAACGGCGGGCTATTTTCGCTGTGATAACGATGATGAGACCGTGCAGGGCAATGGTTGCTTCAAGTTTGTGGATGTAGAAGTAACTACCGAGGTTTGCCCTGACCCCGTGGTTGTTGAGGTTACGCAGGCGGAGTGGGAAGCCTGGACGGGCCCAAAGACACGGGATTGCCCTGAAAAGCGTGAATCGAGATGTGTTGATAATCCGGCTCTTTGGGATTATTTCATTACCAGGCAGGACCCCTGCACGACCGAGACCGTGACGGAATCCACCTGGACGCGTATGCGTGACGCGGTGTGGGTGCCGCCATCCACATCCCTGAGCATCGAGAGCTGGCAGCCACTCACAGGCGGCGTGACCGAGCCGCCACATGTGGAGTGCCTGAACGACGTGGCCTCCGGGATCACCAACAACGGTTCCGGTACGGGCCCGGGTTATCCACAGGATGATGTGCAAACCGGCAGCGAATATGGTCCCAATCCGGACCCGTCCATGAATTGGGGTACCGGCGCCTACACGTTCTATACCGGTCACTATCTGGACTGGTATTACGATGACTCTCTGGAGGAGCCGCGTAGCCGCATCGATATCGCGCAGGACGTTGTATCTACCATTATGCGCAGCAACCCTGGTGTGGATTTCGGCTTGATGGAGTTCAACAGTAACCAGAGTAGCAGCAACAACGGCGGACGCGTGGTCAGTCGCATCATTCAGAACATGAGCGATACACAGCGCACCAACGTCATCGACATGGTCAACTCCATGTCGGCAGACGGCGCTACGCCCCTCTGTGAATCCATGTACGAAGCCTACCGCTACCTGTCTGGCGGGCAGGTGCTGTGGGGTGATGATCGCCGCACGGGAGATAGCTGGCCGCCGGATGATGCGCTGCCCCAGGATTCACTCGCCTCCAGTGGCGGCACCTATGTCTCGCCCAGCACGGATTGTGCCTATACCTATGTCATCTTGATGACCGATGGGCGGCCGACCAATGATGAAGGCGCAAATACCTTTATCGAGTCGTTGACTGGAAAAACCTGTAGCAATTATCAGTACGACAGCGGTCAGGGTATGCGCAAGAATTGTATGCCTGAACTTGCCGAGTATATGGCCAATACGGATCTGGATGACGATACGACCAACGGCAACCAGTTTGGGATCACCTACACCATCGGTTTCACTACCGATCAGGATCTGTTGGCTGATACCGCAGAAAAAGGCAAAGGCGAATACTACACCGCGAATAATGCGCAGGAACTGGCGGCGGCCTTCCAGGGCGCCATTGTCAGCATCCTGGCTACGGATACCACGTTCACATCACCCGCTGTGGCTGTGGACACCTTTACCCGTACGCAGAGCCGTGACGAAATCTTCTATGCCATGTTCAAGCCCGGTGAAACGGTCGACTGGCAGGGTAACATCAAGAAGTTGAAACTGCGTATCGACGACGGCGACGCTGTACTGGTGGACGGTAATGGCACCCCGGCCATTGACGCCGCGACCGGATTTATCAAGGACAGCGCGGTGACCTTCTGGGGCGCTACCGCAGATGGCGGTGGCGTGGAGAAAGGCGGTGTAGGCGCGTTGCTTGTTGCCAGGAACGCGGGTTCGCGCGCGATCTATACCAATACCGGGTCGGGTGGTGCATTACAAACGCTGGAGTCCGATAACATCACCGCAAGCACAATGGGTGTTGCCGATGATGCCGAGCTGCACAACCTGTTCGGCGTAACCTCCGATGTGGCCCTGACGCGCCTGATCAACTGGGCGCGTGGTTTCGACGCCTATGACAGGGACGGTGATGGCGACAGCACGGATACCCGCAGTTGGGTCATGGGGGATGTTCTCCACAGCCAGCCGCTGGTACTGAACTACGGTGCGCGCAGTGGTTATACCCAGGCGGCGCCGGACATTCGGCTGTTGGTGGGTACCAACGCCGGCTTTGTCCATATGTTCGGTAACGACAACGGGCAGGAAGACTGGGCGTTTTTCCCCAAGGAGCTGGCAACGATCCTGCGTGCTCGCAGCCAGAATGCGCGTTCATCGCAGAACATCTACGGCATGGACCTCACGCCGGTAGCCTATACCCTGGACGTCAACGGTGACGGTACGCTGAATTCCGGCGCCGGCGACAAGGTGTGGGCGTATTTCGGTATGCGTCGTGGCGGTAACGGCTATTACGCACTGGACATCTCCGATCCAGAGAATCCGTCGTTCCTGTGGCATATCAACGCCTCGACGACCGGCTTCACCGAGTTGGGCCAGACCTGGTCTGAACCCGTGGTGACGCGTATCCCGGGGTACACCGACGGCAGTGGTGTGGCGAAACCTGTACTGATATTCGGCGCAGGCTACGATACCAACAAGGACAGTTCTGGTTTGGCGACGCCGGATGCGCGCGGCCGCGGTATCTTCATCGTCGATGCCCAGACAGGCGCGTTGGTGTGGAGCGTAACGCCGGCTGCCAACAGTGCGAAAAACCTGCGGGAGTCGGGGCTGCAGCACTCGGTGGCGGCACCGGTCACGGTGCTGGACGGCAACGGTGACAAGCTGACCGATCGCATCTACTTTGCGGATACCGGGGGTAATATCTGGCGCGTCGACCTGCCGGGCAACGTACTGCCAACCGCAAGTCAGGATACGTGGCAGATCAATCAGCTGGCCAGCCTGGGTGGTGGGAACACGGCCAATGACCGGCGCTTCTTCAGTGCGCCAGATGTGGTGAGGATTCGCTTCGATGGTAACCCCATTGATGCCATTCTTATCGGCTCGGGCGATCGCACCAACCCGAATGCCACGGATGTGAACAACCGCTTCTACATGATCCGTGACCTGGCGATCGGGGCCTATACCACCCCCAGGCCCAGTACGGCGGATTGTGCCGATGAAGATATTGTCGACTTCCGCTGTTTCCTGCCGATCAATAACAGCAGTCTGTACAACATTACCAACAACCGCCTGGTAACCGGCACAGAGGAGCAACGGGCAACCGCGCTGGCGGCACTGAAGGCGGCGCTCGGTTGGCGCCTGAACCTGACGGGTGACGGTGAGAAGTCCCTGTCCAAGTCGATTACGCTGAGTGGCAAGGTGTTTTTCACCACGTTCACACCGAGCAGTGTGCTGGACGACATCAATGTGTGCGAACCGGTATCGGGGGCCGGTCGTCTCTATGTCGTGGATCTCTACAACGGGGACCGCAACGTGGTCGCGCTGGGTGCCATCATCCCGGATACGCCTTCGGTGCACTTCGGCGAAGACGGCCAGATACGCCTCCTGTTGCCCCCGGGTACGCCGCAGGGTGATACCGATGGCGATGGGGAGGAGAATTGCGAAGCGGGTGTGTGTGACATCGGTACGCCCCTGCGGGCGCCCTATGGTGATCACTGGTTCGAGGAGGGCTACTGATGCCGGGTACCGCGGTGAGCATCGCGCAACGCCGGGGAATGGCGGGGCGCAGTGCGACCGCCGGCTTCACCCTGATGGAGGTCATGATTGTGGTGGTCATTGTCGGCATTCTGATGGCGATCGCCTTGCCCTCCTATCAAGGCAGCTTGCAGAAAGGCCGGCGTAGTGATGCGATGTCGGCACTGCTCGACGCGTCCAACCGCCAGCAGCAATTCATGCTCGACCAGGGGCGCTACACCACGGACATGCAAGAGCTGGGTTATGCCGCCAGCCCCAGGATTTCCGAGGAGGGACACTACAGCGTCAGTGCGGCAGCCTGTGATGGGGGAGTGATAGCGAACTGCTACGAACTCACCGCCACCCCGGTCAGCGGTTCGCCGCAAAGCAGTGACACGCGCTGTACCACTTTTGTACTGGATTCATTCGGCACCCGCTCTGCGACGGGTACAACAGCCACCGAGTGCTGGTAATGCGGAAACGCGTAGGAGAGAAATCATGAAAGTAGCAGGTCGTTTGAGCGCGCTGGCAGTTTTCTGCGCCTTGTCTGTGTCTACCGGCGTTGTATTTGCACAGGCAAAAATGCCGCAGGGCGAGTTCGTCTGCCAGGTAAAAGATGCCGACGGCGAAACGCGTTTTGTCGGTATACAGGCGTCCGACATGGACAGGGCCCGAGAGATTGCCCAGGGCAAATCAAAGTGGGCGGTACCGGCGGGTCGTGAATTGGTCGAGTGCATCAATCCGAATACGCAGACATTCAAGAGCCGGTCGGCACAAAAGCAATACCGGGAAGACGTCCGGTAGTCGCGCTGGTCCCAGTCCTGCCCCGGAGCACGCGTCCGCCAGCGCCGGGGTTTCATCCAGCGATATCGCCCAACCCCCCGCTCTACCAGCCCGACACCTCGCGCATCCCATGCCGCGCTGATTCTTGTTGTAGCCGCTGCTTGTTTGCGGATCTGTGAACGAGGTCACTTTTCCAGAGCACGCCTTGTCCTTTCGTACAATGCCAGCCGCCGCCGGTCCCTCTACTATCACGCTATTGCTAATGGCGCGTAAACCGCGCACATGTTTCCAGGAGAACACCACATGGCAGATCAGGCGATTGCAACAGTAGTTTCGGTCTCGGGCACGGCGTACGCCCGTGGGCCGAACGGTGAGCTGCGTGAACTTCAGCCGGGCGATGTATTGCTTGAGGGCGAAACCGTTGTGACGCCGAATGGTGGCTCAGTCGAGTTGGCTCTCGAGGATGGCAGCCCTTTGATGGTAGTCGATGTGCCCGAATTGCTGCTCACACGCGATATCGTGGCGGAACGCGCAGCGAGCGCAGAAGAGAGTGCCGTTGAGGACGAAACGGTTGAAACCCTGTTGGCCAATTTGGAAGGGGGTGGCGACATTCTCGATGGGTTGGAGGCGCCGGCCGCTGGGGCCGAGGGGGGTGGCGTCAGCGAAGGGCACGGCTTTGTGCGCTTGACGCGGATTGTGGAGAACACGGACGAGTTCCAATCGGTCGCCCGTTTCACCCCTGCCGAAACCGAGTTGCGGGTAGAAGAATCGGCACTCCTGACAGTTGATGCCATTGATGATGCTGAAACGACGGAGGAGGGCGTCCCGGTTGTTGTAGCGGTCAAGGACAATGATGTCTTTGTCGAGGGGTCGGTCATCACCGGCACCAGTCAGCCCGCCAATGGCAGTGTCGTCATCAATGATGACGGCACAGTGACCTATGCCCCCAACGACGGTTTCACGGGAACGGACACGTTCACCTACACGGCAACCACGCCGGATGGCAACAATGCAGACACGGCAACGGTTACCGTGGTGGTGACGGGTGGGGAACCGATTACACCCCCTGCGCCGCCGGTGGTGAGCGTTGGCGACGCCACCGTGGTCGAAGGCGATGTGGCGGAAGTGGTGGTGAGTCTTTCCAAGGTCAGCGACGACCCCGTTACGGTGCGCTTTCAGAGTGAGGATGGCACGGCGACCGTGGTTGGGGGAGATTACGATCCGGCCTCGGGCACCATCACATTTGCGCCGGGGACGACCAGCGTCACGATTCAGTTCCAGACCAATGCCGATGAACTACAAGAAGGGACCGAGCAGTTCACAGTCAACCTGAGCGACGCGGCGGGCGCGGTCATTGGTGATGGAGAGGGCGTTGTCACGATCCTCGACGGGTTTACGCCGGTGATCAGCATAAACGATGTCACCGTGACCGAGGGCCAGACGGCGCAGGTGACGCTGAGCCTCTCCGGGTCGAGTGATCAGCCCATCAGCGTGCAGTTTGCCACCGTGGATGACAGTGCCACGGTAATCGGTGGTGATTACGACCCGGCGTCGGGCACGGTCACCTTTGCGCCTGGCACGACCACTGCGACAGTGCTTGTCCAGACCAACGAAGATGCGACTGAAGAGCCGACTGAGCGCTTGCTGGTGAACCTGAGCAACGCTTCGGGCGCGACCATTGGCGATCCGCAGGGCGTGGTGACAATTGTTGACGGTACGGAGATCTCACCGCCACCGCCACCGCCACCGCCACCGCCGCCACCGCCACCGCCGCCACCACCGCCGCCACCGCCACCGCCTGTGGATACAGAGCCCACCGCCAGCAATGGCGCGGCGACCACGGCAGACGCCACCCTGGGCACAGACAGCGGCACGCTGTCCTTCGACCTGGGTGACGACACCCCGGTGACCTTCGGAGCGGTGTACGACGGCGGCCTGGGTGCGGCGACGCAATCCAGCACCGGCGGCGTCACTACGCTGGCAGCGAACGACGGCAGCTGGACGCTGACCGTGAATGAAAGCACGGGCGCCTACGCGTTCACGCAGAACAGTGCCTACAGCCACGCCGTGGGCGCGGACAGCGACAGCGCGCTGGTGACGATTACCCTGACCGACAGCGACGGCAGTGTAGCCACGCCCCAGCTGACGCTGACCATCAACGACGACGGCCCGACGGCCGTCGCGGATGCGGCGAGTGCGACGGAGAGCGGCCCGGCGGTTGAGGGCAACGTACTGGGCAACGACCAGGCGGGCGCGGACGGTGGCATCACCGTGACCGGCCTCACCGGCGGCACGGTGGGCACGGCCCTGGCCGGCGCCCACGGCAGCCTGACGCTGGCGGATACCGGCGCGTGGACCTACACGCCCAACGCCAGTGTGCCGGCGGGCTCCACCGACGTCTTTACCTATGAGATCACGGATGCAGACGGTGATACGTCCAGCACCACGCTGACCCTGACCTTTGCCGGCGATTCGGTTCCTGTTGTCACGGTATCCAACGATGCCATGGTCGATGAAGACGATCTGCCCCTCGGCGCCGGTGATCAGGCGCCCGGTGACGATGCCGCAGTACCGACAGGCCAGATACAGTATGACCTGGGCGGTGACAGCTTTGCCTCTATCGCCCTGTCCACGGTAGGCAGCACAACGCCCCTGTTCACCAACGATGGTCTGGGGGTAGATACTTTCTGGGATGCGTCTACCAGTACGCTCATTGGTTACGTCAGTGGTGAAAACCCCATGGTTGCTGGCAGCCAGGTCTTCACAGTGGCGCTGAGCGGCATCGACAGCAGCTCGGCTGACTACGCCGTCACGCTGCTGCAGCCGGTACGCCACGCGCCGTCCGCGGAGGAAGATAATGTCGCCTTCTCGGTAGATGTTGCCGTGACTGATAGCGATGGCAGTGTGGGCACCAGCGCATTCACCGTTAGTATTGATGACGACAGTCCTCACGGTACTGACACCACATCCGCGACACTGGTCGTGCCATTGAGCGAGCTCGCTGTGGGTTCACTCAGCGCGGGTTGGCAGAATGTGACCTCGACCAGCGGCAGTGGCAGCATTGCGTCCAGTACAGACAGCGGTGGTATTGGCCTGCAGTGGGGGGGTAGTAATGGCTCGGGCTATGATTTCGATTACGCGCCGTCGCTTGTCGGCAATGTACCTGTGCAGGCAGACAGCATGTTCTCGGTTGGCAGCCTGACCCACAATAACTTCCCCATTTCGGCCAGTGCCAAGGTGCTGCAGACGGTCGATTTGAAAGTCAGCTTTACACTGGCGATTGACGGCGTTCCGACTCAGGTCACAAGCACTGTGGGGCTCAGCCACACAGAGACGCCTAACGATGCATCTCCCTCGTCCAACCCGGCTAACGACGATTTCCTGAGCATCTCCAACCCGAATCAGGTGCAAGTCATTACTGTGGGCGGACGTGAGTTCGAACTGGAAATTCTCGGCTTCCGCGATGCCCAGGGTAATCTCGTCAGCTCCGTGCGCACGGTTGAAGGCCAATCCACGTCGTACGAGTTGTTTGCGGAAGTACGGTCCATGGACGACCTGCCCGAACTGCAGGGCACGGTGCCCGGCAATTGGGGGGCGGACGGCCCCGGAACGACCGGTTCACTGGTCTGGACCGGCGAGAGCGGCGGGCAGGTACAGGGGAGCTTCGGCGTGCTCGCGGTCGATGGCCAGGGTGGTTATACCTACACCCTCTCCGCCGCAGCGCGGGATGCCATGAGCGTTGGCGAAATACGTCAGGAGACCTTCACTTACACGCTGCTCGACGACGACGGAGACAGCCAGCAATACACGCTCACGCTGAATCTCGACGGTGTTGCCAATGCCAGTATTGTCGATGGCGTCGTCGAGGGTATGAGCTACGAAACCTCCTCGGGCCTCACCGGCATCACCGATGAGGACGGCGGGTTCAACTACCGGCCGGGTGATACAGTCACGTTGCGCGTCGGTGGCGTGGTGCTCGGGTCTTTCCTGGCGGAAGAGGCGATTGCCGATGGCAAGGTCTTCCTGCAGGAGATTGCCGGCGTCGGCTTGCATGACCTCAACGATGACCATGTCGAGAAGATGGCGGTGTTCCTGCAGTCCATCGATAACGACCCCGATCCCTATAATGGCATTGTGATCACAGACGCCGTGCGGACGGCGCTTGCTGATGACGCGTTTGATCTTGACGCCGTCAGCAAGGATGCATTGCAGGCATTGCTGCTGGAGAACGGCTATGCGCCCGTCGATGAAGATGGCGCCATGCAGCACGTCAAGGACATGATTGTGGAGCATACCGGCCTGACCGAGTTCGATGCGCGCGCCGCGGATAGTGGTGCTTTGCTGGCGAGCCCGGGCGATGACGTCTTCGCCTTCTCGCTCGCAGCTGCCGACGCGGTCGCGCCCGAGGTCAGCATTCTCGGGTTCGGGGAGGCGGGCAACGATGCCCTTGATATGCGTGACCTGCTGCAGGGCGAAGAGTCAGCGGCGGACCTCACCAGCTACCTGAACGTCAGCTATGACGGGAGCAACACGGTGATAGAGGTCAGCGCCACGGGCGCGTTCACCGGCGGTGCCGATGATGCCGGTGCTGTCAGCCAGACAATCCATCTTGAGGGTGTTGATCTGGTAAGCGGCCACGACGATCTGGCCTCGGTGATCCAGAACATGCTGGACAGCGGCAGGCTGACTGTCGACCAGTAGGGTTCTGGGCTATCATGACCCCGGCGACCAGAGGGTTGCCGGGGTTTTTTTATGGAGTATAGGCGCGATGCCCTTTGTACAACGCGATTCCGCTCACCGCATTGTCGCGGTCAGTCAGCTGCCCCAGGATGGAATGGAGCCGATAGCGGCAGACGACAGCGAACTGGCCGACTTTCTCGCGACGCTAAATGACGAAGCGAGCCGCATCAGCGCAACCGACCAGGATTTCGTGCGGGTGCTGGAAGACGTTGTGGAGCTGTTGGTCAGCCGTGGCGTTATCCTGTTTACCGATTTGCCCGACTCCGCCCAGCAGAAGATGATTTACCGACAACGCCTGCGCAGTGCCCTGCCAGGCAGCCTTGATCTGCTGGGTGACGATTAGCGCGCTGAGCTGTCATCGGCGAGAGCGGAAATCGCCGGCCCGGTCGCACCGTCGAAACCCAGTTCCCGCAATTGCTGCCACTCCGCTGTGCTGCGCACACCTTCGGCGATGACCGTCACACCGATGGAGTGCCCGACAGTACAGAGGGTCCTGAGCAGTGTCTGATTGCCCGCGTTGCTGTCGATATCGCGGATAAAGGCCGCGTCCACTTTGAAGTAATCGAGTCCGATCTCGTGCAACTGACCGATGTCCGCCAGCTGGTGGCCACCGTGTTCAATGCCCACCTGACAGCCGTAACGGCTGGCGTGGCGGGTCAGAAGCTTGAATGCGTCAAAGTGGCGGAACGCCATGGCTTCAGGCACTTCCAGCCAAAGCTTGCCGGCGGCTTTGCCGGCAGTTGACAGGGCTTGATCGAGCCAGTGCAGGAAAGCGGGCTCGACCAGCGCGCCCACAGAGAGGTTTACAGCCAGTGGGGCAGCCGCGTCCTCTGCTGCCGTCAGCGCCATTTCGATCACCCGTTGGTCCAGATCGCCGGACATTTCCAGCCGGTTAATCCACGGTAGAAAGGTTGCGGCCGCGAGTTGCTGGTTGTCTTCCAAGAGGCGCACCGGGGCTTCCACATGCAGTAGCTGACCCCCGCTGTCCAGCACGGGAAAGCTGGCAAGGCTGAAGCGATCCTCAAGAAAGGCTTTCTGCAACACGCCCTTCCAGTGGGCCATCTGCTCGCGCACAGGCTGCATCTGGATGTCGCCCGCAAAGGTGATATTGATGTCCGAGCTGCCGGCCTGGGCAGCTGGCACCAGCGTGCTGTCGAGTCGGGTGAGCAGGGTGCTTGGTGTGTCTTCGTGGGTGAACAGTGTGGCCACAGCCGGCAGCGCCGTATCCGTATGCATGCTGTGCGCTGCCAGCACCTCCAGCATCAGTGACTGCATTTCTTCCACGAGTTCGCGTGGATCTGTCGCGCGCGGTGCCATCAGCGCAAAATCGGAGCCGTTCAGCCGCGCTGCGGCCCAGCGGCTGTGCCGGCTGACGATGGTGTTCAGCGCGGCGCCAATGTCTGCCAGCACGCCGTCGGTGGCCTTGCGGCCGTAGGTCTGATTCAGGCGTGTGAGGCTGGCAACGCGCACCAGTGCAAAGCTGCCGGCTGCGTTGATATCGTCGCTATCCAGCGCCGCATCGAGAGTGCGCATGAAGGGCTCGCGGCTGAGCAGGCCGGTCAGACTGTCGGTGTGCGTGTCTTTTTGCCACTGGTTCAGGCGGCTGGCTTCCTGTTGCAGGGCACTGCGTATACGCTTTGAAAGCGCGTTCATGGCGCTGACGAGGCGTTTGAATTCCAGTGTGCCCGGCTCCGGCAAGGTGACAAACCGCCTTTGACCAATCGCTTCGGCCTGTTCCACCACCTCGTTGAGCGGTCTGATGATGCGGCGTAACAGATAGCTGCCCAGCAGGCCACCGCCGATCATGGTCATCAGGAACATAAGCGCCAGCAAGCGGGTGCTGTCCCACAGCGCCCGATAGGCGAAACGCGAGTGGCTGCGCACGGTTAGTGTACCCAGTTGCTGCCAGCCTTGCTGCACCTGTGCCACACCGGGCTCGACCTCCAGCGGCAGTACCCCGGGTAGCCAGCTGGGGGCGTCGGCAAGCGGCTGGCGGTCCTCACGTCGAATCAGTACTGTGCCGTCGGGGGATACCAGCTCAATGAGCTCGTAGTGCCCTGTGTCGAACTGCGCCGCCAGTGTCAATTCAAGCAACACGTCGTCTACGCCCTGTTGGCCCAGTGATAGGGCTAACGCCGCCGCGTTGTCCACGTTCTTCAGGTACAACTGCTGCTGCAGGTAACGCTGTGCCGCCAGGCTGCTGACGATAAGGCTACTGCCGAAGGCGAGTGCCAGCAGCAAAATGATGGCGAGCCAGAGTTGTTTGAAAAGTGACATGCCCTTATCCCTCAGTTATTCCACATCAGCCCAGCCCATCAGCTGTCATGCGTCGCAGTAGATCGCGCCAGCGTGAGAGCCTTGCGGCTGGGTTGTTGATGGCCGGTGCACTGCCGCCGCTGACCCAGAGTCCCTCGCTGTTGAAGCCGAAAACCGGATTCAGGTCTTCGCGCTGCGAGGCGGGTCGCACCTCGGAGATCATATTGTCGAGAATCAGTGGATCCGCGTTCGGTGTGGGGTAGTAGGCGAGCACCATGTGCGCCTGGGTTACGTTGCCGTAATTGCCTCCGAGGCGTGCCTTCACATAAGTGATGCGCATTTTGTGCACATCAACGCCCGCCAGCAACAGCGTCATGTACTTCGCGATGCTGAAGTCCTCACAATCTCCCTCTCGCTTGGCCATCAGCTCCAGTGGTGTCGCCCAGTAGTCGTGCTGCTGCCAGATATCGATATCCTGTCGCCAGCGGGCGAGCTGGTTGAAGTAGCCGTTCACTCGTTCGATTTTCTGCCTCTCATCAAGCGCTGCCAGCTCTTTGAGCATGTCTCGCCAGCGTCCGACAATCAGGGCCGTTTCCGGGCCGTGACGGCTCAGCGCTATACGTTCCATGCGATCGAGGTCTGCCTTGGCCAGAAGTATCACGGCACACAACATCAATACAACGACCAGGGCCAGAAGCCCGGGTATACGCTGTAGAGGATGACTCATTGGGAGCATTGCGTTCTTCCAGTGCCGGTTGGCATCTTGGCGCTGCCAGTTGCGCGCCGGGTAGCGCCTGAAACGATTTGTGCACAGTGCCGAGTCTACGGGAGTTTCAGGCAAGTCCGGACAATTTCTCGCTGTAGTCGGGCCCGGCGGGGCTGTTTGTGATAGACGTCATACTTTTACCACGCAGAGTGTCTGCAGAGCCACTGTTTACCGTACAATGCCGGCGTTTCTGCTGATTAGAAACCTCGCCTGCACGTGTGGGCTGACAGTGGCCAATTGAAGGAAAGGGTTCCATGAAGAAGCAACTCTGTTTAGCGGTCGCCATGGTGGCGGCAGGTCTGCTGCAGTCTCAGGGCGTGGGAGCACAAACGCAGCCGGTCGCCGACTTTCGGGAGGCGGTTACCCAGGCCGTACTTACCAATCCACGCGTCAATGCGGCGTGGTACAACTTTGAGGCCACTCGTGAAGCGCAGCGTGCGGCAGAGGGCGGTTATTTCCCCAGTGTTGATCTGAGCTCTGAAATTGGTCGTGAGGAGCGTGAAACCCCGCTCGTGGACCTCGGCAGCTACACCCGCGACGCGACGCGGTTCACTATCACGCAAATGCTGTTTGATGGCTTCGCCACCCGCGAAGACGTGCGCGCCCTCGGCTTTTCCAAGCTGAACCAATACTACGAGCTGCAGCGTGCCTCAGAAGAGATTGCGTTGGAGGCCGCCCAGGCCTATCTGGACACGGTGCGCTATCAGCAACTGGTGCGCTTTGCCGAAGACAACTACGTGTACCACCGGGAAGTGTATGACAAGATTGCTGAACGCACCCGTGGTGGCGTGAGCCAGGGTGTTGACCTGGAGCAGGCCGCGGCGCGAGTCGCGCTGGCCGAGTCGAACCTGCTCACGGAAATGACCAACCTGCATGACGTACAGACGCGCTTCCAGCGCATTGTCGGCAATGTGCCCGCGGATAGCCTGAGCATGCCGGAAATTCCATCAGCACGCATTCCTGAGCTGCGTGAAACGGCGCTCAATGTCGCCTACGAGAAAAGCCCGGAAATTAACGCCGCTATCGAAAACCTGCGTGCCGCCCAATCCAACCTGAACCGTACCAACGCGCCTTTCATGCCGCGGGTGGATTTTCGCTACCGCAACGAAATCGAGCACGATACGGATGGCCTGGATGGCCGCTATGACGAAGAGGCCGTAGAACTGGTGCTCAACTACAACCTGTTCCGGGGCGGTGCCGATAGCGCGCGCAAGCGGGAGTTTTACAATCGTTACAACTCGGCGCTGGAAGAGCGCAAGCAGGCCTGCCTGAATGTGCGCCAGAACACCATGATTGCCTTCAATGACATTCAGGCGCTGGAGCAGCAGGTGGTGTTCCTCGGCCGCAACCGGGTGTCACAGGACAAGACGCGCCGTGCCTACCAGGACCAGTTTGATCTGGGTCAGCGCAGCCTGCTCGACCTGCTGGATTCACAAAACGAGTACTTCGAGACTGAGCGTGCCTACGTAAGCGCCCAGGCAGCGCTGCGAGCGGCGCAAACGCGCACGCTGTCGAATATGGGGCTGTTGCGTGCCGCCATGGATGTCGACGGGCTCAATGCGGAGCAGATTGCCGAGTACAATCTTGAGCTCGCCCGCGGTGACGACCCCAATGGCCAGGCGCTGTGCCCACTGGAAGCGCCACCGGCAGTGAAAGTCGACAAAGAGGCCCTGTTGGCGCGCCTGGCGAATGCCAGTAGTAGTCAGGATGTCAGCCGCTATCGCATCGTTGACGATAATCGGGTTGCCGCGTCACTGAACGTGCAGTTTGCGGTCAACTCCTCACTCATCACCAGTGCCTTCGACGAGGAAATCGGCAGGGCGGCTGCATTTTTGCAAGCCAACCCTGACATTGTGGCCATTGTGGAAGGCCACACCGACATAAGCGGCACGGCGCCCTACAACCAGTGGCTTTCCGAGCGTCGTGCCAACGCCGTGCGTAACCTGTTGGTGGAAAAGTACGCGGTACGCGACACGCAAATCACTGCCGTCGGCCACGGCCAGAGCCGCCCGATTGCGGACAACGCCACTGCCGAGGGACGGGCGCTTAATCGGCGAGTGGATTTGGTGTTGGACAGCAGCGGGTCCTGATTTCTGGCGCCTGCTGAAAGTGTCTGTAAGCTAATACTGCATCGAAGGCATAAGCGAAGCTGGAGCCTCTCTTGCTTCGCTTGTGTCTGTCATCAACGATGCATTGCTTGCGGACATCAAAAGACCTTTTGTGCTCAATCGCGTGGTCAAGGTAGTTTTCCTCGCCCTCGCCCTCGCCCTCGCCCTCTGAAGTCATTGTCTCCGGCCAAGCGGCGAGCGCAGCGCTGAAACGCAGGCAGGTGCCGCTGTTGTGAGGCTTCCTGCAGGTTGCGCAGGACTGCAATGATGTCCTCGCGCCGGGTTACGGTAAGCAGACGTTCATACATGTCACCATTGGCAATCTCAGCGGCGACACCCGCTTCACAGGCGGCTTGCAGGCTGTCGTAGCGCGTTACTTTACCTGGCCACTGGTTTTCCGGTATTGAAAGCTGGTAGCGCGCGAATAATGCTAGCAATGCATCGATATGGCGCGCCTCGGCATCGCGAATATTGGTGAATGGGCGTTCTTCGCCAAAATCCATAATTACCTGATCATAGGTAGCCCATGCGAGGTACTCGTCTTCGAGGGCTTCGTGAAGCACTTCAACTTCAACCTTGGTAAGCGCAAGCATGATTCATCCTCCGTGATGAAATATTGCGATGGTCCCTATTCCAGCCAACAGCAGTACTAGCTGACGTAGAGATTCCGCTGGAAACACCTGTCGGTGCAGGCCGGGAATCAAGTCTGCAGTGGAGATATAAAGAAAACTGGCAGCGGAGATCGCCAGAATATAGGGCACCGCTACCGTTGTCTCTGCCAGCCAGAAGTAGGCAAAGATTGCACCGGGCAGGGTGGTAGCTGCGGACAGTGTGTTGAGTAACAGCGCTTTGGTCCGGGCATAGCCGCTGTCGAGAAGAATTGCAAAATCCCCGACTTCCTGCGGTACCTCGTGCGCAATCACGGCGAGTGAAGCTATGACGCCAAGCTCGATCGAGTGGAGAAACGCAGCAGCTATCACAACACCGTCGACGAAGTTATGAAAGGCATCTCCAATGAGAATCAGTGGGGCTGCGCGCGCGTGCACTTCGCACCCCGCATCGTGGCAGTGACGCCATAGCACCAGCTTTTCCAGCACGAAGAACATTACCATCCCGCCCAATACGGTTGCCATGACTCCACGCGCGGGCGCCGAGGCCAGTGCCGCCGGCAGCATGCCTAGAAACGCGGCGCCAAGCAGCGTGCCGGCAGAATAGCTGATGAGGCACGGCACCAAAGTCTTGCGTGTGCTTTCCGAAAACAGCAGGAATAACGCGGCTCCAGCGATAGCACCTATGCTGCCTAAAATGCTGAAGCCAATGATCCACAGGAGCATTGGGTACGCCTCAATCCTTTTTCATGCCGACTTGAGAAAATCGGGAATCGCTACATGATCAGGGGATAAGTGGAGCGGCCGGCTCTATTCCTTCAACCTCCACTTCGGGGTCGAGCTTTTTGATAATCCGCTCGAATCGCTCAACATCGTTTTTCGGAACATCGGCCATGATCAGCAGCTTGCCTTCATCAATGGCGGCCTCAAACGACTGTAGCTTGGAATTAGAGAATGAGCCGCCGACAATGCCGGTAAGCACCCCGCCAACTCCCGCTCCCCATAATCCAACCAACAGCACCAGACCGCCGCCGACCACAATGCCGGACGGCGGAAAAGCCAGGGCCGCCAAGCCAACCAGAAGGCCTGCGGTACCTCCCAGTTCCAGTCCGCGCTTGTACGCCGGCATAAAATCATCGAAGTCCGGGCCGGCATCAGGCAGGCCCTCAACATCCACGTCATGCTTCGCGAGCACATAAATATGTTTATCCGTAACGCCTGCAACTTTCAGGTCGTTGACGACCTGACGCGCATGGTTCAGGTCAGGAGATAAAAAGCACAGTCTCTCCATCTTCAAATCCTCATTCCGCTAGACTACATATTTCACAATCAGGAAAGAAACGACTGCCAAACCCACGATTGTGCTCCCGAGAACCAACAGATTCCGCAAAGCAGCATTGTCTTTTCTCATGTCTTTCACCTCAACGAAATGAAGGGCCGTTAGCGTGAAGCGAGCTTGCGGTTAGCTGCGTCTGGTGCGCTGCTCCTATTTCAGGCGCCTCACAGTCCCATACGGTCCATTTCATGTTTAACGCAATAGCCATGGTCTTTTCAAGTCCTTTGTGTTTTCCAGGTCATACGGGCGGGCGGGCCCCAGGGCTGAAATGCCTCTTTGAGTGAGCGTCGACGAATTGTTATTGAGGTCGGCAATGACAGCGCTACAGGTGAAGTTTTTTCCACCTGGCTGTCGTTCGACAGGTTTGCTGGCTACACGGTGGAATACACGATAAATCTTGCAGAACGGGACCAAAAAAAGCCCGGCTCTTGCGAGCCGGGCTTTTTCATAGTTGCAGAATCGGCCCTAGAACGAGTACTTGGCCCTGACGCCGAGAATACGGCCTTCATCAACGAACTGGCTGTGGGTGCCGGCCAGCACCGGTGTGTCAAAGCTCTGCACCAGCACTTCTTCATCGAAGATGTTGCGGCCGTACGCCATGATTTCCCAGTTCTCGCCGCGCAACCCGGTGCGCAGGTTCACCTTGCTGTAGGAGTCGATACGGTCGATGGGGTCGTTGTCGCCGCCAGGCTCAAAGCTATCCCGGTAGGTCGCTTCGCCCGAGAGGAACAATTCCAGACCATTACTCATCGGGTAGTCGTAGTCAAACGTGAATGTACCCGTGTACTCGGGTGCGAAGGTTGTCGTAGCGCCGGACAGGTCGTTGTTGGTAAAGCCGCCTGGCGTGCCACAGAGTGGGTCTACGTCAAGTTGTATGGCGGTACACGGTGCGTCCACGAAGGAATCGTACGTGGCGTCCAGATAGGCACCGCTCAGGCCCAGACGCAAATGGTCAGTCGCCTGCCACAGCATATCGACTTCCAGGCCCTTGATCTCCGACTTGGCGGCATTGGTAACCCCGAAACCGAGACCTTTGAAGATTGAGGTCTGCAGGTTGTCGTACTGGGTATAGAAGGCCGCCCAGTTGAGTGTCATGCCACCGTTCAGCAGTGTGTGCTTGCCGCCGACTTCGAAGGCATCCACCTCTTCATCATCAAACTCGAAATCCTCGTTCGGGTTGGTGGGATCGTAACAGGCCTCAACCGGCTGGCCGGGAACGCAGGGGAAGGCGCCGGGTGTCAGGTCACCGGGTTCGCCGTCGTCGGCATCGGTGAAGCCGCCGCTCTTGAAGCCCTGGGAGAAGCTCGCGTAGAGCATGCTGTTCTCGGTGGCGTCCCACTGCACGTTGACTGATGGCAACCACTTGTCGGTGCTGCGTTCCTGTTCGTAGTCGTAAATATAGGCGTTGAAGCTGGTCGCCTGAATGAAGCGCAGGAAGAAGTCCTCCGAGGGATTATCCATTCCCGTGATGCTGTCACTGAGGAACTGGTTGGTGTCCACTTCCTTGTTTTCTTCCGTGTAGCGAAGGCCCACCGTAACCCGCACGCGGTCGCTGAGGTTGAATGTGCCCTGGCCAAACACGGCGAAGGAGTCGGCGTCCTGGTCGTAAAGGTGGTTGCGGCCAATCTGTTCAGCCGAGTAAGCGCCGCCGCTGACCAGTGCAAACAGGCTGTTGACACCCAACAAGCCCGGCACCAGGCCGTTCATGTTCGCATCCAGGGTCACGCGGCGGTCAAACTTGAGGGTACTTTGTTCGTAATATACGCCTGCCACGTAGTCGAAAAATTCACCCCCGGGTGAAGCAAAGCGGAACTCCTGGCTGAACTGTTCGAACTCCTGGTTATCGTCCCGATGGATAAACTGCAGCGGTAACCAGTCGACGTCTACGCCGTCGATATACTGGTACTCCGACCACCCCGTGGTTGAGGTCAGGGTGCCACCGGGGAGCTCGTAGTCGATGTTCAGGGCGAAGTTGTCGAAGTCTTCGTCACTGCCGTCGGGGTTCTTGCCAAGGCCCAGGCTGCCGCTGCCGACGCCGTTATCCTTGAAGGCAACAAACTCCCGCTGCCCAATCTCGTCAAAGTCAGGGAAATAGCTGTCGGTCAGCAAGTAGGCGATGGTGGCAAAGGCCGAGCGGTTGGGAAACAATTCGTCGCGGCTTGCCGGGTCCAGGTAGCGCTTCGTGGTGGAAGGCGAACCAATGCGCTCGTACTCGGTGTTGCTGTATTTGAAGTTTACGCTCAGCTCGTCACTGGGTTGCCAGACTGTTGTCAGGCGGAAGGCAGTTTCATCGATCTCACCCTCGGAGCGATTGAGGAATTCGTTGTCCATGTAGCCATCAGTCATGCGCGTTTTGAATGCGAGGCGTGCCGCGAAGGTGTCGGTCAGCGACCCCTGTACGAAGCCTTCCAGCAATTGCCCATCGTGTGATTCGAAGCTGGCGGCGATCTCACCGCTGAAGCCCTCGCCCGGGTCCGGTGATGCGCTGATGATATTCACGGCCCCGGCAACGGTGTTCTTGCCGAACAGGGTGCCCTGTGGCCCGCGCAAAACCTCTACCCGTTCCAGGTCGAGAAAGCCTGAGCGATACTGGCGGCCGCGGCCCATGTAGATGCCGTCGATATACATGCCCACCGATTGCTCGAACCCCTGGTTGTTGCCTGAGCCGACCCCGCGCAGGTAAATGTTGGTGTTGACCGATGCGGCCGCGACGTACAGGTTCGGAACGTAGTCTGACAGGGCCTGCATGTTGGGAATGCCCGCGCTCTGCAGTTGTTCGCCCTGTATGGCAGAAACAGAGATAGGTACATCCTGCAGACTTTCTGCGCGCTTCTGCGCGGTAACAATAACCTCTTCGAGTTGCTGGCTGTAAGCCAGTGGGGCTGCGGTCAGCACGGTAAGTGCTGCAACGAGCGGAGCCTTGCGAAAATGGAAAGCCATGGGTTAACCCTTTTTTGTCAGCTGTTATAAGAATTATGTCTGGCCCTCTGCGGGGCCAGTGACGCACGATCAATACTAGGTGATTACCTCCCGCCGACACAATACCCCCGCACGGCTTGCTGTTGCGCCCTTGCCACAGCAGTCTGTTACGCTGATCGCTCGCTGACGCGTTCATGAAGGGAGGGTGCAATGACAACCCGTACAGAGACAGACAGCCTTGGCGACGTGCAGGTGCCCCGCAGCGCACTGTATGGCGCGCAGACCCAGCGCGCGCTCAATCACGCCCAAATCGCTCCCCGGCGCACCATGCCGCTGCCTTTTTTGCACGCAATGGCCCTGCTGAAGTCCGCGGCCGCACAGGCCAACGCGCAAGTAGACGCGCTGAGCCCGGCGCTGGCAGCGGCGATTGTCGAGGCGGCGGAGGCGGTGGCGAGCGGGCACCACGACGATGCCTTTCCGGTACCGGTGTTCCAGACCGGGTCCGGCACCAGCAGTAATATGAACATGAATGAAGTGGTGGCGAGCCTGGCCAGTCGTGCCCTGGGTGAGCGTGTGCACCCCAACGATCATGTCAACTGCAGCCAGAGTAGCAACGACGTTGTGCCTTCTGCCACGGCCCTCGCAGCAGCCCGGGAGATCCGCGCGCGTTTGCTGCCCGCGCTCGGGCAATTGGAGGACGTGCTGTGCCAGCGGGGTAATGAGCTCGAGGCTGTGGTGAAGACCGGCCGCACGCACCTCATGGATGCCATGCCGGTCACGCTAGGTTTCGAGCTGCGTACCTGGGCAGCACAGTTGCAGGACTGCCGCCAGCGGCTGACCGATCTGCAGCCGCGGTTGTGTGCGCTGGCGATTGGCGGCTCCGCAGTCGGTACCGGCGTCAATGTGCCTCCGGGCTATGTGGAAGCATTGCTGCAGCGCTTGAGCGAGCGCGTGGGGTTCAGCCTGACCGCGGCTGCAATGCCCTCGACGCGGATGGCCGCTCAGGAGACTGCTGTGGAGTGTTCAGCCGGCTTGCGCAGCATCGCGCTGGTCCTTATCAAGATGGGCAACGACCTGCGCTGGATGAACTCGGGGCCGCTCGCGGGCCTGGGCGAACTGCAGCTCGAGGCGCTGCAGCCGGGCTCGTCCATCATGCCGGGCAAAGTGAATCCGGTGATTCCGGAAGCGGTGTTGATGGCCGCTACCGAGGCGCTGGGCAACGATGCGACGGTCGTGCTGGCGGCGCAGTCGGGGAACTTCCAGCTTAACGTCATGCTGCCGCTCATTGCAGACAAGCTGCTGGACAGCATCGCGCTTCTCGCGGGGAGTTGTGCATCAATGACGGACTGTCTGGCGGGGCTGCAACCGCTTGCCGACCACGCCGCGGCAACGCTCGCGCGCAACCCGGTACTGGTTACCGCCCTGAATCCCGAAATTGGCTACGAGGCCGCGGCGGCCATTGCCAAGCGGGCGGTCGCGGAGGGGCGGCCGGTACTCGATGTGGCCGAGGAGGACACTGGCATGTCACGTGACGCTCTCGCCCGCTTGCTCGACCCCGGACCTCTCGCGCGCGGAAACCACGGGGAGTAGGGTGCAATTGATGAGAATCGACCGGGTTTGACGTACCCCTGAGTCGCGCAATCGGCGATGCTGACAGCCACTTGAGAAAACGTGTGCTGTAAAGGAGTCGCCGATGTCGCTGCAAACAAGTCAACGTGTGCTGTCCGGTGTGCTCTTCATGCTACTTCTCCTGCCTTTGTCGGCAGCCGCCCAGTTGCCCCTCAATATTGAAGAATTGCTGGTAACCGGCAGCACACTCAAGCTGCAGACCTTGCTCGGCTATAGCAGCACGGATCGTGTCCTCTCCGGCGGTATGCCGGTCATCCCGGGTACCTCGCCACTTCCGCTCGTCGATCACCAAACCCGTTCCGCAACGGCGGTTACGCGGCTGCGTTACGGTCTCAGTCGTACTGTCGAGATCAACGCCAGTGTGCGGCGAACCCGCGTCGACTGGCAGCGCCCGGGAGCGTCCGGTGGCGGCGACGAATACGCGCTGGGGCTGGGAGCCAACTGGTTGGTGTCACCGGATACGAAAACCCCGGCGCTGTTGCTCACGGCCGGCCTCGATGCGGTGGAAACCAGTTGGCTGGCACCGGATGAACGTTACTTCGGCAAGTCGCTGCGCGCCGGGGCGCACGTCTACCGTGCGCTTGATCCAGTGGTACTTTCCCTGGCGGTTCTCTGCGAGTGGCGCGGCGCGCGCAGCATCGGTCCAAGTCGTTACTACCCGGGCGACACCCTGCGCCTGCAGCCACAAGTCAATTTTGCGGTGAACCCTCGGGTAACACTGATCGGCGGGCTCTCCTGGCAATATGCGGAAGCCGACCGTGTCGATGCGGTGCGCCCTGCGGGCAGCCTTTACCAGACCGATCTCTCTTTCGGCCTGGGCCTGCAAGCAGGCCGCGACTCAATCATTTTCGTTGACACGCGTGTCGCCACCAGTGGTGGTCGTGGTGCCAGCGTGGGTGTCGACTGGCACTACCAATTCTAGCGTGGGAGTGGGGATGGGCCTGCCATGAGGGCAGGGTCCACAGCAGGATAACCTGTGTACAAGGAGACGTACCATGAAAACACTAACGGCAATGAGCAGCAGCCTGGCGCTGGCTGCATTGATCTTCAACCCACTGGCGGCGAGCGCGGCGCCCACGCAGGACACACCCTGGGTGGCCAGTGCGTTCGGCAGCGCGGGCACGGTACCGGAAGGCGCCACGCTGCTCGCCGCGCCGGAGCTGGCATCCAGTACCGGGCGACTGGCACCGCTGGCGGTTGCTCTCGGTATTGCGGGTGTGGACATCGCGCTGATGTCGTTTTATTGGGGGATCTATGTTCCCCAGTACGGCGGCGGTGGTGGTTCCTGCGCGGTGTGTAACAACTCGAAATTCAATTCCCACTGAGTAGGCCGGGCAGCGCCCCATCGATGGGCTATGCTGTTGTCGTGGGGCGCTGTTTTTCTGTCAATCGTGTAGACGTCTAGGAGGCCTGGATGCGTGACCCTGCCCTGGAAAAAAAGCTCAGGGATTATCGCTTTGAGCAACTTGAATTGCGCCACTCAATCCGCCTGCTGTTTCAGGGCAGTGTGGTGCTGGTGAGCCTTGTCGCCCTGCTGGTGGCCCTGTTCCATGAGCACTGGCCCATGGCGGTGTTTCTGGCCCTGGCGGCGGCTGGTTTGGCCCTGGTTAGCGGGATATCGGCGCTGTTCAGTCGTCGTTGTGCACTGGCGGACCTGCAGCGGGAGTTGTCCCCCGGCGAGACCTATGAGCCGCCTCGTAGCGTCCTTTAGGCAAGTCGCCCTGCGTGGCTGGGTAGTCCAGTTTGTACTGTGCCTTGGGAGTGTCCTGGCAGCGCCGTCGCTTCATGCCGGCGAAGCCGTGGCCTTTCGTTCCTGGCTTGAGCTGCGCGATGCCGGGGTGGTCAAACAGCAGCGTGATTTCTCCTGTGGTGTGGCGGCACTGGCCACCTACCTCAGTTTGTACCTCAATACATCGGTGTCCGAGGCCGAGCTGCTGCAGTTATTGCAGTTGCGCGGTGACGACTGGGGATTGCCCCAGGACTGGCGCGAGCAAGGCGTTTCCTATGCCATCCTTATGGCCCTCGCGGCACATCACGGTGTGCAGGGAGCGGGCCTTGCGGTGACACCCGAGCGCCTCATGTCACTGCGTGTACCGGCGATCGTGCGTCTGCAGGTGGACGGGGGTGCGCATTTCAGCGTGTTACGGGGCATTGATCGCGCCGGGCGACTGCACCTGGCTGACCCGAGTTGGGGTAATCGCCAGCTGAGTTCGGACCGCTTCCTCGCCATGTGGCTGGACCCGGCGCAGAACGCGCAGGTGGGGACTCTGCTGCTATTGCGTAGCGACAGAAGCAAAGTGCAGCCGCTTGACGGGCCCGACACACTGCAGCCGCGGCGGCCCCTGGTGCGTGCGCCCGGCTAGTGCCTGCGGCGGCGTGTCGTTGGCAGCGTTGACAATCCCCTGTGGCTGGCTAAGGATGCGGCTTTCGCGTGGGTGGAATGATGGAGTGTCTTGCGGCTATGAGGTATGCGTGCAGTGCCCTGTTGAGCGGGTTGGTTTTGCTGGTATCAGTGTCAGGGCTGGAGGCGCATGCCGCTTCCGCGGATGAACAGCTGCGGGCCTTGTACGAAGCCGAATACAGCTGGCGACAGGCCCAGTGGGGGCAGGTCCGTGATGCCCAGGGCGGCTGGCGAGATGGCCCTGCGCTGCCACACGTCGATGCCGCCACCCAGCGGGACAGGTTGACGTACTGGGACAACAGCCTGGCACAGCTGGCGGCAATACCCCGCGGCGCGTTGAGCGCCGAGGGCAAGATCAATGCCGCTGTTTTTGAGCAAATCGTCACCGCGCTGGCGGACGAGGTGCGCTTCGCAACGTACGAAGCACCGCTCAACTCCGACACCTTTTTCTGGAGTGGCCTGTACCCGCGTATGGGTGGCTTCCAGACGGAGCCGGCTTACCGTGACTACTTGCAGCGGCTGGCCCAGTTGCCGCGCTTCTTCGCCCAGCATCAGGCCAATATGCGCATGGGATTGGCGCGGGGTTACAGCGTGCCATTCGTCTCTTTGCAAGGGCGGGAGCGTTCCCTCGAAGCCTACCTCGCTGCGGGCGAGGACAATCCCTTCTGGTCTCCCATGGCGGCTATGCCCGCGCAGTGGCCGCAGGCGCTGAAGGTCGAACTGCAGGCAGAGGCGCGCACAGTCATCAATGCCGCCGTGGTGCCCGCCTACACCGAGCTCTTGCAATTCATGCGTGAGGAGTACCTGCCGCAGACGCGCAGGTCGCTGGCGGCGCGCGATCTGCCCAACGGCGACGCGTTCTACCAGGCCCAGATCCGCAACTTCACCACGCTCGCCCTGAATGCCGAGGAGATCCACCAAATAGGCCTTGCAGAGGTCGCCCGTATCCGCGCCGAGATGGATGCTGTGCGGGCCTCCACCGGGTTTGATGGCGATATGCAGGCGTTCCTGCAGTTCCTGCGGTCCGACCCCCGCTTTTATGCGCAAACGCCCCACGAATTGCTGGCTTTCACCGCCTGGGTGGCCAAGCGAGTGGATGGTCAGCTAGCTGCCAATCTGGGGTTTCTCCCCCGCAGGCGCTACACCATATTGCCAGTGCCGGATGCCATCGCGCCGTTCTATACCGGGGGGCGGGGCGGTCTGGAAAGCTGCCTGTTCAATACCTACGACTTGCCCTCGCGCCCTTTATATACGCTCACTGCCCTGACCTTGCATGAGTGCGCGCCGGGGCATTCCCTACAGGCGGCCATTGCCCGCGAGGCGCCGGGCGACATTCCGGAGTTTCGCGCCAACAACTACTTCTCCGGTTACGGGGAAGGGTGGGGCTTGTATACCGAGTGGTTGGGCATCGAAATGGGGGTGTACGATACGCCCTACGAACACTTCGGCCGCCTCTCGTACGAAATGTGGCGTGCGGCACGTCTGGTGATCGACACCGGCTTGCATCACTACGGCTGGAGCCGCGAGCGCGCCCAAGCCTATTTGCGCGACAACACCGCGCTGTCCGAGCACGAGCTGACCACCGAGATTGATCGCTACATTTCCTGGCCGGCACAGGCCCTATCCTACAAGTTGGGTGAGATGCTGATTCGGCGCAAACGCGGCGAAGCCGAGGCGGCGCTGGGAGCGTCATTCGACAAACGCTATTTCCACGACACCATTCTCGGTCTGCGCTCTGTGCCGCTGACGGTGCTGGAGCAGGCGCTGGATCAATGGGTCGCAGCCGGGGGCCCCGATCCCTACGCCAATGCCGCGGTTCAGTGATCGGTGAGCGTCTGTCCGAGTTTGCGGTAGAGGCTGCGTACACTGATCCCGGCAATGCTGGCGGCGCGCGCCTTGTCGCCTTCACAGTGTGCCAGCAGGCTCTCCAGATATTGTGTTTCCTGTGTTCGCAGATCGGTCCAGGCACTGGCTGGCGGCGCCGGTGGTGTCAGCGTCTGGCCGATGCAGCGTTCCAGAATGCGGTGGTCGATGATATCGCCCTGGGCAAACACCAGCGCCCGTTCCAGTACGTTGCGTAGCTCGCGGATGTTGCCCGGGAACGGTTCCTGTTGCAGGCGTTGCACGGCAGACTCGGTCAGGCGAATGGGGCGCCCGTCTCGCAGTTTTCCCAGGATGGAGTTGGCGAGCAAGGCCAGGTCCTCGCGGCGCTCGCGCAGGGCGGGCAGGTGAATGGGGAAGGCGTTAATGCGGTAGAAAAGATCGCGGCGAAAGCTGCCCTCGTCAACCATGGCCGCCAGGTTCTTGTGGGTGGCGCAGATAAGGCGAAAGTCGGCATGGCGCAGCGTTGTGCTGCCCACCGGGCGCCAGGTGCCTGTCTCCAGCAGGCGCAGCAGCTTGACCTGCATGCCCAGGGGGACATCGCCAATCTCATCCAGAAACAGTGTGCCGCCCTGTGCCGATTCCAGTAACCCGGGTTTGTCCTGCGTGGCGCCGGTAAACGCGCCCCGGACGTGCCCGAACAGTTCGCTCTCGAACAGAGTTTCGGTCAAACCGGCGCATTCAACTGCCACCAGTGGGCGCTCCCGGCGCGCGCTCGCCTGATGAATCGCGCTCGCTGCCAGCTCCTTGCCGGTACCGGACTCGCCCAATAGCAGGATGGAGGTTTCGTGGGGCGCCACCAGATTAACCAGGTGCACCAGGGCGTTGAACGCGGCGCTGCGGCCCACCATCTGCCGCGTACTCAGCTCGGCGCTGGCGACCGTGACCGGTGTCAGCAGTTCAACGAAATAGAGCAGCTCGCCAGCATCATCGTGAATGGGCAGCATCGCCACGTCCACGTGTTGGCGCCCCTCGGGTGAAAGGTGCACGTGTAGTACCCGCTCTTTCTTGCCACTCGCCCGGGCCGCGGCCAGTGGGCAGCTTTCTCCTGCCTGGTCGCAGGGTACCTGGTAGCCGTGTGAGACCTCAAAACAGTGGGCCGGGGTTGCGGCGTCGAGCTCGCCGAAGCTTTCCCGGTAGGCGCTGTTGGTCGCCAGAATACGGTATTCCGGGGTTACCAGGATGGCGGGGCAATCGTAGCCCTCCAGCATGCGGGCCAGTGCGCGGTCGGTATCGGTGGCGATCAGTTCGCTCATGTCAATATTGGCAAGCTATTTTGCCAATATTGGCAGATTTGGGTTGGCCAAGGCCAGTCGTTTTTTCGGCCCGGCCAGCATTTTGTGATTAATAACACTAATAAACAATAGGTTACAGAATTCCGGATGACTGCCTCGTAGCTTGGCACGAGCATTGCTGTAGTACCTCACAAGCCCTATACCCGTAATCAGTGAGGTGGATGTCATGCAAGCAACGGTCAATTTTCAGGTGGATCTGCAATGCCGGCCGGAAGTCGTGCCTTTTTTCGATGCCGACACCCATACGTTTTCCTATGTGGTGCGCGATCCGGCGAGTACCGCCTGCGCGGTGGTCGACTCGGTGCTGGATATAGACTACGCAGCCGGCCGCATCAGCACCACCAGTGCGGATCGCATTCTCGACTACATCCGCCAGCACGGCCTGGCACTGGAGTGGATCATCGAGACCCATGTGCACGCGGATCACCTGTCCGCGGCGCCGTATTTGCAGGATGCCCTCGGCGGCAAGATCGGCATAGGCGAGCACATCGTGACGGTACAGGAGACCTTTGGCAGCGTCTTCAATGCAGGCGCTGACTTCGCGCGCGACGGTTCGCAATTCGACCGTCTTTTCACGGACGGTGACCGCTATCAGGTGGGCAGTATGACGTGCCATGCCATGCACACGCCCGGCCATACGCCAGCCTGCATGGTGCATGTGATGGGTGACGCCGCGTTTGTCGGTGACACCCTGTTCATGCCGGATGGCGGCACCGCGCGCGCCGACTTCCCCGGAGGCGATGCGCGTACACTGTATCGCTCTATCCAGCGCGTGTTGTCGCTGCCCGGCGAGACGCGCCTGTTCATGTGTCATGACTACATGCCCAATGGCCGCGAGCTCGAATATGAGACCAGCGTGGCGGCGGAGCTGGCCGACAACATTCATGTGCACACCGGTATCAGTGAGGACGACTTCGTGCGCATGCGCGAAGCCCGGGATGCAACACTGGATATGCCGCGCCTGATTCTGCCTTCACTGCAGGTGAATATGCGTGCCGGCCACCTGCCCGCGGCGGAAGACAATGCAACGGTTTACCTGAAGCTGCCCATCAACGCGCTCTGATCACTGTTCTCGAGGAAAGCCCCATGGATATTCGTACTCTGGACGACCGCCTCAGCGTGTCTGCGCAGGTAACGCCCGATGAACTCGCCGACCTGGCGGCACGCGGCGTGCAGCATATTATCTGCAACCGCCCTGACGGCGAGGGTGCTGACCAGCCCGCCTATGCCGAGGTGCAGCGCGCTGCGGAGGCGGCGGGGATACAGGCACACTACCTGCCCGTGGTGGCGGGCAAGGTGTCCGATGCCGAGGCACGCGAGTTCGGCCAGCTGCTGGATGCGACTGAGGGGCCGGTGCACGCCTACTGCCGCACCGGCATGCGCTCTACGACACTGTGGGCCCTCTCGCGGGCGCGCAGCGGGCTTTCCCCGGCCGACATCGTGCGACGGGGTCGAGAAGCCGGTTATGACATGAGCAGCGTTGTGGCCCGGGTGGCCGGTGATGGCGAGGGGCATGGGGGCCTTGTGCTCGCCGAGTATGACGTGGTGATCGTGGGGGCAGGGGCAGGGGGCATTGCCTGCGCGTCCAGTTTGTTGAGCCGCGACAAGACGCTGTCGGTGGCGATCATTGACCCGGCAGATATCCATTATTACCAGCCCGGCTGGACCTTTGTTGGAGCAGGCATCTTTCAGCCGGCGACCACCGCGCGCACCATGGCATCGTTGATTCCCCGTGGCGCTGACTGGATCAAGGCGGCGGTGGCGGCCTTCGACCCGCTGCATAATGCGGTGGTGCTGGAGGGGTGTCGTGTCATACGTTATCGGCGGCTGGTGGTGGCGGCGGGCATCAAGCTGGACTGGGACGCGATTCCAGGGCTGGCAGAAAGCCTGGGGCGCAACGGGGTCACCTCCAACTACCGCTTTGACCTGGCCCCCTACACCTGGCAGCTGGTACAAAAACTCAAAGGCGGGCGGGCCCTGTTCACGCAACCGCCTATGCCGATAAAGTGCGCCGGAGCGCCACAGAAGGCGATGTACCTGTCGGCGGACTACTGGTTGCGCCAGAAGTGCCTGCAGGACATCGAGGTGGAGTTCTACAACGCCGGTGCAGTCCTCTTCGGTGTCCCCGACTATGTGCCCGCGCTTATGGACTACGTAAAGCGCTACGATGCGCGCCTCAACTTCAGTCATCGCCTGCTGCGTATTGACGGCGATGCGCGCCGCGCCGTATTCGAGGCGACAGACAGCGATGGCGCCAAGCGTGAAGTGGAGCGCGAATTTG
Source organism: Haliea alexandrii (assembly GCF_003719295.1). Taxonomy (GTDB): domain Bacteria; phylum Pseudomonadota; class Gammaproteobacteria; order Pseudomonadales; family Halieaceae; genus Haliea; species Haliea alexandrii. The sequence continues at coordinate 1,184,762 of NZ_RFLW01000001.1, forward strand.
ACATGATTCACGTGGTGCCCCCGCAGACGGCGCCGGATTTCATTCGTGCCAGCGCACTGGTGGATGAAGCGGGGTGGGTGGATGTGGATCAAACCACGCTGCGACACAAGCGCTTCGACAACATCTGGGCGCTGGGCGATGTGATGAACGCACCCAACGCCAAAACCGCGGCGGCGGCGCGTATGCAGGCCCCCATCGTCGCCAATAACCTGCTGGTAGACAGCGGGCGGGTTACGGGGGTGGCACACTACAATGGATACGGCTCTTGCCCGCTCACCGTGGAACGAGGCAAGATCGTGCTGGCGGAGTTCGGTTACGGCGGCAAACTGCTGCCGAGTATGCCGGCGTGGCTGCTGGATGGCCGCAAGCCCAGTCGCGCCGCCTGGTTCCTGAAGGAGCGCCTGTTGCCGCCGATCTACTGGAAAGCAATGCTGCGTGGCAGGGAGTGGCTGGCTAAGCCGGTGATCGGCGAGGGATAACACATTGCATGAATTAAAGCGCTATCTGCCGCTGCTGGATTGGGGGCGACGCTACAACAGCGAGAGTTTTGCCAGCGACGGCCTGGCGGCGGTGATCGTGACCGTCATGCTGATTCCGCAGTCCCTGGCCTACGCCATGCTGGCGGGCCTGCCCGCCGAAATGGGCCTGTATGCGAGTATGCTGCCGCTCATTGCCTATGGGTTGTTCGGCACCAGTACCACCTTGTCGGTGGGGCCTGTGGCAGTGGTGTCGTTGATGACCGCAACGGCAGTCAGCCAGGTCGCCGAGGCCGGGAGCCTGGCCTATATCGACGCCGCAATCCTGCTGGCGTTGATGTCCGGTGCGATGCTGCTGCTGTTCGGCCTGCTGCGCATGGGCTTTCTGGCGAGCTTTCTGTCCCACCCGGTGATCGCCGGTTTTATCACCGCATCGGGTGTGATTATCGCCGTCAGTCAGCTGGGCCATGTGCTGGGCATTCGGGGGCGGGGTGAGAACCTGCCACAGCTGGCGCAGCAACTCTGGGAGCAGCTGACCCTGGTACATCTGCCGACCGTGCTGGTGGGCGGGTGTACCCTGCTGTTCCTGTTCTGGGTGCGCAGCGGGCTGAAGCCCTTGTTGCAAAAAGCGGGGATGCCCGACTACTGGGCCGGCATGCTGACGCGCACCGGGCCGGTCTTTGCCGTGATTGGCACCAGCATGGTGGCCTGGGGGTTCGACCTGGAGGCGCAGGGGGTTGCCCTGGTAGGTCACGTACCGGCGGGGTTGCCGGGCCTCGACCTGCCAATGCTCTCGCATCCTGCCTGGCGGGAGCTGGCGGTATCGGCGCTGCTCATTTCCATTATCGGGTTTGTCGAGTCGGTTTCGGTGGGGCACACGCTGGCCGCGCGCCGTCGACAGCGCATTGTGCCCGACCAGGAACTGATCGGGCTCGGGGCATCGAATATCGCTGCAGCGGTGTCTGGTGGTTATCCGGTCACCGGCGGTTTTGCGCGCTCCATTGTCAATTTTGATGCGGGTGCCGCAACGCCGGCCGCCGGCATGCTGACCGCGCTGGGTATTGGCCTCACGGCAGTGTTTTTCACCCCCTATCTCGCCTACCTGCCCAAGGCGACACTGGCGGCCACCATTATCGTGGCGGTACTGTCGCTGGTGGACTTCTCCATTCTGCGCCGCACCTGGGATTACGGCATCTCCGACTTCGCGGCTGTGGCGATCACGTTGTTTGTCACCCTCGCGGTGGGCGTGGAAACCGGTGTCGCCTGCGGTGTGCTGGCCTCGCTGGCGCTGCACCTTTACAAGACGTCGCGGCCGCACATGGCGGTGGTGGGTGAGGTGCCCGGCACCGAGCACTACCGCAATGTGGATCGGCACGAGGTTATCACCCGCGGTGACATACTCTCCCTGCGCATCGATGAGAGCCTGTATTTCGCCAATGCCAGTTTTGTCGAGTCGCGCATTTACGCGCTGCTCGAACCCCGTCCGGAGGTTCGCCACGTGATCCTCATGTGCACGGCGGTGAATGAAATCGACCTCAGTGCACTGGAGGCCCTGGAGTCCATCAACCGGCAGCTCGCGGAGCGCGATATCGTGCTGCATCTCTCCGAGGTCAAGGGGCCGGTCATGGACGTATTGCGGCACACCCACTTCCTGCACGACCTCACGGGTAAAGTCTTTCTCTCCCAGCACCACGCGGTGCAGCATGTGATGGCAGAGGAAGATGCTGCCCGCGGCGACCGCCCCCACGACTGGGTGATCTAGCGCCGCGGCGTTGTGCAGTGCGGTGACACGGGCGCGCTTTCTCAGTACTGTATCGACATAACGATAGAGTAGGGAGAGCGGCATGAACTATTTCGTTACCGGTGGCACGGGTTTTATCGGTCGTTTTCTGGTGCCGCGGCTACTGGATCGTGGCGGGCGTGTTTACCTCCTGGTGCGGCCCGGCTCGCTGGCCAAGGTGGACGGGCTGCGTGAGCTTTGGGGCGCAAACCGGCGCCAGGTGGTGGCGGTTGAGGGTGACTTGAGTGAACCGCGGCTGGGCGTGAAAGCGGCATGGGTGCGCCAGCATGCAGGCAAGATGGATCATTTTTTTCACCTCGCGGCCATCTACGACATGCAGGCCAGTGCGGAGAGCCAGCGCAAGAGCAATGTCGAGGGCACACGCCAGGCACTGGTGTTGGCGAAGGCGCTGAAAACCGGCTGTTTTCACCAGGTCAGCTCCATCGCTGCGGCCGGGCTTTATGAAGGCACCTTTACGGAAGACATGTTCGAGGAGGCGGGGGCGCTGGATCACCCCTACTTCCAGACCAAGCACGAGTCTGAAGGAATTGTGCGCGCCGAGAAGCGGCTGAAATGGCGTATCTACCGCCCTGGTATGGTGGTGGGGCACTCGGTAACCGGGGAGATGGACAAGGTCGATGGCCCCTATTACTTTTTCGAGACGCTCCGCAGCCTGAGCAAAGTCGTGCCCGAGGGCCTGCCACTGTTGATGAACAAGGCGGGGTTGCTGAATATCGTGCCGGTCGATTACGTGGTGGCGGCCATGGATCATCTCGCCCACCTGCCCGGTCATGATCGTGAATGCTTCTTTCTCACCGACCCCGATGGCATTCGCGTGGGCGACCTGCTGAAAACACTCATGCGGGTGTCGCACGGGCCGAAGCTGCGTGCGGTCGATGCTTCCCTGCTGGACTCCGCCACCCGGCTGGCAGGCAAGGGTCTCGGCCATCTGGGGCCTGTGCGCAAGCTGGGCGAGCGCCTGATAGCCCAGATGGGCATTCCGCCGCAGGTGGTGGCCTACATCAATTACCCCACCCACTTCGACTCCACGCGGACACGGGCACTGCTTGAACCCGCTGCCATACAGTGCCCGCCCTTCGAAGAGTATGCCCCGGTTATCTGGGATTACTGGCTGCACTTTCTGCGCAAGGATGCCGGTGCTCTGGAGAAGGACGTGGACACGCTGTTCGATCGTCTGGTGGGCCGCCCGACACTGGCGGCGCTGCGCAAGCGGGTCAAGGGCAAGGTGGTGGTGGTCACCGGGGCGACCTCCGGTATCGGGCGCGAGTGTGCACTGCGCTTGGCGCGAGCCGATGCCCGCGTGGTGCTGGTGGCGCGCACGGTGGAAAAGCTGGAGGAGACCATCGCCGCGATAGAGGAACAGGGCGGTGTCGCTCACGCCTACGCCTGTGATGTGGCGGATCTGAATGCCTGTGACAAGCTGGTGGCAGACGTGATCGCTGACGTCGGCGGGGCAGATATTCTGATCAACAATGCGGGCCGCTCCATTCGCCGCTCCGTGCGCTACAGCTATGATCGTTTCCACGACTTCGAGCGCACCATGCAACTGAATTACTTTGGTGCCCTGCGCTTGATCATGGGCTTCCTGCCCGGCATGGAGCAGCGCGAGCAAGGCCAGGTCATCAATATTTCATCCATTGGCGTGCTCACCAGCCCGCCGCGCTTTTCAGCCTATGTGGCCTCAAAAGCCGCGCTGGACGCATTCAGCCTGTGCGCGGCACCCGAGTTCACGCGCTGCAATATCGAGTTCACCACCATTCACATGCCACTGGTGCGTACCCCCATGATTGCGCCCACGGGGCTGTACAAGGCCTTCCCCACACTCTCGCCCGAGCAGGCCCGGGACCTGGTCATGAAAGCCATTGTGTCGCGACCGAAGAAGGTCTCCACCAGTCTTGGTGTTGCCGGTGCGGTGGCGCAGGCCACGATGCCGAGCTTTACCGAGGCGTTTCTCAGTCAGGCCTATGACCTGTTTCCGGATTCACCGGCGGCCCGGGGCCTGAGTGCAGAGGAAGCGGCAGCGGAGCTGGCTGAACTGCCCTCCTCAAGACTGGCGCTGGCGCGGCGGCTGTTTTCGCAGGTCATGCGGGGCGTGCACTGGTAGGAACAATGCGTATGCCGCTCGGCCTTGTGCTGCTCATGGTGCTGGTAGCACTCAATTTGCGTCCGGCGCTGGCTTCGCTCGCGCCCCTGTTGAGCCGTGTGCAGGCGGACACCGGTTTGAGCGCCGCGGCTATCGGTGCCCTGACTACGCTGCCGGTGCTGTGTCTGGGCCTCTTTGCCCCGCTGGCACCCTGGCTGTCGAGGCGTATTGGCATTGAGCGAACACTCTCACTGGCTTTGTTGTTGTTGACGCTGGCGCTGTGGCTGCGCGCCGATGAGAGCAGTCTGCGCCTGTTCCTGGGCACTGCGCTCGCCGGTGCTGGCATCGGTATCGGCGGTACCGTGCTGCCGGTGCTGGTGAAGCGTGACCTGCCGCGCGGGGCCGACCTGATGACGGGTGTGTACACCATGGCGCTTTGCCTGGGTGGGGCGCTGGGTGCCGGCCTGAGCATTCCACTGGCTGACACGCTGGGCAGCTGGCAGCTCAGTCTGGCAAGCTGGTCAGCTCTCGCGGCCCTGGCCTTGTTTTGTTGGCGCGTGTTCGCGCCTCATCCCTGGCCGCAGGCCACTGCGGGCCCCCGCGCCCCGGTCGGCGCGGGTTTATTGCGTTCGCCCCTGGCGTGGCAGATTACCCTGCTCATGGCATCCCAGTCTGCTCTGGCCTATATCGTGTTCGGTTGGCTACCCGTGCTACTGCAGCGGCGCGGGCTGGGTGAGGCGGAGGCGGGGTTGCTGCTTGGCGCATCGGTGTTTGTGCAGCTGTTCGCCGCGCTGGCAGCCCCCTGGCTGGCGCGCCTGGGGCGCGACCAACGCCCGGCCCTGGTCTGTGCCCTGACGCTGGTGGCGGTCGGATTCTATTGCCTGTTGCAGGGCCCCGCTGTGCTGCGCTGGCCGGGTGTTGTGGCGCTGGGCCTGGGGCAGGGGGCGAGCTTCAGTCTCGCCTTGGCGTTACTGGTGCTGCGCAGTGCCAATCCGGCTGTCGCTGGCGAACTGTCGGGCATGACTCAGGGCCTTGGTTATTGTCTCGCCGCCCTGGGACCACTGGCGGTTGGCCTGTTGTTGCAGTTCGAGATGTCATTGACGGGCATCTGGCTGGTGCTCACCGCGGTGGTGTTACTGGCAATTTTTCTCGCCATGCTGGCCGGTCGCCAGCGCGTTCTCGATGTGGATACCGCCGGGCGCTTTGTCACCCACGACCGTGGGTCGCGCTAGCTGCCGACTCAGTCTTCCTCGAGGTCCTCGTCACCGACCTCGTCTGCGCTCGACTCTGTTCCCGCTGCGTGCGTTTCGTCGTCTCCGGCACTGGCAATATCGGCCTGCTCGGACTCCGCCGCCTCCTCGCCATTGATCGCCTTCACGTCGCCTGCATTGACAGAGGCATCTAGCAGGCGCCGGGCCTCCGCGGCATCTGTCGCTACCACCTCTTCCGGTGGGCTTATTTGCCCTTTGGGTGGGGTGATGCCGATATGGTGTGTGGCGAAGCCGGGCTGGACAACCTGGTTCAGGGCCATGCCGATGATGCGCCCATTGTGTTTGGACACGATGCGGGTACGGACGTTGGTGATGGGGTTGGTGACCGTGCCGAGCACATCACCCCGTTTCACGGTCTGCCCCAGCGTCACCCGGCTGAATACGATGCCCCCCACCTGGGCGCGCTCCCATACCGAGTTGTAGTACACCGGCTCAGGGTCGCCCCAGAGGCTGAAGCGGGTGGTCATGCCGAGGTGATTGAGCAAGGTGCGGATGGCTTTGACACTGTGGCTTACCGCATCTTCGCTGAGTACTGACGGCCCACCGGCCTCCAGTGTGACGGCGGGAATGCCCACCTCTACCGCGGCGCGGCGCAGCGTACCCGCCGTGCCCTCACTGTGAACCACCACCGTGGAACCAAAACCCTTGGTGAGCTGCACCACACGCGGGTCGCGCAGGTCGCCGCGCAGCTGCGGCAGGTTGGTGCGGTAGAAGGAGCCGGTGTGCAGGTCCACCAGGGCATCGCAATGTGCGATGACCTCGTGAAAGAATGAATAGGCAAGGCGCGACGCTGAACTGCCTTTCGGGTCGCCGGGGAAGTAGCGGTTCAGGTCGCGGCGATCCGTGAGGTAACGCGAGCCCGCATGGAAACCCTGCAGGTTCACGATAGGTACGCCGATGACTGCGCCCTTGAGTTTGCCGGCGTCCAGGTTATACAGCACGCGGCGCACGGTTTCGATGCCGTTCAGTTCATCGCCGTGCATGGCGGCGGTGAGGCAGAGCGTGGGCCCGGTCTCCACACCGTTTACCACCAGCACCGGGGTGTCGACGTAGATGCCCTCAAAAGACTGCGTAGGTGCCCACGCGAGTCGCGTCGAGGTTCTGGGTGGCACTTCACGCCCGAGCAGCACAAGTTCCTGCAGTGGTACGGGCACCGCTGGCGGTGCAGTGACAGGCGCCTCGGTTTCGACCGGTTCATCCAGTGGCAGGTTTGGGGCCCGGGGCAGCCCGGTGCTGGAAGGGACAGGATTTTCGGCGTCTGTGCCGGGAACATTCCCGTCGGTCTCGGCGCCGATGCTGGCAGGCTCAGGCTCAGGCTCAGGCTCAGGCTCAGGCTCAGGCTCAGGCTCAGGCTCAGGCGTTGGCTCAGGCGTTGGCTCAGGCTCAGGCTCAGGCTCAGGCTCAGGCGTTGGCTCAGGCGTTGGCTCAGGCGTTGGCTCAGGCTCAGGCGTTGGCTCAGGCGCTGTGGGCGTAATAGGTGCAGGCACAGGTTCGACTTTCGAGCGGGCAGCAGCGGGTTCGGGCTCGGTGTCAGGTGGTTGTGGCACAGGGCTGTCCGACGCGCTTGGGGCCGGGGCAGCCCCCACGGGTGCCGGCACGTTGGCTGGCTGCTCTCCGAGGGCTTCACTGACATCCTGCGCGGAGATTGGTGCACTGCATGCCAGCGCGAGCAGCAGGCAACGCGTGGTCATCAAACGGCGTACTGGCGTGCGTGTGGCGCGGTGCAAAACGGCGTCCTGAAAGGCGAAAAATGTGTAGCCAGTCTAGCAGACTTGACTCTGGCAGCGGGCGTAAATACGTCGGCGAGTTGCCACCGCTATCGCTCGTCGTGCTACTGCGCGCTTGTGTTTCCTCTCCGGCGGTGCGAAATTGGAGCGTCGGCGCGCAACAGGCAACATCGAATCCTGCAGCCGGTGTGTATGGACACTCAATGGGGAAGCCACAATGCTAAAAGAATTCAAAGAATTTGCCATGCGTGGGAACGTCATCGACATGGCGGTGGGTATTATTATCGGCGGTGCTTTCGGCACCATTGTCAAAAGCCTGGTGAACGACGTGATCATGCCGCCCATCGGGTTGTTGCTGGGGGGGGTGGATTTTGCCGACTTGTTTATCACGCTCAAGCAGGGCGAGGTTGCGGGGCCCTACCTGACGCTGGCCAGTGCGCAGGAAGCCGGCGCGGTGACCATCAGCTACGGCCTGTTCATCAACGCCGTGATCAGTTTTATCATCGTCGCCTTTGCCGTATTCCTGTTGATTCGCAGCATCAATCGTCTGAAGCGTGAGGAAGAGGCACCCGCCGCCGAGCCCACGGAGAGAGAATGCCCCTTTTGCCTTTCCAGTGTTCCCCTGAAGGCTACGCGCTGCAGTCATTGTACGTCGGCGCTTGAGCCTGCCTGACACGTGATACCAGGCGAACGAAGCGCCCCGGCACGTTCACACGGTTTGCGGGGCCCAGGGCGGAGGTGGCAGGCCTTGTTACTGCCGCTAGTGGCGGTGTCGCTATCGCCGCCGCTTTCGGCTCAGGAGTTGCTGGGTGCCTCAATTACCGAGGTGACCCTGACCTCGCTGCTGGTGGCGATGGCATTCACTCTGGGAGTCGTGCTGGTCCTGTATCGCAATCAGCGACGCCTGACGGCGTTGCTGCTGGCGGAGTCGCGCACCGACCACCTCACACAGATTCCCAATCGGCGCTATTTTCTCGCGGTTCTGGAGAGCAATATCGCGCGCTCATCGCGTTACCAGCAGCCACTTTGCCTGCTGATGATTGACGTCGACCTGTTCAAGTCCGTTAATGACCGCTATGGCCACGGGGGTGGCGACGTTGTGCTGAAAACCATCGCCGATGCGCTACAGGAACAGCTGCGTCGCTCTGATGACGTAGGGCGCCTCGGTGGTGAGGAGTTCGGCGTGCAATTGCCGATGACCGATGGTGCAGCGGGGTTGGCGATTGCGGAGCGTCTGCGCCGCCGCGTTGCCGCGCTCGAGTTCACGGGTCCGTTTAGCGGGCTGTCAGTGAGTTGCAGTGTGGGCGTCGCCGAGTTCAGTGCGGATATGTCGGCCGAGGCGCTTTTCGCCGCGGCGGATGCCGCCCTTTACCGTGCCAAGAATGCCGGGCGCAACCGGGTGGTGGCGGCCGAACACGAAGCCACGGGGCTGCCACTGGACGACAGCGTGCCGGCCTAGTGCCTAAACCGTATCCAGCGTATCCAGTTGCCGGCGCATTTCGCGCCGTATGCGGGCGAGGTCGTCCACGGTGTCGCCGGCGATGGTTGCGAGGGCGCCCAGCCAGCGGCCGCTGAGGCGAGCATTGTTCATTGCGCAGCGCGGCGCCGCGGTCAGCGGCGTGTCGCGTACGATCTGCAGTGACTCCTGCAGTGCACAACGCAGAGTATCACCGGTTGTCTCCAGCGCCATGCGATTGGCGTTGCCGAGAATCTCCAGCGACTCCAGCGCCGACTCCAGCCCCGCCCACTCAGCCATCACCCCGCGCTCAATGGTACGCCGGGCGCTGCGTCGCAGCTTGCGGGCGAGGTTCCTGAATTCGCGGTCGATGCGTGGGCCGAATACCGGATCGCGCGCCGCCTGCAGGCGGTCGTCCAGTTCCAGCTCCTGCCAGTCGGCAGGGCCCAGCACTGCCTCGATACGCGGGAACACCAGTTGCTCCTCGCTCTGCATGTGGCGGTCGCTGTTGGCCACGTAGTCGCGCCCGGCACGCACCACGTCTTCATCTGCAGCCTTGCCTGCTCGCCAGCGGCCGATAAGCTTCTGCAACGCAAGGGCATTGCTGGCCATGGCGTCGTGTTGCCGCTGCAGGCTGTCAACGTCATCGGCGAGCTGCGCATCGAGTTCCGCGGCACGCCCGTAGATCAGGTCCTCGCGGGGATGGTGATAGCGGTCGGCCCAATCGACCATATAGCTCATGATTTCGTAGAGGATGTGGCTGTCGACGGCGGCGCCACGGTCAATAGCATCCAGCTGCTCCGTCATCAGGGTGGAGATGCGCGCCAGGTGCACATGTTCCGCGCGCAGCGTGGCGATCAGCGGTGGCGTTGCGGGACGGTTGGGCATGTCGACGCTCCAATGTGGTCGAAAGGTCGCTGTGTGCAGGTTAACGCAGGCGGCAAGGGATGTGTATTGATCTGGCGCATGGCGGCGAAGACCTTTTGCCGCAGCGGTGTTGTGTCTCAGAGTGTAAGGGCGGGAATGCCCAGGACGTGTCGCAAGCGGTCTTCCCGGTCGTCGAGCAGGTCGGCCAGGGTGTGCTCGTCGAGTGCAGCAATGAAGGCATTGAAGGCTTCGCGCAACACCCGCGCCAGCTTGCAATGGCCCTGAATGGCACACTGTCCGTCTCTATCAAAACACTCGACCAGCGCCGTGGATGGCTCCATGCGTCGTACCACGTCGCCCACCACGATATCGCCTGCAGGGCGGGCCAAAGCAATGCCGCCGCCCTTGCCGCGCGTGGCCGCCACAAAGCCATGCCGGTGCAGGTGCTGTACAACCTTGGTGAGGTGATGACGGGAGATGTCATAGGCCTCGGCGATATCGCGAATGGTGTGGCGTCCGCCCTGACTGACGCCGAGGTAAATGAGGGTCCGCAGGGCGTAGTCAGTATATTGTGTCAGTCGCATCAACCGGGCTTCCCATCGATTCGGGGTCTGGTGAGTATCGGGAAATAGCGCCAGATGAAGAGCGCAAAGGCCACCGTCCAGCACAGTGTTGCTGCGTGGATTCCGAAGGCCCAGGGCAGCCAGCCAAGCCCTGCGATGACGCGCAACAGACCGGCAAGGAATATTAGCCCGAATGCCCACGCGATACCACTCGGTAGCGCCAATGGTCTGCCGGTGTGTCCCAGGGCGACCCGCGCCATGACCCCCAGGATCATGCTGCCCATGGCGCCGGCACCCAACGCATGCAGCCAGACAGCATCGGTCACCATCCCGAAGCCGGCCAGACTCCTGAGTAAAAAGCCTGCCGCAACCCAGAGCAGGCCGATATGCAGGATAGCGAGCAGGGGCTCCCTGCGCACCCGCCAGCCGCGCCAGAGTAGCGTACGCAACGCCGCCGAGAGGCCGGCAACCAGTGCAACCAGCGCCACCAGCCCGGCCGGCAGTTGACCACTGGCTTCCGCCAGGACGAGCAGCAAGGTACTCGCGAGAGTCAGTATGTCCAGCCAGCGCCAGGTGCTGATGTCGGCCGTGGGCTGCCCCTGCTGAAGCAGCCAGTTGCGCGAGAACGCGGGCGTAATACGCCCCCCGACCACCAGAATCAGGCCGCCGGTCAGCAACATCGCGGCGCGCAGCCATTGCGTGTCGCCGGAGAGGTGATAGCCGAGGTCACAGAGCCACAGCAGGGTCAGCACGGCCAGTAGAGGCAATTGACGCCACTGCCGTTTGGCGATGATGGGGCGCGCGGCCAGCAGGGCCACGGCAGGCAGGAAGGCCAGGTCAACCACCATCGCAAGCCAGGGGTGGCTGCCGAACAGCATGGCGGCGCGCCCCGCCAGCCACAGCAACCAGAGCGTGGCCAGGGGCCAGCCCGCGACGGGTCGGGTGCCGGTCCAGGCACAGACAGCGGTCAGGAGGAAACCGGCAATGGCGCTGTTGACGAAGGCGCCGAGCATCTCGTGCTGATGCCAATGCAATGCAGGCAGGGCCGGCTGCAGTGTGCCGCCACCGAGCAGGAAAAACAGCCACAGCGGAATCAGCAGTAGCGCGCTGATAGCGGTCGACAGGAAAAATATCCGAAAGGGGTAACGAAACGGGGCGGGGAGGGTCGTTGTTGCACTGTGCATGGCGTACCTGCTTGATCTGCATCAGGTTTCTGTCAATAGGAGGTGTTTCCACCCTCGTGGGCCGCTCAAAGTCGGGGTTTCGCTGGTTGACGGCCCCGCTCGGCAGTGTGAGAATCAAAACATGCATAGTATATGCATTTTATAATGCGCGTGTCTGCGGGCTTGTCGCAGAATACGCAAGGGGGCAGCAATCATGATGGAATCACTCTCTCGTTCAGCGGCGCGCAATATCTTCTTTGGCGGCTCGCTGTTCTTTTTTCTCGCCTTTGCAGGGCTCACCGCACACAGCCACTGGTACATGGTGAATGTGTCGACAGACAAAGAGGGCCTGACCGAAAGCGTTGCGGCGGGCAAACACGTCTGGGAGAAGCACAGCTGTATCAACTGCCACAGCCTGATCGGCGAGGGCGCGTACTTTGCGCCCGAACTGGGGAATGTGTGGACACGCTACGGCGGCCGCGAGAACCCGGATGCGGCGCGCGCCGGCATCAAGGGCTGGATCAAGGCGCAACCGTTGAATATCCCGGGTCGCCGGCAGATGCCCAAGTTTGACCTCAGTGAAGAAGAGCTGGACAACCTGGTGGATTTCTTCCGCTGGGCCGACTCCATCAACACCCAGGGCTGGCCACCGCACCCGGTCGGTTGAACCCTTTTGCAGAATTGAGTCCAGCGCACACGCAGGCAGGAGAACGCAATGAAATACGAAACTCAACGGGTCGCACTGCCCTTTTTCGCAGTCGCCATGGCGCTTTTCGCGCTACAGGTCATCTTCGGCATTCTGGCCGCCACCGTGTATGTCCTGCCGGAATTCATGGTGGACCTGGTGCCGTTCCATATCATGCGCATGAGCCACACCAACCTGCTGATTGTGTGGCTGTTGATCGGGTTCATGGGCTGTACCTACTTCCTCATGCCGGAAGAGGCAGAAACCGAGATTCACAGCCCGCTTATTGCCTACATTCAGCTCGCCATTTTCGCGGTGGCTGGTGCCGGCGCGCTGGTCAGTTACCAATTCGGCATTCACGAGGGGCGCGAGTTTCTCGAACAACCGCTGTGGTCGAAGATCCTTATCACGATCTCCTTTCTGCTGTTCCTCTACAACACCAGCATGACGCTGCTGCGTGGGCGCAAGACGGCGATCAACTCCATCCTCATGCTGGGTTTGTGGCTGGCCGCAATCTTCTGGTTTTTCGCCTTCTATAACCCGTCCAACCTGGCACTGGACAAGTTGTACTGGTGGTGGATTGTCCACGTTTGGGTTGAGGGTGTGTGGGAGCTGATCATGGCATCGCTGCTTGCCTACCTGCTGATCAAGCTGACGGGTGTGGATCGTGAAATCATCGAGAAGTGGCTGTACGTGATTATCGGCCTGGCGCTGTTCTCCGGTCTGCTCGGTACCGGTCACCACTACTACTGGATTGGCGCACCGGGATACTGGCAGCCCATCGGCAGCTTCTTCTCCACCCTGGAAGTGGCGCCGTTTTTCGCCATGGTGATGTTCGCCTTCTATATGTTCTGGAAAGGGCGCCGCAATCACCCTAACAAGGCTGCCATGCTCTGGACACTGGGCAGTGCAACCGTGGCCTTCTTCGGTGCGGGCGTCTGGGGCTTCATGCACACCCTGCATTGGGTCAACTACTACACGCACGGCACTCAGGTCACGGCGGCGCACGGGCACCTCGCCTTCTACGGCGCCTACGTGATGATGGTGCTGGCGGTGGTCACCTATGCCATGCCGCAGCTGCGTCGCATACAGCCGTTCAACCAGATCATCAATATGTGGAGCTTCTGGCTGATGACGGCGTCCATGTGCTTCATGACCTTTACACTGACTTTTGCCGGTGTGGTGCAGACCCACCTGCAGCGTGTCATGGGCATCAATTATATGGAGGTACAGGAGCAGCTGAGCCTGTTCTACATGATGCGTCTGGGCGCTGGTTGTGTGGTTGCTGTGGCGGCGGTCGTGTTTCTCTGGGCGGTATTCGGCCCGGCGCGTGAAGAGCTGCCCGCCGGTGAAACAGGCGTGGCCAACGCGTGAACATGCCTGAGCCGAAGCCGGTCCCGCGCGAGGAGGTTCCCTATTACGAACCGGTGGGAGATGAGTGTGAGCTGTTCGAGCAGGCCTGGCAGCACGGCCTGCCCCTGCTGCTGAAAGGGCCCACCGGCTGTGGCAAAACGCGCTTCGTTGCGCACATGGCCGCGCGTCTGGGGCGGCCGTTGTTTACCGTCTCCTGCCACGATGACCTGACCGCTGCAGACCTGACTGGCCGCTTTCTGTTGCTCGAAGGCGAGACGCGCTGGGTCGATGGGCCGCTGACGCGGGCGGTGCGCGAAGGCGGCATTTGCTATCTCGACGAAGTGGTGGAGGCGCGCAAGGACGTGACGGTCATTCTTCACCCATTGACCGACGACCGGCGGCTGTTGCCGCTGGAGCGCACCGGTGAGTTGTTGCAGGCGCCGCCGGAGTTCATGCTGGTGGTATCTTACAACCCCGGATACCAGAATGTGCTCAAGGCACTGAAACCCAGCACCCGGCAACGGTTTGTCTCCAGCACCTTCGACTTCCCACCGGCCAACCAGGAAGTCAGCATTGTTTCCCGCGAGAGCGGCCTTGCGCCGGAGCGTTGCCGCGCGCTGGTGACACTGGCGCAACGCTTGCGTGCTATGAAGGGGCAGGATCTGGAGGAAGGCGTTTCCACACGCCTGCTGATTTACTGTGCCACGCTGATCGCCTCGGGTATGCCCATCATGCAGGCGACCCGTGCCACGCTGGTGGAGCCACTAACCGATGAGCCCGATGTCCAGGAGGCCTTGCTGGAAGTGATCGCAATGGCCTTTGGCTCGGACTGACTCGCCCGCAGAGCGGAGCTTGCGACATGCTGCACCTGTTGGAATTCGAGGAACTGGTCGGCCGTTACTGGCACCGTTGGGCCTCAGCCACCAGCAGTTATCCCCATCATCCGCAGGCTGCTGTGCACCTCAATGAGATCGCCCCGGTCCTCGCCGTGTTTTTCCGCGCAGTGGGGGGAGAGGGGGGTGCTGCCGTTGGCGCCATTGCGGCACGGGAGTCCGGGCACCGCCTGCGCCTGCGCCAGCGGCTGGGTTTTGACCACGAAGTGATGGATCAGGCGCGTATCGACGAGGAGTCACTGCTCCTGCCACCCTGCATAGACCTCTTTCCCGATCGGGCCCTGAACCGCGATCTGTACTTCTGGCTCGCCGCGCACGCCGCTGCCCTGCAGCCGCCGCCCCCAGCCGAAAACGCGGTTCAGGCCGACTTGCTGGCCCTGCGCGCTGCGCTCACCGCGGCAGAGCGGGTGTGCAGCGAGCTCCCCGGATTCCGCGACCGCTATGATCGGCTCCGTGATGCCCTTTTACCGCTGCGCCCACAGCGGAGGCTGCCGCCGCTGGAGCAGGCTCTGGAGGTGGTGATTCGCCGCGCGCTGGGTGAAGAAACGCCGGCATCTGCCTTCGCTGGACAGCTGGTGGCGTTGGTGTCCAGCCCCGATGTTCCGGTTGACAATGTGCAGGCGCCGGCGAGCTATCATCCGCCGCTACCGGTGCCGCTGTGGGCCACCCGTTTCAGCCTGGGTACCCACAACGTGGAGCGTCCCGACGCCGAGGAAGAGGACGAACAGACGCCGCTGCAGGACCAGCGGGAGGGCGGCAAGCGCAAGGCGCGTCGTCAGCAACAGGATCAGGCTGAGCGCGAGGACTCGTTGATTTTCAACCGGTTCGAGAAAATGCTCTCGTTCGCCGAGATGGTCAACGTGAATCGCATGGTCGATGATGAAGAGGATGAGGACGCCGGGAAAGCGGCGGAGCAGCTCGAAGAGATTACCGTGAGCCCGCATCAGCAACAGGCTGCGGCGCGTTTGCGCATGGATCTCGACCTGCCGCCCGGGGAGGCTCTGGGCGCCCCTTCCGTCGCAAAGGTGACCTATCCGGAGTGGAACTACCGCAAGCGGGTCATGTTGCCGGCGCACTGCACGGTACTGCCGGGCGAGCAGGCCGCGGACGGTGACGCCTGGCAGCCGGATGCGGCGATGAAACAGCGCGTGCGTCGTGTGCGGCGGCAGTTTGAGGCCTTGCGACCGAAACGCCTGTTGCTGCGCGGTCAGCTCGACGGCAATGAACTTGATATTGACGCCGTGGTGCGCGCCCAGGCCGATCATTCCGCCTCGGGCAGCAGCAGCGACCGCCTGTATGCCGATGCCCGTAGCGTGGAGCGCGATCTCGCGGTATCCATACTGGTCGACGTCTCACTGTCGACAGAATCCTGGGTCGATGACCGCCGGGTGATAGACCTCGAAAAAGAGGCCCTGCTGGTGCTCGGGCATGGTCTGCAGGCCTGTGGCGACGAGTTCGCCATTCACAGTTTTACCTCCCGACGCCGGGACAAGGTGTGGCTGCAAACGCTAAAAGAGTTCCGCGAGCCAATGAACCACGATGTGGAGCAGCGTATCGGAGCGCTGAAGCCCGGGTACTACACCCGCATGGGTACGGCAATTCGTCACCTCACCAGTGGGCTTGCTGAGCTGGGCCAGCGCCACCGCCTGTTGCTGGTGTTAACCGATGGCAAGCCCAACGACACCGATTATTACGAGGGGCGCTATGCGCTCGAGGATACACGCCACGCCGTACGTGAGGCGCGCCGTGCCGGGGTGCGTGTATTCGCAGTGACGATTGACCGCGAGTCACAGGGCTATTTCCCCCGTATTTTTGGTCGCGGTGGCTATTCAGTGGTGTATCGACCTGAACACTTGTCGACGGCGCTACCGGCGATTTACCGACAAATTGTGGCGCAGTAAAAGCGCCACCGGCAATGGCAGGAGCGCGGCTTGCAGAGTGCGCGTTATCGGCTACTTGCCAAACAGCAGGCTTTCCGGTCGGTCAATGGGGCGGTTGGACGTCAGTCGAGCAATCCCCACACCGCAGCGCGCCACAAACCAGACGAGCATGGCGGTGATGTAGAGATAACCGAATGTCCAGGCCACCAGCGGCGATATACTCAGAATGCCGAGCAGTTGCCACAGGCCAACCGCCGCCGCCGAGGCCGCGACCATCCACCAGAATGTGCGCACCTGGAAGCGCAAGTGACTGCTTACCCAGGGTGCACTGCGCGCGAGCCGGTAGTGCGCCACAAGCGCCCCCAGGGGCAGGGTGACAACGCTCATGATGGCGCCCAGATACAAGCCGTAGACGATAACCGCGGTGCCTCGACCCGGTGAATCTTTCCCCGTTTGCGCAAACGCTGCACGCGCTTCTACGCTATCCACTGTCGACATGCCGACCTCGCGCATTCTAGTTGATGTTCCAGGTGAGCTTCATGGAGGCACTGCGTCCGGGCGCCAGCAGGTTCTCAGTAGACTCGCGATAGTCGCGGTCGAGGAGGTTCTGCAGTTCCACGGCCAGCAGTAGATTGTCACCCAGGCTAACGCCCAGCGCCGCGTTCAGTGTGGCCCAGCCACTGCGTTTGGTTTCAATCAGGCCTCTGGCGCCGGGCTCCAGCAGCAGGGACCCGCTTTCGCCACGCAGGTACAGGTCTGCCCACAGTGACTGCCAAAGCCCGTTGAGTTGCGGCTCCAGCATCACGCCGGCGCGCCCTGCCAGTGCAGGAATACCGGTATCCCAGGTGTCGAAGCTGCCGAAATCGTTGTTGCGCTGCATCCAGGTGACATTCACATAGGGCTGCAGTGCCTGATCGGCGGTTTCCCAGGCCAGGTACAGCTCCAGGCCGTGAGCGGTGGAGGAGCCGATGTTGCGGTATACCTTGTCCGATGGGCTCAGGCAGTTGTCGGCACTGGTGCAGAAGATGTGATCAATGTAGTCACTGGAGTCGGAGAAAAACAGCGCAGCGTCGAGCGTCCATTGTCCCTGCATGAAGCGCCAGCCGAGCTCATAGTTGATGCTGGTTTCGGGCGTGAGCTCGCTGTTGGGGTTCACGAAGTTTGAGCCGGCGTAGGCGCCTGTGGCGAGTTGCATGAGAGAGGGGTAGAGATAGCCCTCTGATACGTTGGCGCGCAGGGCACTGCCGGGGCCGGTGGACCAGTTCAGCCCGGCAGAGGCGATCAGGTGGCTGTCAGAATCCAGCGGCGCGGCGCGCAGGCCCGGGCGGTTGCTGCGGTCCAGTTCACCATCAATCTGGTAGTAGCGTGCCCCGACAATCGCCGTCACGCTGTCGCTCAGGGCCCAGTGGTCCTGCACAAAAGCGGCCAGGGTGCGGATGCTGGCTTCATCGTCGATACGCTCGATACCGGTGACGGCAATGGGTGTCCAGGAGAGAGTGTCCACCTCGCGTCCCTGACGCACCTCGTCGTTGCTGTACTGCAGGCCGCTGACCACGCGATGCTGTTTCCAGGGCAGCCAGTCCGCCTGTAGCAGCAAGCCGTCGCTGCGCAATGTGCTGCGCGTATCGATGTCGCGGCGATACCATACGGTTTCGGTGTTGCTCACAAAATGGCGCAGGCTGTCCTGGGTGAATGCCGAGACGAGCAGCCTGTCCAGCACGGCGGAGGCGGGCTCCCAGGTGTAATCCAGGGCGTAGCGCTCCCGATCCCGTTGCGGTGTACTGAGCGCCAGGTCCACGAGTGGGAATGTGCTGCGGGCCACCTCTTCAACGAAGATGTCCGAGCGCGACTCATAGCGGTCCCAGGTCAGCCCGAGCGCATGGTTGCCGGCGGCTTTTTCCAGGAAACCGTAGTAGCCCTGGTTCTCGAACGATGTGCTCTCGGCGCGCCCCTCGGGTGTCCGGCGCAGGCCGTGGTCACTGTCGGCTGCGGCCAGTCGGTAGCTCCAGCCATCTTGCAGGCCGTGTACGCTGGCGAACAGCGTGTCACCCCCGGTAGTGCCGTCGTAGCCGCCTTTTACGGTGGCCTGTAATGGCGCTGTGCCGCCTTTCAGCGTCAATAAATTGGTCACGCCACTCAGGGCCTTGGAGCCGTACAACACGGAACCCGAGCCGCGCAGGACCTCGATCCGGCCCAGCATGTCGGGGTGTATGGTCAGGGGGGTGCCGACTTCGCTGTGGTCCGCCAGCTCCTGGCTATCGACCAGGATGGCGCTCCGGCGGGAGTCTTCACCGCGAATGCGGATACGCTTCAGTCCGGCCTGGCCGGAGTCGGAAACCTGCAGCCCAGGCACATCGCGGAGGTAGTCGGCGACGCTGCTGCCTGTCATGCGGGCGAGGTCTTCGCGGGTCATTACGCTAAGGCTGGCACTGCTGTCGAGAAGCCGCTCTTCGACACGGCTGGCGGTCACCACGACTTCCTCCAGTGGCAATTCCGCGCTGGTGGCAGCAAGCCCCGGCGCCGCGCAGAACAGCAGGCCGTGGACAAGGCTGAGAGCGGCGTAGTTGGGCTTAAGTCGGAAGGGAGGCATACGATAGGTCATGAGATATCCAAACAGTTAATGCAGTGTCGTTGCGCAGGCCGCCGCCCGCTCGAGTGAATTGTCCAGCGCGGACGTGTCGTCCTTTTGCAGGGCTTGCAACAAGCGGTTGTAGTCGGGGCAGTGGTCAACCGCGGCTGCACCGGGTGGCTGGTAAATGAAACCGCATTTGCGCAGAGCGTCTGCCAGTTCGGCGCGCCTTTGCCCCGCGCGCTGTGCGCCGGGTTCGGTCAATGCCGCCACGGTGGCGCTGCAGTCGACCCGCCAATGCGCTTCCATATCCTCCCCTGAGGTTGTGAAACGCTCGTTCACGAGGTCGCTGTCGGCGCCGCTGGCAGCGCCGGCGGCGAACAGTAAACAGGCCATCCAACGATTCATGCGCCCAGTAAACCGCATTTGGGTCGGGAATAAAATGATGCAAGTCATTTGCTTCTTATAAAGCCTTGTCTATGCTGGTTCCCATGAGATAGCGGGATGCAAAGGCGTGTTGAACTACCGATTACTGTTGCCCGTCATTCTGTCGCTGGCCGTGGGTCTTGTGCTACTGCCGATCAGGGCACAGGCGGTCGATCGAACCGCGATACAGCGTGTTTTGCCGGGAGCCGGCGCAGCGGCAGCGGTGCAATCGGTGCCAGGGCTCTACAGCGCGAAAGCACCGGGCGTGGGCGCAGTTCTGTTATTTGAAACCAGTGATTTCGTGCATATTCCTGCGTATTCCGGAGCGCCCGTCAACCTGCTGGTTGCCCTGACACCAAGCGGTGAATTTCTGGCCGCCAGCGTGTTGGCCCATGAGGAACCCATTCTGGTGGTCGGCATTACCGATCGCGATCTGCAGGCGTTTGTGAACCAGTTTGTGGGCAAGCACGCGTCTGACGCTATTCGCGTGGGCGCCCACGATCGGGAGGGGTATGTCGGCATTGATGGGCTGAGCGGCGCCACTATCACCGCAATGGTCATCACGCGCACCGTCACGCGCGCCGCAGAGCAGGTGCTGGCGGCCTATGCGGCCGCGGCCCCAGGTTCTGAGGTGCCGATAGGCGCAGCCGGGCCACCTGTAGCCGAGCTCCGCGCCGCCGAGCCCGCGGAGCCGGAGTGGCACTGGAGCTGGCAGCAGCACCGTTTGCAGGTGGCGGCACTCGCGGTCGCCCTGTTCGTGCTGTTACTGGTGCTTTTCCTGCAGGATTGGCTGGTACAGCACAAGCGGTTCTTTCAGCGTTTTCGCATTGCCTGGCTCGCGTTCACGGTGGTCTATATCGGCTGGATCTGTCACGCCCAGCTGTCGGTCGTCAACCTGTTGGGTTTCGCACGCAATCTGGCGGGCGGATTTTCCTGGGAGAGCCTGCTGCTCGACCCGGTCATTTTTCTGCTGTGGGCCTTTGTAGCGCTCAGTATCCTGCTCTGGGGGCGCGGTGTGTATTGCGGTTGGTTGTGTCCCTTTGGCGCGGCACAGGAGCTGCTGTCCAAGGCATCGCGGGCGCTGGGCTTTGCCGGTTGGCAGCTCCCGCATGCAGTGCACGAACGCCTGTGGGCAATCAAGTACCTCATCCTTCTGGCGATTTTCGGGCTGGCGCTGGACTCCATGGCCAATGCCGCGCGCCTGGCGGAAGTCGAGCCCTTCAAGACGGTGTTCGTGATGCAGTTCGACCGCCCTCCCGCCTATGTGCTGTACGCGCTGCTGCTACTTGTTCTCACGGTGTTCAACAGCAAGTTCTACTGCAAGTATCTGTGCCCGCTGGGCGCGGCTCTGAGCTTTGTCACCCGCTTCAAGGTGTTTGACTGGCTGCGCCGGCGCGTGGAGTGCGGCCATCCCTGCCAGACCTGCGCCAATGAGTGCCAGATCGGCGCGATACGACCCACGGGCGAGATTATCGATAACGAGTGCCACTACTGTCTGGACTGCCAGGTGACCTATTGGGATGAGCACCGCTGCCCGCCGCTGGTGCGCAAGCGCAAGAAGCGTTATCAGGGTCGGTTGCCAGAGCATGCCGTTATCGCCACGGATGCGTCCGCCGGGCGGACTGAAAGTTGACCTGCATCATGTTGTCTACTAGAACATGCATATAAAATACATTTTAAGAAGCGCATTGAACCAGAGCGCGTTTAAGGGGAAGGATGATGAAAACCAACGCAAACCGCTGGAAGCAACGTGCAGGCGCAGGCCTGTTTTCCGTGACACTGGGTTTGAGCGCCGCAGCGGCGCTGAGCCAGGACAAGACTGACCACCCCGGCGTCACGCCGGGTGAAATGGCGTACAAAGGCGCGCCCGTCACGGCGGGCGACATGAAGCGCGTGATCTCGCCCGGTGCCCCGGATATGACCCAGTCCGAGTTCGAGTTGGCCACCAAGCTGTACTTTGAGCGCTGTGCAGGCTGTCACGGGGTGCTGCGCAAGGGCGCCACTGGCAAGCCCCTGACACCGGACATTACCCAGGAGCGCGGCACAGAATTTCTCAAGGTCTTGATCAACTACGGTTCGCCGGGCGGCATGCCGAACTGGGGCACCTCTGGCGACTTCACCGAAGAGCAGATCGATATCATGGCGCGTTTCCTGCAACACGAGCCGCCAGCACCGCCTGAGTGGGGCATGGCGGAGATGATGGACACCTGGGAAGTCCTGGTGCCCGAGTCCGAGCGGCCCAGCAAGGCGCAGCACTCATACGATGTGGACAATATTTTCTCCGTGACCCTGCGGGATTCCGGTGAAATTGCTCTCATTGATGGTGACAGCAAGGATATTATCACCATACTGAAAACCGGCTACGCCGTGCACATTTCACGTGCCTCGCATTCCGGCCGCTACGTATACACGATCGGACGCGACGCCAAGATCGACATGATCGACCTGTATATGAATCCACCGCAGCGCGTGGCAACGGTCAAGATCGGTCTCGAGGCCCGTTCCGTGGAAACCTCAAAGTTCCCCGGCTATGAGGACAAGATCGCCATTGCCGGCGCCTACTGGCCTCCACAGTTTGTGATGATGGACGGTGCGACACTTGAACCGACCAAGATCATGTCCACTCGTGGCATGACCGTAGACACCCAGGAGTACCACCCGGAACCTCGCGTGGCGGCGATTGTGGCTTCCCACGAGCATCCCGAGTTCATCGTCAACGTGAAGGAAACCGGCAAGATCCTGCTGGTTGACTACAGCAACCTCGATGCGCTCTCTGTGACCACGCTGGAAGCGGCGCGCTTCCTGCACGATGGTGGCTGGGATGCGAGTCACCGCTATTTTCTCACCGCGGCCAACCAGTCTGACAAGATTGCGGTGGTGGATTCCCGGGACCGCAACATCGAAGCCCTGGTGGATGTGACCAAGATTCCGCACCCCGGTCGCGGCGCCAACCTGGTCGACCCCGAGTTCGGGCCGGTATGGGTGACCTCGGCACTGGGTAACGAAAACATGACCTTTATCGGTACCGATCCGGAAAATCATCCGGAGCAGGCCTGGAAAGTCGTGCGCACGCTGAAGGCACAGGGTGGTGGCTCACTGTTCGTCAAGACACACCCCCAATCACGCAACCTGTGGGTCGATAATACGCTGCACCCGCAGGAGAGCGTGAGCCAGTCGGCGGCGGTGTACAACATCGACGACTTTGACGCGGGCTACGAGGTATTGCCCATCGCCGAGTGGGCCGGCATTGAGGAAGGCCCGGCACGTGTGGTGCAGCCCGAGTACAATGCTGCTGGTGATGAAGTCTGGTTCTCCGTCTGGAACGGCATGGATCAGGTGTCGGCCATCGTGGTTGTGGATGACAAGACACGCAAGCTGAAGCATGTCATCAAGGACCCACGGCTGGTTACCCCCACGGGCAAGTTCAACGTGTATAACACGCGCAAGGATATCTACTGAGATGGGCTTACTGCTCTTGTCAGGCAACACCGCAAAGGGGCCCTTCGGGGCCACGAGCGTTCGCGCCAACAGTCTATACGCACTGCTCTTGGGGACCACCCTGACAGCAGTGCCCGTTATTGCCGCCGACAGTAGCGGCAATAGTGTGGCTGGAATGATCAGCAATGGCAGTGCCCATCTGGATTTCCGTTATCGGCTGGAGTACGTGGATCAGGCGCCGCTCGCAGATACCGCACTGGCCTCGACCCTGCGCTCCAGGCTGACTCTGGCTTCCGCCGACTGGGCGGGCGTCTCGTTCATACTCGAAGTCGATGATGTCACGGCGATCGGTAACGACCTCTACAATTCCACCACCAATGGCGAACTGCGCTATCCCGTTGTGGCAGACCCGGAGGGCACCGAAGTCAACCGCGTGCAGGTGGACTACCGCCATGGTGATCTGCACGGCACGCTGGGCCGCCAGCGTATCCTGCACGGTAACCATCGCTTTGTCGGTAACGTGGTCTGGCGCCAGAACGAGCAGACCTTCGATGGCTTGCGCGCACAGTGGCAGCCTGCGCGCGGCCTGCAGGTGGACGCGAGTTACGTGTACCGCGTGCAGCGCATTTTCGGGCCCGATGACGGTGCGCAGCCGGCCGACTGGGACGGTGACATCGGTCTGCTGCGGGCCACCTGGTCACCGGCGGAAAAGCAGAGCCTGTCGGGCTTTGTGTATCTGCTGGATATAGACCCGGACGCCAACTTCGCACCGGGTCTCACCGTCGCCAATGCGACCGACACCGTGGGTGTCGAGTACAGCGGGCAGTGGTCGGATTTCAACCTGAACCTGGCGTTGGCGACCCAGTCTGATGCGGGCGACAATCCCGCGAATTACCGCGCCACCTACTACAACGTGGACGCCGGCTGGGCCCTGTCGCTGGCCAAGCTGGAAGTCGGTTACGAGGTGCTGGGCAGCGATAACGGGCAGGGTTTTCGCACGCCGCTGGCCACGCTGCACAAGTTCCAGGGGTGGGCAGACAAGTTTCTCGGTACCCCCGGTGACGGCATCCGGGACGCCTGGTTCGCGCTGTCGGGCAAGCGTGATGCCTTCAACTGGCGCGCGGTGTACCACGCCTTCGAGACCGATCGGAACAGCCGCAGTCTCGGCTCGGAACTGGACCTGCTGCTTGGTTGGGCGCTCACGCCCAAACTGTCACTGGAGCTGAAAGCGGCATTCTTCGATGGTGATGGCGAGCCGGCCTATCAGGATACCGACAAAATCTGGCTCACAGCACACGTCGCACTTTAAACAACACACACCTTACGACCCCGCGGTGGTCGATATACCTACCCGCCGTTCATTTGCGCGCCGAGGCGAGTATAAATGCCTCGAGCGTCTTGTCGATGCCGAATACATGGCGGCGGAGCCACTCGGTGAGGAAGGTGGCAACGACCGCCCTGAATGCGGCATCGTCCTCCTTCTGCTCCAGCAGCGACGCAATTTCCTCGCGAAACTGATTGTGCGCGGCAATGTGCTCGCTGCGTTCCGGGTAGGCGAGGGCGGTCATGTAGTGTTCCTCCAGGGCAAAGTGACTCTCCGCGTAGTCGTGCAGGTGGCGCACCACATCCGCGCCGGATTCGGGTTGAGCGATCAGGTCAAGGATCGCGAACAGCGTCTGGTGCTGCGCGTCCTGCCAGAGGATGTCACTGGTTTTTTGCATACTGAAAACATAGCTGTTCTTTCGCCGCTGTACAGAGTGCGTGGTTTAGCATGGCTACCGGCGGGCTCACAATTTTCCATCCCGGGCAGTGCGCTATACCTGAGCAGGCAGTAGCGTTAAGCTTGGCGCCTGAATAATGAACAACACTGGAGCACGTATGAGTCACAACGTCGATCCCACCCGCGAACAGTTTGATGATTTCAAGTCGCTGCCGCGTGATACGCCGATAATGATGCTGAACCTGGTTCGACTCAACGCCCAGGCTGTCTACCCCGATGGCGAGACCATCACCGGGGCAGAGGCCTACAGCCGTTACGGTGAATACAGCGGGCCGGTATTCAAGCGTCTGGGCGGCAGCATCCTCTGGCGTGGCCGGCCCGAATGTGTCGTCATTGGTCCGCCGGAGGAGCAATGGGATGTCGCGTTTGTGGCGCTCTATCCCAATTCCGGTGCCTTCATGGCCATGGTCACCGACCCGGAATACCGTGCGATCGTAGTGCACCGTCAGGTAGCGGTTGCAGACAGCCGCTTGATACGCCTGGGTCAGGCAGAGGCGGGTGCTGCGTTCAGCGCCTGATCGTGATTTGGTCAGCGCCCGTGCGCACGGGGAGTAATATATGAACTGGATTGTCGACGGCCTCGATCGGGATCAGCTGCTGGACCGCTTGCCAGCGATCAGCGGCCCTTTTCGTGAGCTGTACCAGAGTGTGTATCGGTTACCACAGGTTGCCCCTGAAACTCTGGAGCTGTGCCGTCTGCGGCTCGCGCAACTGCACCGCAGCGATGCGGATTTCGCACTGCAGGAAGTGCCGGTATCTGCCGAGCAGCGCGCCCAGCTGCAGGATTGGCCGCGCGCCACAGTTTTTACCGATGAGCAGCGCGCCTGCCTCGAGTTTACCGAGGTGCATGCGATGGACTGTAGCGCCATCACCGACGCCCAGGCCGATGCGGTCAAGGCGCATATCGGTGAGGACGGACTGGTGGCCCTGTTGCAGGCGCTGGGGGTATTTGACGGGCTGATCCGTTTGGGTCTTTTGTGGCAGGCAGCGCCTGCGGGAGTGCATCAACATGCCAGTTAGTGCGAGGGTGCAACCACCCGCGGGTAACTCCGGGAACGTCATTCGCGACTCTGCGCTGGGTATTGTGCCCGGTACCCTGGAGCCCTACCTGGCGCTGAATGCGGCGGTGTGGGACGCGGGCCCTCTGCCCGCCGCTGAAGTGGAGTTGGCACGGTTGCGCAATGCGCGCCATACGGGCTGTGTGATGTGTCAGGCGGTGCGGTATGACGTGGCGATCAGCGATGGGCTGACTGAAGAAAAAGTGCAGATGATTCGTGCGCAGGAGCCGGACGCCGAGTTGTCGCCGCGGGAGCGGCTGCTGGTGGCGTTTGTCGATCAGTACAACCTTGATCCAGCTGGCCTGGGTAGTGACTTGCGCAGTGCGTTGCTCGAGCAGTTCACGGAGGCAGAGTTGTTGCACCTCTCACTGTTGGTGGCGTGGTTCAATGGCTCATCGCGCTGTGCGGTGGCGCTGGGCGGCATGCCCGAGGCTATGCCGCGTATGGAGATCAGTATCCCCCGGTAGGAGAGCCGGCCACCGCACAGCGCGGGGCCGGATGATGGCAGCTTACTTCCCTTCGAGGAAGTGGCCGTATTTCTCCAGGGCCGCGGCGCGCTGGGTGGGGGTGTGATAGGTGGGGAACAGACCCGGGGCAGGTTTGTAGTCACGTAGCACGGTGCGCGCCACGGTGATCTTGTGCACCTCCGAGGGGCCGTCTACCACGCCGAGTTCCGGAATGTTCGCCCACATGGTCATCAACGGTACTTCGTCTGACATGCCCAGGCTGCCGTGGAGGTGCATAGCGCGATAAATCACCTCCTGCAGTATTTTCGGCGTTGCAGCCTTGATGGCGGCGATTTCCTTGCGCACCTCGCGATTGTACTCCTTGTACTTGTCGATCAGCCATGCGGTGTAGAGCACGTGTAGCCGGTATTGCAGAATCTGGGTGTAGCTGTCGGCTATCTTGTCCTGGGTCATCTGTTTGTTCGCCAGCGGCTCGCCCTTGGTGGTGCGGCTCAGTACCCGCTCACACATCATATCCATGGCTTTTTTCAGTACGCCAACGCTGCGCATGGCGTGGTGGACCCGGCCGCCACCGAGGCGCGTCTGCGCGACCAGAAAACCCTTGCCTTCTTCACCGAGGAGGTTGTCGGCGGGGACGCGGCAGTTGGTAAAGCGGATATAGGCGTGCACGCCGTCACCTTGCTCCACATAGGGGCCGACCGCTGAGTTGCGCAGGATTTCCATGCCCGGCGTGCCTTTTTCCACCAGCACAATGGACGCGCCTTCGTGGATGGGCACGTTCGGATTGGTAACCACCATCACCAGCAGGAATTCAGAGAAGCGGGCGTGGGAGGCGAACCACTTTTCACCGTTGATCACCCACTCGTCACCATCGCGCGTCGCGGTACAGGTGAACTCTGCCGGGTCGGCGCCGGCCTGGGGTTCCGTCATGGAGTAGCAGGAGGCAATCTCGCCGTCCAGCAGCGGTTGCAGGAAGCGTGCTTTCTGGTCGTCTGTGCCGAAGTGCGCGAGGATTTCAGCGTTGCCGGAGTCGGGCGCCTGGCAGCCGAACACGCTGGGGCCGAAGCGGCTGCGGCCGAGAATTTCGTTCATCAGGCCGAGCTTGACCTGGCCGTAGCCCTGGCCCCCCAGCTCCGGGCCTATGTGGCAGGCCCACAGACGCTTCTCTTTGACGATCTCGCGCAGTGGCGCCATCGCTTTGGCGGCGGGGGAGTCCGGGTCCCACGGGTCGCCGGGTTCGCGGAAAACGAGATCCAGCGGCTCGATTTCCTCGCGCGTGAAGGTGGCAATCCACTCCAGTTGCTGCTGGAATTCCGGGTCAGTCTCAAAGCTCCAACTCACGATGATATCCTTTATGGTCTGGTTTTCGGTTGAGGTCGGCTACCGCTCCCGATCAAGGTTGGGGAACCGCGCCAGCGTAGTCGGCCCTGTGGGCTTGTTTTACTTGACTTGCGTTAAGTGTAGTTTAGACTTGTTAGATGCAAACAAGCAAATAATAAACTCATCCGGGTTCGAGTGAAACAATGGTAGACGAAAAAATCTGGTTCATAACCGGTGCATCCCGTGGCATCGGACGCGCCATCGCCGAGCAGGCGTTGGCAGCGGGCGACAAGGTGGCACTGGTGGCGCGCGGCGAGGATGTCACCGCTCTGGCGACTTCGCTGGGGAGCCATTGCATGGCCTGCAGGGCAGACGTCAGCGACGCTGACGCCGTTGCCGCGGCGGTGGCCTCGGTGGTCGAGCGCTGGGGACGGGTAGACGTTGTGGTCAATAACGCGGGCTTGCACCGTGGCGGTCGCATCGGTCGCATCGCTCTGGACGCGTGGGAAAGCGTTCTGGACGTGAATCTGAAAGGCGCGGTCAATGTGATACGCGCCGCGGACCCGCACCTCGGAGAAGGGGCGGCAGTCATCAATATTGGCGCCGTGGTGGGCTTTCGTGGTTTCCCGGGCGACTCGGCGTACGCCGCCTCCAAGGCAGGGCTCGCCGGCCTTACACGCGCCCTGGCGGTGGAGTTTGCGTCTCGCGGCATCACCGTAAATCTGGTGATTCCCGGACTGGTGTTGACCGAAATGACGGGCGGGCTGTCGGACAAGGCGCTGGAAGCGATGCGACAGACGATACCCCTCGGTCGCTATGGCCAGCCGGAGGAGATTGCGCAAGTGGTAGACGCCGTGGCGCGTGCCCGCTATATGACGGGCGCCTTCGTGCCGGTCGATGGCGGCCTTATGAGCAGCTTCGGAGTGCCGGGATGAGCGCCGATCATCCTTTCGATGCGCCGCTGGCGGCGTGGATTGAGGCTGAAACAGGGCTCAAAGGGGCCCGGGTTTCGCGAGCTCTGAGCGGCGGCAACGCCAACCTCACTCTGCTGCTAGCGACCGACGACGGTCCGCTGGTTCTGCGCACCCCGCCCGAAAATGCCATCTCCGCGACATCGCACCGCGGTATCGAACGCGAGGCCACCGTATTGCGCGCCATACAGGGCCATGTCAAGGCACCCCGGGTGGTGGGCTGGTGTGAAGATGCCGCGGTCATCGGGCGACCCTTTCTGCTCGTTTCCCACGTTGACGGCATTGCGATTACGGATACTCTGCCCGCCACCTACCCGGCTACTGCCGCCAGCGTAAACCGTCTTGGCGAAGACTTGATCGACGAGCTCGCAGCAATCCACAAGGCGCCCTGGCAAACGATCGGCCTGGAGCGTCTGGGCAATCCCCAGAACTTTCTCGAGCGACAGATTACCCGCTGGCGTGCGGCGCGAGCCGAGTCTCCGGTGCGCGACCTCCCGCTTCTAGATGAACTTGCGGTCTGGCTCTTGAATAACATTCCCGCGTCCGGCCCCGTGGGGTTGATTCACGGTGACTATCATCTCGACAACACGCTGTCGCACCCGGACCGTCCAGGGTTGGCTGCCGTGATTGACTGGGAGCTGGCTACCATCGGTGATCCGCTCGCTGATCTGGGCCTGTTCCTGATGTTCTGGGGGCCGCGAGAGCTGGATCCGCCAGGATTCAGACATATTCAGGCGGTCAGCCGCTGCGAAAGTGCGCTCTCCCGTCGCGTACTGGCCGAGCGCTGGGGCGCAGCCACCGGCTTTCCGCTTACCAACCTGGATTTTTACCTGTGCTTCGCCTTCTGGCGGCTTGCAGCAATCGTCGAGGGTGCCTATAGCCTGTACTGCCAGGGCAAGGTGGACTCGGATTACGCCAGGGGGCTGGAGTACGATGTCCCTGCTCTGCTGGAAGAAGCGGCGGCAGCCGCGCGCGGCCACTGGTAAGAAGGAGCGAGTTCGATGCAGGCGACAATGATGCATATGCCCATGACCGTGCGCATGATCATGGAGCATGGTGCGGCGGTCTTCCCCGAAAGCCGGGTCGGGGTTTTCGATGGCGAGCAGACGCACTGGTCGTCCTATCGCGAGGTGGCAGAGCAGGCCGAGCGGCTGGCGGGCGCACTCGCGGCCCTCGGTATCGGTCGCGGCGACCGGGTTGCGACCTTCAGCTGGAACAACCCTGCGCACATGGAGGCGTATCTGGCGATACCCTCCATGGGCGCCATCATGCACACGGTCAACATCCGTCTGTCGGCAGAACAGGTGGCGTGGGTCATCAACCACGCTGAGAATCGTGTGGTGATTCTCGATGCCAGCCTGCTCGAACTGTTTCTGCCGGTTGTGCCTCTGCTCACGACCGTAGAGCATATTTTACTGGTAGAGGGTGACGATGCGGAGGTGGGCGGCATCCCTGCGAGCAGCTATGCCAAGGCACTGGCGGCGCAAGGTGCCAGGTTTCCCTGGCCAGAGCTGGAGGAAACCGCTGCGGCCGCTGTGTGCTACACCAGTGGCACCACCGGTAACCCCAAAGGCGTTGTTTACAGCCACAAGACCACCTTTGTGCACTCGCTGGCGTCCCGCGCAACCGACACCTTTGGCATCAACGAGCGCGACCGCATCCTGTTGCTGCCACCCATGTTTCACGCCAATGCCTGGGGGCTGCCTTACAGCGGCTGGCTCAGCGGCAGTGACTTCATTCTGCCCGGGCCGCATCTGCAGGCCGCGGGTATCGAGGCGATGATTCGCGCCGAAAAGCCGACCTTCACAGCAACCGTGCCGACCATCCTCGCCGACCTGCTGCGCGCTTCCCGCGACACCGGTCTGCAGATGGCTAGCTTCCGCATGCTGGTCTGTGGGGGCGCTGCGGTCGCACCGGCGCTCATTGATGCCGCGCGCGAGCGGTGGGGCGTGCCGGTGTTGCAGGGTTGGGGAATGACCGAGACCAGCCCGCTGTGTCATCTGTCCCACCCGCCGCGGGAACCGGGCCCGGATGGTGAAACGCCCTGGCGCGCCAAGAGCGGCCGACCGGTACCCGGTGTCCAGGTACGTGTGGTAGACGCCGATGGCCATGAACTGCCACACAATGGCCGCGACGTGGGTGAACTGCAGTTGCGCGGCCCGTGGATAACGGGCGCCTATCACAACAATAAAGCCGAAGACTCCTTCACGGCAGACGGCTGGCTGCGCACGGGCGACGTCGGCCATATTGATGCAAAACACTTTGTGCAGCTTACTGACCGAACCAAGGATGTCATCAAGTCCGGCGGCGAGTGGATTTCTTCGGTGGACCTGGAGAGCGCACTTCTGGCGCACCCCGCCGTGCGCGAGGTGGCGGTTATCGCCACAGATGATGAGCGCTGGCAGGAGCGTCCATTGGCTATCGTGGTTGCAGAGTCGGAGGTGGCGCCAGCTGCACTGCGGGCTTTTCTCGCCGACCGGGTGGCGAAGTTCTGGATTCCCGAGTACTGGTCGTTCGTTGACGATATTCCCAAGACCAGTGTTGGCAAACTGGACAAGAAAGTCTTGCGTGCGCGGCATGCAGCCGGAGAATACCCCGTCGACTACGTGAAATAGCGGCGCCGCGTACTGTGCGCGTCGCAGGATTGGGAGAAAAGCGGATGACAGCAGCAGGGAAGCGGGCAGGGGAAACCAGTACGCGTCGCAGAACGCAGGCGGAAAGGACGGCGCTATCCGACAAGCGCATGTTCGAAGCGGCCATCCAGCTCATCATCGAACGCGGTACCGAGCGCACCACACTGAAGGAAATTGGCGAGCTCGCCGGCTATAGCCGCGGCCTCGCGCATTCCCGCTTCGGCTCGAAAGAGGGTTTTCTCAACAAACTCTTTGTGCGTTTTGACGGACGCTGGAAAGCACATCTCAACAGTTACGTGGGCGGCAAGACGGGTATTGAGGCCGTGATCGGCGCACTGGATGCGTTGCGCGATTTTCTCACCGCCGAGGCGAGCTACATGCGTGCCATGTACATCCTCTGGTACGAGTCGCTGGGTCACGATTCAAAGATCCGTAACAAGCTCGCCGATCATCATCGCATTTACCGGGAGGATGCCGCGCGCTGGGTGCGCCTGGGAATCCAGGACGGCGAAATCGATCCGGTGATCAACCCGGAGCAGTTCTCCGTACAGTTCAATGCCTTCATTTTCGGCCTTATCTATCAGTGGCTGGTAAACGCCGAGGCCCTGGACCTGCATGCCGTGTTCAGTGACTACGAAAACAACATAAAACGACTTCTCAGCAACAAGGAGTAATGGCATGTCCTACCTGCAGACTGATTGTGGCAAGAGCGTATATTTCGAGGATTATGGTGAGGGCAGCAGCGCGATACTGCTGATTCACGGATGGGGCTTCAGCTGTCGCGCCTGGGACAATACGCTGCCGCCGCTACTTGCCGCTGGGCACCGGGTGATCATGCTGGATCACCGCGGCTGTGGAGCGTCCGATAAAGATTTTGCCGATCTGGGCATCAACGCCATCGCCGGCGATGTAGTCAGCCTGGTCGACAAGCTCGGCCTCGACTCGGTGGTATTGAACGGCTGGTCTCTGGGTGGTGCAGTGGCGGTGGAAGCTGCCGATCGCCTCGGCAGTCGTTGCAGAGGTTTGGTGCTGACTGGCGGCGCCACACCCATCTATGTGCAGAAACCCGACTTCAAGGCGGGCGGCACTGAGGCCGACATGGCCGGCACGGTCGCTGCACTGCAGGCCGATCGCATCGGGTTTCTTTCCGGCCTGGTGCACGCGGTGTGTGCGAAAGAGGTATCGCCTGCCATTACAGACTGGATGTGGCGTGTGTTCTGCCAGGCCTCACCCATGGCCCACGTTACGCTCGCACAGCTGGCGCCGCTCGATCAGCGCGCGCAGCTTGCGGCACTGGATATCCCCATCCTCTCCTTCGTCGGCAGCGAAGACGGCTTCGTGGCCCCGGATATCTGTCGCTGGGTGGGCGGCCATAACGCCAGGGCGCGTGTGGTGGAATACGAAGGCGTTGGACATGCCCCGTTCATCGAAGTGAAGGAAGAGTACAACCGCGACCTGCTGGCCTTTCTTGCAGACATAGCTTGAGCCTGGGAGGGCGCAAAACATGACATCGAATGTGAATTACGGACTCTGGTACGACTTCCGCAACCCGGCCCCCTGGCAGGAGAACTTCGAGAGTTTTTATGCCAGCCGCCTGGGGCAGATCGCCGATGCAGAGGCGCTGGGCTTCAACTCGGTGTGGCTCACCGAGCACCATTTTTGTGAGGACGGCTACACCCCTTCGCCACTGGTGATAGCCGCGGCGATCGCCGCGCGCACGCGCGCCATGCATATTGGCACCAACCTCATGTTGCTGCCCCTGCATGACCCGGTGCGCATGGCGGAGGACGCGGCGACGGTGTCCCTGCTGAGCGGTGGACGTTTCGACCTTGGCGTGGGCATTGGCTACCGGCAGCTGGAGTTCGATCAGTTCGGGCGTCAGCTCTCCCACCGGCCCAGCCTGGTGGAGGAGGGGATTGAAATCCTGCGGCGTAGCTGGTCGGGTGAGCCGGTCAACTTCAGCGGCAAACGCTTCACCGTGGGTGACCTGAAAGTACTGCCGGCGCCGGTGCACACGCCGAAAATCCTGCTGGGTGGCATGGCGCCGCCGGCCATTGAGCGGGCCGCCCGCGTGGCCGACGGATTCCTTTCCACGGGTGGACTGGGTCTGGACAACTACTGCGAAGCACTGGTCTCCCAGGGCAAGTCGCTGGACGACGGCAATGTGATTCTCGGCTGCTGGGCGATCATTGCGGAAGACCCGGAGGCAGAAGCGGCGCGCATAGCCGATCACATCCTGTATCAGACCAATGCCTACATCCAGTGGGGCGCGTTTGGCCCGCCGGACCAGGCAACGCTGTATGACGATGTGTTCTCGGCTATCGAGAACGGCCTGTATGAGCTGTGGGACGCGGATATGGCCGTATCCAAGCTGAAGACGCTGGTGGCGGATTATCCTATGATCCGTGACATCCACTTCTGGGCGCAGTTTCCCGGCGAGCCACTGGAGTCAGGTAACCGGCGCCTGCAGTATATTGCGGAAAAGGTCCTGCCGCGGCTGCGCTAGGGCGCGGTTGCGCCTCAGGCGCTGAAGCCACTCATCCTGTTGACGGTTTCCGTGAACAGGGTGTGTGCCCGTTCCAGGCTGATATCGTCATCGAAATACACCGCTGAGCGCAGACCGATCATCATCGAGTAGGCAATTTCCGCGGAGTCGCGCGCGTCCGCCAGCAGCAGTTGCGGCGCGCAGGCAAAAATGCTCGCCAGGTGGGCCTTGCAGCGGCTGTCGAAGTCGGCCTTGGTGATGCGCAGGATGTCATCATTCACCGCATTGCCGAAGCACTCCAGCATGAAGCCGATCTCCCGGCGTGTGCTGGTTTCTCCCTTGAACCAGAAATCAGCGAGCAGCTGTACCTGCTGCTCCGCGGGGTGCAGTGCGAAGGCTTCGATACGCTCAAGGAAGCGCACGGCCACGTTGGCAAAATACTGTTCGAGAATCGCTTCTTTGCCATTGAAGTAATAGAGCAGGTGGCTGGCACTCATGCCGGCCCCTTCGGCGATGTCCGCCAGTGTGGTTTTCACATAGCCCTTGCTGATAATGCAGTCGTGCAGTGACTTGTAGATGCGTCGGCGGCGCTTTTCTCCGCGCGTGTCTCGCCGGGGCGTGGCGGCCTGTGGCGTGGTAGCCGAGTCGCGGAGGGAGGTTTTTGCAGGGCTCGAGGTCATAGCTGGACTTTATCAGTTCACGGCAAACGCGACCAAGTGTTTGCCCTCTATTATCTTCAGAAATATCTTGAACAATGTTCAAGATATGCTTATGCTTTTTTCCGTAAGTATGTTGAGAAAACAATAATGCAGGTCAACAGCTCCCAATTCAGTCGGCGCCGCGAAGGCGCGCGTCCTGGCGCGAGCACAGCCAGTAGCGCTGCGTTCCTCATTGCAGGGCGGCACAATTTCACTGTCCATGACGCCGTTGGTGGTGCTTCGCATGTGAGTCGTGTTGGCTTGCTTGCTGGCGGCGCACGCTGACGAGTTTGGGTTTGGAGGATACCGTATGACGACAACGCTGGAACTGGCGGATAAACTCGCCATTCATGAATTGCTCTCTCGAGCTGCCTATGCTCTTGATGAACGGGATCTGGAGATGTTGGCGACAAGCTTCGCACTGGATGCCAGATTCAGCATGCGCATAGCCGGTGGTGATCTGGTTGGCCCCTTTCACTCTCGTGAAGGGATCATGGATCTGATGACGGGTGCCATGGCGCAGCAAACGGACAAGCGGCGACATGTAGTATCCAATATCTTTTTTCCCGATGAGCCGCACGCCGACAGCGAGGGCGAGGGCATACCTGTGATCTCCAACCTGACCCTGTTCGCGACCGAGGGCGGGGCTATCGCGCTATTGTCCGCCGGGGTTTATCACGATTGCGTCGTACAGCGTGAAGGGCGTTGGGAGCTGGTGTCGAGACACCTCGAGCTCGATAAAAGTTACTGACGGAGGACTGACGTGAATATTGGCATGATCCCGTCGAAGACGGCTCGGCTTGCGCCAGCACGGGAAGCACTGATTGATGTTTCCAGCGGACGGCGACTTACGTTCGGCGATCTGGATGAGCGTGTGCGTCGACTGGGTAACGCCCTCATGGGGCCGCTGGGCCTGTCCAAGGGTGCACGTGTCGCCGTGCTGGCTCGCAATTGTATCGAGTACATGGAGGTCTACTACGGTTGCGCCCGGGTTGGATTGATTGTGCAGCCACTCAACTGGCGCTTGGGTGGCGAGGAGCTGGTCAAGATAGCCAGCGGTGGAGATCCCGCTGTTTTAATGTATTCCGGAGAGTATGCGGAGATGGCAGCGACGCTGGCGGCTCGGGCTGGCATACCGGCTTCATTTGCTTTTGGTGAAGGAAGCGATGGCAGCTACGAGGCACTTCTGGCTCAGGCAAGCGCGGAGGAGCCTGTGCAGTCCGCTTTGGTGGCGGATGATGATCCGGTTTTGATTCTATATACGGGCGGCACAACCGGGGAATCAAAGGGTGCATTGCACACGCACCGGTCACTGTTTGCCGGGATGATCAACCAGACCGTTGCCGAGCGCATCGTCCCCTCTGACGTGTATATGCTCACCGGTCAGATGTTTCATATACCCGTTGGCCTGGCCATGAACTATATGGCCCATGGCTGCCCGTTGGTATTGATCAATTTCGAAGCGAAACTGGCACTGGAAGTTATTCAGCGCGAGCGTGTGTCCGCCTTCCTGGGTATCACCACCATGCTCAACTGGATGATGGCTGTGGACAATTTCGCCGACTACGATCTCAGTAGCCTGCGCAACATCCAGTATGGTGGTGGCCCTATGCCGCACAGCGTTGTGAAAGCGGCACTGGCAGCTTTTCCCTGCACCCTGATTCAGGGTTACGGCCAGACGGAAGGCATGACCATGAGCTTCCTGTCGCAGGAGGATCATGCCAATGCCGTCGCCGGCATCCACCCCGAGCGCTTGAGTTCCTGCGGACGGGAAGGCTTCATGACCACCATCAAGCTGGTGGACCGCCAGGGCGAGCCGGTGCCGCGCGATGGGGTAACGCCGGGCGAGATCCTGGTGCAATCCGAGGCCAATATGGTGGGCTACTGGCAGCGACCCGATCTGACGGCAGACACGCTGCGCGACGGCTGGATGTATACCGGCGATGTGGCGGTGTGGGATGAAGACGGCTACGTCTTCATTGTGGACCGGGCCAAGGACATGATCATTTCTGGCGGCGAGAATATCTACAGCACGCAGGTGGAGGCGGCGATTCACCAGCACCCAGCGGTGCTGGAGTCGGCGGTGTTTGGCGTGCCGGATGCCGAGTGGGGTGAGTCGGTGAAAGCGGTTGTTGTACTCAAGCCGGGTATGCAGGCAACGGAGCAGGACATCATCGCAGCTGCCAGTGAGCATCTTGCCTCGTACCAGAAGCCGCGTTCCGTGGACTTTGTCGACAGCCTGCCCAAGGCCCCCACCGGCAAGATCCTGAAGCGCGCACTGCGTGACCCTTACTGGAATCAGGGAGAGAGGAAGGTATGACGACGCTTCTCAGTGATGAGTTGTTGGCCAATATCGGGCGGCAGAGCACCCCGCAGCGGGAACTGGTGACCCGTCGCGATATTCGCAAATACGCGATCGCAACGGGCAATCGCCAACGCAAGTATCTGGACGGTGACCAGGCGCCCCCCATGTTTCATGTGGCGCTGTTCTGGGATGTGGTGGAACTCGATAAGCTCACGCCGGATGGGGTGTCCATCGATTCGCTGCTGCCGAAGTTCCCCCTGGAACGGGCCATGGCGGGCGGCTTGAGAATTGACTATCTCAAGCCCGTGTTCCCCGGCGACTGGCTTACCGCCACACGCACATTGACCAATATCTACGAAAAGCACGGCCGCTCCGGGCCGCTCATTTTCTATGAAGTCGATATGCAGATTGTCAACGACGCGGGTGAAGCAGTGATCCGCGAACAGACCACACGTATTCTAAGGTGAGCGATTTGGGCCTCTCTGAAAAACGATCCCTTGTTTCGGTACGGGTAGGCGATGCGCTACCGGAACGCGCACTGACGCCCGATAATGTGCAGCTTTTTCTGTACAACGCGGCGCTGTGGAACGCACACCGTATCCATTTCGATGAGCCGTATACACGCAATGTAGAAGGTTACCCCGGGCTGGTGATTGCCGGCCCCATGCTGGGTGACTGGCTGAACCAGTGCGTAGAGGAGTGGCTGGGCGACAGCGGTCGCTTGCTGTCCATCGAGTATTCCAACCGCGCCGCGACCTATATCGGTGAAACCCTCACCTCGGGCGGCACCGTCATCGCGGTCGATCAGCCGTCCGGTGAGGTGCAGGTCGAAGTCTTCGTCAAGAACGCTGCGGGCGAGGTGGTAACCCCCGGTATCGCCACTGCGGTGATGGAGGCCGAATGATTGTCACCGGAGCGGACCAGTGAGCCTCTTGCGCGGTAATGTGGCTATCGTGGGCGCGGCGGATACACGCGTCGGCGTTGTACCGGACCGCACGGCCACCGAGCTGTGTATCGAGTCGATACTGCTGGCCCTGACTGATGCCGGTATCAACAAGGACGAAGTGGATGGGCTGGTGACCTGCAACAGCATGGCGCAACCCATGCTGTACCACGCCGAAGCCATCGCCGAGTATCTGAATATTGCGCCGCGCTACTGCTTTGCCGCGGGTGCAGGCGGCGGCACCACCTTCGCCGTGCTGCAACATGCGGCATCGGCCATAGTGACGGGCATGGCCGATGTGGTGGTGATTGCCATGGCGGATAGCCTGCGCAGCGGCCTGACCCGTGACCAGGCGATGCTCATGCAGTCGTCTACCGGTCACCCGCAGTATGAGCAGCCCTATGGCCCCACCGTGCCCGCCTATTACGCGCTGATCGCCCAGGCACACATGGCCCGTTACGGTACCCGGCCCGAACATTTTGCCGAGATTGCGGTTGCCTGCAGGGCGCATGCGACGCGCAACCCGGCGGCGCAAATGCGCGACCCCATCAGTGTCGATGACGTGCTGAATTCCCGCATGATCGCCGACCCGCTGCATCTGCTGGATTGCTCGCTGGTGTCGGATGGCGGTGCGGCGATCATTCTGGTGTCGGCCGAGCGCGCGCGGGACCTGCCGCAGCCCCCCGTATATGTGCTGGGTATGGGCGAGGGGCATGGTCACGAACACATCAGCCAGGCGCGGGATCTCACCACCTCCACGGCGCGCGAATCCGGGCAGGGGGCCTACGCGATGGCGGGTCTGCGTCCGGCAGACATGGATTTCGCACAGCTGTACGACTGTTTCACCCCCACGGTGCTGGTGGAGCTGGAGGACCTCGGGTTCTGTGCCAAGGGCGAGGGCGGTGCGTTTGTTACGGATGCGGGCATTGGCCCTGGTGGTCAATTGCCGGTGAATACGCATGGCGGCCTGTTGTCGCACTGCCACCCGGGTAACCCCGGATCCATGTTCGCGCTGACCGAGTCGGTCTGGCAACTGCGAGGCACGGCAGGCGAACGCCAGGTGACCAATGCGCGCTACGGCCTGCTGCACGCGCAGGGCGGCATCATGTCCAGCCACAGCACACTCATTCTCGGCAGGGAGCCCCGCTGATATGGAACGGATTCAACCTGCCAGCGGAGCGCTCGCCGATGCCTACATTGCCGGTTGCCGGGTGGGAGAATTACGTCTGCAGCGCTGTGGCAGTTGCGGCATTTACCAGTTCTATCCGCGCATCATCTGCGGCAATTGCCTGAGTGACGAACTGGAGTGGTCTGCCGCCAGTGGGCGCGGCGAAATCCGCAGCTTTACCGTGGTGCGCCGGCCGATCTCCAAGGCCTATGAAGCGCCGTATGTGGTCGCTCTGATTAAACTGGAAGAAGGGCCAACGTTGATGAGTCATATCGTCGATTGCGTGCCCGAAGCGGTAGCGGTAGGGCTTCCGGTGCAGGTGAAGTTTGCAGCCTGGTCCGAAAACGTCACCCTGCCGGTGTTCACACTTGACAGCCAGAGAGGTAGCTCATCATGAATGCGAAAGGTGTACCGATTGCGGTGATCAACCCCGATGCCCCGGCAGAGTCGCTGGAGTCGAAGCAGCCAGAGGTGGACAACGGCGTTGCCGTTGCTGGCAAAGAGGGTTACTTCAGTCGCGAATACATGCAGCGTGAATGGGACAAGTTATGGACACGTTCCTGGCTGATTGCTGGTGTTGAGTCGGACATTCCCAACGTGGGTGATTTTTTCCTCTTCAACATCCGCGATGAGTCCATCATCGTCACGCGCACCGAGGAGGGTATCAAGGCCTTCTACAACGTGTGCAGCCATCGTGGTGCCCGCCTGGTGTGGGACGAGCGCGGTAACCGCAAGGTATTTGTCTGCCCCTTCCACAGCTGGAGCTTCCATAACAACGGCACTTTGCGGCGTATTACAGACGAAGAGTATTTCAAGCCAGAAGTGGTGGCCCATCGCCCGGGTCTGAAACCCGTGCACTGCGACACGCTGGCGGGCATCGTGTTCATCAATATGGACGAGAAGCCAGCGCAGCCTCTGAAAGAAGCGATCGGCCTGCCCGATGGCTATCTCGAAGCCTACTGCCTGGCCGATATGCGGGTAGCACGCCATGTGCGCAGTGAATGGGGCGCCAACTGGAAAGTGGGTGTGGAAGCCTTCTACGAGAGCTACCACCTGCATGCCGTGCATCCGGAGACCCGCGGTGTCATGGGTGACCTGAATGTGCAGTACGACCTTTACCCCAACGGTGCCAGCCGCATGATCGTGCCGCTCGGCCAGCCCAGCCCCCGCATGCGTGACCAGACCACGGTCAACGAGGGGCTGAAAATGATGCTGGAAGATGCCGGTCTTGATGCGTCGGGATTCACCGGTACCGCCGCTGATGTGCGCCGAGCCATTCAGCAAGGCAAGCGGCAGCGCGCCGAGCGGCTGGGTCTGGACTACTCGCGTTTTCTCGATGGGCAATTGTCCGACAGCTGGGCAACGGGCGTCTTTCCCAACGTGCAAATCGGCTGCCATCCCGAGGCGGTGTTCCTGATGCGCTTCTTGCCGCACGAAACTGACCCTGAGCGCTTCTACTACGACACCATGACACTGATTTTTCCAGTCGAGGACGGCAGTTATCGCCCGCCGGCCTGGATGGGACTGCCGGAAGGTACCGATACCACCGGCCGCCAGCGCCCGGCTACGGAGCATTACAGCATTGAAGAAGATGCCAACCTCGGGTTGGTGTTGAGCCAGGACTCCGCACTGCTGCCGGTGGTGCAACAGGGCATGCGCTCACGGGGTTTCGATGGCCAGCTCTGGAGTGAGCAGGAGCAACGACTGAGGCACTTTCACGTTGAATTGGAGCGGAGGCTCGCGCGTTAGGCTAGCTCGGTACGGACTGGCGCGCTGTTCCCGCTCGCGGTCAACCTGGCGCGGGTTTAGTGGGCCGCCGTTGCCAGCCCCTGCCAGTACCAAGTCAACCGCGGCCTGACCGGGATAGACACTAT
This sequence comes from Haliea alexandrii, assembly GCF_003719295.1. Taxonomy (GTDB): domain Bacteria; phylum Pseudomonadota; class Gammaproteobacteria; order Pseudomonadales; family Halieaceae; genus Haliea; species Haliea alexandrii. Next base: position 1,225,115 of record NZ_RFLW01000001.1, read on the forward strand.
GGAGTTGATTCTTCACCACTTCGACATTTCCCCCTTTGCCGAGAAGATACGCCTGGCATTGGGTCTCAAGGGCTTGGCCTGGCGCTCGGTGGAAATTCCATTGGTGATGCCGAAGCCCGATCTCACCGCGCTGACAGGCGGTTACCGGAAAACGCCAGTGCTGCAGATTGGGGCGGATATCTACTGCGACACACAGTGCATCGCGCGCGAGCTGGAAGCACGCTTTCCTGCGCAGCGGACGCTGTTTCCCGGGGGCAGCGAGGGTATCTGCCTCGCCCTGTCGGCCTGGAGTGACGGTCAGTTCTTCCGCCCCGGTGCGGGCTTGTCCATGGGCACCAACGACGGGCTGCCGGAGGCGATCCTGCAGGACCGCAAGGCATTCTTCAATTTCCTCGACTTCAGTACGCTGGATGCGCAGCTGCCACACCTCTATGCGGGTTTTGGCGCGCAGCTGCAGCTGCTGGATACCGCGTTGGCTGACGGCCGACCTTATATTCTAGGTGACGCCCCCTCATGGGCGGATATTCTCGGCTATTTCCCGGTGTGGATGTGCCGGGGCAACATCCGTGATGGTGCGGCGTTACTTGCGCGCTACAGCACCATTGTCGCTTGGGAGCAGCGCGTGCAGGCCTTTGGCCACGGCAGGCGTACTGAACTGGACGCGGAATCAGCACTCGCTATTGCACGTAGCGCCGCGTCGACGGTTGTGCCGGACGTCTCTGCCGCACACCTGTCCGGTCTGCAGCAGGGCAGTGCGGTCACCGTCACGCCAGAGGATTACGGCTCGGTGCCGGTCGCGGGGGAGCTCGTGCGGCTTACCGGTCGGGATGTTGCTATTCGTCGAACTGATTCGAGAGCCGGGGAAGTCGTCGTGCACTTTCCTCGCGCTGGCTATCGCGTGGAGAACGTGTGATGAAAAACGGTTTATCTAACCTGGTACTGTCCCTGGTGCTGGCCGCGCCACTCGCGGGGGCAGAGGTCCCCGCACCGGCGGAGCCGGATGGCGCTGCGCTGTATCAGCAGCATTGTGCCAGCTGTCACGAGGGGGGGGTGGCCAAGGCGCCTCAATTGAGCCTGCTGCAGATCATGCCGCCAACATCGATTCTTCGCGCCATGCAGGGCGGCGTGATGCAAACACAGGCCGCGGCGATGACAGACCAGCAACAGCGTCGACTGGCCGAGCATATTTCCGGGCACAGCCTGTCGGAAGCCACCATGGCGAGTGCTGCGCCCCAATGCAGTGCCGAACGCTCCGCGTTTGATTTCGCTGCACGGCCGGATACGGCGGGCTGGGGTGTGAACCTTGGCAATCATCGTTTTTACGATCGCGATCTGGCGGGTCTTGCCGCAACGGACATGAGCCAGCTTGAGCTCAAGTGGGCCTTCGCTTTCCCCGGTGCCCTGCGGGCTCGTTCGCAACCGGCGATCGCGGGGGGTGCCCTGTATATTGGCAGTCAGGACGGCACGGTATATGCGCTCGACAAGGACACCGGCTGCATCCGCTGGCGCTTTTCCACTGTGGCCGAAGTGCGCAACGGTATCGTGGTGGCTGACTGGGAGCCCGACAGCAAAACGCCGCCGCTGCTTTACTTCGGCGATCTCGTGGGGAATGTTTATGCGCTCAACGCGGTTACCGGTGAGCTCGCCTGGCGCGACCGACCCGATGACCACCCGAGCCTGACATTGACCGCATCGCCCGCCTTGTACGATGGCCGGCTTTACGTGCCACTGTCGTCGCTCGAAGTGACCGCGGCGGCCGATCCCGGCTATGCCTGCTGCACGTTCCGCGGCGGCGTTGCCGTCTATGACGCGCACAGTGGTGAGAAGCTGCTCACCAGTTACACCATTGCAGAGCCGCCTGCGGTCGTCGGCAAGAACGCGGCGGGTACAGACCGCATTGCACCCTCTGGCTCGCCGGTGTGGAACACCCCGGCCCTGGATGTAGAGCGCGGGGTGATGTACGTGGGCACGGGCGAGAACTACTCCTCACCGGCCAATGACACCAGTGACGCCATTATTGCCCTGAGCCTGAAGGATGGCGCCATCGTCTGGAGCCAGCAGATGACGGTCGGTGACGCCTGGAACATGGGCTGCGAAACAGAAGAGCGCATCAACTGCCCGCCGGAGGATGGCCCCGACTATGACTTCGGTGCGGCAACTGTGCTGGTCACAACGTCCGAGGGACGCGATCTGGTGCTCGCCGGCCAGAAGTCGGGTGATGTCTATGCACTCGACCCGGATCGTGGCGGTGCCATTGTCTGGCAGAAGAAGCTGGGGCGTGGCGGGATTCAGGGCGGCGTGCATTTCGGTATGGCGGTCGAGGGTGATGTGCTCTATGTGCCGATATCGGACTTCGACGGTGGCCCGCGCTGGCCCGGTGAGCCCCTCCCGGGCATGTACGCTGTGGATATCCGCAGTGGCAAGGTGCTCTGGTACACCCGTGCGGAGGATACGTGTGAGGGGCGCGAGTTCTGCCAGCCCGGCCTTTCTGCCGCGGCATCAGCCATCGAGGGCGGGGTGATTGCCGGCGCCATGGACGGTGTACTGCGCGTTTACGACAAGGCAACGGGCGAGGTGCTCTGGTCCTACGACAGTGTACGTGAGTTCTCGACCACGGATGGCGGCACGGCCCAAGGCGGCTCGTTCGGCGGTGCTGCCGGCCCCGTGTTCAGCGATGGCATGATGTTTGTAAACTCCGGTTACGGTATCTATTTTCATATGCCCGGGAACGTGTTCCTGGCATTTGGCCCCAAATCCCCCTGAGTTCTGCCGTCGGCGCGGCACGGCTGCGTCGGCGTATTCCTCTCAAGTGGACTCTGCGCGTCGGCGCGACAGCGCTACGCGCGCCCGTGTGACTTATTACCCAATTTCCGCGCCGATGGCAGCTGTCGTCAATGCTTGACTCGCCTTTAAATATCACTACACTTGCTAGACGCAAACAAGCTAATTGCATTCGACCGCATCGAGCAATGGCTGAGCGCAAAAATAGTAATGATAAAAATGGCAAGAGGTAGGGCATGCGCGAGAATCGCGACACGCTGGTGGCATTGGCCGCGCGGGTGGACGAGCTGGAGAGTCGACAACACATTGTCGATCTCACTTCCGAGTATTGTCACGGCTTCGACAAACGCGATTTCGATCGTTTCCTCGCCATCTGGAGCGAGGATTGCGTGTGGAACATCGGTCCACCCTTCGGCACGTTTCGTGGCCACGCCGGCATTCACGAAGCGGTTCAGGGCGTTCTCTGGCCTGCATGGCAGGAATCACACCACCTGTCGACCAATCATATCGTACGCTTTCAGGATGCTGACAACGCGACCTGCGTGTGTGATGTGGACTGCATCGGTACGCTGACCGGCGACACCGACTGTCAGATGGTCGGCGCAACCTACAGTGACACCCTGCAGCGCAGGGCGGGACGCTGGTTGATTATCCAGCGCGATGTACAGATTCATTATTTCAACCCCATACCCGGTGCGCCCTTGGTGCCACCGCAAGGCTGAAAGAGGCCTTGGCTCATTCGTAAACGGTAGATAACGATTAACAAACCCGTCGAGGAGACGTTCCATGAAGACACAACGCAGCATGATGTTTGCCGCCATCGCCGCAGCCACGGTGGGCGTTTCCGCGCCCACCGTGGTTTCGGCAGCCCCTGGTGTGCTGGAAGAAATAACGGTGACCGCGCGCAAGCGTGAAGAGAGCATGCAGGATGTGGGCCTGGCGGTCAGCGCCTTGAGCGAGACCGAGATCCAGCGACAGTTTGCACGGGATATTCAGGACCTCGCCAACATCGCGCCCAACGTGATCATCGATGACACAGGCCAGGGCCCTGGTGGTACGGCCGCTATTTACATTCGCGGTGTGGGTATTGCTGACCTGGAGAAAAACTTCGACCCCGCGGTGGGCGTGAGTGTTGACGGCGTGTTCCTTGGCTCGAATGCCGGCGCCCTGTTGCGCGGTATCGATATCGCCCGGGTCGAAGTATTGCGCGGCCCGCAGGGCACGCTGTTTGGCCGTAACACGGTGGGCGGCCTGATCAACATTACGCGTACCCAGCCTACCGGTGAACTGGGTGGCCGTTTCCGCGCGGGCGTGGAGAACTTCGACACGTACTATGTTGACGGTATCTTCAACTTTGCGGTCACTGATGATCTTGCCATCAAGCTGACTGGCGCGAAGCGTGACCAGGGCGAAGGCTACTATGACAACGTCACCGTGCGTGGCGATCAGGGGCGTCAGGACTACGAGTCCCTGGGTTTCAACGCGCTCTGGAACGCAACCGATACGCTGGAACTCGAGTACAGCTACACCATGGAGCGGTTGGACCAGGACACGCCTGCACTGGTCAACGCCACGCGCCCCGATCAGCTATTCTGCGTGGCTTACGGCTATTGTTCACCCAGTGTTGATTCAACTATTACTGGCGACCGCAACGGTGTCGCTGGCGGTGGTGGCCGCCCGCCAACGCCGCCCAGCTTTGAGACCAACATTACGCCGGTAGATGCGGTCGACGATTCCTTCATGGATGCGTTCTTCGATACCGACACACACATTCTGGAGGCGCGCTGGGAAATCAGTGATGCCCTGCGCTTTGACTACATCTATGGTTCTTGGGAGTCCGATGAAGCGAGTCTGCAGGATTGGGACGGTACACCTGAATTGCTCTATCACACGGACCGCCCCGGCGAGTTTGAGCAACAGAGTCATGAGCTGCGCCTCACCTACGACAACGGCGGCGCGTTTAATGTAGTCGGTGGCCTTTTCTTCTGGGATTCCGAGTACGAAAGCCGTATGCGCAGCTACATCGGCTTCGCCGTGCCCGGCGTCATTCTCGACATTCCCCAGACCACGCAGCAGGAAACAGAGTCCGTAGCGGCCTTCTTCGAGGCAGACTACCGTTTCGCTGACCAGTGGGTACTGACGGTGGGTGGTCGTTATACGGAAGATGAGAAAACGTCACGTCAGTTCGGTGAAGTGAACACCATTCCCGGACAGCACCCGACAGAGAAGTGGGACGAGTTCACGCCTAAACTGGGCCTGCGCTACAACATGACAGACGATGTGATGTTCTACGCCACCTACTCCAAGGGCTATCGCGCCGGTGGTTTCAACGGCCGTGTGGCGAGCCTTGAAGAAGCGATCCAGCCTTACGATCCCGAAACCATCGACAACTATGAAATCGGGGTGAAGAGTGAGTTACTGGAGAACAGGCTGCGCCTCAACGCCACGATCTTCACCATGGATTACAAGGACAAGCAGGAAGAACTGCAGTTGCCCTCGAATGAAACGGATACCGGACAAAAGACCGTGGTAATCAACCCGTCTTCGGCAACCATTCAGGGCATTGAGCTGGAAATGCAGGCCTACCTGAACGAGAACCTGAGCATCCGGGCTAACCTCGGTTACCTTGACTCCGAGTACGATGACTTCGTCTACACCGACGTCGAAGGTTCGATAACTGACTTGAGTGGCCTGGAGTTCCGTCGGGCTCCCGAGTTCACCGGTACCGTCGATGCGACGTATGAGTGGGACGTAGCAGGCGGCAATGCCTGGGTTCGCGGCGCCTACCGTTACATTGGCTCGCACTTCACTAATGCCACCAACAACGCTGAGCTGGCAAACGACAGCCAGGGCATCGTCGACGCCTCGGTGAACTATGCCGTCAACAACCTGACGTTCAGCCTGTTTGGCCGCAACCTGACGGATGAAGATGGGTACACGCATGGCTACGAAGTGGCGGGGCTCTGGTCCTATGCTGCGACTCGCCCACCGCGTACCTACGGGTTCGAGGTGGTCTACAACTTCAACAACTGATCGTCATTCGTGAACGAACAGTTGCAGGAGTTACTGGCGAAGCAGGCGATCACGGAAGTGATCGTCCGCTACGCGCGGGCCCTGGACCGGATGGATGAAGCGCTGCTGCGCAGCGTCTTCCATCCCGGTTCCGAGCACCATCATTTCTACGAGGGGCCGTCGTCTGACCCTTCGCGCCCGTCTACCGCAGAGCAACCCGGTGATTTCGTCGCCTTCGCGTTAGGCGTTTTATCTGCTCACAGCCGCACCCATCACCATCTGGGTAACATCCTTGTGGAAATGGATGGCCCGGACAGGGCGCGCGCGGAAACTTATTTTACGGCCTTCCATCGCATGCGGCCTGTGGGGGACCCCTTGGCGGGTGCAGACGCCTTCGACAACGAGATGGACTACTTTGTCGGTGGCCGGTACCTGGATCATTTTGCGCTGCGTGGTGGCGAGTGGCGCATTGTGCGCCGGGTGGGCATGACCGATTGGACGCGCCTCGAGCCGGCGCAGTCGCGTGGTTTTGGCAGTATCGCAGCGGAGACCGTAGGGCAGCGTGCGCCCGACGATTATCTGTATCGCATGACATAGAGTTTATGGGGCTGCGGCCCCTTTTTTTTGCAATCTATAGTGTGGAGAAAACAGGCATGAGACTGGCGGGAAAAGTAGCATTGGTTACTGGCGCGGCGAGCGGCATTGGCGCGGCGGCGGTACAACGGTTTATCGAGGAGGGTTGCGCGGTCAGCCTGTGCGACATTCAGGAAGCCGAGGGCAACGCGCTGGCGGCCAAATATGGCGACCAGGCAATGTTCAGTTACTGCAACATCACCGATGAGGACAGCGTGAGTGCGGCCGTCGACGCAGCCATAGCACGTTTTGGCCGCCTGGATGTCATGTTCAACAGTGCGGGTATTGTTGGCTCCGTGGGCCCGGCAGCGCAAACGCCCGGTGCCGAATGGCGTTTCACTATCGATGTGTTGTTGAACGGCGCCTTCTACTGCGCCAAGCACGCGGCGCGGGTAATGCAGCCTCAGGGTTCGGGCTCGATAATCAGCATGGCGAGCACGGCCGGCATCATGGGCGGCCTTGGGCCGCATGCCTATACCGCAGCCAAGCACGGGGTTGTCGGACTGACCAAGAATCTCGCTGCCGAACTCGCCGCCAGCAACGTGCGCGTGAATGCCATTGCAGCGGCTTCGATGGCGACACCGATGGTTGCCAGTGTGCTCACGGGTGATCCGGGCAAGATCGACGAGGCCAAGAGGATTCTCGCAGATGCTTCACCGCTGCGCGGACGTCCGGGCCTGGCGGAAGATGTCGCCAACGCCGCACTGTGGCTGGCGAGCGACGAGTCGGGCTATACCACGGGCCACACCCTGACTACAGATGCGGGTTTCACGGTTGGGGCGACCGCGGCGGGACCCGCGTTCGCAGAATATCAGCCAATTATTCGCGAGGCAGGCAAGTCGGGGCTGCCAGGTAGTTAGCTGTAAACACGCGCGAAGTCTGGCGCGTCCGGCCTGCTCGTTCCGGTCAGGGGGCGGGCCAATGCGCCGCCTAAAAAAACTTGAATACTTTTCAAAAACTGCTTGCCTGGAATCGTTGTTTTGAATTATTGTTAAGATCAAGCAAGTGCTGATTCGCATAACCCAATAATCGCGAACGGCTACAGCTATACCTCACAATAATCCGGTATATATAAGATAAGAGAGGGAAGTCGATGATGAACTTTAACAGAAAGGTTTTGGGCTCTGCGGTATGCCTGGCACTTACTCATACGCTTGCTGGTGGCAGTGCGCTCGCGCAAGAGGAGAGTAAATCAAGCAGGCTTCAGCTTGAAGAAGTGGTTGTAACCGGCACCAAGCGGTCGGTGGCACAGCAGGATCTTTCGGTGGCCGTCACTACCGTGACGACCCAGCAATTGGAGAATACCTTCCAGAATGACGTAACGGCGTTGTCGGAGCTGGCACCCAACGTGAACCTGACGCCGCAAACCGGCTTTAACGCGATTGCCGGCGGTATGCGCGGCACCGGTTTCAACTCTATTCTGGTTACCAAGGATGCATCAGTTGGTATTAGTGTCGATGAGTTTGTCTTCAATAACGTGCAGTCTCAGTTCATCGAGATGTTCGACATGGAGCAAGTTGAAATCTACCGTGGTCCGCAGGGCACTTTGTTCGGCAAGAACACTACTGGGGGTGCAATAGCCTTCACTACGAAAAAGCCCGTGTTGGGCGAATTTTTTGGTCACGTTGAGGGCAACTACTCACAATTCTCATCAAATGATTCGAATGCAACAAAGCTGAAGTTGGGCTTGAACGTGCCGCTGGGCGATACCGTGGCAGCGCGTCTGGCAGTTATCCAGGACAAGAGTGATGGCTTCTACACCAACGACAAGCCAGCGGGTGGTGAGTTCCAGAGCCTCGGCTGTCCGTTCCCCGGGCAGCCCGGTTCAGCGGAATGTAACGACGCAGCGCGCTCCAAGTTTCCCGATGTGGGTCGGGGCGAGGACATTGGCGGGAAAGATGTGCTGGCAGCCAAGCTGAAGCTGCGCTGGCAACCCAACGACTTCTATCTTGCGGACCTCATCTTTGAATATGTGAAAGATCGCGGTGACACCGTAGCCGCGGCCAATGAGACACCCCTGGCGAGCCAGAATGGTGGTGAAGGTTATTTGTGGCCCATCGCCGGCTTCCCGGGCATCGGTGGTGGCGATCCCTTCTCTACCGGTCAGTCTTACACGTCAACGCCGGTTGTCGACATTCCGGGTGGGCACAAGATTGATGCCGATGGTATCTACTTGAACCAGACTTTCACCTTTGACAGCTATGAGGTGAAGTGGATCCTGGGCGCCCGTACTCAGGATGAGGTACTCGCGAGCACCTACACCGGCGAAGCTTATACATCCCAGTACGATGCCAGCCGGAACTCCGAGCGGGAACAGCTGCAGAATGAACTGCGTGTCTCCTCCAACTATAACGGGCCGTTCAACTTTGTCGCGGGCGCCAGCTACTACGAAGACGACGTGGACTTCCTGGTCTTTGGTAACCTCGGCTACTTCCTCATCTTCTCCGGTCCCGCTGCAGAGTTTTACCGGGATACCTATGAGGTGCAGGTAACCAGTCAGGAGCGAGAAGGTCTGGCGTTCTACGTTGATGGTACCTATGACCTCACGGATGCCTTGAAGCTGACGGCAGGTTTCCGTCACACCAAAGACGAAAAGGTCTTTGCGCGTCGCAGTCTCGGCACGGCCGAGAACCCGGTCAGCAACTTCATCACCGTTGACCAGTTCAAGGGCCCGCACACCAATCCGCTGCCCATCTCCGCTTTTGGCAACGTCATCGACGACGAAAAAGATTTCTCCGCGAACACCTTCCGGGTCGTGCTGGACTACAACTGGACTGACGAGTTGATGACCTATGCCAGCTTTGCAACGGGCTTCGTTTCCGGCGGCTTCTCGGAAACCTGTGGCAGTGCGTTCAGCTGTCAGCCCTACGCCAGCGAGGAGAACGAGAACTTCGAGGTGGGTGCGAAGGCCGACATGCTGGACGGCAAGCTCAGGATGAACGGTGCCCTGTTCCACACTGTGTATGAAAACCTGCAGCGCGACACGGTGGTATCGTTCAAGGATGCAGCCGGCAACGACTTCCAGGAAACCATTGCACTGAACGAAGGTGAAAGTACAGCTATCGGCCTGGAGCTTGAGCTCAGCTATGTGCCCACCAACAACCTGCGCTTCGATGCCAACTTTGGCTGGTTGGACCATGAGTACGACAACTACAACCCGGGTTACGACCCGGCAACGCTTGGTCTGGTCGGTGCCCCGCAGCCCTTCGATTTCTCTGAGCTTGAAGTGCCGTATTCGCCGGAGTTTAACGGTGGCGTGAGCGCGACGTACTTCCATGAGCTTTCCAGTGGCAGCATGCTTACCTACAACCTGAACGTGCACTACCAGGGCGAGGCAGAGGTGAACCCGGCGCCCGCTAGCTTCCAGGGAGGAACGCTGGAAAATCCGATACTGCGTCAGAAGGCCAACACACAGCTCGAAGAGCGTACGTTGCTGAATGCCTACGTTACCTGGGAGTCACCGGACAGTGAGTTCAAGGTCTCTCTTTACGGCAAGAACCTGACGGACGAAACATACCGTAACTCTGCCAACCCGGTTGCCAACTTGTGGAACTTCACAACATATGGTCCGCCACGCGAGCTCGGTATCCAGGTTGGGTATAACTTCTAGTCAAAATTGGGCTTAAGCCCGCTGCAGACGGGTGGGGCGACATGGCTGGTGTCGCCCCACCAAACTTACCGCATCCGGTGACTGCATAACCCTCTTTGCCATCGTCCAAAGTTTGCTCCGGGTCATGCCCTGGCAACACTGGCGCGGTGGCTTTTTTGTGCTCCCCGTACGGTTGATGTCGTGTTCAAACGCGTCAGAAACAGGGTGCTGCAAGGCAGGATGTCTTGCCGCTACAAATACCTGAAGAAGTATTGACAGCGGTTTGCTTGTTGCCTAAATTGAATTAAATTAAAAAATAAACGCAACGCATTTTCGGCGTCACCAATACAATAAATAAGGGAGAGCGCGACGTGGTTCGAGTGTTTTCGGTATTCGCTGTGTGCATGGTTTTCGCCGGTCCAGTTTTCTCTGCAGTGACGCCTACAAGTGGAGCGGATCTTTTTGCGACGCATTGTCTCGCTTGTCATGATGGCGGTGCGCCCAAAGCTCCGCACGTGGTGATGTTGCAGGTGATGAGTCCCGAGAGTGTTCTCGCGGCCATGAATGACGGCGTGATGAAGGCGCAGTCTTCGGACTTGAGCTCGGAAGACAAAGCCGCGATAGCCGAATTCCTCGGTGGACGCCCCTTGAGTGATAAGCCACTTGCGGTCACGAACTTCTGTTCCCGCGATATCGCCAGACGTGCATCTTCGCAGTCGGTGCTCAGCTGGGGTATGGGTGACACCAATCCCCGCAGCGTTCCCGGGAGCGTGTCTGGCATCAACCGCGCCAATGCCGAAACGCTGACCTTGGAATGGGCGTACGCATTTCCAGGCGCAACGCGAGCTCGCTCCCAGCCGACAGTACATCAGGGCGTTGTGTACACGGGCACGCAAAATGGTCGTGTTTATGCCATTGATTTGACGTCCGGTTGCACGCATTGGGTGTATCAGGCCAAGGCGGAGGTGCGCTCTTCAGTGTCGGTTCAGTCTGAAGGTGAAGCGGGAGGCATTACGCTCTACTTTGGCGATTTTAATGGCAACGTCTACGCACTCGACGGCGTGAGTGGCGAAGCGCGTTGGGTCAAGAATGTAGAAGACCACCCCGATGTGACGATCACGGGCAGCCCCAAGCTGCACGGTGACATACTGTATGTCCCCATGTCTTCCAGGGAGTGGGCGACGGCGGCAGATCCCTATTACCAATGCTGCACATTCCGCGGTGGCGTGGCGGCCTTCGACCGGCAAACCGGCGCCATTCGCTGGAAAAATTACGTGGTGGGCGAAGCGCCTTCGGCGACCGGCAAGGTGAATGTCAGGGACACACCCGTACTGGCACCCTCCGGTGCACCGGTCTGGAACTCCCCCACTATCGACGAAGCGCGCGGCCTGCTCTACGTGGGAACCGGCGAGGCCTACAGCTCTCCCGCGCACGAGGCCAGCGATGCTGTGGTTGCCTTTGATCTGGTGACGGGAGAGCGGCGCTGGGTGCATCAAGCCCTCGCGGGTGACGCATGGAATATGAGCTGCAATCTCGCGCAGCCCGACAACTGTCCCAGTGAGGACGGCCCTGATTTCGATATTGGCGCATCGACGATTCTGCATCGTGATCGCGATGGACGCGAGCGTCTGCTCGTAGGGCAAAAATCCGGTGATGTGTTCGCTCTGGACCCAGACGCTGATGGCAAGTTGCTGTGGAAGACGGCTGTCGGGCGAGGAGGATTCTACGGTGGCGTCCATTGGGGTATGGCGATCGATCCGCGGCGCGACGTGCTCTATGCGCCAATCGCAGACACCGACATCAACGACCGCTTCAAGGGCGAGCGCAAGCCCGGGCTCTTTGCGCTGGATGTAAAGACGGGTGAAATCCTGTGGGAGTCTCCGGTGGCCCTCGCCTGTGAAGAAGGTGCAGCGCCGGGATGCGATCCCGGGCTTTCGGCCGCAGTCACTGCCACAGACGGTGTTGTTTTCTCGGGCGCGCTGGACGGCACCTTGCGAGCACACGACAGCAATACAGGCGAAGTCATCTGGTCGTACAACACGGCGCGAACCTTCGACAGTGTCTCCGGCGTCCCGGGGTATGGCGGGGCCCTTGAGTCTGATGGTCCCGTCCTTGTCGATGGCAGCGTCCTTATCAATTCCGGTTACCTGTGGGGCGGCCGCTTCCCGGGCAACGTATTGCTGCATTTCAAGGCGGAGTAGTGGCAGCACGTCGAGTGTTGGCGCTCACCATCAGGGATGTTTGATGGCAGAAAGCCGCAGAGTGTATTGAGTCGCCAGGTGCACCGCCCCTGCGACGCCCACCCACATCAGGAAGTAAGCAGGTTGAACCATGACAAGACGTAAAGCCACCAGTGGCGTCAAGCTGGATCGTGAACAGCTGCTGCGCGCATACCGAACCATGCGCACCATTCGCGCTTTCGAAACCCGTATGGGACAAGAGTTCGAGAAGGGTACCGTGCCGGGTTTCACCCACTTGTACTCAGCGCAGGAGGCGATTGCGACCGCGGTCTGCATGAACCTCACCGACAGTGATTATATTGGAAGTACACACCGCGGGCACGGGCACTCTATTGCCAAGGGCTGCGACGTGAAGGGTATGGCCGCCGAGCTGATGGGCAAGGCAACCGGCATATGCAAGGGCAAGGGCGGCTCCATGCATGTCGCGGATCTCAGCAAAGGTATGTTGGGTGCCAACGGCATTGTGGGTGGATCGGCGCCGCTCTGTGTTGGCGCCGGGCTGAGTGCGAAAACGCGGAATACAGGCGGCGTTGCCGTGTCCTTCATTGGCGACGGCGGCTCCAACGAGGGCGCCGTTTTTGAATCGATGAACCTCGCTGTGGTACTCAAGTTGCCCGTTCTGTTCATGTACGAGAATAACGGTTACGGCGAGGCCACCGGCTTCAGTTACGCCGTGGGTTCCGGTGATATATCGGGGCGGGCCGGGGCGTTTGGGATGCCCGCCGAGAAGGTCGACGGTACCGACTTTTTCGCCGTGTACGAGGCGGTGCAGCGGGCGGTGGAGCGGGGTCGCGCGGGCGATGGTCCTTCGGCCATTGAGGCGATGACCACACGCTTCGGCGGGCACTTTGTGGGTGATCCGCAGCTGTATCGCGCCAAGGGTGAAGTGGAAAAACAGCGCCGCGAAATGGATTGTATCCCTGTCTTCGTCGACCGCGTGCTCAAGGACAAGTCGGTCACGCGCAAGGCGCTGCAGGATATCGATGCACAGGTGGAAAGCCTTATAGAGGAGGCTGTCGAAGAAGCCCTTGCAGCGCCTTATCCGGGCCCCGAAGAGCTCTTCACCGACGTCTACAAAACCTACTGAGTACTGTTTCATGCCTAAGAAGACGATACGAGAAGTAATTCACGACACGGTTCAGTCCGAGATGCGACGGGATCCCACTGTCATTCTCATGGGTGAGGATGTAGCGGGAGGCGCGGGGTGTAGCGGTGAAGACGATGCCTTTGGCGGCGCGTTCGGTTTTTACAAGGGATTGGTCGGGGAGTTTGGACGTGGGCGCATCATCGATACGCCTATTTCCGAAGCGGCCTATATCGGCGCGGCAGCGGGTGCGGCAATGACCGGGTTGCGCCCGATAGCGGACCTCCAGTTCTTCGACTTCCTCGGCGTGTGTTTTGACCAGATCTACAACCAGATGGCGAAGTTCCGCTACATGTTTGGCGGCAAGTCGGATACCCCGTTGGTCATTCTCTCGCTGGTGGGCGCGGGGCTTCGCTGTGGTGCACAGCATTCGCAGAGCCTGCATCCCCAAGTGACGGCGGTGCCGGGCTTGAAGGTTGTGATGCCCGAAAACGCCTACGACACCAAGGGACTGCTTTTAACGGCCATCCGCGACGATGACCCGGTCATCTTTCTGCTGCACAAGCTGCAGTTCGAGAATGCCTGCGAGGTGCCGGATGAAGAATACCTGATTCCGTTCGGTGAGGCGTCATTTGTCAGGGAGGGTACCGACGTCACGGTTGTGGCCTTTTCGGCTATGGTGGCAAAGGCCGTTGCTGTGGCGGACCGGCTGCGCGAGGAAGGGATTTCGGTCGAGGTCATTGACCCGCGAACAACCTCTCCGCTGGACGAAGAGGCCATTCTGGAGAGTGTCGAGATGACGGGGCGGCTCGTTGTTGTTGACGAAGCCTGGGAGCGCTGCAGTGTTGCTGCAGATATCTCCAGTATCGTGGCGCGCAAGGCTTTCGGCGCCCTGCAAGCCCCGATAATGACCGTTACCGCGCCGCACACGCCGGCACCGTTCAGTCCGGTGCTGGAAGATCTCTATATTCCCGGTGAAGACGATATTGAAAGTGCCATACGTGAGGTAATCGCGTATCGGCGCTAGCGCGCTGCCTGCGCATGTGCGCAGTCGCTTTAAGGGTGGAGTAAATGGTGTTTCGCTGTGTTTTGTTGACCTTGTTGCTGGCGGTGTTGCCGGGGCGCTTCCTGACTGCTTCGCCGCTGGAGCGAGAGGCTACTGCGTCCAACCACCCGGGTCGCGCGCTTTTCTCGGAGCATTGTGCCAGCTGCCATACCGGTAGCGTGCCCAAGGCCCCGGGGCTGGAGATGATGGGCTATATGGCGCCAGCAGCACTCGCGCGTGTGCTTGATCAAGGTGTTATGCAGCCGATGGCTGCGCATCTGTCCGCCGTCGAGAAAAATCAGCTGGTTGCGTTTGTCAGTGGTAAAGAGCCTGCAGCAGGAGACGTTGAAGCGCCCCTGCTCTGGTGCCATTCGGCCCGGAAGTCGTCGGTCCAGGCCGACACAAGTACTGTTGGCTGGGGTGTAACGCACGCCAACACGCGGGCCTACACGGCCGAGTTGTCCAGACTCAAGCGCGGCAATGTCGGGCAGCTGCGGCTGAAATGGGCGTTCGGCTTTCCTGACGCGGTGCGTGCGCGCTCGCAACCCCTGATCGCAGGCGAGCGCATTTTTGTCGGCAGTCAGGACGGGACGGTTTATGCGCTGAACCGGGAGACTGGCTGTATCCACTGGCGCTTTTTCGCACGTAGCGAAGTACGAACCGGCATCATCATGGCCACTGAGCAGGGCACCGGGTCGCTGTTATTGTTCGGAGACTATCTGGGCTACGCGTACGCGATTGACGCTGAAAACGGTGAGCTGCGGTGGGACAGGAAAGTGGACGAGCATCCCGCCGCCACGATAACGGGTACCCCTGCACTGCACGGCAACTCCGTATACGTGCCGGTTACCTCTCTGGAGGTGGCGAGTGCTGCACGCGGCACGTACCCCTGCTGTACGTTCAGGGGTGCAGTTGCGGCTTACGACTGGCGCAGCGGCGAGCCTCGCTGGAAAACCTACAGCATTGCCGAGATGCCACAGCGCGTTGGAGAAAACGGAAAAGGTGTTGCGCGCTATGCTCCGTCGGGCGCAGGTATTTGGAATACACCGACGATTGACCCGGAACGTGGCGTGCTTTACGTGGGCACCGGGCAGAACTACTCGTCACCGACATCTGCCACCAGCGATGCGGTATTGGCTTTTGAGCTGAAAACGGGCGCTCTGCGTTGGGCTTTTCAGACCCGGCGGGATGCCTGGAATACAGCGTGTGAGCTCGCAGACAGGACCAACTGCCCCGAAGAGGCCGGCGATGATTCCGACATGGATATTGGCGCTGCCATCATTTTGACACGCGGCAACGATGGCAAAGATTATCTGCTAGCGGGTCAGAAGTCGGGTCACGTCTGGGCGCTGCAGCCTGATCATGGCGACGTTGTCTGGCAGCGCAAGCTCGGTCGCGGTGGCATGCTGGGCGGGGTGCATTTCGGCATGGCAGCCACGCAAGGCACGCTGGTTGTGCCAATCAATGATGAGGACGTGCAGTTGAGCGCGTCGGCGACTGGCAGTCGCTGGAATGGCGAGCAGCGACCGGGTGTTTACGCACTGGATGTCGCCAGCGGCGAGCCTCTGTGGTCGTGGCCAGCGCAAGACGTCTGTGACGGAAGGCCCCTGTGCAAACCCGGACACAGCGCACCAGCGACGGTGACCGATGAGCTGGTTATCACCGGCAGTCTGGATGGTCACATACGTATCCATGATCTGCGCGATGGCAAGTTGCTCTGGCAGCACGATACGGTGCGTGACTACCAAACACCCGGGGGAGGCGTTGCTCATGGTGGCGCGATGGCCGGTGGCGCTGGCGCAGTTTTACAGGACGGGATGCTGTTAATGAATTCCGGCTACATGTTGGTACATCACATGCCGGGAAATGTGTTGCTTGCCTTTGAGCTGGCTGTCGATGACGAGTAGCCCTGACGGTTAACGGAGCGCTGTGTGATAGTGCGCGGGAATATGATGGCGGAGTGCAGTGAATGAGTGGGATCAGTACAGTCACCATGCCCAAGTGGGGCATGGAGATGGTCGAAGGCGAAATCGCCGAATGGCACGTCAGTGAAGGCGACACCATTGCCGAGGGCGATGATCTGCTGGATGTGGAAACTAGCAAAATCGTCAATACCGTGACCGCACCCGCGGGCGGCGTTGTGAAACGCCTGCTGTCGGCAGTGGGTGAGCTGGTACCCGTCGGTCAGGTGTTGGTGGTGATTGCGGCTGCGGAGACATCCGACGACGAAATCGAGAAGTTACTTGCGGGATCGGTGCGCAAGGCGGCGCCGGCGGAAATGGCAGATGAGTCTGCTACCCCGGAACCCCAGTCAGCACCTGCGACAGCGTCAGCGAGCGAAAAACCTGCCAGTCCTGCTGCCTCGTCAGCAGGCGAGAATACAACGGCGCTGTCGGCGGGGCCGGACGACAGCGCCGTTGCGGCAACGCCGGTGGCGCGTCGGGTCGCGCGCGAGCAGGGGATCAATTTACATCAGGTGGTCGCCTCTGGGCGACACGGCCGGGTCACCCTGGGCGATCTTGAAGCGGCATTGCAGTCTAGCGGGCGAAGCGTGCCCAGGCCGTACTCGGCGGCGCGCCCCGAGCTGCGGCCAGCGCGGGATGACAGTGCAGTGGCGGCGACGCCCGTCGCGCGACGGCTCGCCCGTGAACTGGGCATTAATCTGCATGACTGCCGCAGCAGCGGCCGTCACGGTCGCGTCAGCAAGGCCGACGTTGAAGCAGCCGCATCGCGAGCCTCCATCAAGACCACTGCCGCAAAGAGCACCGCGGCCTGTGCGTCATCGGTGGCCGAGTCCCGGCCGCTATCCGGCATGCGCAGGACAATCGCGACGCGCCTGCAGACCTCCAAGCGCGAAGCGCCCCACTTTCGCGTGCAGGTGGACGTGGAGGTGGATGCGTTGCTGGCGGTGAGAAAGCAGCTCAACCAGCAATACAGCGAAGCGAAAGTGTCACTCAACGACCTGCTGGTGAAAGCCAGTGCCTGTGCGCTGGCGGCCGTCCCCGGTGTGAACGTGCAGTTTGATGGCGACACGGTACAACACTACGCCGATGCGGATATCGCTGTTGCGGTGGCGCTCGACGAAGGGTTGATAACGCCAATCGTACGTGCTGCGAATCACAAAGGCGTGTTGGCGATTTCCAACGAGATCCGTGATTTGGCAACACGGGCCAAGGTGGGCTCTCTGCAGCCGGAAGAGTTTCAGGGCGGCACGTTCAGCATTTCCAACCTGGGGATGTTCGGTGTTGACCGGTTCGATGCGATCATCAATAGCCCGCAGGGTGCGATACTGGCTGTGGGTGCTGCAGGCGAGCGCCCTGTGGTCCGGCACGGTGAGCTCACCGTCGCAACAGTGATGACGCTCACGCTGTCCTGCGACCATCGTATTATCGATGGCGCACTCGCGGCCCGCTTTCTCGCTGCACTCAGGGCTTTCCTGGAAACACCGGCCACCATGTTGGCCTGAGGAGCGCCGGATTGAAAACACGCTATGACGTGATGGTGGTGGGAGGAGGCCCGGGTGGCTACGTTGCTGCCATTCGCGCTTCGCAGTTAGGGTTTCGCACGGCACTTGTGGAACGCGAATCCCTGGGCGGGGTGTGCCTGAACTGGGGGTGTATTCCCACGAAAGCGCTTTTGCACGGGGCGGAGATCGCGCACACCCTCAGAACCGCGGGTGATTTTGGATTTACCGTTGGCCCGACATCTCTTGATCTCGAGGTGCTTGTCGGTCGCAGCCGCTCAGTCGCAGCACGCCTGAGTGGTGGGATTGCTCAGTTACTGCGCAAGCACAACGTTGACCATATCAAGGGTGAGGCCAGCCTGGCGGGCAAGTGCCTGCTGAGCGTGGAAGATGGCAGTGGCCCCAAAACCTGCCACGCCGATCATATCCTGCTGGCCACTGGTGCCCGCCCACGGCAATTGCCGGGTGTGGTGGTGGATGGCGAACGGATATGGGGTGCCAGAGAAGCGATGACACCGACGCAGGTGCCGGAGCGTCTGCTGGTTATTGGTGCCGGTGCGATAGGGGTGGAGTTTGCCAGCCTGTACGCGGATCTCGGTAGCCAGGTCACGCTGGTGGAGATGGCCAGCGAGATATTGCCCGGTGCCGACGAAGAGATAGCAGCCCGCGCCCACGCCGCTTTGACTGAACGTGGTCTCCGTATTCTCACCCGGCACGCGCTGCTTAAGCTCGAGCATCAAGGCCCTGATGGGGTATCTGCGACGCTGGCGCCCACCGGAGAGACTGCCCCGCTTCATGTAGCGGCGGACCGCGCGATCCTCGCGGTGGGCGTGACCGGCAATGTCGAAGGCCTTGGCCTGGATGCACTCGGTGTCCAGGTGCAAGGCGGCTTTGTCGTCACCAACGACTGGGGCCATACCGGCGTTGTTGGGCTCTATGCCATCGGAGATGTGGCGGGCCCGCCCTGGTTGGCTCACAAGGCCAGTCAGGAGGGTGTGCAGTGCGTAGAGCACATCGCCGGAATAGGTCGTGGCCAGCCACTGCAGGCAACCAGGATTCCCACCTGTATTTACAGCCGGCCGCAAATTGCCAGCGTCGGTTTGACCGAGGCGCAGGTGCAAGCCGCGGGGCGCCCCTACCGTGTAGGCCGCGCGCCTCTGCAGGCTAATGGGAAGGCGCTGGCCATGGGGGAGGGCAATGGATTGGTGAAGACGCTCTTTGATGAGGTCACCGGTGAACTTCTCGGCGCCCACCTGATCGGGCCAGAGGTGACCGAACTGGTGCAGGGTTTCACCGTGGCGCGTCAGCTTGAGGCGACGGAAAACGACCTGTTGGACACCGTTTTTCCTCACCCAACCCTGTCGGAGTCCATGCACGAATCGGTATTGGACGCTCTGGACCGTGCGATCCATCACTAGACATGCGTCCACGGTTTGCATGACGAATAAACACGAGGGAGGCTAGCGTATGCAAAATCTTATGGAGCCGGAGGTACAGGCCTGTCCCTACGCGCTGTATGAGCAACTGCGCGCGGAGTCCCCTGTCTATCGTATGCCGGAGACGGGATTCTATCTTGTGACAACGTTCGATCTTTGCCACGAGATTATCCGCCAGCCTGACCTGTTCATCAGCGGTGTCTCGCCCATGGCACTCAACAGTGAAGGTGTCCCCCGCGAGGTGATGGCCGTCTACGAGGAGCAGGGCTGGGTGCCCGCTGCGTCATGCTCTACGTCTGATCGGCCGCGGCACACCAAGGTGCGGGGGCTGTTGTCGCAACTGTTTACCATGGCCAAGGTGCGTTCCATGGCTCCCTACATCGAAGAGACTGCCAATGGACTTATAGACATGTTTGTGAGCCAGGGTGAGTGTGAATTTGTGCGGGCGTTCTCCCACCCCCTGCCCATGATCGTGATTGCGGAACAGATCGGCGTGAGCGCCAGTGACCTGGACCTGTTCAAGCGATGGTCCGACGCAATCGTCGAGCCCTTCGGCATGATGATCAGCAGGGAGCGAGAGGTCGAATGCGCGAAACTGGTGGTTGAGATGCAGCACTTCTTCAAGGAGCAAATCGATATTCGCCGTCGTGAGCCGCGGGACGATATTCTGTCGCAACTGGCCAACGCAGAATACGAAGGTGGCGAAGCGATTCCGATGAATGAGTTGTTAACAATCGTGACCATTGACCTGCTGGCCTCCGGCAATGAAACAACCACAGCCGGCATTTCATCGGGAATGCTTCTGCTTGCCGAGCGGCCAGAGCTACTGGCTGCCATGCAGGAAGACGAGGAGCTGATCCCGACCTTTGTGGAGGAAGTATTACGCTTGGAGTCGCCCGCGCAGGGAATGTTTCGGGAGGTGACTCAAGATACTGTGGTAGGCGGCGTACAGCTGCACAAGGGCGACGTGCTGAGCCTGCGTTTTGGTGCTGCGAATCGCGATGCAAGTGCGTTCCATAATGCCGATCAGGTGGATATTCACCGCAAGAAGGCTGGCAACCATCTGGCCTTCGGTGTGGGCAGGCACCACTGCGTTGGTGCGCCTCTGGCCCGTCAGGAAATGCTGATCAGTTTTCAGGTGATTGCAAAACGCCTGCGAAATATCCGGCTGAAAAATCCAGGCGCCCCCCTGAAGTACTCCCCCAGCTTTTTCGGGCGCAACCTTGAGGCCCTCGATATTGAGTTTGAAGCCCATGCACACGCCGCTGGATAACGCGGAAATAGCGCAACTCAGAACGCTTCTGGAGGTTGAGGCGATACGGCAGCTGCACATCGATTATTCCATGGCGATGGACGAGCGGGACTTCGATAAGCTGGCCTTGTTCTTTGCCGATGATGTTCTATGCGAATACGGTCCTTACGGTTCGTGGTCGGGAAAAGAGACCGTGCTGGAAAACTACCGCAAGACGTTTGTCGGGGACCTTGCTCCACCGTTCACGTCGCAACACATCAATACCAACCATACCGTTGAATTGTTGTCGTCGACGGCAGCGAAGGGCCGTTGCTATCTGTTGGATGTCGCGACGCATGTTGCGCCAGATGAAAATCCGCTGCTCTGGTTCGCGCTTTATGATGAAGAGTATCGGAAAGAGCGAGGGCGGTGGGTTTTTACGCGCACAAGTCTGCAGTTCTTCTGGCCACAGAGGCATGTGACGACTTCTTTTGAAGCGGTTAAGGAGCAAGATATATGAGACTCGAAGGCAAGCGTTGCATTGTCACCGGTGGAGCGAGCGGGATCGGTGAGGCGACCGTGCGGCGCTTCGTCGAGGAAGGGGCCGAGGTACTCATCGCCGACCTGAACCTGGCCGGTGCTCAGGCGCTGGCGGCTGAATTGGACTCAGCGGTCACAGCAGTGAAGTGTGATGCGCGTCAGGAAGCCGATGTTCGAGACGTTGCAACGGCAGCCCTGGAGCGGTGGGAGAACGTTGATGTCCTGGTTAACAATGCGGGTATTGAACTCAGCAAGACCTATGAGGATACCAGCACGGATGAGTGGGCCGCCGTTATCGACACCAACCTGCGCGGGCCCTGGTTGTTCTGCAAATACATTGTGCCGAAGATGGTTGAGCGCGGGGCGGGCAGTGTGATCAATGTCTCGTCCTTGAATGGCCTGGTCGGGTTCCCGCTCTCGACCGCATACGGCAGTGCCAAAGGGGGGCTTGTGGTGTTCACGCGTGACATGGCGATAGAGCTCGGCCCCACCGGCGTGCGGGTCAACTGCGTCTGCCCCGGGGTCATTGCAACGCCCATGATGGAACGGTGGACCCAGTCGATGCCAGACCAGGCCGAAGCGCAGGAGATGTTGCGCGGCACCATGCCGATTGGGCGGCTGGGTCAAGCCTCCGAGGTAGCGTCAGCAATTCTGTTCTTCGCCTCCGATGACTCAACGCTGTGTCAGGGTTCCGTGCTGTCTGTCGATGGGGGGTTCACCGCGCAATAGCCTGCTTTTGACAGGCCGCGGCGGGTGTTGGAAACACTGGAACTGGGGATAGTCTATGAACAGGTTGCTGGCGATGGTGCTCGGTATTCTGCCATGCGTGGCCGGTGCGGAAGCGCCCTACAGTGAAGAAATCATGACCCTGCAGCAGGCGCGCGACCTGATTGAGGGGTGTGAACGGTATGCGACAGCGCAGGACCTCCCGGCGCTCTCGATGGCCATTTACGATGCGGCCGGTAATCTCAAACTGTTTGTGCGTCAGGATGGCACTACGGTGGCGACGGCTGATTTTGCCCACAGCAAGGGTCGCACCGCGGCTATCACCGCGCTGACTACCAGCGACCTAGCAGAAATCGAATACGCCGACAGCACGCAGCCACTGGGAATTCCCCACCTCGGCGCGTTGACTATTGTACAGGGAGGGGTGCCGGTACCGTCTGTTTCAGGCCAGCATCTCGGGGGCTTCGGTGTGTCCGGTGCACCGGCAGCGGATGATGAAGCCTGTGGGCGAGCCGGTATAGAGCATATGCAGGGCGCAAAGCGCGAGTAGCTGCGAAGGGTGCGGAAGTACTTTGCCGACGGCCAGTGCTCCCGCCTGGCCGTACTTGGGGCTCGCCTTAACGCTAACTCTCGACAATATTCTGGGGCAGGTTCCCTTCCCAGGCTTGCTTGAAGAACTCGCCATCACCGATGAACTGCAGGTTGTCGTCTTTGTCGATGTAGGAGACCGGGCCATGGCCAATATAGAGAAACTCGGTGACCTCTCCCTCACCGGCGGCTTCTTCATGAATCTCGCCAATTTGCTCATAACCGTAGACACCGGCGCCGGCTTCGCCGCGCTCGAACTTCAAAGTGCCCTTGGTGATAAAAAACTCCGCGGGAGTGATGTGCTTGTGGCGCGCAAACTTTACCCCCGGCTGCAGTTGCACGTAGAGCACCCAGTCGCCGGTGACGTCACAATAGCGTAGCAGCTTGAATTTCACGCCTTCGCCCAGTGTCACCCAGTCAATGCGGTTGGTGTCTGCCAGCATGGCTCCGCGCACTGCCGGATCGTGTTCTTCGTTGACTGCACCGTAGGACATGGTCGCTTCTTCCTCGTTCGGGAATACGTTGGGGAGTGACTAGGCACCCTGTTTGGAGATGTCAGCACTGATGTTCTGTTCGCTCAGGTCGCGCAGGAATTCGTGGTTCATGATGAAGCGAACATCGCCGGCGTCATCGGTGAAGGCGACCGCACCGTGGCCCATGAACAGGTATTCGGTGGGCACTTCACAACGCGCCTCGTTGTGCCGGGAGCCAATGGGCTCGTAGCCGTAGGTGCCCTCGGGCGCGGAGCCCACGTCATACAGCAGCTCACCCTTGGTGACAAAGTACTGCCCGTGCCCGAGGTGCCAGTGAGGAGCAAAGGTGGCACCAGGCTGCATGCTCACCCATAGAACCCAGTCGCCGGTTTCTTCGCTGTAGCGCAAGAGCTTGATGCTTGTGCCGGTTCCCAGCTCGAGGAAAGGCACGTCCTTGAGGTTCACGATCAGATCGCCAGAAATTCCGGGGTTGTGCGTGGAGGTCATATTCATACGCTTTCTCGTGGTGATAATTATTAAAGTTGAATTGTATTCAAAAGAGTAGGCCGGGCCGTTGTCTCTGTCAACCAACCTGGCAGCCCCCGTTCAATCAGGACACGTGGTGCACGCAAACAGGCTACTGCAGCTCAAACACATACAGCGCTTGCCCGCCCGTCGGCTGATAGATCTCCGGGCTGACCACCGCCGTCATGGCGCGGAATACACCGATGCCGGTGGGCACGGCAATGTACTGCTTGCCGTCCACCGCATAACTGATGGGGTACCCGTGCAGCGGTGCTCCCAGGCGCGTCTGCCAGAGGAGTTTGCCGTTCGCCACATCGAAAGCATTGAAGTAGCGGTCCAGGTCGCCGATAAACACCAGGCCACCGCCGGTGGTCAGTGCGCCGGTGAGGAACATGGCGCGCTGCTCGTGGGCCCAGCTCTCGGTCATGGTGCGCACGTCCCACGCCGCAAGCCGGCCGAGCAAATCGTTGCTGCCGGGCATGGCATAGGTGCGTGAGTCTGCGCCGTAGCCGCCAGACCCCGGCTCTTGCGCCACCTCGCGGCCCACCATATCGGAGCACAGCTGGTGCAGCGGTATGATCAGGTTGTGCGTTTCCGGGCTGTAGGCGGAGGCCTGCCAGTTGTGGCCACCGTAGATGCCGGGGCAGGCCTCAATCGTGTCGCCGACTCCGGCCGCCACAATGTCATCGCGGTAGCGCACCCGTCCCCGTGCCTTGTCGATCTCGGCGTAAATCGTCTGCTGCAGCGTTTCCACAACGCTGACGTAGTTGCCGGTGGTACGGTCGAGCTTCCACAGCAGGCCGTCCTTGCCGATGGTGTAGAGGAGGGGTTTGCCGTTGACATCAATGAGCACTCGTTCAAAGCCCACTTCCATGTCGATGGTTTCACCGGGGATGTGCTGGAAATGCCACACCAGCTCGCCGCTGCGCGGGCGCAGGGCGAGGGTGGAATTGGTGTATAGCGCTTCGTCCGTTGCGCTCATGCCGCGGCTCGCGGCCACCCAGGGCTTGGCCTGGGAGGTGCCGATGAAAAACAGCTCGAGTTCGGGGTCGTAGGAGCCGGCTATCCAGGTGTCACTGCCCGCGCGCATCTCGACTGGCAGCCCTGCCCAGGTATCACCGCCCGGTTCACCGGGCATGGCAATGGTCGACGTGCGCCACAGCTCCTCACCCGTATCGGCATCGTGGCCGGTAACGAAGCAGCCTTCCTCTTTGTACCATTCGCAGCCGTTGAGGCCGCTGATCACCACGCCATCACCGATGATGGGCCCCGCGGTGTGCGTGTAGCCCTTGCTGAAGTCGGCCTTGGCTGTGCGCCAGACTTCCGCGCCGGTGCGCGCGTCAATGGCGACGATAGCGGCATCGTAGGTGGCCAGGTACAACTTGTCGCCGTAGATGGCGATATTGCGGGTGGGCCCACCCAGGGTGCGCGATGCTTCCGGAAAGCGGTAGCCGTACTCCCAGATCAATTCGCCGGTGTCCGCGGCAATCGCCTGAATGATGTTGCCGGGGTGCGTGAGGTACATGATGCCGTTGCTGACCAGCGGTGTAGGCTGGTTGCTGCCATCCTTCATGGTCATCACCCAGGCCAGTTTCAAGCCGGCCACGCTATCCCGGTTGATTTGCTGCAGCGGGCTGTAGCCCTGGCCATCAAGGGTGCGCCGCCAGCTCAGCCAATCACCGTCCGGTGGATTGTGCAATTGTGCCGCGGTCACGGGTTGGAAGTCGGCGACGGTACGGTTCTGGAATCCGCCGCGGGTGCGCGCATCGGCGTCGATAGAGCCCGCCCCGTCGAACGCCACCCAGGAGACTTCCGTGCTGCCGTCGGCGGCGCCCAGGAGGGCTTCGGCACTGGTGAACAGTTGGTCCTCCGCGCCGGGGTCTCGGTTGACGTCGATCAGGTAGGCGGTGATGGCCGCGTGTTGCGCATCTTCCAGTGCCCCCGTGCCTCCAGGCGGCATATTGGCGCGGTTGAACGCCAGCAGTGTCATGGCTTCACGTTCGGCCCACTGCTTCATAAACCCCGGCCCCTTCAGCGTATTGCCGTGGGCTGATCCGCGCAGGGTCAGGCCGTGGCAGGTGGCGCAATGTTCTGCGTAGAGTGTTTCGCCGGTGGCGGCCAGTGTGGACAGTTCCGCGCTTCCGGCTTCTTCTGCCACACTGGTGCCGACACTGAGCATGCCTGCCATGGCGAGCAGGTTTGCCGCCATTTTCCAGTGAGCAGTCAGTCCCCTGTTTTTGCCGCTGCTCATGCGCTGTAGCCTCCGTCTATACCGATAATCTGACCGTTGATGTAGCCCGCGGCGTCACTGAGCAGGAATGCCGCGAGCGCCGACACTTCCTCCGGTTTGCCTAGCCGGGGCATGGGGGTTTTTGCCAGGCAGTCCTTGATAACCCCCTCGGCGACCGGGTCTGCGGTAAAGGAGCTGTGCACGATGCCGGCGTCGATCACGCCGGGTGCAATGCCGTTGAAGCGCACGTTCTGCGGCCCCAGCTCCCTGGCCAGCTGGCGTACGATGCCACTGATGGCGGTTTTGGGAATGCCGGACATGGCGTCGTTTTCCAGCGTGCGCAGCACCGCGGTTGTCAGCAATTGCACCACGCTGCCACCGCCGGCGGCGGCAAACAGCGTGCCCGCCTGGGTGAGCAGATTGAATGCGCCTTCCACATCCGTGCGCATGATGGCGCTGAACGTGTCGCCGCTGATTTCGCTGAGGGGGCGTAAGGGGATGGCGGGGCCAGTAGCGTTGATCACGCCGATCAATCGGTGCTTACCTGAGTGGGATTGCGCGAGAAATTCCGCGACCTGTTTAGCGTCGCAGAGATCGACGGCGCAGACCACCGCGCTGCCGCCGGCGGCGACGATATCGTGGGCGACAGACTCGGCGGCGGCTCTGCGGCTGTGAAACCCAACCACAATGTGTAAACCTTGCGAACCCAGGTGGCGGCACATGGCGGCACCCAGGCCGCCGCTGCCTCCGGCGATGGCGATGGTATCTGACATGGAGGGCCCCTGTAGCGGTATGCCGGTCGGCGCGCGGGTCCTGCCGCCGGCGTTGTTAAGATTATTGTTTGCGTCCAGCAACAGAGTTTAGACGCGCATCAAGAGCTTGTCACTCATTTGTGGTTGGTCGTTTGGCGCTGCCGACAATGTCGGTTTTTTTTACAGTGGTTCAGTTGTTAGAGAATTGCTCGCTCTTTCTGCGACAGGTTTTACCTGTTTTCCGACATCCCGGCTATTTTTCCAGCTGACCGTTTGGTGTCGCTGTCGATTCCGTAACAAACTGTTTTATATGGGAAAAATCCTTATCGTCTGTAGCGTCGGCAGTGCTTGATAGATCTTGGGTACACGCGCTCGATTCCGTGCCGGTAAGTTGGCACGATGTGTGCTTTGTGTCTTGCATCATTGTCCAATTCTATATGTAAGGGTGTTTCATGAAGATTTCCCATTTTGCACTTGGCCTTCTCGGTAGTGTCGCGGCTGGCTTCGTCAACGCGTCAGCGCCAGACCAGGATCTCACTGGCACCTACACGGTGATCGGTGCATCACTGGACGGCAGCGCTTGGACCGATAGCAGCACGGTCATCACGATGGGCCAGACGTACGCCCTCGCCATTGATCTTGATTACTCACGCTTTGCTGGCAGCAGTGCCTACGCCGACGCACAAAATGTGGAACTGGCAATTGGTCCTCAGGTTATAGGCAGTGCGGCTAGCGGGCTGCCTACCTCGGTTGTGGAAAATGACCAGTGCAACGACTTTGGTTTCTTTGAGCTGTGCACATTACAGCTTGACTCAGCCTCATGGACCTTGTCGGGGGAGGTCATGTTTGACGAGCTGTTCGGCGATGCGGGTATTTACGATGTTGCCTTCTCTAGCGGTTTTTCTCAGTCGTTGACCGTGCAGGCCGCTCCAGTGGCAAACCCCGTACCCGCCCCCGGCACACTCGCTATCTTCGCATTGGGCCTGTTCGGCCTGGTGGGCGCGCGCCGTCTGAAGCAGCGTCGCTAGAACGCGGTATTCAGCTCGCTCGGAAAGGCCCCGCATTGCGGGGCCTTTCTCGTTGTGAGGTATAGTGCTTCACCCGTCCAGCATGAAACCCAGCGGCGCACCTGAGCCGATCGAATAGAACCGTTCCAGGTTGGGCAGTACCGTACTCAGGTCGCTGTCACTGACACCGAACCAGCGCGCCAGCTCCGCAAAATACAGGTCGGTCGCGGTGGTGGGTACGTACACACCTCGCCCCACATCCAGTGGGTTGTCGGGGTGTATGTCCGGGTACTCGCCGTAGTATCTGCCGCCATTCACAGCGCCGCCCATCACGATATGTTGCCCGCCCCAGCCGTGGTCCGACCCCTTGCCGTTGGAGGTGAGGGTGCGTGCAAAGTCCGAGGTGGTGAATGTGGTCACCATGGGCAGCGCGCCCAGCTCCCCCAGTGCATCGCGGAATGCCAGCAGCCCGGAATCGATCATCGGCAGCATCGAGGCCTGGTTTTCCAGCAGGCCATCGTGGTGGTCCCAGCCTCCCACGGTGACAAAGAACGTCTGCCGCGAGGCGCCCAGTTGATCGCGCACGCTGATCATGCGCGCGATCTGGCGCATCGCCTGTCCAAAGGGGTCGGCGCCGAATGGCGTGCTGAGTGGCTGCGCCATCGCCAGCGCACCGGACACGGCCTGCTGCGTGGCGAGCGCCTCGGTAAACCGGTCGCCATATTCGCGGCGTAGCAGTTGTTGTTGCTTGCTGGCGAGCAGGTCGTCCACGACCGCGCGGGTGAAATTGCCACCCGGTGAGTCGTCGGTGTAGCCATTGAGTGATCTCGCGCCCTGTTCATCCGTGGTGATGCTGTAGGGGGTGGTGGTATTGCCGCTCTGGAAAACATTATTCCCGGACAGCGAGATGTTCATGGCGAGGCCATTGTAGGGCGAACTGGCTTGCAATAGATCGGCAATGCGCCCGCCCCAACCCTGTGCGATGCGCGCATCGGAGACAGCGGTTTGCCACTGCTGGATCTGGTCGGCATGCGAGAACAGCCCGAGCGGTACTGGCCAGTTGCCGGCCGCGATGGCAGCGCTATCCAGTGGTGCGACCAAGGCTCCGACGTTGTTCAGCAGCGCGGCATCACTCTCATTGAACAGGCGCTGCAAGCCGGGCATGCCGGGGTGCACCGCATAGGCGCGCCCGGCGCTGTCGCTGCCGGCAAGCGGTCGCAGCGCACTGCGCGGCAGGGCGAGGTCCGAGCGCATGCTGGCGTAGCCTGCATAACTGTCGCTGTCCCAGGGCACCAGCATATTGAAGGAGTCGTTGCCTCCAGCCAGCAGCACACACACCAGGGCGCGGTAGTCGCCGCTGGCGCTCTGGGCGGCGGCGCGCCGCACCAGCCCGAGTTGTAGCAGGCTGCCCGCGCCGGTGGCCGCACCGCCCAGCAGCAGGCCGCGCTGTAAAAGTCCTCTTCGCGTCAGCATATTACAACTCCACCGCGTAATCGGGAGATATCAACAGCAGGTACAGTACCACGCGGGTGCGCAGCTCCAGGTCGTCCAGCTGCTGCGCCGTGGAGGTCAGGCTTGCCCGGGTCTCCTCGCTCAACGTACCGTAGGTAAAGACGGTATCCAGTCGATTCAGCAGGGCGGGCACGTCGTCTGCCAGCGCCACATATTCGCTCAGGTCGAATGTGGCGGCACTGAACGGTGGTTCCCGCAGGTCGTTGAGGAAGTCACCCAGAATCGCGCCTTGCAGGAGGTTGGATATGGCGACGATGGAGCTGCTGTTGGTAATCTGGAATTCAGGTGCCACTAAGCCGTTATCGGCGATCTCGCCCACCGGGGCGAAAGCCGGGAGGAAAAAATTGAATACGCTGGGCGAGGATAGCGGGTGCTGCTGGATTTGCTCCTGCACGTAAAAGCCCGCATTGGCGTAGAAACCATCCGGGCTGCTGGTGTTGAGTTGGCGCAAGGTGGCAATCAGTCGCAGCAGCGGTTCTCGCAACTTGCCACGCGATTGCGCCGGGTCCGGTTCGGCCCGCGCTTCCGGGTCCAGCAACACCGCCTTTATGGTGGCGCGCATATCCCCACGCGGCTCGCCGCCGTCACCGTTGAACGCGGCCGCAACACGGGCCACGTACTCGGGGGAGGGGTTAGAGCTGACCAGGCGCTGAATGAGCTGGCGCCCGATGAACGGCCCCACATTCGGGTGCTGGAACAGGTTGTCCACCGCGTCCTCGATATCCTGCATGCCGGTTTGCCCTGCAGGCAGGATCGTGCCGCGCAGCAGGCGTTTTTCTCCGTTGTCGTGGAACGCTTCGAACATGCGCATGGGCTCGCGGAACAGGGGCTGTCGTGCCCGGAACACGGTGTTGTTGCCCCCCCAGGACAGGCCGGTAAAGACCTTGGCGAATTCCCTGATGTCGTCGTTGTCATAGGTCGGGATCGGCTTGCCGTCGTCGTCGCGTTTTTCGCTGCCGTCGGGGTTGAGCTCGAACAGACCAATGCTGAACAACTGCATAACCTCCCTGGCGTAGTTTTCATCCGGGAAGGTGTTGGCCGCAGGGTCGGCCGCGGCGTTCTGCAGGTGGCTGAGGTACACCCCCATGGCCGGATGCAGCGTAACGGCCAGCAGCAGGTCGCGGAAGTTGCCAAAGGCGTGTTGCAGCAGCGTATCGTAGTAGTTGCTCAGCGCGTAAGGCGACTGGTAAAGCAGGTCGACGTTGTCAGATACCACAAAGATTTCGCTGAGGGCGAACGCCACACGCTGACGCAGCTGGTCCGGCGCGGTAAGTGTTGTGTGCCACCACGCCATGCGGCTGAAAAGCCCTTCCAGACGGGTTGGGTCCGGGTCCAGCGCGGCTAATTCACCGCGTGCCGCGCGCGCCATCAATTCGTTGACTACCGCATCGTGAGAGCTCGCATTGGCGCCGAGCTGCGCGTCCAGCCAGCCACTTTCGCTCGCCTCATCGATAGCGCGGATATCGTCCCACGGCATACCGAAGGTGGCCCGCGATGCCAGCCTGGCGGCTGCGTCAATCCCGCGCAGGGGCTCTTCTCCCGGAAGAGGCTCCGGCTCCGGCTCAATGGGGGCGGGGGTAACGGGCGGTGCGTCCGGCGCCGGGTCGGCGCCAGAACCGCCGCCCCCGCCACATCCGCTGATGGCGGCGAAACACAGAACAATCACTGCAATAGCTGCTGCTTTCAACGACTCGCGCCTCGTTTGCAATTCGCTCAACACAAAGCTTAGGTGTTCTACGGGTATCTGTCTTCTGAAACCTGTGGAAAAAACCGGTTAGTGGCGGACGCCGCTGTGGCATCACGCATGCGTAGTCCGGAAGACTTTGCAGCGCCCGCAGCGCGGCTGGCTAGCAGCGTGAGTGGGACCGTATAATGACGAACGTGTGCAGGTTGCAGCAGAGAGTGAGAGCAGGGTGATCAGATACATTTTTTCCGGTGTGCTGATGATTCTGGCGTCACCGCTGGTGAACGCATGGCCGCTGGTTTTTGTCGCGCTGGCACCTGCCTTGACCGGCTTCTGGCAGGATTCCGGCGCATTTGCCGACCCCGTACAGCCGCGGAGGTTCTGGCGGGTTCTGCTGGGTGGATATCTGGTTGGACTCTGCTACGCCACCTCCCATTTTTACTGGCTGGTTGAGTTCAAGCCCCTGTGGCTGCTTCCCGTATTGGCCGGTTTCGCGCTGATGCCGGCGATGCTAGGGCTTGCGGTGTGGGGGGCTGTTGGTGCAGGCCTGCGGGGCTTCTGGCTGTTGTTGTGGACGGCGTTGAGCTGGACGGCGATCGAGGTACTGGGCTCCGACCTGTGGCTCGGCTTGCCATCCTATGCACTGGGGTATTACCTGTGGCAGGTGCCGTTGTTGCTGCAAACGGCCGACGTTGCGGGGGTCTT
Organism: Haliea alexandrii; assembly: GCF_003719295.1. Taxonomy (GTDB): domain Bacteria; phylum Pseudomonadota; class Gammaproteobacteria; order Pseudomonadales; family Halieaceae; genus Haliea; species Haliea alexandrii. The sequence goes on from NZ_RFLW01000001.1 coordinate 1,256,371, forward strand.
CGGCATCAGCTTCGGCATTATGGTCGTGAACGTGCTGGCCGCGCAGTGCTGGCAGGCGCGCGGTGCAGGCAGGGCCTCCTGGTGGTTGCTCACTGTGTGCCTGAGCGCGCTGGTGCTCGGTTACGGCATCTGGCGTCAGGCGGCGGTGGTCAGCGCCAGTGAGGAGGTGCCTGGGGTGCCGGTACGTGCCCTGCACACCGCTGTGACGATCGAAGAAAAACACGATGAAGCCGCAACACGGCGCATGTTCGACAATTTCAACCGCGTTACTCGAGACGCTGCGGATACTTCCGGTGCGGCTGCCTTGACCGTATGGCCTGAGACCAGTCTGCCACTCTGGCTGCGCTCCACGGAGTACCGTGACATCATGCAGGCGTTATCGCAGGCTGCTGCGGACACAGGCACGCCTGTACTGGTGGGTGCTTACTCCATGACCCTTACCGCCTCGGGATCCCCTCAGTTATTGAACGCGGCTTTTCTGGTTCCCGTTTCCGGCTATATTGCCGAGGAATACCACAAGGTGCTGTTGGTGCCGGGTGCTGAGCACAATCCCCTGGAGCGGTGGCTGCCCCAACGCTTGCGGGAGTGGTGGCCATCGCGCATGGCGCCGGGAGACAGTAGCGGGCCGCTTGATGCGGGCGCACTGCAGCTTGGGGTGTTCATCTGCTGGGAGGCCTTTTTCCCGGGGCATGTCCGCGCACTGACGCGCGCCGGTGCGGAGTTGCTCGTGAATATGTCCAACGACGAGGCCGCGTTCGGCCCGCTGCAGCGCGCCTACTCCATTCCGATGCCGCACCTGGTGCTGCGAGCGATAGAAAATCGCCGGTTTGTGGTGCGCAGCGCGAATGTCGGTTCCTCGCTGTTCATCGCCCCCACGGGCAAAGTCGTTGTGGCTTCGGAGCCGGCCACCACCGGCATGGTGCAGGCGCTGGTCACACCGTTGCAGGAACAGACCTTTTTCACTGCTCACGGGTTTCAGCTTGCCCGGGCCGCGTTCATGCTATGGCTTCTGTGGGGTGTGTGCTTGGTATGGCGCTTAGCGCGGCGCCCCGTGGTGCGCCAGTAGCTTCGTCTGCCGTGCCAGGTTGGCCGCTGCTTCGGGATGGCCCATTTCTTCCTGCAGGCGGGCGAGGTGTTGCAGCAGCCGCAGTTCCAGTGCGCCCAGGCGCAGTGTGCTGTACAGGCCCGTGGCTGCGGCCGGGAGGTCGCCTGCCTGCAGTGCCAGGTAGCCGTTGATGTGGCTGGTCGTGGCCTGCGCGGAGCTGCCGGCAACGCGCTGCAGCGCGCGCAGAGTCGCCCTCGATTCCTCCGCCTTGCCCTGTTCGGCCAGCGCCCAGGCGAGGGCGGCCAGCAGTGCAGGAGAGTCAGGCTTGAAGTTCAATGCCCACTCGCAAGTAGCTTGCGCCCGCTCGTGCTCACTGCGTTCCGTATACAGACGTGTCAGCGCCAGCTGCGCCAGCACAAAATCGGGATGCGCCTCAATAATGGTGCGGTAGCTTGTGAGGGCAGCGTCATCATCGTCGCCGGCCTCCTGCGCCGTGGCCAGTAACAGGCGCAGGGCAGCGCTGCCGGGAAGTACGTGCAGGGCGTCTTCCAGTGCAGCGGCTGTTGCCGCGTAGTTACCCATTTGCCGCAGGTTTTCCGCACGTAGCAACAGGAGCAGTGGGTGCTTCGGCCACTCTTGCAGGGCCTGGTCGAGCAGCGCCAGAGAGTGGCGGTGGTAGCCCTGATCAAAGGCGAAGTAAGCGAGGGCCAGGGGCGCCGCCAGATCGGTATTGTGCAGATGGTCCGGCAGCGTCGGCAGCCGCGCGAGTTCAGACAGAGGTAATGGCGCGCGCCGCATGGCTGCCAAAACTGCGTCTACATCGCCCTGGCCGAGAGCGATCATCGCCATACCGGGTTGCAGTGCGGGCGGCAGGGTGGCGGGTGGCCCCAGTGGTAGCAGGGCCTTAGCGGCCCTATCGGATTGGCTCAGTGCCATGTGGGCCAGCGAGCGCGTGAGCAGAATGGAGGCATCGGCGGCGCCCAGCATCGCTGCATCCAGCAGCGCCAGCGCCGCTTCAGGCTGCCCGGCAAGAACCTTGATCTGGGCGCGTGTCACCGCCAGCTCGCGCGTGTAGCCGCGAATATCGGTCGCCACAGCGCTGTCTGCGGCCTCAAAACGCCCGTCACTCGCCATACTGCGGGCGCTGGCGATGGCGTACACCGGGGTTGTAGCGGGTGCCGGTGCCGTGGTGTCGGCATTGAACAGAGCGAGGGCCTCTGCGGGTTGATTCAGCGTGAGCAGCAGGTTGGCCGTCGTGTCCTGTAGCCGGGCGCGGTCGAAATTGTCCTGGGCACTGGCAGGCAATGCGGCCGCTGCTTGCAGATAGCGGGCTGCTTCGCGGCTGCGTCCCGCCTGCAGTTGCAGCCTACCCATGAGGAATAACAGGTGGCTGGAGTCAAACTGCTCGATCAAACCCAACTGGGTGCTGTAGCCGGCAAGTTCAGGGTAGCCCGCTGCCAGGTAGGCTTCCGCAATCGCCCCTGCCGCCAGTGCGGGCAGCCCTTCACCGGGCCCGAAGGTCGCCAGGCCGGACTTAGCTGCCGCCAAATCGCCGGAGTATACCTGTGCTGCAATGCGCAAACCGCGGCTGGTCGCGTCCAGTGAACCATCGTGTTCGGCGGTTTTCTGCAGCACCTGGGCATACTCGCCGGCATCGAGATGCGCCAGCAATTCAGCCTGGAGAATGTCGGTGGCAAACAGGGAGTCGATAGGTGCGGGGGTTTCCGGTGTCACCGGAGCGGCATGAACGGGCGCAGCGATTACGGCAACGAGAGCCAGGCAGGACAGAGTGCGCAAGGGGGAACTCACCCGTATTGTCGGGGCTGCTGCCTGCGATCGGCGATGTGGCGGCGCTCACGGGTGATCAGCTCACCGTTGACGGTAATGGGAAACAAGGTTGGCGCGCTGGTCTGGCGGCGGTCGCCACGACTGCGTGGCTGGTGATCCCGGCCCGTGTTGGGTACCAGGGAAATGTGTTCGGGTTCGTCGTCGGAGACGTAACGCCGGGCGGCCATGGTGAAAAGCACGACGGACACGAGCAGGGCACCCAGTCCCAGTATCGCGATAATTGTCAGTACTGTATTCATTCCCCGCTCACTCCCCCGCACGATGCTGGCCTGAAGCGGTCGACTAAAGCCTGATAACCGCTAAGTTGTTATTCTAAATGCAATTTATGCACCAACATGGATAGACGTATTCGATATCAAGAGGTTACCTAATGCAGGGGAGCAGCTCAAGCGAAACTGCAGGCACTGGAATTAAAAAACCTGACACATTTGGGTAATGCAGGCGTCACATAACCCGGCTGAAAATGGCCGCGCTGCGAGCGCGTGGACCCTAGCGGGCACCCTTGCCAAACAGAATGACTTCTGTGGTCTGTAATAACACCAGGCAGTCGAGGAAGAGGCTTCTGTTTTTCACGTAGTAGAGATCGTATTCCAGCTTGTGCAGCGCATCGCGCCTGGAAGCGCCGTAGGGGTAGTTCAGTTGCGCCCAGCCCGTGATCCCGGGTTTCACGCAGTGCCGCTTGTCGAAGAAGGGGATGCTCTCGGACAATTCGCGCACGAACTCGGGCCTTTCCGGTCGCGGGCCTACCAGAGACATATCGCCTACCAGCACGTTCAGGATCTGTGGCAATTCATCGATGCGCAGCTTGCGGATCACATGGCCGATGCGCGTGATCCGGCTGTCATTGGTGGTTGCCCAGCGCGCCTTGCCATCACTTTCGGCATCCACGCTCATGCTGCGGAACTTCAGCACATCGAACACGCGACCGTTGAGGCCCACACGTTTCTGGCGGAAGATCACCGGGGCGTGCAGTCCGTCTTCGAGCTTGATGGCCAGCACGGTGACCAGCATCAGCGGCCAGGTGCCGATCAGCAGCACAAAGGCGGCGCACATATCGAGCGCGCGCTTGCCGCGATTGGATGAGCCGCCGGCAGCGAAGCCGTCCGAGTAGATGAACCACTCGCGGGGGGCTTCCTCAACCAACACCTTGCTCGCTTCCTGTTCGAAGAAGTCGAGAATGTTGACAACCTCGATGCCGGACGTACGGCAGTGCATAAGCTCGTCAGCGGGCAATGCCGCGGGGTTGTCCAGCGCGACCACAATCTGGCGGATGTCATGTGCCAGTGCGTACTCGTGCAACGGCTCGTCGGGGGTGAATACGTTTCCCGTTTCCACCAGCGTCTGCTCACTGTCGGCGCGCACGTAACCGGCAATACGAAAACCGCGCCTGTCGCTTTTGCGGCGCATGCGATCGGCGATGTTGGCTGCGCGCTGGCCGCTACCGAGTACGAGAACGCGGCGCTTGAACTGCTCAAGCTCGACGGTATTGGCGAAGATCACGCGGGTGATGAGGCACGAGGTGAAGGCAATGGCTGAGGTATAGGCCAAAACACCGCGCCACAGGTGCAGAGACGGCAGCAGGTAGAACATGGCTGCCATGGCGATGGTCACCAGCACGAAGGAGCCGGCAACGCGCAACATGATGCCGTTGAGCCCCTCGCGCAGGCGTGGCTGATAAAGCCCGAGTGCTGTCATCGCCAGCACCGTGGTGAGTGCAAACACCAGGGCACGCGGCAGCAGGGTTTGAAGGTGGGAATCCAACAGGGCCGGGTCGCGCAGGAAATACAGGAAAGTCCCCAGGTAGCAGGCGCCCGTGAAAAGGGCGGCATCAAGCAGTGCCAGCCAGTAATAGGCCACATGAACGTGGTGTTTAAAAACGCGTCGGGTTCCCAACAGGCTACTCGCTAACATGATGGCCAGTTCCCAGTGTACTGTGCGTGCGCTGATTATTGCGCGGTTTGTTTGCGCCGGATGTTTGTCGGCGTCCAAACTCTAGCAGCTGCAGCCAGTAGTACAGAAGGAATGTGACAGTTTGTGACAGGGTTCGCAGATCTGCAACCGCTAAACGAAGAATTCCAGAGGTTGTGGGTGACTGAGGAACAGGTGCGGGCTGGCGGTATATCCGTACGCACCGGACTGGAACAGCACCACAAGGTCACCAATATCGGCCGTGGGTAACGGCATGCGCTCGCCGAGCAGGTCAAGCGGCGTGCACAGCGGGCCAACGATTGTCACCGTCTCCTGTTCCTCGCTGATCACTCGATTCCCAATACATACCGGGTAGTTCTTGCGGATCACCTGACCGAAGTTCCCGGAGGCTGCCAGATGGTGATGCAAGCCGCCGTTGGTGATCAGAAACGTCTGGCCGCGTGAAATTTTCTTGTCGCTGACCGTACAGACATAAATTCCGGCCTCGGCCACGAGGTAGCGACCCAGTTCCATGACGAGTTCCACGTCCGGGAGTTGCCGCAGGGCCTCATCCACGCGCTGTTGCAGATTCTGTACCACTGGCGAGAGGTCGAGAGGCTCTTCCCCGGGAAAGTAAGGCACACCAAAACCACCCCCGATATTGAGCCAGCGGAAAGGCCGGGGTGCCTGACCGGCAAGTCGCAACGCGAGCTCAAAGGTTTTATCGTGCGCCTCGATAAGTGCCTCGGGCCGAAGGTTCTGTGAGCCACTGAAGATATGTACCCCGACAAGATCCAGCCCCAGCGCGTCTGCGCGCGCCATTGCATCAGGTACTTCTTCCGCATCAATGCCGAATGGCTTGGGCCCTCCGCCCATTTTCATGCCCGAGGCCTTGAGCTCGAAATCCGGGTTGACGCGGATTGCCACAGGCGGTCTGGTGCCAAGCTCGGTGGCGATATCCGCAACCCGTTGCATTTCGGTCATCGATTCCAGAATGATGATGACCCCGGCATGTACTGCTGCGCGAAGGTCTTCCAGTGACTTTCCGGGGCCGGCGAAACTGATTTCTGCCGGGTTGATGCCAGTAGCCAGTGCAGTGGCCAGTTCGGCGGCAGAGGCCACATCGAGGCCATCGGTCAGGCCGGCCATGTACTGTACGAGGGCGGGCATCGGGTTGGCTTTGATCGCGTAGTGCAAGTGAATGGCATCCGGGAGTTGTTGGCGCAGTTGCGCCACACGCGCGTCCATCACGCGATGATCGTAGGCGTAGAAGGGCCTGCCATTTGCCTGACGGGCGAGTTCAGTTACCGCCTGGTTGCCGACCTGCAGGCAGTTGTCACGCACCGCGAAGTGATTCTGTGGCGCATGCTGCGGGCGACCGCGTTCACGGGGTTTGGTCGCTGATGTGTCATGTTGCTCAGTCATTCCGTTGGCTCCTGAAACAGGCTCGCGTATTCGGCATTCAATGCGCGCCGGTCAATTTTTCCGTTCTGGTTGTGGGGCAGGGCTGCACGTACGATAAGCCGTGTGGGGACCATGAAGTTGGGCAGTTCGCGTTGGCACAAGGCCAATAGCTCGCGCTCCAGCGTTTCGCCGTTCGCCTGAGCCGACGGTGTTACCACCAGAGCGATCGCCTGCCCCAGTTGCGCATGGGGCAGGCCCAGTGCCGCGGCGCCGGCAATCAGCCCTGACAGGTAGGCGACTTCCTCCACCTCGGTGGGGCTGACCCGGTAACCGGAGGTTTTGATCATGTCGTCCTTGCGGCTGACGAAGTAGAGGTAACCCTCCTCATCGCGCACCACCTGGTCGCCCGACCAGACGGCAAGCTCCGGCAGAGGGAGTGCCGGGTCCTGCCCAGGGGCCGGCCGGAACCGTTTGGCGGTCTTCTCCGGATCATCCCAGTAGCCCAGAGCGACCAACGCGCCGCGGTGCACCAGCTCGCCGGGCTCGTTGTCAGCACACAGCTCACCGGCCTCATTCACTACCAGAATTTCGGCATTGGGGATCGCCTTGCCGATGGATTGCGGCCGCTGATGAACTTGCTCCGGCGGCAGGTAGGTTGAGCGGAAGGCCTCGGTGAGTCCGTACATGAGGAACACGCGGGTATGGGGGAGTTTGTCCTGCAGGGCACGCGTGCTGGCGACCGGCATGGCGCCGCCGGTGTTCGTGACATAGCGCAGGGTGCCGGCGACTTCGTCGGGCCACGCCAGTTGCAGCAGTTGGTTCCACAGGGGAGGCACGGCCGCAAGCCCGGTGACCGCGTAGCGCGCCACCGCTTTCAGTACGTCCCGCGGCAGCAGATAGTCCATCAACACGACCGAGGCGCCGACAGAGAATGCGGTGGTGATTTGGCTCAGTCCGGCATCAAAGCTGAGCGGCAATACCGCGAGCAATCGGTCGTCCGGCGTGTTCTCCAGGTACTCAGCCACACTGCGCGCGCCCGCTACCATGTTGCGATGCGAAAGCACGACACCCTTCGGGTTACCCGTACTTCCGGAGGTGTACAGCAGGGCAGTCATGTCGGTGTCGATGCGCCGGTGGGGTGCTCGGGCTGGGGCTGCGAGCAGCGCTTGCCATTCAATCACGTTGAGCCCATGGAGATCGCTGGCGAGGGCCTCACGTCGCTCCTCGGTGAGAGTGTCCACCAGCACGAGGGTGTGCAGGTCGCTACAGGCCGGCAGTTCGGCAACCAATTGTTGCAGCCGTTGTGCGGAGGTGATCAGCACGCGCGCCTGACTGTGGCGCAGGATATAGCTCACCTGCCGGGGCTTGAGCACCGGGTTGACCGGAACGAAGCAGCCGCCCGCGGCCGCCGTGGCAAAAATACCGATCACGGTCTCCGGCTGCTTGGGTAGATAGATGGCGACACGCTCCGCGGCACCCAGCGCCTGTGCCAGCAAACCGTGGGCCGCGTTTTCCACCTGCTCTGCAAGCTGTGCGTAGCTCAGCACTTGTTCGCGAAACAACAGCGCAGGTCGTGAGCCCTGAACCGGTGCGGCCCTGGTGAGGAACTGATGAATAAGGTCTGCCACCCGCGGTTCTCCTTGCCTGGGGTTGCCTGAGTCGCCGCCGTTGCACGGGCTCATGGTTCTGGACTATGGTCTCAGGTTTGCAGTGTCGCCTGTGCGCGCCGCCTCGGCAAGCATGAAGCGGTGCACAGTGCAGCTGGCTGCCACAGGAGTGAGTGCATGACACGTTTTCGTTCCCCCGGGTTGCCGGCGCTGGTCTGGCTGCTGTGCGGCGCTCTGTTTGCCCAGCCGCTGGCGGCCGCATCGCTGGCCGATGTGATAGAGGACGTGCGTCCCGCCATTGTGGGTGTAGGTACCAGCTATCCGCCGCGCCAGCCCATCGGCGAACGCCGCCCTGACAGCTTGCGTGGCACGGGCTTTGTGGTCGGCAATGGGCAGTTGATCGTGACCAACTTCCACGTGTTGCCGGAACTGCTGGACCACGACAACCAGCAGATGCTTGCGGTATTTTCCGGGCGCGGACGGCAGGCGGTGGTGCATCCGGCGGAAATCGCGGCGCAAGACCCGGTGCACGATCTGGCCATTCTGCGGATTACCGGCGCGCCCCTGCCCACCTTGCGGCTGGGTGACTCTGCCAGAGTGCGTGAGGGTGATGCGGTGGCCTTCACCGGTTTCCCCATTGGCGGTGTGCTGGGCTTGTATCCGGTCACCCACCGCGGGATGGTGTCGGCCATTACCCCGGTCGCGCGTACCGCGGATGCGGCGCGCGATCTCAATGCCGTGCAACTGCAGCGCATGCGCAACCCCTTTGATGTGTTTCAACTGGATGCCACGGCCTATCCCGGCAATAGCGGCAGCCCCGTTTACGACCCGGCAACAGGCGCCGTCATTGGTGTGGTGAACAGTGTGTTCGTCAAGGAGTCCCGTGAGTCCGTGCTGGAACGCCCCTCCGGTATCAGCTACGTGATTCCGGTGACCTGGGTGCGTCAGCTGCTGGACCGTGTGGCCGATTGAGTTGCCTGGGGAGGAGTGATTGATGTTCTGGCGGCGTCCGCAGCTGCGTGTATTGTTCATCTGCACCGCCAATGTGTGCCGCTCACCGTTGGCGGAAGCGTTGTTGCGTCATCGTTTGCGCAGCATGGGCTTGGCGCGCCGCATTGCGGTGGCCTCGGCGGGCACACGCCCGGGGCAGCTCGGTCGGCCACCCGATCCGCGGGTGGCTCGGTTGGCGCGGGAATACGGTTTCCCGCTGGGTAGAATCCGCGCGCAGGAGGTGACTCCTGCCCTGCTGGAACGCAGTACCCATGTGCTGGTCATGGAGCAGGTGCATAGCGATGAGCTGGCGGTGCTCGCAGCCGGTAGCGATGCCTTGTTACGCGTGCGGTTGCTGGGTGAGTATCAGGAGGGTGCGCCCCCGGGCGGTGTGCCGGTGGCGGATCCGTATTATGGTGACTGGCCTGGATTTCAGGCGGTGTATGCGCAGATCGATCGGGCGCTGGATGGTGTGCTGGAGCGGCTGCTGGCGGATCTGGCGCAGGCGCGGTGATGCCCGGCGAGGTCAGTGGCCGCGCTGCAGTTGGATATCGCCCATGTTCCGGGGTAAATACAGGGTCAGGGGCGGGTCGCCGTCCAGTGTCAGCGTCAGGGTGGCGCCGGTTGTTTCCAGCTTGGCCGCAGGTGCTGGTGTAATCGACTTGGTGGCGCTCCATTCCCCCGTGCGCATCGCCACGAGGAATTCCTGGGTTTCTGCCTGGCGCCCGGGTTGCAGCTCCAGGCGCCAGGCGCCGGGTTCGGCGCCACGCTCTTCGCGCTTGCGTTGCGCGACCGCCTGCACTGTGCCGTCCTCGTCGTAGTTCTTCTCATCGACGAAGTACTCAAGCCCGGGGCCGCCGATCGCGGTCAGGCTGGCGTCCTCCGGCAGCAGCACCCGGCCGTTTAGCGCGCCTCGCGGGCCCGACGAGGTGTGTGGCGCTGCGATACGAAAGTACGGGCCCCGCAGCTCGGGCTCCAGTTCGCTATGCAGTAACCACTTCTGTCGGAACGTGGCATCTTCCGTAGTGACCCGATCGTGGACGACGATCACGTGCGCGCGGCGGTCAAACACGAAGCTGCGCTGGTAGTGCCGAACCCGCTTGCTGCGCGCCGAGAAATCACCCGTGCCGGATGCGGCATTGGTGTAAGCCGGGGTGAGGTCCGCCACCACCCAGGACACGCCATCGGTATCGCCGTGGCGCACTTCACCGACAGTGCGGTAGTGCTCTCCTTGCTGTTGCCAGTGCACGTAATCCAGAGGCGCTGCGCGCCCCCAGCCCGAACCCACGCGCCGCTGGCCGCCATCGTTGGCGATGACACGGCTCGGCTCACCTTCGGTTTTTGACGGCATGGGTGCGTCGTCCGCCGGGTCCGTTACCGTGACCACATTGTGCGCAATGCTTTGATAGCTGTAGTTCAGGTGGTGCTCGGAGCCATAGCGGTTGTAGAGTCCACTGTCGAGCGCCAGGGGGCCGCTGCGGTAAATGGTGAAGGCGCCCTGATCGAGGTGGGAGTGCGACCAGAAGTTGTTCCCTGCGCGGAACGTGACGAAGGTGGCATCCGCTTCCCAGCTGGAGCGCGCCAGCAGCAAGCCGATGCCGTCGAACCAGCGGCTGGTGGGTTGCCGCTGCAGGGCTGTGTTATCGGCAAAGCTCGCCTGCGCCAGCGGGCCCCAGGGCCAGCCCAGTGGCACCGGTTGCTCCGGGGGGGAAGCCAGCGAATAGGCGGGGCGGTGTCCGGTCTCCAGTGCCAGGGGAGCCAGGTCGGGTATCCCGCGGCGGAAATACGCGGCATCACCGCTGCGTATATAGGTGCCATCCGGGCGCGTGCGGTGCAGCGCGAAGTCGGCAAAGCCGCGGATACCGGGTTCGCTGGCAAACAGGTCTTCCCCGGTCGCCGCGCGCCACAGGGCCGGCAGTTGGTAGATGGCCTGGCCGATGCCTATGCCGACATACTCCCCGCCTTCATGCCAGCCGCCGGTGGTCCCCATGACCTGCCGCCATACCGGGAGTACCCGGTGTCGCCAGTAGTCTGCCGTGAAGCGCATGCAGCTACCGTTGGCGCTGTCACCGTGGCTGGCGATCGCGGCCATCATCAATGCCTGCAGGGGGCTGTTGTAAAGGTACACGTTGTAGGGTGACAGGGCGTACTTGTCGGTGATGACGTGCACCTGATACGCGCAGGCGGCTTCCACTTTGGTCAACAGGCTCTGCCGTTGTGCGGGTGTCCACAACGCGTGTAGCCAGTCGTAGGCGAGGGCCAGTGGCCGGGTTTGTTCGTGCCCGCGCCAGTCCGGATCCAGTGCCATCAGGTCGCCGTGCAGGGCCTGCAGATTCTGTGAGCCGGGTTCAACCCGCGCCAGCAGAATACGTGAATACAGCGCTCCGGTTGCGGCTCGCTTGCGGTGTTGCTCCCAGAAACCCGGGTTGTGTGCGCGCAGCAAGGCGATGTCTTCAGCGTCTGGCGCCGGCAGCCGGGGGTGCTGCTGTCGCCAGTCCGGAAAGGTGGGTGCTGGCAGGGTATCAATGCTGGGCAGTGCATAGGGCGGGAGTTCATCCCGGGCCAGGAGCATGTAGAGGCAGGCCAGAACAAGCACACTGCCCAAAGCGGCGGCACTGAGCAGCAAGCGTGTTCGCCGGCCCGGGAGCTGCCGCTGCGTGCGGGCACCGCGTCCAGGCCGCACGCCGGGCTGGGCGGCGTGCGTGACGTGTTTGTCGGCATTCCCCCAGTGGTGGCCCCAGGGCCATGCCGAGGCCAGCCACCAGCCGCCTGCCGCCACCAGCGCATCGGTGAGGTCGGGGTAGCGGCCGGGTACGAACTGCTGCCACCATTCCAGGCCCAGGGTGCACGCTGCCACGGTAAACGCGAGCGCGGCTCGGGCTCCCCGGCTGCGGCTCCAGGGGTAGGTGACCCAGGCGAGGGCGATGAATACCCACACGGTTTCCAGCAGATTGACCACGCCGTACACGCTGTTGATGTGCCCGCGGAAGGGTATCCAGTTCACCGTGCGCAGGGCGGTATCACTGGCGCCCGGAAGCAGGGCATCGTGAATCTGGTAGGTAAGTAGCGACAGCAACAGCGTCCAGCGCAGGTAGCTTGGAGAGACAGTGCGCAACAACCAGAAAACGGGCACCAGGCAGGCAAGAGCCACCAGCGCCTCGGCCGACAACACCCGCCCTAACACCAGCACTTTTCCCAGCAGCACCGCAAGCAGCAGGCCGCACACCGAGATGAGCCGGCGCGGACCGGGCGAGAGAATGCTCAGTAGCAGTGTGCCCACCGCAAACAGCATCAGGGCGTAGCCGGTGACCTGGGCGCGGACCAGGGGCGTCTCTCCCAGCACCGTTGCTTTGAATGGGGCGAGACCGGCGCGCAGGTTGCCGATGTCCAGACTGGGTACCAGTGGTGCCCATTGCGCCAGCAACCAGCAACCCAGGGCCAGCAGGCCGAGCCTGCCCGCGGCTGGGTCTCGCAGCATGGTCAGTACACGCTGCCACAGGCTCCGTGAGAGTGGCAAGCGTACCGCCAGGCCCGCACCTAGCGCGCCGAGAAAACCACCGGCACTGTTCAGCAGTAGGTCTGCCAGCGAGCTGACGCGCCCCGGCAGATAGGTCTGCCCGAACTCCAGACTGGCGGAGAGCACAGCCGCGGAAACTGTTGCCAGCAGCAGGCGGCGTAGAAACGCTCCGCGCAGGCACAGCATTGCCAGTAGCCCATAGGGCAGGTACACGATAAGGTTGAGGATGAAATCCGAGCGGGCCACGCGCCGAGGCCAATCCATGGCCATGAACGCTTGCCAGCCGCCCAGGGCCCAGTCCCAGCGGTCCAGCGGAAACCAGGTGCCATAAACCAGCAGCAGGCTGTAGCCGAGCCACAGCCAGGGGAAGTGCGAGCGGATCGGCGCTATCACCGTGGCGTGCTCCGGTTACTTGAGGCCGTATTTTTCCAGCATGGTATAGAGGGTGGGCCGGGTGACACCGAGCAGCGCGGCCGCCTCGGAGACATTGTCGCCGGCGTGGCCCAGGGCACGGATAATGGCGCCGCGCTCGGCAGTATCGCGTACTTGCCGCAGGTTGAGGGGTAGCGCGTCTTCACTGGCGTCTACATCCAGCTCCAGATCCTCCGCTGTCACCTGGGAGCCGTCCGCCATGATGGCTGCGCGCTTCACCCGGCTTTCCAGCTCGCGCACGTTACCCGGCCAGCTGTAGCGTTCGATGGCCTCCAGCGCGGCGGCGTCAAAGCTGCGACCCCCGTTGCCCAGTTCACTGGAAAAACGCGCCAGAAACGCCTTGGCCAGTACGGCGGTGTCGCCGGTGCGATCTTTCAGGGCGGGAATCTTTATTGTCATTTCGCTGACGCGGTAATAGAGGTCCTCTCGAAAGCGCCCCTCCTTCATCTGCTCTTCCAGATTCTGGTGCGTTGCGCAGACGATGCGCACGTCGACGGGGATTTCCTTGCGCCCGCCAATGCGTTCCACCACGCGCTCCTGCAGGAAGCGCAGCAGCTTGGCCTGCAGCTCCAGCGGCAGGTCGCCGATTTCGTCGAGAAACAGCGTGCCCTCGTTGGCGTACTCGATCTTGCCGATGGTTTGCTGGTTGGCACCTGTGAAGGCACCTTTTTCATAGCCGAACAGTTCGCTTTCCAGCAGGTTCTCGGGAATGGCGGCACAGTTAATGGCCACCATGCGCTTGCCGGCTCTCGGGCTGAGCTCGTGCAGGGCGCGGGCAAAGCGCTCCTTGCCGGTGCCGCTCGCCCCCAAGAGCAACGTGGTAATGTCGGTCGGCGCGATTTTCTCCACCGTGCGACACACCTTCAGCATCTCCGGGCTCACCGCGATGATATCCCGCAGCGGCATGTTTTCACTGGCCTTCTGCAGGCGCAGGTTTTCCCGCTCCAGCGCGTAGACGTGGTAGGCACGGTCTACCAGCATGGCCAATAGTTCCGGGTCAGCGGGTTTCTGGTGGAAGTCCCAGGCGCCGCCGGCAATCGCTTTCACCGCGTTGGCGCGGTCGTTGTCACCGGTCACCACAATGACCTTGGTTTCCGGTGCCAGGCTCAGTACCTCGCGCAGTGTCGCCAGGCCCTCGGTGACGCCACCGGGGTCGGGCGGCAGGCCCAGGTCGAGCAGCACGACACCGGGTTCAAAGCGGCGCAGGGCGGCGATGGCTTCACTGCGGTCGCCGGCAATAGCCACCTCGTAGCCGTCGAAGGCCCAGCGCAGTTGACTCTGCAGGCCTTTGTCGTCTTCCACCACCAGCAGGTGTTTGCTTTGTGTCTTTGCCATGTCGAGTCCGGTTATTCAGTGTTGGTCGCGGGTTGCGCGCCGTCGATTGGGTGCACTTGTGAATCGGCTGCACCGGATTGCGGCAGGGTCACGCGGAAGCAGCTGCCAACCCCCGGTTCACTCTCCACGCTGATATCTCCCCCCAGTTGCCGGATGTACTCCCGGCTCTCAAAAGCGCCAATCCCCATGCCAGTGAGCCCCTTGGTGGACTCGAACGGTCGAAACAGGCGCAGCCGCAGAAAATCGGCATCCATGCCGCGCCCGCTGTCGCGTATCGCAACAACGACCTGCCCCGCGCTCGTGATGACGTCCACGTTGACCGCGCCATCGGCCGGCGTGGCCTCCTGCGCATTCTGGATCAGGTGGTTGAACACCGTGGCCAGGCGCTCACTGTCCGCTTCCACGTGCACCGCATGGGTCGGGGGTTGCAGGCTGGGTGCAGGGCGCACGCTGCTTCTGCCACTGACGACCTGTTGCAGCAGCGGCCCCAGTTCGACATTCCCTGCGCTGGCGCTGCGCAACCCGCTGCGCATCTGCTCCATCAGGCGCTGCATCCGTGCTACCGAGTTGTCGACGGTGGAGATCATATCGTCGATAAAAGCGGGATTGTGGCGGTGCTTGGCCGCATTGGACACGATAAGCGACTGCTGCGCCAGAATGTTCTTCAGGTCGTGTACAACATAGGCAGATAAACGGTTGAAGGCGTCGAACTGTCGTGCCTCCACCAGCGCCTGGCTGGCAAGGTGCTGGGCGAGGTGGCTTGCCGCCTGCCGGCCCGCCGTTTTCAGCAGGTCGCGGTCCTCCCAGTTGATGGTGTCCTTGAGTGCGGATTTGCGCAGCATCAACACGCCCTCCAGACGGTCGCGAAACACGAGGGGGATAATGAGCCAAAGGGTTTCATCCTGTTGCAGCCAGGCGGGCAGCTGCAGATCCACGTACAGGTCGGGAGAGCTGCGCCATTCCTGCAGGTTGACCACCCAATCCGTGCGCTGTAGCCAGGCGGGCAAATTTCCCAGGCCTTCATTCGCATCCTCTGGAATACTCATTTCCCAGTGTGCCAGCAAGCGCAGGGGCTGACCCTCGCTGCCGCCCCAGAGCAAACCCGCACGGCTTTCCACCAGCGGTGCCATGGTGCGAATAATGCCTTCGGCCACGTCTTCGTTCAGGCTCGCGAGCGCCCCGGTAAACTTGAGCCATTCCTCCCGGTAGTCGTAGCGGTAGCTGAAGAAGTGCTTGCTGAGTTGCACACGCAGCAGCGCCCGCAGGCGTCCGGAGAACAGCAGACTGAACAGTAGCGTTGCCGCCGCGACCAGAAACGTCAGCTGCAGCACCGTGCCCCAGCTGCCGCCCATGAATTTGAGGAAGTAGCCGATGGCCGCCATGCCCAGCAGGTAAATGCCTGCCCCCACCAACGTGACTGTGTGGAACACCACTTGACGCGACACCTGCAACTTTCCGCGCCATGAGCTGTAGCGTGCAAAGGCAATGCCCAGCGCCGGTGTAACCACGGCGTTAACCAGCCCGCGCGCCTGCCAAAGGTCGGGGTCCAGGCGGCGGAACAGCAGCGCTTCCGAATACATGAAGAAGTCCCAGGCCGCGATGGCACCGAGGCTGAAACAGAGGAATTTCAGCGACCAGCGCTCGGCTGTTGAGGCGTTGCGGTAGAGCTGCTCGACGATAAGTAGTGTGCCGAGGGCGAACGCCAGCCACAGGGCGAGAGTGGCCTCATAGCCGATTACCGAACCCAGAAGTGGCGCCAGCATGGGCGCCATCACCACAACCAACGCCAGCGCCGCGCCGCAGCAGAACAGTGGCCGCCAGTCGCGACCGCGCAGGGTCAGCAGTGCGCCGTCGGTTTGCAGGCCCAGCAGCTGCAACAGGAAATACACCCACGCGATGTTTCGCACCAGCTCAGCCACCTGTATCAGCTGCACCGGGGGATAGTCGGCCAGTGTGCCAAGGCCGACGATAGCCGACCACAGCGCGGAGGCCGTGCAGGCCAGAAACAGGCTGGTGCCCAGTGGTCGCACGCGCCATTGGAACACCAGCAGCAGTGCCAGCAGTGCGAAACTGACGGCGGCAACCAGGTAGGTAATCAGGCCGATGTTGCCTGTCATGTGCTTGTCGTACTCCCCGCGCAAACTGCCCCCGAGTCGCCGTTGGCGACCAAGGGCATGGCCGTAATGTCGTCCAGACCTTATACTCAGTGTAACGGTGTGTAAATGTCGACGCTGTATAGATGCCAAACGCCGCACACTTCAAGACTAACAACCGTGTGTGGATTCGCGTGTTCGGGATGGGGAAACGTGGGGAATGACAACACTGGAAGCAACGGAGGGCAGCCTGCGTGCAAGCCCGGCCACCTGGCTGGTGACGGGGGCGGCGGGCTTTATTGGTTCTCACCTTTGCCAGCGGCTGCTGCAGTTGGGGCAGCGGGTGCGCGCGCTGGATAACTTCGCCACGGGCCACCAACACAATATTGATGCCTTTTTAGAGGAAGCGGCCGGCGCGGGAACGTTTGAATTCATCGAGGGAGATATCCGTTCACTGGCAGACTGCAGGCGCGCGGTAGAAGGTGCGCATTACGTGCTGCACGAGGCTGCGCTGGGTAGCGTGCCGAGGTCACTGGAGGACCCCCTCCTGACCAATGCCGCCAATATCGACGGCTTCATTAATATGCTGGTAGCGGCGCGTGACGCCGGCGTGAGGCGGTTTGTGTATGCGGCATCGTCTTCCACCTACGGTGATCATCCGGGCCTGCCCAAGGTCGAGGACGAGATTGGCAAACCGTTGTCACCCTACGCCGTTACCAAGTACGTCAACGAACTCTACGCTGATGTGTTCGGACGTGCCTACGGCATGCAGACCATTGGCCTGCGCTATTTCAATGTGTTCGGCCCGCGGCAGGATCCCGAGGGTGCCTATGCCGCAGTCATTCCACGCTGGTTTGGCGAGTTGACAGCCGGGCAGCGCTGCCAGATCAATGGCGATGGCGAAACCTCACGCGATTTCTGCTTCATCGACAATGTCGTGCAGGCCAACGTGCTGGCCGCCACAGCGGATTCCCCGGAGGCGGTGAACCAGGTGTACAACGTGGCCTTTGGCGGACGCACCACGCTCAACGAGTTGTACTACGGCATACGCGACCTGCTCAGCGCGCGTCAGCCGGAACTGGCGACGCTGGAGCCGGTGTATGGGGCGTTCCGGGACGGCGATGTGCGCCATTCGCAGGCCGACATCAGTAAAGCTGGGCAGCTTCTCGGGTATACGCCTGCCTTTGACGTTGGCGAGGGACTGGCACGTACGGCAGCGTGGTTTATGGGGCAGTCTTCCAAATGAGCGATTCATCCATGCAAGAAACCGTAGCAATTGTCGGCCTGGGCTATGTGGGCCTGCCGCTGGCCGTGGCGTTTGGTCGCACCCGTCGGACGATCGGCTTCGACCTGAATACGCGCAAACTCGCGCACTACCGGGCGGGGCATGACCCCAGCGGCGAGGTGTCCCCCCAGGCACTCGCCTCCGCTTCGCAGCTTGAGTTCACCAGCGAAGCTTCGGCACTGGCCGAGGCAACTATTATCATTGTGGTGGTGCCTACCCCCATCGATCACGCCCATCGTCCCGACCTCAGTCCACTGGAGGGGGCTTCGCGCGCTGTGGCAGAGCACCTGCGCCCGGGCACGGTGGTTATCTACGAGTCCACCGTTTACCCGGGGTGTACCGAGGAAGTCTGCGTCCCGCTACTGGAGGCGGGCTCTGGCCTGAGCTGGGCGGGTCGCAGTGGCGAGGATGTGGCCGGCGACAGCGGGTTCTTCATCGGTTACTCCCCCGAACGCATCAATCCGGGTGACAAGGTGCACCGCCTGGAAACCATCACTAAAGTGGTATCCGGCGACACACCCGCAACGCTGGAGCGTGTGGCCCAACTCTACGAGACGGTGGTGGAAGTGGGTGTGCATCGCGCCGCCAGTGTGAAGGTGGCAGAGGCGGCCAAGGTCATCGAGAATACCCAGCGCGACCTCAATATTGCCTTGATGAACGAGCTGGCGATGATTTTCAACAAGCTGGGTATCGATACGCTGGATGTGCTGGAGGCGGCGGGCACCAAGTGGAATTTCCTGCCGTTTCGGCCTGGCCTGGTGGGAGGTCACTGCATCGGTGTCGACCCCTACTACCTGACCTACAAGGCGGAAAGTGCAGGCTACCATCCGCAGGTGGTGCTCGGCGGGCGCAAGACCAATGACGGTATGGGCAAGTTCATTGCCGAGCAGACCGTCAAGCAGCTGGTGAGCCGCGGCCATCCGGTGGCAGGCGCCCGGGTGACGGTGCTCGGCCTCACCTTCAAGGAGAACTGTCCGGATCTGCGCAACTCCCGTGTGGAGGATATTATCCGCGAACTGCAGGATTACTGCTGTGACGTGAGCGTACACGACCCCTTGGCCGATGCGGCAGAAGCCGAAGAAGAGTACGGCATTGAGCTGGTGACCTGGGAGGCGCTGACGCCTGCGCATGCAGTGGTGTTCGCCGTACCGCACACTGAGTATGTCGACAAGGGAATGGCGCTGGTCACGCCCATTCTGGCGCCGGGCGGTGTTGTGGTTGATGTAAAGGGAGTGCTTGACCGGAATGCGGCCGCCGAGGCCGGGCTGGCGCTCTGGCGGCTGTAAGTCAGCGGTCACGCGCCTTGAACTGGTTCACAGTACCGCAAGTCAAGGCATATGTTACCTTGCGGTACAATCCCTTTGCCTGCACCATTGGGGGCATAACGAGTAACCCGTAGAGACGCGTCGCCATGTACGACCAGTTCTACCGTTTCAATTCAGAGCCGTTCCGGCTCAGCCCGGATCACGCCTTCGCCTATGCCCACAAGGGGTACATCAAGGCGCGGGCGTACATGGCCTACGCCTTCATGCGCGAGGAAGGCTTTGTCATGGTCACCGGCCGCCCGGGTACCGGCAAGACGACCTTGGTCGGCGCCCTCATCGAGCACTTGAGCGGTGAAAACGTGCGCGTGGCCAACCTGGTGTGCAGCCAGTTGAAGGCGGACGACCTGCTGAAGCTTGTAGCCTATGAATTTGGCGTGGCGGTGGATGTGGTGGAGAAAGGCGAGCTGCTGCAGCGCCTGACCCAGCAGCTGCGTGCCTGGCATCGCGACGGGCGCCGCGCCCTGTTGATTGTCGATGAAGCCCAGGATCTCGCCGTCTCTGCGATGGAAGAGCTGCGCCTGCTGACCAATATTCAAGTCGGCGGCAAGCCATTGCTGCAGATTTTCCTGCTCGGCCAGCCGGAGCTCAGGGAGCTGGTATTGCGCCCGGAGCTGGAGCAGGTGCACCAGCGCATTGTGGCCGCCAGCCACTTGAAGTCACTCGAGCTGGAGGAGACGCGCGAGTACATCCTGCACCGCCTTGATGTGGTGGGATGGCGCGGCGATCCGGCGTTCAGCCAGGCGGTTTTCCCGCTGGTGTACAAGTTCAGCGAAGGTATCCCCCGGCGTATCAACCTGATTTGCAGTCGCCTGTTGTTGCACTGTGCGCTGGAGCAGCGGCATCGGGTCGAAGTAGCGGATGTGCGTGAGGTGATCGGCGAACTGCAGGACGAGCACCTGGCGGCGGGCGCGACCTGGTCTGAGGCCGATTTCCACGGGCTTGAGGATGTGCCGGACCCGGAACCTGCGGCGTCTGCTGATGAAGAAGACACTGCGCTGGCAGAGACCGCAGAGGCCCCGCAAGAGGCTGTTGTCAGCAACACCGAGGCTTCGCCAACGATGATGCGGGGGCGGCAGCATTTGACAGTGGTGGCAGGTGCAGCGGGTGTCACCGCCAAGCGTACCGGTACCGATGAAATGCCTGCAGAAGCAGTGCAGGTGCCGGTGGATGTCGATTTGCCATTGCCTGCGGCGGGAGCCGTTGTCGCCGCGCCTCCGGCGCACAAGCCGGAGCCGGTTGAGGAAAGCGCCGGCGCGAATCCTGAACCTGTGGCTCCCGGCGAACCCTCGGCAGAGCCCGTTGCAGCGAGGTCCGCTGCGAAGCCTGCGCAAAAAGTGGCGTCCAGGCGCAGAGATCCAGCGGCGAAACGTGCAGCGGGGCACGCTGCGCGTGCCGCTTCCGAACCGCCACGGGAACACGGCGGTGGTTGGGTCATCGGGTTTATTCTGGTGTCGTCAGTGGCTCTGGTTGCCTGGGCCGCCACCGGGTTCAGCCTCGGTTTTTTTCTGGAATAGTGGGGAAAACGGTGGGATATTGCCCATCGTGTGTGGTTACCTGTTGTTACCTTGGCGGCGCAGTCATGTGCTGTCAGGTGTGCACCGGGCATCAGTGTTACAACGAAAAGGGCCGCGAGTGGCTCGCTGAGGAGTAGAAGAAGATGAGCATATTCACCGAACTTCCAGGGGGGCGTTCGCCTGTTGCGCAGGTGCTGGCGGCGCTGATGGTCTTGATGTTGTCGGCCTGCGCGTCGCATCCCCCGGCTCCGGCCGGCGAGCGCGCCACGGCGCCGGATTACAACTACGTGATTGGCCCCGGCGACACCATGGAAATTTTTGTCTGGGGCAACCCGGAACTCACCACAACAGGTATCGTGCGCCCGGACGGCAAGTTCACTACGCGTCTGGTGGAAGACCTGCAGGCGAGTGGTCGGACGTCCACCGAGCTGGCGCGTGACATTGAAAAAGCCTACGGCGACTACGTGCGCCAGCCGGTAGTCAGCGTGATCGTCAATGGCTTTGTGGGCGTGCCGGAACAGCAGGTCAGGGTTGTAGGTGAGGCGGCAACGCCCTCCAGCGTGCCTTACCGCCAGCACATGACACTGCTGGACCTGATGATCTCAGTGGGCGGCATGACCGAGTTCGCAGCCGGCAACAAGTCGGTACTGGTGCGCACCTTTGGCGGCAAACAGGACTCCTACGGCCTGCGCCTGGATGACCTTCTGAAGAAGGGGGATATCTCGGCCAACATGTCGCTGCAGCCGGGCGATATCGTCATCATTTCCGAGAGCTGGTTCTGATGCTACGGCGGTATCGGTTGGTGGCGGAGTAGCGGTTCATGCAGGATGTGTTTGCGCAACTGGTGAGCTATGTGCTCGGGGTGTGGCGTCACCGCTGGTTGGCGCTGGCCATGGCGTGGGTGCTGGCGCTCACAGGCTGGGCCTATGTGTGGCAGATGCCGGAGTCCTACGTGGCGACGGCGCGCATGCACGTGGATACCAACTCCGTGCTGCGCCCGTTGATGCGCGGTCTCACCGTCACGCCGGATATCAATCAGCGCATCCAGATGATGAGCCAGACGCTGCTCAGCCGGCCGAACCTTGAACGGCTCGCGCGCATGACCGACCTTGACCTCGGTGCGACCAACGAGGCCGAGAAGGAAGCACTGATTAAGCGCATGCAGGAGTCCATCGGCCTGTCTGGCAGCCGTGGTAACACGTCGCTCTACTCCATCGAGGTAACGCACCCGGACAGGGAGACCGCCCGACGTGTGGCGCAGGCGCTGATTACCGTGTTCATCGAGAACTCCATGAGCGACAAGCGCGCGGACAGTTCCGATGCGCAGAGCTTCCTGCAGCAGCAGATCGCCGACTCGGAACGCCGCCTGGTGGAGGCGGAGCGCCGTCTTGCCCTGTTCAAGCAGGAGAATGTTGATGTGCTGCCAGGTGGTGGCGGTGATTATTACAGCCGCTTGCAGGAAACACGGGGTGCGTTGCAACAGGCACAGCTGCAGCTGCGCGAAGTGGAAAATCGTCGGCGTGAATTGCAGCGTCAGATAGAGGGCGAAGATCCGGTGTTCATCGCTGGAGGCTCCAGCGGCATGGTACAGTCACCACTCGACGCTCGGGTGCAATCTCTGCAAATGCAGATGGATGGGCTGCTGGCCCGCTACACCGCCAAGCACCCTGAAGTGGTACGTTTGCGTGGCCTGATTGAAGAGTTGGAAGCGGAGCGGCAGGCTGATTACGCGCGCATGCGTGAGCAACCCGGGGCGTCTTTTGGCGGGCTGGCGAGCAGCCCCGTGTACCAGGGCATGCGCAGCATGCTGGCACAAACCGAGGCGGAGGCCGCCGAGCTGCGGGTGCGGGTGGGTGAGTACGAGCGGCGTGCGGATGAGCTGGCGGCCAAGGTCAACCAGATTCCGGAAGTAGAAGCCGAACTCAAACAGCTGAATCGTGACTACGATGTCATCGCCCGGCAGCACCAGCAGATGTTGGAACGGCGCGAGTCGGCTCGCTTGTCGGGTGATGTGGAGAGCACGGGTGGGGAGGTTAATTTCCGTGTTATTGATCCACCCTTTGTACCGCGCAGTCCAAGCAAACCGAACAAGCTGCTGCTCAACGCCGGTGTCCTGGTGGTCGCACTGGGCGCGGGTGTTGGATTGGCACTGTTGCTGACTTTGCTGCACCCCATCGTCACGGATGCCCGTATGTTGGCCCACTCCACGGGGCTGCCACTGCTGGGCACCGTCACCTGGAACAAGTCGCCCGAAGAAAAGCGCAGTAGCCTCTGGCGTTTGGCAGGCTTTGTAGTGTGTGGTGGCGCCTTGTTGGTGGCGTTTGCGGGAGTGCTGGTTGTGCCGGGGGTGTTGGCATGAGGAATGGCAGGCCAGTGATGATCACAGGCAGCGCTTTGAAAGGGCGGAGAGAGCAACAATGAGCACGATCGAAAAGGCCCTGAGCCAGATGGAGGCCGCAAAACAGGCGCACCCTGATTCGCCGCAGAACACGGTGGAGCGCGCTGGTGAGGCGCAATCGGCGCCCGCTCAGGCCCAAAGTCAGAGTGACGATGTCGGCGACTGGCAGCAGGGGGCGCAAGTTGACATCCCCTTTGATGCGCTGCACGCGCAGGGGTTCCTCACACCGGCCATTCCACGCAGCGCCATTGCGGAGGAGTTTCGCACCATCAAGCGGCCGTTGCTGAAGAATGCCTCTGGTAACTCAGTCAGCCCGATTCCGAATGCTAACCTGATCATGGTAACGAGTGCCCTGCAGGGTGATGGCAAGACCTTCTCCTCCATCAACCTCGCCCTCAGCATCGCCATGGAGCGAGACAAAACCGTCTTGTTTGTCGATGCCGACGTACTCAAGGCGACGGCGGGCCATCGGCTGGGCATACCGGCTGGTACACCGGGACTGATTGATGTGCTGCGCCGCGAGGCAAAGCCGGAAGATGTCATCTTGCGCACGAACATGGAGAAGCTGCGCATACTGCCCGCCGGTACTGCCGACGAGCACGCCACAGAGCTGCTCGCCAGTGAGAACATGCACACGTTCATGCTGGAATTGTCCGCGCGCTATCCTGACCGCATCATTGTGTTTGATTCCCCGCCGCTGCTGCTGACCACCGAGGCCGGCGTCTTGGCGAGTTTCATGGGGCAGATCGTATTCGTTGCTTCGGCCGATATCACGCCACAGCACGCTGTGAAAGAGGCCCTGGAGCATATCGGCGAGGACAAGATGGTCGCGGTAATGTTGAACCGCGCATCGCGCCGGCGCATGGGCTTATTCGGTATGGGCGTGGGCTACGGCTACGGTTACGGCTATGGCTACGGCTACGGTGGCCGTGCTGAAGCGGCCGAGGCCGCGGATCAGGATGCAGCGAGGGCGATGAACCCGTGAAACTACGCCAAGACCCCGTCCCCAACGTGTGCAGCGCATCCCTCTGTGCTTCCTCCAGCTATTCTGTAGCGTTTCGCCCCCGCGTCGGACTATTCGCGCTGACGGCGGTGGCTGCTTTGCTTGCGCTGCCGGCGCAGGCCGCGGAGTGGGATACCAATGTTGGCATGTCAGT
Organism: Haliea alexandrii; assembly: GCF_003719295.1. Taxonomy (GTDB): domain Bacteria; phylum Pseudomonadota; class Gammaproteobacteria; order Pseudomonadales; family Halieaceae; genus Haliea; species Haliea alexandrii. The sequence continues at coordinate 1,280,229 of NZ_RFLW01000001.1, forward strand.
GGGTGGCTACTACTCCGACAATATCTGTCTGGCGCCGAATGACAAGGAGGGCAAGACCGTGGCAACGGCGCGACCGGATGTCAGCGTTACGGGGCGCGGTGCGCGCGGTAACGTGAACCTGCAGGCGGCTGTTGAATACAACTCGCTGGGGGACAGCGACCTGGAGTGTGAAACCGGTCAGGCTTCGCAGTTGAGCAATCGCAAGTCGTTTATCCCCAGCATCCGCTTCAATAGCGACTATGAACTGGTGGAGGACTGGCTTCAGGTGGATGCAGCGGCCTCTGCTCGAGAGAATTCGCTGAATCCCTTCGGGCCACCGGGCACGGGCAATGGGCGCGACAACACCAATATCGTCTACGACTACACTGCAGGGGCGTTATTGCAGCGTCGTCTGGCACAAACGGCCAACCTGCGCTTGCGGTACGCCTACAATGAGCAGTTCAATGATGCCGACATTTACGGCAACAGTGATGAAGACCGGGTCGAGTTCGATCTGGATACGCTGCCGGGGCAGGGGCGATTCAGTGCGGGCGTCGGGGGGCAATACAGCAAAATCAATTACGAAGCCACGGACTTCCAGCCCGCCTTTGACAATGAGCTGTCGAACGCCGAATTTCGTCTTGCCTTCCAGGTGCTGGACAGCTGGCAGATCAACGGCCTGGCTGGCGAGGAATGGAACGAATTCACCAGCCAGCGCGAGGATATTGACGGTAGCTACTGGGACGTAGGAATCCGCTGGACGCCCAATCCCCGGGTTGAGGTCAATGTCGGTACCGGTGAGCGTTTTTTCGGCAGCACACCTCGGGCAGATATTCGTTACCGCCACAAGCGCAGTGAACTGAGTGCCAGCTACGTGCGCACGCTGACTCTACCGCGCACGCTGCGCGGATCCGACGCAGGTCTCGTTGACCCCAGCGATCCGTTCGGTCCCGGCTTTGGTGAACTACCCGGGGATCTCCTCGGGAATGAGGGGCAGCCCACGTTCATCGGAAATTCGCCGGTGCTGGACGAACGTTTCGAGTTGCGCTATCGCTTTGAGGCTCGGAGAAGCTCCGTAACGCTTTCGGCTTCCGATTCACGGCAACAGCGGGCCGATGACGGCTCCGAGGCAACGTTCAGCGAGGCGGGTGTTACATTTACCCGCAATCTGTCCAGTACCCTGTCGGCCAATGCCCGTCTGCGCTGGTACGAGCGCGAAGGACAGGAAGCGGGTGGTGGCAACTTCGGTGGTTTTGGGCAGGATAGCGAAACCTGGCAGGCGGGCTTGGGACTCACGCGCCGACTGGGCAGTGATACAACACTCACGCTTGCCTACCAGTTCCTGACGCAGGATTCGGATTTTGCGCTGAACAATTACGACGAGAACCGCGTCACGTTCAACGTCAGACACGCTTTCTAGGACGCAGCCATGGCGATTGAACAGACGGCCGCGCGCATTCTTTGTGTGGTGGGCGCGCGGCCCAATTTCATGAAGATTGCCCCTATCATGCGGGCCTTCAACGCGCCCGGCAGTGGGTTGCAGGCGAGCCTGGTGCACACAGGGCAGCACTACGATGCGGCGATGAAGCATGCCTTCTTCGAACAGCTGCATATCCCGGAGCCGGATGTCGACCTGGGTGTTGGCTCGGGTACCCACGCCGAGCAAACCGCACATATCATGCTCAAGTTTGAGCCGGTGCTGGATGCCCAGCGTCCCGCGGCTGTGCTGGTGGTGGGTGATGTCAATTCCACTATCGCCTGCGCGCTGGTTGCGGTGAAGAAAGGCATCCCGGTGATACATGTAGAAGCAGGGCTGCGCAGTGGCGACCGCGGCATGCCGGAAGAGATCAACCGCATTCTGACGGATCAACTGTCGGACCTGCTGTTCACGACCGAGGCCTCGGCGGCGGACAACCTCGAGCGCGAAGGTATCAGCCGTGACAAGGTGCACTTTGTCGGCAACGTGATGATCGATACCCTGCACTACAATCTGGCGTCTGCAACACCCTCTGCCCACACGCTGGCAGAAGCCGGCGCCGCATTCACGCAAGGCTACGGCTTGCTGACCCTGCATCGTCCATCCAATGTGGACGATGCCGACGTGTTGCGGCGCCTGCTCACCGAACTCGCCGGGATCAGCCACGAAACACCGCTGGTATTCCCGGTGCACCCGCGCACGCGGGCCCGCATCAGTGAAGCGGGGCTGGACGCCTTACTCAGTGATGCGAATATTCTCCTTCTGCCGCCCCAGGGTTACCTGGAGATGCTCGGTCTGATGCGCGATGCGCGCATGGTGCTCACGGATTCCGGTGGCATTCAGGAGGAAACCACAGCACTCGGTGTGCCCTGCATAACGCTGCGCGAGAGTACGGAGCGGCCCATTACCGTTGCGCAGGGCACCAATACCATCGTAGGCACGGACGCAGCCGCTATACGCAAGGCCTACCGCGAGGTGATGGATTTAGGCGGCAAGGCCGGGCGTCAGCCGGAGCACTGGGACGGGCAGGCGGCGGAACGCATAGCCGTCATCCTGGCGCGCTGGTGTGCGGACGGGCGCGCGGCATGAGCAAGCAAGCCACCACGCGGCTGAATGCCATGACCGTCGACGTCGAGGATTACTTTCAGGTTTCGGCCTTCGAGCCCCACATCAAGCGGTCGGACTGGGACACGACACCGTTGCGCGTGCAGGCGAATGTCGAACGTATTCTGGATCTGTTTGCAGAGCATGGCGTAAAAGCGACGTTCTTTACCCTCGGTTGGGTGGCGCAGCGTCACCCCGGCATGGTGCAGCGCATCGTAGCTGAAGGCCATGAGCTGGCCAGCCACGGTTGGGAGCACATTCGCGCGAATACGCAGCGCCCGGCGGAATTCGCCGATGACGTCCGCCGTACCAAGGCTTTTCTCGAAGACATCGGCGGTGTTGCTGTGCAGGGTTATCGGGCAGCCAGTTATTCCATCGGCCGCGACAACCTCTGGGCGTTGGACGCGCTGGCGGATGCAGGCTATGCCTACAGCTCCAGCATTGCGCCACTGCGGCACGATTTGTATGGCATGCCCGAGGCACCGCGCTTTGCCTTTGCCGCGGCGTCCGGACGCCTGGCGGAAATTCCAGTCACCACCCTGCCGCTGGCAGGGCGCAACATCAACTGTGGCGGTGGAGGCTGGTTTCGCCTGTTCCCCTACGCGTTTTCACGCTGGGCGTTGCGGTGCATCAATGAACGCGAACAGCAAAGCGGGCATTTCTACTTCCACCCCTGGGAAATCGACCCGGCGCAACCGCGCCCTGAAGGCCTTACGGCCCGCACGCGCTTTCGTCACTACCTGAACCTGAACCGCATGCAGCCGCGCCTGCAGCAGCTGCTTGCGGATTTTCGCTGGGACCGCATGGACCGTGTGTTCGCAGACGCCATCGCGGCGCCCGCCGGCCTGCAGCAGCCGGCATTCGCGACGGGTCAGGCCAACAGTCTACGCGGGAGTGCCGGGGCGTGACGCTGCGAGTGCGCGCTGCCGAAGCCACTGACGAGGCGGCCTGGGAACGGTTTGTGGCCCAGTGCGAGCAGGCGACCTTTTTCCACCGTTTCGGTTGGCGCCGCGTACTCGAAGGTGCCTTGGGGCACCGCTGTCACTTTCTGCTTGCGGAAGAGGGCGGTGAGATCGTGGGTGTGCTGCCCTTGGCAGAAGTGCGCAGCCGGCTGTTCGGTAACAAGCTGGCGGGGCTGCCGTTCTGTGTGTATGGCGGTATCGCCGCGCAACATCCGGAGGCCGCGCGCCTGTTGCGGGATGAAGCCGCGGCGATGGCGACCGCATTGGGGGTCGATGCTCTGGAGCTGCGCAACCTTGAGGCGAGCGACAGTGGCTGGCCAATCAAGGACCTGTATTACACGTTCCGCAAGCCGATCACCGCAGACAACGGCGCAAACCTGAAAGCCATACCCAACCGCCAGCGGGCCATGATCCGCAAAGGCATCAAGGAGGGCCTTGCAGGTGAAGAGGTCGAGGGTACGCAGCGTTTGTATCGCGTGTATGCCGAGAGCGTGCGCAACCTGGGTACGCCAGTGTTCAGCAGGCGCTATTTGGACGCGCTCCGCTACGAGTTTGCCGAGGATTGTCGTGTATTGATGATTCGTCAGGGCGACGAAGACGTTGCAGGTGTGATGAGTTTCTACTTCCGCAATGAAGTGTTGCCCTATTATGGTGGCAGCATTGCGCGGGCCCGCACAATACGTGGCTGCAACCATTTTATGTACTGGGAGCTCATGCGCCGCAGTGCTGAAGAAGGTATCACAGTATATGATTTCGGGCGCAGCAAGCGCGAAACCGGGCCCTTCGAATTCAAGAAGAACTGGGGATTTGAGCCGCAGGCGCTGCCCTATGAGTACTTTCTGGTCAAAAGTGCACAGGTGCCGGACGTGAACCCCAGTAACCCGAAGTACCGGCTGCTGGTTAATGTCTGGCAGCGCCTGCCATTGCCGGTGGCAAACGTGCTGGGGCCGCCATTGGCCCGTAACCTGGGTTAGGCGCGTAATGGGCATGGTGACGGCTGGTCCGAGCGGGGCAGATGAAGCCCCGAAGGAGGTGGTCCATTCCCAAAAACTGCCTCTGTTGTTTTTATGCCATCGTATCCCATACCCGCCCAACAAGGGTGACAAAATACGGTCGTTCCATCTTCTGCACCACCTGAGTCAGCATTTCGATATCCACCTTGGGAGTTTCGTTGATGACCCTGAGGATTGGCCGTGGGTAGCGGAACTCGAGAAATATTGTGCGAGCGTCTTTCTTCGCCCACTTTACTCGCGGCTCGCCACGCTTCGCAGCCTCTGGGGTTTCCTTGGCGGTCAGGCTCTTTCGGTTCCCTACTACCGCGACCGAAAAATGCTGGAGTGGGCAGAGAGCGTTACGGTACAGAATGATCTTCGGCACGCCATCGTTTACTCTTCCTCAATGGCGCAGTTTTTGCCTGCACAAGGCGCGAACTTCGAGCGCAAGGTCATTGATTTCGTGGATGTGGATTCGGATAAGTGGCGACAGTATGCCAGCCAGAAACCATGGCCCTTGAACTGGGTGTACCACCGTGAAGCGCGCTGTCTGCTTGCGCTGGAACAGGCACTCGCCAAACAGTTCGACGCCGGACTGTTTGTGTCTTCTGCTGAAGCTGATTTGTTTCATCAGCTTTCCCCAGATACGGCTCACAAAATCGGTTTCTACAACAATGGCGTAAATTGCGATTATTTTGATCCGGCTTTTGATGCCGACGCGCCCGAGTTAAATCCTTATCCAGAGGGCAGCGTTCCACTGGTGTTTACCGGGGCTATGGACTACTGGCCGAATGTGGACGCGGTGGTCTGGTTTGTACATGAGGTGCTCCCCCTGCTGCGTGGGGAATACCCGCAGGTCACGTTCACTATTGTCGGTGGCAGCCCGGCTCGTGCGGTGCGACAGTTAGCACGGCAGCCAGGCGTGGCCGTCACCGGCCGCGTGCCGGATGTGCGCCCCTATCTCAAGTACGCGATCGCCGCAGTAGCCCCCATGCGCATTGCACGCGGTGTACAGAACAAGGTGCTGGAAGCCATGGCCATGGCGCGTCCTGTTCTCGTCAGCGAAAAGGGATTGGAGGGCATAGCTGCATCTGATGGCGATCAAGTGCTGTTGGCGGAGTCTTCAGACGATTACGGTAGGCTGATTGGCGCGCTACTGAAGGGCGATTATCCTCATCTTGGCGAGCGTGCGCGGCAATGTGTATTGAGCGGATTCAGCTGGCAGGAGAACCTTCCGGAAGTTGTTCTTTTGCTGGGTGGTGAATCTAGACTGCCACGGTATGCGAGGGGTTATGTCGATATCTGAAGCAAAAACGTCGCAGGACAATTGGCTTCGCGCTTTTTCCGGCATGACGATACCAGCGATATATTTTCTTGCTGTGCTGGCTGTTTTTCATGAAACGGTCATGTCGATGATTCAGGTATGGGTCGAAGGAGAGACCTTTGCTCACGGCTTTCTGATTTTACCCATTTGTTTGTGGCTGGTTTGGCGAGAACGAGCTGCCTTGGTTGAACACATGGCTAAACCGGCATTATGGGTGGTTTTGCTGACTTTTCTGGGTGTTCTTGCTTGGCTTGCGGGTTGGCTGGTCGACGTTAACTTGGTGCAGCAGTTGGCACTTGTCTGGATAGCAGTTACGGGGATCTGGGCACTGATTGGCACCGGCGCGGCGAGACGCATCGCCTTTCCGCTGTGTTTCCTGTTTCTGGCTGTGCCGATGGGAGAAGGCCTAATACCACCCTTGATGGAGCTGACTGCTGACAGTACGGAATACTTGGTACGGTTAAGCGGAATTCCTGTGTATAGAGAAGGGATGTATCTGACCTTGCCGACCGGGCTTTGGTCAGTTGTGGAGGCCTGCAGCGGGGTGCGCTACCTCATCGCCTCATTCACGCTGGGATTACTTTACGCCTATTTAAGTTTCCGTAGCACAAGCCGAAGAGTCATCTTTGTGATGTTTGCCATCCTGGTACCCGTGATCGCAAACAGCTTGCGAGCCTATGGCATCGTAATGATCGGGCACCTCTCTGGAATGGAGTTGGCAACGGGAGTTGATCATCTCATCTACGGCTGGGTGTTTTTTGGTGTCGTGATGCTGCTTCTGTTTTGGGTTGGCAGTTTTTGGCAGGAAGCAGAGTCCCACACCTTAGCTGAAGATAGCGAGGTTAGAGGAGCGGTTGTCTATAGATCTGCCAAGTCATCGCAGCGTAGAGCGTTTGTGTTCTTGCTGTTTGTTATCACCGCGGCACCCGGTCTGGCAGCCTTGCTCACCTCAGGTGAAGCTCAGCGTGTGGGGGGGATTCGTCCTCTGGACCCGGCTCCCGGCTGGAGGGTCTCTGAGGATCCCCAGTGGGGATGGCTGCCAAATCAGCAAGGTGCGGATCGAATCGCCCATCAGTACTACCTTGGCGACAGCGTGGTTATGGTCTCGCTTTATCAGTATTTAAACCAGGTCCCCGGTGCAGAACTGGCGAGCAGTGGCGAGGCATGGAGAGCCGACCGCGCTGCGTGGCGTTTGGTCAAGGAGGATACGGTCGATCTCGCAATGGTAGGGAAAGGCATTTCGGTTGATGAAGCAGAGTTGGTGAATACATCAGGACAGCCGAGCTTGCTTGTATGGACTTGGTATCGGGTAGGCAACGAATACACTGCCAATCCATATCGCGTAAAGTTATTGGAAGCGAAGCAAGTGCTGTTTGAAGGAGGAAGAGCTGGAAGCCGGTTCTTCTTGGCAACCCCAATCGGTGAGGATAAGGACACGTCACGTCTCACTATGGAGGCGTTTGTCCAGAGCCATCTTGAGAGACTGGAAGTTGTGCTGGACACTCGATGACTGTGAGCGCGAACGCCCCTCCCCTTGTTGTTCACATTATCTTTGCATTAGGCACGGGTGGGCTGGAGAACGGGCTCATAAATATCATCAACCGGTGTCCCCCGGAGCGCTATCGCCATGCAATTATTTGCCTCACGCGAAGCGAGGAATTTTCCGCTCGCATTACAGCACCCGGCGTAGAGGTGATTGAACTGCACAAAAAGCCGGGTCATGACCCGGGTATGTACTGGCGCCTATGGCGTACGCTGCGCCGTTTGCGCCCTGCTATTGTGCACACACGTAACCTGGCCGCGTTGGAGACCCATGCCCTCGGGATACTGCTTACCGGCTGCAAACGGGTACACGGTGAGCATGGCAGAGACATCAGCGACCTTGACGGTAGCAATCGGAAGTACCAGTTGTTACGCAGGATGCTGAATCCCCTGATCCATCGGTTTATCGCGGTGAGCCGCGACCTTTCGGACTGGCTGGTTACGTCGGTAGGGATTTCTCCTGACAAGGTGGTACAGATCTACAATGGTGTCGCGCAGGACAGTTTCACGCCGCAGATTTCAGAAGCGGCAGATCGCGGACAGGTAGCTGAGGCGGTACGTGTTGCAGTGCCCGGTATGCCAGAGGGGTTTTGTGATGCGCCGCAGTGCCGGGTGGTGGGCACAGTGGGTCGCCTGGCTGCAGTGAAGGACCAAAAAACGCTTCTTGTGGCTCTTGCAAAGATATTCCGGGACAGCCCTCAGCGGAGGGATACCCTGCGCTGTATACTGGTTGGCGATGGCCCGGAGCGCTCGGCACTGCAGAAATTGTTGGTAGAACTCGGTTTACAGAGCTGCGTTTGGATGGCTGGTGACAGGGACGACATACCTGAACTTCTGGCCTGCATGGATGTATTTGTGCTGCCATCTCTTGGGGAGGGCATATCCAATACGGTTTTGGAAGCTATGGCTACAGGTTTGCCGGTCGTGGCTACCCGCGTAGGCGGTAACCCAGAATTGGTTGAGCATGGCGTGAATGGCTTGTTGGTGCCTGTGGGGGATGCGGCAGCACTCGCTGAAGCGCTACAAGGGCTGGCTGATGACCCAGTGAAGTGCAAGCAAATGGGCAACGCAGCGGTACAGCGAATACAAAGGGATTTCGACTGGGAACGAACGGTGTATTCGTATCTGCAGGTTTACGACAAGCTCTTAGAGCGGACCTGTTTCCCGGAATCAATGGAGAGGACCTGACTGTGTGTGGCATTGCCGGTATCTTTGATCTGACCCAACAGCGCGAGCCGGATCGTGAGCTGCTGGCCGCTATGAATCAGACCCAGTTCCACCGTGGCCCGGATGAAGGGGGGCTGTACATCGTCCCCGGCGTTGGCCTGGCACATCGTCGCCTTTCCATCATTGATCTGGCCAGCGGGCAACAGCCCATGCTCAGTGCGGATGGCAAGCTCTGTGTCGTCTACAACGGCGAGATTTATAACTTCCGGGAGCTGGCAGGCGAATTGGAGGCCCTTGGTTATCGCTTTCGCACGAACTGCGACACCGAAGTTATTCTCTATGCCTGGCAAGAGTGGGGTGAGCGCTGTGTGGATCGTTTGCGAGGCATGTTCGCTTTCGCACTTTATGATTTAAATGCGCGCAGCCTTTTTCTTGCCCGTGACCGCTTCGGCATCAAGCCCCTCTTTTATAGCGTGCTGGCAAAGGGGCAGCTGATCTTCGGTTCTGAGCTCAAGGTGATCAAGGCGCATCCGGACTTGCCTAGGGCGCTGGAGCCGAGGGCAGTTGAGGATTACTTTGCCTTAGGCTATGTGCCGGAACCGAAGACTATCTACCGCGATGTGTTTAAGCTGCGCCCGGGACACACCATGTTGTTCCGCCGTGGCGAGCCAGTGCCAGCGCAGAAGCAGTTCTGGGATATCCCTTTCAAGCCCGTGGCAGTGGCCAGTGAGGCAGCCTTGCAGGCGGAGTTGCTTGCTCGTTTGCGCGAGGCTGTGCAGGTGCGCATGGTAGCCGAGGTGCCGCTGGGCGCATTTCTATCTGGTGGTGTAGACTCCAGCGCTGTAGTGGCGATGATGGCGGAGCTACAGAGCGAACCGGTGAACACCTGTGCTATCGGGTTTGATGTCAAACAATTTAATGAAACCGAATACGCGGCTCGAGTCGCAGAGCGATATCACACCAACCACTTCCAGGAAGTCGTTAGTAGCGAGGACTTCGACTTACTGGACGAACTTGCCGGTTTGTATGACGAGCCCTATGCGGACAGCTCCGCCATCCCCACCTACCGGGTCTGCCAGCTGGCTAAGCAACGGGTGACGGTTGCGCTGTCGGGAGATGGTGGCGATGAGCACTTCGCCGGTTACCGCCGTTATCGCTGGCACATGCACGAGGAGCGGCTGCGTCAGGCCCTGCCGCTTGGGCTGCGCAAGCCGCTGTTTGGTGCGCTCGGCCGGCTGTACCCCAAAGCAGACTGGGCACCGCGCATGTTCCGCGCCAAGACCACTTTTCAGGCGCTGGCGCGCAATTCGGTGCAGGCGTACCTCCATTCCGTCTCCATATGCAGCGATGAGCAGCGTGCGGCAATGTTCAGCAGTGCGTTCAAGCGCGAGTTGCAAGGGTATTCTGTGCACTCTGTGTTCGATGATCACGCAGCCAATAGTCCCACCGATGATCCGCTGTCGATGATCCAGTATCTCGATATGAAAACCTATTTGGTAGGCGATATCCTCACCAAGGTGGACAGAGCGAGCATGGCGCATGCGCTTGAGGTGCGTGTGCCCTTGCTTGATCATCCGCTTACTGAGTGGGTGTCCGGGCTGGCGCCCGAATGGAAGTTGCGCGGCCAGGAAGGCAAGTACCTGCTGAAGAAATCCTTGGAGTCTCGCCTGCCGCACGATGTGCTGTATCGCGACAAAATGGGTTTCGGCGTGCCCTTGGCCAAATGGTTCCGCGGGCCGTTGAAGGAACGTTTGCGTAAAGATCTGCTGGATTCCGGTGGATTGGCGGCCACCGGGCTTTTTAATCATGATTATCTGGCACGCCTGGTTGACGAGCATCAGTCCGGACGGCGCGATCACAGTGCGCCCCTGTGGACCCTGTTGATGTTTCAGGCCACGGTTCGTGACGATCAGTTTGTGGTGGGAGCGTGAGTGAAGCGGTGATGCGTATTCTGCATGTCCTCGATCATTCCATACCCCTGCACAGCGGTTACACCTTTCGCACGCGCAACATTCTGCGCGGCCAGCGTGCGCTGGGCTGGCACACGGCGCATGTTACCGGGCTCAAGCAGGGTGCGAGTGATGCAGCAGAGGAAACGATCGATGGCTTGCATTTTTACCGCACCGATCCTAGCGCCAATCCGCTATACCGCTTGCCTGTGCTTGACCAGTGGGAGGTGGTGGCCACATTGGCCCGTCGTATTGTGGAGGTGGCTGCTATTGAAAAGCCGGATATTCTTCACGCTCATTCGCCAGCTTTGAACGGCTTGGCGGCGCTGCGCGCCGGGCGTGAACTCGGCTTGCCGGTTGTCTATGAGTGTCGTGCCTTCTGGGAGGATGCGGCGGTGGACCATGGCACCAGCCGAGAATGGGGGCCGCGCTACCGTCTGACCAGGGCCTTGGAAACACACGTGTTTCAGCGGGCCGATGCGGTAACCACGATTTGTGAAGGTTTGCGTGATGAGATCGCAGGCCGAGGTATAGCAGAGGGCAAAGTCACGGTTATCCCGAACGCTGTAGATACGGAAAGTTTCACATTCGATGCCGCGGTGAACCCGGATTTGCAGCGGGAACTTAGGCTAGATGGCAAGACGGTACTGGGTTTTATTGGCTCTTTCTATGCTTACGAAGGTATTCCCCTCCTGTTGGACGCATTGCCAACTCTGCTGGAGCAGCATGCCGACCTGCGCTTGTTGCTGGTGGGAGGAGGGCCGCAGGAGGCGCAAATTCGCGACAAGATCGCGCGCCTGAATTTGCAGGACATCGTGATCCTCACCGGGCGCGTGCCCCATGCGCAAGTGCAAGATTATTACAATCTGGTAGACATTTTTGCCTACCCCCGCCTGCCGATGCGCTTGACTGAACTGGTCACCCCGCTTAAGCCGTTGGAGGCCATGGCACAGGGCCGGCTGGTGGTAGCATCGGATGTGGGCGGGCACAGGGAGCTGGTGCGCCATGAAGATACCGGTATGCTGTTTGCTGCCGGGGACGCGAAAGCGTTGGGAGCGGCGGTGCATGGCTTGTTGGCGCGCAGGGGTGATTGGGGCGGAATGCGCGACCGAGGCCGGGCGTTTGTGGAGCAGGAGCGCACCTGGGCGGCTAGCGTTGGACGTTATGCGGCGATTTACGGTGGCCTAAGATGACCGAGTTGCATCTGGGTCTGATCGGCCCGGTGCCGCCACCTAACGGGGGTATGGCCATGCAGACAGAGCAGCTGGCCCGGTTGTTGCGTGCTGAAGGGGTCCAAGTGACTCAGGTGGTGAGCAATGCACCCTATCGCCCGGCATGGGTGGAGCGCCTGCCCGGTCTGCGCGCACTGCATAGACTATTTTTTTATCTGTTTGCGGTGTGGCGCTTGGCAGGCAGGGTCGACGCAATCCACTTAATGGCAAATTCGGGCTGGTCCTGGCAGCTGTTTGCGGCGCCAGTACTCTGGTTGGCCCCTTTGCGTGATTGCCCGGTGATTGTCAATTATCGGGGAGGTGAGGCCGGCAACTACTTTCTGCGGGCCTGGCGCCGGGTTCGGCCCTCATTGAACAGGGCGGTACTGGTGGTGGTGCCTTCAGGTTTTTTGCGAGCCGTGTTTGCCGAGTACGGGCAAGCCACGCGGATAATTCCCAATATCGTCGATTTGAGTGTCTTCAGGCCGGTACAAGGTACAGCGGGCCCAGGCCGGCCCTTTACACTGGTAATCACCCGCAATCTTGAGCTTATCTACGGTATTGAAACAGCGCTTGAGGCGCTGGCGAAGGTTCTGCAAAGCGCGCCGGAGACACGCTTGCGAATTGCAGGTAGTGGCCCTCAGGAAAGTGAACTCCGAACTCTTGCTTCTACTTTGGATATCAGCCACGCAGTAGAATTCACCGGGCGGCTGGACCGGCGCGGCATTGCACAGCTATACGCTGAGGCGGATGCAATGCTGAACCCTACTACGGTTGACAATATGCCAAACTCTGTCATCGAAGCTTTGGCGTGCGGTCTACCGGTGATCTCTACCGCCGTTGGGGGAGTGCCCTACATTGTGCGTCATGAAGACACAGCTCTGCTGGTGCCGGTGAATGATGCTGCCGCTATGGCGGCAGCTATTCTTCGCCTTCAAGACGATGAAGCAATCAGGGGGCATCTCCGTGAGCGGGGGCTGGCAGAGGTGGCCCAGTACGCATGGCCGGCCGTGCGAGAGCAGTGGTTGGCTGCTTACGACGAAGTCGCGGGCCGCAAGTCAGGGACTTTGGTGTGAGCTTTTACCAGAAGGCCGTTGCAGGGCTGCTGTTCCCTTTGCAGGAGAGGCTCAAGGGCCACGATACTATAACTGTTCACAAGGCAATGGAGGCTTCGCAATGGCTTACGCCCGAGGCTTTGGCTGGCCTGCAACTGGAGAATCTGCGCCGCTTTCTGCTAAGGGTTGAACAAAACGTGCCCTACTACCACGACTTATTCAAGGCACTGGATTTCAAGCCTGAACAGGTCAGCTCACTTGCAGACCTGCAATGCCTGCCACTGCTCGATAAAGCGACTATTCGTGCCCACACCGAGGCAATGAAGGCCCGAGGAGCGCAGGGTCTCAAGCGCTTTAACACAGGGGGCTCAAGCGGTGAGCCGCTGATTTTCTTTCTTGGTAAAGAACGAGTTAGCCACGATGTGGCAGCGAAACGACGTGCTACCCGTTGGTGGGGTGTGGATATTGGTGATCGAGAAATTGTCGTGTGGGGTTCACCGATCGAGTTGGGCGCCCAGGATCGCGTTCGTCTCGCGCGTGATGCCCTGTTTCGCACCGAACTGCTGTCTGCCTTTGAGATGTCCCGAGAAAATCTACAAATTTTTGTGGAACGCATTGTGGCGAGGCGTCCCTTCATGCTGTTTGGTTACCCCTCATCGCTCGCGCTTATTGCGCAGTATGGCTTGGAACACGAAGTCGGCCTTGATCAGTTGGGTGTCAAAGTAGCGTTCGTGACATCCGAACGGCTGTATGAACACCAGCGCAAGTTGATTGAACGGGTTTTTGGCTGCCCCGTTGCAAATGGTTATGGTGGCCGTGACGCTGGCTTTATTGCGCATGCCTGCCCGGAAGGCAGCCTGCACATTACCGCTGAGGACATGGTGGTTGAAATTGTTGACAGGGAAGGCCGTGTTTTGCCTGCAGGTAAAAGCGGTGAAATCGTGGTGACGCACCTTTTTACCAGTGAATTTCCATTCCTGCGCTACAAAACGGGCGACGTTGGTGTTTTGGCCCCTGAGCCTTGTATATGTGGCCGGGGGCTCCCGGTGTTGGCCAGCGTTGAAGGGCGCACCACGGACTTCATGGTGGCCGCGGATGGCACTATCCTGCATGGCCTGGCGCTGATCTATGTGCTGCGTGATATGCCCGATGTAGCAAATTTCCGGATTGTGCAGGAGTCACTGTCGCTGACCCGGGTGGAGGTGGTGCCGTGCGACACGTTGACACGAACTATGGTGGGCGAGATTGAATCGGGGCTCAGGGCTCGCCTGGGTGAGGCAGTGCAGATTGACGTGGTAGAAGTCGACGAGATTCCGCGCGAAGCGTCTGGCAAGTTTCGCTATGTTGTGAGCAGGGTAGCTGCCCTATGATCGATAGCCTGTATCTGCTCATGGTGATTTCCTGCGTATGCTACTTGTTTTGGTGGGCCGACCAGCAGGATGACGACTGATGCGTGATCTATTGCTGGTGCTCTTCCTCTTCGTTGCGATTTTTTATTCGTTCAAACGGCCCTACCTCGGGGTTGCTGCCTGGGTCTGGATTGCGTTGATGGCACCATCCGACTGGGCCTTCGGGTTTTCGCAGAATTTCCGCTTGAACCTCACCATTGTCGTGGTGACGGCTCTTTCATACCTGTTAATTACCCGGCAGAAGAATGTCAAAGTGAATGCTCTGGGTGGGTGGGTATTTCTTTTTGGTCTCTGGACCCTGGTGACGACAATTACCAATTTGAACTCCTACCCGGCTATGGTCTGGGACTACTGGAATCAGTTCATCAAGGTATTGATGCTTTTTTTCTTCATCACATTGGCTGTGCGGAAGCGATTGCATATCGATGTCCTGGTTTGGGCGGTCGTGCTCTCGGTGTCTTCCTATGCGGCAATGGAGGCAGTGAAGTTCATACTATCCGGTGGGGGGCACATGATTACGGGTCGCGCAGGCATTATCGCTGACCGCAATGACTTTGCGGTCGCGATCAATATGTGTATCCCGTTGGTTGTCTACCTGGTTCAGGTTACTCAGCATAGGTCAGTGCGAATGGGGCTCTGGATGATTCTCGCCCTTAACGTGGTGAGCGTGGTGGGAACAGGCTCACGGGGAGGCTTCATTGGGTTAGCCATTCTGGCGATAGCCTTTTGGCTGCGGTCGCGCTACAAGATGCCGCTTGCGGTTCTTGCGCTATTGGCCCTGCCTGTTCTGTATCAAAGTACCCCAGAGGAATGGCGTGAGCGCCAGGCAACAATTTCAACTGCTGCGGAAGAAGACAGTTCTTTCATAGGCCGGCTTTGGGCCTGGAAGATATCCACGCTGCTTGCACTAGACCACCCTTTGACCGGCGGCGGGTTCAAGGCCGTGCTTGATGGGCGCATTTGGCACTACTACGCACCGTTCACGCCAAACTTCACTCCTCTCGAAACCCGGCCGATTCCTGAGGAAAACGGCAGTCTTGCGGCGCATAACATCTACTTCCAGGTATTGGGTGATCATGGTTTCATCGGGTTATTCATCTTCCTTGTGATGCTTGCTCTGGCTTTGCTGAATAATCTTCGGAATACCCATCTGGGACATGCTCGCCAGGTTAACTGGTACCATAAGTTGGCTGGCATGCTTACGCTCTCGTTGGTCGGCTATGGCATCACGGGTGCCAATGTCAGCCTAGCTTATTTTGATTTGCTTTACGCCGTTTTGGGCGTTATTGCGGTAATGACGCTTCGGCGATCTGAGTTGACCGAAAGTGAAAACGTAACCTCAGAACAAGCCCTTGCACCGCGCGGCAGTTTACGTAGACAAGGCTACCCAGGGGGAGGGCGCGATAAACAGTCGTTGTCAACGCAGGAGCCTGATCGGACATGATGTCATATAGGGACTTTGCGTTTCGTTGCCTGTGGAAAGTCTTGGGTGCGCGGGGGCTATCTACCCTGCTCTACCATCGTGTTCTCCCCGAACTCGACACGATGCGGCCGGGTGAGATCACAGCACGAGAGTTCGAGTGGCAGATGGGTGTTCTTCAGGAACACTTCAACGTGCTGCCTTTACGGGATGCGTTGGAATATTTGCAGCATGGGGGCCTGCCTCCACGCAGCGTGTGCATCACATTCGATGATGGCTATGCCGATAACCTCACTGTGGCGTTGCCGATTCTTGAGCGCTACGGGTTAACCGCCACAGTGTTTGTCAGCTCAGGGTTTCTCTCGGGAGGACAAATGTGGAACGACAGTATTCTTGAGGCATTGAGGGTGATCAGGCCGGGCTCCTTGGACCTAAGTGCACTTGGCCTCGGCAGGTTCAATGTGGCTAAGGATTCTGATCGCCTCAACACCGCCATAGGAATTATTCGCGACAGCAAGTATTTCCCTCTGGCACGGCGCGAGGAGGTTGTGAAGTACCTTATGGAGACCTCTGGTATTCAAAGTGAAGGTCTTATGTTGACGCACGAGGACCTGCGGGAATTGAAGCGGAGAGGTGTGGAAATTGGTGGCCATACCGTTTCGCATGCGATTTTAGCGTCGCTCGGTGAGGGTGAGGCGCGCGCCGAGATTGAAAAAGGCAAAGCGGATCTGGAGGGAATACTTGGCGAGCCGATCGACTTCTTCGCGTATCCGAACGGCCGCAAGGATCAAGATTATCGGCCTGTAGATGTTGAACTGGTCCGCAATGCAGGGTTTACCGCCGCGGTCACCACGAATTGGGGGGTTTCAGCTCCAGCGACATCCCGGTTTGAGCTGCCGCGCTTTACCCCTTGGGATCGGAATCGCGCGAAATATCTGGTCCGGATGGCGCTGAATGCTAGAAATCCCATTGCGCATTGACCGAGATAGAGATGGGTGGTTGTGCTAGACTAATTGAGTGAGTTACGAGGGCGTCGTCCGGAGTCTCAAGTGCCAGATACCCTAGCATTCCCAACATTACTGCGCCCAGTTCTCTGGGCGTTTTCGTTGTTGGCGGCTGGAGCCTTCGGCCAGGAAATTTACATCGAACGATATTCGGGAGCAGCCGCTCAGGCGTGGGCCGAATACGTCAGAATACGCCTTGGTGAGCAAAATGGCCCCGCAGAGCCTTCGGCGCCTGCCCCTGGACCCGCGCCCACCACGCCTGCTACGCCCAAAGCGTCACCGGTGAGCCCTGCGCCAATTCCGCCGACGCCTTCGCCTCCGCAACCGGTGGTATCTGGGCCGCAGGGCAGTGTGGCTCCCGGCGATCCCTTGGCTACGCTTACCACACCTTTGGTCTATACCCGCGTGCCGCGCACGCGTGGCACTGCTATGGCGACATTGCGCGATGGCTCAGAGGTGAGCCTTGATAGCCCTGATGTGTGGGACGCGCTACCTGACACCAGACGCGTGTTCAGCGGATTCAATGCACCAGGTCAACTGGTTCTTCGCCACCCTGACGGCTCGGAGCAGATACTCTTTGACTGCTTCCAACAGGCGCAGCCCTGTGTGCCGCTGGATGCGGCAGTGTCTTTGGATGGCGGCCGTGTGCTCTTCTCCGTCTACTACGGAGAAAAGCTCGGTAACGGCTGGTGGGATGGCGCCACGCTGCCTAATCGGGTGCTTTCCGGGGCATCGCATGCGCGTCTGCATGTGGTGGATCTTGAAACCGGCCTGGTGACACCCCTCACGCACCAAGCGGGCGTGTTTGATGTCTCCCCAGCTTGGTTACCCGACGGTCGGATAATGTTTGCATCGAGCCGACAGCCTTTTCGCGAGCCCCGGTTGCATTGGATAACACCCAACAACCGCCCCCATACGCAGCTCTATATTGCTGATGCGGACGGGAGCAATGCGGTCAACGTGACACCGCACGAAGTGTCTTCGGCTCTGCATCCTTATTTACTCGACAGCGGAAGGGTGGCCTACGGATCGCACTGGCTGAGTCATAATCTGGCATACAGCAGCACCAATGGCAGTATCAATTGGCCCGGCACCCTGGATAACTTCTGGGTGGTCATGGACATGGATGCACGGGGGGGGGACATGACAGCCCTGCTCGGCGGCCACCGGGCATCCTTGCAGGCAAGCACTGGACGAACCAAGACAATGAAGGCGCTGCACTTTCTTGGCCAGCGTCAGAACGGCGATATCTGCGTGGCCAACTATTATCGGGCGAATAATCTTGGTCTGGGAGACGTTTTTTGCTGGCCACCGGAGCCCGTAGGCGTGGAAGGTGCTCTTCCCAACTTTTTGCCACGAGGTATTTATAACGTCGCGGATTGGTCGAAATCAAATGACGAGCCTTCGTTCAAAGAAGATGGTGAATTTCTGGGCAAGATTGGCTATCCCGAGGGTATGGAGGGCGATCAGCTGCTGCTGACAGTGGGGCGGGGCTATTGCACTCAGGTTTCTGGATCGGTGCAGAGTTTTCAACGCGCAGTTGCAGATCAGCCGAACAAGCGTGCCTGTGACGTCGGTCTTTATCATACCTCGGTGTTACCCTCCAAAAATATGCAGGATCTGGTCGAGGTTGTCGATCACCCTGATTGGCACGAGTTTGGTGCCCGGGTGGTACGGACACGTGGTGTTGAAGCGCCTGTTCCAAGAATGACTCATGACAGCACCTGTCAGATTGCAAGCAGCGATGCGCTTACGGGGGAAACTAGCCCCCGTCGCCCGTATCAGTTCAATAACAATTACGTCACATCCGCTAATAATGGTGGTGAAATCGACGGTCTGCCCGCTGGGGAACTGGCCGCGATCCGATTTTGGAGGGTGTTCTCCAATCCTTTAGGTGAGGATGACTTCAAAAACTCGATAGGGAATCGTCTGGGTTTGTTGGGCGATGTGCCCCTTCTCGCGGACGGATCATTCAAGGCTAAGGTTCCCTGCGATGTACCCTTCGTAATGGCAGGGGTAGACGCTGACGGGCGGGTGATAAAGCGTGACCAGGTGCCACAGTCATTGCGACCGGGCGAAAAGCGCGTTTGTACCGGTTGTCATCAGCACTCAATCCCTGGGCGGGCCTACGAGGCATCAATGGCTTTCGCCGCAAAGCCGGTTGAGATCTTGAGCACGCGGCGGGTGCCCACGTTCGAAGATGATATAAGGCCAATCTTCGAACGTCGCTGCCTATCCTGCCATGTGGATGACGTGCCGTTGATGGAATATGACAAACTGGTTTGGGACTTCTTCCAGGAGTCAGTGTTGCCTGAAAGGCGTGTTCAGGTAAAGGAAACAACAGACAAGAGGCGGCAGTATGGTTTGCAGAGGCCGTATACGAGTAAATATGTGAACACGATGTTCGCAAGGGAAAGCCTCTTGTACTGGAAGGCGGCCAACCGGCGTCTGGATGGCCGTACTGACGCGACATATGCCAACGACATCGACTTTGGCCCCAACCATCCCGTTAATATTAGTCCACTGGAATTGCGGACTCTGGCCGAATGGTTGGATTCAGGCGCGCCGCGCTAGGTCATTCTCTCCCAGACGATGACTGGAATTGCTGCCATTGCCGCTGCAAAATCTGCGCCCTCGGCCAAATTCTTGTGAAGAGTCTCGGCTGGTAATCACCGGAAGCATACAGGCGCCGCCGGGTGGGAGAGGTCGCCAAGGCCCCCGATTTACCTTCCCTGTCCTCGCCTGCGAACAATATGTACGCGCCACATCGCACGGGAACCTCGCGCAGATAAACGAGGCGAGGACTGATCCGCGACAGATTGGGATCGAGAAACCAGCTGGTGCTCTGAACTCCGCGAAAGCTCGGGTTCAGCTGCAGGAAGTCAGCCAGGTATTCGTAACACTCCAGCAAACCCGCAGGATGGAAAGCCTCTTTGACTGCAGGGTGCATGTGAAGCTCTAAAAACGGCCGGGTTCCGCGGCTGGCTGCTGTTGCTCGCAGGAAGCGGATAGCTTGCTTCGGGCCGCCCTTGATCGCCAGGGAGCGCGGGATCCCTGAGTGGGGATTGGCGAACTCCGCCCCAAACGGGATTAGCCGATGCAGCAGGATAGCCAGATCCTTGCGGAATGGATCATTTTGAAAACTGAAGTAACTATCAGGCATATTCGCGGCCGTGAATTGAAGTCTTTCCAATTGCGCGTCGTAGAGTAGAGCAACACATTTCGGTAACTTCCAGGGCGATTCCGAAAGTGAGAACTCCTTTAACAGAAAAATCAGGAGTCGCTTGTTAAACGGAACAGCACCTCGCCTTTCTTTTGTGGACAACTCCTGCTCGAGTGCTAATAAATTTTCTGGCAGGGCGGCGTACCCGGTACCCGCGACTGGGGCTAGTGCAAGGGCACAATACTCCTCTATATCTGTTGTCATGTGCAGCCCCGGTGGGAATTGTCACTATTGAGCTCACTCTACGCGGGCGTAACTTGAGCGACCTTGTTTTCCTCTGCTTATTTACCTAGGTTGCGGTCATGGTTTTCATTAGGAAATTCTACCGCATGCTCGGCTGGCGAAAAATTTCCCGATGAGGTTTGTCGAACACAATCGCCGCGGTTGGGTCTGGCTCTACGTTGAGCTCAATAACGACCGGACCATCGACGGTAATCGCGACATCTACGCCGGCAAACTGTATATGTGGGAAGGCCGCTACTGCACGTATCGCGAGGCTCACCGATTCGATCCAGAATGGTACTGTTGCTCCGGTAATTTTCTCTCCCGAATCCTTGTGGGTTTGGAACGTTTCATTCCAGTTGTCGTTTTTCAGGCTCAGGCCCGTACCGATTTCGCCTGTATCCGTGTCGATCGGGAAGATTAGTCCGCCCTGGCTCGTATTGTCTACCAAGCGGCCTCGGCGACCAACGCGCAGAAAGGCCCCCAAAATATCTTGAGTATCACCTCTGTTGATTGCCCAGATCCTCAGGGTGTTGACGCTGGATGCGTTAAGGCGTGCTACTTCAGGGTGCTGATTTACATACTCCTCAATAATGTAATCGGCCCCTGCACCGGGCTGCAGGATATTGTCGACAAACTCGGAAACGCTCGCTACCTTTTTTGAGTCTAGTAACCTGAGCTTCAAGGTGTCTCCTCTTTCAAGGCTAACCGCCTGAAAACCCTTTCCACCGTAGCCTTCTACCAGCTTGAAGCATACCCTTTCCACCTGCTGCTGCGTCAGCAACAGCTGCGTCAAATCGTCAGCGTTGACGAGTCTGCTGCCGGTTGCAGTGACCCCAACCCGATTATGTAAGCGGCCCAGGAATCTCGGTGTCGGAATTCCGACTAATTGAAGGATGGCCTTCTCGCTAATTTTGTTCTGTGACAGCTTTTGGTAGGCGGGAGGATTCAGCGTGTTTACATGGTGTCGGAATTTCTTGTATGTCCAGAAGCCACTTTTGAACCGCCAAGGCAGATCCCTGCGCCAGTAACGCGCGACATGGTAATGGCCGGGGCCCAAGCCATAGAGTACGCGCAATATCAGCATTTCGACGAACTGCCTGCTGGCCGCGAGATGTCCTTCGCTTGCTCGCCTTAGGGTTTGCCGTACGACGCCCCCTAAAGTGGTTTTTTGCGGCCGCTTCAAGTGAACATTCACTTTGGTTTTCTCCCGCCAATTTGTAGGAATACGAGCGGTGACGCGGCTTCTAGCGCCTTTTTCGCCGGGAAAATCCTAAAGACGTGCTGGCTTGGCGTATCAATTCCATGAAGCCGCTCATTTCCGCCTCAAATTCTAGTTCTGAGATGTTTTGCCCATCGAGCAGGCGAGGCAGAGCATATATTGCAGACTGACCATCCACCATTCCGAGCTCGGTGGTCGTAGCAGAGGTAACGCCAGCGTCATTTAGATGCGGCCAAATTTCCTGCGAAAACCTCCCGCTAGGATAACAAAAGTGAACCGGACCCCGCCCTGTTATATCCTCAATGCACCCGCTATTGAGCACGAGTTCCTGCTCCAGACAGTCTTCATCGTCATACCTGATTCTGTGGCGGTGGGTGTGCATTTCCACAGAAACGCCCTTCTCTGCGGCATCCTGAACTTCCTCCGCGTTCATGAGATGAAACCAGCGTTCTGTTAATAGCTTCTCGTAGTCCACGTCAGCTTTCTTGCATACTGATTGTAAGAACAATTGCCTCCTTGCATCATCCTGCAGTTTGGATATGGCGTCCACTGCGGCTGCAAGGGCGAGGGCTTTCTCCTGATCCGTCCCAGTTGGTAGTGGCCCGAATGCGAAGTCGGAAATATGAATTTCTGGGCATCGGGCTGAGTCAATTTGCTGAAAACAGTAGTCTAACGCGACATCGATAACCGGTGCCTGATTGACACAATAGTATGTCGTTAAATAGATGGTGGCGGGGTAGCTGTGTGCCAGCAAAGCAGGAAGCATATGCACATAAGTGCTATACCACCCATCATCAATGGTAATCACGGTAGCTGATTTGGGGAGCCTACCCCCGTCAAGGCCTTCGATGGCCTGCGTTAGTGGAATTACCGGGTACCCCCACTTGTTGAGTAATGCCAGTCTTCGTTGAAATTTGCGGGCGTCCATGTACAGAAAGTTGCCAAAATGACCTTCACCAAGCCAAATGCCGTGATAAGCCAGGATGCGAACTCGACCGGACGTCAGGTGCCTGCTCAGGGCAAAGAGTCCTATAGCGCGTCCGAGCGAGAGGATGAAGAGTTTAAAGTTCAAAGAAGCCCCTGGTGGGAGTTTTCCTTGCGCTATGTTTGATCATGCTGACTCTCATTGCGAACTTGGATTGAGGCCGCTCGACGATTGCATTGTCATCGAGGTGGCTGATCTGATGTGTCTTTAAGCTGTAAATATTGTTACTCAAGCGGTGTGGTGAAGCATATTGTAATTACCAAAAATCATTAGAAGGATACCACCGAAGGCCACGGCTTAACCTCCAATAATTTGGACAATGCCGGACTTTGAGTGCATTCTTGCCGATTGTGCATATACCGGAGCGCTTGGTTTTGGCCATCACCGCATTGACAAGTCGTGCCAGGGATCTTGTCGCAATCCTTCGCTGGCGAACGGAGTTCGCCTCGGCGATGGCTCGAGCGCTGATAAAAAGGTCAGTGCTCGGAAAGGTCGAGTTTGTGGGCATTACGGGTAGTGCGGGCAAGACCACAACCAAGGATCTCTGTGCCGGTATACTCTCAGGTAAAGGGTCGGTAACCAAGACTCAGCAGTCCTCTAATGAGCCAGCGATGGTGGCCAACACGGTGGTCGCTACGCGGCCTGGTGACCGGTATTCAGTTGTGGAAGTGTCCGGCGGCGAGCCTCGGGCCATGAACTGGCCTCTCAGGTTGTTCACGCCGAGCATCGCCGTTGTAACGCTCATTCAACGTGAACATGCCCGGTCCGATTTCGGGCTTGAGGACATCGCCACGGAGAAGTTCCGACTTGTCCAGGCATTGCCGAAAGATGGCATTGCAATCCTGAATATTGATGACCCTCTGTTGCTGGAGAGGGGGCAGCACTGCCGTAGGAAGGTGATCTGGGTGGGGCGGAGCGAGGGTGCCACTCTGCGTCTACTGGAATGTCAATCAAAGTGGCCACAACCGCTGACCCTGAAGGTCAAGTACAAAGGCGAAGATCATACAGTGGTGACGGCGCTGCACGGCGAGCAACTCGCGCTGTCTGTTCTCTGTGCTTTGGCCGTGGGGGTGGCGGCTGGTATGGAACTACCAGACGCCATCAAAAGCCTGCGTAAATTGGAGCCCAGCGAGGGGCGAATGCAGGTTGTGGCCGGTAGAGATGATGTCACGTTCCTGCGGGATGACTGGAAAGCCCCTCTTTGGTCGTTGGACTCGCCCATGAAATTTATGCGAGATGCCAAGGCACCACGTAAAGTCATGGTAATCGGCACGCTTTCGGATTACTCACGGTCAGCATCCAAACTCTATCCACAGGTGGCGGAAAGAGCGTTGGAAATTGCCGACCAGGTAATTTTTGTCGGCCCCAATGCCTATCGGGCTACAAAAAAAGCAAATGGAGACCAGCTGAAGCGTTTGCACGGTTTCGCTGAATTGCGGCAGGCTTCGCTGTATTTGCGTGAGGTGCTGCGTCCGGGGGATCTGGTACTGCTGAAGGGCTCGTCCCGTGCGGATCACCTCGTGAGGTTGATTCTCGACCGGGAAAGCCCCATCGCATGCTGGGAAAGCCGGTGTGGTAAATCTCAGTTCTGCACGCAATGTAAGAGAGCCTACGATTTCTCCAACCCCGCCACTATACATTCCGACGCGCTCTCTGCTGCCAGTGACGCGCTTCCGCTTATTCCTAATGTTCAGGGACGTATTGCCTTATTGGGGCTGGGCAACCCGGGGGGAAAATACCAGCTAACGCGGCACAATGCCGGGCATTTTGCACTCGATACGCTGGCCCAAGAGCAGGGCATGGTTTGGGAGCAGATATCTCTGGGACAGGTCAGCGAGGGGGTCATACAGGGTGTCCAGGTCATGCTGGTTAAACCGGACGCCGCCATCAATCATTCAGGTGAGGTGATTCGCAGAATGCTCGGGGCCGAAGAGCTCGCCAGCGCAGCGGTCGTGATTCACGACGATATGGATCTTGAGCATGGCACAGTCAAAGTGTGCCGAGGGGGTGGCGACGGCGGCCATCTTGGGGTGCGTTCTATCATCGGCGCGTACGGGACACAGGATTTTCAGCGGATTCGGCTGGGGGTACGCCCGCAAGGCGATGACAGCAAGAGCCGACGACTGGTTCACCAGAGACTATCGAATCAGGAGCTACAGCAGCTTACCGCAGCGTTTTCGTCCGGATTGCAGCAACTGCTAAATCAGCTACAGCGGCACGAGGCGAGCCTTGTCGTGGACGCTGGAGCGTAGAGTCACGCGCCATTTCCTCTCGCGTTTTTTAGCTCTGCTGGCTCATTCATTGCTAACTCGCAGTCAACTGCCGCTCCATGGGCTCGGAGGAACGCTAGGAGAGAGCCGGCTACTCTTGTGCGCCAGGGTTCGTAGTTGAAGAAACCGTGATTTTCGCCGGATGCCACCAGTAGCTCCAAAGGTGCCCTGGGGTTTTCAGCCTGTGAGAGCAGCACTTCGTATGCCGTTGGCAACAGGGGGTCGAGGCTACCGTAGATAATCTGCGTTGGTATGTCTGTTCGCTCCAGCTTGGATCCAAGTGATAAGCTCGTGGTCTTAGTTGGCCCAAGAGCTTCAATCAGTTTCAGTTCTTCCTTGGTGTAACCTTGAGACTTTTTGGCTACCGTCAGTTCGAGGACCGGGTTCAGCAGCCCCAAAGCGAAGGGAGGCGTGGTATTGGAACCTTCATAGTTGCTTGAAGCACCATACGGATAACTCAGTGCACTTGCTGCAGCGATATGACCGCCAGCGGAGCCACCGACCAGTGCAATATGAGCTGCCTTCACGCCAAACTGGGCGTGATGCCGATACATCCATTGATAGGCGTTGTAGGCGTCGTCAACTGCGCTATCGGGTAGAGTGCCATGTCTCGAATGGACGCGATATTCCACAAGTGCTGAGACGATACCGCAGGCGGCAAATTTTTCTGCAAACCATTTGAACTGGTCGGGGCTGCCTGTGATCCAGCCGCCGCCATGAAAGAACAGAACGGCCGGGTGATTGTCGCCATCGGCTTCGGTGGGATATATCTGCATCTTCAGCGCTGGCTGGTGTGTTTGCTCCTCGTTGTAAGTTACGGTGACGGGTTTTCGATCATTGAAATATGCATTGAGAATCACGAGTGCTGTTACTCCTGCGCAAACTAAAGCGGTCACCTTCGAGCGTGAGAGCCAATCTGATCGCTGCATACAGCCCCCGAATAGGGTGTCTAGAAAAACACCCCAGCCTTGGCAAGTAGGGCTTTCGCACGCCTCTTTGCGGTGCGCTGCGCGGGCGGGAGTTCCAAAAAGAGGTCGGCGACATGACCTGAAGCCTTCTCCCAACATGCTTGGTCGAACGCAGCTCCACGTGTGGCGTCGCGTTCAGCGCAGGTCGCGCCGACATAAGAAGGTGGAACAACGCCCAGCCGCAAATGCTCCTCAAGGATATCGGCCTTGGCCTTGATATTCTTCCACTGTACCGCTGAGTAGTTTGAGCTGTGACGTCTATAACCCCAGGTTGGTTGTGTATCGCCGACAAACACGCAATCATCCAAGCTAGCGAATCGCCGCGTAAACTCGCTGTCTTCGCCAATCCAGCGACTGTACTTTTCCAAGAATCCGCCCATGCGCTGGTAACTCTCACGTCGGAACATAACGCCCGAGGGATAGGCCGGGTTAAAGTCCAGCAATGCGAGATAGGGTTGCCTTATTATGTAAAAACCGTCCTGACCAAACTCACACTGGTGTTCTGCCCATCCAGGCGGAGCTTCATCAAGCAGATTATGGGAGCCGTCTGAACTTGCGCCAAATGAGTAGCAGTTAGAGAATGTAAAGTCAGCTTCCGGAAACTGCTCAAGAAGCTGCGATTTTCTCTGAAGATGATTTGGAGTCCAGATGTCATCGCTGTCGCAAAGGAAAATATAATCTGAAGAAACTTTGCTGATTCCGAGTTGCCTAGCTGCACCTTGCCCCCTGTTTGGTGTAGAAATATACTGGATGCCGTGGAATTCATGCGTTTCGAGGATGGCTTGCTCAGTGCTGTCTGTAGAACCATCGTTGACCACTACGATACAATTTGGCTCGATACCTTGGTTAAGTATTGAAAGAAGTGTTTCACCGATGTGCGATGCAGCGTTGTATGTAGGGATAATTACGCTCATTGATAACTGACTTTGGGGATTTGTCAAAGCGACTTTCTCCTGTTAGTGCTGCCCGTAGAAGATTGTGGTAGAGCTCCGTTCTCGTCTCGTGGAATTAAGATTTTTTAACCGTCTTTTAATGTCGCGCACAATAACTTGGCTTGGTAAGAGGGTTGAGCCTCCGGTCGGTTAGCGTGATCGGTGGCTGCTTTCGAGTATTTTTGATAGGTTTCTGGAAAGTCCCAGAGCGACCTTAGCGCGACCTTCCAATTTGAAATATCCGAGGGGACATCGACCAGAATGCCACCTGCTCCCACTGATTCGGGAAGGCCCCCTATCCTAGAAGCGACTGCAGGAATACCGCTTACCTGCCCCTCGCTTACTACTCGTCCCCAAGCCTCTTCCCATTTCGACGGTGCCAATATTATCTTCGCTCGGGAAAATGCTTTGCGAATATCAATTTTTGGAGGTTCCCATTGTACATTGCTGAGTTTTTTCGCTGCATTTTTCATTTCAACTAAGTGCCTATTGCTTGCCCAGCTTTCTTGTATGAGGAATGGTATATCCGGGCATTGTGCTGCGAGTTCCAAGGCAATATCCCCGCCCTTCGATGGGTCGGGATTAATCATGAGAACCCTATTGCCTGTGCGAGGCACCCAGCACCTCTCCTGTGCTATGGGCGGTAGAACGATGGCGGAATTCTTACCGAATGATTCCTCGATTTGTTTGCGTGTGAACTCCGAATTGGCAATGAATTTCAGCTGAGGTATAGACCCTAAATCGCCTCCGTGTCGGCTGAAATCGACATCCCTTACTTGGTAAAATGTGCTGTAGCCAAGCTCAACGGCAGCCAATGCGAGCTCATAAGCTCTGGGTGGCGCTCCAACCACGATTACCCGATCGGGGCGTACCTTTGATGCCACGGATTCAAATTTTCGGATTGGATCCCACCCGCGGTAAACTGGGTACCCCTGACCGTCATCGCGTGGAAAGTCATCTTTTAATATTCTTCGAGCTATCCGGTTTTTTGTGCCAAAAAAGCCCCTGGGGTGGATGCTGCATATAATAGATACTTGGTGCCCTTGGCGTACCAATTCTTCAGCTAGTATATGTGTAGACCATTCTGCGCCACCGATAGCCTGAGGTAGATAGTGGCGATTCGTGGCAAAGAGTATGTGCATTTTAAATCCTAGGCTGAATTTTTTCTGAACCTGATCTCTGCGCCTCCCTTCTCTAAATCGATGGTTCGATTTAGTATCAATCTTTCGTCCTCCAACCAACTTGAGATTATCTTTTGCTCACCTGATCTATTGGCATCATCGAGAAAAATAGCGGCATCTTCAGTAAGGCGCTCTATCATTTCAGGGATAGCGGGATACCTTGCGAGTTCGTTTGGTTTACTTGGTGGGCCATCAATAACCAAAAGGTCGATATCTTTCAAGGCCGCATACCCTGCGCTAGAGTACCAGTCTAACGCTACGTCAACTCCGGCGGGTTCAAGAGGAGCCACAACAACCGTAGCCCAGTCGGATAGGCCGCAGTCCTTAAGGTTTTTTCTGGTTATTTCTGCGAAGCGGGCATCATGCTCCAGACTAAAAACGTGCCCAGTGTTTGATAGCTGAGCACAGCGGGCGAGCACGATGGTAGAAGCGCCACTACTGCATTCAACAATGCAGTTGGGCTTTTCTTTGAGTGCGTGTTTCGCGATTTCGACAAGGAAATCCGGGGAGGCAGCCCAGCCTCTTAAGCGAGGCAACGGCTGGGTGAGTGCGAGCAGGGCCTTTAGATCAATGTACGCCTGAATCTGCCCGTAAAGGTGCTTTGACTCAATTTCTACGTCGCCTATTTTATCCATCAGTTCATAGGTCGATATATGGATCATTCTGATCTTTCTGTAGGCAAGAATCAGGAGACAGAGGATAAAGCTCAGAATAGTGATTTCAACGTATGCCATCAGCGGGCTTCCAAGGGAATAGTAGAATTCGCTTCACGCGTGCTGGAACAAGCTCGTCGTGAATAGTAGGGTGGTCGATCAGGCGGATCGCGACTAACCAGCTCAACGCAAGGCATATGGCCAGGATTGGGATTCCGAAGACTTCATCAACACTTTTTCCGTTGTCGAGGAAAAGTCGGTAGATGATATAACCGGGGCCCAAGCTCAAGACAGTCAGTATTGCGGAGTACATTAACCCCCCAGCCAGCTTTTTCCAGCTTGTCGGGCATGCATAGTGCTTGAAGGCATAGACATTGATCAACTGCAAACAATAAATACCGAGTAGGGCGATTGCGAAAGGCATGATCTCATCAAACGTGAGCGCGACGACGACAAGAATGACAATTCTCAAGGGTTGTATGACAAGTTCGGAAAGGGTGGCGAGTTTGACTTTTCCCATGGCAGTAATCATATTCATGCTCAGGCTCCACACTACCGCAACGGCACCCGCTGCGCAAAAAATGGGCACCAGAGGGGCTGCGGCGTCCCATTGTGGGCCAAAGAGGAAGCGCAAACTCTCCAGAGGGTAGAGCGCAAAAAAACCGTAGAATGGCCAGGCGATTGCGGTGACCGCGGTGATGCTTCGGTTGTGAATATCCTCCATGTCGGCGTTCCTGCGTGATGCACCGGCAAATGCCGGATAGGCGACACTCCTGATCGCTCCCATCATGTCACGGTGGAACAGATTCATCACCCCTTGCGCGCGGCTAAGCAGGCCTACAGCGGTGAATCCCAGGGCCTTGCCTACGACGAGATCATTCATGTTACCCGCGATATGCCCCAGCACATTGGTCAATGCAACCTGGGAACCAAACCCTGTTACGCGTCGCCACTCGGCCAGAGTTGGCCGCAGCATAAACTCGGAGCCGCGGTATACCGCTCCAGCTAACACGAGAGTGACCGTAGAGATGATGCTCGAATAAACCAGTGCGTTGTAGCCCGCGCCTGCAAGGGCAAAGCCGATTGCCGATGCTGTGCCAGCTACCGAAGCCAATATTCCAAAAAGAGCCAGTAAGCCAAACCTCATCTCCCGTTTCAAAAGTGACATCGTGGTTGAGTTGAAGGGTATCAGTAGGAAGTTAATCGATAGAAGCTGGAGGATTCCGGTCAAACGTTCATCATTGTAAAACCATGCTGCGGGTTTGGCGGCGCCCAATACGACCAAAAATAGCGTCGTTGACACGATCATTGTTACCGTGAACGCGGTGCGTATTCTTGCGGTAGTGAGTTCTCGCTCCTGAATCAGGTAGCTACCGATGCCGAAGTCTCTTAATATTTGCGCGATACCAATAACGGCAATAGCCACTGAATAAAGCCCGATTTCCTCGGGCGTAAGCAACCTGGCTATAATCACGAATGACAGCAGTTGCAGTCCTATCGTGATGTATGTCTGCGCAATTGAAATCGTAAGCGAGCGTGCGATTGACAAGGCGTTATCCGCCTTTGGAGGTCGGGGTTGTGGGAGTTATCAGGCGCACATGTCTCGGTATCATGAGCTTTTCAGTCTGCCCGCCCACATGCTGGCGGCATCAAGCATCCGATTCCTGGATTGCAAACTGGAAAAAGTTTGATCGGCCCCGGCAATCTCCAGCCGTTCTCGCCCGGGGCCACTGCATGCCCTGTTCCATTCACGGTCTGCAGCAACCAGCTCGTCGAATTCCCTGCTTATCAGGCTGCTGCCACTCATAAGAAATAAAACGCTGCCACCAAACTGTTGCAATCCGAGCAACATACGATCGATGTAATGTGGTTGAGCAGATGAGGCTGAATGGCGATGGTCTGCCCCGGCACGGCTGGTGAGACGATTCCACAGCCGGGTGGACGCGCTTCGCAGGTAAGCGGGTATGTCGTACTCCAGTTTGAGCAGTTTCCGCCAGAATGATCTCTGACGCAGGCGGGAAAGATAATGCTTCTGCTGGACTCGAGCCGCAGTGCGTTCGCTGCTGACCCAAGGGTTCGCAGCCACCACAGAGACAACCGCTGGAAACCGATGGGCGTTGATCAGTGCCGCGGATGCTGCATCACAGCCCCCCCAGAGGATGATGCGCTCAAGCCCTGGCACTTGTCGCCGGAACTCCGCGATCGCGGCCTCGATATCATTCTGCAGAGCCTCAAATCCTTGGAATTCACCTTCGCTATCCCCCAAGCCCCGGTGATCAAAGCGCATGACGTGTACGCCCTCCCGCGACAGTCGCCGTCCCAGTGCAACCAGCTGCCTACCACAGCCGCCCCGGTACTGCGGGCCGCCCGCGACAAGGGTTAACACACCCAGGTCGCTAGCAGTTGTCGACTGATGGATAACGCCGAGCAGATCGCACTCGTTAAGTTTGAATGGGAAGGCCACTTCGTTTAGCGAGGGCGTAGTGGTCACAGCGGCAGGGCCTCTGTTTTCTCGAGCAGCGAATCGCAGGTCGCACGCTCATGCAGCTGCCAAATGGGCGCTCCACTGAAAGGTACATGCTGGGTTTCTGCTCCCAGGCCGCTAAGGTGGCTTATAGCTTTAGCGGAACGGGGGTTCGGGGGCTGGTCGCCATCGGAGCTGTGCTCCAGCCAGTAGATGCGCTTTGCCGGAGCGCGGGGGATGTCTGCCATGTCCAGGCTGTCAATGGACAACATCAAGTCACCCCCGAGTGAGTAGCCACCGATTTCAACATTGTCGCCGTTGGCAAGACGTTCTCTGATGGTTGTAGTCGTTTCCGCAGCACCTCCGCGCTCTATCAGTGCTGCGAGGCGTTGCCTGTAGACCTGAGTGGCATAGGCCTTCCCCGAAACAACGGGCTGCCACATCAGCAGGGCATCACAGGTGATTGTGCGTTCGGCCAGGTAATTCGCCGCAATGAGCGCTCCCAGCCGGCAGCCCCATAGGTGGACAGGCACCTGAGCTTCATTGACAAGGCTGTCGTATATCTCGGAGATATTGTTGTACCAGATGGGGAGCGTGGCGTCTGTAGTTTCCCCGGGGCTCTCGCCTGTGCCATGGAAATCCAAAAGCGTGCAGCTTATCCCCTGCCTTGCGAACCAACGCGCTTGTCCTGCCGCGATGGCGCGGCAACGATTCATCTCTTCAGTGAAAGGCGGTAGGTAAATCACATGCGCACGCGGTACGACATCCACAGGTGAGAAGCGCACAAAGAAGGCCGGCTTCTCACCTTCGGAGAATCCGGCCTGAATGTCGATACGTTGCGCGCTCATGCTTCCTTCATTTTGTGTTCTACGAACTCTGCGAGCGAACCGACGGTTTCAAAGATTTCTCCACTAATCTCATCATCTGCCACTTCGCACCCCAGATTGTCTTCAATCTCGACAATAAGCGTTGTGATAGTGAGTGAGTTGAACTCTGGAAAGCCACCCATCAAATAGGTATCTTCACTCAGTGATACAGATTCATCCAGCTGAAGGCAGGAGCGGATCATCTTGCGAGTGATTTCTAGCGCTGTCACTTGTTTTCCTCTTGAAAGTAGTCTTTTGTCAGTCCCATTGTCCGGCTTGCTGTAGTTTGCGTTTCAACCCCGGGAAGGTCACACCAGAGGCGTAAGCTTGTTGCGCATAGCGGCTTGCCTCACTGTATTGTCCGAGATCAAAGTAGACTAGGCCCATGTTGTAAAGTAGGTTGACATCATTGGGCGTCAAAGCCTCAGCTTGTAGGTAGTGCTTAAGGGAGTCTCGGGGATGCCCCAGACGATGCAGATACAGCCCGAAAAGCATGTGGGGCACGGCATCGTCGGGCGCATAGCGGATCGCGCGCTGCAAAAAACATTCGGCGGGATTCTCTCGCTTCAGGCGAGCGGAGGGATCGCTGATTGAAAAACGGACAGCAGAGTACAGTGCGCGGTGGTGATTGGGTATTTTGGTTAGTGTGTAGCGAATATCACCTATAGGGTGTGTGACGCTGACTCCGCGTATCAGCTGTTCGACGTCCTGTGTGAAGTGGTAGTTCTCGACAATAGGCAGTTTGTTTTTGTCTATTCGGAAATCAAACGGCCCGTAGTTCTCGGTGCCAGGCCCGCTGCACTGTCGGCCATCGAGTGTCTCACCCACCCAAGGTGCCACGCCTCTGCCTTCCGCATAGGCAAACGTGCTGCTGAGCAACGCATAGAGTGTGAAAATCGCAGCTACAAGGCTCTGTAGGGGGTGTGTATTCATCGCGCCACCTCGTGGGCTCCCAGCCAGATTTCCAGCACCGCCAAGAGCCAGACGAGCTCGCCGTAGTAGGACGCATGGCCATCACGGTGCTGTGCAACGGCTTCCTCGAGAAATCTTGGGTTGAAAATCGAGCGGTTGTGCGGGCCCAATGCATGTTCATAGGCCATGTCGCGCAGCGGCGAATGGGTTTTCATCCAAACTCCAAAGGGTAACCCGAAGCCTTGCTTGGACTTTTTGATCGTAGCATCCGGTAACCATCCCTTAAGCGCCTGTTTGTAGAAGTCCCGCAGCGCTTTGCGCGGTAACTTCCAGTGCGATGGTATTTTCAGCGAAAGTGACACCAACTCGTCATCCAGCATGGGGTAACGCACCTCAACCCCCGCCATCTCGCAGGCCTTGCTGACCTTGCGCAGGTCATTGTCCGCCAGCGTTATCTGCCAGTCTAGAAAAAGCATGCGATTCAGCGAGCTAGCACCTTCAGGTGCATGATAGATTGAATTGAGTAGTCCTGTCGGGCGCACCGTATCGATGGCGCGAAGAAACTCCGGAAGAAAGACCTGCGTGGCGTCGTTCTGTTCAAGAAAGCTGTAGTAATGTAGCCGCGCTGGCAGGGGGGTGTAGGCCTGTTTGAGGAAACTCGAAGCTTTGCGGCCAAGTCTGCTTTGCGCCGGCAATATCTTGGCTAAACCCTCGATTATTGTGTGACGAGCGAAATAAGGCAGATTAGCATAATGCTCAAATAATTTTTGATGGGCGTAGCGTTCATTACCTGCGAAAAGCTCGTCACCGCCGTCTCCGGCGAGGAGTACGGAAACGCCATCTGCGGCCGCCCTTTGGGCGCAAAAGTAGGCCGGAAGCGCGGAGGAGTTACCAAAGGGTTCTTCAAAGGCCTTCGAGATTTCTGGCATTGCCGTCACAACATCGTCGGGGGTCACATAGTATTCATGTAATCGAATGCCAAAGTGTTTTGCGGTAATGCGTGCATAAGGCATCTCATCGTAGCCTTCCGCATCAAAGCCAATGGCATAGGCATCGCAGCCGGCTTCCTGTACTTCGTGTAACATTCCGGCCACGGTAGAGCTGTCTAGTCCGCCGCTAAGAAAAGCGCCGGTCTTGTGCGTTGCGTGGTCATGCGCTGCGCGTCCTACTGCATTTCGGAGTGTTTCCGCGACTGCAGTTTTCAGGCGAGTTCGAGAGCCCGGACTATTTTCGGTGAATTTGGGAGTCCAATAGCGTGTGACACGAACGCCATTTCGGTCTGCCTCGCCCCGATGTGCCATACTCAGCTTCTGAACATTTTTGTAAGCACTGCCTGGCGCGGGAATCATGTGGAAGTAAACAAAGTGATAGATGCTCTGCTCATCCAGGTCGGGTGCTTGCATCGGCGCTAAGGAAGGACGCAACTGTGTACAGACGCTTAGCGTACCTTCATTCTCAGAGTAGTACAGCGGTTGGCGGCCAAGCCTGTCGTTGGCGAAAAGGATGCGCTCTTGCTGTGGGTCGAGCAACAGCAAGGCCCATCGACCTGCGATCGTGGTCAGGAAACTGTCACCGAGCGCTTGATACTGAGTGAGCAGCTCAGTGGCATTGGTTTGCTGGCAACCGCTGTTTGTTTCCAGGAAGGGGTGACCTGTGAGCGCGATTATTATGCCGCTTGCGTCGGTAGCCGACTGTTCGCTGTGAATGTAGTGCGGCTGCGCTGCATCGCCTTCAGCAAAAGTGCCAAGCAGGTTCGCATCAGACCAGTTCCTCAAAGGCAATGTCGCTTCCAGCAACGGCATTCCTTTCCTGACCTTATTCATCCTGGAGTACCTTTGCGACACACCGTTTGCTTTCTATGATCGTGCTGCGGGCCAGCTGGAACTGATGAGCCGCCTCTGCCATGTTTGCTTCCGCGACGGGAATGTGGTCATAGGTTCGAGTGACGCGTTCTATCTTGCCAGATATGATCGATTCCGACGAGTCACCCGCTTTCTCTGCACCCGTCAGCGGCTGTTTTTTATAGTTTTCTTCTAGCGGTGCTTTCAGGCCAAGAAAGCCACTGATCGATTGAAGGGTCCGTGGTGCCTCTTCTCGCAGAGCATCAGCATCGAGGTACAGGAAATCGGTCGGACTGGCGCTGGCAATTCTGGCTAGCGACCGAATTCGGGATATGTAGTACTGAGTGGCGTTGTAACTGTCTGTATACGGGTGATCGGGTTCGACTGAGCGGTAGAGGCTGACGATACTGCGAATGGTTGTCTGTGGTGGGCGCAGCGCAAAGATCACTTTGCCTTGCTGGAAGAGTGAGAGGTCGACAAAGTGGTCATCGTGAAGCACTTTGTCGAACATAAATCGAGCCGATGACTTTGGCGCATGTTTGGAGAAGTGCAGTAGCTTCTGCCTGATCAGGCTCTTCCAACTGTAATACCCAATGTGTAGCTCATAGTAGCCTTCAATTTCGGGGTTGCTGCCGAGTACGTGCCCCAGCAAGCTGGTATTGGCCCGCATGTGGCTCATGAGCAATATCGGCTGGTAGTGCTTCAGGACTGTCGGATGTTTTCCCAACGCCCGCAAGTAAGTCAATGTTTCCATTATCGTCTATCCAGCATCGCGAATACGGCAAGGTATATACAGTACGCCTGCCACTTCAGTGAATAGCGATGTGCGAGCGCTACGCGGGCAAGCACGGCTGCTGCTTTGCGCTCACCGCTTTGCCGTTTAAGTGTTGTCAAATGTTTATATAGTGGCGACAGGCGGGTTCTACAGGCATCCACCACATCCGGGTGCTCACTTGTGCACAGGTTCTTCTGGTAGACACGTATTTGTGACAAGCGCTTCTGAGTTTCGTCAACGGAGGTCGACTCGTTATTTCTTTTGCTGATCGCGGGTACGTTGTGGCGACCAATGCATCTTGCCGTATAGATGATGTGGGATGCGACGCTTAGTGTGCGCAAGTACAAGTCGACTTCACATTCGTAGCGAATGCCCTCATCCATGCCACCCAGATCGAGGAACAGCTGGCGGTGTAGGATGGTGCAGTTGAGGTGTGGAAAGCCGCCATGTTGCAGCAATGTGCGCGGCTCTACGCGGAACGTACCGCAAGGGGCGTTCGTGATCGGCAGTTGGTTTGCAAGCCCATCAAGCCAAAGTGCATGTTCTACCCGTTGATTATTTTCGTCGTATGCCACTTGATTACTGTAGTAAGCGTCCACATCGCCATCGCTGCGCAGTATGACATCTCGGGCAGTCTGTAAATGCTCCATATCTTCCCAGCTGTCATCGTCGTCCAGGATGCATAGATAACGCCCTCTAGCCGCGCGAGCCCCCGTGTTGATGGAATAGCTTGGGCCATGGCCGTTCGGGCGCTGGGCTTGGCAAATCCATGATACGCAATCAGCCGCATCAGCTTCCATCGCTTGATAGGCGGCCAAATATTCGCCGGCAGAGCCATCATTCACTACGATGACTTCTAAATCCTGCGTGCTTTGTGCAAGCACAGATTGGAGGGCGCGCTGGAATAGTCCGGGGCGATTGCGAGTGGGTATGATTACTGAGAAGAATGGTGCGTCATGTTCGACCGCGCCAGGCATTTGCTCCAACTTGGACTCGCTAGACATGATTGTGTGTCCCCTGCAGGGCGCCGGATAAAGCGCTCACGGCTTCCCGGATTTGCAGGAAGCAGGATTCATAAATTGCGGGCGCCTGATTATAGGGATCGAGAATTTCAATGCTATTAGCACGCTTGTCTGAAGCTGTGCCCAGCAGGAAGGTTCGGGTGGCCGTGTCTGGGTACATCTTGGTGAGTTGATCGAAATGGCGTTTTTCCATGACGAATATAAGGTCACTCTCTTCTATAAGCTCTGCACTTACATACGTAGAGCTGCTATTCGCGAGCGCAATGTTATGCCGGGCGGCAACCGCGACCATACGTGGATCTGCCGGTCGCCCGGTTTCTTCATGGAAGCCCGCGGAGCGGATTTTCCTTGTGTTTGCTAAAGGCTGAATCGCAGACATGGCAGCCTCGGCGACAACACTCCGATTGATGTTGCCATAACAAACAAACAGAATACTGCGTGAGCTGCGGAGTTTCTCGCGTATCGTTCCGTTTCGCCAAAGCAAGCGCTGCTGCAGGGAAAACCAGTGCTCCTTCCAGAGGCCGGCGACTCGTAGCGCATACTGTCGCGCGAGGCGGCCGATATCGACCAAGCCGGGTAATGGATCACTGAAATTTTGAATATCGAAGTAATGGTGGAATGAAAAAACCTCCACCAGGTCCCTGGCGATGGAGCGCCCCGAAGGGGTTTTCGTTGTATGGTCACTTTTGCTGCGCAGAACCATTTCATGCCACATCAGGTCGCGAGACAGATTTCGACACACAACGCCGCGCCGGTAGGGTGGGTAGTGTGGCACGTCACCCGTCAGCGCGAGGTCCACAAGCATTGACGGGAAATCGGCGCCGGCTGCGGTTGCCAACGGCAGAGATCCCCACAAGCGGCCATTGATTTCCATCAGGCAATAGCTGCGGTCATCCGGGTTCCACTTGAACTCAACCATCGCGACACCGGTCCAGCGTGCTGCACTCATCAGCTTTTTCGCTGCCTCAAGTAATTCAGGCGCGATCTCGGTGCTCGCCCGAAGGCTGCTGCCCCCACCCGTAAGCGGTACCTCGTGCAGGCGCACGTGTTGAAACGCGTACAGAATCTCGCCGGCCCGTGCAATTAGCTCAATGCCTGCGCCCTGGCCCTGGAAATAGGTTTGCAGGATGACGGGGGAGTGCTCTAGGCAGGCCTCGCATTGTGCGCGCAAACACTCGAGGTTGTTTGCATAGCTTACGTCTCTTCTTGCGTAGCCCGAGGCGCTGCCCGACAGGGTTTGGCTGGGTTTGATAACCATCGGCCATGTTAAATCCGATGGCAGATTCTTGAGGTCGGCTAGGTTATGGAGATAAAAGCTTCGCGGTGTGGAGATTCCCAGCTCTTCAGCAAGTTTGAAAGTGGCGTTTTTGTTCAGAGCTAAAGTAAGACTCTCTGCGCTGGGCAGCGCTATCTTTACGTGTGGTAGTTGGTCGCGACTTTCCGACAGTGGCAGCAACGAACGTTCCGTAACCGGTATGACCAAGTCATAGCGGTGTTGCCGTGTATGCTGCTCAAACCAGGCCAGGAACGCAGACCTGTCCTCGGTGGGATCTGGATAGCGGAATGTTTCAATTACGGATTTGGAGTAGCTGGTTATGGGGCGCCGCGCTGCGCTAGCAACACTGACGCGGTATTTCGCGGCATTCAGGGAGCGCGCAACAGCAAGTGCTGGTGTCATATCGGCGTCAAGTATCAGAATTCTTTTGGATATACGCGTTGTTGACACAATACCAGTCTTACTCTGAAAGGGTGTGGCGTTGATGATACAACAGAAGCTAGGAGTCTCGGGCTAAAAAAAACCCCGGCAGAGCCGGGGTTTTTCCTCGATACCTTGCGATGATACCGTAAGGCGTTACGTCGTGGTTCAGGCAGAGACGTTCTTGCGACGACGGCCAGCAAAGCCCAGTGCCAATACGCCGGCGCCAAACAAGCCCAGTACAGAGGGCTCAGGAATCAGCGTAGCTGTGTAGCTCATCGCAATATGAATAGAGCTTGTCCCTGGGTCGTTCTCGGGCGTGAAGACCGAGATGGTGGTGCCATTGTCAACAACCACGGAGGGGCCAACTGGCGTGCCATCATTCGTCGAAATTCCAGGCAGCAGCTGGAAGCTCAGGTCGTACTTGTAACCCATGTAATTGAAGGAGACGGGTGCGAAGGCGCCTGTCGATGCAGTAAACACGTCGTCACAGTTCGTGCCGAGAGGGTTCAGGCCCGCGCAAGTCGTCTGATTCAGTGTTTCGTTAAAGCTGATCTGATTGGTGGTAGTCGGATCCTGGTAGGCAAGCGTTGTACGTCCTGCGTCTGCAAAGATGCGCAAGTCAGCCAGAGTGTCGACAGTCCAGAGTGGATCGTTGATTGCCCCGCCGAGGGAATCGAGGGCTTCGTTGGTTTGCGTGATAGTGTCAATCACCCACCAGTCACCCTCATTCCACTGGCCGTCAACGTCTGTACCGGCAAAGCCGGCGGTGTAACGCAGAGGCGTTGCGCCGTCTACATCAACGGTTGGAGCGGAATCGTTGTCAAATGACTGGATGCCGATGGATGACTGCGCGGGGGCATTGCCACCCTCCCACGCAAAACCGAGGCTGGTGCCAGCCGGCGCCAGGCCGCCCGCGTCAGGGTTGGCTACAGTGCTGCCAGCTTTGAACTGAAGAGAGCCGCCAAAGAATGTAGGTGTACTAAAACCCGCATGCTGGCTGAACCCCAGCTGTGCAAGCGGTGCTGCCACCGCCGAAGTACCAGCTACGGCCATCGCGAGGAGACTCGCTGCGCCTGCTGTCTTGATCATCGTTTTCATCATGAATCTCCTGATTTTGTGTTCCGACAGGGCCCGTGGGGTATCGGAAGGTGAGCGCCTGGCCAGTGGTTGTGGCCTGGCCGCCGTCGCACAAGACTTAAAGCAATGGTCGTGCCAGTAAAAAATATTCTTTTAAAAACAGTGCGTTAAAGAATTATCGGAGCGAGATCTTGAATGCCGCAGGCTACGGGTGTAAAAATTCCTGACAATTGCTTTCTGTTACCGTTTGTATCTTTTAACATGGCGCAGACCTCAGCAGGACGCACAGGGTCACCACCCTGAAACCCGGCAATACGGGGCCGTTCCGCGAGGCTATTGAATGACCCACCCCAAGGCGTTCCGTCCGGAACACTGGCTAAACACACGCATCGTCAATCAACCCGAGGAACTGCGCCGAATATATCGGCTGCGCTATAGCGTGTACTGCGAAGAGCGGTCGTTTTTGCGCGCGGACCGGTATCCGGATGGGCTGGAGGTCGACGCGTACGACTCGCGCTCGCGCTGTTTTGCGGCGTTTGACCGGGATGATGAAGTGGCAGGGTCTGTGCGTCTGGTCCTTGACGAGGCGGGGAACGTCTTCCCCTACCAGGAGCATTGCACGCCCTACGAAAATGTAGCGTTGCCACCCTCGCGGGTCGCCGGCGAAGTGTCTCGTCTGGTGCTTAACCAGAATTGTCGCACCCCACCGGGAGGCGGTAATACAGGCACGGTTATCCTCACCGTCTATCGGCAGATGTACCAGTACAGCCTGCAGCATGGCATCCAGTTCTGGTATGCCGCCATGGAGCGCTCTTTGGTACGCATGATGGGCCGCATTGGCGTAGAGTTTCAACGCATCGGCCCATCGGTCGACTACCACGGCCCGGTTGCCCCCTATTTGCTCGAGCTCTCCGCACTCCAGCAGCGTTTGGCAAAGGTGAATCCTGCGCTGCTACACTGGCTTGACTCGGAGCTTTGATAACGGGGCTCAGAATGCCTGATTGCGGATACCTCGGTATTTGGTGCTATGCTGCAGGCAGAAACATAAATGAGGGTGGAGGGAGCAATGGACCGCGACGCAGCAGCATCGCTAGGTGCCTTGGCGAAATATTTTTCGCTGCACTCCTATGATCGCGGTAGTGAAGTGGCAGAGCTCAACGATCTCTACGCACTGCGCTACCAGATTTATTGCCTCGAATGCCACTTCCTGAATGCCGCCCGCTATCCCGATGGACTGGAAACGGATGCCTACGACGCGCGCTCAGCGCATTTTTCGGCCACCAATGCCGAAGGCGTTGTGGCTGGCACCGCGCGCCTCGTGATGCCGGTGCAAGGCGAGCCGCTGCCCTTTTTTGACCACTGCCCGCCATTCGCCGATTTTGAGCCACCGCCCGCCGCTGAATCCGGCGAGGTGTCCCGCCTTGCGGTAAAGCGTGAGTACCGGCGCCGTGCGGGTGACAGCCTGTGGGGCATCAACGAGACGCACCTCAAGGGCCCCGATGCGGCAGATGAGTCGCCGCGCGGTGAAAAGCGCGTCAATGCGCCATTGCTGGTGCTGGGCCTGTATCGTCAAATCTATCGCTTCAGCTGTGAGAACGGCATTCGCTATTGGTACGCAGCGATGGAGAAGGGGCTGGCGCGGGTGCTGCGCATTTACGGTTTCGATTTCACCCCCATTGGCCCCGAAAGCGACTACTACGGCCCGGTGACCCCCTACCTCGGTGACCTGCGCAAGCTTGAAGCGGCATTGGAAGCTTCTAACCCGGCGCTGTTGTGGTGGTTCCGCAGCGGCCCCTGATGCACCTGCCAGAGCACGGATGGTTTCCATGCAATCCCTGAACCGGCTCAAACGTCGCATGCTGTTGGCCATGCTGGAGCGGCAAACGCCGGAAAAGCTCCAGACCTTGGGGCGTAAGCGCTTGCCCGGGGTGTTTGCGCGGGCTGCGCGACACTCTGCCGCGTATCGCACGTTGCTGCAGGAAGCCGGTGTGGGTGCAGGGGCTGTACGCACGGGGGAGGAAGTGCTGGCGCAGGCTCCTATTCTCACAAAAGCTGACCTGTTCGAGCGCTTTCCGGTGCAACAGCTGCTGATCGACAATCTCTCCACGGCAGCCCTTGCAGGCGTACTCACCAGCTCCGGTCACGGCGGCAGCAACTTCGCCTTTGGCCTCAGCACCCGCCGGCAGCACCACCTGACCCCGGATGACATTGACCTTGGACTGCAGCAGGCGTTTGGCATTGACCAGCGTTCCACGCTGCTGGTGAATTGCCTGCCCATGGGCGTGGTGTTTACCTCCAATGCGGTTTGTGTAGCGAATGTGAGCGTGCGCGAGGACATGGCGCTGGCTATTCTCGCCCAGGCGGGCCCCTTGTTTGACCAGGCCATACTCTGCACCGACCCGCTGTTCTGCAAGCGCCTGCTGGATTACGCGGCGGAACAGGGGTTTGACTGGTCGCAACTGCGCATGAACGTCATTCTCGGTGAAGAGATGTTCTCCGAGGACTACCGCAGTTATCTGGCGGCCGCCCTGTGTGTACCGCTGGATGAGCCCGAGGGCACTCTGATAGGCAGTTCCATGGGAGTGGGTGAACTGGGCCTGAACCTGTTCTTCGAGAATTCCGCCACCATTGCCCTGCGCCGTGCCTGGTACCGGCGCAACCCGGACGCCGTGTTGCCCTCTTATTTTTGCTTCAACCCGTTGCGCAGCTATGTGGAGATTGTTGAGCCCGGGCCGGATGGGGTCGGCGATCTGGTGATCACCATGCTGGATCGCGAGGCGCCTGTGCCGATGATTCGTTATCGTACGGGGGATCGGGCCCGGTGGCTGACGGATGCAGACCGCGAACCCTTGAATGAAGGTGAGCGGGAGGCCCTTGCCGCGGTGCCATTCCCCATGCTGGCAATGCTGGGCCGGGCACGCGACCAGGTGAATAACCATTGGCATGTCGACCATTTCAAGGCCTTGCTCTATCGGCAGCCCGTGCTCGCCGCTCAGCTGTCAGGGGCTTTTCGTGTATTGCCACTGGTCGACGGCCTGCGTCTTGATGTGCAGCTCGCGCAATCTGCCAGCCGCTCGCCAACGGCGGTGGGCGCGGACCTGGCGGCCTTGATTGCGGAGTCTGCTGCGCGCCGTGGTGTGCCGGCGCCGGAACTGTGCTGCTTCGCCTATGCCGAATTCCCCCACGGCATGGGGTTGGATTACGAACGCAAGTTTCGCTATTTCCCGGGGCCGGGCTGAGTGTCGGCGCTGCTGATGTCGCTGCTGCTGGCCTTGCGCAATTTGCGCCGCCAGTTCCGCCGCAGCCTCACTGCCTTGCTCTCCATCGGTTTTGGTGTGGCGGCCCTGCTGGTGGCCACGGGGTTCAACGCCGCCATGTTCGAAGAGTTTCGCGAGGCCACCATCCGCTCGCAGTTCGGCCACCTGCAGGTCACACGGCCGGGCTTTCAGGAGCGGGGCCGCAGTGACCCCTGGGCCTATATGCTGCCCGGCGAGATAGCGGTAGATTCTGCGCTCCTGCCGCCGGCGTCGACGGTATCGCCGCGCCTGTTATTGAACGGCCTCGTCAGTTTTGGTGAGCTCACGTTGCCGTTCATGAGTGAGGGGATAGACCCGGCGCGCGACATGCTGGATGACCGCT
The DNA here is from genome assembly GCF_003719295.1 of Haliea alexandrii. Lineage (GTDB taxonomy): Bacteria > Pseudomonadota > Gammaproteobacteria > Pseudomonadales > Halieaceae > Haliea > Haliea alexandrii. The sequence goes on from NZ_RFLW01000001.1 coordinate 1,322,775, forward strand.
CCCTGCGTATTGAACAGGGACGCCGCCTGGCGGCTGGCGATCATCGCCATGTGGTGCTGGGGGAGGGACTGGCGCGGCAGCTGGAGGTGGCGCCGGGTGAGTCGGTGGTGCTCCTGGTCAACACACCCACGGGGCAGTTGGGTGCGGCTGAAGCTGAGGTAGCGGGCGTGTTCAGCTCCTTCAGCCAGGAGTTTGACGATGCCGCCCTGCTGTTGCCGCTGTCGCTGGCCCGGGAGCTGGCGCAGGTGGAGGGTGCCCATGCCTGGCTGGTGTTCCTGCAGGACACCAGCGCGACTGCATCCGCGCTGGGTCCGGTGCGCAATGCGTTGCCTGCCGATGCGTTCGACGTGCAGCCCTGGTACGCGCTGGCGGAATTCTATGCACGCGCCTCGGCGTTGTTTCAGCAACAGCTGGACCTGGTGAAAGGGATTGTCGTGTTCATCATCCTGCTGGGTATCGGCAACACCATGATGATGAGCGTGCTGGAGCGTACGGGAGAAATCGGTACGGTGATGGCGCTCGGGAATACGCGTGCGTCTGTGTTGCGCGGCTTCCTGCTGGAGGGGGCGCTGCTGGGCCTGCTCGGCGCCGTGCTCGGGGTGTTGGCCGCTCTGGGGATCGGTCAGCTGCTGGCGTTGGCGGCCATCGAAATGCCGCCGCCGCCCACTTTCGCCCGCAGCTACGATGCGGCGCTCCTGATCACCCCGCCGATGGTGCTGGAGGTATTGCTGATTGCGATAGTCACCACCACGCTGGCTTCGTTCTACCCGGCCTGGCGCGCCTCGCGCATGGAGATCGTGGAGGCCATTCGCCATGCGCGCTAGGGGGTTCCAGTGAGAGAGCTGCTGCAGCTTGCCGCCCGCAATGTGCTGCGCCAGCGCGGCCGCTCGCTGATGACTTTGTTCGCCATTGCCTTTGGCGTGGTCGCCCTGATCCTTGCCGGTGGCTTCATCAAGGACACAGTGGATGAGCTGGGGGAGTCGATGATTCACTCCCAGTCGGGGCACCTGCAGGTCAACCGGGCGGGCTATCGCGAGCAGGGCGCCCGTGAGCCCGCTGCGTATCTGCTTGCGGAGCCGGAAGCCCTGCGCGGCCAGCTGCAAGCTATTCCCGCGGTAGAAGAAGTGCTGCTGCGCACTGTATTCACGGGTTTGCTGAACAACGGACGCACGGACTGGGCGATTATCGGTGAGGGCGTGGAGCCTGCCGCCGAAGCGCGCCTGGGAACCTATATCAACATCGCGGCAGGGCGGCAGCTGACCGACGGCGACCCCTTCGGCATGATGCTGGGTGCGGGCGTGGCCCAGGCCCTCAACCTGCAGCCGGGGGATTGGGTGGACCTCCTCACCAACACCACAGACGGCGCGGTGAACGTACTGGAATTCGAGGTGGTCGGAATCTTCCAGACCTTCTCCAAGGATTATGACGCGCGCGCGGTGCGCATTCCCCTGCCCGCCGCCCAGGAGCTGCTGGGTGATCCCGGCGTGCACCTGGCGGTGTTGCGGCTGGCGCGCACGGAGGCAACCGCCACCGTACAACAGGCCGCGCAGGCAACGCTGGCCGAGCGCGATGTTGAGGTGCTGGGCTGGCGCCGCCTGAACCCCTTCTATGAGCAGACAGTGGCGCTGTACCAGCAACAATTCGGGTTTCTGGTGCTGGTGATCCTGCTGATGGTGACGCTGAGTGTGGGCAACAGCATCAATATGAATGTGTACGAGCGCGCGGCGGAGTTTGGCACCATGCAGGCCTGCGGTGCGCCTCAAAGGCAAATCTTCCGGCTGGTGCTGCTGGAAAGTGCATTTCTCGGCGCGGCGGGCGCAGTGCTCGGTGTGGTGCTGGGCAATGGGCTGGCACTCGCCATTTCCGCCGTCGGCATACCCATGCCGCCGCCACCCAACTCGGATATTGCCTATATCGCGCTGGTGCGGCTGGCATGGTGGATCAGCGGCCTGGCTTTTGCCGTAGGGGTGCTGGCGCCGGTGATTGCCGCATTGCGGCCCGCGCGGCGTGCGGCGCGGGCCGACATCGCCGACTCACTGCGCCAGGCCGTTTAGCGGGCGCTGCAACCCCCCGGCAAGTAAGCGGCTCTAGAGCCGGCGCAGGTACTGTTGGGTAAACATGCGCTCAGGCAGGTCTTTCACTGTCATGGTGTTGTACTCCAGCACAGAGGAGTCACCGTCCTTGAGCGCATCCTCGATGACCAGCCGGGTGGGGCGCATGCGCCCGGCCAGGTCCTGAAAGGCTTCGTAGCGGCTGGTTTTCAGTAGCCGCCCGGACACGGCGTAGAATTCCGCCTTGATCGGCCGGTCATCGGCGACGGCCACCCAGTAGCGTACCTTGGCGTAGGTGACCCCGCGGCCCGCCGCCGTCAGGTCCAGCACCCAGGCGTCCTCACCATCCAGGTTCTCCCGCCCCGCCAGCTCCGCGTTGTAGTCGCCGGCGAAATTGGCACGCGCCAGGTCACCGTTGGCCACCTGCCCGGTCAGGCGCTGGGATAGCGACAGGCGCACCGGCTGGGAGACGGTGGGCATGAAGATCCACAGATCGCGGCCGCGCATGAGCAGGGCCTGTCCGCGCTCGGAGGCCGGCGACTCGGTGAGCACGATAGTGTTCTCGTTGCCCCGCGACATCACCTTGTACTCGCGTACATCGCCCGCCTCGCCAGCCGTGTAGTTGGTGACGGTGATCAGCGTTTCAAAGCTCTCCCGGGGGAAGCGGATAGCGTCGGCGCGCTTTACCAGCGCCGTGGCGTCAACCGTCGCGGGATCCACGGCGTCGTCGTCGCTGGGCTCTGAGGAGGATTCTGAGCTGGCGGGCGCAGCCTCATCTGCGGCAGATGCGGGTTGGGCGCGGGCGGTACCGGAGGTCAGCAAAAAGGCCAGGGCGACCCACCCCAAAATGGTCAAAAAGTCGGGATTCTTGCGAAGTTGCCGAAACATGGGTGCTATCCTGTGGCGACATGTACCGGCATTCTGGCGCTGCGCAATGGCGATTGTAAAGGTAGAAAAGGTGGGTAAGCGGTATCCGCTGGGCGAACAGGTGGTGGACGCCCTGCGCGACGTGTCGCTGACGATCGACCCCGGGGCGTTTCTGGCGATCGCGGGCCCTTCCGGCAGCGGCAAGTCCACACTGCTGAATATCATCGGCTGCATTGATAGCCCGAGCACGGGGCATGTGTTCATTGAGGGGCAGGATGTATCCGGCAAAACACCGGATCAGCTGGCCGACGTGCGCGCCCGTACGCTGGGCTTCATTTTTCAGAATTTCAATCTGTTGCCGGTGCTGTCGGCGCGGGAGAACGTGGAATACCCGTTGCTGCAGCTACCGGAGTTGTCGCGTGCGGAGCGGCGCGAGCGGGTCGCGCACTATCTGGATATGGTGGGTCTGGCGCGCTTTGCCGAGCATCGTCCCAATCAGTTGTCCGGTGGCCAGCGGCAACGCGTGGCGATTGCCCGCGCCCTGGCGACCCATTCACGTCTGGTGCTGGCCGACGAGCCAACCGCGAATCTCGACCGGGAGACCGGGCGCAGCATTCTGGAACTCATGCAGAGCATCAACAGCAAGGCGGGCACGACCTTCGTATTCTCGACCCACGACAGTCATGTGATGGCGATGGCTGACCGCCTGGTGCACATGGAAGACGGTTGCATCCTGCGTCAAGAGGGGCGCAGTGCGCAGCCTGCGGAGGAGGCCGCGCCGTGAACAGGGTACTGTCCGCCTGCCGGGCAGTGGCGTTCCTTTGCACCTTGCTGGTGCTACCGTCGTTCGCGCTGGCCGCGAACGACCCCGGGGTGGTTATCGGACAGGCCACGCCGGCCAGCGCCAGTGTGCGAGTGGGGCGCGAGCCCGGACGCACACGCATGGTGGTGGACATCAGCGCGGCGCCGCAATACGACCTGTTCGAATTATCTGGCCCCGATCGCATTGTCATCGACCTCAAGCATACGGTGCTCGCTAGCACACCCGCGCCGGCGTTGTTCGCCGCCACGCCCGTTGCCGGATTGCGTACCGGCGTGCGAGAAGGCCACACGCTGCGGCTGGTGCTGGATTTGGCCGATAGCGGCTTGCGTCATGAAAGCTTCGTACTCGGCCCGGACGCAAATGGGGGGCACCGTCTGGTTCTCGACCTCTACCCACGCGAGCACAGTGTGGCGCAGGGCGCTGCGCCAGCTCGGCCACCTGCGGCCAGCGCGCCCACGGCTGCTGCTGTTACCGATGCCGCACCGAGTGCAGCGCGACCGCAGCGCCGCCAACCTGCTCCCGTTGCGGCGGTGGGAGGCAGTGTCCCTACCTCCTCATCCTCGGGCATCAGCGACGTCCTGGTGGGGGGCTACGGCGAGCTGGCCGCGGCGTACACCACGGCACAGCCGGAACACTGGTCGAAGCTGCGCGCGCGGCTTGAAGTCGGGGTGAGTGGCAGCCTCGACTGGGGGGCTCGCTTCAAGGTGGTGGGCCGCCTGGAAGGGGATGGTGCCTACAGTCTGGAAGATGATTTTTACCCTGCCCCTGTGCGCCACGATCAGCGCCGCGACGCGTCTTTGCGCGAGGCCTATCTGGATTTTGGCGCCGGCAACTGGGAGTACCGCCTCGGCCGGCAACACGTGGTCTGGGGGGAAATGGTGGGGCTGTTTCTCGCCGACGTGGTGTCCGCTCGCGATACCCGGGAGTTCTACCTCGAAGAGTTCGAGACCATGCGCATTCCCCAGTGGGCGGTGCGCGCCGAGCGGTTCGCGGGTGATGCTCACCTGGAACTGCTCTGGGTGCCTTATCCCAGCTACGACAGGATAGGTGAGCCCGGGGCGGACTTCTATCCGTTCCCGGTGGCGGCGGGTACGCCGGTGACCGAGCGCACACCGAGCCGCAGCAAACTGTCCAACCACGGCCTGGGTGGCCGCTTTTCCTACCTGCTCGACGGTTGGGATCTCAGCGGTTTTTACTACCAGAGCACCGATGTGGCACCCATGCTCTACCAGACAGCAGATGGGCTGGAGCTGCGCCACGACCGCATCCAGCAGTTCGGCGGCACCTTCTCCAAGGATTTCCGCGATTTCGTGTTCAAGGGTGAAGCGGTGTATACCCGCGGTCGCGGATTCTTCTCGCTGGACCCGGCCGCGACCAATGGCGTGGAAGAGAGTGGCGGGCTGGACTACGTGGTGGGCGTCATGTTGCCCTGGGGCGACTGGCGGTTCGATGCCCAGTTCTACGGCCGTCATCTGGCCGACTACCGCCCCGGGCTGGTGTCAGATCGCAACGAGACGGGACTCACGCTGCTGGTGAATCGGCGTTTCGGTGACCGTGTGGAAGCGGAGGTACTCTACCTCACTGGGCTCAATCGCAGTGATTGGTCGCTGCAGCCACGCGTGAGCTGGAACGTGACGCAGGAGTGGCGCCTGCAGTTTGGCGCAGACCTGTTCGGTGGTAGCGAGATCGGATTGTTCGGGCAATACGGTGCCAGTGATCGCATATATATTGAACTGCGCCGCTGGTTCTAGCCTTTTACCCGACAAAGTGTGAGCCAGTGCCGCAATTGCGCCTTGGCGGCATCCCGTTCCTGCCTTAGAGTGTGGAAAAGAATAGGATGTTACGAGGCGTTACCATGCAAATGTCTATTGCCCGGAAATTGTGGCTGCCCGCCATGGTGGTATTGGCTGTTTCCGCGTGTTCCAAATCACTCACCCACGATGAGCTGCTGGCTCGGGCGCAGCAGTCGTTTGCCGAAGGCAAATTGAATGCGGCGGAGATCGACGCCAAGACCGCGTTGCAGCAGAACACGCGCAGCGCGGCAGGGCGACAGGTGCTGGGGGAAGTGTTTCTGCGCCAGCGCGCAATGGCTGAAGCGGCGGTAGAGTTCGAAAAGTCACTGGAGGCGGAAAAGGTGCCCGCGGTCGCGGTGCTCTATGCCGAGGCTCTGGTGGGAGCGGGTGAGGCGGAGAAACTGCTGCAGCACTATGCCGACCCGGGCTATGCCTTTGTCGCAGAGGAGGGCGCCTGGCTAGCCCTGGTGGCGCGGGCGCAAGCGTCTACGGGCGACACGTTCAGCGCGGAAGACACGTTGAGCAAGGCCATACAGCTGGCACCGGATGATCCCCAGGTGCGCCTTTCCCAGGCGTTCGTATCGGTCAGCCACACCGGCGAGCGCGAGGACGCCCAGAGCATCCTCAAGGAGCTGACGACAACGCACCCCGAATTTGCCGAAGCCTGGAGCCTGTACGGTGGCCTGTTGCAAGCGCGCGGAGATTACCCTGCGGCCGAGGCGGCCTTCGCGACTGCCAGCAGCCTGAACCGTTTTCGCCTGAATGACCGCCTGAGCCTGGTGGCCGTGCAGGTCGAACAGGGCAAGCACAATGAAGCAGCGAAAGAGCTGGAGCAGCTCGAGAAAATCATCCCCGACCACCCCGGCGTGAACTACGCGCAGGCCCGTATCCAGATCGAAAATGGCAACGCCAGTGCCGGCCTGGGCGAACTGGCCAAGGTGCTCAACGTGGCGCCAGGCCACCTGCCCAGCCTGTATCTGGCGGCAAACGCCAACTTTCGCGAGGGCAACCTGGCAACCGCGGAAGACCAGTTGAGTCGCTTTCTTGCCGCCCAGCCGCGTAACATCAACGCGCGCCAGATGCTGGCCGCGGTGTACTTGCGCATGGGTGAGCCCGGGCGCGCTGAAACCATCACCCGCAAGTTGCTGGAGGAATTGCCCATGAATGTCCCCACGATGAATATCCTGGCGCTGGCGCTCACCGCGCAGGGCATGCACGGTGCCAGCGCGGCGGTCTATCAGGATATGGCCACCGCCACACCGGACTCTGCCCGGGTGCAAATGGAGCTGGGCACCTCACTGGTGCGGTCCGGGGAACTGGATGCAGGCACGGTAGCCCTGCGCAGCGCACGTGAACTCGACCCTGCCGACGGTGAAATACGCTATCGGCTGGTGCGTGCGCTGGCTGCTGGTGGCAATGCCGAGGCGGCGAGTGTCGAACTACAGTCGTTCCGCGACAGCGCCCCCGAGGATGCCCTGCCCAGTGTGCTGGCAGCACAACTGGCACTGGATGCAGGAGACCGGGCGGGCGCGGCGGAGAATTACCGCGCCGCTCTGGCGCTGGAGCCAGGCAATACCCAGGCAAGCACCGGGCTGGCGTCTCTGGCCATGCTGGACGATGACTCTGCCGCGGCGCTGGATATCCTCAACGACAGCCTCACCGCGCAACCCGATGACCTGCAGGGCATGATGAACCTCGCCGCCGTGCACGAGCAGCGCGGTGAAATGACGGAGATGGTGGCGGCGCTGGAGCGGGCCATGAGCGCACACCCCAAGGCGCTGGAACCAAGGCTTATGCTGGCCCGGTATCAGTTCACGCAGCAGCGCCCCGGCGAAGCGGTGGACCTGCTTACCGCCGTACGCGATGAACACAACGGCGACCCCCGCGTTCACCAGTTACTGGCGGGCGCATTCCTTGCCCTTGATCAGCCGGGTGCGGCGGTGAATTCCAGCCGTCGCCTGCTGGAATTGCTGCCGGACAACGTACGGGCACTGCGGCTGGCGGCACAGGCGGAGCGTGCCAATGGCGACCTGCCGGCGGCGGAGCGTCGGCTGCGTCAGGCGGTGGAATTGCAGCCGCAGGATGTGGACTCCCGCAAGATGCTGGTGGAAGTACTGCTGCAGCAGAACAAGCTGGCGGAGACCAGTGAGCAGCTGGCAGCCTTGCCAGCCGGTGTGGTACCCGAGGCGCAGCTCAACCTGGCGCGTGGGCGGCTGGCGCTGACGCAGGGCGATCTTGACGAGGCCGAAGCGCTGCTACGCAAGGCGCACAGCGAGTCACCGTCCAGCAATTCGCTGGTGTTTCTGTCCTCCACACTGTTGCAGCAAGGCAAGCGTGACGAGGCCTACAGGATGCTCGAAGGCTGGCTGCAGAGTGCGCCCGAGGATGTGACCGTGCTCAACCAGCTGGGTCCGCTGTACCTGTCTCAGGGCCGGGATGAAGAAGCGGCTGCCGTGTTTGAAACCCTGCATCGACTGGCACCAAACGATGTGGTTGCGATGAACAACCTGGCCTGGGCGTATCGCGCCTCCAATACCGCGCGGGCGCTGGAACTCGTCGAAAAGGCGCTGCAGGCTGTGCCCGATAATGCGGCGATTCAGGATACACATGCCATGATTCTGCTGGAGAATGGCGACTACGATGCTGCGCTCGCGGTGAATCAGAAAACGCTGGACAGCGTCCCGGAGTCACCGCAGTTCCGCTACCACCGTGCGCAGATACTGGCAGCGGCCGGGCGTTCTGGCGAGGCGCTGACCTTGCTGGACGCGCTGCTGCGCGGCCCGGCATTCCCTGAAGCGACCGCCGCCAAGGCGTTGGCGGAGCAGCTTCGCGGGAGCTGATGAACGCGAGTAGCGGCAGGGCGGCCCGCGCTGTGAAGGGTGTCGGTATTCTTTACATCGACCCCCATCGCCGTGCAGCGGTATTTTGCAAGTTACTGTTTTAAAGAGTTAATTTACAGATGGCAGGGTTTTTGCTTTTAACGTTTCAGAGCGTTACAAATTTGGATGTTGAGGGTAGAGCCATGTTGAGTACAAGCAATAAATTAGTCTGCAAAGCCGCTCTGGCGGTGTCACTGACCTTCGGCGCACTCGGTCTGCACGCTGCCCCCATCGTCTCAGGCACCTTCCTTGCCGATGCGGTCGAGGATTTTGAGGGTACCCCCGGTGATCGCAGCTTCCTGACCTCCTTGTTCGGCGGTTCGGTGAGTGTGGTGCCCGGTACGGTTCAACTCGCTTCTATAACGCAGGGTGATTGGACTGATTTTCGAGATGGCTCCCCCATAGTACCGAGTTCCGGTTCCCGTTTTGGCGCGGGGTTCGGATTCGGTAGCTATGGTCTGGATTTTAGTGGGCTTGGGGGCATTTTCGGATTTAGCGGCTGGTTCAGTGCTGCGGGGGTGGGTGCCGAATCCATCGAGTTCTTTGGCGCGGGCGATGAGTCCCTGGGTCTGGTGTCACGCCCGAGCGGTTTTGGCCCGGGTGACGGTACGATGGAGTTCATCAGCATTACCTCCGACACGGCAATTCAGACATTGGTAATCTCCGGGCAGGAGATCACCTCAGACGATCTCGCGTACACGACATCACGTGTTGGGGAGCCCCCAGTCCCCGTAACCGGTTCCGGGCACACTGTTGTTGCTGGGGCTCGGCTTGTGTGGCCTTGGCGTCACGGCTCGCTGTCGCAAGGCCTGAAACGCTGGTACAGGCCTGCAAGGGCTCGAAAAGGGTAGAGAGCGGAAGTTCTCTACCCTTTTTTATATCCGTCCACAACCAGTGGCCTGACTGATGCGTCTTCTAGGTTGGTTATGCGCCAGGCACTGATCGGTGTGCCGTTGTCATCGACGATGCTCAGGCGCAGGGGGATACCCAATTCGGGCTTCAGGCTGGAAAGTAATTGCGTAGGTAGCACCCAGCTCACGTAGGCCGGTGCAGCCTCCTGCAGTGCATTGTAAAGGTCGTGCATCAGCGCCAACATGCCCGCCAATGCGGCACCATGTGGCACTGCATCCGCAGGGGCAAAACACGCTTCGCCCACCTCGGCGCCACTGCTGTGCAACGAGTAGCTTTTGCACGCGATTCCCAGGATGGAATCATGTGCACCTGATTCGATGACGCTATCCACGCTGGCGACCGCCACCTGACCCTCACGCTTGAAGAGCTGCGCCATGCGCAGGCGGCTGACGGCCCGTTGCTCAGGAGACAGAGTCTCGAGCGAGGCCTCCAGAGCCATCACTTCCGCCGACAGCTGCGCGGCAAGGTCGGCTGCGTTTGCACGATTCAGCCGGATAGCCGCGCCGTCTGACGCCGGATAAATGTGCAATGTGTCGGACGCGATGGTATAGAGCCCCTCAAGGCGGCCCTCGTGGCTGTAGATGTGCACCTGCTGTTCCAGGAGCATCAAATGGTGGGTGCTGGGTTCGGCAGTACTTTGTAGATCCAGCGTGAGCCTTGTGGCGTTTGAGAGTGCAGCCACCGTCAGGGTCGGGAGGCTGGCGAGGAACAGGGTGAGTAGTAGTGGAGCAGAGAGACAACGCCATCGCGCTGCCGGTGGCAGGGGACGACTAATATCGGAGCGGCAAGATCCGCGTAGTTCTGGCGTTCTGCCGCTCCGCACACAAGTCAGTGACCGGATTACGCGGCCACCGCGTTCCGCCGGTGCATGTAGATCAGGGCGAGCAGCCCAAACAGGAGCAGCCAAAGTGTCATCGGTGCCGGCACGGTGCCGACCGCCGCGCCGCTGCTCAACAATGCGAAGGCGCTGGCGCCAAGCTGGCTATGGGCTGCAGTGGTGGGGTGAATTTCATCCCAGAACACATAGCCGGCGGCTCCCGCACATTCTACTTCCGTGCGCCCCAGGCCGAGGAAGCCTGAGCTCACAACCGACCGGCATTCGCCTGTGGCATTGGTGAAGCCGAATGGTGCCGGGTCGGCGATAATATCGTTGAATACTGAGAACACATCGAGAAAGTAGATGGATGCTGATGTGGTGGCTGCCAGGCCACTCACGCGTTGTTCGAGGCCGGTGTTCCAGGCCGTGGTGACGAAGGTGGCCGATGCGGCCTCGGCCGAGGTGCGAAATTCCGGAATGTTGCCGAGGTCAGGCAGGTTGGGGACCAGCAATGTGCCGGCGCCGCTCGCGACCAGCCCACCCAGTACGCCGAACAGTGAATCGAGCGTGGCGTTGATGGCGGCCAGCGGGTCTACGCTGCCCACCAGGTCGCGCATGTCATTGCCACCCGCCCAGGCGACGTACAGTGCGTCAGGGTCTGATGCGGCACCGCCGAGGTCGGCGTTGTAACGAGTCTGCTGGGTCAGGACGCCAGCTGAGACGCCGCCGGCGTTGTCGACCCGGGCGCCGCCATACGCATAGTTATTGCCGCCAGCGGACGAGCGCGTCGCCCGGGGCAAAGCCAGCAGGTCGGCGAGGTACTCGTGCCACACGGGCCCATTGCTGAAGCGTCCGTTAGGGCCGTAGCCGGCAAGTGCTGCCACCGTTCCGTTTGAGCCAAAGGGAACTGCTGCACGGGTATTGCCTGTGTCCGACAGGCTGTCACCAAAAACGTAGATGTCAGAGAACATGGGCGCGGCATACAGCGAGCTGCTGGCGATGGTCAGCGCCGCGAAGGCCGCGCGCGCAGTGTGCTTGAACTGGCAGAAGCGTGATTTCATCGGTTTCTTATTCCTGTGTGAGCAATCGGTGTGAGGGTACACGCGTTTTATACGTCCCGACGCAGGTCGTGATCATGGGCGGTCCTCTCAAATTTGCTTTAGCAAAATTCGGACCATAGTCTAACATGTTGAAATTAAAGGTAAAAAATGGCTGTCTGACGGGGTGGTGTAAGATTTTCCGACACATTTTCAGCAATCGCGACGCATCACACATTATGTCTGGCCTGTGATCCAGTGCGCAAAGCCAGGCGGGGACTTGTGTTATCGTACGAAGATCGATGAGTGAAACATCTCTGCTCGTCGACAAGTGAAAGGGTGTTTTGCCGATTTTTTGTCGAAAATTTTTACAATTGGCCATGTCCAAGTGAGTTTGAGCGATTTATTTTCATTCCAAATCAGTGCCTTAGGATTTTGGCGTGATTTTTGCTGTGTGGTCAACAAGATCGACCAGTTTTGAGACGCGGAACCGCGTACGAGGGTAGTACAGTGAATAATGAGTCGAAGGGCGAGACGCATGTGGTCAATGCCACCCGGCGTCGCCTGTTGAAAGCGTCAGCTGCGGCACCGATAATCGTGTCATTGACCCCTAACGCGGCACTCGCTATGGCGAGCGCGGCACAATGCTCTGGTGGCAGTTTTTCCAATATGAAGGCTGCGAGTCAGGGGAACAGCCTGCGGGGCGATACTGCGGTGAGGCTCGAAGTTCCGTACTTCAAGAAGCAGGGTAGCAGTGTGCAAGGCCTGGCGAATGACTTGTACGACATCAAAGGCGTTTACTACCACAACAGTGGTACCGTTTACGCCACCAATCGTGAAGAACTCCTGGGCCATGGATACGCGGAGTCAACTCGGCATGTGCTGGTTCTTTTTGATGTCAACGGTAGCACCCCAGAGATTGTCGGGTATTGGCCACAGATTCCTGAGTCCGCGTTCAATGAACTCAATGCTACGCCGATGACGGGTTCCTGCTGGACATCTCTCAATCCCTCGAGCCTGCGCACCTTTAACTGATCACCTCTGCGGCCGAGGCTCGTGTTAGCATGACATGATGCACGGCTGGCAACTCACTTCCCACGATACCTTGATCCTAGAGGAGATCGGCGATTGCGTCGCCGTTTACTCCAATGCGACCGGCGAAACTCACTTGCTTGATGCCTTGCCAGCGGAGGTGCTCTCGTGCCTTTCTTCGGGGGCCTGTCTGACGCACTTGGAGCTCGCTGTGGCAGTGGCAGCGGTCGCCGATGAACCATGGGAGAATTGGCTACCACAGGTCTGTAACGTTTTGGAGCGCCTGGCTTCCATGCAGCTTGTCGAGCGCTTCGAACGTTGAAAGTCGGAGATTTGGGTGAGGCGGATTTGTCGCGCAGACTGCGAGAACAGCGCCTGTGTTTCGCCACCGGACCGTTTAAAGTGCGGTTGGGCAGCGATGTGGACAGTTTTTCTGCCACATGGCAGCGATCGTACGCATCGCTCGATGTGCTCCCAGCAGAGGAAATCTGTCACTTCCGTATCGCGGTTGAGCGGCAGCGGGGCGCTCGACGCTGGTATCGTCCTCAGGTGGTATTTCGCATTGAAGGGCTCACGCCTTTTGACCCCTATCCGCTGGATCATGCATTTCCGATGTTCGAGTGGGGCCTGAATTGGTGCATTGCCATGTCAGCCCACGATTATCTGATGTTGCACAGTGCCGTGGTCGAACGCGATGGCTGCGCCGTGGCTTTGCCGGCGCAGCCGGGCTCGGGCAAGAGCACTTTGTGCGCCGCTCTGGTCGGTCGTGGCTGGAGGCTTCTCTCGGATGAATTCGGTATTCTGCGTCATGCAGATGGCTCCTTCCTGCCCCTTCCGCGTGCCGCGCCGTTGAAGAATGCCTCGATCCCTCTGCTGCAGAATTTTGCGCCGCATCTTGGCTTTGGTCCGCGGTACGCTAAGACGCGCAAGGGCGATGTTGTGCACATGTTCCCGCCTGGTGACAGCTTACAGCGCCAGGCAGACCCGGCTCGTCCGCGGTTCATTGTTTTTCCTCGCTATGAGCCCGATGCCGTGCTGCAGCTACACGCGCAGCCTCCCGAAGTCGCCATGACGCGGCTGGTAAACAACTCTTTCAACTACCGGGTGAGTGGTGCGCAGGGTTTCCGTTCGCTCTGTGGACTCGTCAGGGAGTGCGAGAGCTACCAACTGATCAACGGCGACCTCTCCGAAGCCGTGGCCGCTTTAGAAAGCCTGCTGCAGGAGCGGGGCCGGTGAATACACTGATCGCGGTTTTGCGCAATCCGAACTGTGCTCGCGAGTTTAGTCCGTCGCAATGGGAGGCGCTGCTCGGCGAGGGGCGGCGCACGCGAATGCTGGCGCGCCTGCATCATCTGCTGGCCCAGAAGGTGCCAGACCTGGACCTGCCGGTTGCAGTGCGCGATGTGCTTTCCGGGCATGCACGCTACGTAGCACACATGCATGTACTGGTGCGCAGCGAACTCCGCCGCCTTGGGAAGCTCGCGGCCCAGGTTGACTATCCGGTCATACTCCTGAAGGGCGCGGCGTATCTGATGGCGGAACTGCCGTTCGCCGCGGGTCGTGGCTTGAGCGATATTGATGTACTGGTGCCCCGGCATGCGCTGCAGGACTTCGAGCAGCGCTTGCGTGATGTTGGCTGGGAGTTCGACCCCAACTTGACGGCGTACGACAATCAATATTACCGCCAGTGGAGTCATGAGCTACCCCCCATGCGGCACTCCGACTGCTCGCTGGAGCTCGATGTCCATCATAATCTGATTCAGGTCACCAGCCGCAGCGCGCTGGATGTTGCGCCGGTCATTGAGCGCTCGACGCGCGTTGCGGGCACGCCATTTTATGTGCTGGCTCCGACGGACAGGGTGCTGCATAGTGCGCTGCATTTGGTGATGAGTGATGAGCTACGCGGTGGAATACGCGATCTTTACGATATTCATGCGGCCTGCCTGCATGGCGCAGCGCGGGATGCGAATTTTTGGCCTGACCTGCTGGCGCACGGCAGGACGCTGGGTCTGTTGCGCCCGCTTTACTACTGTTTGTCCCTCGCGGGGGATATTTTTGGCCTTGAGCCGCCGGATACTGTCTGGCGCGCAGTGCGTGCTGCGCGGCCTGCATACCCCGTCGATCGATTTATGAGCACATTGATGCGCTGGCACCTGGTGCCTCAGGTGGATCAGCCATGGCGTGCGGCATCTGCAGAACAGTTACTGTATCTTCGTTCTCACTGGGTCCGAATGCCGCCGGGGTTGCTGTTGCGTCATCTGGTTCGAAAGGGCGGATGGTGGGTCAGGGGTGACAGTACAGCGTCGGGCGGTGCGCTGAGTGCCCGTTAGTATGCCCGGATGCAACAGATTGAGGGCTAAGGCGCGTAGTCGATATCATTCAGCTGTTTCACTACAGTGGCGGTATCCTCCACCGCCAACAACCCCTCCCGCACCTCAAACTGGTTCATCCCCGCACTGATCGCCATCTGTTTGCCCAGCGTGATGGTGCGCTGGTCCTGCCCGCGTTGCAGCAGCAGGTGGTTGCCGGGTGTGAAACCGGTACGTGGCGTAATGATGGTCTCCCGCCCCTGCGACAGCCGGTTTGGCGGCAGGATAATGACGCGCAACGAGGAGGCCTGGCTGGCCCCGTCGCGCAGGGTTTGGCAGGCCCAGGATTCAGCCCGCGAAGCCAGGACTTCAATACCGGTGATCGTGCCACTGTTGTGCTGCCGATGTGTCCAGCGTACGACACCCAGTAGCCAGGGATCTTTCTGGTCCCTGCGTAAACCGACCAGTTCACCGTTGCGTACTGCTGCGGGCGCAGTGGCGCCCCAGTCCAGGCAATAGCCCCCTGGGCTGGCATCCACGGTGGTGACCTGCAGAACGCTGAATCCGGCAGGCAGTTCGGGCGCGGCTGTTTTTTCGGTGCGGGCGCGAGCCAGCACATTGATGCTGCCGTCCCGGTTCAGCGAAGAGTGGCTGCGGTCGGTATCGGGTGCGGCGGACCAGGGGTCGTCATTTTTGCGCTCTGCCAGAAAAGGGTTTTCGGTGCTGGGGTTGGCTTTCCGGCCCCCGGGCTTCTGTACCAGCTCGTCGAGGGTGCGCTCGCCGGCCAGGTGAAAGTGCGTGGCGCTGAAGCCCAAGACGGCCTGTAACGGTTCCCGCACAATCACCCTGCGACTCCCGCGCTCGCGCTCGCTGCCGAGGCAATCCAGCAAATGTTCCAGCACCGGCAGGGGAATTCGGGTGTCGCCCAGCAATACGCCGCTGCGGCTCGCCTTGCGCGCGGTGGCGCTGGCCTGTGCCAGTGGTTCCAGCATCCCCGTGGTGTCCAGCACTCTCACCTGCTTGCCCAGGGTCGCCATGCTGGCGCGGTATACCGGCGGGCTGGCACCTCCCAGATCGACAGCGAACAGTCCGGGTTCACTCGCTGGCTGCACGGTGCAGCGCGACACCGAATGTCGCAGGGCCGCGTGAAGCTGGTTGATGTCGCTGCGCAGAAGTTGGCCGGTGTGGCAACAGGCCAGCAGCAGCGGCAGTAGCCAGGTGTTCCGCAGGGTGCTCTCACCACCGGTGGCGGCGGGCACGGCGAGGTCTGTCAGTCGATAGCGCTCGCCCAGCAGGTAGAGTTGATGCAGCGTTGACCAGGTGCGCGATTCGATGGGCAGCTGCAGGTTGAGTGCAAGGAGAACCTTGTGTGCTGCATAGTGCAGGCTGCGTTCCAGCGCCTCGCAGACCAGTCTGGCGGGTGCCCTGCGGGTGACTCGTGCAGGCTCGCGTGCCGCGTGCATGACGCAGATGGAATAGGCAGTGCACGCCAACCCGCCGATCTGGTCGGAAACCGCAGCCAGCGCCTGCATGCGTGGTGGCATGGCCAGGGGCTGGTTGATCAGCATGCGGTCGAGCAGCGTCAGGGTCTGTGTCAGGCTGGGCCGCAGGGTCTCCAGCAATTCATAGCGCAGTTCCGGGTCCAGTGGCGCGCGATTGAGCTCCAGCAAGGTGTCGCGCAGCCGCTGCGCCACCTCGGGTGGATCTGCCATCGGCAGCGCATCGCACCACCCGGCCGCGCCCGCGAGGGTGGTGGCGAAACGTGTGAATGGAGCACCGTCCTGGGGGGGGACGCGTAGCTCGATGGGAACCGGTTTGCTCATGGCGTGGTGTTTGGCTGAAATCAGTGATGAGGTTACCGCAGACCTGCCAATAGGCGCCATACAGCTTGGGTGACCGGGTTCACACTGTTGGTAATTGGTTGAACCAGGGCGCCGCTTTTTCCAGTTGCGCGGCCAGTTGGAACAGCAGTGCCTCCTCGCCGTAGCGCCCGGCAAACATGACACCCACCGGCAGGCCTTCCGCGCTCCAGTGCAATGGCACCGACATGGCGGGCTGCCCGGTGGCGTTGAACAGGCTGGTGAATGCCGACACACTGATGGCTTCCTGCTCGTAGCTGGCCTTGTCCTGGTCCAGGCTGAGTTTGCCCAGTTTCACCGGTGGCGTGGTCAACGTGGGGGAGAGCAGTACGTCGTAAGTTTGCTGCAGCAGCGCCATGTCGCGCGTGATCTGCTCCAGCACCTGCATGGCGGAAAACAGCTGCTCCGCGCTGTTGTCGCGGTCGGCGAGGTAGCGCTCCCAGATCAGCGGTTCAAGGTCGCTCTCGGTTGCCTTGCGGCCCAGCGCCCTTTCCCTGGCGTGGACGCGCTCGACGGTATTCGCGGCCATGACCGGACCAAAGGCGGCAAAGAACTGCCTGGGATCAACCGGTAGCTGAATCTCCTCCACGTTATGCCCCAATTGCGTACAGAGTGTGGCGGCGTTGCGCACCGCCGTCAGGCATTCCCCCGCGACCGGGGTATGTGTCAGCGGTGTTGTGACGAGGCCGATACGCAGCGCCCGCGGCGCGCGCATCGAGGCCTCGAGAAAGCTGCCTTCGGATGGTGGCGCAATGACCGTCTGACCGGGTTCGGGGCCGCTGGTGGCGTCCAGCAGCGCCGCGCTGTCGCGCACGCTGCGGGAGACGGCATGCGTGACCGACATCAGCGATGACAGGGTATGCGGCCCGTGGGGTACCCGCCCGCGGCTGGGCTTCATGCCGAACAGGCCACAGGCGGAGGCGGGAATGCGAATGGAACCGCCGCCGTCGGTGGCGTTGGCGATGGGCAGAATGCCGGCGGCAACGGCGGCAGCCGAACCGCCCGAGGATCCCCCCGCCGAGTGCTCCAGATTCCAGGGATTGCGCGTGTCACCGAAGAGGGTGGATTCGCTGCTGCCGGTGCCGCCGAACTCGGGGCTGTGGGTTTTGCCCATGATCACCAGCCCGGCGGCCTGATAGCGGCTGACCACCGTGCTGGTGTAGTCGGCTACGTTGTCGCGATAGAAGCGCGAGCCTTGGGTGGTTACGGTGCCCTCCAGCATCATGCCCAGGTCCTTGAGCAGGAAGGGCACGCCGTGAAAGGGACCTGCAGGCAGTGGCTTTGCAACGGCTGCACGCGCCCGGTCGTAGAGTGTCTCCACGATGCAGTTCAGTGTCGGGTTTACCGCCTGGGCCCGCGCAATGGCTGTCTCCAGCACTTCTGACACTGAGACATCCCCCGCACGCACGCGCTCGGCGATGTCCAGGGCATCCCACTGGCGGTATTCCTCCAGCGGTAGGGTGGTGCCGCTGCTCGCGCGCAAGCTTGGAGTCAGCGCGACGGCAGTGGCTGCCAGCAGGCCCTGCTTGAGCAACGTGCGACGGGAAAAATCTTCCATGGGTGGTGTCCTCGGTATTGGCGATCGAGGCACTATACCGCAGCGGGCGGGCGGGCCCGGTTCAGCTTTCTGGCCCAGGTGCGCGCTTGCCGTCACTCAGCTGCGGCGAAACAGATTCTTCAGGCGCGACCAGAGCGACTGTGCTGCCGGCGTGGTTTTCGGCGTTTGCCGGTGTGATGCGGGCACCCCGTGCTCCGCATACCACGCTTCCCACTCGTGGGGTGTCAGCGTTTTGGGTACGTAGTCCGGGTTGGTGTGTTCAAGGGCGTGCGCCTGCAGGGAGGTGCTGGTTTCCGGATCGCTCTTCTCCTTCGCGCTGCTGTCGTTGGGCGATGGGCGGTTCAGGGCTTCGCGAATCTTGCGTTGCTGTGGTGTTTCCATGGGATAATCACATTGCCCGGATCAGGAGGCCTGTAGAGTGAGTGTAGCAGACCCTGTTTGTTGCCTCCCGCCGCCTGCATCTTCGCGGCCAGAGTGGGGGAGCCCGAAAGGTGCTGCGCAAGATCGTTCACATCGACATGGATGCCTTCTTTGCCAGTGTAGAGCAGCGCGATAACCCTGCGCTGCGCGGTCGGCCCATCGCCGTGGGCGGCTCGGCGGAGCGTGGCGTGGTGGCAGCCGCCAGTTATGAAGCGCGCCAGTTCGGTGTGCGCTCGGCGATGCCCTCCGTCACCGCCAAGCGGCGCTGCCCGCAGCTCACCTTCGTGAAGCCGCGTTTTGAGGTCTACAAGGCGGTGTCGCGGCAGATTCGCGCCATTTTCGACGGGTACAGCAGCCTGGTTGAGCCCTTGTCGCTGGATGAGGCCTACCTCGACGTGACCGAGGATCTTCAGGGCATAGGCAGCGCCATCCGTGTGGCGAGCTGCATACGTCGGGATATTCTCGCGGAGACGGGGTTAACGGCTTCCGCAGGCATCAGCTACAACAAGTTCCTGGCCAAGGTGGCGTCAGACCAGAATAAGCCTGACGGCCAATTTGTCGTCCTGCCCGCGGAAGGCGCCGCCTTTGTTGCTGCGCTGCCTACGCGGCGTTTCTATGGCGTAGGGCCGCGCACAGCAGAGCGCATGGCAGACCTGGGTATTCACACCGGCGCTGATTTAAGGGCTCAAAGTCTGGGTTCCTTGCAACAGCATTTTGGTAAATCGGCCCTGTATCTCTATCGCGCGAGCCGCGGTGAGGATGACCGCCCCGTGCGACCGGACCGGGTGCGCAAGTCGGTGGGGGGAGAGCGCACTTATGCGCAGGACATGACATCGAGCGTAGAGCTTTACGCTGCCCTGGAGGACATTATCGACCTTGTCTGGCAGCGTATTGCGCAGCAGGGCGCGCAGGGACGTACACTGACCCTGAAAATGAAATATGCCGACTTCCGGCAGGTTACCCGGGCGCAGTCCCTGCCGGCGCCGATTGTTGACCGCGAGCAGTTCGAGGCGCTGGCACGCTCCCTGCTGGCCGGTCTGTTGCCGGTGCCACTCGGCGTGCGCTTGCTGGGACTCAGTCTGTCCGGTTTCGAGGCGCCCCCAATGCAGCCCACACGGGACATTGCCGAGCCCGCCCCGGCACAATATCCGCTGCAGTTCTGAGCACGGATGATAAACTGGCGGTTTTCGCAGCGGGAAGCCTGAACAATGACAACCATCGGAACACCACTGACGCCCGACGCCACGCGCGTCATGCTGCTGGGCAGCGGCGAACTGGGCAAGGAAGTGGCGATTGAGTTGATGCGCCTGGGTTGCGAAGTGATTGCGGTTGATCGTTATGCCCATGCGCCCGCCATGCAGGTGGCACATCGGGCGCACGTGGTGAATATGCTGGATGGGAGAGCGCTGCGCGCGCTCGTGGAACAGGAGCGCCCACAGCTGATTGTGCCTGAAATTGAGGCGATCGCCACAGACGAACTGGTGGCCATGGAGGCCGAGGGCTGGCACGTGGTGCCGTCGGCGCAGGCCGCACAGCTCACCATGAACCGCGAAGGCATTCGTCGCCTGGCGGCCGAAGATCTCGGCCTGGCCACCTCGCCCTACCGCTTCGCGGCAACCCGCGCGGAATACGAAGCGGCGGTGGAGGCGATAGGGCTGCCCTGTGTGGTGAAACCCATCATGTCTTCCTCTGGCAAGGGGCAGAGCACGTTGCGGTCGCCGGCGGATATCCAGCCGGCTTGGGATTACGCCCAGTCGGGCGGGCGCAGCGGGGCGGGCAAGCTCATCATCGAGGGCTTTGTCGACTTCGACTACGAAATCACTTTGCTCACCGTGCGCCACCGCGACGGTACCCGCTTCTGTGAACCCATCGGACACCGGCAGGAAAAGGGCGACTACCGCGAGTCCTGGCAGCCCCAGGCCATGAGTGCGGCAGCGCTGGCCGACGCACAGCGGGTGGCGAGCGCCGTCACCGATGCGCTGGGTGGCCACGGCATTTTTGGCGTCGAGCTGTTTATCAAGGGCGATGCGGTGATCTTCAGTGAAGTGTCCCCGCGGCCGCACGATACCGGGCTGGTGACGCTGATCTCGCAGAACCTCTCGGAGTTTGCACTGCATGCGCGGGCCATTCTCGGGTTGCCGGTGCCGGCGATTCGCCAGTGGGGCCCTGCGGCGTCTGCGGTTTTGCTGGTAGCGGGAGACTCCAGCAACATGCGCTACGGCAACCTGGCACAGGCGCTCAGCCTGCCCGACACAGACCTGCGACTGTTCGGCAAGCCGGAAGTGCGCGGCGAGCGGCGCCTCGGGGTGGGGCTGGCGCGCGGCAATAGCATCGAAGAAGCGGTGGAGAAGGCGCTGCAGGTCACTGCCGCCATCGAGGTCAGCCTGTGAGTCGGCCTTGCGACCCACGATACGTGTATGGCCGTGCATGAGTAGCACAACGGCGCCTTCGGCAACGCGGTTGCACGAGCTGCTGGCACTGCAGGCGCAGCGCCAGCCAACAGCGACGGCACTCTGGTGGCAGGGGCAGGCGACAAGCTACGCGCTCTTGCAGGCGCGCGTGGTTCAGCTCGCGGGACGACTGGCGAGCGTCGGTAACCCCGGCGACCGTATCGGCATTCTCGCCTTCAATGGCCCCGAATTCATCGAGTTGATGTACGCGGCGGCAGCCAGTGGCCGCATCCTGGTGCCCCTCAATGCGCGTTTGGCACCCCCGGAGTGGTGTTACCAACTTGGCGCGTCGGGTGTCAGTCTGCTGTTTGCCGATGCCGAGCTAATGCACGCGCTGCGCGCGGACCCGGGGGCGCCGCGGGCGTTGTCGGTGGTCGATTTACAGGGCGACTATGCACAGTGGCGGGAGGGGCCGCAGGCGACTCTGCCCGCGACTGCGGCGGATGATCCGGTGTGGATTCTGTACACCTCGGGTTCCACCGGCAGGCCCAAGGGCGCGGTGCTGACCCACCGGTCCTTTCTGGCCGGGCTTGAGTCTGCGGCACTGGCGCGGCCGGTGCTCCCGGGCGACACCTACCTGTACCCGTTTCCGCTGTTTCACGTCGCGGCGCACAATGTGCTGTTACAACACCAGTATGGTGCCGCCGTCGTGTTGTTGCGGTCGTTTTCCCCCGAGGCCACCCTTCGAGCCTGCCGGGAACAGCGCGTGACCACTCTGTCGCTGGCGCCCACCATGATCGCCATGCTGCTGGATGACCCCGCGTTTTCCCCGACGGACTTTGCCTCTGTGCGCACCATTGGCTACGGCGCCTCCGCGATGCCGGAGACCCTGCTGCGCAGGCTGCTCGCTGATACTGGCGTCGGCCTCTGCCAGAGTTACGGCATGACGGAGTTGTCCGGCAGCGCGGCCTTCCTCACCGTGGAGGATCACCAGCGCGCCGTGGCGGGGCAGCCGGAGTTGCTGCGCACCGTGGGCAAGCCCCTGGCGACGGTGCAGCTCAAGGTCGTGGATGGGGCCGGAGCGGCCTGCCCGCCCGGGGTGGCCGGTGAAGTGCTGGTGAACGCGCCGCAGTGCATGAGTGGCTATTGGCAGCAGCCTGAGGCAACGGCCGCCGCGCTGGTGAACGGGTGGCTGCATACCGGGGATGTCGGCCGCTTCGATAGCGCAGGTTATTTGAGCATCGTGGATCGCAAGAAAGACATGATTATCAGCGGTGGCGAGAATGTGGCGTCGCGCGAGGTGGAAGAAGTGCTGCGCAACCATCCCGCGGTGAAAGACTGCGCGGTCATCGGTTTGCCGGACGCCCAGTGGGGGGAACAGGTGGCCGCGGTGCTGGTGCTGGACGGGGAGGCCAGCGATAGCGAGCTCGCGGCGCACTGCCGCGCGCGGCTGGCCGGCTACAAAACGCCCAAGACCTGGCGACGCGT
Source organism: Haliea alexandrii (assembly GCF_003719295.1). Classification (GTDB taxonomy): domain Bacteria; phylum Pseudomonadota; class Gammaproteobacteria; order Pseudomonadales; family Halieaceae; genus Haliea; species Haliea alexandrii. The sequence continues at coordinate 1,345,010 of NZ_RFLW01000001.1, forward strand.
GCAAGCCCTGCCACTGAATGCGGCGGGCAAGGTGGACAAGCCAGTGCTGCGGGCCGAGGCCCGCGAGCTCAGCTGATGACCCCTACTTGCCGCGCTGTATGGCCGCGCTGACGTACTCCATGAACTCCGCCATATTGGCTTGCTGGTCCGCGTCTACCTGCTTCGACACCGCTTCCTCTGCCATGTGCGCATCCCATTCCGCGAGGCCGGGTACCGCCTGCAGTACGTCCCACTGGAGCTGGCTGGGGCCGACCAGCTTGGGCATGGCCAACGCATAACGCAGGTAGATGTCTGCCAGCGTCATATCGGCCCCACACACCCAGGGCGAGAATGCGGCCAAACGCGCCAGGCCGGCGGCGCCCTTGTCGAGCGTTGCGCGCACCTCCTCCTTCACGCCATCCGCCACCGGGGCATTCGCCAGCACGGCGGGCAGCAGCCGTCGTCCTGCCAGTTCGAGATACAGCTCCGCCACCTTCATGACCTGACGCACAAGGGCACGCTGTTCCGGGTCTGCGGGCAGCAGCGGCGTTTGTGGATAGGCGTCTTCGATGTACTCCACCAGCACGCTGCTTTCAGAGAGCGCGGTGCCGTTTTCCGTGGTCAGTGCGGGCACCTTGCCGGCCGGGCTTACGGCGAGCAGCTCTGGCGCTCCCGGGTAAACCAGGTTCTCGGTGAAATCCACGCCTTTGTACAGCAGGCAGTGTTTGACGATGTTGTAATAATTACTGGCGGAGAAACCGTGCAGTGTCAGCATGGGGGTGTGATCCTTGTCGTGAGGTCGTTGGTGTGCAGGAGTGTACGCGTTCTCGCCGTTACTGGGCCAGCAGCGCGGCGGCCTCTTTGATGCAACCTCTTTAGCTCAGCCCTGCCTATCCAGTAAACTGTGTCGCTCTACGGCACCCCACTCCGGCGGTGCGCGAGTGTACGGGATTATCGCAGTGACGGATCAAGATCAGGCGGTGGCGGGGAGTGCGGCCGCCCAGCAGCGTATCGTGTGTAAATTCGGCGGTTCCAGCCTGGCGAGCGCGGCGCAGCTGCGCAAGGTACGGGCGATTATCGAGGCGGATCCCCGTCGCAGCATCATTGTCCCCTCGGCACCCGGCAAGCGCGACAGCGCGGATACCAAGGTCACGGACCTGCTGTATCTCTGCCATCACGCGGCGAGCATGAACGCCGATTTTTCCGCGCCGTTTGCCCAGGTGGCCGAGCGTTTTGCGGCGATTGAGCGGGAGCTGGGCATGCAGCCGATGATGCACGAGCACCTGGAGCATTTTCGGGCGCAGCTCGCCGCAGGCGTGAGTGCGGACTTTGCGGCATCGCGCGGGGAGCATTTCTCGGGCCTGCTGTTGGCGGCATGGCTGGGCGCCGAGTTTGTCGAGCCCGCGGAATGCGTGGTCATTGGCAGCAACGGCCTGGTCGATCCCGCCACCTGGGCGTTGCTCGGCGCACGCCTGCAGGACAGCACCCGGCGTTACGTGGTACCGGGCTTTTACGGGAGAGATGCAAAAGGCGAGGTGCGCACCTTTTCCCGCGGTGGTTCCGACGTCAGCGGTGCGGTTGCAGCACGCGCAGCGCATGCCGCGCTGTATGAAAACTGGACCGATGTGTCTGGGCTGTTGATGGCCGACCCGCGCATTGTGCCCAACCCCCGGCCCATGGCCGAGGTGACCTACGCAGAGATTCGCGAACTGTCCTACATGGGTGCCAGCGTCTTGCACGATGAAGCCATGGCGCCGGTGCGCGAAGTGGGTATACCGGTCAATATTCGCAATACGAACGAGCCGCAACATCCGGGTACGCGCATTGTTGCCGAGCTCTCCCCCGAGGTTATCCAGAGCACACAGATAGCAGGCGTAGCGGGCAAGTCGAACTTTGCCATGATCACCATAGGCAAGCACCTGATGAACCGCGAAGTGGGCTTCGTGTATCGCCTGCTGGGTGTGCTCGAGCACAATGACATTCCCTTCGAGCATTGCCCCTCGGCGATTGACAGCGTGAGCGTGGTGCTGGAGTCGCGCTGGCTGGAGGGTCGGGTCGACGGCCTGCTGGATGAGATTCGCCGTACGCTGGAGCCCGACGAGCTGGAGTACGTGCCGAGCATTGCGCTGATCGCCATAGTCGGCGAAGAAATGGCGCGCACACCGGGTATTGCAGCCAAGGTGTTCAGCGCACTGGCAACCGCTGGCGTGAACGTGCGGCTGATCAACCAGGGCGCCTCGGAGTTGAATATTATCGTGGGTGTAGCGCCAGATGATTACGCGCCGGCGCTGCGCGCAATCTACAATGCCTTTATTGGCTAGCGTGGTGGCGTCACTACGCTATTCCTGCGCCAGCCGGTAGAGCAGCACGGCCGCACGCTTGGCCTGCAGGGCGAGGGACGGCAGGTAGCCGGTTTCATTGACCGTGTGGCCCTCGCTGCCGCTCATGCCCAGGCCGTCGATGGCCATGTCCACATGGTCTGCGGCGAAGGAAATGTCCGCCGCCCCGGCGCGCAGCGGATTGACCGCTGTGACCGGCCCGAACCCCAGATCCTCACTGACTTGTGAGTAGAGCGCCAGCAAGCGCAGATTCCCCGCAGAGGGCGCCATGGGCGGGTAGCCCTCGTCGAAGGCGAGTTCCGCCGCTGTCTGGGGCAGGTGTTCTGCCACGATGGCCTGCATGCGCGCTTTGCTGCGTGTCAGTTGTTCCGCCGACAGGGCGCGAATGTCGCCCTCCACCAGCGCGTATTCTGCCACCACGTTGCTTTTGCCGTAGGTGCTGGTGGTGTTGTCCACCGGGTTGTTGCGCAGCGTGGTGCCGCCGGCCATGCGTCCCGGGTTGAAAGTGAGATACTCCTCACCGCGCAGCGCCTCGTCGTCGTGGAAGGCGCTGATAATCCGCGCGGCCTCATAAATGGCGCCCGACCCGATGTCCTCACGAAACACCTGAGAGGAGTGCGCGGGGATGCCGCTAACGTCAAGCTGCCAGCTCACACTGCCGCGCCGCGATACATTGGCGGTGCGATAGTCGCCGTCCCCATTCTCGAAACCCAGAGCCACATCGGCGTAGCGCGCGGCGTCAATCAGGGCCTGTTTGGACAGCGCCAGTGGTTTGCCGCTCAATTCCTCGTCACCGGTGAGCACGACGGTGACGTCCAGCTGCTCCAGCACACCGCTGGCGCGCAAGGCGGATAACGCCTGCAGCATGATGACGTTGCCGCCTTTCATATCGGCGATGCCGGGGCCGGTGGCGTGTTCGTCGTCGATGCGGGTGAAACGCTGGAACGGGCTGTCCGGCTCGAACACGGTGTCGAGGTGTCCGATCAGCAGCACCTTGCGACCCGCCTCGGCGCCTGCATAGCGGGCTACCAGGTGACCCGCACGCTGGAAGCTGGAACCATCCACCCACTCCACGGTGAAGTCGAGCTGCGCGAAGGCCTCACTGAACAGATCGCCGACCTCGCGCACACCGGCCAGGTTCATGGTGCCGCTGTTGATGTTCACACTGCGGATCAACAAATCCGTCGCCGCGGGCAGGTTGGCCTCAATGTGTTCACTTAGCTGCTGCTCAATGGGAGTTGCCGAAAATGCGGGTACGCCCGCCGAGAGCATGCCGACTATGCCGATCAGCCAGTAGCGCAGTTGTTTTCTCATGTCTCGATCCTTGGGATGCATGCCCTGTGATGGTGCCTGTTTGGTGGAGCAATTGCGAATGTTAGCGATGGAGCGCTGCGTTAGTGGGGCGGCAGCCGAGGTCTCGCGAGGAAATTTGTTATTCAAGTGTTGCGAATGACTATCATTAGTATTAAAGTTTGAGCGTGCAGACATGTTCTGCAAAGCCAAGCCAGCACGCGTGTGCCTAGCCAGGCCGAAAACCTGACCTTTTTCGGACGGAACTGGAGTACACCATGCGTCTTGTATTGACGATATCGATGTTGCTGGCGATGACGCCACTTTATGCATCAACGCCCGATGACCCTGTGCCCGGCACAGCGGCACCGCGGACGTCCGGGAATATCCTGGAAACCATTGTGGTGTCAGCCACGCGCACCGAGCGTGTGTTATTCACGACACCCGCAGCGCTCAGCATCATCGATGCCCAAAGCATCAACCTGATACAGCCCTTCGGCTATCAGGATCTCTTTGAGTCAGTGCCGTCGGTGAACGTTGTGGGTGGGCCGCGGCGCATTGCTGAGGAGCCATCGATTCGCGGATTCAGCGATGAACAAGTTGTTCTTCGCATTGATGGCACGCGGCTGAACTACAACAAGGCGCACGGAGGACGTTTTCTGCTGGATCCATCCTTGCTGAAGTCGGTAGAGGTCTTGCGTGGAGCCGGCTCATCGCTCTACGGTAGTGGGGCGCTTGGCGGTGCTTTCGTGTTGGAGAGCGCCAGTGGGCGCGATCTGGCAAAACGCGATGCGCCGGCCGGTGTGCGTCTGACCACGGGCTTTCAGTCCAACGGCGAGGAGTGGCGGCTCGGAGCCACGGGCTACGCGGCGGGAGCACGCCATGATGTATTGGCACACCTGAGCGGGCGTTCTCTCGGGGAAAATCTGATCGACGGGAGTGGCAACGATATTCTGGCGACGCGCGACGAGTCGGTAGCCAGTTTGCTCAAGCTGGGTTTCACGCCAGAACAGCAGCGCCTCGAGTTGGCGTTTGAGTCTTTCGACAATGATGGACGCAATCCAACCAATGCCAATGAAGTGGCCACGCCGGACAATCTGGTAGATCGCACTACCGAGCGGCGCAACCACCGTCTCCGCTATCAGCTGGCGCCGGACGATCGGCCGTGGCTCGACCTGTCGTTGACCGCCTATGAAAACAATGTCACCACGCGCGAGTTCCGTCTGGACGACGCACGGTTGGACCTGAGCGACTTTCGCACGCGCGGCGCAGAGCTCGTCAACACAGCGACGGTTCCCTTGCCGTTTGCGGACGCGGTGCGCCTGACGGGCGGACTCGAACTGTATGAAGACCGTCAGTCCGGGCGCCGCAACGGGGCTGCCAGGCCGCAGTTCCCCGATGCAAAGGTGGAGTATCAGGCGGCGTTCCTGCAGGCCGAAGTGCCGTTACCCGGGGGTTTTGCGGTTATTCCCGGTATGCGTTTTGATGCTTTCGACTATAGAGCCGATCGCAGTTTTGCAGACCGCGACGATCAAGAGCTGACTTCCCGGCTGTCTATCTCCTGGCAGCCCATAACATCACTGTACCTGTGGGCAGAGTATGCTGAGGCATTTCGCGCCCCCAGTCTTGGCGAGCTGTTTGCTGATGGCGTGCACTTCATCGTGCCGCTTGCGCCGGGACAAGTGGTGGTGAATGAGTTTGTTGCCACACCGGAGCTGCGCGCCGAGCAGAGTGAACAAGTGCAAATGGGCGCGCGCTGGCAGCAGGAGAACGTATTCCAGCGAGAATTTACACTGAGTGTCGAGACAACCGTATGGCAGAGCGATGTCGCGGACTATGTCGATCAAGTGGTGATATTTATCGACGGCCCGCCGCAGTTTGACCGGTTTACCGAAACGCTGGTGTTTCCGGGCAGTACCACCAACCGCAATGTTGATGCCGAGCTGCAGGGAGCCGAGCTGTCAGCCGATATCAGTCATCGTCTTGGCTATGTCTCTGCTGGCCTGACATTGATCGATGGCGAGAGACGTAACGGCGAAGATCTCGCCAGTGTGCAACCCAATCGTGCCACGCTGGGAGCCGGTGTGTACCTGCTCGAGGGGCAGCTGACGCTCGCGGCTAACCTTGTGCTTTCCGATGGCCGGCGCGATGTGCCTTCAGGGGCACTGCAGACTGCGGGGTACGGAACTGCTGATTTCTATGTTCAGTATCGGCCGCGCCAGGGCATGTTGAAGGACTGGGAGTTCAACCTCGCCCTGGACAACGCATTCGATAACAGCTATCGGGTGCATCCCAATGCGATAGCACAGCCGGGTCGTAGCCTGCGTTTATCACTGTCGCGCAATTTTGGCTGGGGTGGCTAGCGGTGCGACGTGACCTCCCGCAGGAACCTCGGACAACATCTCGGCGAGCGAGCGGTTCCCGGGAGCTGGAGAGCCGGCAGCTGCTCGGCCAGGACAAGCGGCTAAAGATACGACACGGCGATACGTTGTATGAACTCCGCGAGACGCGTCTGGGAAAATTGATTCTGACTAAATGGGTAGATTGATGAATAACGTGAGTTTGACCGTGGTTTTTGTGATGTTTCTCACCGCATGCGTGCATCAGCCGGCAACTGATTTGCCGCACTCGGCTGCGGGGGCTCTCCCGCCGTCAGCAGATCGGGACGCGATTCTGGGGATGGCGGGAGAATACGATGTTCGCTTCGCCTTCGATGAAACGGTAGTGCTGCGCGAGGGCTATCTGCGAAAGGAGGCGAAGCGAAGCGGTGCTGCAGAGTTGGTGCTTGTTGTTGAGAACTCTCCTGAGAGAATCATGCTGCAGCATTTACTCGTTATGGGTGAAAGTGTCGTTAAACACTGGCGGCAGGATTGGGTGTGGCAAGCGCCCACGCGGTTGGAGTTTGTTGCGGACCAAACCTGGCAGTCTGTGGCGCTGACGCCGGAGGAAACCTCTGGGCGCTGGACGCAGTGTGTCTACGAAGTCTCTGACGCCCCGCGGTACTGCGGCACTGGTGTCTGGAATCATCGCTATGGGCAAGCGACATGGACATCTGATCGAACTTGGCGCCCCCTGCCCAGGCGTGAGTACACTACGCGTGACGATTACAATGCGCTGAACGTGAAGAATCGGCACACGGTGGTGCCGGGCGGCTGGACACACGAACAGGATAACAGCAAGGTGGAGCGATCTGCCACGCAGCCGCTATCGGTTATCGTGCGGGAATTTGGCTTTAACGATTATCGGCGCACTGATGCCATTGATTTCACGCCGGCTTACGCATACTGGGAGGAAACAGCAAGTTTTTGGGCCCAGGTGCGCGATACATGGCAGGCGCATTTTGCACGGGGTGGCGTGGTGTTGGAGACAGCCGTGGACGGTATGCCAATCATTGACGGCTTGTTTACCTTGGCCGATGAACGCCGCGAGTCAGGCCTGCCGATACCGCAGGCCCGCATTGATACCGTGTTCGACAGCTATGTGCGCGCGGCGCCTTGAGGTGTCGAGGCGCGCGTTTATTCGCTGTACTCCAGCCCCGCAACCAGTACGCGGGTGGCAAGCTGCACCTCCTTGAGAAACAGCACCAGCGCCACGATCAGCAAGAGCAGACCGAGCACGAACGCGACCACGACAAAGGTCTCAATGTGTATTGCCAGAAAGTCTCCGATGAACAGGCTGACCACGACCACGCACACCATCAAGGCTGAGGCGGTGCACATGCCGATAGACCAGTTGATGATCTTGACGCGTCTCCACAGGGTGCGCAACTCGCGGCTGGCCAGCGCCAGCTTGTCTGCATCGCTGAAGGTGTTAACACGCCGTTCAAGCACTCTGGCGCGGTCGACGATGCGCCCCAATCGGCCCGACATCACGTTGAGAAAGCCGGCAATGCCTGCCAACAGGAATACCGGGGCGACGGCGATCTGAATAATGCTGGCGAGGGCGGTGACGGAATCGGCCATGAATGTCTCCCTGCGGCATGGCGGGGTGTACGGTCGGTCATTCTGCGCCAGGCGCGGTGTGCTGGCAAATAAACAGCCCGTATCAACCGCGGTGATCGCCCCTTTGCTCATTGTTGATGAGCGTTTGCAGCCTGAGTGCGTGGTCAGTGAAGATCCAGTCCGCGCCGCGGTGAACTTCACGGCGGAGGGCACCGGGCCGGGTCACAAAGCCGGTGCCCACCGTACGCCCGGCGGCGTGCAGCCCTTGCAGGCGCCGTCGTCCCAGCAGGGCGAACGAGCCGGCGAGCCCCCCGTGGCCCAGTGCGGCATTCTCGGCGATGATGCGCCCTGTGTTCATCCAGGCGACGTCCACGCACGCGGCGCGCGGCAGATCGGGAAATCCCTCCAGGTGATCGGGCACCAGGGAAAGCAGGTGGAAGTCCCGCACGGGCTCCAGCCCCGTCAGGCAATCCATCACGCGCTGAGGGTATGCGGGGCGCTCACGCCACGACTCCTTTACTTCCAGCATCAGGTGCACCTTGCCCGCGAAGTCGCGCACCAGCTCGGCCAGCGTGACAAGTGTTGGCACCGCTGCACGCAGTTCGGTCAGAGTGCTGTGCGCAATCGTCAAGCCGGGCCTGCCGTGCAGGCGCCCGCAATCGGGATCGTGGTGGATCACGGGATACCCGTCGGCGGTCAGTCGAATGTCGGTTTCCACCGCCCAGACCCCCGCCGTTACGCAGTGTGCGAAAGCGGCCGTCGTATTTTCTCCGGCAATGCCGGGACCGTGTGCACCCCGGTGTGCAACCAGTTTGACCTCGCGTCCCCGCAGCGTCGCGCGCGAGCCGGGGCTGATGCTCCACAGGGAATTCGCGAGGCTGTTCAACACGCTGCTGATGCTGGGCATGATGATCCTGAAGGTGGGTAATACGCGAACCATACGCCGTTCCAAGCCGTCATCCAATGGCAGGCGCTGCATCGTAGCCCGTGGTCCGGGCGTGGCCGGTATGTGAGACGCATGGATTGACGCGATGCGGCGCGCAGTGGGCTATTTCTCTACTTGTTGCCGGCACGCGCACACAGTATCCTCAGTGAATAACCAATAGTTACCCGTGTTGGCATCATCACCCAATTCGATGCCGTGGAGTCCTGTCATGAAAATGCCGCTCGCCGTCCATATTGGCAACCACGACCTGCCCTTCGTCGATATTGGTGATGGCAGCCAGCTCAAGGTGTTGCAGGTCAAGCCGGATGAGGGCATCTGGGTGATCGAGAACATATTCCAGGCGGGCTATGAGGTGGAAACGCACCGTCACACAGGCCCCGTCTACGGCTTTACCACCAGCGGTGCCTGGAAGTACAAGGAATACGACTACGTCAATCGGGCAGGGTCGTTCCTGTACGAGCCTGCGGGCTCAGTGCACACACTGCAGTGCGTTGAAGACAACACGCGGGTCTGGTTCCACATGACCGGCTCCAACATCAACCTCGACGAGGCCGGAAATATCACCTCGGTGACCGATGGCGGGCTGACCCTGGAGTTCTACCTCGCCATGTGTGAGCAGCAGGGTATGCCGCGCCCCAATGTGCTGGTGGGCTGACATGGAGATTGATATCTACAGCCCGGACGCCTACGTGCAGGGTATTCCGCATGCCCAGTTCGCCTGGCTGCGCGAGCACGCGCCGGTGTACTGGCACCCCCATCCCGACGGGGGGGGTTACTGGGTACTGAGCAAGCATGCAGATATTGTTGCCGTATCACGCGACTTCAAGACCTTCTCTGCCCAGCGCGGTTTCGTCATGGTGGACGACATGTCACCGGAGATCCTGGGCATGGTGCAGAATCAGCTGCTGGGTATGGATCCGCCCAACCACGGCCCCATTCGCCGTGCGGTGATCACGCGCTTTACCTCGCGCCGCCTGGCGGAGCTGGAGCCGCGGGTGCGCGAGATTGCCCGGCGGATCATGGTCGATGCTCGCTGTGACACGGAAATCAATTTCGTCGATGATCTGGCAGGCGATCTGCCGACTGCGGTGATCTGCTCGCTGCTCGATATTCCCGAAGACATGTGGCCACAGATACGGCACTGGTCCGATGTGCAAACCTCCGGCTCGGACCCGGACCTGGGCGGCACGCCGCAGGAGGTCACTCAGGCGTCGATCGACATGGGCAGCTACGGCTACTCGCTGGCGGCTGAGCGCCGCGACGGCAAGGGAGAGGATCTCGTTTCGCTGCTGGTCAATCAGGAGATTGACGGTCACACCGTATCGGAGATGGAGTTCGCCTCTCTCTTTGTACAGCTCACGGTGGCCGGCAACGAAACCACGAGAGGCCTGATCAGCTCTGGTATGGATCAGCTGCTGCGCACTCCGGGCTTGTATCGACAGCTCGCGGCCAATCCCAGTGCATTGCCGCTGGCGATTGAAGAGATGTTGCGCTGGACCTGCCCGCTGCATTATTTCCGCCGCACGGCAACCTGCGATACGGAGATACGCGGGCAGCCGATCCGCGAGGGAGAGCGTGTGGTCATGTTATACAGCTCGGGCAATTTCGACGAGGACGTGTTTGCCGACCCGCTGCGCTTTGACATCACACGCACGCCGAATCCGCATCTCGCCTTCGGCCACGGCATTCACCTCTGCCTTGGCGCCAACCTGGCGCGCATGGAAGCGCGGATCTTCTTCGAGGAGTTCTTTCGTGCGTTCGCCGGTGTGGAGCGTGTGGGCGAGCCCGTGTTTATCCGCTCTAACAGTATTCACGCCTTCAAACAGATGCCGGTACGCTTGCTCGCCGCCTGAGCACGTACACACCGATAACAAGAACAGGAAACTACCATGCGTCGACTGCTTTCTACTGCCGTGTTGCTTTTGCCGATACTGGCCAGCGCACAGGAAAAAGCCCTGTTGTGGGGGGATACACACCTGCATACCACCTATTCCTCTGACGCCTTTGCCAACAACAACCTTCTGGCCGACCCGGATACGGCCTACCGGTACGCGCAGGGTTTGCCGGTGGTGCACCCCTTCCACCATGCCCGGCTGCAGATTGAAACGCCACTGGACTTTCTGGTGGTGTCTGACCACGCCGAATACATGGGGGTTATCCGCCACCTTTACTACAACGGGTCGTATGGCGTGGAGCTGGGTTTTGTCGATGGGCTCAAGGCCGATTTTGTGGGCTGGCTGCTGCGGCGGCGCGTGGACGCAGGCCGCGGCCGCGAGCTTTTCATGTCGGTTTTACCCAAGTCTACGGACGACCCACGCGAGGCCGCAGCGACTATGCGGGTAGGCTCCAGCATGATTCCGCCGATGTTGTCGGTGGAGGCGGACACCTGGCGCCAGATTGCCGAGACCGCTGATCGCTACAACGACCCCGGACGCTTTACCGCGCTGATCGGTTGGGAGTGGAGTTCGATTCCCGGGGGCGCAAACCTGCATCGGGTGGTGATGACCGACGGCGATGCGCGCAGTGCACGCAAATACCAACCCTTTGGTCTGGACGACAGCCAGTATCCTGAGGACCTGTGGCAGTGGCTGGCCGTCACCGCCGAGGAAACCGGTGACGACTTTATCGCGATTCCGCACAACGCGAATATTTCCAAGGGCTATATGTTTGATGAAACCACCTTGCGCGGTGAGCCGCTCAGCGAGGAGCTGGCCAGCGTGCGCAGTTATTGGGAGCCGGTGGCAGAAATCACGCAAATCAAGGGTGATTCCGAGACCCATCCAGCGCTATCACCCGACGATGCATTTGCGGATTTCGAGAATTACCCGTTCTACATTCAGCAGGACGCCAGCACGTACACACCCGCAGCGGGTGACTTCCTGCGCCCGGCCTTGTTGCGCGGGCTGGCCCTGGAAGCATCGTTGGGTGTAAACCCCTATCAACTGGGCTTTATCGGCTCTACGGATTCGCACACCAGCCTGTCTTCAGCTGAGGAAGACAACTTTCACGGCAAACTCGCCACCGACTCCATTCCCGAGAACAAGACAAACCGCTGGGCTGAGGAAGAGGGGCCCAGCGGCTGGGCGATGTCCGCCTCGGGGCTTGCAGCGGTCTGGGCGGAGAGCAACACGCGGGAATCCATACTGGAAGCAATGCGTCGGCGTGAAGTCTACGCCACCACGGGGCCGCGCATTGGCGTGCGGCTCTTCGCGGGCTGGAACCTGCCGGTGGTGGGCACAGACAGTGCGGAAGATTGGCAGGCTGCGGCGGCGGCCGGGGTACCCATGGGCGGTGAGCTCGCGGCAAGCGCGGGCATGGCTGGCCCCCAGATCCTGGTGCAAGCCTCGCGTGACCCGGTGGGTGCCAACCTCGACCGCATTCAGGTGATCAAGGGCTGGATTGATGCGGCCGGGGAGACGCACGAGCGTATCTATGACGTCGCCTGGTCGGATGCGCGCGAGCCGGATGCGGCGGGTGATCTCCCGCCCGTGGGCAATACGGTGAACCTGGCCACAGGCGAATGGGACAACAGTATTGGGGCGCCGCGCCTGGCCGCGCTTTGGCAGGACCCGGATTTCGACCCGTCACAGGCCGCGTTCTATTACGTGCGCGTGCTGCAGATTCCCACGCCGCGCCATTCACTGCTGGACGCGCTTGCACTGAAACAACGGGAGGCTGAGGGCTTCCCCTCTACCTTGCAGGAGCGCGCGTATACCTCACCGGTCTGGTATCGTCCCGGCAGTTGACGCGGCGGAATGGGTCTCCATGGCGTGTGCACTGGTTTCCAGGTCGGCGATCATCTCGCTGATCCCGGTCAGATGCGGCGCTTCGGCGCGCAGGACAGCCAGGAATAGCCGTCGCTTGTAGTCCTGCAGGTCGAGCCCCGCAGCAACGGCTTCCGGGGCCGCACTGCCGACAATATCCACCAGCCGTTCCGCGGCGGTCAGGCGGCCCCAGAGGTAGTCGTTCTCGCGGAAGCGGCGGGAAAAAAACGCACCGAAATTGCCGAACTGTACGCCCTTGAGAATCTCCCGCGCGCCGCCCTGGCGCAGGCTGTTGGCATCGTCAACCGCAATACGATCGACCTTGATCTGTTCCAGGGTATCCATTTCCCGGCTCTGGCTCATGGGGTAGGTCAGTACATCGTAATGCGCAAAGCCCAGATAGGTGGTGAGCACTTCACGCATCATGCCCCGGGCGCCGACTTCGCCACACCATGTCGCCAGGTCACTTTCCAGGGCCGCGTCGAACTCGACCAGGTTTAAGCGCTCACGCACCCTGACCAGAAAAGCGTTCAAGTGGTCATCGAGGCATTCGGTCGAGGGGCGCTGCAGGTGCTCGCCGCGCCAGTCCATGTGTTCGCGCAGCGTCTCCGCGCGGGCGTAGAGCCGCAATTTAAGCCGATCGAGATGCTCGCGGTACTCGGCAATCGTTAGTGTATCCGGGTCGGTGTACAGCTCGTTCACACGGCGAATCAGCAGCATGACCCGGCGCAGCCGGTGGCGCATATCGTAATTCCGCAGGAAGCGCACCCAGGGCGCACCCTCTTGATACCGCGCGCTGCTTGCGGTGTCACCCAGCGGGCGGATGCGTGCCATGCGCGCCCAGGCCTGTAGCCGGGCCACGGCGTCGGCGCGTGTCAGCCCGCGCGTGCTGCGTTGAAACAGTTCCGCCAATTCATCCAGCAAGCCGAACACTTTCAGGCGAGAGTAGCCTTCGTAGGCGTATCCTGCGTCTGCGGCGGCACGCATATTCGCCTCCTTGCCCCAGTGCGCAATGGTCACCGCCGTGGGTGTGGTGGTGAGCGTGCTTTCGAGGTGGCTGCCGATGGCCGCGAGCACCTGGCTGCGAACGCGGTCGGCGACCTCGCGGTGCAGGTGCACCTTGTTGTTGAAGGCGGCAATCCAGTCCAGATCATCGCGGATGGGCTGGTGGCGCGGGATGGTCGAGAGCGCGCCGAGGATGGTGGTAAAGAAGCCGGGTGCTTCGCGCGCTGTCTCGCGCTCCGGCTCCGGGTTCGGTTCCAGGTACACCAGCCGGCGGTCTGTTTCCCGGTGCGCCGGGTGCCGCTGCACCGCGTCGAGCGCCACGGATACGGGCTTGTTCATTAATACGCTGCCGTCGATGAAGGCGGCCTCGTCCGCGCGCTCGCCAGCGCGCCGGGCACCGCGCAGCTGACGGGCAATAAAGGCGCTCCTGCCGGCCCAGTGGGTGCTGCGCTGTTCCAGTACCGCATCCATCTCCGCCATACGCAGGGGCGGGAACGCGCCGGGAAAACTGCTGGTGGCGCGCGCGGCAAACGCCAGTGAGGGCAGGTGGTCGCGGCCCAGTGTGGAGGGGTGCAGGTCGCAGTTTTGGCTGAACTGGTGATGGAAGTGGAACGTGTGACGGTGTTCGCGTTCGCGCACGGTCGCAGGGTCGTGCAGCGGTATGGTTTGCGGTGACCCCCAGAAGTCTGTGGTAGTCACGAACAGTTCGAGGGGCAGTCCGGGCGGCAGGAGTGACTGGCAGCCATCGGCCTGTTCTTCGCCGAGGGATTCCAGAGCGTCGAGCATCATGTTGCTCATGGTGTGGCCAGAGAAAGGTGGCTCGAACCAGCGCGAGCGCATGAACAGGGACAGGTTCTGCAGCACCTCGGGGTCTTCGCCCGCACCACCCGCTCGGCGGTTACGGCGTTTGCGCAGCAGCCCCGCGAACCAGAACAACGGGCGCATGTAAAGTTTGGACAGGCGCGAGGGCCGCGCTGCCGGGTCGAGCAGTGCCTCGATGTCGGCAAGGTCCAGCCAGAGCTTGCGATGCGCATCCAGCGACAGGTCGAAGGCCAGCGCGCGCGCAAGCATGATGCCGTTGATGCCGCCGGCGGAGGCGCCCGCGATCACGTCCACCAGTGCGCGCAGGCGCACATGCCCGCCAATCTGTTGCAACAGTTCAAAGTACACGGTTTCGGTGTCAAGCTCACCGCGATGGGGCGCGGCATCGGTATAGCTTGTGCCATCCGCCGCATCCTCTGGTACAGCGTGGTAGGCGCGCGAGGCGCGAACAAGTTTGAGGATTTCCCGTGTGACACCGTGCATGTACACCGCGAGCGACACGCCGCCATAGCACACCAAGGCAAGTCGCAGTTCCCGTTCGGGTACGGCGTGGGTGGTATTGCGTTCTGTCACGCGCTGGGACTCTGTGACGCGACGCTCGTCAAGGTGGCGAGAAGCTCAGTGACTTGAAAGGGTTTGGACAGGTAGCCGTCCATGCCGGCTTCGAGAAAACGTGACTTGTCGCCCTGCAGCGCATGTGCCGTGAGGGCGAGTATCGGTACTCGTGACCTTGATCCACCTTCTTTGGCGCGGATCTGTATCGTGGCTTCCACACCGTCGATGACGGGCATTTGAATATCCATCAGGATAATATCGAACCGTTGCTCCGCTGCCAGCCTGACAGCTTTGCTGCCGTCTTCTGCCAGCACTACGGTGTGTCCTCGCGATGTGAGTATCGTGGTCGCAACTTTTTGGTTGACCGGGTTGTCTTCAGCCAAGAGGATAACGAGTGGACGCAGCGCGGTTTCGGCAGATGTGCTCTCAATTTGAGCCGGAAGCTCGGCGGAGCCTGCCTCCGCAACGTGCTCACGCTTTCCGGTAGCGACCGGCAGTTCCAGATCAAAAGCAAATGTACTGCCGACTCCCGGAGCACTTTGCAACTGCATCTTTGAATTCATCAAGTGCAAAAGGCTGGCGCAGATGGTTAGCCCGAGCCCTGTTCCGCCATACATGCGTGTATCGGAGCTGTCAGCTTGGGCAAAAGCCTCAAAGATGAGTGATTTTCGTTCGGCGGCGATGCCCCGTCCGGTATCTTTTACGGCAAATTGGATGGTCACCCGTCCGTTGGTTCGCCGCCGGACTTGCCGGACGTTCACCTGGATCGATCCACGGTCAGTATATTTGATCGCATTATCTATCAGATTCAACAATACCTGACGTACACGGGTAGGGTCGCCGACAACCAATTCAGGCAGTTTTTCGTCAATTTTAATGACGAGATCAATACCCTTTTTCTGCGACCTCAGAATGCCGTGATCAATGATGTTTTGCAGAATCAAGCTCGGGTTGAACTCAATATGCTCGAGCGTGAGCTTGCTCGCCTCAATCTTGGAATAGTCGAGAACGTCGTTGATGAGTCGGGTCAGTGTGCGTGCAGACTCGATGACGGTGTCCAGATAGCTGCGCTGTTCCTCCATGGTCGCAAGATCGATGGCCAGTGTAGACATGCCAACAATACCGTTCAGCGGGGTGCGGAATTCATGACTCATGCTGGCCAGGAACAAGCTCTTGGCCTGATTGGCTGCATCTGCCTGGGCCTTGGCTGCGCGCAAATCGGACTCGGTCTTTTTCCATTCGGTGACATCGCGAAAAACCGCGACGTAGCGAAGCTCATTCTGCATCTTCATGGACGAGAGGGAGACCTCAACGTCGAAGTAGTGTCCGCTACTATGCAATGCGCGGGTCTGTACGCGTTCTGCCTTTTCGCCGGCAGCGGTCGAGCGGGTGGCATGCTGTTTAGCCAGCGCAGGCAAGCTTTCCTCGACATCAATAAGATCGTAGAGCGTCTTATTTGTGATGTCGTCACTGCTCAGTCCAAACATGGCCTTTAGTGCTCTATTGCCGGATTGGATGCTTCCGTTTTCGCCAATGGTCGCCACTCCATCAGCAATGCTGTTCAGGGTGATTCTCTGAAGTATTTCGCTGTGCGCGAGTGCGCGCTCCGCGGCCTGCTTGCTGCCTTCGGCCCGATAAGCCATGATCAGATTGCCGGCGGTCGACAGTAAGAGGTCCAGCCTGGCAATGACCTTCTCATCGTAGCCTTCATTGCGGTTGGCCAGGCCTACCATCCCCACCATGACGCCACCACTGTATATGGGGATTCCGAGAAACGTGTCCAGGGACGGGTGTCCGTTTGGCAGGCCACCACGTCGTTTGTCGGTGGCGGCAGAATTTGCAATCAGCGCCTCTCCACTGGTCATCACCCGTCCAAACAGAGTGTCGAGGTTGCGAAACTCCAGTCCTTCATTCACAGAGGCTGCGTAGTGCAGACGAGTTTCTTCATTCCATGCGATGTTGGTCAGTGCATGGCTTCTGAGGAAGGGCGCTCCCGACGCGTCGGAGAGTACTTCGCCGACAAAGCCGTAGGCGCTTTCCGAGACGTGTAGCAGACTGTCGAGCAGAATTTCGAACGGGTTGCGGCTGGTCCGGTCCGCGACAAACTGTGACAGAGAGTCGTTGATCGCCCTGAGCATATTGTTAGCGGATTGAATCCCGTCGGTCAGTTCCTTCTCTTGGGTGTATTTGCGGCCAACCAGGAATAGCTTGCTGCCATCTGCGGCAGCTGCGCCGCTAATGTGCACCCACACATAATGACCTCGTTTGTGCCTGATTCGGGTTGTGTGGACACCAACTTGCTGCGATGCGTTCATCTCACGGACGATAGCAAGGGTTTTTTCAAGATCGTCTGGGTGTATAAAATCTGCCCAAGGCGCTGCACCAAGCTCTTCTGGTGTGTAGTCCAACGCGTGACACAGCGCAGGGTTGGCTCGTTCGAGATAACCCTCGTTGTTGGCTACGGCCATGAATTGATCGGAGAGTCGGAACAGTTGAATGACGGAGTCTTCTGCCTTCTGATACCTTTCTATGGAACTCAGGTAAGCGTTCTGTGCGACGGCTCGCAACTCCGACTCAATGACCCCCGCGAGGTCCTCTAGCCCTGCCAGGGTGGCGGGGGTGAATGTTCTGACCCGCGTATCCAGTACACAGAGAGTGCCCAGGCGCCGGCCCAGTGAATCTGTCACCATCACGCCCGCATAGGCACGGATGTGGGGGGGGCCGAGAACGAGCAGGTTGTCGTGAAAACGGGCGTCCAATGTTGCGTCAGGGATGACCATTCTGCCGTCTGCTGCAGAAATTGTGTGGTCGCAAAATGAGACGTCCCGTGCGGTTTGCTGGACCTGTAGACCAATCCGCGCTTTGAACCATTGTCGTTCACGATCAACCAGGCTGAAAACGGCCATCGGCGCGTCCAGCAGAAGTGCAGCAAGTTTCACAACGCGGTCAAAGCGCTCCTCTGGCACGGAGTCCAGCATGCCGCTCTCGTAGACGCCCTTGAGACGCCACTCTTCTAGTTCGGGGGGGGTGCCGTGGGGCATGTGGGAATGCTCCTGCCGTGATCGATGATCTGAGCTTACTGAACTCCAGTCAGCTTTCATACGATAGTCAGTGAATGCAGCTAACATAGCACCCGCGGAACCGGCAGGCTACCTCGGTGCCTCAGTGCAGTAGCGCTGGCCCGGATTCATCCTCACACTACGCGGTGCACCCCAGCTGGCGGGTAGAAGCGCATAGGCTGCGGTCATGCGGTGTGCGCTATACTGGCGCCAGAAATGTTCTCGCGAAGCGCAATGTACCCACGAGGATGCCGCCGTCTCGTGCATCAGCCTCCACGATGAGTATTCCCTGGGGCTGCCCCTGACCCAGCGCCGCGCTGCGCCGCAGATTGAATCCGTTGAGGAAGATATCGGTGCGTGTGAGGTGGCTGTCGACGGAGAATCGCGCGTAGCGATTCCAGGCCACCAGGCGCGCGACGGGAATGCTCTGCTGCACCTGTTCGGCGGTCGCCGGTCGACCCCGTGTACGCAGTATCAGTCGCCCGGGGCCACCGCTGCAGCGCGCGGTGTGGAATATCATACGTCCCATCAGCAAGGTGGCCACGCGCAGACTGATGACGGTACGCAATTCCACATGCGCATTCATGGCGACAAAATTGCGGTAGCTGAACACCACTTCTTCGCCCTCGGCCATCTCCCAGTCCACGAGGTGTTCTGCCTCCACTGCGTTGAATGTGAGGCTGCTGCCCTCTGCTAGTGGCATCGCCACATGGCTCATGTTCCAGGCGCCGTAGCGCAGGCGCGAGAGCAGTGAGGCACGCCATTGCGGAATACTGAACCGCGGTGCCGGCCCAAGGGGCTGGTAGTTGGCCTTGTAGTACATGTCGTGGGCATAGTCTGCGCCCACATTGACCTCCTGACGTTGCCGCACAGTGCCCTGGGCGGGTGTTCCATCCAGCTCCAGCAGGTCTACCTCGATGTCCGTTGAGCGATCGAAAACCACGCGGGCAAACACGTACAGGATGCTCTTGATGGCGATCACTATCAGCCATAACAGCATCAGCTGCTGGGTAGCGTGGCTCGCGGTGCGGAAGCGCGCAATGGCGTTGCTGGTTGCTGACTCGGCGTCGTTCAGGCGCACATGTAGCCGCTTGCGCGCTTCGGGTACCCAATAGCCTTGCGTTTCCCCCTCCAGGTTGGAGCCGAGGCCGCGCATATGGGCGATAAATTTCCGCTCTGACTGCGCCCGTGACTTGCGATAGGCATTGTTTAGCTCACTGATAACCAGGTTTTTCGCGCCACAGGGCACGTCGGGAAAGCGGCAGCGTGAGGTGCGCATGCCAGTGGAGATGGGCACTACCGCGAACAGGCGGCGTGCTTCGCGCTCGGCAACATCAGGCACACGCTCGACGTTCTGGTCCACGCTTGCAAGTGCCGCGGTCAGTTGGAGTCGTTGTGCCTGGTAGGTGCGTGCCACCGTGCGATCGATATTACTGAAAACATCAAGCCGGGTGACCGCCCAGTCGGCGGCCGTGTCTCTGTCGGGAGGGCAGGAAAACGCTGAGGCCCTGAAGGCAGGATCTTCCGGGAACGGCAGTGGCGGGACGTAGGCACAGCGTGCTTGCGTGGAGAGTTCAGAAGGTGGCACCTCGGTGATTTGCTCCGGCAGCAAGCGCGCGCTGCCCGGGGGGCAGACCAGCACCGTCTCGCCATCGAGGGCATCCAGGGTGCAGTAGGGGATAACCGAGCCGCTGGCATAGAGCGCCGCTTCACCGCTTTCGCTGAGTCGGCCTCCGAGATGCAGGCCAGCGCCAATCAACAGCAACATGGGCCACCAGAGGGCCAGGGTTTTCATGATCAGGGCGCGCATATTGTTGCGCCCGAGTTCGCGCGCCAGGGGCAGGTTCTGGCGCACGGATTCGACGGCGAGGCGCGCCACAACCAGGGTGAGCAGGCAAAGGGCGCTGGCGCTGAGTGACAGTGTGTCATCCAGCTGCCACAGGGCCAGCAACGTGAAAGCGAACAATGCGAAGGGGCCTGACATCACCTGCCCTTGCAGCACGAAGAGTATGCCGACCGCGACCGCCGCAGCGATGTAGACGCTGTTGATGCCATCAAAGTGCTGTCCGATGGGGCTCGCGGCCAGTGTGATCAACAGAAAGGGCAGCACGGCAAGGAGGAAGCGACGTGCCTGCAGGCGGCGCGCCAGCCACCAGGCCAGACCCGCAAGCGCCAGCGCACCGGGACCGAAAGGGTTGTCGATGATGCCAAACGAATAGCGCTCATCCAGCCTGCCTGGCCAGGTGTGCGGCAACAGCAGGTCAGCGCGAACGGCGGGCAGGAGTCCCAGCAGTGCAACAAACCAGAACGCGTCGCCGGCAGGTGCTGATTGCCGGGCGTGTTGATCGGGGCTTGGCGGCGGTGGTTCGGGGGTTGTTGTTGTCATTTTACGGCCCCTGTTTTTCGCTTCATGCCCGAAGTGTAGCAAAATCGCTGGAGCGGTTTTTCTCAGGACGCCCGGCCCGTGATCACGCCACATGCCCGCGTTGCTGCACCGGGTCTGTGTTAGTCTTTTGTCTATTCTCGTTATTTGGCAGAAAACGCATTGGCCCGCTATCGCACTCACACGTTATTTCTACTGCTGGCGGCTGCGGCGGCGTTTGCGCTGTGGTTCTGGTGGCGCGATCCCGCAGTGCCGGTATACGAAGTTAGCGCCATGCCGCTCGAGCAGACCGTTGTCGCGTCCGGTCGCGTCGCGGCAGTGTCGCGAGCGCAAGTGAGCACAGAAATGACTGGCGTGGTACTGGAGCGGCGGGTGCGCGAGGGCGACCGGGTGGAACCGGGCGATGTGCTGCTGGTGCTCAGGGCCGATGAACTCAGGGCCCAGGTGGAGCAGGCGGAAGCCGCGCTGCAACAGCTGCAGACAACCACCCGGCCGCAGGCGGAGCTGGCTTTGACCCGCGCCGGGGCAACGCTCTCTCAGGCGCGCCGGGAGGCGCAACGGCGGCGTGACCTCACAGCGCGCGGACTGTTATCCCGAGAGGCACTGGAGCAGGCGGAGGAGGAGGAAGTACTGGCACAGAACGCCGCAGAGGCCGCCCGGGTGGCGGCGGCGGCCGTGGCGCCGGGTGGTACCGAGGAGGCGGTGCTGCGGGCGCGCCTGGCCTCGTTGCAGGCACAGTTGGCCCGTACCACAGTACGAGCGGAAGTGGCGGGTACGGTGCTGACCCGCGACGTGGAGCCCGGTGACCTGGTGCAGCCCGGTAAAGTGCTCTTCACCATGGCACGCGAGGGGGACACCGAGATTCGCGTACCGCTGGATGAGAAAAATCTGGCCTACCTGGCATTACAGCAACCGGCGGTAGTGTTGGCGGATGCGTTTCCCCAGCGGCCCTTCAAGGCCCGGCTCAGTTTTTTGGCGCCGCGCGTCGATCCGGAGCGTGGCACGGTGGAAGCCCACCTGTCAGTGGCACCGGTGCCGGTGTTCCTGCGCGAAGACATGACCGTGTCTGTGACTATCCAGACGGGAAGCCGCGAGCGGGCGCTGGTGCTGCCCAATGACGCCCTGTCGGCCATTCAGGGGAGTCGCGCGCAGGTGTTGCGCGTGCGCGAGGGCAAGCTGCAGCGCGTGGACGTGGAGCTGGGGCTGAGGGGCACGGTGTTGTCGGAGATCAGTGCCGGGCTCGCGAGGGGTGACCTGGTGCTGGTCGACCCCGTTAGCGGGTTGACAGCCGGAACGCGGATACGCGCAGTGCGCAGCCCCCTGCCGGTGAGTGAAAACGCGGCAGACGACAGCAGCCGCAATGAACTGCCCGTGCAGTTCGACTGAGCGCCCTGTGCGATCCCCTGTGTTGAAGTTGTGGACGGCCTGGGTGCTGGCTCTGCAGTTTCTGCGCGATGGGCGCGGGCAGACGGTCACCATCATGGTGGGGGTAGCGGTTGGCGTTGCTGTGGTGGTATTCGTGAGCGCCCTTATTCAGGGCCTGCAAGCGAATATCGTACAGCGCACCTTGGGCACGCAGGCGCACATCCGCGTACTGTCGCCGGATGAGTTGAACCTCAGGCCGGCAAGCCCGGCGGGTACGCTGCAGCTGGTGTGGGAAGACAAGCGCGCCCAGCGGCGCCGCTCCATCAACAACTGGCAGCAGGTGGTGGCAACGCTGGATGCCCTGCAATCGGTGCGCGCGGTGTCGCCGGTAATCGCCGGCCCCGCGTTTGCCGGGCGCGGCGCCGCCCTGGAGTCCGTGGCGCTGACCGGTATCGACCTGCTGCGCTATCAGCGCATCATCCCCCTGTCGGACTACATCAAGGAGGGCCGTGCGCGCCTCGAACCCGGTGAAGCGATGATCGGCAGTGAACTCGCGACCACGCTCGGCCTGCGTGTGGGCGACAAGTTGCGCCTGGACACGGGCAGGCAGAACCCGGCGGTGGTGAATGTGGTGGCGGTTTTCGAGTTGGGGGTGCGCGAGCTGGATGCGCGCAATGTTTACCTCGGCTTGAAGCAGGCTCAGGCGTTGCTCAGCCTGCCCGGCGGGGTGACCCAGCTCGACCTGGTGGTAGACGATATATTTGCCGCCGATAGGATTGCCCAGCGGATTGCCCGGCTCACCGCGTTGCAGGCGGAGAGCTGGATGGAAAAGAACGCCCAGCTGATGAACGCACTGAGCGCCCAGAGCCTGTCGACCAACATGATTATCGTGTTCGTCTCGCTGTCGGTGGCGTTTGGCATCGCCAGCGTACTGTCGGTGAGTGTGGTACAACGCACGCGGGAAATCGGCATTCTCCGCGCCATGGGGGCCGGTCGCCAGCAGGTATTGCAGGTGTTTTTGATACAGGGCGCTCTCTACGGCTTGATCGGCGCCCTGATCGGAATCGCGGGTGCTTATGTGCTGGTTTGGGTGTTCAATACTTTCGGCCCCGGACTCTTCTATATCCCGGTTCCCACCACGCTGGTGCTGTTCGCCCTCGCCCTGGCCACCGTGGTGGGGGTGCTCGCCGCCGCAGTCCCTGCACGACGTGCCGCAATGCTCGATCCCGTTGTGGCTATTCGCTATGTCTGAAATGCAGGATGCCGTACTGCGCCTGGCGGGGCTGCGCAAATCCTACAACGAGGGGCGGCCCAACGAAGCTGAGGTGCTGCACGGCCTGGATCTGTTGATTGGGCGCAAGGACTTCGCCGCACTGATCGGGCCCTCGGGTTCGGGCAAGAGCACCTTGCTCAACCTGATCGGTCTGCTGGACCAACCCAGCGCCGGTGAACTTTACCTGCTCGGTGAGCCCACCCGTACCATGGACGATGCTGGCCGCACTCGCCTGCGCGGGGAGTCGATCGGTTTCGTGTTCCAGTTTCATCACCTGATACAGGCGTTTTCGGCCCTGGATAACGTGCTGATGCCGCTCATGTTGCGCCACGGGCGGCCAAGCCCGGGGGCAGTTGACCGGGCGCGGGGCCTGCTCGCCGCCGTGGGGTTGGAAAAATTCGCACAAACGCGGCCCAATCAGCTCTCTGGTGGCCAGCAGCAGCGGGTGGCGATTGCCCGGGCGCTGGTAACAGAGCCCGCCCTGCTGCTGGCGGATGAGCCTACGGGCAACCTCGACACGCACACGGCGGCGGAAGTCTTCGAGCTCATGCGCCGCTTCGGTCGCGAGGCGGGGTGTGCCGTGCTGCTGGTGACCCACGACCCGCGCCTGTCGGCCGCCTGCGACCGCACCATTGACCTGGTTGACGGACGTATCGTCAGCGATACGAACAGCGTGGCCTAGGGCTTGCCCTCGATGTTTGCCTCCGGGCCCGGCCAGGCGTAGCCGTGGGGCAGGGGCGCGCCGTCGTCGTCCAGGTTCACAAATACAATACGGTCGATGGAGATGATGGTCTGTTTGGTCAGCTTGTTCCTGACTTCGGCCCGCAGCGTGACCGAGGTGCGGCCGCAGGCGATCACTTCCACGCCCATTTCAATGATGTCGCCCTGGTGGGCGGAGCTGACGAAATTGATTTCCGACATGAACTTGGTGACCAGGTGCCGGTTCCCGCCCAGCTGGCACATGGCGTAGATGACGGCCTCTTCGTCGATCCAGCTGAGCAACTGGCCCCCGAACAGGCTGCCGTGCGGGTTCAGGTTTTCTGGCTTGACCCATTTACGCGAATAGAACTTCATGCTGTTGTCTCTGTCGGTGGCAGGACCTTGCCCGGGTTCAGCAGGCCTTTGGGGTCCAGCGCCTGTTTTAACGTGCGCATGAGGGCAATTTCTGCCGGCGAACGGCTGCAGTGCAGGAACTCGCGCTTCTCCAGGCCGATACCATGTTCGGCCGACACTGAGCCGTGCAGCGGCACCAGATGCTCGTAGACAATGCGCTCGATACGGTGACGCTCGTGGGCGGGGCCAATGCCGAGATGCAGGTTGCCATCGCCCATGTGGCCGAAGCACACCAGCCTCGCGCCGGGGCACTGTTGTTCCAGGGCGGCGAGCAGGTCGTTGATGTAGCTGTCCATATGTCGAATGGGCAGGCTGATGTCGAAGATCGCGATGGGGTTGATGCAGTGCACCAGCGCTTCCACATCATCGCGCATGGCCCAGAGCTGGTCGGCCTGCTGGCCGCTCTGCGCGATCACCGCATCGGCCACATGGCCGTCTTCCAGTAGGCCAGCCATCACCGCCGTGAATTGCGCCTCCAGGGTTTCGCTGTCCGCGCCTTGCGCCTCCACCAATACATAGAAGGCGTGGTGCGTGGGCAGGAAGGCCTGATGGCGCTGGGTTTCCTCCACCAACAGATGGTAGTGGTTATTCCACATGACTTCAAAGGCGCTGAGCTTGCCTTCGAGGTCGGTGCCCAGGCGCCGCAGCACCTGCAGCAGGGATGAAAAATGCTCCACCGCGACCAAGGCCGTCTGGGTGGCACGGGGTGCCGGGCGCAGCCGCAGCACCGCCCGGGTGACAATGCCCAGCGTGCCCTCGGAGCCGATGAACAGTTGCTTGAGGTCGTACCCCGCATTGTTCTTCAGCATTTCGTTCATCGAGCTGATGACGGTGCCATCGGCAAGTACCGCTTCCAGTCCCAGTACCTGTTCCCGCGCCATGCCGTAGCGCACCACACTGTTGCCGCCGGCGTTGGTGGCGATCATGCCGCCGACATGGGCACTGCCTCGCGCACCGAAGTCTACGGCAAAGAGCCAGCCTGCAGCCGCAGCCGCGTCCTGCACGGTTTGCACAATGGCACCGGCCTGCACCGTCATCACACCGGCGATGTCGTCCAGTTGCTCGATGGCCTGCATTCTTTCCAGCGCGATCACGATGTCGCTGCCGGTACAGGTGATACCGTCTACCAGGCCGCTCAGTCCGCCCCAAGGCACCACACTCTGGTTGTGTGCGTGGCAGATGCGCATCACCGCTGACAGCTCTTCGGTGCTCGCGGGCCGCACAATGGCCATGGCCTCGCACTGTCCCTGCCACCAGCTGTGGTTGGGGCGTGCGCGCACATCTTCGCCCGTGAGTACCCCCTTGGTGCCGACAACAGCGTGAATTTCATCAATGATGCGCATGCAACGTTTCCCGGTTGTTCTCTCAACGATAGACCGCTGACCACAATAATTACACAGCCGAGGCGGCAATGGTTTTTGCGGTAATATACACCGTGTGCGGCGTTATTGCTGATGACCTGTGACGTCAGTCCGCGGTCGACCGGCACCGGCGGCGCAGTCGGCTGGGCATTGCATCCTGCCCGTGGCAGAATATTGCATATGAGATGCCATTATATGCGAGCCCTGCAGGCAGCGTGAGAACTCCATGATAAAAGCAACCCAGACCGAGGCTATCGACGGGCGCCGTCAGCGCAGCGAGCGCAGTCGCCAGGCTATCATCCAGGCTGCGGTGGCCTTCATGGAGGAAGGCGTTCTGGTGCCCACGGCGCAGCAGGTTGCGGAGCGCGCCGGTGTGGGTATTCGCTCCTTCTTTCGCCACTTCGAAGACATGGGCGCATTGGCGGAGGCGGTCAATGGACAACTGGGTGCCACCTGGAAAGACCTTTTCACCGGTGGCGACCGGGAGGGTACACTCGACGAGCGGCTCACCCAGGCGATAGAGCGCCACGCTGATGCCTATGAGCAAATCGGCAACGTGATGCTGTCCACGGCAGCACAGCGTTGGCGTTATGAGTTTTTGCGGCAGAACTACGCGCGCGCGCTGCGTGGCCTGCGGCAAAACCTCAGTGACTGGATTCCGGAGCTGAATGCGCTGCCATCGGATGACCGTGAGGCCGTCGATGCCCTTGCTTCGTTCGAGATGTGGCACCGTCTGCGTGAGCATCAGGGCCTGAGCAAGAAGACCAGCACCCGTATCGTCATCCAGCTCATCAGGCCGCTGGTTCCAGATCCTCGACCCGCGAAAGAGGTGTAACGCATGGCTGAGCAATTTACCGAGCAGGGTGGGGCAGCGACCATGGACCCTGGTCCCCTGAAACGCTGGGTTACTTCCACCCTCATGAGCCGTTTGTTCAGCCCCGGGAAGGTCGACAGGCGCAGAGCGCGGGCAGAAAAGAAACGTCGCGCGCAGGGCGCGCCACACCGCATCGAGTATTTTCACCAGGTTGATGACGGATACAGTCACCTGGTGGCGCAGGTCCTGCCGCAGCTGGTGGCGCGCTACGCCGTCGAGCTCCAGTGCCACCTGGTGTCGGGGCCGCAGGGCCGCAACGTGGCCGAGCCTGCTTTATTACTGCAATTGTCACGCTACGACGCGTTTCATGTGGCACCCGAGTACAATCTCGAATTCCCCAAGCAGTCCGGCCCGCCGGCGCAGGCGAACGTGCAACAGGCTGCCGCCATCCTCGCCGCACAAGATGCGCCGGGGTTCGTTGCACTGGCTGCGGATGTGGGGCACGCGCTGTGGGCCGAGGACGCAGGTGCCCTGGCCGCGCTGGCGGCTGCCCACGGCAGCGCCTCGGGGCAGGGCACTGCCGCAGCGATCGCCGCTGGCAGCGAGCGCCGGGCGCACCTGAAACACTACTCCGGTGCCATGCTGTATTACGGTGGAGAATGGTACTGGGGAGTCGACCGGCTCTATCACCTGGAGAAGCGCCTTGCGGCCCTGGGCCTTGATCGCCAGCCCGGGGAGCCCATGATCGCGCCGCGCCCCGACATCGAGACGGGTGGATTGCGTGATACCGGCACCCTGACCCTGGAGCTCTATGCGTCTCTGCGTAGCCCTTACACCGCCATTGTGTTCGACCGGGCCGTGCAGTTGGCGCGTGACAGTGGGGTCAATCTGGCGGTGCGGCCAGTGCTACCCATGGTGATGCGTGGCGTGCCCGCAACGCGCGAGAAAGGCTTTTACATCTTTATGGACGCCGCGCGTGAAGCCCGCGAGGCGGCTGTGCCCTACGGCAGGTTTTATGATCCCATTGGCGAGCCGGCCCGGCGTTGCTATTCCCTGTACCCCTGGGCTGTGGCTCAGGGCAAGGGCAACGAGCTGCTCTCCAGCTTCCTCACCCATGCGTTTGCCAAGGGAACGAACACCAATGGTGACAGGGGCCTGCGCAAGGTAGTGGAGTCGGCTGGCCTCGACTGGCAGGCGGCAGCAGTGCACCTCGGCCAGCCGGGCTGGGAGCAGCGGCTGGAGGACAACCGCCTGGCCATGTACCGGGCGGGCCTTTGGGGTGTGCCGAGTTTCAGGTTGCTTGATGAGAGCGGGGCGCAGCTGCTGGCGCTGTGGGGTCAGGATCGACTGTGGCTGGTCGCCCGCGCCATCCAGCGTCACGTGCGCCTGCGCGCAGGGTGAGCCCGAAGCTTTTAGAGCCCCTTGTGGGTCATGATGATCTCGTCGCTGTTCGCCGGCAGGGAGAAGCTGACGCCGTCTTCGCCGATGGTGTAGTGCGGGAAAATGTCCTCCGCGCCGTCCAGGAACAGGGCTTTCTGCCCCGGAATGATCAAGGGGGGCACGATGTGGTAGTAAAGCAGGTGACCCACCCCGGCGTCACGCGCGGTCTCGGCCGCGTCTACCGGGCTCGCGTGGTAGTCGGGAATGTCATGGGTGATCTGTGCCAGAATCGTGTTGCCATTCTTCACTGCGGCTTCGTGCATCATGTTGACCAGGTTGGGCGCCAGCGCTTCATGCACCAGCAGGTCGACCCCCTGTGCGAACTGTTCAATACCCGCCGTTTTTACGGTATCGCCGGTAATAAGCAGTGATCGCCCCTTGTAGGTGAAACGGTAACCCACCGCAGGTTCTACCGGTGCGTGGTCAACCGCCAGCGCCTCGACCTTGAGGCTCCCGGCTTCCAGTACCGTTGTCAGGGTGCCCGGCGCGGGCTGGGCAAACGGCAGCGCGTTCAGCCCCGCTCCCCGCAGCGGCGCAACGGCATCCCCATGGTGGGCGTGGCGGTAGGAAAAATCCTGCGCGTAGGCCATGTTAAAGCCGGCCACAACGCGCTCTACCCCGTTGGGGCCGTAGACCGGTAGTGGGGTGGTGTTGGCGCCACCGGCCCAGCGTACCGTGCCCATCTCCCCCAGTCCGTCAATGTGGTCGGAGTGAAAGTGTGTGAGGAAAACGGCCTGGATGTTGCCGACCTGATAGCCCATACGGTTGAGGTTGCGCACGCCTTCGGTGCCCGCATCAACCACAAACAGCGACTTGCCGGCGATGACCGCGACGCAGGGCCCCGATGCGCGGGGTGCCGGCAGTGGACCGCCGGCGCCGCAGAGCGCCAGGTGCAGCCCGTCTTCCAGTTCGGCTATCCGGTCCGCCCCCAGGCGCGCCTGCAGGCCGCTTTCCAGCACACGTGCAGCGAGTTGGGCGCGTTGGCCGTAGGCGATCATGGCGGCGAGGATAATCACGCCGGCCAGCAGGCTTATTTTTTTCATCGCAATCTCCGGGGCCGCGTGTGGGCCGAATAGACTTAACCTGTCGCAGGTTACATAATGGCATATAATGTGTCAAAAATAGGATTTTGCCCATTGTGCGCGCCATGCTGTAATCCCGTTCAGGATACTGCGGCGATGATAGGAGTCATGCAAATGCCCCGAATAAAAATTGTCCTGCGTGTGCTGGTGTTGCTGCCCGCATTGTTGTTTGTAGTGAGTGGGATGCGTTGGCTGATTGCCCCCGCAGGCGTTGCGCCATCCTTTGGCCTGACCCTGGGTGACGGGATTGCGCTGAGCTCTCAGGTCGGAGACATGGCAGCATTCTTTCTCACGCTGGGCGCCTGCATGCTGATCGCTCTCATCAGCGGCCGGCGCACCTGGTACTACCCGGCGATCATGCTGTTGTCACTGGCGGCCCTTGGGCGCGTGCTTGCGTGGCTGCTGCACGATGCCGCGCTGGCACTGCACCTGATTGGCCCGGAAGTGCTGGTGTCGATCATTCTGCTGGTTGCAGCGCGCTATCTGCCGGAGGAAAGCTGAGTGCTCAACCGTCCTCGGGCGCCGCGTACGCTTTGGGCGCTGTGCCTGTGTTGTGTTTTGTCCCTGCCCGACCTGCACGCTGCGGAGGCGCTATCGCAGGCGACGCGGCCGAACATCGTCTTTATTCTGGCGGATGACCTGGGTTTCACGGACATCGCGCCTTACGGCAGCGAGGTGAACACCCCCACGCTGTCTGCTCTCGCCCGGCAAGGTGTGCGATTTACCAATTACCATACGGCGGCCAATTGCGCCCCGGCCCGGGCGATGCTACTGACCGGTGTCAACAACCACCTGGCCGGCGTGCCGAATATTCCGGAAATGCTGGCACCCGAACAGCGCCGGCACCCGCATTACCAGGGGGTGCTTGGCGACAATGTGGTCACCGTTGCTACGCTGCTGGAAGGGGTTGGGTATCACACGTATATGGCGGGCAAGTGGCACCTCGGTGCCACTCCGGAAAAACGGCCCAGCCGTCGCGGGTTCGAGCGCACCGTTGCCCTGATGGACTCGGGTGCTGACAATTGGGAGCAGCGGCCCTATCTGCCGCTGTATGATGAGGCCAACTGGTTTGCGGACGGTGAACGCTTCACCCTGCCAGATGACTTCTACTCCTCGCGCTTTCTTGTCGACAAGACCATTGAGTTTATCGGCAGCAATTTGCAGGACGGCAAACCCTTCTTCGCCTATCTCCCGTTCATGGCTGTGCACATGCCGGTACAGGCACCGCAGGCATTTACCGACCGTTACGACGGTGTGTACGCCAGCGGCTGGGATGTGCTTCGTGAGGAACGCCTGCAACGCGCGGTAGCGCTGGGGATCGTGCCGGCGGATGCCGCGCTGCGGACGATGCCGGGCAGCGGTGACTGGCAGGCGCTATCAGAGCAGCGCAAACGGTACGAGGCCAAACGCATGGCGGTTTACGCCGGCATGATTGAAGCCATGGATTTTCACCTCGGGCGACTCGTCCGCTACCTGAAGTCTCAGGGTGCCTACGAGAATACAATTTTCATTTTCACATCGGATAACGGCAGTGAGGGCAGTGGCCCCGCCGATCCCACCGCGCTGTCTTCCCGTCTGGGTGCCGCGTTCATGGGTTACCACGTGGACTATGCTCGCCTCGGCCTCAAAGGCAGTTACAACACCATCAGCCCGGGTTTTGCCAGTGCCGCTGCGAGCCCGCTGGCGTTCTATAAATTCTACACGGGTGAGGGTGGAATGCGGGTGCCGCTGATTATTGCCGGAGCGCAGCTGCAGCGCCGGAATGCAGTGCTCCCCGCGTTTGCCTGGGCGACGGACATCACCCCAACCATTCTGTCTCTCACTGGCACGTCGCAGCCGGGCGAGCGTTACGCGGGCAAGCCGGTGCAGCCGATAACGGGGCGTGATTTGACGCCGCTGCTGAGGGGTGAAAAACAGCGTGTCTACACAGAGGACGATGCCGTCGGCTACGAACTGACCGGTCATGCCGCCCTGTTTCAGGGTGATTACAAGCTGGTGCTCAATCGGCCGCCGCTGGGGGATGGGCAGTGGCATCTGTACGATATCGTCAGCGATCCCGGAGAGGTTGTCGATCTCGCTGGCGACCGGCCCCGCCTGCTCCAGCGTATGCAGGCACGCTACGCACAATACCAGATCGAAAACGGCGTGCTGCCGCTGCCCGCAGGGTATTCACAGATGCGGCAGCTGGTTGCCAACACGGTGCGTGCTCAGTACACGGATGCGGTTTTGATCTTGCTGCTGTCGCTGCTGGTATTGCTGCCGTTCCTGGTGGCCCACCGCATGCGGGTGAAGTACCGCAGGCAAAGTGCAACGTCTGACGATCAGCCCTGGTCGAAATCGTAACGCAGGGTGACACCATAGGTTCTGGGCGGGGTAAGGAAGTAGGCGTCCGTGTCGGTGACAGGGTAGGGCGTGAGCGTCTGCACCGCGTATTCTTCGTCGCCCAGATTCTTGCCCCACACACTGACCGCCCAGCGGTCATTGCGCCAGCCGACGGTCACGTTGATGTTGCTGCGGTCCTGCCGGTCTTTGTCCTCTAGCTGCTCGGTACTGGCTGAATTGGTCCAGTGATCTCCCATCACGGTGTAGTCGCCGCGCAGGTAGGCGCTGCCGTCCGCCAGAGGCAAGGCGAACGTTGCCGCGAGGCTGCCGCTGAGTTCCGCGGCATACGGCAGCTTGAGGCCCTTGTCGGGGCCTTCTGTGAACTCATAGGTATGCAGGTACTGTACACCCAGGCTCAGAGTGAGGTTGGAGGCCGGCAGGGCGTCCAGCTGCAGGTCGACACCCGACACCTCGGCTTCACCCTGGTTGGACGTGACCTGCCCCAACCCCGATGCCGCCTGCTGCGAGCTTTGCAGTTGGTTGATCTCCGTCAGAAACAGGGTGGAGTTGAGGCGCAGACGCGCGTCAAGCAGCGTGCTCTTCAGTCCCAGTTCGTAGCTGATGGTGTCTTCATCATCGAATTCCCGTTCCTCCGAGGCACCGGCCACACCATTGAAACCGCCTGACTTGGTACCTGTGGACACGCTGCCAAAGAGCAGATTGCTGGCCGTCAGGTTGTAGCTCAGGCTGGCCAGCCAGTCGACATTGTCTGCCTTGCGGCTGAAGCGCTCATCAATTTCCGGGCGGGCGGCGGCGAGCAGTGAAAATGGCGGGAAGATTCCCTGTTGTGCCAGTAGGGCAAGCAGGGGCGCAGGCAGGTTCTCCGGGCTTTGTGCTGTCAGCGCGGAGGACTCCACTGCCACAAACAGGTCGGCGTCCTTTTGCTCTTCGCTCCAGCGCAGGCCGGCGGTGAATTGCCAGTCGTCACTCATCTGCCAGCTGGCCCGGCTGAACAGGGCGATGGTTTCAGTGGCAAAGTGATTGTCCTGGACGGAGCTGTCCCCTGCGGCCGCAATCAGGCCCAGTTGGGGGCCGAAAATGCCTGTGCCGACGCCAACATCAGCGCCTACCAGTGCGCCCAGTTCGCCTTCAAACTCGCGGGTGTCCTGCTGGAAGTAGTACAGGCCGAGCATGTAGTCAATGTGATCGGTACTGGCACTGAAACGCAGCTCCTGGGAGAAGCTGTTCCCGGACTGCGGCTGGTTGAGGAACGTGGTGTCCAATACCGAGCGACTGGTTTCCTGTGAGGACTCTACGTCGTACTCGTCCCAGGCGGTAATCGATTCCATCATCCCCCACTCTGTCTCGTAGTCGACATGCAGAGAGGCGGCAGTGGATTCCTGCTTGAACGGGGTGAGCGTGTCCTGGGCGGTTCGCTGGTCAAAAGGATTATTGCCCAGCGGCGGTAATCCTCGGTCGATAATTGCCTGCTCGGCAATGGGGTCGTGCACGGAATCCGGCGCGCAGCAATTCATGTCGCGCCGCAGGTGGCTGGTTTGCAGTAGTACAGACAGTCGTGCGGTGGGCTCCCACAGTACTTTGCCGATGAGGTTCCACTCGTCGGCGTCGTTGAGATCCGGGCCGGCAGCGTTCTGCAGGTAGCCGTCGCGCTGGTGTGCATTGCCTGCCACTCTGAAAGCAACGGTGTCGCTGATGGGAGTGGAGAGCGCGCCGGTAAGCCGGCTCATCGCGTAGTTGCCCGCGGTCAACTCCAGATGACCCTCGGGGTCGTCCAGGTTGGGTGCTTTGGTGGTAATGCTGATGGCGCCGGCGTTGGTGTTCTTGCCGTACAGCGTGCCTTGCGGTCCCTGCAGAACTTCAATGCGCTCTACATCCACCAGGTCGGATACTGCGAGGCCAGAGCGATTCAGATAGACGCCATCGACGAAGGTGCCCACTGAGGGTTCAAGAAATGTCGATCCCGGTGTGCCTATGCCGCGGATGGCAATACGCGTGCTGAAGGGGCTGATATTGGCATTGATGTTGAGTGCGGGCGTCAACAGGGCGATATCAGACGCATCGCGGATGTTGGCTTGTTGGATCTCATCTTCGGTAAACGCGGTTACCGTGACGGCAATGTCTTGAAGACTTTCCGCCCGCTTGGTTGCCGTGACGATCACTTCCTCCAAGGCTCCGGCCTGGGCCAGTGCTCCGTTGCTGACGATGAGAAGTGCGGCGACTAGCGGCCGGGTTGCAGTCATTGTGGCGTTCCCCGAGTTTCTGTTTTATAGCGACACATATTATGCCAAATTATAACGGCACAGAATATGCCGAAACCGCTCCCCGGGCAAGCAGGGCTGTGAAGCTGTTGGGGACAGTCGGCGCCCTGTTTGTGACACCTGGCAGTTGGTTTGACGGGAACGACCCGCGGCGACAGGAATGACGCGCGCGATTGCGCTATAATCGAACATCTCCCACATCCGCACCCGCACAGGAGAAAAAAACCCGTGGAAGTTTTTGACGAGTACGAATCCGAGGTTAGAGGTTACATCCGCTCATTTCCCACGGTTTTTGACAAGGCTGTTGGCTCGGAATTGTTTGATGAGGACGGCCGTCGTTATATCGATTTTTTTGCCGGCGCCGGCACGCTGAATTACGGACACAACCCGGAGCGCGCTGTGGAAGCGCAAATCCAGTATTTGCAGGATCGGCGTATTGCGCATGGCCTCGACAAGGCCACCGTGGCCAAGAAGGCCTTTCTGGAAACCTTCATTGAGAAGATTCTCGAGCCGCGGCAGATGGAGTACAAGCTCCAGTTCACGGGGCCGACCGGCACCAACTGTACCGAAGCTGCCATGAAGCTTGCCCGGCAGGCCACAGGACGCAACCTGATCGTTGCATTCACCAACGGCTACCACGGCCACACCATGGGTGCACTGGCCGTGACCGGCAACCAGGCCTACCGCGATGAATCCTACGGTGCGCGCGGGGCAGTGAATTTCATGCCCTTCGACGGCTTCCTGGGCGACATGGACACCCTGTATATTTTTGAACGCTATCTGGATGACAAGGGCTCCGGCCTGGAAGCACCGGCGGCGGTGATTGTGGAAACGGTGCAAGGCGAAGGCGGTATCAATGTGGCTTCCAGCGCCTGGTTGCAGGGTCTGGAAAAACTGTGTCGAAAGCATGGCATTCTGCTGATCGTCGACGACATTCAGGTTGGCAATGGCCGTACCGGCAAGTTTTTCTCGTTTGAAGAGGCGGGGATCAGGCCCGATCTTATCTGTCTGTCTAAATCCATTGGCGGTGGCAACCCCATGGCAGTGCTGCTCATCAACCCCGAGGTCGATGTCTGGTCTCCGGGTGAGCACACCGGCACATTCCGCGGCAATTCGCTCGCCTTCGTTGCAGCAAAGGAACTCATCGACCAGTACTGGTCCGATGACCACCTCACGCAAGAGGTTTATCGCAAGTCCGAGATTGTGCTCGAGACACTGCGCGGGCTGCGAGACGAGTTTCCCCAGCTGAACAGCAGGGTCAAGGGTCGTGGCCTGGTAGTGGGCATCGAAACGCCCATCGACGGGTTTGCGGCTGAAGTGTCCGCTGCGGCTTTCGAGCGCATGCTGATCTCCGAGACCTGCGGCGCGGATGGTCATGTCAATAAACTCTTCGTGGCGTTGACCATTGAAGACGATATTCTTCGCGAGGGTCTGGATATTTTTGCTGATGTCTTTCGGGAGGTGGCGCGCAAACACGCCTGAAGCGGCGTGAGGCGGGCTACCCGATAACGGCACAGCGTGGCAGAGCACACGATTCGCGCCTTCGTTCCTGCCGCCGACGGGTTCTCTGTAGAAGCCGCCGGCGGGAATGTTTGCTTGGTGCAGGTCCTTGACTGCGCCCCCGCCACTCCGCCTGCGAATGCTTCCAGGCACACGGTCTGCCAGTCGTGGACGGAAGAGGCTACGGAAGGCGCTGTAGTCTTTGTACGCTGCTTCACACCGCAGGGACGCCCGATTGAGTGTTGTGGCCACGGCCTGTTGGCGGTGGCGCACATCTGGCTGCAGCGCCCGCATCGCGACCTGTTGATACTTTCCATGCACCAGAGCACTGTGCACTGTTGGCACAGCAATGGCCTTACCTGGTTGAGGTTTCGGCGTGAGAACGTAGTGGCGGCCACGGTGCCCGCGTGGACAGCAGCCGTTTTCCCCCAGCGGCCGCAGCCGGTGGCAGCAGCGATCTGCGGTGGCGAGCGCGGTTACCTGGTGCTGCAATGGCCGGATGATTATGACCTCAGGGGCCTCGCACCGCCGGGGCGAGCCCTGACGCAATGGTCACAACGCGCGGTCATCTGCACGGCAGCACAACCCGCGTCCGGTAACGCTGCCATCACGCTGCGCTATTTCGCGCCTCAATACGGTGTGCCCGAGGATGCGGCCACCGGTTCGGCCGTCAGGGTACTGGCAGATTACTGGTCTCATCGTTTCAACACCCTGAGCGCGGTGCAGTGTTCGCCCGAGGGTGGGCTGCTCATGACGATGCTTGCGCCCGACCATGTCGAGGTCGGAGGGTATTGTATTCCCACCGGCGAGGTCGCCAACGATGCCTGAACAGGGGTTGTACGAACATTTCAGGCAGGTGCGCGCGCAATCACTGGCGGCGTGCGAGCCATTGGCCATCGAAGACTATGGCTTGCAGGCCGAGGCCTTCACCAGCCCGCCAAAATGGCATCTTGCCCACACCAGCTGGTTCTTCGAAACATTTCTGCTTATCCCGTTTCTTCCCGATTATGAAACGCCCAACGCGCAGTACGCGGTGTTATTCAATTCCTATTACAACGGGGTCGGGCAACAGTTTTCTCGACCCCAGCGCGGGTTGCTGTCGCGCCCTACCGTGAATGAAGTCAGGGCCTACCGTTCGCATGTTGACGGTGCCATGGCGCGGTTGCTCGAAGATAACGCACACCCGCAGCGTGCCGCGATTTTGCAGCGCAGCCGCCTTGGCATTGAGCATGAGCAGCAGCACCAGGAGCTGTTCTACACCGACCTCAAGTATTCATTGTTTGCCAACCCGCTCTACCCGGCGTACAGGGCATTACCCTCGCTGCCATCAACCGCACCTTCCGATAGACAAGCGTTACGGTGGCTGGAATATGCCGGCGGTCTGGTTGAAGTTGGTGCGCGGTCGGAAGCGACAGCGAGCAACCTGTTTGCGTTCGACAACGAGGGCCCCGCTCACCGCGTGTATCTGAACCCCTTTGCGCTCGCGAATCGGCTGGTCACCAACGAGGAATACCAGGCATTTATCGATGACGGCGGTTATCGTCGCCCCGAGTTCTGGCTGGCAGATGGCTGGGCCGTAGTGCAGGAACAGGGTTGGCGTCGACCGCTGTACTGGCTTGACGAAGGTTCGACACCCGCGCAGTTCACCTTGTATGGCGTACAACCGCGCGCTCCGCACGTGCCGGTTACCCACTTGAGCGGCTACGAGGCGGATGCTTACGCCAGTTGGGCGGGCGCACGCCTGCCCACCGAATTCGAGTGGGAAGCCGCCGCGGGCGCGCAGTCGCACCCCGAATCCTTATTCCTTCCATCGCGTTTGCATCCCACCGCCGCGAGTGGCACGGGCCCTCTGCTGCAATTGTTTGCCGATTGCTGGCAATGGACGGGTTCTGCCTACAGGCCTTATCCGGGCTTTAAAGCAGGTGCCGGCGCCATTGGCGAGTACAACGGCAAGTTCATGGCCAATCAGTGGGTGCTCCGGGGTGGGTCCTGTGTCAGCCAGCGGGGGCATGTGCGCACCACCTATAGAAATTTCTTTTATCCGCAGGACCGCTGGCAGTTCAGTGGATTGCGTCTGGCGAGAGATCTTTAGTCATGGATGGCAAACGAGACGATACCGACCATCTCAGCAGCGCTGCGCCGGCCAACGTGGTGTTTGAGAACCTGCACCCGGCGCAAACCGAAAGTCGTGCCGAGCTCCTTGCCGGGTTGCAGCGGGCGCAGAAGCGTGTTGACCCCAAGTATTTCTATGACGCCCACGGCTCGGCACTGTTCGAACAGATCACACAACAGCCAGAGTACTACCCGACCCGCACCGAGAAGGGCATTCTCGATGACTATGCCGCTGAAATAGCCGCTTGCTGTGGCGCCGACTGCGTGCTGATTGAGCCGGGCAGTGGTAACAGCGAAAAAGTTCGCCTGCTGTTGGACGCCCTGCGGCCAGCGGCCTATGTGCCGGTCGATATCTCCAGCGAGTTTCTGTACGCAACGGCGGTAAAACTCGGGGGTGAATATCCGTGGCTCAAGATCCATGCGGTGTGTGCTGATTTCGGGTCGCCGTGGCAGGAGCAGGTGCAATTGCCTGTGGGGCGCCGCGTTGTGTTCTACCCGGGTTCCACTATTGGCAACATGGAGCCCTCGCAGGCGCAGGCGTTTCTCTCCGGCCTGCGCCGTTGGCTGGGTCGCGACGGCGGTATCCTGATCGGGGTGGATCTGCACAAGTCAGAGGCCCGGCTGAACGCCGCTTACAACGATTCCCGTGGTGTCACCGCCCAGTTCAACCTGAATATCCTCAACGCGCTGAATCGGCAGGCTGACGGCAATTTCAGGCAAGATACGTTCTCACACCGGGCCTTCTATAACAGCGAGCTCAAACGCATTGAAATGCACCTGGTCAGCAACGAGGCGCAGACGGTTGCGGTGAATGGGGGCAGTGTTCACTTCAGGCAGGGCGAGACGCTGCACACCGAGAACTCCTACAAGTATAGCCTGCAGCATTTTTCAGCCTTGAGCGAGTCTGCCGGTTTCGCGTTGGAAAAGAGCTGGCTGGATGCGGATGAGCTGTTCAGTGTTCATTATCTGACGGTCGCGTAGTGCGTGGCGCTGCAGTCAAGCGTTCAACTTTTCCTCGCCGAAAGTTTCCGCAACTGCATACCCGCGATCCCCAACAAGCCGAAAACAAGCAGCAGGAGAGACCAGGGTTGGCCTGCAGGAATCGCCACGACACTCCCTTCGACTCCGGCGCCCCGTGAGCTGACGGTAATGGGCGCCTCGAGGCGGCGCTCGCTCCCATCGGGCGCAACACCCAGCAGCACCAGCGTATGCGGCCCGGGCGGGAAGTTTTCCGGCACCGTGATCACGAAGCTCACGCGGCCGAATTCGTCTGCCTCCTCCTCCCCGACTAACACCGGGGTGGACTGCAGCCAGGCGCGCACTAGGGAGAACGGCTTGAAGCCGGTGGCTGATGCATTGAACACGTCCCCCGGAAGCAAGGGGGGATTGATGACTAGCTCAATGCCATTGACTGACGGCGGCGGAGTCAGCGGGGAGATGGCGTGGCCAACGCTGACCGTTTCATTGACTGCCAGCCGCACTCCCGGCAGTGTTCGCGTCCCATCGCCGATGGTGATGCGCTCTTCGAGGTGCAGTAACAGGGGTGGAGGGTCCGGGGTCGGCGGCGCCGTTGCGTAGCGCAGGACCCACCAGCCACCGGTTTGCCCGGCCGGGCGGGGTAGCATATCGTTGAAGAAGAGTAAGGTGCCGCCATTGTCGCTGATGCGCGGGCTGTGGATGCGGAAGGGCACCGCGTCTGTTGTGCCAGTGTCGATGTCCAGGCGGCTGAAAGGTTCGTCCTCCGGCGCCAGCCAGAGCCCATCGCCGGAGATGGCTACGGAGGCGTACTTTTGCAGGCCTGTGATTTCACGGCTACCTGCACCTTCGGTCCACACAAAGGTGTGATCCTCGCCATCGGCGGCCGTATCCCGATTTTCCGTGTACACCACCCGCTGGCCGTTATCGGAGATCCCGAGGTTCTCATCTCCAAAAAGGTCATCGCCGCAGTAGATTCCGGAAACGGTGGCACCCAAGGTATCCTGGCTCACCTGCATGACCGTGCCATTACCCGGGGCACTGCGGTATGCCTGCGGTCTGCCGTTGGCAGCGGGCAAGTCGGTCGCATTCGAGCAGAACAAAACGAACTGCCCGTTATCCGAAATGCCCTGCGCTGACGAGTCATCGTTTGGCAACGCACCCGTGGCGTCGAACGCAGCGAG
Organism: Haliea alexandrii; assembly: GCF_003719295.1. Taxonomy (GTDB): domain Bacteria; phylum Pseudomonadota; class Gammaproteobacteria; order Pseudomonadales; family Halieaceae; genus Haliea; species Haliea alexandrii. The sequence goes on from NZ_RFLW01000001.1 coordinate 1,383,913, forward strand.
CGTTAGCGCCCCTGTCGCGACCTCCAACCTCAGGGTCTTGATTGTAAAGTCATCGCCAAACGTGAGCAGGCCGCTGCCGCTGATGCCCGTGGCTTCGAAGCGGCGTCCCTCGCTAGAGAAAGTCACGTAGCGGCCGTCGCCGCTGATGAAGGCTCGGTCCTGGAAGTCTGCAATTTCTCCCGACCCCAGGCTTGCCGTAACCCTGGCCAACTGCGCGCCGGAATTATCGACCACCAGCAGGGCTTCGGGCCGTCTGCCCCTACCCGGACGGTCGACAACCAGAGCGATGCGGGTTCCGTCGTCGCTGAGGGATGGCCCTACCGCATTGGGAAAGTCGAGATCGGCGTCCCAGGTGGTGGTTCTCAGCAACAAGGTGGTTTGCGTGTCAGTCTCGAGGTTGCGCAGATATAGTGTAGGGGTGGCCCCATTTCGATCTGCCCAGGCCATGACCTTGGCGTCGCCGGACAGGGCCGGATCGGCTACTGAACCCGGGCCGACATCCGGCACATACTCGGGCTCAGCAGCCAGGGGCGCGTGGGCGAAAGCCATCAGCAGCGACGCCAGCACCAGCGGCTTTAGGCGAGGCGCGTTACGGAACGGACAGGCGGCGCGGACCATCGACGCAGCCTCAACTAAAAGAAAATGTAACGCTGAGGGACACGACCTGGCCCGGCAGAACAACGACGGCCGAGTCGAGCGTCTTCATCGTGAACGGCGCTTTTTTGGGAAGGAGGAAGGCCGGATCTGGAAAGGGGCCGGGCGAGTTCACTTTATATTGTGCCGCGGACCAAACCTCAGAAATACTGTAGCTTGCGCCGGAGATGCAAGTAGCGGGGAGCTTCAGGTCACGCTCCAGCGTGAACGCGGTGCGTGCGTCGTTAAGCGTCAGTGACGCGCGTGTGGCGAGATCGAAGCCAATGTCCACCGGGATCGGCAAACCCGTCAGGGCATTGCATTCCGCGCTGTCGACCGTCCCGGACGTGCCCACCAGGATGCGCCAGCTGCTCAGGGAGTTGTCGATCTCCGAACCGAAGGTGAGCAGGCGGACGAGCAGAAATTCTCCCGACGGTAGCAGCGCATTGCGAAAATGTCTGGTCGAGACCTCGCGGCCCTCACTGTCGGAAACGGTGATGGTCCAGTTGCCGTGCACCGTGATGCCCTGGCGTGCCGCGTCTGCGGTCTCGCCGGCCGCTGTCCAGGTGGCAACAAGGCCGAGAAAACCGGCCAAAAACCACGGTCTTGGATGCGCTGAAGCGCGGCTTTTTCGGCCAGCCAATTGAACATCTTTATTCATGAGAAATCCCCGGTGTTTTGTCGAGCTTTGCCGCGCGCCCGGTGGCGGCTACACAGGCTCTAACGCAAACGAAGGCTGATTACCGCCATCTCGGAGCGAATTTCTCAGAAAAGGTGGCTGCCCCTCGACAGCCACACTGTTTACACAGTTTGTGAAGGGGTTCACTTGCCTATCAGTCACGGTATGCTGTGGCGCCAGAGCAGCTCATAGGGAACCGGTAAGCCCATATTTGATCCCGCTTCGATCAGCTCGCTCCAGGTCGCTGGGCTCCGCATCACAGTGGTACTGTTGCCGCCACGCGCCAGCGCTGGCAGATGCGTGCCGAAGTAGACACGGGTTGCCAGGTAATCATCGCTGTTGAGTGAACTGTTACCGGCCGTTGCACTGAAAAGGTTGCTGACGTTGACGTCGCGCATTGCGTCGGCCATCTGGTTCAAGCGACTCAGATAGCTGCTCTGCGTTGCTCTGGTGGCGTCGTCCGTGTCTACTGCGGGCGCACCGTTCACATGTGTGCGTATTACAGTATCCATCGCGGTACCGAGTCGCTGCCCGAAACCGCGGCGGCTATCATGGGAGCTGCTGTCGGCTTCAGCTAGCGTGACTACGACGCCGTAAAACTCGTAGGGCTTCACATTCTCGAATGTATAGGGAAACCACTGTCGGAACTGGTCGCTGTTCGGCGCGTAGGGCACTCTAGCGACGGACAAAAATCCGTTGTTACCCAGCGTCACCATGCGGGATTCCAGGACGACGACGCCCGTGCCGTAACCACCGGGCCTCAGTTGCCCGCGAAAACTCCAGACTGACAGATAGGGTTCATCACCATCATTCTCCGTTACACTCCAGCCCTCAATGCTGCTGAGCGTAATCGTCACTCGCGGCAGATCCTGCATGGAGACGTCACCAGAGGCCGCGCTTTCTTCGCCACCACCGTTGTACCCGGGAACTGTCTCACCCCAGTTCCATGGTACGGGCGGCGGTGCGGATTCGGGTTCGTCAGCCTGGATGGCGGGGAGTACAGAGGTGAGAGGCGCCTCAGCCTGGAGTGCGTAGGCACCGACATAGAGGACGCCGGCTGCCACAGGAGTCCCCGCGTCTCCGCCCAGCGTGGGGCCGCCGCCCAGCCCGACGATAAAGCGGTGCGACAAGTTACCATCTGTACCGGTCACCTGTAGCCGCAAATGGTTGGGCACGGCTTCCTCCGGGAGTCGGAAGGCGAGAATGAACTCACCGGTTTGGGTCGGCTCAATTCGCGGTCGATCTTTCTCGGGAGCTGCGGCACGGAGGATGAGTCGCGGCTCATGCCATTCACCTGCCGTATCCACTATCCGCGTCTCGCGAAAGCTTCCGCGAGAGAACACCTGGTCGCGTTCCGCGCGGTTGCGCACGGTCATGCGCACCAAGGACCAGCGCTCTGAACCTGGCGCCGTTTTTCGCCCCAATCGTGCTGGATCGTCCGTGACCTCTGACCCATCAATACGAATATCGAAGGAGGGAGCAGGCAGGAACTGACCTGCTCCCACTTCGAACTCCTCGCGCACAACTTCGTGGTGACCATCTTGAAACGCGGATGGCAGTGTCTCGATGACGCCCGTGAGCGGGAAGGTGAGTTCCGCGTTGTTGTCCCTGACAAGGAGGCGTGTAATGCGCAGTCGCTTGGGTACTAGAATCGCGGTGTACAAGGCCAGCGGCTCCCCTGGATGCAGGAGTGTCTCCGAGAATTTATGGTCAGCGGCCGCGGCGGCAGCGGTGAAACGGGCGGTGCGGATTTCCATCGGTGCATCGCGCTCATGCACCAGCCCTTGCTCGTCAATTGCGAGGAATTCCAGCGTACTGTCCCGGAATCGGAGCTCGTCGCGACCGGCGTTCTCAACAGTGAAGAAAATAGTCAGCATTTTTTCATCTGCACCCGCTGCGCCGCTTTTCGTCGCGACATGGTCAGTCCAGCCAAGGGCGTACTGTGCTCGGGTCAGGGTGAAACGCAGCGAGCTGGAACCTCCCATCGGGTAGGCAGAACCCGGATTGAGCGTGGCTTCGGGCGCCGACAGGTCAGGCGATGCACCGTATGGCGAGGCTGAGGCTTCCGGCTGCGCCACAGGCCCCGGCGAAAACAGTATCGTCCACAGGCCAAGCAGCAGCAGGCATGCGCAGCTCACAGGGCGTCTCAATCCGGCCTCTCGGCCCCGGCCGCGGTTGCATCCCCGTAGCACTGTCAACCGGCTGTTGCTCGACATGTTCTGTTACCTTGAGAGTAGTAAGCTATATTCCCGTTAACGTATCTCCGGCAAACTCTCCGCCACTGAGCTTAGAGCGTTGGCGGAAAGTAGGAGTTTTTTGCGTTAAGCAGGAAGTGGCAAGCCATTGTCGCACCGGCCGAGCGCCGTGGCGCCAAGGGTCAGGTACCGGTGAGGAGAGGCCAGGCGTGAGAGTCGTGCAGCAGTCCGAGCGGGCAATAGAAATGACAGACATGCCGATTGACTGGATCGTGGGGTTGGGCGGCATCCTCGCTATCCTGGCGATCGCATTGTTGCGCGCAATCGCCGAGGGTGCTCTGAATGGCATTCTTATCTCGCTTATCATGATCGCCGCGCTTGGCTGGATCACGGCGAATGAGGCGCTTCGCCGGGTAACGTTGCATGCCGACCGTGCTGCCGGCACTTTGCAGATTGACATTACCACGCCGCTGGGCCGCCAGGTGAATGACTACCCCCTGGCGGGGGTTTCAGGCCTCGAAATAGAAACACGCCACCATCGACGCAATAGCATGCCTCAGCCTGTATTGACGCTTATGCTGCATCAGGATGGTGCCCCCGTGCGGCAGCAGCTACCTCTGTTCCAGCCCTACCCGGTGGACCTGCTCTACGCGTCGCAGTGCTTCAATGCCTGGCTTGCAGAGCGAGCGCATGATGTGCCCCAAACAACTGTGATGCCGCAGGAGACTTTGCGGTGAGGGTGGTGGAAAGCTCGCCGGACGTATTGGAAATCGAGATCGCGCTGCCGGGGTTTGCCATCTGGTTTATGCTCGGCCCTTTCGTGCTTTTCGGTGGTCTGGTAACCCTGGCAATGCTGCTTGGGGGTGAATTTCTCGACGCGCTTTCCACTGGCATGATCCTGGCAATTATTGTTTTTATTGGCCATTACTTTATTACCCGAACAACGCACCTGCGACTGGAAAGAGACACTGGCCGTGTATCTGTTCGTCGCTGCTCCCGCTTTGAAAAACGAACCTGCGTGTTTCCGCTGCGGGATCTTGATAGCGCCGAGGTCAGTCAGAATATCGGGCATGGTCGATCGACCAGTCGTATGACACTGGTCTTCTCCAGCACCCGGCCGGCGACGCGTGTACCGCTATCGGCGTGGGCGGTATCCGGTGGCGGCGTCGGGGACCTGGTAGACGCCATCAACGACTGGTTGACGTGCTGGCGCGATGCAAATTTGAGAAATTCACCAGAAGAGGAAACTGCCGGGCCATGAATGTTACGCCAGAACCGCGAGGGCGGCACCGTATTGCCAACAGTTTCACCGCGGGTGCACTTCTTGCCCTGGTGACGATGTTCGGCTTTGCGGCTGCCGCAACCTTGTTCGCGACCGAGACGCGAGCCAATAGTGCTGTGGACGAGCGCACCCTCAAGGAGTTGCGACGTGAGGCACACAGGGAGCGTCAGGCTCTGCGGAAGGAGCGTAATCAGCGTCTCAACGACGCGGTGAAATCCTTGAGACTGGAAGCAGATGATATCTTTGCGGAATATCGCGAGCGGGTCAGGGCCATAGACACCGAATTCGACCTGGATCGTGTGCGACTTGATGCCGAGAGGGACAGTGAAATCGCCGCGCTTGAGGGCGCTTTGCAAAAAGAGCTGGGAGTCGGTATGGCTGCAGCAACGGAGGCGGCCCTGCTGAACCATCTGAGCGCGATGGGAGAGCAGACCAGGGCTCACCAGGATCGCGTTTTCGAGGCTCGTAAGCGTGGCGCTGGACGGGTTCAGGCAGCGCAACTGGAGGCTCTTTCGCGCAAGGACAGACTGCTCAGTGAACGTGACGATCGCGTGCTGGCGCGAGCGCGGGAACTTGGCCTGATGACAATGCCGACGCCTGTTCTGGCAACGCCCATTGGCGGCGAGTTGACGAGGAATGAGATCCAGTGGAACGAGCGCGAGCAAAGGGATGTGCAGCGGCTTCACGAGCGACACGTCGGATTATTGGGTGAGTTTTACTATGGTCAGAAGCTGCGTGCCTGGGAGCGTGCAAACCTCGAAGAGGACTTTGCGATGGAGTGGCAGGAGCTCAGTGAGCTGCAGGACTTGCAGTCGCAACAGCGCATGCTGAATCCCGTCATGCTGAAGGCGGGCATGGCTGATGAAACAAGTCGTCAGCAGTCTTTCGCGCGGCTCGCAGAACTCGGGGAGCAGCAGAATCAGATAAAGATTCGGTACCAGCAGTTGCGACGGGAGCGGGACATCCAGCGCAGGGAGGAAAAGCGGGCGTTAACCGCAGTGCCCTAGTCCGGTTGGCGACCTGCGGTCACTGCATCGCGGGTTTAGCTTGTGGCTGGAAAACTTGCAGGTATACTCGTCGGCATCGCGAAGAATTGCCGGAATGTCGATGCCGTGACAGCGCCAATACAAGTTGAAGACGGGCTTGATGCTCTCTACCGTGGTCTGAGGCTTGCGGCCCATCGACAGCTGCGACGCTATCGGCCCGGAGCCACCCTGAACACCACGGCATTGGTGCACGAGGCGTGGATACGCCTGAGTGCCGATGATGCGCATGCTGCATTGCCGCGTGACGAATTTCTCAAGCTGGCTTCGACGGCCATGCGTCAGTTGATAGTCGACTATGCCCGCCGGCGGGGTGCCGCCAAGCGCGGTGGTGGTGCGCTGGCGCTGGAACTGGATGCCGAATCCCACAGTGATCCCACCTCAGCCTCTGTTCTGGATGTTGTGGCGATTGACTTTGCAATGCGCGAACTGGGCAGGCTGGATCCCGAGCTCGAACGGCTGGCTGAATGTCGTTTGTTTGCGGGCATGAGCATGCAGGAGACTGCCACCGTATTGCAGCGTCCCATGCGTTCTCTGGAGAGGGACTGGTCGCGTGCCCGCGCATATCTGACTGACGCGCTGAATCCTGCCTGAGCAAAAACGCTATGGAGACAAGGATGTCACCGGCTCACCCGCACGCACAGGAAGGCCAGCTTGTCGATCAATGGCTGCGGGCGGATAGCCTGTTTACCGAATTGCTCGAGCTGCCTGTGGCGCAACGGGCGGAGCGGCTTGCACAGCGCTGTGTCGACGATAAACCACTGGAGGCGATTGTTCAGCGTTTGTTGCGCGCTGAAGAGCGTTCCAGCGCCACCCTCGATACTGCCAGTGATGCCGTTCAAGCCCTCGCTGCTGTCGCGCTGCACCAAACTGGCGACGATGGCCCGGAGCCAGAGTCAGTGGTTCAGGTTGGCCCTTATCAGCTGGTCAGCTGTATCGGCAAGGGTGGCTCTGCTGTTGTATGGCGAGGTGAACGGAATGATGGCGAGTTCCAGCAAACGGTTGCGGTCAAGGTACTGCGGCGCTGGATAGACAGTGACGACTCTGTGCGCCGGTTTCGCGAGGAGCGTCGTATTCTCGCAGCGCTTGAACATCCCAACCTGGCACGCTTGCTGGATGGAGGCGTAACGCCAGATGGGTGGCCCTATTTCATCATGGAATACGTCGATGGCATTCCTATTACAGAGTACTGCGATCGCGAACGGCTGGACATTGAACAACGCCTGGATCTGGTGCAGCAGGTAATCAAGGTTGTGCAATATGCTCATCAACGGTTGTTGGTGCACCGCGATCTGAAGCCCTCGAACATTCTTGTTACCGAGTCCGGGCAGGTGAAACTGCTGGATTTCGGCATCGCGAAAGTCCTGCAGGCCGACACTGATGATTCTCCGGAGCACGATCTCACACAGCCGCACGGTCGTCTGCTGACGCCGGCCTACGCCAGCCCCGAGCAGCTTAGTGGCGACAGAGTATCAACGGCCACGGATGTTTACGCGCTTGGGGTGCTGCTTTATCGCCTGCTTTCTGGCCGTTCGCCCTATCGTGCACAGGAAGATGCTCCGGCGTCGCTCTACGACGCAATACTGCGTCAGGTTCCTGCCGCTCTATCGATTCGCGTGCTGGAGGATGACCAGGCGGGGCTGTGCCCGCGCGAAGTGGCAGCGGCCCGCGATAGCACCCCATCCCGGCTGGCGCGCATGTTGCGCGGAGATCTTGAGGCGATCTGTCAGGTGGCGCTGCGTAAAGATCCGGAGCATCGCTATGCCTCGGTGGAGCAGCTGGGCTTTGATATTGAGCGTTATCGAAAGCAACTTCCAGTGCTTGCACGCGCGGGAAATCGACGCTATCGGCTAGCTAGATTCCTGCGTAGAAACGCCTGGGGTGTATCGGCGGCTGTGGTCTTGCCTTTGGCGATAGTTACCGCTCTTGCCCTCCATGTGGATCGACTGTCTGCGGAACGTGACCGCGCCGCCGCGGCGGCCAAGCTCGCGAAACAAGAGGCGGACAAGGCGGAGCAGATCAGCAGCTATCTTGTCGGACTGTTCCGTGCCTCTGATCCCGCCGAATCCAGGGGGCGTGACATTACTGCCGTGGAGCTTCTGGAGCGCGGCATTGCCCAAGCTCAGGCGATTCAGGATGACCCGCCCTTACAGGTGGCGATGCTGCACGTGCTGGGGCAGGTCAGCTTCGCCCTGGGGCGTTACCAGCAGGCTAACGAACTGCAGCTCAAGGCCCTAAGCCTGCTGCAGCGCGTAAGCGAGCGGAATGAAACGTTGTGGGCAGACGTACTGGCCGATCTCGGCGAAACCAGTTTCAAGCTTGGCGATTTAAGTATTGCCGAAGAGTATTATCGATCGGCATTGGCAACGTTGCCAGAAACGGGTCTGGCACGCCGTGGCAGAATATTGACCAATCTTGGCATCGTCCACATTGTCACCAGCCGCTACGCGCAGGCACGTGCGCTATTGCACGAGGCGCTCGCCTTGCTCGAGGAAAATGCTGTCGCGACCGCCGCCCACGCTACAACGCTGAACGCCCTGGGCACCTTGCTTTCCCGTGAAGCGCAGCATAGCGAGGCGATAGATATGCTGCAGGAGGCTGTCACTATCCGTCTCGATCTGTTTGGTGACTTCCATCCCGCGACTTCGGTTGTACGTAGCAACCTCGGCATCGCTCTGCTGGAGGCGGGTGAACCCGCAGCGGCCGAATTGGAGTTACAGCGTGCGCTGGAGGTCGACCAGGAGATACTTGGTCCGACACACCCAAGTCTTGGGGTCCTGCTCAATCAGATGGCTTCAGTGCGTCGTGCGTTGGGCGACCAGGAGGGTGCCATCGCGTATCTTGCACGTGCACTCGAGATATTGCGACAGCACCACGATGAGTACACGCCCACTATGGCTGCAGCGCTCAGCGGCCTGGGTCACACGCACCTTAGCATGCTGTCGTTTGACGAGGCTGCCGATTATCTGAGTCAGGCCGTAGCGATTGACGAGCAGGCGCTCGGCCCTCAGAGCCGCGAGCTGGCTATCGACCTAGCACTTCTCGCCAGGGCTCGAAGTGGGCAGAGTCGGTATGAAGAAGCCGAGGCGCTTTTGCTGCGCGCGCTGGACATTGCGCGGGGATTGTTCGGAGACGAGCATGCACTGGTCGGTGAGATGCTGGTTCAGAATGCCGGCCTGAAGTGGCAGCGTGGTGACGTGGCTAGCGCGATCGAAGATGGGGCGCGCGGGCTCGCCATCCTTGTGAACACTGAAGGAGCGGAACGACCTTATGTCAGTGAGGCCGCAGCATGGATCGAGTCGCTCTCCTCTGGTAATAGCGAGCACCCCCCGCCGTTGTCGGACCTGCTGCTTTGAGGTAGGGGCGCCGAAACCAGCCTCAGCAGCCGTTTGCCGACAAGGCCGAACCCCGCGAGGCCGATGGGTTCTCATCGATGGCGACTGCTACCAGGAAGAGGCCGTTGCTGGCGCCGGCTTCGCGGATGGAGGATTCGGCTGCACTGGCAGCGAACGATTCAATATTTCCACTGGGGTAGTACATATCGCCAGGCAGGTACATGTCGCCGGGTAGGCATTGAGGTAGAAAGCGTGTGCCAGGCAAGTACATGTCACCGGGAAGGTATACATCACCGGGAGATGCCTTGAATGTCTTCGATATGAAGGTCTCTGTGGCTTGGTTCTTCTCCACTCGAACGGCGCACAGCGCGAGGGTTCGCGCCTCCTTTGCCCCATCGATTTGAATGCGCACCTGCTTGAGTAGTGCTTCCCTGAGCCTGTCTCCGGTCAGGCCTTGCAATGATCCGGCTCGTTCGACGGCTAACCGGATGCGAACATCATTTTTGCCTTTTGGCGCCGCCAGTCCCAGATGAGGAACGAGGGAACTCCCAACCAGGCTTGCCAGGCCAATAATAATTCGACGCCTGTGGTAGGTTTGCATAGGTGTTGCTCCGCACGATTGCATTTTTGTCATGGCTTATAACGTGAAGCGCGGGTCTGATCCGCCAGATGTTATTGCTTCCGGAAAATCCAGAGGTCACTACGTGCCTCTGCCCAGGTTGCTCGCCACCACTGGGCCTGCGCGCTTGCCACCACACGGTTGCGGATTTCGGGCCAGCAAAGGCCGCCAATCAAACCTTGCTCAAGTACATTCAGGTGTTCTGTCAGCTGTGCGAAACCCTGCCCCAAGTCCGGTCGGGTAATGAGAAGACAATCGCCAAGAGGTATCCAGCAAGCTGGAAGGTTAGCCACCGACTCGAGCGCGAGTCTCGATGAGGGGCGCGCCGGGAATGTGGTCGCCCGGCCTCGAAGGCGGGCATGACAGCACATCGTCCACAGTTCCGGGCTGTCCAGTGTGCGCAGAATTTGCAGCACGGCGCCTATGGTCTCCGGTGGCGGGCTGTCACCGGGTGTCTGCAGGGTCAGTGATCCCGAACCACGTCCCGCAGTGTGCAGAATGGCGCCATACCGGGAGGTTCTGCTGGACGACGCTAATGAACCTGGCTCTTTGGTCTGCGTGATACCTGCCAGTGGCAACGTCATACAGATACCTCCTGCCGTCCCTTGATCCAATGGCAAGGCTGCACCTGTGGCACGTGCTATGCCTGCCGCAGTGGCGCGTGCGGCACCACTTGCATCGATCAACAAATCGTAGTCGACCCAGCGACCGCTAATGTTGACTGCTGCTGTTTTGGCTGTGAAGTTCGATGCCTTGATGCGCGCCGCGTGAAGATGATCGATGTGGCGTGCGCCCAACAGCCACAGGGCGCGGTCCAGGGAGGCGCGGTCAGGTAGTGGTCCTATGTGTTTTTCCAGCTCGGGCAGCCAGCAGGTCAGTCGCTCCCAGGTGCTTGTGCTCCACACGTGAACGTGACGGCATTGCGGGCGTGTCTTCCAGCCACTGTCCGGCGTGGGATCAACCAGATCCACTTGCAGATCGTTGCGCTTGAGCAGTATGGCTGCAAGCAGGCCAGCGGGGCCTGCACCGATGATGATGGCGCGTTGCCTGGATCGTGATGGTCTGATGTTGTGTGGGTTCACCCCCGGTATAACGAATAATGGACACCCACTCCGCCAGACCGCGCGCCCGTAGCGCAATCGCGGCTGAAGTCTCTAATCGGCCACTGGTCAGGGCATCGTTCACCAGTGGGCCAGAATGCATCGCGAGTGGCTCGCTTTGAGAGCGGTGGAACTTGCTACGCTGGTGAGGCCATCTTTGCGGCAGGCGTCAGCCTCCTCATTGCCACGGTGTTCATAAGCGTCGAGCGAGGCTGCCGGTTTTGCGTTGGAAAAGAGCTGGCTGGATGCGGATGAGCTGTTCAGCGTTCATTATCTGACTGTCGCCTAGAGTTCTGGCCTTCCTTGTTCGCGCTGATGCCGTGTGGAGGCACCATTTCTTGGCAATGGACGCTGCCTTGCGCCAATCAGGTGCAACATCGCGCTTCTTTTTGGCGCAGGCTGCCGCGAATCCAGGGCCGGTGTAAACATCGTCGGTGTCTGGCGGCTGTGCTTGGCGAGAAAACAAGCGGAGCATGGCGACTCGTCTTCACGCTCTTGCGCAGAATGAGTCTGGCACGGAAATTGCCGTGATGTAGCAGGTACCTCCTCTCAATATGCGGGTCACTACGTGACGGACCAGCAAGCTTTCGACGCCCTTTGGCTACTTCTTGCCGCAGTTCTTGTGCTCGTGATGCAGGGCGGCTTCCTGTGTCTTGAGTCCGGGCTGACGAGGAGCAAGAACGCGATCAACGTTGCCCTGAAGAACGCTCTGGATTTATTGGTGGCGAGCGGTCTGTTCTGGCTGCTGGGTTTTGGCTTGATGTTCGGTGCCCATCAGGGCGTAGTGCTGGACATCAGTATGTTTGCCGCCGATTTCACCCACCGCGATTTCTGGCACGCCTGCTTCTTTATCTTCCAACTGACATTCTGCGCAACGGCGGCAACGATTGTATCGGGGGCGATTGCGGAGCGCGCCCGGTTTGTCACCTACCTTTTGCTCACCGCTCTAATCGCGATGGTGATTTACCCTGCCTTTGGCCATATTGCGTGGGGCGGTGCGCTGGTAGGGCCTCCTGGCTGGTTGGCCGCACGCGGCTTTGTCGACTTCGCCGGCAGCACAGTGGTGCACAGTATCGGTGGCTGGGTGGCATTGGCCGCGATTATCGTGATCGGCCCGCGTCTGGGACGGTTTGCCCGTGGCGCTGCGATCAACATTCCGGGCAGTAACCTCCCGTTCGCCATGTTGGGTATGATGTTTTTCGTTATTGGCTGGGTGGGTTTCAACGGCGGCAGTACGCTCAGCTTTTCCGCGGCCATCCCTGGTATTATTGTCAACACGCTGGTGGCTGCGGCGGTAGGGGGCATGACGGGCATGCTGCTCGGCCATCTACAGCCTGCGCGAAACCAGACGCCGCAGTTGACCATTAATGGCACTCTCGCCGCACTCGTAGCGATTACAGCAGGTTGTCATGCCGTAACGACACCTGAGGCTGCCTGCATCGGCCTGATTGGTGCCCTGTGTATGCGAGCAACAGAGCACCTGCTGCTCAAATTGCAACTGGATGACGCCATAGGCGCGGTTCCGGTGCACCTGGGCGCCGGTATCTGGGGCACGCTGGCGGTCGCCCTCTTTGGCGATGCCGCGTTGCTGGGAACCGGGCTCTCCCGTGGTGCTCAAGTCCTGGTTCAGCTGCAGGGCATTCTCATCTGTGGGGCATGGGCCTTCACGGTAACGATTCTTTTCCTGTTGATTGCGCGTCGCTTTATTCCCCTCAGGGTGTCCGCAGAGGCAGAGCAGGAAGGGCTGAACAGCTCCGAGCACGGTGCATCCACGGAATTGGCGCAGCTCTTGCGGGCCATGAACGAGCAGGAACTCACCGGAGACATGACGCAAAAGATGCCGGTGGAGCCGTTCACGGAAGTGGGACAGATAGCCGGAAAGTACAATCAGGTCATGTCCAAGCTCAGTCAGGTCATCAGTCGCACCCGCCTCATACTCCAGGACATGCGAGATGGCGTGGTCACGTTCAGCGAGCGCGGTATTATTACCAGCGTCAACCCCGGTGCGGAACAGATCTTCGGTCGTGTCGCGCCGCAACTCGTTGGCCACCCCGTCGGTGTATTACTGCATGAAGAAAACAGCGCCCGCTATCCGGGAGCCGCACTGGATTCGCTACTGACGTTGCTGGCTGCGGGCGGCAATGAAGGACCCCATGAGTTGAGTGGTCGCGATGGCCAGGGAGAGCCTGTCCCCATTGAAGTCATTACCGCTGCCAGTCCGGTTGAAACGGGCATACAGTACAGTGCGGTTGTGCGAGACATCAGTGAGCGCAAACGAATGGAGGAACGGCTGCACCGCCATTCGGAGTTGGCTCAGGTAACCCTGGAGGCCATTACGGAGGCCGTTATCACCTGCGATGCCGGTTTCAATGTGGTCTACCTCAACCCAGTCGCCAGAATGTTGACCGGGTGGAGCAGCGCCAGTGCCTACGGTGAGGAAATCGATACGGTTGTGAAGCTTCTGGATGGTGGGGAGGAGAGCATTTCGATCGCAGCGCTGTGCCGGGATATGCGGCCTGCTGGTGAGTACCAGCAATTGCAACTGCAAGGCAGAAACAGGGAGCCTGCGCGGGTACAGGTAAACTGTGCGCCCCTTCGCGATGCGGGTGGAATCAGCGTGGGCTGGGTGCTGGCCATGCAGGACATCACGCGCAACAGCGAACTACAGGCCCGTCTGACGTTTCAGGCCGTACACGATAGCCTGACCGGCCTTATAAACAGGCGGGAGTTTGAACGTCGTCTGGATCAGCTGGTCATCGCGGCCCGCTCGGACAATAGCGAACATGTCGTTCTCTATCTGGATCTGGATCAGTTCAAGATTGTTAACGATACCTGTGGTCACCGCGCCGGTGACCTTTTGTTGCGTCGACTCGCCCTTGAGCTCAAGTCCCTGCTGCGTCAGAACGATACGCTGGCTCGTCTCGGCGGCGACGAGTTCGGCATTCTGCTAGCCAACTGTCCCGCGCAGCGCGCACGGGATATCGCGGAGGATATTCGGACTGCGGTCAGGGATTTCCGCTTCACCTGGCAGGAGCAGATCTTTTCCGTGGGTGTCAGCATTGGTCTGGTACCGTTCGGCCCTGATTGTCCTTCGCTGGATGAGCTGCTCAGCGTTGCTGACAGTGCCTGTTACGCGGCCAAGGAGGCGGGGCGGAACCGGGTACATGTCTACGTCATGGGCGATGAGGAACTGATTCATCGCAAGGGTCAGATGCAGTGGGCGACGCAGATCCAGCAGGCGATCGACGGCGATCGCCTGCGCTTGTTCTACCAGCCGATTCGCGCGCTGAGTTCAGAGCCCGGGGAGATATCACACATTGAGATCTTTGTGCGTATGCTGGATGACCGAGATCAAGTCGTGCCCCCGGGTGCTTTCATTCCCGCTGCCGAGCGCTACGACCTTATGCCGCTGATCGATCAGTGGGTGGTGCGCAACACGCTCGCCTGGCTGGGTGACAGGCTGCATTCGCGACAGAACCCTATTCACTGCGCCATCAATTTATCCGGTGTGTCGATTGGCAGTGCGGAGTGCCTGCAGTTGATTAAAGACCTCATCGCCCAGCACCGGATTCCCGCGCGCTATCTCTCCTTTGAGATTACCGAAACCGCCGCGATGAACGACCCGGAAGCGGCCCGGAGGTTTATCGCTGAACTGCGCCAGTTGGGCTGTCGTTTTGCGCTTGACGATTTTGGCAGTGGCCTTTCGTCGTTTGGTTACCTGAAGAAGCTGGATGTGGACTACCTCAAGATCGATGGTATTTTCATTCGTGATATCGCGAGCTGTGAAATCGACCAGGCGATGGTAGCTTCAATAAATAATATCGCTCATATCATGGGGCTGAAGACGATTGCTGAGTTTGTTGAAGATCAGTGCACGCTGGATTTGCTGCGTGAAATCGGTGTAGATTTTGTTCAGGGCTACCTGATAGGCGAGCCGGCGCCGCTGGAGCAACTGGGCAGAATTCGTGTCATGCCTCGCTAACGCCGGGTTTGCCCCGCGAAACTGTCAGTCGTTTGCGGTGGGTGCCAGTCGCCCCATCGCCACGGTGCTCTTCAGCGTTGTGCGGTGCACCAGGCGGGAGGCATCTGGCGGATTGCCAAAGGCGCGGTGCATGCTGCGCAAGTTGTCCCAGAGCACCATATCGTTCGGCTGCCACGCGTGTATATAGCTGAAGCGTGAATCGGTAGCGTGGGCAACCAGCGCGTGCAGCAGGGCGTCCCCCTCCTGCTTTGACAGGTCCACGACCTCGCGCAAGTGCAACGGACTGACACACAGCGCCTTGCGACCACTGACCGGGTGCCGCCACACCAGGGGGTGGATGGTGTCCGGAAAATGCGGGTAGAAGGCTTTTTCCCTCTCCAGGTTGGTTTCATCGTGGCGTTCCACGTTGGGCCGGCCGAAGCGCATTTCCCGTGGGTCAGCAATAAAGCTGAACCGTGCTTCAAGGTGCTCGATACGCTGCTTGGTCGTCTCCGGCAGGGCATCGTAGGCTGCCGCGGTATCAATCCAGCCTGTCTGGCCGCCAGAGTACGGCATCTCCAGCATACGCAGTAGCGCGCCGCGGTTGGGTGTGGTGGTGTAGACAAGATCGCTGTGCCAGGGAATGCGTCCAACCGTCGCGAGCCCGTCGTAGTGGTAAACCGGGGCTGTTTCGTCGCTCTTGCGGTTGGAGAGCCAGATGAGTTCCGGGTAGCCCTCAACGCGGATGTTCTCGATGGGGTGAACCTCCAGTTCACCAAAAGCGCGACTTAAAGCCAGCTGTTTCTCCGGGCTGTCGCCTATGCCGCGAAACACGAGGATACCCGCATCCAGCCAGGCAGCCTCCATGGCGTCGCGCACCGATGCGCTAATTTCACGGGTGAGGTCCAGTCCCCGGACCTCGGCGCCGATACCACCTTCCAATGGGGAAATGTCGAATTGCTGCATGATGTGCTACTCCGCTAGTACGTTACTGGTGCCAGCTCCGCCTGCGCAGGGTTCGGCTGCCGGCGTTCAACCCCGCTCACCAGCCACATGCAGGCGGCAGCGACACAAAATCCGCCGATAATCAGCGAAATCGGCAGTACATAACCACCGCTGGTTTCCCGTAATAACCCCATGAGTGGTGATAAGGTAAACAACAGTGGCAAGGTACAGAACCCCATCAGGCCGCTGACAAACGCGAATTGCTGTCGACCGAAAACGCGAGACACAACAACCGCTTTAGCCGTTGAGATGCCACCGATGCACATGCCAATCAGTATGGCGTCCAGCACCAACAGCGCGAAGGAGGCGGGGGTGATGAGGATGAGCCAGACCACAGCCTGCAGGAGCGCGTTGAATGCGATGACTGCCGCGGCATTGTAACGATCAGCGAGCCAGCCGAGTAGCAGCGAGCCCAATACCGCGCAGCCACCGGACACCGCGAGCAAAAGCGTCGCTTTTTCCATCGACCAGTGGCTCTCCACCAGCAGTGGCACCATGTGGGTATTCTTGGCGACACCGGCGCCCATCATGAGTCCGGTGGCGATGACCAACGGCAGAAATGCGGGATGCTTCAGTACCTCGGCTATGGACGGCCGCGATTGATGAGCGCCTTGACCGCTAACGTTACCCTCGGCATCGCCCCGATTCACGGCGCTGGCGCGCCAGTGCTCGGGGCTATCCTTGACCAATAGCAGCGCTGGAATAATCAGCAGATATACGAAGCCAATACCGCGCAGCAGTGCCTCGAAACCGAAGGTCGGGAGCAGGTTGACGACTATCAGCGGTACCACGGTGACGGCGACCGGCATCATAACCAGTCCCAGCACCAGCCCCTGGCGTTGACTGAACCAGTTATTGACCAGTGTGACTGCGGGCAATAAGCCGAGAAAACTGATACCCGGACCGATCAGCAGGGCAAAGCAGACGAGCATCGCGGCAGGCTGCTGGGTGAGTGTCAGGCAAAAGAACCCCGCACTTGCCAGCAGCGCACCGCTGACCATGACCGAGCGAATCTGCACGCGGCCCAGCAAGGCGCCCACAAAGGGTGCCATCAAGCCGCTGGCCAGCACGACCAGAGAAAACGCGAGGGAGGTTTGCGCCCGGCCAGCACCGAAATGACGCTCAAACTCCATCACCAGTACGCCGAATGAGCCGTAACACAGCCCGACCGCAGCGTTATGGGCCATAAAAGCCAATACCGCCATCAGGGTTGCCGTGCGGCGTTCGGCGACACCGCTTTCTACTTCGTCACCAGCCGGGGCTGTGGCAAAAAACTTGCGCATGAGTTCCATTTTATAGTCGAAAAGAACTGAGGCTAAGTTCCACTGGCAGCAGCGTCAAGGTAATGATGCGTACACAGACGATTTTTCGACATAGGGTACGGCTACGGACGCCGCGTTGGGCATGTGCGCTTACATAAGTGCTGCGCTTCAAAGAACCCAACGCTGAAACTTGCGGTCGCGTATACTTGTAGTCTTGCTCGCTCTTCGTCCACTCAATCAGACCGGAAACAAAAAACTCCGCGCGCAGCTGGAGGCTTTTGCGGACCAATACGTGCGAGGAAATCACAGGTAACGCCTGAGCCATTAATGGGAGGTAAAATTGCGACTTGTAGATAGCGCCGAACGCGCAATTGAACTTATCGATTCCGATGAGTTTGTCTGGTGTCATTCCATGGCCGCTACACCGACACGACTTCTCGATGCACTCGCGCGCCATGCGCTGTCCCGCAGCAACATCACGCTGATGCAGTTGCACCTGGAAAACGCGGATACGGTCACCGCGCCTGAGCTTGATGGGCACCTCCGACACCGCTGCTTTTTTGCCGGCAAGCAAACCCGCGAGTTGATTAACCAGGGCAGAGCAGACTACGTGCCGCTGTTCCTCTCAGAGTTGCCCAAGCTGTTTCGTCGGCGGGAGCAGACAATCGATACCGTGCTCGTGCAGGTTTCACCGCCAGACCGTCATGGCAATTGCTCCCTGGGCATTTCAGTCGAGGCGACAGCGGCCGCCTGTGAAGTTGCGGGGCGGATTATTGCCCATATCAATCCACGTATGCCGCGCACGCATGGCGATGGCTTTATCAATACGCGCAACATTCACACGGCGTTTGAGTTGGACGAACCACTTCTGGACGTGAGTGAGCGCCAGACGGGCGCAACAGAGGGGCGTATCGGCGCACATGTTGCCTCGCTGGTCGAAGACGGCGCGTGCTTGCAGATGGGTATTGGTGCCATTCCGGATGCCGCCTTGCGTTGCCTCGGCGATCGCCAGCATCTGGGAATTCATACGGAAATGTTCTCCAGCGGCGTCTTGCCGCTTATTGAGAGCGGCGTGATTGACAACTCGCATAAACGTATAGCGCGTGGCAGAACTGTTACCAGTTTCGCGTTGGGCAGTGAGGTTCTGTACGATTTTGTGCACGATAATCCGGAGGTGGTGTTTCTGGATGTAGAGTTCGTCAACAACCCCACAGTCATCGCCAAGAATCCTCGGGTAGTGTCAATCAATAGCGCATTGCAGATAGATCTTTCCGGACAGGTTTGCGCCGACTCGATCGGTCATCGTATTTACTCGGGCGTTGGTGGGCAGGTCGATTTTGTCATTGGCGCGACATATTCAGACCACGGAAAGAGCATCATCGCGTTGCCCAGCACGGCGCGAGACGGCAAAGCGACGCGGCTTGTGGCAGCGCTGGCCAGTGGCGCGGGAGTCGTGACCACGCGCGCGCAAGTTGACTATGTGGTCACGGAGTACGGTATCGCCAAGCTTCGCGGGCGCTCACTGCGTGAGCGGGCAAGGGACCTTGTCGCCATATCCCACCCAAGCTTTCAGGAGGAGTTGGCGCGCGAGGCGCGGGATACCTTGAAGTTGAACCTGTAGGCGCCGCTCAGTCGAAATCAGCCGGCGCGTCGGTTGCCGCTGACAGAACGGCCTCGCGCAGCGTTGCCGGACGCCCCTGGGCCTGGGCGGCCACGGCCCGGCGCTCTTCCACCGCCACCCGGCCTGCTGCGAGCGGCACCTCGATTGCTGCCATTTTGAATGGGCTCTGGCTTGATGCTCGGATCGACGTCATAGCCGGGTGCGTGCACCTTCTGAATCGCTGTGCCCAGTAGTCTCTCAATGTCTTTCAGCAGTTTCAGCTCATCCACGCAGACCAGAGAAATTGCACTGCCCTGTTGCCCTGCGCGTGCCGTGCGACCGATACGGTGAATGTAGTCTTCCGGCACGTTCGGCAGCTCGAAGTTCACCACATGGGGCAATTTATCGATATCGATACCGCGTGCTGCAATGTCAGTGGCGACGAGTGCTCTCACACTACCCGCCTTGAAGTCAGACAGCGCTCGGGTGCGGGCGCCCTGTGACTTGTTGCCGTGGATTGCAGCTGCAGTAATGCCGTCTTTTCCCAGTTGCTCCGCCAGCTTGTTCGCGCTGTGCTTGGTGCGGGTGAATATCAGCACCTGCTGCCAGTTTTCGTCGCCGATTTTTTCCGACAGCAGCTCACGCTTGCGTTTCTTGTCCACCGGGTACACGGTCTGGCTGACCAGTTCAGTTGCGGTGTTCTCCGGCGTTACCTGTATTTCTGCCGGGTGCTGCAGAAACTCCGCGGCAAGCTTCTTGATGTCATTGGAAAAGGTGGCGGAGAACAGCAGAGTCTGGCGCTGTTTGGGGATGACTTTCATCACTCTGCGGATGTCGTGGATAAAGCCCATGTCCAGCATCCGGTCCGCTTCGTCCAGGACCAGAATTTCCACGCGAGACAAGTCCACACTGCGCTGCTGCACGTGATCGAGCAGGCGACCCGGGGTGGCCACGACGATATCGACACCCTTGATGAGCTTCTGCTTTTGCGGGTTAATGCTGACGCCGCCAAAAATTACGGCTGATCGGAAGGGCAGGTACGCGCCGTAGTCCCGCACACTTTCATGTACCTGGGCGGCGAGTTCACGGGTCGGCGTGAGTACCAGCACTTTCGGGAAGCTCTTCTGGCTTCCGGGGTATTTGTTCTGCAGCTGTTGTAGCACGGGCAGGGTGAAGCCAGCCGTTTTGCCGGTGCCTGTTTGCGCCCCGGCCAGCAGGTCTTTGCCCTGCAGCACCAGTGGAATCGCTTGTTGTTGTATGGGGGTGGCTTCGCTATAGCCCTGTTTTTCTACTGCGCGTAGGAGTTCGGCGGAAAGGCCGAGATCTTTAAAGAACACGTGATGTTAATCCTGATGTTTTGGCTTACGGATTCGTCTGACCAACATGCGAAGTAGCCAATCTACTTGGTTGATGGTTCGGTCCAGAACGGGATGCGTTTGGGTGGTGCTTTGGGTGCTCATCGAGCACCGGGTGACACAGAGCGTGGAGAAGATGTGGCGTTTCGCTTTGGCGCAGACCGATGCGCGCCAGGAGACGGCTAATGATAACAAAGCCTGCCGGGAAAGAATAGCAGAACTCAGGTTAGCCGGATCCCTTCCTTTTCCAGCACAATCACGCGCTGTTTGTATAGGGCGCCAATCGCCTGCTTGAATACCTTCTTGCTGAAGCCGAAAGCGGCGTGGATATCGGACGGTGAGGATTTATCCGTCAGCGGCAAAAAGCCCTGATTTTTCTCGAGCGCCGCGAGAATTTTACCGGATGCCGTATCCATTTTGTCTTTGCTGAAACCCGGTTGGTTAAGCGACAGATCAATCTTGCCGTCATCGCGTATATTGTGAATGTACCCCTCCACGGTCTCGCCCTTGCGAATTCGGCGGTAGAGATCATTGCTGTATAGCAAGCCCCAGCATTGGTCATTGATAACAGCCTTGAAGCCAAGTTCCGTGCGGTCAGCGATGATCAGGCTGACTTTCTGCCCCCGCGAGAGGTTTGTGGAGGTGTCCTCTATCCAGTGATCAATTCGGGTGGAGCCCGCGACTCTGCCCTGATTGTCCTCAAAAATTCTCACCAGGGTATGGGTGCCCTGCGTGAGTGGGTGCTGCTGCTCGGCAAAAGGGATAAAGAGATCCTTTGCCTGCCCCCAATCTGCGAAGGCCCCCAACGCGTTCACTTCTACCACCTTGAGCCAGACGACCTGGCCAATCGCATACTGCATGTCACTATCCGGAGACAAAGATCTTTGGTGCTAGTGTAGTGCATAGGGGGCTTCTGGTGCGCGAGGATTGTGGCAAATCTGCCGTATGGCGTGTGGGCGCGCTGGAAGGGTGGGCTGTCTCTGGCTGTATAGAAAGTCGTACCCAGAGCAGCTCCGCTGGGCGCCCATCGGGTCGCAAGTGATCCAAGGTTCCACGGCTCGCCGTAACTGAGCCTCACGAAAACTGAACGCGCCTGCCCGGGCAGCTGCGAAGGAGAAGTCATGGACTGGCTAATGTCAGCTGAAGCGTACAACACAATCCTGGCCGGCAGTTTTGTCTACGCCGCTTTCATTCTGGTGGGTGCTTTCCTGTCAAAGGCACCTTACGGACGTTTCGGCTCGGAGGGTGCGGGGCTCTCGCTCTCACCTCGGCTGGGGTGGTTTCTTATGGAGCTCCCGGCCACTTTGAGCTTTCTCTGGTTTTACCTGCACGGCAAGAACGCGAATGAGTGGGTGCCGATGATTTTCCTCGGTGTGTGGCTTATTCACTACACCAATCGCGGCTTCATTTTCCCGCTGCTAATGCGCGTTGCGAGTGGCAGCAAAGGTACCTTTGGTTTGCTGGTGGTGGTCGCCGGCTGGCTGGTCACCACCCTGCACGGTTACCTCAACGCGGTATTCATCTCTCACCTGTCCACGCACCTCACGCCCGATTGGTTGACCGACCCGCGGTTCCTGCTGGGGATGGCCATCTACCTGTTTGGCTTTGTCATGAATGTGCACTCTGACGCGATCATCCGCAATCTGCGGAGCAAGGCTGAAGTGGAAAGTGGAGAACGCATTTACCGCATTCCCCAAGGGGGGCTCTTCCGCTACGTCACCAACCCCAGTTACTTTACCGAACTGGTGTCTTTTGCGGGCTTTGCAATTGCGACCTGGTCCCCCGGCGCGCTTTTTGTGTTGTTTGTCAGTGCCGCCAACCTGATACCGCGTGCGTTTCAGGTACACCGCTGGTACCTCAACAAATTCGATAATTACCCGCGAGAGCGCAAGGTGCTGATTCCCTGGGTGCTGTGAGAATCACCTCGGGGGAATCCAGCGCTCCAGCACATTAGCCAGCGCTATTCCTTTCTCGAGCCTGAAATACGCCTGCGACCGCGAGGCCAGGTAGCAGGCCAGCCATGACAGCCAGCGCCGGCCAATACCAATCGCTGGCCGCAACAACCGCCGGGCCTGGGCAAAAACCACTCAGGCCCCAGCCGATACCGAACATGATGCTGCCCAGTACCAGTGGTTTGTCGATGGGCTTGACGGACGGGTCGACAGGGCAGGCCGGGTCGCTGCGTCGAGCTGCGACTTTCACGCCCACCCAGGACAGCACGATTGCGCTGACCATTACCAGCGCGAGGGACGGGTCCCACTGCCCGGTGAGGTCGAGGAAGCCGAGCACTTTGGCGGGATTAACCATGCCTGACACAATCAGGCCGCTGCCGAAGAGCAGGCCCGCGAGCATTGCAGTGAAGGCACTTTTCATAGCGCAACGCCTCCGTTGATAAGCCGCCATAGCGCAACCGTCACAAAGCCGGCCCCCATGAAGGTGATGACCGCGACCAGTGAGCGCAGGGAGAAACGCGCCAGGCCACACACGCCGTGCCCGCTGGTGCAGCCGTTGGCAAGGCGAGTGCCGAGGCCGACCAGAAAGCCCCCCACCAACAGGCGCGCAACCGTCTGCGTATCAATATCCGGGGTCTGAACGGTCGCGGGAGCAACCTCCACCATCACCGGCCACAGCAGCAGTGGAGACAGCACCATGCCCGCCAGGAAGGCGAGCCGCCATGGGGCACGTCCTTCGCGGGTTAACAGGTTGCCGAGTATGCCGCTAATGCCGGCAATCTGCCCGTTGCCAAGCAACAGCAGGCTCGCGGCGAGGCCAATCAGCGCCCCGCCGGCCAATGAGTGCCAGGGTGTAAACAGGGACCAGGCTATATCCATCAGAAGTGTCTCGTATATCCGATTGCAAGTATGTTCTGGTGCATGGTGAGGTCGGCTTCACCGCCACCAAACGGCATGGGTATGGAATTGGTGCCGCGTACGGTTTTTTCAAGCCCGTGGGTATAGGCAACGTTCCATTCGTTCCGGTCGGACAGGGCCCAGCTTGCGCCCAGGCTCACATGGGTTTCGATCACACCGGGCGCCAGTATATTGAAGAAGGTCTCCGAGCCCGGGATGGGCTGATCCATGTGGCTCACGCCGGCGCGGAGTGTCAGCGCGCCGGAAACACGGTAAACCGCCCCCAGCTTGTACACGTCGCTGTCTTCCCAGCCGAACCCCGGGCCATTTGCAACACCCAGGGGTACGCCCGTCAGTAAAGGTGCCAGCGGGTTACCCACGGAGGTGATGTCGCTGTACAGGATGCGCTGCCAGTCGGCCGCCAAAGTCAGGGCTTCTGATGCCTCCCAGGCGATGCCTGCGCCATAGGACGCGGGGATATCGAAACCGCCGTCGTCGGCGAAGAGGCCGGCGTAATCATCAAAATTCGACATATCGATTTCCGAGGACCAGGCAACACCGAGAGTAACGTTCTCGTGAACGTCCCCCATCCAACCCAGTTTCATGCCCCAGCCAGTGCTGCTGTCGTGCCCGCGGTCCGTCACCGAACCGGGACGGCTGCTGAAACCATCAAAGGGTGCCAGGCCACGCGCTTCAAAGCGCTGGTAGGCAAAGGTCGCGGCCGCGCCAAAGCTGTGCGCACCCGTCTTCCAGGCGACGGAGGGTGTAATGAATGCCTGCGCCAGATCGACACCGGCAGTCCCGGTAGCGCCAAACGCCGCGTAGGGATTGCTTTCATACCCTGTATTCATACCGCCATTGCCGTATACGGCGATCCCCCAGCTAAGCTGCTCATTTACCGCTCTGGTGAAGCCGATATCCGGTAGCAGAAACCAGGCATCATCGTTGCCGTCATAACTGCCGTTGGCCCCGGCCAGGTTGCCGGAAATGGATGAGCTGCGATCGGGCTGGAACCAGGTGAGCCCGGCGTCCAGGCGATCTCCCACCAGTGCGGTGCCGGCGGGGTTTGTTGCCGCCGCCAGGGCATCCTGGGGAAGGGCAAAACTGACGCCGGCAACTGCCTGGGCGCGCACCCCGGTGCCGTGGGTGAAGTAGCCGTTGGTGGCATGGGCATGGCCGGTGGCGATTGCCGCCAATAACAGCAGGCTGGGTAAATGAACGTGCTTGGGAGTCATCGGTAATCACCAGGTGTGTTGGACAGAGTACTTCGGGAGTGCCGAGGCGTGTATTTGAGGAGGGGCATCCTAGAGCAGTGGCGCCAATGATCCAAAGATTTTTTATCACTATGCTTATTATGTTGGCCGGGTATTCATTTGGCGCGCACATGCCGTCAAATCTGACGGAGCAATTGCCTTGGTATTACATGATTGGAGACTGCCGCGCGCCTGAATCGCATTGTTGAACCGCGGGGGCACAATCCACGCCGGCCGGTGGCAACGACGGGGGCCTCATGCAACACTCGAAACATAATAAAGGCATACGAGGAGTAAATATCATGAGCATGAGCCGTGTTTCACCGCGCCCCGCAAGTGGGATAGGGGCATGAGGGCAAAAACTTGTGCAGGCCGCATAGCCCTCGTCACTGGCGCCAGCAAGGGTGGCTGTGGTACCACAATTGCCATGCGCCTTGCGGCCGAAGGGGCGCGCGTGGCAATTACCGCACGCAGCGCTGACGGCCTGAAGCGCACCCAGTCGGCAATAGAAGCCGCAGGCGGTGAGGTGTTGCCGCTGGTGTGTGATCTCGCCGACCCGGCGCAGCGAGAATCTCTGGTGGCACAGGTGGAGGCCCACTTTGGCGGCATCGACATTCTGGTGAACAACGCAGCGGCCGGTGACTACAAGCCCTTTGCAGACTGGACGCTCGCGGAGCTGGAAACTTTGCAGCAGGTCAACGTATGGGCACCCTGGCGACTCTCCCAACAGGTTCTGCCGGGGATGCAAGAACGCGGTTGTGGCTGGATTCTCAACCTGACCACGTCGGTGGCGGAGTTGCCCGCTGGCCCGCCGTTCGGCAAGACAGCGCCAGCGCAGGCGGGTAGCGCCTATGGTGCGAGCAAGGCCGCCCTCAACCGGATGACGGTTGGACTTGCTGCCGAAGTCGAGGGTACGGGGGTCACGGTCAACGCGCTGACGCCGCAGGCCGCGGTGCTTACCCCGGAGCTGGCCCAGGTCCGCGACGCCGGTTACCTGGATGCGGATTTCTTCGAGCCGCTGGAGACGATGGTGGAAGCGGCCACCGTCCTGTGCACTACACGTGACCCCGTATTGCACGGGCGCATTGTATATAGCCTGGAACTGCTGCTGGAACTTGGCCAACCGGTGCGTGACTTCGCGGGTACGGAGCTGGTGACGGATTGGCAGCCTGCCGATCTGCCCGGGCAGCTGCGTCGGCAGTTGGCTGCCCATCAGCGGGGCGGCGGCGCGCAGGGGCAGGAGGCTGCCAGGCTCACTGCGCTGCTCGCCCGTGCAGCTGCCGAATAGCCGTTAAGCTAGGCCCTGCCTGATTTGTAGATCGGCTGAACACAGGGCCTGCCCTTGGCGGGCTGGCAAATATAACAATTAGTCGGCAGCGAATGCCTGGAGGAAATTGCATGACACGGAAAGTTGCTTTTATTACCGGTGCCAGCCGAGGTATAGGGGCTGAAACCGCCGTTGCTCTGGCCCACGCTGGATACGATGTGGCGATCACGGCACGTAGTTTATGTGACGGCGAGCAGCATGAGCATGGGAGCTACCAGTCAAATACCCAGGCCTTGCCGGGAAGCCTGGAATCTACAGCAGACGCTGTGCGCGCTGCTGGCGGCCAGGCCTTGTGTATGCGCTCGGATATCCTGAAACCTGAAACCGTGTTGGCGGCCATTCAACAGGCGCTAGGCCACTACGGTCATATCGACGTGCTGTTCAACAACGCCTGTTTTCAGGGAATGGGAAATATGCAGCATGTTATGGATATTACTGCGCAACAGATTAGGGATATTTATCAAGGGAATGTTTTTACGCCACTCGCTGCCGTTCAGGCTGTATTACCGGGCATGCTGGACCGGCAGTCAGGGACTATAATCAATATGGTGTCAGGTTCTGCCGAAATTGACCCGCCTGCGCCCGCAGGCGAGGGTGGATGGGGGTTTGCCTATTCTTCATCAAAGGCTGCGCTGATACGTATGGCCGGGATTCTACGGGTGGAGCACAAGGGTTCAAATCTGCGGTTTATGAATGTAGAGCCCGGGTTTGTTGTTACCGAAGTGATGAAAGCAAATGGCTTGAGTGACGCGCTGGCAGAGTTTACCGATGCAACGCCAGCCAGAACGGTTGCTGAAGTGATCACTTGGCTGGCTGAATCTTCCGAGGCTCATAATGCGACGGTGCTGCATATTCCGGCATTAGCCAAAAAGCTGCAGGCTCGTTAACGACTGCCGAAAATGGGTGAGAATAAGTCCATCCCATTGGTAACTGCGTCGAGCCCGAAAGTGTTGCTTGTGCTCTTGGAATAAACAGCCACCTGCCCGCCAAAACAGACCGTCCTCTGACGAAAATTTGCGGGGCTTCGATGAAGCCCGAACCATCAGTCGGCTTTTCATCTTGAACGGCGTCGCTTCCGGCTTTAAGCCAGTAAGCGTCGCCGGGCCGCAGGTTTATGATGTTCAGGGGCTTGCAGCGAAATGTATGGCTTGACCGGGAGCCTTTGAGATCCCTGGTCAGCGTGGCTGGCATGTTCATGGTCTTCTCCTTATTGACTATGCAGTGAGTCTTTCAATTCACCGAGAGCACGCTTAAATGGGGAGAATGAGGTTAAGAAACGGCAATCGCCGATCACTTCGTTCCACCGTTAGAACGACGAACAGGTAGCAGTTGGGGGTTCGACTTATTCGGCGCACGTCGCACCAACTCAAGGTGACCGAGGTCGTCGATACGATCGATCAGCCCGCGCGCAGAGCAGTCGATGAAATCGAGACGGCGAGGGCCAACATGGAAGTGAGCTCCGGCATGCTGGCCGGCAAAGTTCGCATGACCTGTTCCGTGGGTATGGGGGAATATGCACTGAGCCCCTCGGTTACACGCTGTCTGAAATCTCAACCAAAGGTAGAAGACATTCAGCAGGTCACCAAACACACGGTAGACCTCATTAACAGTGGTCTGGAGATAGCCATGAAAGGCCTGACGTACTTTGAGAAAATCTGCCACGACGAATCCGGTGAGCGATGCCCCTAGGGGTTTCTGTCTGCATGGGGCCGGATGCGGTGCCGTTGTGTTGTGCACGTCGGTTTCAGGGCGGGATCCCGGTGGCTTTGTAAAGTCGGGTCAGTCGGTGTAACGT
The DNA here is from genome assembly GCF_003719295.1 of Haliea alexandrii. Lineage (GTDB taxonomy): Bacteria > Pseudomonadota > Gammaproteobacteria > Pseudomonadales > Halieaceae > Haliea > Haliea alexandrii. The sequence continues at coordinate 1,411,206 of NZ_RFLW01000001.1, forward strand.
GTGCGCGCAGCGGGACGCGGTGACTCCCCATAAGAATAAGCCAACATGGGCACGGTAATGAGCAACGAACTGCCGGATCTACCGGCACTTGATGACCTGCAGGAGCTTCTGCGCTTCGAGCCTGAAGAGGGCCGCATCTGGCTGGCGGAAGAACGTATGGTGCTGTTGCGCAGCAGCGAACTGCAAGCCTTGCGCAAGGAAATGATCGAATCTCTGGGGATAGACCGGGCCAAGGGCCTGCTGATTCGCATGGGGTATATCGCCGGTCAACGCGACGCGGATACGGCGCGGCGCCTGCGCCCTGATGCCCCCATGTTTGAAACGTTTTCCGTGGGTCCCCAATCCCATATGATGACCGGGCAGGTGAAGGTTGTACCCGTCAGCATGGATGTCGACGAAACCAGCAAGACCTTTCACGGCGTTTTTGAGTGGCAACATTCCTTTGAAGCGGAAATATTTCTCGCCGAGTACGGCGTGAGTTATGAACCCGTGTGCTGGTCGCAGATCGGCTATGCCAGTGGATTCACGACACGCTTCACGGGCCGTCAGATCCTCTTCCGTGAACTGGGCTGCATGGGATGTGGCGAGAAGGTTTGCCGCATTGAGGGGCGTCCCGTTGAAGAGTGGGACGATGCCGAGGAACTGCTGCGCTACTACCGCCCTGATCGCATTGCAGACCAGTTGTTCACGCTGCAGTCTCAGGTTACGGCATTACGTGAAAACCTCACGGCGGAACAGAGCTTTGGTGATCTCGTGGGATGCTCGGCAAAGTTTCTGAAAGTGCGTGAATTGCTGGCACGGGCGGCTGAAAGCAAAGTGACGGTTCTGCTGCTGGGTGAAACTGGCGTCGGCAAGGACATGTTTGCCAAGGCCTTGCATCAGGGGAGCCCGCGTCGTGACAAGCCTTTCATCGCAGTCAACTGCGCGGCAATCCCGGCCGACCTGATAGAGGCCGAGCTGTTTGGTGTGGAAAAGGGCGCCTACACAGGCGCCGATCAATCCCGACCAGGTCGCTTTGAGCGCGCGCACGGCGGCACCTTGTTCCTCGACGAGGTGGGAGAGTTGTCTCCGCAGGCACAGGCGGCCCTGCTGCGTGTGCTGCAGGAAAGTGAGCTTGAGCGGTTAGGGGATACGAGAACACGCAAGGTTGATGTGCGACTGGTCGCCGCCACCAACGAAGACCTTGAGGAGGCAGTCAGACAAGGCAGGTTCCGCGCAGATTTGCTGTATCGTCTGAATGTTTACTCGGTAACGGTACCTGCCCTCAGGGAGCGCATTGATGACGTTCCCGAACTGGCGCGGCACTTCGTCGACAAGTACTCCAGTCTGCATGGGAAAATTCTCCGTGGTATCACGGATCGTGCGATGGCCATGTTGCGTGATTATCACTGGCCCGGGAATATCCGAGAGCTGGGTAATATTATCGAGCGCGGTATTATCCTGGCAGATAATGGCGGTCAGATTGAAGCCTCGCACCTGTTTCCGCAGGCGATGCCAAGTTCCGTGTCAGAAGCGCCCAATGAAGCAGAGCTGAACCAGTTAGCCGAGAGGTTACTTGAGCAGGGCTGTGAGCTTTCCGCTCTGGAGCAGGTGTTGATAGACCGCGCTATGGAGCGGGCGGGTGGTAACATTTCCAGGGCGGCCAAGTTGCTCGGACTCACACGCGCAACGCTTGATTACAGGCTGAAAAAACGCGCCAGTCCCTGATCAAAACGCTCCGCCAGATTAATCATTTCGTGAATTATCAGTGTATCCCGCTTCAGCAAATGGTGAATTCTTCAGTTCTCCACCGCGTTGGTCTTCGCTAGAAAATAGTTAACCCACTAAAAAATATATATTTTTTCAGAATTGGCTTAGCGTTTGCTTTGTTAACTGGCAGCAGATAACAAAAATACGTGACTGGAGCCAGATCATGGTACCCGTAATCAAACACCCGGCGGCTGAACATGCCGCTGGCCAATTCAGCGCCCTGAAGCGCTACGTCCGTATTCGCGGCGTCATCAATGACAAGTTCATCGAATTTGATTTCGCCATCGGCGACCCCTCGCTCTATGTCGAGTTGGTGCTTCCCACGGCTGCCTTCGACGCGTTCTGCAAGCATAACCAGGTCGAGATGATGACGAGCGAACAATCCGACGCCGTGGACGCTGACATGGAGAAATGGCGCTACGGCGAAAGCGACCCCCACCGGTAATCAGTTCAAACCAGCAGCAGGTATTCCAATGAGTATTGAAATAAAAACAGCAACACTGGAGCCGATCAGGCACACCTTCGAGCACACCAAGCGTCGTTTTGGCGACAAGCCGGCTTCCCGTTATCAGGAAGCGAGCTATGACATCGCTCCCGAGCAGAATTTTCACTATCGACCGTTCTGGCAGCCGGACAAGGAGTTGTTTGATAAGAGTCGTACTGCGGTAGTGATGGAAGACTGGAACGTACACAAGGACCCACGCCAGTATTACTACGGCACCTATGTGCAGGCGCGCGCCAAACTGCAGGAAGTCACGGAGAGTAATTACGCGTTCTTCGAGAAACGCGGCTCTGCGGACCGCATGAGTGAGGCAGTACGTGCAAAGATTATCCGTTGCCTGGTGCCGTTGCGGCACGCGGAATTGGGCGCAAACATGAACAATATGTTTGCATTTTCCTACGGTACCGCAACCGTAGTGAATCAAGGCTTTCTCTACAACGCCATGGATCGGCTGGGGATAGCGCAGTACCTGTCACGCATCGGCCTGTTGCTGGATGGAAACAGCACCGAGAGTCTGACGTTGGCGAAAGAGTACTGGATGACCGATCCCGCTTGGCAGGGGCTGCGCCGCTATATTGAAAATGTGCTGTGCGTGAAAGACTGGTTTGAGGTCTTCATTGCGCAGGATGTAGTGCTCGATACATTGCTCTACGACATCATCTATCGCCAGTTTGACGAGGCGATTACCGAGCAGGGTGGATCCGACCTGGCCATGCTGATTGAGTTCATGCAGGAGTGGCACAAGGACAGCTCTCGCTGGGTGGACGCCACGTTGAAAACCACCGTCGAAGAATCTGATCACAATCGAACCACGATAAAGCGTTGGGTAGACGATTGGCGCGAAAAGGCGGTAGCCGATCTGGCGCCGTTGGCAGAGATCGCAGTGGGTGACACAGCAATGGCTGCCTCACTGGACGTGTTGAATCAACGTCTGGCCAAGGTCGGCCTTTAAGGGAGTAGCGGAAGAATGTCTAAAGCCTATATCGCACTGCAGGACAACGAGGAATCTCACTACATAGTGGAGGCCATCGAGCAGGACAATCCGGCCGCAACGGTGATTTATCAACCGGCGATGATTCGGATCGAGAACGAGGGTCGCTTGGTAATCAACCGGGCGACAGTGGAGGAGAAGATGGGCAGGGACTGGGAAATACCCGCACTGCATGTGAACCTGATCACACTGGGCGGCAACGTCGATGAAGATGACGACCAGTTTTCCCTGACCTGGAAACAATAAGGAGAGGCAGAGATGAGCAATCGCAAAATCAATATGAAGGAAAAGTACCGCTTGCTGACCCGTGACCTGGACTGGGAATACAGCTACCGCGATTACAAAGAGATTTTTCCCCAGGAAGAATTCGAAGGAATCAAAATTACTGACTGGAGCAAGTGGGAGGATCCCTTCCGTCTCACGATGGACGCATACTGGAAATATCAGGCAGAGAAAGAGAAGAAGCTCTACGCCATCCTTGACGCCTTTGCCCAGAATAACGGGCAACAGAATGTCACCGACGCTCGGTATGTCAATGCGATCAAGTTGTTCCTGACGGGCATCTCTCCCGGCGAGCATCAAGCGGCAATGGGCTTTGGTCATGTGGGCCGCCAACTGGGCGGCGTCGGTGCACGCGTCGCCTGCCAGATGCAGGCGATCGATGAGTTGCGGCATGTTCAGACGCAGATTCATGCGATGAGTCACTACAACAAGTTCTTCGATGGATTCCAGGACTTCTCACACATGCACGACCGGGTGTGGTACCTGTCCGTACCAAAATCCTTCTTCGACGATGCACGTACCGCCGGTCCGTTCGAATATATGGTGGCCATCGGCTTCTCGTTCGAATATGTCCTGACCAATCTGCTGTTTGTGCCTTTCATGTCCGGGGCCGCCTACAACGGCGATATGGCCACTGTCACCTTTGGTTTTTCAGCGCAGTCGGATGAAGCACGACACATGACCCTGGGGCTGGAAATCATCAAGTTCCTTCTGGAACAGCATCCGGACAATGTGCCCATTGTGCAGCGATGGATTAACAAGTGGTTTTGGCGCGGGACTCGCATGCTGGCGCTGGTCGCAATGATGATGGATTACATGCTCCCGAATAAAGTGATGTCCTGGCAGGAGGCTTGGGAGGTCTATTTCGAAGAAGCGGGCGGTTCGTTGTTCAAGGACCTGGCACGCTACGGCATTGAAATGCCCGCTTATGCGAAGACGGCAATTGCCGAGAAAGAGCACATCTCGCACCAGGCCTGGAGTATCTTCTATAACTACGGCCATGCGGCGGCTTTCCACACCTGGATGCCGACTGAGAAGGAAATGGATTGGCTGTCGGAGAAATACCCGAACACGTTTGACAAGTACTACCGTCCGCGTTTCGAGAAGTGGCGGGAAATGGAGGCAGCAGGAGAGCGCTTTTATAACCCGACCTTGCCCATGCTGTGCCAGACCTGCCAGATCCCAATGGGTTTTACCGATATGGAAGATCCAACATCAACCTTTTATCGCCAGTCTGAATACGACGGTGAGCGCTATAACTTCTGCTCGGATGGGTGCAAAGACATCTTTGATCATGAGCCGGAGAAGTATGTCCAGGCGTGGTTGCCTGTGCATCAGATTTATCAGGGCAACTGCGGTGGCCCTTCCATGGAAGACGTTCTCGGGAACTATTACAAGATCAACCTTGGCGTTGACAACATGGATTTCCACGGCTCGCCGGACGAAGAGCGCTGGAATATGTGGCACAACCTGGAGTCGGCTGAAAACAAGTTGAAGCGGGCGAGTTGAGAGGAGCACGAGAAATGAGTGTAGCAGCTATTACGCCGACCTATGTCGGAGAGCGTCGAGACAGGGTAGAGAACTTCCACGGTAACCAGATCGTTTATGTTGGCTGGGATAGGCACCTGATGTTCTGCTCCCCCGTTGCGTTTGCTCTGCCGCCCGAAACACCGTTTTCTAAATTGCAGGATGAAATTATTCCGGGCGCATTCAGCCAGCATCCTGATTTTGCACAGATAGACTGGAGTGCGGTGGTGTGGCATCTGAACGGTGCACCTTTTTCACCGAGCCGCGATAAGAGTCTGATAGAGCAGGGGGTAGACCATAAATCGATTATACGCATGGCCACGCCCGGGTTGAATGGAATCAAGGGTTCGGGTAGCTGAGCAGGGACGTACTATGTACCAGGTAACGGTAGAACCCACCGGCGACGTGGTGGATGTTGAAGAGGGGCAGACCATACTTGATGCCAGCTTGCGGCAAGGGGTGTGGCTGCCTTTTGCCTGCGGCCACGGCACCTGCGGAACCTGCAAGGTCCAGGTATTGGAAGGCGATGTCGATATAGGGGATGCTTCGCCCTTCGCGCTAATGGATATGGAGCGCGATGAAGGAAAAGTCCTCGCTTGCTGTGCGATTCCAGAGAGCGATATGGTCATCGAAGCCGACATTGATGTTGACCCGGATTTTCTGGGCTATCCGGTCGAGGATTTCGAGGGAACGGTGGTTGCGATTGATGACCTTTCCCCCACAATCAAGGGCGTGAAGTTCGAACTGAGTCGACCTATCCAGTTCCAGGCTGGGCAGTACATCAATCTGCACATGCCAGGGGTGGAGGGGGCCAGGGCCTTCTCGATAGCCAACAAGCCCTCGGAGAATACCGTATTGGAGCTGCATGTACGGCGTGTCCCGGGTGGAGCCGGCACAGGCTACATACACGACCAGTTACAGATCGGTGACACGCTGTCTGTGTCCGGCCCGTACGGACAATTCTTTACGCGCAAGTCAGCTCCCGAGGATCTTATCTTCATTGCCGGGGGATCTGGATTATCCAGTCCCCAGTCTATGGTGTTGGATCTTCTCGAGCACGGTGATACACGCCAAATCACCCTGCTACAGGGCGCGAGAAATTTGTCTGAACTCTACAATAAGGAGCTGTTTGAGCGGCTGGCGCAACAACATGGGAATTTTACTTATGTGCCCGCGCTGGACAATCCGGTACCCGAGGACGGGTGGGAGGGTTTCCGCGGATACGTCCACGAAGCGGCCATTGCTCACTTTGAAGGGCAGTTTTCGGGTCACAAGGCTTACCTTTGCGGACCGCCTCCGATGATCGACGCGGCCATCACGGCTTTGATGCAGGGTCGACTGTTCGAGCGTGACATCTATATGGAACGATTTCTCACTGCTGCTGACGGAGCGGAGGGCGCCACCAAGAGCGCCCTGTTTAAAAGGATTTAGTGAGAGACCATGAGATTTTCAGTCAGTCTTGGTGATGGAGGGAGCAGCTTTCACTGCGGTGATCAGCAGAACCTCCTTGAGGGAATGCAGTCCTTTCAGGTCGGTGTCCCTCTACTGAAATTGATTCCGGTGGGTTGCCGGGGCGGGGGTTGCGGTGTCTGTCGGATACGTATCCTCTCTGGGCAGTTCGAGACAAAGAAAATGAGTCGAAAACATGTTTCGGATCAGGAGCAGGCCGAGGGCGTCGCGCTGGCATGCAGGGTGTATCCACGCAGTGACCTTTCGATAGAGCTTTTGTCATCTGCAGAAAACAATAACAATCATAGTGAACGGGAGTCTCTCTCATGAGGAAAGGTGTAATGCGTCCTGGCCATGTACAGATACGGGTTATGGATATCGAGGAGGCGGTTATCCATTATCGGGACCGCCTGGGATTGATCGATGTTGGCAGAGACGCGCAGGGTCGTGCCTATTTAAAGGGCTGGACTGAGGTCGACCGTTTCTCTGTTGTATTGCGAGAGGCGGATGAACCCGGCATGGATTTCATGGGCTTCAAGGTGGTCAGCAGCGAGGTTCTGGAGCAGCGGAAACAGGATCTATTGCGGTATGGCTGTCAGGTCGAAGTTATTCCCGCGGGGGAACTGGATGGATGTGGCGAGCGCGTCCGTTTCGATTCTCCCACGGGCCATTATTTTGAGCTATATGCAGAGAAGGACCAGACTGGCAAGTGGGGGGTTAGTGAGAGTAATCCTGAAGCCTGGCCCGAAGACCTGAAAGGGATGCGTGCCAATCGTTTTGATCACTGCTTGCTCTACGGTGATGATATCGATGGCACCGCAGCACTGCTGCAGAATGTTCTGGGGTTCCAACTCTCGGAACAGGTTCTCGACAGGGACGGCGGCGACATGCGTGTTGCGGCGTTCCTCGCCTGTTCCATGAAAGCCCACGACGTTGCGCTGGTACGTCACCCGGAGAAGGGCAAATTCCACCACGCCTCGTTTTATCTGGATACTTGGGGCGACGTACTGCGAGCTGCTGATCTCATCTCCATGCACGATATTGCACTGGATATCGGGCCTACACGTCACGGCCTCACGCATGGTCAGACCATTTACTTTTTCGATCCATCAGGCAACAGGAACGAGGTGTTCACCGGAGGAGACTACACCTATCCGGATCATCCGGTGGTCACATGGGACGCGCAACAGTTGGGCAAGGCCATCTTCTACCACGATCGGCAGTTGAACGAGAACTTCCTGGGGGTGGTGACCTAAAATCCTGGCGAGATCGTCGCTACGAGGCGTAAATCTAAGGCGTGCCTGGTTTTACGCCCAGGTTGTCCTGCAGTAGTTTCTTTGTGATCTCCGCGGTCCGTCTGATGTGCTGCTCGTTGGCGGCACAGAGGGCGGGAATGTCTTTAGTCAGAGCAGCGTCGCAGATGGCTATGTGCTCATCGTGCACGTTGCGTCGCGATTTCCGGTCGATGCGGGCGAGGTTGCGATAGCGTTTGTGCTGGTCGTAAAGGATTTCATGAAAACGCATCAGCCACGGTGAATGGCAGCACGATACCAGTGCCAGGTGAAACTCCCGATTGCGTACCTCCCACTCCTGTAGATCTGGTTCCTTCTGCATCTCAGCTTTGGTCAGGTGATGAAAGGCAGCGACGACCCGCGATTCCCAGGCGTCATCGCTGTTTTCGACGCTCTGGCTTAGCGCCATCCCTTCCAGAATGACGCGTAAGTCTGTGATCTCCTCGAGTTCGTCCGAGGACATTTCAGAGACGCGGAAACCCCTCTGTCCGCGCACTTCGACAAACCCGTCCGAACTTAGCCGGTAGAGCGCTTCCCGTAGCGGCGTGGCCCCGACGTTATAGGTACGTTTCAGGAGATCAATGCCCAGTTTGTCGCCGGGGCCGAAGTGGCCTTGAACGATGTCCTTCCGCAGTTGCCTGTACGCCTGATCAGTAAGTGTTTTCGCTTCCATGACGTCGTTTTCCAGTACTCGTGTGTCGAAATAATGCGCGAAACAGCGTGGTTTCAGTGTTGAGAATACGTGGAACGTTATCGAAATTCCATCTGCATGCTCATATCAAAGCGATCTTAGAGACACAAAAATAAATAACGTTAAAATATCGATAAAAAGTTGTATATCGATAAAATATCGATTATCGTAAAAATCTACTCCAAAAATGAAGCCGTGCTTCCCAAGTCGGATTGCGCCAATAAGGAGAATAACGTCATGAGAAAAGGGGTTATGCGCCCGGGGCATGTTCAGCTCAGGGTTCTGGATGTAGAAGAAGCTGTCGCTCATTACCGAGACCGTATCGGCCTGATCGAAGTCCACCGCGACGGGCAAGGCCGCGTTTACCTGAAGGGTTGGACAGAGGTTGATGCCTGGTCGGTCGTGCTGCGTCCCGCCGAAGAAGCCGGCATGGATTTTATGGGTTTCAAGGTTCTGGACGCCGAGACGCTACAGGCACGGAAGCAGGACCTGATCAATTACGGTTGTCACGTTGAGAGCATCCCCGCCGGCGAGTTGGATGGCTGCGGTGAACGTATCCGCTTTCAGGTTCCCACCGGGCACCACCTGGAACTCTTTGCCGAAAAGGAGCAAACGGGCAAATGGGGCGTGGGTGAGCACAACCCTGAAGCCTGGCCTGAAGACCTTAAAGGAATGCGTGCAACACGGTTTGACCACGCATTGCTCTACGGTGATGACCTCGACGGCACGGTTGATCTTATGACGACTGTGCTCGGGTTCCAGCTTTCAGAGCAGGTGCTTGACCGCGAAAATGATGACTTCAGGCTCGCCGCATTTCTCACACTTTCTACCAAAGCGCACGATGTGGCGTTCATTCGTCACCCCGAAAAGGGCAAGTTACACCACACCTCCTATTACCTTGATACCTGGCAGGACGTGCTGCGGGCCGCTGACATTATCTCGATGCATGATATACCGCTGGATATCGGCCCCACGCGTCATGGTCTGACCCACGGACAGACCATTTACTTCTTCGATCCCTCAGGCAACCGCACAGAAGTCTTTGCCGGTGGTGACTACACCTATCCCGATCATCCCGTGACCACCTGGGACGCTGACAAGCTTGGCAAAGCGATTTTCTACCACGACCGCCAGTTGAACGAAAACTTTCTGGGTGTGGTGACCTGATCATGCGCGTTAATCCAGCCGAACAAGTAGAGCATGCAATGCGTGAAGTGAAGAACTTTATCAATGGGGAGTACCGCGCCTCTTCCGCGGGCAAGACATTCGACAAGTTGAATCCCTGTACCGGCTCCCTCTTCGCCAAAGTGCACGAAGCCACAAGAGAGGACGTGGATGCAGCGGTGAAGGCAGCGCGCGATGCACTCGATGGACCCTGGGGAAGGATGAGTGAGTCTGAGCGTGGAGCCATTCTGTACAAGGTGGCTGAGGGCATTGACGCGCGTTTTGATGAGTTTCTCGCTGCCGAATGTGCGGACACCGGCAAGCCTTACGGTATCGCCAGCCATATTGATATACCTCGTGGTGCTGCCAACTTCCGTGTGTTTGCGGACGCCGTGAAAAACTTTGCCACGGAGGCGTTCCAGACGGCGACGCCTGATGGTAAAGGCGCATTTAACATCGCGGTGCGCAAACGCAAGGGCGTAATTGCGGTGATCAGCCCATGGAATCTACCTTTGTTGCTGATGACCTGGAAGGTGGGCCCTGCACTGGCTTGCGGAAACACAGTGGTGGTCAAGCCCTCGGAGGAAACGCCGACAACAACCTCCCTGCTGGGTGAGGTGATGAACGCGGCAGGAGTCCCTCCGGGTGTGTTTAACGTGGTGAACGGATTTGGGCCAGACTCGGCTGGGGCCTTCCTGACTGAGCACAAAGGCGTTGATGCCATCACTTTCACAGGCGAAACACGGACTGGTGAAGTGATCGCTCGCGCAGCTGCCAAGGGCTTGCGGGATGTATCGATAGAGTGCGGCGGCAAGAATCCGGCCCTGGTGTTCGCTGACTGTGATATGGACAAGGCGATCGAAGGCACCTTGCGTTCAGTGTTCGCCAATTGCGGTCAGGTTTGCCTGGGCACGGAGCGCGTGTATGTCGAGCGACCCATCTTCGACGAATTTGTCGAGAGACTCGCGCGCGCTGCTGCTGATTTTACGTTGGGCTTGCCTGACGATCCACGTACCGATATGGGGCCGCTTGTTTCCCATGAGCACCAGCAGAAAGTTCTGTCTTACTACCAATTGGCGGTCGACGAGGGTGCGCAGGTAGTGCTTGGCGGCGGTGTGCCAGAAATGCCACCAGAGCTGGCGGGCGGCGCGTGGGTCCAACCTACCATCTGGACCGGACTTCCGGACGATTCAAGGGTCGTTCGTGAAGAGATCTTCGGACCGTGCTGCCACATACGCCCCTTTGATACAGAGGAGGAGGCCATCGCGCTGGCAAACGACACCACCTACGGTTTGGCCTCGGCGGTCTGGACGGAGAATGTGTCGCGAGCCCTGCGTGTATCTACGGCAATAGACTGTGGCATCACCTGGGTGAATAGCTGGTTCCTGCGTGATTTACGAACGGCATTTGGCGGCACCAAAGAGTCGGGAATCGGGCGAGAAGGCGGTGAGCACTCCCTCGAATTCTATACGGAACTGCAGAACGTCTGCATCAAGATCTGACAGAAAAGGAATCCCATGAGCACACTGAGCCACGAGACCGTAGAGCGGTTGGCAGAACATCTGGAGAATGCGGAGTTGCAGGCTCACGACGTCACCAAGATCACCGATGAATATCCCGAGATGGATTTCGAGGATGCCTACAACATCCAGTGGGCGATTCGGCGCCGTAAGGAAGCTCGTGGAAACAAGATCGTGGGAATGAAAATGGGTCTGACCTCCTGGGCCAAAATGGCACAGATGGGAGTGGAAGAGCCATGCTATGGCTTTCTAGCTGACTACTTCAGCTGTGCAGACGGCGCTGCGATCAAAACCTCGGAGTTGATTCACCCCAAAGTCGAAGCTGAAATCGCCTTCGTTACCAAGAAGGCCCTCAAAGGCCCCGGTGTGCATGTGGCGGATGTAATCGCTGCCACGGATTTTGTTCTTCCTGCCGTCGAAGTCATCGACTCCCGCTACAGGGACTTCAAGTTCGATATCAAGAGCGTTGTGGCAGACAACAGTTCCTCCTCGCGTTTTGTGACGGGGGGGCACAGTCGCCCGTTGCAGCATATGGATCTGCGCACCTGTGGCGTGGTGATGGAAAAGAACGGTGAGATCGTAGAAATGGCGACCGGCGCCGCTGTACTTGGTGACCCTGCAGCGAGCGTTGCCATGTTGGCGAATATGCTCGGTGAGCGTGGCGAAGAGTTGCCAGCCGGGAGTTTCATCATGACGGGAGGAGTAACCGCCGCGGTTGCTGTGCAGGCCGGGGACAACATTACCGTTCGCTACCACGACATGGGTACGATCAATATGAGGTTTGTGTAAGGCCCCGCCTTGCCAAGCAGGAACAGCATTATGAAAACGATAACGGCAATGCTGCACACTTTACGTAGAGTCCTTCCACAGCCGCGTCTGTTTTTGCTCACTTTTCTGGTGGGGCTTCTGGCAGCGTGTGAGGCGCCATTGAACCTTGAGCGGGTGGCAGCGGAGAAAGCGCGAGATATCAGGCGCTATGACATGTTTCAGGCCGTCGCTCACAATGGCGAGAGGGTTATGGTCGTCAGCTCTGTGGGAGCCATTGTCACGTCTGAAGATTCCGGGAATAGTTGGAAGCGCAGTAATCTGCCGGGTCGGCCCGCGCTAATCGATATCACCGCCTGTGCAAACGGTAACTTCTATGCGCTCGATTCGGAGCGTCGCGTTTGGCGTGAAGGCAGTGATGGAGCTTGGGTGCCCGCTGCTATCGATACCCAGGAAAACACACTGTCGATTCACTGCGCGCCAAGCGGGCGACTTTGGGTTACCGCCAGTTTCGGCACCTTGTACTGGACTGACGGCGAGGAAGCACCTGCTCAGTGGAACGAGTTCAGCCTTTATGAGGATTTGCAATTCACTGCTGTGCGCTTTGTTGACGAGCAGAATGGCTTCGCCCTTGGAGAGTTTGGCGTTGTTTTGGCCTCCACAGACGGCGGCGACAATTGGGAGCAGCGCGAGGCAATTCCCAACGAATTTTATCCGATGGCTGTCGACTTTCTCGATGCAAGCACCGGGTGGGCTGGTGGGCTGGATGGCGTTATCTGGCAGACCCTTGACGGCGCTCGTAGTTGGACACGTCAGGAATCCGTTACCACGGCGCCAATCTATAACCTGCATGCCGGCGACGAGGGTATTTTTGCTGTCGGCGGGAGCGCGAAGCTTGTCGAGCTGAAGGGCGGAGCCTGGTCGGTATTCGAAGGTGCGCCTGAAGTGCTGGCATTCATGCGCGGACTGGACACCCTGACCAACGGCTCTCTGTTGGTTGCAGGGGGCGGTGGAACGCTCGCAGTTATCCCGCTGGCACACAGAACTCAAAAAATATAATCAGGTATCTCGATGTGAAAGAAGACAGTGTGATTAGTCGATTTTTCAGAATGATAGAAGTCTTTGTCTTCTACCATCCTAAAACCTTTCTCTCGGTGATACTGCTGGCGACGGCATTCTTTGCTACTCGCGTGCCCTATCTGGAGATGTATTCCAACTTCGCAGATCTATTGCCTCAGGAACATCCCTATATCCAGCTGCACAACGATGTCAAAGATACTTTCGGCGGTGCCAACAACGTAGTAATGGCGATATCGGTGGAGGAGGGTGACATTTTCAATTCTGACACTTTGTCGCGAATCCATCGCCTCACGCTCGGCGTCGATTCCCTGCCAGGTGTAAACCATAACCTTGTGCGCAGCTTGACCCACCGGACGGTACGTAAGACATGGCTCACTGAATTGGGCAACATGAATTCAGAGGCCTATTACGACCCACTCTATCCCGACATGACCGAAGAGCAACTCAAGCAGTTGCGCCTCGACGTGATGGCAAATCCCACGGTGTACGGCTTGCTGGTTTCTCCCGATCTCAAGTCTGCACTTATTCGTGGAACCTTCAATGAGGGACAGCTGGATTATGTAGAGATATTCCGCCAGCTCGGTAAGCTCAAGGATGATGTGGAGCAGCTGCGCGCCACTGAGGTCGCACCGGGTGTACATATCTATGCAACAGGCCAGCCGGTGCTTATGGGTTGGGTATACAGTTACCTCAACCAGATCATGCAGATATTTTTCCTGACTCTGGCGATCCTGCTGGCTTTGCTTGTCCTGTATTTCCGCTCACGACTCTATGGAATAGTGCTGCCTCTGATAGGGGTCTTGATTTCCGCGACCTGGGGGTTGGGTATTGTCGCGCTACTGGGCTACAACCTTGATCCACTGACTCTGGTCATTCCCTTCCTCATTACTGCCAGAGCGATGTCTCATGGTATCCAGCTGGTTGAGCGCTACTATCAAGAAGCTCACGAAGCGCACGATAATCACGATGCGGCCCGGCGGACGTTCGAAACGCTCTTTCGGCCTGGAACTCTGGGGATTGTTTCCGATGCCGTAGGACTTTTGCTGATTTCCCTGGGTTCTTCGCCTATCAATGTAAAGCTCGGTATTTACGCGTCAATCTGGGCTGGTACGGTCGTGATTACCGTGCTGATAGCGGTCCCGCTGGTGTTGTCCCTACTGCCGTTAAGCAAGGTTTCCAGTAGCGCCGAAGAAGATGCCCAGACAGGTGTATTTGCCTCACTCGCACGGGTTGTTACCAGCAGCAGAGGCTCAGCAGGTGTTTTGCTGCTCGCACTGGTGGTCTATATCGGTGGCGGCGTTCTCAGTTCCAGGGTGCAGATTGGGGAATCAGAACCAGGCTCACCGATTCTCTATCCCGATCACGACTACAACGTGTCTTCGCAGAATATCAACGACAATTTCCCGGGCTCTGAGGAGATGTACATTGTTGCCCGCACGAGCGAACCCGGTGGGATAAAACGACCGGAAGTATTGCGTGCCCTCGAAGATCTGCAAATTCATATGCTCAAAGACCCGGAGATGGGTGGCAGCAAGGGCATGCCTGATCTTGTAAAGCAGGTCAATCGCATATTGCACAACGACGATCCACGTTGGTCGGTGATTCCCGACGAGGCTTCTTATGTCGGTGGCTTGATGTTTGCCTTCATGGCGTCCAGCCCCATTCCGGGTGCTCTGAAGGAGTTCGTCGACACGGATGAGCAGACCGCAAACCTCGTATTTTTCTATAAGGACCACAAAGGCGAGACCCTGCGACGTGCAATCCATATGGCGAAAGAGTGGATAGAGGATCCCGCTAATCAGGTGGAAGGACTTGAGGTTCGTCTCGCAGGGGGGCCAATTGGCGTCACAGCGGCAATCAACGAGGCCGCATTTGAAAGCAATATTGTCATCATCCCGGCAGCCATGGCGCTCATCTTTCTTTTCGTAACGCTTTTCTACTGGTCCTTGCATGCCGGCTGGCTCATGTTTCTTGTGATGACTTTCTGCACCGTTGCCACATACGCGTACATGGGCATCGTAGGTATTGGCATTGATGTGAATACCGTGCCGATTATCGCCGTGGGTATCGGGGTTGGTATCGATTACTCGATCTACATGATGGACAGGATACGCGAGGAAACCGCGAGGCTGGGAGGCGATCTGGAGGCAGGAATTCGTCTTGCGATTGCCACTACCGGGAAAGCCATCGCGTTTACGGCTACCGCGCTTATTGGTGGCGTGGTCATGTGGGCCTTCGTGTCAGATCTGCGTTTTCAGGCAGACGCAGCACTTCTCCTTGTCGTGATGTTGATACTCAACGCCTGGGCGGCGGCGAATCTCGTGCCTGCCTGGATCGTCCGGTTCCGGCCGGCGTTTATCGTCAAAGCGGAGTTGTTGGATGATGAAATTCATGCTGAGCCAGTCACGGCTGGATGATGTTGTACCGGGTGAACGGCCGCGGCCGCTAATAAAACCTTTAAAGGGGAATCCAATGAGAAATAAAAAGATGATTCTAGGCGTGCTGGGAAGCACCGCTTTTATGGCTGGCCTTGGCGCTGGTTCTGTCAACGCACAGGACAAGCAGTGGGATACGGCGGGGTTCGTTGAAAATGCGACCTTCTATCGTGACGGTGCGGGCATATCGAAGTCGCGCAATACAGGGCAATTTGAGTTCAGTAAAGACTTCGGCAAGAAATTTGGCCTGAGTAACTTTCGCGTCAGTGGCACCTTACGTGGCACCTACGATGCGGTCTACGACATCAATGATAACGAGTACGGCAAAAATGCTGGCGGTGCCCGGAGCTTTGAGAACTTTGGCAGTACAACTGCCCAGGCACTTTTTGGCGGTAATGGTGATTCGCCTTGGGGCCTGTCCATTCTCGGCAATGGCGGGGCTGCGGCGGGCAACCCCATACCTCCCGGTTTCCTTTACGACGTATCCAGTAATCCGAATGCCGGTCTTAAAGTCTTGGGCGAGGACATGCACGCTCCAATGGCGGGGGTAACCATCGGCGTGCCGGTACGCCCGTGTGACGAGGACAGCCGGGGTTGTGGCCTGCAGGACTATATGGATTTCGATACCAACGATCTCCGCTTCCCTGAGTTCAACGATCAGCTGGATTTCATTCGTGAGCTGTATTTTGAAGGCAGCATTCCCACCGGCGACATGTCCGAGTGGTTTTTCCGCGTCGGCAAACAGCAGGTGGTCTGGGGACGCACGGATCTGTTCAGGGTTCTCGATATCATCAATCCCGTCGATTACTCCCGGCAGAATATTTATGACGAGCTTGAAGATATTCGTATCCCCCAGTGGATTGCCTCTGCCGAGTACCGTTGGGGCGCCACGGAAACGTTTGACGACCTGAACCTGCAACTGGTTTGGAATTTTGATGAGTTCCGTCCCAACGCGCTGGGGCAGGGCGGCACGCCTTATTCGATTCTGGATGCCGGCTCCTTCTTCAGGGCCATGAACAACTGCTGGGAAAATGGCTGTACGGTTTCAAATTTCGTGCCTGCTGGCGCTATAGGCCTCGATGATCCAGGACTGATTGCCGCGGATTTTGCCCCGGGTGTAATCGGTATTCGGAACGTCAACCTTCCCTCCGGTCATGATCAGGGTGGTATCAAGCTAGAGGGTGTCTACAACAGTGTGGGCTTCTCGCTCAACTACTACCACTTCTATCAGCAGTTGCCGGTGCTGCGCGGCAATATTCCTTCCATGAATGCGTTTACGGGCGAAGTAGCGGATTGGGACCACCTGATTGCCTTTGACATCGACTTCCCGGAAGTTGACCTGTTTGGCGGCTCCCTCGACTTCTACGTAGACAGCCTGAAAACTGTGTTCCGCGTTGAAACAACCTATACGCAAGGCGAAGAATTCGCCAACACGCTTCAGCCGGATCTGTATTCCGAATCTGACGTCCTGCGCTGGGTATTGGGGGTAGACCGGAATACCTTTATTCCGTTCCTCAACAAGAACCGCGCATTCCTCATTTCCGGTCAGGTATTCGGTCAGCATTTGCTCGACCACGAGCTGGTGAGCGGCCCGCTCGGTGATATCGGAATGCCCGATTGGGAAGATAACTACACCATGACCCTGCTGATCAAGGGTTGGTACAAGTCCGATACGATCAGCCCCCAGGTGATCATGGCATGGGACTATGAGGCAGGCGCCGGCACCATTGCGCCATCGGTTGATTGGCTGATCAGCGACAGCTGGAGACTGGTCGTAGGTTTCAACATCAAGGTCGGCGACAGCATGGAAGACCAGCAGTTTGATGATTGCCGAACCTGTAATCCATTCCCTCCATTTACTGCCAGCCCAGCTCATGCAGATCCAATGCAATCCGGTTCGGTGGGTCTGAGCGGGATACAGCCACTGGGTCGCTTCCGGTCTGGACCGCTGGGTAGCGCCAGTGAGGAAGATGAGTTCCAGGTGACATTACGCTATCGCTTCTAATCACGATAACAATCAGGAGATACGATCATGTTTGAAAAATCCGTAATAACCCTCGCACTGGCTGTCGGCCTGGGCGCGGGTCTGGTCCCCGCGGTGAGCGCGGACGTGGTAGACGATTCTTTCTATCCCTACAGGGATGGTACTCCCACGTCCGAAAATCTGGCCGTTGGTATGACCATCAATGCCGCCAACGCCGACCAGTTCAAGGACATTCTGGATCCGGCGACCTACGAACAGTTGAAGAACGGCTGGTGGGAAATGGAGGTGGGTGATACCACGTCCTTCGATCTTCACCCGAATTACGTGGAGGCCACCCGCAAGGGGCTTGGCCAGGTCAGTCTTGGTGAGCAGCTGGGACAGATTAATGGCTTTGTGGCCGGTCGACCATTCCCGGAGCAGCCGAGCCTGGACGATCCGCGCGCCGGAGAAAAACTCGCATGGAATTACAAGTACGGCTACAACTGGGGTGATAGCGCAGCTATTTACCCGTTCTACTGGCGCTATCGTGATCTTGAGTCGGGGAAAATTGAGCGAACACTCAAGTTCAATTTTCACTTTCTGAACTACAAGCACCGAGTGCAACACGATCCTGTGCCTGAGTTCGAAGACAACCCATCCGATCTTTTTCGGGCTATCTATGTGCAGGTGCTTGAGCCGTTTGATGTAAAGAACACGCAACTGCTGATTCACCGGTCGTCTGATGACCAGACAGCAGACAACACATGGTTGTATCTTGGTTTTCAGCGCCGTGTTCGTCGCCTGTCCTCAGGTCAGATTACGGACTCTTTCCTCGGTGCTGACATCATGATTGAGGACTTCGAAGGGTACAACGGCCGCATTTCTGACATGAACTGGAGTTACAAGGGCACCAAGAACATCATGCTGCCTTTCTTCAACCACAATGACCTGGAGCTTGCCACTGATCTGGAAGAAAGTGACGGTTACCAGTTTGTTGATTTTGGCGGGAAGGGTGGTTGTTTCCCGAATATCACCTGGCAACTGCGGAAGGTGCATGTTCTGGAATCAGATCCAGTGGATGAAAACCATCCCATCAGCAAGCGCACGCATTACGTTGATGCACAGACGTTTACCTTGCCACGTACGCTCATCTACGACCGCAAGGGCGACCTGTGGAAGTCGTGGCTGATTGGACAGGCTCACCCTGATCACCACCTCGAGAAGAACAAGGGAACCGGCGTTTCTATTGACGATGCTTTCTCGATGCTGGATGTACAGGCGGGGCATTGCACTACAGGTCAGTTCAAGGGACAGGTTGATCCCAAGTTGAACGAGGTGAAGATCTTCACCGTGCAAAATATGCGCGCCAAGGGCCGATAGTCTGCGGTGTTCTTTTGGCCAACTCCCGGCGGCTATGCAAGGCGGGGAGTTGGCACTTTTTATGGATGTAGCCATGACAGACACGGTTGATGTAACGCTGTATTTCAATTTTCGAAGCCCTTACTGCTACATCGCTTCGAAGACCCTGTTCCGAATATTCGATGACTACCACGCCAATATGGTGTGGCGGCCTCTGGGAGGCTGGTCTGGTCGATCCTCTCCCGAGCGAGCAAAAGTCAAAGTTCCATTGACGAGGCAGGATGTACGTCGCATTACGGCAAAAATGGGGATTCCCATGACCCCTCCTCCTATAACTACTGATCCTACCATCGCCGGAGCCGCTTCTTTGCTGGCTGAGGAAAGAGGCGTTTTAGGTCAGTGGATCGTGGAGGTCATGCGTGCCGAATGGGCCAGCGGGCTGGACATCGGCGATCAGCAGGTACTTATCGACATTGGAGAAAAGATCGGCCTTGATAGGGGCTCCCTTGAGCAGTCTTTTGTCAATCCGGCTTACCTCAAGCAGCTTGAGGACAACTGGATAGAAGCGCAGGAGCTTGGGTTGATCGGTGTTCCGAGCTTCCGTGTTGGTGATGAACTGTTTTGGGGTTCGGACCGGATTGAATATGTACTCGATCACCTCAATGACCTGCGCCTTAAAAAGTGCTGATTAAAATGCGGATCATCGCCAGTTCGAAACCCCATGATTACTTTATACCAACGTACTGACTGCCCGTTTTGTTGGAAGGTTCGTCTTTCCCTGGCCGAGTTGGGCCTCGGCTACACGACCATTGAAGTAACGCTGGGAGAAAAACCAGCCGATCTGTTGCGACTGACTCCCACCGGTTCGGTGCCCGTTTTGCTGGATGGCAGTGTCGTGATTTGGGACTCTGGCGTAGCGGTGGACTATCTTGACGCACGCTATGGCTTGGGCTCCCTAATTCCCAGAGATCCGGTGCGGCAAGCGTGGGTTAAATGTTTGCACGCGTACTCAGACAAATGTGTAGGGGCAGCGCTTCGACCACTGGTATTCGAAACGCGCTCCAAGCCTGTTGAGGATCGGGACCAGCGTATCATTGAGACCAGTGCGTTGGCGTGGCAGGAGAGTCAGGCGTGGCTTGAATCACATATCGAACCCCAGTGGATGGGCGGTTCTGCGCTGAGTTCAGGAGAGTGCGCGCTCGCAGCCCGCTGTGGTGTGGCCGAGGCATATGGTGTCGGCGTGAGTGACGAATTTCCCAAACTATACAATTGGTTTAAGGCGGTGCAGTGGCGACCTGCATGGGACGCCGCTTATCCCACTGCGTTTATTACTGCAAATCTGCCGCGCGGCAAAGGCTGAGTTGGGCTGGCCGCAGTCACGTGGCAATTGTTTCGCTTCCGAAGAAAGGTGTAGATCGCGATGATGGATCAGGAAAGAATCAACCTGTTGGGGGATGAGCTCTACAACGCGTTACGTGGGGGCCATACGCTGGAGCCTTTGACTGACCGTGAACCCGCTATCCAGATTGAAGATGCGTACCGTATTAGCCTGCGCATGTTGAATCGCCGGGTGGACGGTGATGGCGAGAAGGTGATCGGCAAGAAAATTGGGGTTACCAGCAAGCCTGTTCAGGACATGCTCGGTGTTTTCCAACCCGATTTCGGGTTTTTGACGGATGCCATGGAATACCCGGACGGAGCTGAGATTCCCATTAAGGGAAGTCTTATCGCGCCGAGGGCTGAAGGCGAAATTGCCTTTCGACTGAAAAAAGATCTTGTCGGCCCCGGGGTCACCGAGGCCGACGTGCTCGACGCTACAGAAGCCATTATTCCCTGCTTCGAAATCGTGGATTCACGCATTAAGGACTGGAAGATCAGGATTCAGGATACCGTTGCCGACAACGCCTCCTGTGGCGTTTATGTGCTTAGTAAGAAGGAGGTGGATCCCAGGCACTACGATCTACCCGGTTTGCACATGAGAATTTACAAGAATGGGGAACTTCACTCAGAGGGTATGGGCAGCGCGGTTCAAGGAAACCCGCTCACAGCAGTGGCCTGGCTGGCCAATACCCTGGGAGAGTTTGGCATACCTTTCAAAGCCGGCGAGGTGATTCTCTCCGGCTCACTGGCACCTTTGATTCCTGTTGTAGCAGGTGATGTGGTGTCATTGGAGGTCGAGGGAATTGGTGGCTGCAGCTGCAAGTTTGTGTGATGGTCAAAGAGGTTGCATATGAGTAACAAGATAAAGGCGGCCATTATTGGCCCAGGTAATATTGGTACCGATCTCCTGATGAAGGCTCAGCGCAGTCAGCTGATTGAGCCGGTATGGATGGTTGGCGTGGATCCCGAATCGCCCGGCCTGGCTCGCGCTGCGGAAATGGGTTTGAAGACCACTGCCGATGGCGTAGACGGCATGCTGCCGTTCATGCAGGAGGATGGTGTTCAAATCTGCTTTGATGCTACATCTGCCTATGTGCATGCGGAGAACAGTCGCAAGGTGAACGAGCGCGGAGCAGTGATGATAGATCTGACTCCCGCGGCCATCGGGCCCTTCTGTGTGCCGCCAGTCAACCTGGCCG
Source organism: Haliea alexandrii (assembly GCF_003719295.1). Taxonomy (GTDB): domain Bacteria; phylum Pseudomonadota; class Gammaproteobacteria; order Pseudomonadales; family Halieaceae; genus Haliea; species Haliea alexandrii. The sequence continues at coordinate 1,432,554 of NZ_RFLW01000001.1, forward strand.
ATGCGGTAGCCCGCAAGGCAATGAATGTGAACATGGTGACCTGCGGTGGCCAGGCCACTATTCCCCTGGTTGCGGCAGTCAGTCGAGTGCAGGAAGTTACCTACGGTGAAATCGTAGCGACAGTGAGTTCGAAGTCGGCAGGCCCGGGTACGCGCAAAAATATTGATGAATTTACCCGCACAACTGCCAGAGGGATTGAGGTGTGTGGCGGCGCTCATACCGGTAAAGCCATCATCATCATCAATCCGGCAGAGCCCCCACTTATCATGCGCGATACGGTTCACTGCCTTACGCACGATGATCCCGATCAGGAGGCAATTACTCGCTCAATTCACCAGATGATTGCAGAGGTACAGAAGTATGTGCCTGGCTACACACTTAAGAATGGTCCTGTTTTCGAGGGTAAACGGGTATCGATTTACATGGAGGTCGAAGGCCTGGGCGACTTTTTGCCAAAGTATGCGGGGAACCTGGACATTATGACAGCGGCGGGTTTGCGAACAGCGGAAATGTACGCTGAGGAAATACTATCCGGAAATTTCGTGCCAAACGCGGCCTGAGGAGAAAAATTGATGGACCTGAAAGGCAAGAAGATCACTGTCCACGATATGTGTCTGCGTGATGGTATGCATCCCAAGCGCCATCAGATAACTGTCGAACAGATGGTCACGGTTGCGAAGGCGATGGATGAAGCGGGTGTACCTCTCATAGAGGTGACGCATGGGGACGGTCTCGGCGGGACATCGGTAAACTATGGTTTCCCTGCCGCCAGTGACGAGGAGTACCTGACAGCTGTTTGCAAGGAGATGAAAAACACGAAAGTATCTGCGCTACTGCTCCCCGGGATAGGGACCGTAGACCATCTTCAGATGGCTGTAGACTGCGGCATTTCCACTATACGCGTCGCGACGCATTGTACCGAGGCTGACGTTTCCGAACAGCATATCAGTGTGGCATCGGCGATGAAGGAGCTGGATACCGTCGGTTTCCTCATGATGGCTCACATGATCGAACCGGAGGAGTTGGTGGTGCAGCTGAAGCTCATGGAGAGTTACGGAGCCAATTGCGTCTATATCACTGATTCTGCCGGATACATGCTGCCGGAAGATGTCACCGCGCGAGTCGCGCTCGCGCGCAGGGAACTCAAACCGACGACAGAGCTGGGTTTTCACGGCCATCATAATCTCGCGATGGGGGTCGCGAACTCCATTGCGGCTGTAGCAGCGGGAGCCAACCGTATCGACGGTTCTATGGCGGGGCTGGGGGCCGGAGCAGGAAACACACCGTTGGAGGTCTTTATCGCGGTGTGTGACCGCATGGGAATAGAAACAGGTGTGGATACCTTCAAGGCGATGGATATCGCAGAGGACCTGATAACACCGATGATGGATGAGCAGGTGCGCATTGATCGCGATGCCCTGACGCTTGGCTATGCCGGTGTCTATTCGTCTTTCCTGCTTTTCGCCAAGCGCTCGGCCGCCAAGTACAATCTCTCCAGCCGCGATATTCTCATTGAACTGGGTCGTCGCCGTACTGTTGGCGGTCAGGAAGATATGATTGAAGACCTTGCTCTGGACATGGCCAGAGAACGGGGCACGATCCAGTGACGGTGAGCCCGTGAACGATGCCGCCGAGCAGGTGGGTCCCGTCACGATTTCCATCTCCAGGCGGATTCTGCCTGGCAGGGAAGCGGACTACGAGGCCTGGGTGCAGGGCATTACAGCCGAAGCGCTGAAGTTCCCGGGGCACATGGGGGTGAATGTCATTCGCCCTTGCGCGCCCTCGTTGGAATACGTGACCATCTTCCGTTTCGACAGCTACCAACATTCGCGTGATTGGGAAGAATCAACGGTGCGTGCTGACTGGCTTGCTCGGCTAAAGGGCATCACGGCGGGAGAAGATGCCGTGCAGAAAGGGACGGGGCTGGAGTTCTGGTTCAGTTTGCCAGAGCTGCCCGCGACGCACCCATCACCGCATAAAATGGCATTGGTGTTGCTGATCGTTGTTTTTCTACTGGTTCTGGCGATTAATTTCTTGCTCGGCCCTTTCATGACCGATTGGCCTCTGGTGGGTCGGGTGTTCGTCGCCGTTTTTCTGCAGGTGATCCTTATGACCTATATCGTCATGCCCAGAGTGACCCGGCTACTTAAGCGCTGGTTATACGGAACGGACTAGTCGGATGTTGACGCATTCTCACAGGAAACGCGGCTGTGCGCGTTTCCTGTGCCCGTGTGGGCCGGTCCGGCCGGGAGGTCGGGGTTTCGCGTTAAACATGTTACAAGCTATTCAATCGCTCCCATAAAGAGGGGGTGCTGAATCAGCATCTGTTCACTTCACGGGGAAGCTTACGCAAACACTACCGGCGCCCATACATAATCGGATAGAGGGTTTTTAAGGGTCATGAGCTTTCAATAACTTACAATCCGCTCCCCCTGGAATAGGTATATTCTAGGTGTTTATCTTTGATACATAATACCTGAGATAGGCAAGCGCAAACTCAAGGCGCAATTCTTGTGCTCGGGTGTTACCGCCAAGCAGGAAGAAGCTATGCTCAAACTTATTTCTCTGACCAGCGCCGCCATGGCCGCACTGCTAACAAGCGCTCAAAGTGCCGCAGCCACATGGGCGGACTATGATGAAGCTCCCTCTTTTGGCGATAGTGACAATCTAATTTATACGTCAGAAAGCCCCCTTACCGGCACGATGGGGTCCGTGACTCTTGAGTTTTCCGGAGAGGTTTATCAGACGTCCTGCATTGATGGCTACGTGGGCATCGATCTTTGCCCACTTTGGGCCAGAGATTTCGTCGCAACCAGGGGCGGCTACGACGAGGGCACGTATGTAACCGATCTAAGTGGAAATTTGGACCACATTGCGCTGACGGGAGCCAATGGCGTTGTTCGCTTTACGTACACGTTTAGTGAGCCTGTCGAGGATCTTGTGCTTGCTATTTGGTCGCTGGGTAGTCCGATACAGGAAGGCCGGTGGAAATTCTCCCAACCCTGGGTTCTGATTGATCAGACAGATGATTGCTCGACGGCGACAAGTCTGGACGCGACCGTGGCTACTGATCAGAAGGCTGCGGCCAATTGTTTCGCCCGTGTGGCATCAACCAACTCGTTATCGGGCAGCGAGGGCGATGGCCTCATTCTATTCCCTGGGAGTAATGCTGAAATTTCCTGGGAAGTAACAAGCGCCGAAATCTACGCAGCCTTCAATATCGGTATTGCGGAGGCGTCTTACTCCGAAAACAACAACATTGTTTACATCACTGCAGGCGACGGTTCCAGCGTTGAAGACGCGGCCATTCAACCAATTGACTACCTGGTAGAGGGCCTGTCTGAAGAAGACAGCGTATCAGTTGATCCGAGCTGTGCTGCTTATACCGACCTCGGCTTTGGCACAACGCTTAGTGCCACAACGCCCCCGGGTGACTACGTCACTCACTGTGCGGGGGCGGTTATTACCGATAACGCACCGGCCAATAACTACACTGTTCTCTATAATGATGGTCTTTATCATGTCCGAAAAGATAACTGCCCAAATATTGAAAACCCCGCACAAGGTGACGTAGATAACGATGGGCTTGGCGACCTTTGTGACAGCGATTTGGATGGCGATGGCATACCAAACGTTGATGACCAGTTTGGCGGCGATCCCAATTCACCTTTTATACAACTGGTCGGTGATAACCCGGGGAACTGCACTGTTGATATTCCAGCGACAAAGCTCAACTTAGTGGGGATTGATGCTGAGACGGCCCCTGCTGATCCCATCAACAACAAATTGACCTTTGCATTAGATTGCGATGTGGGAGCAACCGCCACGGTCCGTGCGTTCTTTGGTGAGGCCTTACCATCCAACCCCGCTGCTTATAAATTGGTTGAGGGTATATGGACACCAATCCCCGGAGCGGTATTCGACACCAGCAATCAGTCTGTTGTATATCAGATCACAGATGGTGGAAATTTAGACCTCAATGGTGCTATCGATGGACGGATTGAAGACCCGGTTACGGTAGTCTCACTCTCTGCCACCGCTGTCCCCCTGCCGCTTTGGCTAGGAACACTGCTTGGCTTTGGTCTCGGGTTTGCAGGATGGCGTCAACTTCGACGCGGCTAGTGACTCGCTAATACACTGTCCGACAGCCGCTCGGCCGGCGGGCAGTAGTGAAACCGCTTTCGCCTTTTACGACTCAAGGAGCGACGTGTTCGAAACCCAATCAATGGAAGTGCTCCAGGAGGCTTGGTCTTCGGCGGTGCAGGCCTCAATATCAACCAGCACCCTGCCAAGGGGGTAGGCCTGCATGAATAAGGCCGCGGTTTTTGGCGAAAGGTTCTTTTTAACAAAACCCCTGTCTTGAGCGTCAGCAAAGACCTCCGCGAGTGCGTTTGTCAGCCCTGTCTGAAGTTCTACCAGTCGCGCCATAAACTCCGGTCGTGTAGAACCCGCGCCAGTGCGCAAGTTGCTGGAGCGACAGTAGACATGGCCTTTATTGGGCCAAAGGCAATAAAAAACCCGCCGAAGCGGGTTTGACGTCAGAAGCTCTGATTAGACTTTCTTGCGTCTTGAGTAGCCAAGAGCAGCAAGTCCAAGGCTGAACAGGGCTAGTGTGGCTGGTGCATTAACCGGGGTCGGAGGTGCCGGCTGCAGCGCCCTTGCGAACAACTCTTGAGTCGCAGTGCCCTCGTCATCTCCCTGCAACCGCAGATCCGTAGTGATGGTGTTCGCGGCGTCTAAAAAGCCCCCGTTAATTGCAAAGGCCTGTGCTCCGGTCCATAGAAAAAACCGGTCGCCGTTGTTCACCTGAAACTCAAGTGATAATGACCCCGCGATAGGAAATTCTTCACTCGAAATTGCGCGATCGAGGTCTGTCCACTCATACCTATAGCTTGTCCGCGCGATGGAAGCCTGCTGTATATTCCCGACCGCAGGTCCGCTATCATCAAAAACGAAATCGATGCTTACCCCGGCGTCGATATAAAAGGCCGAGTCACGAATACAAGGGCCGGGGCCGCCTACGCAGATCTCTTCGTTCGAACCGTAAAAATCAAAGTTAATACCGAAGTCTAAATCCGTTGTTTCGCCGGTCCACAGGAACTCCGTTGCTGCAAAGCCGTTGACCGAAAGCCTATCGTCGGGGTCAGCGTTTGCGAGAAGCTTGATTTCGGGTAAGCCTAGATTCGCGGGATCTAAAATCATACTTCCATACGCTTTACCGTCCAGGTCTCCAGAGATCGTGCTGGATGTCCCAGTGCTAGAGTCGATGCTAAGCGTGCCGATATCCTCAGGATTGTAAGCCACCCCTGGAGGGAAACCATTACTCGACCCTTGGTCGGTAAGGGTCCCATCTGGATTATAGAAGCGAGCTTGCCTATTACGATTAAAAAGGCATAGAGAGTCATATGTGAGATCTGCTACTTCTACAGGCCGTCCCTCAATAATGGTTTCTAAGTGAGCGACCGCAGGGCCCCAGTCGGCCAAATATGTTGGCGACGATGCGCCGGGGCAGGTGCCCGCAAAGTTATCGAAACCGGTGTACTGGGTAATAACACCGGCGGTAGCCGGAGCTCCGACAAAGCATGCAGCGCTAAAGAGTAAAGTCTTAACTCTCATAACATGTGTCCCTGTATTTTTCAGATTTTGGTACTCTTTTGACTCATGCAAGAAAAATACCAACCTGCGTTAAGCGGAAGAAATATAAGCGTTTTTAGGGGGGAAGAGCATCATAGAATGTCAGCGTGTTAAAAAACCTGACACTCGTCTTTGTTTGTGCTTTTTATGCCTCAGCAACCCGCTTCATCCAGGGCTGAGCCATTTCCAGTTGCCTCGCAGCCCAGTGTTGGTGTCAGCAACATATCGTACTGCTGGTGAAAATGGTGCTAGGTCCGGGCAAAATCGTTCCAGCGGCACTTCGCCTGTACCAACTCTCCGGTGGAGCTGGTTTTGCCGAGGAAGCCCAGCACTTTCGTTGTTGGTTCCACATCCAGCATGTTTATACGACAGCCGAACGTGCTCGCCATGGACTGCAAGTCGGCCGCCCTGGACTCGTCACTCACAGGGCGGTCAACAAACGAGGTGCTGGTATAGCCGATATGCAGTTTGTGCAACGGTCGATTGAGGCGGCTCTGATAATTAAGCAGCTTTTACATTGGACAACGGAGGAGCCATCGGGCCCGCAAATCACGTCCAGCATTGCAGCACTGTCACGCACGCTGCGCGTAATCACGTGTTCGGTAGCGGCACCCTCCCAGAATGACTGAGCGTCCGGGCCGGTGGGGATACGGCCGCGGGGTTAGCTGAAATCGCGCTTGCATTGTCCGGATTGCCAATCGTTTGTGGCCGTTCCCAGAACGCAGGACACAGGAATTTATACCAATCTTTTATTCAGTGGCGTCACTGATGTAAAGATATAAAAAAGCGGGTTCTGCTACCGCGCGCCCTTGCCCGCGAAAAAGGGGCAACCGCCTGGCGGGGCTCGGGTGGGTGGCACCAGCAGCGGGAGGGTGGGGATGTTTTATTCGTTCTCGCGAAGATGTGCAAGGATGCTGCCTCGATTCATACGCCTGCGCTATGCCCCGGACTACCTGGGCATGGACAAGATCCGGTTCAACCGCGAGGTTCGGGTCTATCTGACTGAGATCCCCATCGGCAGGCAGGGCATTGCGTTTGATCGGCTTGAAATGGAATCCTGGCGAAGCAGAATAAGAGCCGCTGTGGGCGTTCGTCTAAGCATAGAGGAGCACTCTTATGTCAAAGCGAATCCCGGGCCTCTACAAGAGAGGCACCCAGGGCATCTGGCACATTGATAAATGCGTCAGGGGATATGGCTGACTTCATGAGAGTACTGGCGCAAGCGGGCTTGAGTAAGCGGTGTGTTTGCGGTGGGATTGGGAAGTATCCATTCCAGAGCTGCAAACCTCCCGCAATCGGGAGGAGGGAGAATCTCAGAGCGATTTGAGATTTTGTAAGTTTTTGATTTAAAGAGGAAAAATATGGTAGCTACGGGTGGACTTGAACCACCGACCCCAGCATTATGAATTTGGCTGGATATTCTTAACTGATTGAATATATTGACTTTAATCCGATCACTCACAGCGTATTTCCCACCACAGAGCACCACAGATCACAGCAAGTCCCGCAAATCTCCCGCAGGGTCCGCCTTGGCTCCCTCCGCGCCGGCATTTGCCGGTACGGCAAATAGTGTTTATACTTCGTTTAAACATCATCCCGGAGATTGCCGTGACCGAAACGGTTCTTGATATCAAGCATTGGGGTAACAACCTTGGTGTGCGCCTGCCTGCGGCTGTGGCTCGTGCTGCGCACCTGCATGCCGACCAGCGGGTGCGTATTACGGTAGAAGGGGAACGGATCATCATCACGCCGCTGCATGACGAACCCCTGAGCCTGGAGCAGCGCCTGGCTCGCTTTGACCCCGAGCGCCACGGCGGGGAGGCCATGTCTGTCGATGAGCACCTGGGGGCAGAGCGGTGGTAAAACGAACCAGGGACTGGGTGCCCGGGCGCCAGGAAATCATATGGATAGACTGCAACCCTCAGCGCGGGAAAGAAATGCGCGATGTGCATCCTTTTCTGGTTCTGTCTCCCAAGGCTTTTAACGAACGCACCTCCCTGGTCATTGGCCTGCCGATGACCACGGCCAGCTATAACTCTGACAACCCCTTCGCGGTAGCCGTCGGCACTGCTGGCGGGCGCAAGGCCGGACAAACCAGTTACGTACTTTGCCATCAGCCGAAGTCCTTCGACTGGCGCCTGCGCGGCGGCGCGCCCCATCCCATGAAAAGCGTAACCGATGCCCGCTTTGCCGAGGTGCTGGCCTTGCTCAATCAGGTTATGCAGTTGGCCTGACTCGGGCGTAGCGCTGGCTCCCCTCAAGAAGGAGGTCCACTACGAGCTTTACGAGCGGGGTGTCCACTGATTCCGGTCGCACCAAACAAGCGCTCTCCCAGGTGAGCTGACTCTGAGTCTTTACCACACGCAATGTTCCATTGGCCAGCTCTTCGCGGAACACGTAGAGGGGCGCGCGGCAGAGACAGTCACTGTTCAAGGTCAGGTGCTTTAGCAGTGAGTAATTATCGCAGACGATTTGCTTGGCTGACTCTGGATATGCAAGCGGTCCACTCGTCACGGCCCCCTCAGGTACGGGTGAAGCAGTGGGGAAAGACCTTATATCCGCTTGCTGCGCATCCAGAAAGAGAGGATGGCCGGTACGTGCCACTGTCGTAAAGCTGTCTTTGATCAATGGGAATCCCGCCAAGTCGGGATGCTCAGTTGCCCGAAAGGGACCGGCGATAATATCGAGATCAGCGCTGTGCAAGCGCGCGAGTAACTTCTCCGCGTGATCCGTGAAAATCGAAATACGGACGTTTCCCGTCACCTCGACAAATCGTAATGCAAGTTCAGGCAACAATACCTGCTCGATGATAGGCCCCACCCCCAGCCGTATCTCCCCCGTCGCCAGCTCACTCAATTGCTGAACGTGGCGCTCGATACGCATGATTTGCGCCTGTATCGAATCGGAGCTGGCAACGATGTAGCGTGCGATCTCTGTGGGGACGACGCCGGTGGGCGATCGATAGAACAGCCTGGTTTTAAGCTGTGATTCCACACGCGCGAGCTTTTTACTCAAGGTGGGTTGCGATATGTGAAGCAATTCCGCCGCACGAGTCAGGCTGCCTTGTTCAGTAATGGTGCGGATCAGCTTAATGTCAGTGGTTTCCATAATGCTCAGTCTCGTGCATTCCATAATTTTACTACTTGGTGCTTATTTATTCATTTCCTTTTCTACCTGATCGTCTTTATGTTGACCTGCAAGGCAGCGAACTGCGGACATCACTGGATTTGCAAACTGTAACGCTGCTGGACCGCCACGGGTGAATTTCTTGCTGACTCAGGTGCATGACCCCTTGGCGAGATACCCTTTGATGTGCAGTTGAAAAGGAGGCGCTCTTGCGCGAAGGCGGTTTACGCGACAGATCCCAATACTTCGGTGCCCCCATGCTACTGGCCCTCGCGCTTGTCTCATTACCGACAGTAGCTGAGAACGCCGATCTAGGCGGCCTGCTGCGCGTGCGCGCAGCCGAAGTGACGGAATCGAGTCTCGGTGAGAGACGTACCACCATCGGTGTGGTCCGCGCCTGGCGCACGGCGACGGTTGCCGCTGAAGCCCCGGGACGCGTCGTCGAACGGCTAGTGGAGCCCGGGCACGTCACCGGTGAGAGCGAGCTGCTTCTGCGCACGGATTCCCGGCGTGTCGATGCGGTTCTGCGCCGGGCTCGGGCGACGCTGACTGCAGGCCGCGTGGACGTGGCCAACAGTGAACGGGATCTCGAGCGTGTCGAGCGTCTGTTGCGCGATGACGCTATCAGCCAGGATACGGTTGACGATCGCCGGTTCGCTCTCGACCGAGCCAACGCCCTGCTCGAGGTGGCGGCGGCCGACCTCGATGACGCTGAACAGCAGGTGATCGACACGGCCATCCGGGCACCTTTTGTCGCCAAGGTGGAGGCGGTTCACGTTCACGTCGGCGACTACCTTACTGTGGGCGCGCCCGTCGCCATGCTCTCGGACTTCTCCCGGGCCCGTGTGATTAGCGGTGTCGGCAGTGCCGATGTCGGCAGCATCGTCCCTGGCGAGGCCGCGGAGATCTCCTTGGCAGATCTGGGCGGTCTGCGACTGCCCGCGACGGTGACTAGCGTCGGCAGCATGAGGGACCCGCGCGGCGGTACCTTCCCCGTGGAACTGGTCGTTGACGGGCCCGGCGTCGAGCGCCTGCGTGACGGCCTCATGGTAACGGTGATTTGGGGCCCCGGTGACAACGGCGCTCAGCCGACCATCCCCACCGGCGCGGTGTTGCGCCGGGAGGGTCGCGTGGTCACGTATGTCGTCGCTGACGGCATCGCTTACGAGCGCCCGATCACCACCGGCCGCAGCGATGGTACGCGTATCGTTGTCCACAAGGGCCTTGCGCCGGGCGAACGGGTGGTCATCGAGGGCCACTTCGCCCTGCGCGACGGCGCCCGCGTGGAACTCGCTCCTGGCAATGGCGTCGGAGGCCCGTGATGATCCGGTTCTTCGTCGAGCGTCACCTTGTCGTCAATGTCCTCGCCGTCACGGTGGTCGTGCTCGCCTTTTATCTTTCGCCGTCCGTCTCCCGCGAATACCTGCCGAGCGTCGAGATGCCGCGAGTGATCATCACGGCGCGTCTGCCGGGTGCCTCTGCCCGGGACGTCGAAACAAAGCTCACGATTCCCATCGAGGAGGCCATCGAGGACGTCGACGGCATTGATGAGTATCACACGATCATCTCCGACAGTGCTTCGGTAACCACCGTTGAACTGTATATGGACAGTAGTGAGGCTCAGGTACTGTCGGCCATGCAGGACCTCCGCGACGCCGTCGATGGTATCTCCGATTTCCCGTCTGAGATGGAGGAGGCGCCAACGCTCCAGCGTCTGAATCCGGGCAAGTCCGCAATTATCGAGATCGCCCTCGCTGGGCCGATACATGAACTGGTCCCGCTGGCCGAGGAGCTGGAACGCCGTATCGAGCGACTGCCCGGCATCTCCCGCGTGACCATCGTCGGCTTGCAGGACCCGGAGGTGCGCGTCCTCGTAGACCCGGCGCTCGCCCAGGCGCACGGTGTCACGCTACTCGACGTAGTCGCCGCTATCCAGGCGCGCAACGTCTCTGCCACCGGCGCGGTCCTTGAGTCGACCGACAAGCGCAGCCAGGTCATTGTCTGGAGCCGCTTCGAGAATCCTGTCGAGGTCGGGGAGACCATCGTTGCTACGGGTCCCGCAGGCCTGGTTCGCGCCCGCGACATCGCCCGCATCGAGCCGGCGCGCGAGAACACGGGTCTGGCCGTGCACACTAACGCAGAGCCGGGGATTTCTCTGGTCGTGCGCAAGCGTGAAGGGGGCGATGCCCTTGAGGCGGTGGACGCCATCCGCGAAGTTGTCGACAACACAGAATTGCCCCCGGGCGTCAGCTACGAGTATGTAAACGACACCACATTTTTTACGCGCAACCGATTGGAGGTGATGATCACCAACGGCATGCTCGGCGCTGTGCTTGTCGCTGTGGTGCTGTTCGCCTTCATGCGCCGAGACGCCGCTATCTGGGTGCTGGGGGGCATTCCCATCGTTTTCTGCGGCGCCCTCATCTGGCTGCTGCCCCTGGGCATGACCTACAACCTGTTTACGCTCACGGGGCTGGTGATCGTTCTCGGGATGGTTGTGGACGACGCCGTGGTCGTATCGGAGAACATCGTCGCCCACCGCGAACGGGGGCTGGGGTCTGTCGAGGCGGCAGTTATCGGTGCCCGGGAGATGGTCAAGCCGGTGGTGGCGGCGGCCCTTACTACGGCTCTCGCCTTCGGTCCCATCGTCGCCATGGGCGGCATTCCAGGAAAGGTCATGTGGCAGATCCCTGCGATGGTTGTGCTCGTGCTGCTTTTCTCGCTCCTTGAGTCCTTCTTCATCCTGCCCGCGCACATGTCCTCAGTGCGTGCGGGGGCCGATCACGGCAAGCGCGCCTGGGTGCTGGCATTGGAGGCCCGCTACCGTTGCGCGCTGCGCCTGTGTCTACGCCAGCGGGGTCTCGTCATCGGCTTCGCGCTCGCCGTGTTCATGCTGGTCATGGGCGTGATCCGTCTCCATGTGGATTTCGTGCAGTTTCCGCAGGCGGACGCCCGACTGCTTTTCGTAAAGATCAGCGCTCCCGTGGGCACCCCCTTGGAGCGCACTGAGGCTCTGGCGACGGACCTCCAGCGGCAGATTCAGCGCATCGCCTCGGATGATCTGCGTGCCATCACCGCTCGCATTGGCCATCAGGACCCAAACGGCACAGAGAAGGTTCGTGGTGAGGCGGAGCACGAGGCGTTGCTAACCATTGTGTTCAAAGAATTTGACCGTCGCTACACGAACCAGGAGTGGATACAGGTCCTGCAGGACCAACTCGTCGTCGACCCGCGCGTGGCCCTCACGCTGCAATCAGAGTACGTAGGGCCACCCACGGATCAACCCGTGACACTGCACGTGCTCGCCGACGATGCCGCCAGCCGCAGGGCCGCCGCCAGCGAGATCGCCACCTGGGTCCGTGCGCAGTCGGGCACCACGCAGGTCCAGGTGGACGAGCGGCCAGGTACGCCCAAGCTTGACCTGAACCTGGATCACGACAAGCTCGCGATGCTCGGACTCGACGCGCAGAGCGTTGCCTTCGCCGTTCAGGCCGCCTTTCATGGTATAAACGCCTCGGAACATCGGGACGTAAACGACACTACGAAGCTACGGGTGCAGTTCGCCCCCTCCGCCCGCGGTGATCTCGACGGCCTGCTCGACACCCCCCTGCGCACCGCCAGTGGCGACCTCGTGCCACTGCGCGACGTCATCCGGCCCGTGGAGACGCCGGGCCTTGACCGCATCTACCATCGCGAGGGCGTCCGGGCGGCCACGGTGCGCGCCAGCTTCACGCCCGACGCACCGTGGACCGCCCTCAGCTTCGCCGAGAAAGTGAAGGCCGAGGTGATGCCGCAGTACGCCCACCGGTCCGACCTGGAGCTCATTGTCGGCGGCGAGGCGGCCGACACTCAGGAGACCACGGGCGCCCTCGGGTCTGTAGCGCTGCTCGTGATCATCGCCATCACAGTGGTGATCTGGATCTTGCTCGGATCGCTGCTTGAGGCGCTGTCCGTGGTGATTGTGATCCCTTTCGCCCTCGCGGGGGTGATTACCGCATTTTTCTTTCATGGTTTGCAGTTGTCCATGCCGGCGGTGATCGGGACCATCGGCCTCGCCGGCGTGGTCGTGAACGCGTCTATCGTTATGATCGACTGCGTGCACCGGAACCTGAAGGAGAACCGGGGACGGCGTCCCACTCTGGAGGTTGTCGAGGACGCGGTGGTCTCCCGCCTGCGTCCCATCCTGGTGACCACGCTCACTACTCTCGGCGGTGTGCTGCCCACAGCCTACGGCATTGGCGGCTACGACGAGATCGTAAGCCCCATGTCCGTAGCCATCGGCTGGGGTCTGCTGTTCTCAACGCTCGTCACGCTGTTTGTGATCCCTGCGCTTTACTCCGTCGCCAACGACGCAACGGCGCAGCTTGGCCACCTCGCGGGCCGACTGCGTCTGAACCCTTAGTCGAAAAGGTACCAACACTCCCATGGACGACCTTACCCGTCGGCTCCTTGAGGCGCCCCCGACCGCCCTGCTCATGACAATGGCGACCCCCAATGCCGTCGCCTTCCTGATCCAGTCCGCCGTGAGCATGGGCGAGGTCTGGTTTGTTGGTCGCCTCGGTACCGAGGCGCTGGCGGGCATCGCCCTTGTATTCCCACTGCTTATGCTGATGCAGATGATGTCCGGGGGCGCGTTTGGCGGGGCGGTCGCCGCGGCGGTGGCCAGAGCCCTCGGTGCCGGCGACCGGGAGCGCGCCGATCGCCTGCTCTGGCACGTGTTAGTGCTGGCCCTGGGTGGCGCTCTCGTATTCGCTCTCGCCTTCTGGATGTTCGGGCGGGCGTTTCTGTCGTTCCTCGGCGGCGAGGGCGAGGTGTTGCGCGCGGCGAGTAGATACGGCTGGGTGCTGTGCGGCGGTGGCCTGTCGATCTGGCTAATGGGCATGATCAGCGCGGTCTATCGTGGCACCGGCAATATGCGCTTCCCAGCGCTGCTGCTGATAGCCAGTGCGGTGATCCAGGTACCCCTGTCGGGCGTGCTCGTGCTTGGGGCCTTCGGTGCGCCGCAGCTAGGCATCGTCGGGGCGGCGGTCTCGGCGGTCACCTCTGCGTCAATCCTCTGTGTGATCATGATCCTGCGTCTCACTGGTGCTTCCCAGTCGGTGCGACTACGTCGCGATGCGCTGCACTTTTCGCGGGATCTGTTCGCGGACGTCCTCCGCGTGGCTGCGCCGGCGGCCGTGTCGCCGCTGCTCACGGTGGCGACGATCGTCGCGCTGACGGCCATTATCGCGCGCTTCGGCACCGCCGCGCTGGCGGGTTACGGGATCGGTGCGCGCATCGAGTTGCTTCTCGTACCGCTCGTATTTGGCCTCGGTGCGGCGATGACGTCGCTCGTGGGTGTGGCGACTGGTGCCGGTTGCATGGAGCGTGCTGAACGTATCGGCTGGACCGGCGGCGCGATGGCGGCGGTGTTGGCGGGCGGCGTCGGACTGGCGCTGGCCCTGTTCCCCAATCCGTGGATCGAGGTATTCAGTGACGACGCGGCCACGGCTGCTGCAGCGACCTCGTACATCCGCATCCTCGGGCCGGTGTACGCGCTTCAGGGCCTGGGTTTGTCGCTCTACTTCGCCAGCCAGGGCGCCGGCGCCATGTTCTGGCCGTTGGTGGCGACGGCCGTTCGCGCCGCGGCTGCCGTCGGCGGCGCGCTGCTGCTCGGCACGCCGTTCGGTCTCGAGGGCGTCTACGCGGCGGCCGCGGTCGCCATGGCCCTCTATGGCGTGATCATCGCCGCCTCGGTGCGCCTTGGCGCTTGGCGGCGCTGAGGCGCTGCCGCGGATACGCTAGATCAGACCAGCGTCCCGGTTTATCGCCCGCATGCCACGGGTGTGCGTAGTGCACCAGAAAAAAGTGGTAGCTACGGGTGGACTTGAACCACCGACCCCAGCATTATGAATGCTGTGCTCTAACCAGCTGAGCTACGTAGCCACAATTACTGCGTGGGACTGCTGTCCCGAGAAGGCGCGCATTTTCCTAATTTTGCCGGGGCAAGTCAAGCGCCTGAGGGGCGTGGTTGTTGCTGCGTAATACAGTGAATATTGCCTCCCCCGAGCAGGATCTCCCCACCCGGCACCATCACCACCTCGCGCCCAGGAAAAAGCCTCTCCAGCGTTTTGCGCGCAACCGTGTCCATCGGGTCGTCGAAACCCGGCATCACGATGCCGCCATTGACGATGAGAAAGTTCACATACGAGGCCGCCAGCCGCTCGGGTCGGCCGTGTTCATCAGGCACCTGGCCGACAGCACCGCCTTCGCTTTCAAGAATGGCATACAGGGGTGCCGGAATGGGGATGGTGTGGACGCGCAGGGTTCTGCCTTTGGCATCGTGGCTGGCCTCAAGCACCTCCAGCGCGGCGCGGCAGCGGCTGTAGTTGGGGTCGCTGGCGTCATCAGTCCAGCACAGCAGTACCTCGCCGGGCGCTACGAAACAGCAGAAATTGTCGACGTGGCCGTCGGTTTCGTCGTTGAACATACCCTCGGGCAGCCAGATTATGGTGTCCACTGCCAGATAGTCGCGCAGGTAGGCCTCGATCTCGCCCCGGGACAGCCGCGGATTGCGGTTGCGGTGCAGCAGGCATTCGGCCGTGGTGATCAGTGTGCCTTCCCCATCCACGTGGATGGAGCCGCCTTCCAGTACGAAGCCGGGCGTTGCGTAACGAGCAACGCCCTCCAGTTGGGCCACTTTGCGCGCTACCTGGCTGTCGATGTCCCAAGTGGGGTAAAGGCCGCCGTCGTGGCCCCCCCAGGCATTGAAGTCCCAGTCTACTGCCGCCAGGCCGCCTTTGTTGTCAATGACAAAGGTGGGGCCGCAGTCTCGCATCCACACATCGTCGCTGGAAAGCTCAATGACAGTGACACCGGGGATGTCAGACAGCTGCTCTGAGGCGTTCAGGAACTGTGCCTGTGAGGTCCCTACCGTGATGGGTTCGAAGCGCGCAATGGCGGCGACAACGGCCTTGAAGGCGGCCTGGGCTGGCACGGCACCGGCGCGCCAGCTGTCGGGACGTTCGGGCCAGAGCATCCACGTCCGCGTATGCGGGGCCCATTCAGCCGGCATGTGATAGCCGTCGGCACGCGGCGTACTGCTTTCCGGGCTCACGCGTGCTCGCCGTCCAGGGTGTTGATGGGTGCGTACAGGGTAGGGCGGCGGTCACGGAATACGCCCCAGGCGGTGCGCATCTTTTCAATGGCGTCGAGGTCGAAGGCATGCACGAGCACGCTTTCGTGTCCGCTATCGGCGTGCTCGACGAGCTCGCCGGTGTGGTCGGCGATAAATGAACCGCCATAGAAAGTGATGTCGCTGTCTTCCTGTACTTCACGGCCGATGCGGTTACTGGCAATCAGCGGCATCAGGTTGGCGCCGGCGTGGCCCTGTTGCACCCGCGTCCAGTGCTCTCGCGAATGAATGTCGGGGTCGTGGGGTTCGCTGCCTATAGCGGTGGGGTAGAACAGCAGCTCGGCGCCGAGTAACGCCATGCTGCGGGCGCTTTCAGGAAACCACTGGTCCCAGCAGATGCCGACGCCGATGCGTGCGTAACGGGTGTTCCATACCTTGAAGCCGGTATCGCCGGGGTTGAAGTAGAACTTCTCGTGGTAGCCGGGGCCATCCGGGATGTGGCTCTTGCGGTAGTTGCCGAGCAGGCTGCCGTCGGCGTCGATAATGGCCACGGAGTTGAAGCGCGCGCGGCCCGCCAGCTCGAAATAGCTGATCGGCAGGACGACCTGCAGCTCGCGAGCCACAGCCTGAAAATGACGGATGGCGGGGTTCTCTGCCAGCGGTGTGGCCAGCAGCATGTGGTCTTCATCCGGCTTCTGGCAGAAGTAGGGCGTTTCAAACAGCTCCTGCAGCAGGATGACTTGTGCACCGGCCCGCTGCGCTTCGCGCACCAGACGTTCGGCGTTGGCGATATTGGCCTCGCGGTCCCAGCTGCAGGCCATCTGGGTGGCGGCGACGGTCACTGTGCGTGCCATGCGGGTGCCTCCTACACGTTGAAGCGGAAGTGGATGACGTCCCCATCCTGAACGATATAGTCCTTGCCCTCAAGGCGCCAGCGCCCGGCATCCTTGGCGCCCTGCTCACCCTTGTGGGCGATGAAGTCGTCGTAGCCGATAACTTCGGCGCGAATGAAACCTTTCTGGAAGTCTGTGTGGATCACGCCGGCAGCCTCTGGCGCCGTGGCGCCCACTCGCACGGTCCAGGCTCGCACTTCCTTGACGCCGGCGGTGAAGTAGGTCTGCAGGTTCAGCAGCTCGTAACCGGCGCGGATCACCCGGTCCAGCCCCGGCTCGTCCATACCCAGGTCCTGCAGGAATTCCTGGCGCTCGGCATCCTCCAGCTCGACGATTTCAGATTCCAGCTTGTTGCAGATCGCCACCACAATGGCGCCCTCGCTGGCGGCGATTTCCCGCACGGTGTCGAGGTAGGGGTTGTCGTCGAACCCCTCTTCATCGACGTTGGCAATGTACATGGTGGGTTTGATCGTGAGCAGATGCAGCGTTTTCACCAGTGCCTGTTCGCTGTCATCAAAAGCCAGCGAACGCACCGGCAGCGCTTCGTTCAGGTGCGGCAGCAGTTTATTCTCCAGCAGCGCTTTCAGGGCAATGGCCTCTTTGTCGCCACCCTTGGCGTTGCGCGTCACGCGCTGCAGTTGTTTCTCACAGCTTTCCAGGTCGGCCAGTGCCAGCTCGGTGTTGATCACGTCGATGTCCGCTCGCGGGTCGACACGGTTTGCGACGTGAATGACATTCTCGTCGTTGAAGCAGCGCACGACATGGGCAATGGCGTCGGTTTCACGGATATTGGCCAGGAACTGGTTGCCCAGGCCCTCACCTTTGGAGGCACCGGCAACGAGGCCGGCGATGTCCACAAACTCCATGGTGGTGGATATTTCGCGTTGGGGTTTGACGATCTCTGCGATGCGCTTCTGCCGGGGGTCGGGTACCGGTACTACGCCGGCATTGGGCTCGATGGTGCAGAAGGGGAAGTTCTCGGCATCGATGCCGGCCCGTGTCAGGGCGTTGAAGAGGGTCGATTTGCCCACGTTGGGCAGGCCGACAATGCCACATTTGAAACCCATGTCTGATTCCTGTTTTTGCTAAACGAATGTCGTGGGGCGAGTGTTATGTAACGCGAGCGGTTCAGGGCGCATTGAAACTGTGTAATTGGGTCATGGCCCGCGTGTCCTCCCCGGCCAGAAACTGTGGCAGGGCGTCGATTGCGGCCTCGATGCTGGCCTCAATGCGTGCTTGGTCAACCGCGCTGGCCCGGCCCAGGACATAGCCGGTTACCTGGGATGCGTGGCCGGGATGGCCAATGCCGATACGCAGGCGGGCAAAACTGTTGTTGTTGCCCAGCCGGGAAACGATATCGCGCAAACCGTTGTGGCCACCGTGGCCACCGCCGCGCTTGAAGCGCGCGGTACCCGCTGGAATATCGAGTTCATCGTGTGCCACCAGAATGGCTTCCGGCGCAATCTTGAAGAAATTCGCCATGGCCGCTACGGACTGCCCGCTGCGGTTCATGAAGGTGGTGGGAATGATGAGCCGAATATCCTGGCCGGCACACTGGATGCGTGCGGTCAGGCCGGAAAAACGGGATTCCGCTTGCAGTGTGGCGCCGTGCTGACGCGCGAGCGCCTCGACAAAGTCGGCACCGGCGTTGTGACGGGTTCCCCGGTAGTCGCTGCCCGGGTTGCCCAGTCCGGCAATCATGGAGATAGAGCTTGCCAACGCCAGTGCCTCGCCGTTGCGAGAAATCAGTCCTCGCTGCTGCTGTCCGAGCTGCTGTCTTCGGAAGTGTCCTCTTCAGCATCGCTGCCACCCTTGGGCGGAACAACAGAAGCGATCGCCAGGTCATGATCTTCACCCAGTGACAGGGCAACAGAGGTAACCCCGGCGGGCAACGCGATATCCGACAGGTGGATGATATCGCCGGTCTTCACCTCGGCCATATCAACTTCGATAAACTCGGGAATGTCGCTTGGCAGACACAGTACTTCGATGTCGGTAGCCTGATGCTGAATCATGCCGCCCTGAACCTTGACCCCATGGCAGGTTTTTTCGTTCAGGAAGTGAATCGGCACGTGCACCTTGATAGCCACTTTTTCATTGACGCGCATAAAGTCAGCGTGAGTGACGCTGTTGCGTGCCGGGTGACGTTGCAGGTCTTTGAGGATGGCCTTCTCTTTCTTGCCGTTGATGTTGATGACCAGCACGTGAGAGAAAAACGCCTCGTTTTCCAGCGACTTTTCCAGATCCTTGCGGATGATGGACAGGGGCTGGGGGTCCTTGTCACCGCCGTAAATGATAGCGGGGACCTGGTCGGCGAGACGACGCAGGCGGCGGCTCGCACCTTTCCCCATGTCCTCACGCACTTCTGCGTACAACTCAAATTGGTCAGACATTGTCTGCACTCCTTTGATGACTCACTGCTTCGCCTGCGACCGGCTACACAGTGGGTGGGTTAAGCGCTGTTCCTACTGAAACAGCGCGCTGATGGATTCCTCGTTGGATACCCGGCGAATCGACTCTGCCAGCAGGTCCGAAATGGTCAGCTGGCGGATTTTCGAGACGGCCCGGGCGTCCGCGCTCAGCGGAATCGTGTCGGTGACGACCAGCTCGTCGAGCTGGGAATTGCGTAAATTATCCAGTGCACGGCCAGACAGCACCGCATGGGTGCAGTAGGCAACCACCTTGCTCGCACCGCGTTCCTTGAGCGCATCGGCGGCCTTGCACAGAGTGCCGGCAGTATCGACCATGTCGTCGACCAGCAGGCAGATGCGGCCATCCACTTCACCGATCAGGTTCATGACCTGCGCCTCGTTGGCCTGCGGGCGGCGCTTGTCGATGATGGCGAGGTCGGCGTCATCAAGTTGCTTGGCGATAGCGCGCGCACGCACGACACCGCCAATGTCGGGTGATACGACAATGAGGTTCTCGTAGTTACAGTCGAGAATATCCGCATTCAGGATGGGGGAGCCGTAGACGTTGTCCACCGGGCAACCGAAAAAGCCCTGTATCTGTTCAGCGTGCAGGTCAACGGTGAGCACTCGATCGACACCCACGGACACCATCATGTCGGCTACGACCTTGGCGGTGATGGGCACGCGCGCGGAGCGCACACGGCGGTCCTGACGGGCATAGCCGAAGTAGGGCACCACGGCAGTGATGCGTGCAGCCGACGCACGGCGCAGCGCATCAATCATCACCAACAGTTCCATCAGGTTGTCGTTGGTGGGGGCGCAGGTAGGCTGGACCACAAACACATCTTTGCCGCGCACGTTCTCGTTCAATTCGACCGCAATTTCGCCGTCGCTGAACTTGCCCACGCTGGCTTTGCCCAGAGAAAGATAGAGTCGGTTGGCAATCTTCTGGGCCAGTTCCGGGTTTGCATTACCCGTAAAGACCATCAGCTTGGAGGACACGGCACTTCTCTCCTGGGGGGATATGGCTGGGGTGGTAGGATTCGAACCTACGAATGCCGGGATCAAAACCCGGTGCCTTGCCACTTGGCGACACCCCAATAATTCGTTGTAGACTTCAGGCCAATGCCCTCAGTGCTGGTGATTCGTTGGCTGCTCGTGCAACAAAGGCTGCCCAAGGTTCGGGTACCTGTTGCTGCACGGCGAGCGCCTGTTCCCGGGTGCCGAAGGCGGCAAATACACAGGAGCCAGTGCCGGTTAGCCGGGGCTCGGCAAATTGCCCAAGCCAGTCAAGCGCGTCACCTGTTTCAGGGTAGCGGGCCACAACCACTGGCTGGCAGTCGTTGCGATGTACCCCCTGAAAAAAGGCGGCCATTGTGATCGGCAGGCTGTCTCGTGTCAATTCCCGGTCGGAAAAAATTTCCGCCGTGGGCACGGCACAGCGCGGCTTGAGAACCAGGTACCAGATATCCGGCAGCTCTACCGGGGTCAGCAGCTCGCCGATGCCCTCCGCCCAGGCGCTGTGGCCGCCCACGAAGACCGGTACGTCGGCACCCAGGGTGGCCCCCAGCGACTGTAACGCGGCAGTACTCATGTCCAGGCCCCACAGCCGGTTCAGTGCCAGCAATGTGGAGGCCGCATTCGATGAGCCGCCGCCCAGGCCGCCGCCCATGGGGATCTGTTTATCGCAGGTGATGGTGGCGCCCAGCGTGCCGCGCTGCAGCAGTCGCGCCGCGCGCAGAATGAGGTTATCGGCCGGTGCAATGTCGCTGACCGGCATGTCCAGCCGCAGCGCGCCGCTGTCATCCGCGGCAAACGTCATCCTGTCGCCCCAGTCCAGCAGCTGGAAGACGGTTTGCAGCGTATGATAACCGTCTGCCCGGCGCCCCGTGACATGTAGAAACAGGTTCAGCTTGGCCGGCGAAATCAGTGTCAGTCGGCGATTCATGGCCTACCGGACGCCTGCCAGTGCTGAATGATGACTTTGGCGCGCGTTGCACCGCGCTCGAGTGTCAGCCGCGTCGGCAGGATATGAGCGCCGACTTGTTGGTAGCGCTCGTAGCGGATCTGCCAGCCCGATTGCAGCAGCAGCTGCAGCAGGTTGTCGGCGAGATCCAGGGTGACAGGGGCGGGTTCCGGCGCCGGTATGCCCTTGAGCCAGTAGGGCAGGGACGCTAGCGGGAGATCCCAGCCGGTTTCCCGCGCCATCACGTCCGGTGAGGAGAGGTCAAAGCGTTGCAGGGTTTCTCCCTGAGTGACTTCCAGGGTGCGGCCGTCGCTGCGCAGCTGGGTGGCCTGCAGACCCAGCGGGCCGCTGAGTTGTACGCTGGTGGCGCTCTGCTGCTGCTGCCAGCTGAGGTTGGCGGACTCGGCCTGTTGGCCGTTGCGCAGGGCGATCTTGCCTGTGGCAGACCAGTGCTCCAGGGCCAGCAACTGTTGCTTGCGCTGTAGCCAGGGATCCTCAGGGAGTGGCGCTGGCGCCGTGGCGCACCCGGTCAGCCACAGCCCCATGCACAACAGGGCCACGCCTCTGCAGTGTGGCAGCTGCCGCTTCACTCGCCGCTGAGCCGTGCGGGAGGCACCTGCAGGCGCTGCAGCGTCTGCAGCAGGGTGCGGTGTTCGGGGTCAAGCTGCAGGCCGCTGCGCCAGACGGCAAGCGCATCGTCTTCGCGCCCCAGACTCCAGAGCACTTCGCCCAGGTGCGCCGCAACCTCCGGGTCCTGCAAGCCGGCCCAGGCACGCTGCAGGTAGTGCAGTGCTTCCTCGGCCCGTTCTTGCCGAAACAGGACCCAGCCCATGCTATCGAGAATGGCTGGCTCCTCTGGCGCCAGCGCGAGCGCGCGTGAAATCAGCTGCTCGGCCTCTGCAAAGCGGTTGCTGTTGTTGCTCAGTGTGTATCCCAGGGCGTTCAGGGCCGTCGCGTTGTTGGGGTTGCCTTGCAGGATGTAACGGAGGTCGGCCTCCATGCCTTCCAGATCACCCAGCTGCTCGCGCAGCATGGCGCGGCTGTAGCGCAGGGAGCTGGCATCCGGCAGCGCGGCCAGGGCCTGATCCAGCAGTGCCACGCTCGCGTCGAGCAGGTCCGCCCGGGTGAGCAGTTCCGACTCCAGGGCAAACAGCTGTTCAGCAACGGCGGGGTAGGCATCGCGCTGCTGATCGAAGAATGCCGCGCTTTCACTGACGTTGCCCTGCTCAATCAGCAGGCGCCCGACGCGCCCGCGGGCGTTGAAAAACTCACGGCTGCCCGGGTCCTCTACCTTGCGGTAGGCGGCTATCGCCTCGTCCGGCCGATCCTCCTGCTCCAACACGCGACCCAGGTAGTAATTAGCCTCATCAACCCGCTGCTCCAGTGCCAGTACCTGGCGCAAATAGGCTTTGGCCGCGAGGGTGTCGCCGGCGTCCTGGTTGAGTAGCGCGAGAGAGAGCAGCAAATCACCGTCACGCGGTGAGCGCGCGGAGAGAATCTCAAACTGGCGGCGTGCGGCATCGATGTCCGAGCGGGTCAGCAGCCGTGCGTACTGCAGGCGCAGAACATTGTTGTCGGGTTGTTCGGCCAGTGCGGCCTCGATGCGCCGGAAGGGCTGCGCTTCTTCTGCCTCCACGCGTAGTTTGGCATCCAGCATGAGCCCCTGGGTTTGCCCGGGCTCCTGTGCCAGCAAGCGCTCCACGGTGGCACGCGTGGCGGGTGCGTCTCCCAGTTCATCGAGAATCAGGGCGTGGGTAAGCAGCAGCCCGCTGTCCTCGGGGCGCTCATTGAGCAGGGCGGCGACGGCGTCGGCGAGTGCCGCTTTCTCACCGGTTGGCAGGTCGCGGAAGCCGCTCAAGAGCATCGGGAAATTGGCTTGCAGGTCGTTGCGGGCAACCACGGCGAGGTGTGGCACCGCCTGTGCGGGCTGACCCTTGCGGATCAACAGGGTTGCCAGGGTGTTGTTGGCCTCGGCGCTGTCTGGTTCCAGCTCAACCCACAGGCCCACCGCCTCGTAGGCCTCGGGCTCGCGCTTCATGAACTGGGCGAGGTGCGTTGTGTGTGCGCTCACCGCCGGTTCGCGCAGCTTCGGCGCCTGCTGCAGATAGGTGGAAAGTGCCGTGTCGTAGTCGTTGCGGCGCAGGGCAAACTCAGCCAGCAGCAGGGGGTAGATGCTGTCGGCTGGGAAGGCGCGCTCTGGCGGTTCGGGTGCTTCTGTCGCTGTGGTGTCGGCCGCTGCTGGCGCCGTGGCGTCAGTATCGGTTGCGGGGGGCAGGTTGGATGCACAACCCCCCAGCGCCAGCAGGAGCGCACTTGTCAGCAAGAGTCTGAACATGGTCGGGGCAGCGATAGGGTTCCAGCTTGGGAGTACAATATTGACACACTCGGCGGGTGAATCCCAAGTGCCGCGCGGGTCTTTGCCGTGGCGGGGGCGTAACATGCCTGTCATTCGGCGTATAACTTGGTAGAATTGGAGCCCCTCAATACTGGATGTGGTCCGGTTCGCGGCGTCTTCCCGGCCCGCTACCCTCGGAGCCTCGCACGCGGTTATGAACCTCATTGCCCTCGGAATCAACCACAACTCGGCTGGCGTCGAAGTGCGCGAGCGGGTGGCGTTTGCGCCGGAGCAGGTGACGGAAGCGCTTGAGGACGCCTGTGAGCATGCGGGGCTGGACGAGATCGTGATCCTGTCCACCTGTAATCGCACCGAGCTCTACGCCATGGTGCCGGAGGCCGCGCGGGGCGCCGAGAAGTCGGCGCAGCTGGTGGACTGGATTGCCAATTACCACCACCTTTCCCGCGATGAACTGCGTCGCGCTGCCTATTACTACGAAGCCGCGGATGCGCTGCGGCACATGGTGAAAGTGGCCAGCGGGCTGGACTCCATGGTGCTGGGAGAGCCGCAGATATTCGGCCAGCTCAAGTCGGCCTACGCCGTCGCGGCCGAGGCGGGCACGATCGGTGCGGACATGGGCCGCCTGTTCCAGAAGATCTTTGCCCTGGCCAAGCGAGTGCGCACAGACACCGCCATCGGCGAAAACCCGGTCTCGGTTGCCTACGCGGCGGTCGACCTCGCCGGACATATTTTTTCCGACCTCGCGGCCTGCGATGCGCTGTTGGTCGGTGCCGGTGAAACCATAGAACTGGTGGCCCGGCACCTCATCGAGGCGGGTGTGCGGCGCATTGTGATCGCCAACCGAACACTGGGCAGGGCGCGTGAGCTGGCGCAGAAGTTCGGTGCCGAGGCTGTGCTGCTGGCGGAAATTCCTGAACACTTGCCGCACGCGGATATCGTGATTACCTCCACGGCCAGCCAGCTGCCTATTCTGGGCAAGGGTGCGGTGGAACAGGCGATCAAGGTGCGCAAGCACCGGCCGGTATTGATGGTGGACATCGCTGTGCCGCGGGATATTGAAGCGCAGGTGGCCGATCTGCCGGACGTGTATCTCTATACCGTGGATGACCTGCGGGACATCGTCGAGCAGAACCTGCGCAGCCGCCAGACGGAGGCGCGCAAGGCCGACCAGCTGATAGAAGAAGGCGTCAGCCAGTACCTGGAAGAGCTGCGCAGCCTCGCCGCGGTCGACAGCGTGCGCCAGTACCGTGACATGGCTGAATCGATTCGCGAGCTGGAGTTGCAGCGTGCCCTGCGCGCTCTGGCCCGCGGCGATGACCCACAGCAAATCGTTGCGCAGCTTGCGCGCGGCATCACCAACAAGCTGATTCACGCCCCCACTGCCGGCCTCAAGCGCGCCAGTGCGGAGGGCCGGCAGGATCTTCTGGCTGGCGCACGCCGACTGTTGGGGCTGGAAGGTGCCGGGCCTGCCGCTCACAATGCCGGCACAGCCGAGCCCGCCGACGGCGACTCAACATTGCCTGTCACATCGCAAGTCCAATCCCGAGTAGATCGAACCCTGCAATGAAAGCTTCCCTGCTGACCAAACTGGATGCCCTCACTGACCGCCACGAGGAGGTATCGGCACTGCTCGGCGACGCCGAGACCATCGCCGACCAGAACCGCTTTCGGGAGCTGTCCCGCGAATTCTCCGAGCTGGAACAGGTGGTGAGCTGTTACCACGACTACAGCCGTGTGCGCGCAGACCTCGACGAGGCGCGCAGCATGCTGCAGGAAGCCGATGCCGACCTCGTGGCCATGGCCGAAGAGGAAATCAGCAGTGGTACCGAACGCCTTGAGACGCTGGAGCGGGAATTGCAGACGTTGCTGCTGCCCCGCGACCCGCAGGACTCCTGCAACGTGTTCCTGGAGATTCGCGCGGGTACGGGTGGTGACGAAGCGGCGATTTTCTCTGGTGACCTGTTCCGCATGTACAGCCGCTATGCGGAGACCATGGGCTGGAAAATCGAGGTTCTCTCCGAGCGTCCGGGCGAGCACGGTGGCTTCAAGGAAATCATCAGCCTTGTCGAAGGGCGCGATGTGTACGCCCACCTCAAATTCGAATCCGGTGCGCACCGGGTGCAGCGGGTTCCCGAGACAGAGTCGCAGGGGCGTATCCACACATCGGCCTGCACCGTGGCGGTGATGCCGGAGCCGGATGAGGTGGCGGTAGGCGCCATCAGCAAGGGTGACATTCGCGTGGACACCTTTCGCGCCTCTGGCGCCGGTGGCCAGCACGTCAACAAAACCGATTCCGCGGTGCGTATCACTCACCTGCCCAGCGGTATTGTGGTCGAGTGCCAGGACGAGCGCTCGCAGCACAAGAACCGCGCGCGGGCCATGTCGCTGTTGCAGGCGAAACTGCAGACCTCGGCGCAGGACAAGCAGGCGGCCGAGCAGGCCGAGCAACGGCGCAATCTGGTCGGTACCGGTGACCGTTCGGACCGTATCCGTACCTATAACTTCCCCCAGGGACGGGTGACAGATCATCGCATCAACCTGACGCTGTACAAACTCGACGAGGTGATTGCGGGCGAGCTGGGCGCCGTCATCGGTCCCCTGCGGCAGGAGTACCAGGCCGATCAGCTGGCGGCTCTGGCGGCGCATTGATGTCCGCCGTCGAGGCTTGCCTGCGCGCTGGCAGCGATCTGCCGGGTGACAGCGCACGCCGCGACGCCGAAATTCTTCTCACTCATGTCCTGGGGAAACCCCGCAGCTGGCTCTACGCCTGGCCGGACGCGCAGCTGACGCCCGCGCAGGCCGAGCATTATGCCGAGCTGCTGGCCAGGCGCCGGGCGGGAGAGCCCGTGGCTTACCTGACTGGCGTGCGCGAGTTCTGGTCGCTGAACCTCGAGGTCACCTCGGCCACACTCATTCCGCGCCCGGAGACGGAAACCCTGGTTGACTGGGCGCTGGCGTTGCCCTTGCCAGTGGACGCCCGTGTGCTGGACCTCGGCACGGGCTCCGGTGCCATTGCCATCGCCCTGGCGGTGGAGCGCACCGGTTGGGACCTCACCGCGCTGGATGCCGCCGCGCCCGCCCTCGCCGTGGCTGAACGCAATGTCGCGCGGCTCTGCCCGGGCCGCGTGCAGTGCCTGCAGTCGCACTGGTTTGCCGCCGTGGCCGGCCGGCAGTACGCCCTGGTGGTGAGTAATCCGCCTTACGTGGAGAGCGACAGCCCCTGGCTGGCACAAGGCGACGTGCGCTTCGAGCCGGCCTCGGCGCTGGTCGCCGGTGAACGCGGGCTGGATGATCTCCAGGCCCTGTGTGCCGCAGCACCGGCACATGTGGCGCCCGGTGGCTGGCTGCTGCTTGAGCACGGTTATCAACAGGGGGCGGCGGTGCGCGAGCTGATGCGGGCGAGCGGCTTTGTTGCCGTCGAGACGCGCTGCGACCTCGCCGGCCATGAGCGGGTCACCGGTGGTTGCCGGCGTGCTGACTGAAGCCGAACTGGCGCGGTACAGCCGGCAGATTCTGCTGCCCGATTTCGATATTGCGGGGCAGGAGACACTGGGACGGGCCTGTGTGCTGATTGTGGGCCTGGGTGGCCTGGGCAGTCCGGCAGCGCTGTATCTCGCCGCGGCCGGCGTGGGTCATTTGCGGCTCGCTGATGGCGACACGGTGGAGCTGAGTAATCTGCAGCGGCAGATCGTACACGATGAGGCCTCGCTGGGGGTGAACAAGGCGCGGTCCGCGGCGCAGCGGTTGGCGGCTTTGAACAGCGCCACGCAGTTGCACGTTTTCGAGGAGTGCCTGCAGGGCAGTGCGCTGGCTGTCGCGATCGCCGGAGCGGACCTGGTGGTGGACGCCAGCGACAGTTTTGCTACCCGCTATGCGCTCAATCGGGCATGTCTTGATGCGGGTGTACCGTTGTTGTCTGCCGCCGCCGTGCGCCTGGAGGGGCAGCTGGCCCTGTTCGATACGCGCGCGGGTGGAGCCTGTTACCGCTGCCTGTACCCGCTGGCCGCGGCGGATGACCAGCGTCAGGCCTGTGCCGAGAGCGGCGTACTCGGGCCGGTGGTGGGTGTACTGGGGTCGCTGCTGGCGCTGGAGGCGGTGAAATTCCTGGCGGGTATGCAGACCTTGCAAGACGAGGTCTTGATGCTGGATTTACGCTCCCTCGCCCAGTACCGTCTGCGCCTCCAGCGCCGCCCGGACTGTAGCGAGTGTGGCAGCGGCGCGGCGCCGTGAGCGCACAGGGTGGCAAACTTTTTGTCCGCCGCGGGGTCACACAGTCACGGACGGGAGAGAATGCACTATGAATTGGCTGGTTGGGCAATACTACCGCTTGCACAATGGGGTGTTTGGCGCGCTGCGCCACGTGGACTGGCTGGCGCCGCTGGCGCTCAGATTGTATCTGGTTCCGGTGTTCTGGATGGCGGGCACGCAGAAAATCGCTGGCATGGAGAGCACCATCGAGTGGTTCGGCAATGCACAGTGGGGCCTCGGCTTGCCGTTTCCTGCCGTGCTTGCCCACCTCGCTGCCTATACCGAGGCGATAGGCGCCCTGCTGTTGCTGATCGGCCTGGCGACACGCTGGGTGGCATTGCCGCTGCTGATCACCATGCTGGTCGCCGCCTGGTCGGTGCACTGGCAGAACGGCTGGGCCGCGATTGCCGACTCGGGCGCGGAGGAGATAGCTGTGCGCCTTGGCACGGCGCGCGATATCCTGCGTGAGCACGGTAACTACAGCTGGCTCACGGAACACGGTAACCTGGTGGTGCTCAATAATGGCATTGAGTTTGCCGCGACCTATTTCGTCATGCTGTTGGCGTTGTTGTTCACCGGCGGCGGACGTTTTGTCAGCGTCGATTACTTCCTCGCGCGCCTGTATCCGCGCGGCAGCACGGCGCGGACAAAAATGCTAGACTAGCGCACCTTTGCATGCTTGAACCCAGACAGGACGCAACCTTGATCAAGAGCCTACTCGGCCGTGGTAGCAAGAGCGCCAATAGCGACTCAGCCACGCCGCCCCCTCCGATAGCCACTGGCAGCGATTCGACCCATGATTCAACGCATGGTAAGCCCGCGCGTGGCCCCGGCCACAGTGATCGCGGCCAGGGCAAGCCCGGCAAGCCGCGCGCGCGCAAGGCCGCGGCCCCCGAAAAGCCCTGGAGCCTGGACGACTTCCCGGTGGAGCCCGAGGAGGGCAAAACGCGCTTCCATGACCTCGGTCTGCGCGACGAGTTGATGCGCGGCATCGCCGGCCTCGGCTTCAGCTATTGTTCGCCCATCCAGGCCGCAATTCTGCCGCACACCCTGCAGGGTCACGACGCGATCGGCAAGGCGCAGACGGGTACCGGCAAGACCGCGGCATTCCTGATTACCGTATTCAATGACCTGCTTTGCCATCCACAGGAAGGCGAGCGTTTCCTCGGCGAGCCACGGGCCCTGGTGATTGCACCGACGCGGGAGCTGGTCATGCAGATTGCCGCCGATGCCGAGGATCTGGCGCGCTTTTCCGGCCTTAAAGTGGTGACGCTCATTGGCGGCATGGACTACCAGAAGCAGCTCAACCGGCTGAACAGCGATGTGGTCGACCTTGTGGTGGCCACTCCGGGCCGCTTGATCGACTTCATGCAGCGCCGCGACCTGTTCCTGGATCGCGTGGAAACGCTGGTGCTGGATGAAGCGGATCGCATGCTGGACATGGGCTTCATTCCCCAGGTGAAGCGCATTGTGCGCGCCACGCCTGCCAAACAGGACCGGCAGACCCTGCTGTTTTCTGCGACCTTTACCCAGGACATCATCAACCTGTCGCAACAGTGGACCTGGGAGCCGGTGACGGTGGAAATCGAACCCGACCATGTCGCCACTGACTCTGTGGACCAGAAGGTGTATCTGGTCAGCAGCGAGCAGCGCTACCGGCTGCTGGTCAACCTGGTGCGCAGCCCTGAAGCCAGCGCGGTGATCGTATTTGCCAATCGCCGCGACCAGGTGCGCAGGCTGCATGAGCGCCTGCGCAAGGCCGGCGTGTCCTGCGGCATTCTCTCAGGTGAAATTCCCCAGGCCAAGCGCACGAGTACCCTGGCGCAGTTCAAGAAGGGTGATATCAAGGTGCTGGTGGCCACCGATGTGGCGGGCCGCGGCATTCACGTCGACGGCGTGAGCCATGTAGTAAACTACAATTTGCCTGAAGATCCTGACGACTACGTCCACCGCATCGGGCGCACCGGGCGGGCGGGCGCAACCGGGGTGTCTATCAGCTTCGCCAGCGAAGACGATGCGTTCCTCTTGCCGGACATCGAAGCCTTGCTGGGCGAACGGCTCGAGTGTACACACCCACCGAAATCACTGCTCGCGTAATTCTTCGCACCAGAGCAGGGTGGCGCCGACAACTGCCGCGGGTACCACGAAGAAATTGATCACTGGTATCCCGGCACAGAGCGCGACCACGCCGCCAAAACCCAGGCTGCTCAGCCGCTTGCGAGCCACCGCGGATTTCACTGCGGCAAACCCCAGTTGGTGGTTGTCTACCGGGTAGTCCACGAACTGGATGCTCATCATCCAGGCGCCAAGCAGGAACCAAAGCAGCGGTGCCGCCAGGTTGACTCCCGGGACGAAACTGAGGATCAGCACCAGCAGTGCCATGGGGATGTAGTAGGCCAGCTTGGCCAGTTCCCGCAGCAGCGCGCGGGGCACTGAGAGCAGTGCGGCCACAGGCCCTTCCAGCGCATCGACGGGCTGTCCGGTGAACAGCTCCTCGGCTTTTTCCGCGAGCAGGTTGTTGAACGGCGAGGCGATCAGCAGCGCCACGGCGGTAAACGTGTAGCCGGCGATCAGGCCGAATACGGCCACCAGCAGTGGCCAGATAATCCATTCCAAAAAACCCAGCCAGCCCGGCAGGGCTGCCATCCACTCATTGATGGTGCGCCCGAGAAAGCTGAAGGTGAAGCCCAGCAGCGAGGCGAAGATGATGATGTTCACCAACAGGGGGACGATGACGAACAGGCGCAGTGCGGGGTGAGTGAGTAAGCGGGCCCCGCGGAACAGATAGTCCGCGCCGCGAGCAAGGTTGCCTTCCATTCTGAGTGTGACTCCTCGTTGGTGGGCGTGAAACCCGATGGGCTGGCGCGTTATAATGATGCACTGCATGGGAGCGGGAAGCCATGGCTGACAACGAATCTGAGCTGTTTTTCCAGGAGGTGGCGGATGTGAAGCCACTTAAACGCGAGCAACGGGTGCAACTGGCCCCCGGTGGCGATGACCGCGACCGCTCGCTCGCGGAGCGTCGTGAAGCGGCGGTTACCGGCCGCGAAACGGACAGGAACACCCTCAGCGACCGCGAAGCGGAGCCGCTGGATGCGTGGTATGTGCTGGAGTTCAAGCGTCCCGGCGTGCAAAACGGTGTCTACCGGAAGCTGCGTCAGGGACGCTATGAGCAGGAGGCGCGTCTGGACCTGCACCGCATGACGGTCGCCGTGGCGCGGCGGGAGCTGTTTGCCTTTCTCGAACAGTGCCACGAGCTGGGCCTGCGCAGCGTATTGCTGATTCACGGCAAGGGCGAACGCAAGGTGGAGCGAGAGCGCAGTGCGGTGCTGAAGGGGCATGTGCACGTGTGGCTACAGGAGGTACCCATCGTGCAGGCCTATCACAGTGCCCAGCCGCAGCACGGTGGCACCGGCGCGGTCTATGTGCTGTTGCGCAAGAGCGAAGAGCAGAAACGCAAAAACCGTGAACGCTTCATGAAAGGGCGCGTGCCGATCGATCGCTGACCCCGGCGAGTGTCCCGGGTAACGCGGCCCGTTCGCGTGTCAGTGCCCGCCGGCCTGACGCAGGATATGTGCGTACTCAGCGCCGTGACGGTGCTCCCCGATGATCTCCACTACCGTGCGGCCGTCCTTGCCCGTGGCCGCGAGGTTGCGTCCGTCGGCAACGAAAAAGCCGACGAAGAGTTCAAAGTCGGCGGCGCGCATGCTCTGGTAGGCTTTCAGCAGCATATGGAAGTCGTGGTCAGAGCCGTCGTGCGCGCGCACGCCGAGAAAGCTGCGGATGTGGTCTTCGGTCCAGACCTCGTCGATGACCTTTTCCTTGTCTTTTCTCATGTGTCTCCGTTTTCTCCGGCGTCTGCCAGTTGCTCGTTGAGTAGATTGCTGACCATCTGCGGGTTGGCCTGTCCGCGGGACAGCTTCATGATCTGGCCCACAAAAAAGCCGGACAGCTTCTTGCGTCGCGTTTCATCAGCCGCCAGGTATTGTGCAACCTGCTCTGGATTGTCGCGGATAACCTCCGCCACCATCGCCTGCAGCGCACTGCTGTCGCTGACCTGGCGCAGTCCACGCGCTTCGATGATGCTGTCGGCGTCGCCTTCGCCGGCCCACATGGCCTCGAACACCTGCTTGCCGATCTTGCCGGAAATGCTGCCATCCAGAATGCGCTGCAACAGCGCCGCCAGCGCCGGTGCATCCACCGGGCTCTCGCTGAGCTGCAGGTCGTTGCGGTTGAGTTGCCCCAGCAGTTCCACTTGCACCCAGTTGGCCGCAATCTTGGCATCGCCGCAGCCCTTCGCCACCGCTTCATAAAATTCGGCCAGTGGGCGTTCCGCGGCCAGTACCGTGGCATCGTAGGCGCCCAGCCCGTAGTCGGCGATAAAGCGTTCACGCCGGGCGGCAGGCAATTCGGGCAGTCTGGCGCGGATGCTGTCTACCCAGCTCTGCTCAATCACGATCGGCAGCAGGTCCGGCTCTGGAAAGTAGCGATAGTCGTTGGCGACTTCCTTGCTGCGCATGGAGCGGGTTTCGTCGCGGTCGGCATCATAGAGCCGTGTTTCCTGCACCACCTTGCCGCCGGATTCGAGAATGTCGGCCTGCCGCTCCACCTCGTGGTGGATGGCCTTTTCCACGAAACGGAAGGAGTTGACGTTCTTGATTTCGGCGCGCGTGCCAAGGGTGTCGCTGCCAGCCGGCCGCAGTGACAGGTTGATGTCACAGCGCATGGAACCCTCGGCCATGTTGCCGTCGGATATGCCCAGGCTGGTCACCAGGCTGTGCAGCGTTTTCAGGTAGGCAACGGCTTCCTCTGCGCTGCGCAGATCGGGCTCGCTGACAATCTCCAGCAGCGGTGTGCCGGCGCGGTTGAGGTCGATGCCGGTCTGGTCGTGAAAGTCTTCGTGCAGCGACTTGCCCGCGTCCTCCTCAAGGTGGGCGCGGGTGATGCCAATACGCCGCACGCTGCCATCCTCAAGCTGGATGTCGAAGTGACCGCGGCCCACGATAGGCTCCTGAAACTGACTGATCTGGTAGCCTTTGGGCAGGTCGGGGTAGAAGTAGTTCTTGCGGTCAAACACTGAACGCAAGCCTATTTCCGCACCGATGCCAAGGCCGAACATCACTGCGTAACGCACCGCCTGCTCGTTCAGCACCGGCAGCATACCGGGCATGGCGAGGTCGACGGCGCAGGCCTGGGTGTTGGGCTCGGCGCCGAAACGTGTGGCGGCGCCGGAGAAAATCTTCGACTGCGTGGCCAGTTGCAGGTGCACTTCCAGCCCGATCACCACTTCCCAGTTCATAGGCCTGCCTCCGGCGGTGACTGCAGGTGCCAGTCACTCGCCTGCTGCAATTGGTGCGCCACATTCAGCAGGCGGGACTCGTCGAAATG
Source organism: Haliea alexandrii (assembly GCF_003719295.1). GTDB lineage: Bacteria > Pseudomonadota > Gammaproteobacteria > Pseudomonadales > Halieaceae > Haliea > Haliea alexandrii. Next base: position 1,465,690 of record NZ_RFLW01000001.1, read on the forward strand.
CTGGCCGATGAGCTGCAGGCCAACGGGTAGTCCATTGACCTGGCCAGCCGGTACCGACATGGCGGGCAGGCCGGCCAGGTTGACCGCCAGGGTGTAGACATCCTCCAGATACATGGCCACCGGGTCGTTGGTTTTGGCGCCCAGGCCAAAGGCGGGGCCGGGGGTTGTAGGGCCGGCGATGACATCCACGTCGGTGAAGGCATCGAGGAAATCCTGGCGAATCAGTCGTCGCACCTGCTGTGCCTTGCGGTAGTAGGCATCGTAGTAGCCGGCGGACAGCGCGTAGGTGCCGACCAGTATGCGTCGCTTCACTTCGTCGCCAAAGCCTTCCTGCCGGCTGCGCGTATACAGGTCGTGCAGGTTGCGGGGGTTCTCGCAGCGGTGCCCGTAGCGCACGCCGTCGTAGCGGGACAGGTTGGTAGAGGCTTCGGCCGGCGCAATGATGTAGTAGGTGGGAATGCTGAGCCCGGTGTGGGGCAGGGCGATGTCCACCAGTGTTGCGCCCTGCTGCTCCAGCAGGGCCAGGGCGGCGCGAATACGCTCACCGGTAGCCTGTTCCAGGCCTTCGCCAAAATATTCCCGCGGCAGCCCTATGCGCAGCCCGGACAGCGGCTGGGCAAGCTGGGCCGTGTAGTCCTCTACCGGCTGTTCCGATGAGGTTGAGTCCTGGGGGTCGAAGCCAGCGATAGCGTTGAGCAGCAGGGCGCAATCCTCGGCACTGCGCGCCATGGGCCCGCCCTGGTCGAGGCTGGAGGCGTAGGCCACCATGCCCAGGCGCGAAACCCGGCCATAGGTGGGTTTGAGCCCGGTGATACCGCAGAAGGCGGCTGGCTGACGGATGGAGCCGCCGGTGTCAGTGCCGGTAGCCAGCGGTGCGAGGCGCGCTGCAACAGCCGCAGCGGAGCCGCCGGACGAGCCTCCGGGCACCCGGCTGGTATCCCAGGGGTTGCGGCTGCTGCCGTAGAAACTGGTTTCACTGGATGAGCCCATGGCGAACTCATCCATGTTGGTCTTGCCCAGCAGCACCGTGCCGGCATCCCGCAGGCGCCGGGTGACTGTGGCATCATACGGGGGAACGAAATTGTCGAGCATTTTCGAGCCGCAGCTGGTGCGCAGTCCGCTGGTGCAGAAGATATCCTTGTGCGCCAGTGGGATGCCCAGCAGGGGTGCCTTCTCGCCGGCTGCCAGGCGCGTATCGGCCTGCCTGGCAGCGTCCAGGGCACCCACTTCATCAACCGAGATGAAGCTGTTGTAGTGTGGATCCAGCGCCCGGATGCGCTGCAGGCAATGCCGGGTCAGCTCGGTGCTGGAAAAATCCCGGTTGCGCAAGCCGAGCGCGAGCGCTGCGACAGAAAGATCATGCATGTGATGTCCCGAGGGCGGCGCTGCCGCTTCATTCAATGACTTTGGGTACCAGGTAGAGGCCGTTTTCCACCGCTGGGGCTATGGCCTGGAAGGCCTCGCGCTGATTGGCCTCGGTGACCGCATCCACGCGCAGGCGCTGCACGGCATCCAGCGGATTGGCCATGGGTTCCACGGCTGCGGTGTCTACAGACTGCAGCTGATCGACGAGACCGAGAATGGTGGCAATGCGCGCCGTGACCTCTGCGGCTTCCTCGACGGGGATACGCACCCGCGCCAGTTCGGCCAGTTTTTCAATGTCGTCCTGGTGTACTGTCATTACTTTCACTACCGTCAGCAAGCCTGCCGCCTTCACGGCGGGGGCGTAAAGTTATCACATTTGCGCCTTGCCCAAAATCCCCGCCATTGATACAGTTATTCGCTAAGTTACACACCGCAGAATAATGAGTGAGGCGGTCTCTCAGCTGAGGGCAGTCCCGGCCCCGAAGGGCCGCCGCAAGGGGTGTCGCTGAGCTCCGGTATGGAGTTCCCCGATCTATTCAAAAGGTAGTCAAAATTCATGTTGAAGAAGCTGCGCGGCGTGTTCTCAAACGATCTTTCTATCGATTTGGGTACAGCGAACACGTTGATTTATGTGCGCGACAAGGGAATTGTGCTCAATGAACCCTCGGTGGTGGCTATCCGGTTTCACAACGGGCAGAAAACCATTGAAGCGGTCGGTACCGAGGCCAAGCGCATGCTCGGTCGTACACCGGGTAACATTACCGCTATCCGTCCACTCAAGGACGGTGTTATCGCCGATTTTCAGGTAACCGAGAAAATGTTGCAGCACTTCATCGCCCGGGTGCATGAAAGCCGCTTCATCCGCCCGAGCCCGCGTGTGCTGGTGTGTGTGCCCTGCATGTCGACCCAGGTCGAGCGTCGCGCTATCCGCGAATCCGCGCTCAGCGCAGGAGCGCGTGAAGTGCGCTTGATCGAGGAGCCGATGGCAGCGGCAATCGGCGCGGGTCTGAACGTCGAGGAAGCTACCGGCTGCATGGTGGTGGATGTGGGCGGCGGCACCACTGAAATCGCCATCATTTCCTTGAACGGGGTGGTCTATCGCGATTCGCTGCGCATTGGTGGCGACCGCTTCGACGAAGCGATTGTTTCGCACGTGCGTCGTCGCTACGGCAGCCTGATTGGCGATGCCACAGCCGAGCGCATCAAGCAGGAAATCGGCTGCGCATTTGCCGGTAGTGAATTGCGCGAGATTGATGTGCGTGGCCGCAACCTCGCCGAGGGTGTGCCGCGCAGTTTCACTCTCAACAGCGACGAAATTCTGGAAGCCCTGCAGGATCCTCTGCAGTCCATTGTTCAGGGCGTGAAGTCTGCGCTGGAGCAATCACCGCCCGAACTGGCCGCCGATATCGCCGAGAGCGGTATCGTGCTTACCGGTGGTGGTGCGCTGCTGCGCGATCTCGACCGTCTCATCTCTGAAGAAACCGGCCTGCCCGTGATTGTCGCCGAAGACCCCCTGACCTGTGTGGCACGGGGCGGCGGTCGCGCCATGGAGCAGATGGATCGCCACACGATTGACCTGCTCTCTACCGAGTAAGGCACGCGGCGGGGGCTGATATCAAGCCGCTATTTCTCAAGGAATCCCATCTTGGCCTGCGCATCTCGCTGGCGGCGCTGGTCGTGGTATGCCTGATCGCCGCTGACCTGCGCTATAACAAGCTTGAACACGGCCGTGCGATACTCGACACGCTGGTGGCCCCCGTGATCTGGATCGCCGACATCCCGGCACGTCTCGTGCAGTGGCAGGATACGCATATTCGCTCCCGCGGGCGTTTGCTGGAAGACAATGCCCGGCTGCAGCGGGAAAACCTCCTGCTGCAGGGCCGTTCACTGCAAATGGCCTCACTGCAGGCGGAAAACACGCGCCTGCGCGGGCTACTCAACTCCACGGCCATGCTGCGCAATGATGTGCTGGTGGCTGAGCTGATCGGCGTCTCCCCCGACCCCATGCGGCATCAGCTGGTGTTGAACAAGGGCAGCACGGATGGCCTGTATGTCGGACAGCCATTGATTGATGCCGACGGACTGATGGGCCAGGTGGTTGAGGTTGGCGAAGTGACGTCCCGTGTGTTGCTGTTGACTGATCTTACGCACTCCGTGCCAGTGCAGGTGAACCGCAATGGTTTGCGCGCTATCGCCGAGGGCACTGGCTCGCTGGACGCGCTTGAAGTACAGCACATCTCGGCAACGACTGATATTCGTGAAGGCGACCTGCTGGTAAGTTCTGGCCTCGGGGGCCGTTTCCCTGTGGGCTACCCGATCGCGGAGGTTGTGCTGGTGCAGAGAGATCCTGGTCAGGCCTTCGCTCGCGTGCTGGCGCGGCCCACAGCGGCCCTCAACCGCAGTCGTCATGTGTTGCTGGTATTCACCAACGCGACAGAGGAAGCGGCGCCCTCGCAGGATCTGCCGTGACAGCCGGCAACGGGGTGGTGTTCACCGTTGTTGTGGCGAGTTTTCTGGTTGCCGCCCTGTTGGCTGTGGTGCCGTTGCCGGCCTGGTTGCAATGGGCACGCCCGGAATGGGTTGCCCTCACATTATTGTACTGGTGCCTTGCGCTGCCACACCGGGTGGGCATATTCACCGCGCTGCTGCTCGGTGTGCTGGTGGACGCCCTGGAGGGGGCGGTGCTCGGGCAGAATGCATTTTCGCTCACTGTGTTGGCGCTGTGCGCCCTGCTGGTGTACCAGCGTCTGCGGGTCTTCAGCCTGTGGCAACAGTGTGGTGTGGTGTTTGTCGTCATTGGGTTGCACCAGCTGATCGGTCAGTGGGTGCAGAATCTCGAGGGTGCAGGTGCGCGCAGCCTGCTGTTCCTGCTACCCGCACTGTCCAGTGCCTTGCTCTGGCCGGTGGTGTTGCAGGTGTTGCGCAGTGTGCGCCGCTATTACCGGATTACCTGATCATGTTACTTCTGATTCTCGCCTCTGCCTCGCCCCGCCGCCAGGAATTGCTCGCTCAACTCGGCGTGCATTTTGCGGTGGACCCGGCTGACATCGACGAAACAGCGCAACCGGGTGAGGCGGCGCAGGACTACGTTGTGCGCATGGCGCGGGAAAAGGCCGCCGCGGTGCGCAGCCGCCGCAGCTCCGGCGAGCTTGTGCTCGCCGCCGACACCACCGTGGTGATCGATGACGATATTCTCGGCAAGCCTGCCGACCATTTCTCCGGCCTCGGTATTCTCGCCCGCCTCAGCGGGCGCACCCACCAGGTCATCACGGCTGTCTGTCTGGCCCATGCGGATGGCTACGCCGAGTTTGCCGTGGAAACCCGTGTAACCTTCGTCAACCTGACCCGGGAGCTCTGCGAGAGCTATCTTGCAACCGAGGAGCCCTGGGATAAAGCGGGTAGCTACGGTATCCAGGGGCTGGGTGGCGCCCTGGTGCGCGGTATTGAGGGCAGCTACAGCAATGTGGTGGGTTTGCCCCTGGCGGAAACCCGGGAGCTGCTCGCTGCTCACGGTGTCGCCGGTCGCCTCGGGCCTGTCGATGCATGACGATATTCTGATCAGCGCCAGCCGCGATTGGCAAGGTATGGCGCGTGTAAGCGGTGGGGCACTGCAGGAGTTGTGTCTTGAGCGGCGCGACAGCCCTGCCCGGGTCGGTGCCATTTATCGCGGTTACGTGACGCGGCTACTCCCGGGAATGGCGGCCGGCTTCGTCGAATTGGCACCCGGGGTGCAGGGCCTGTTGTCGCTGCCGGAGCGCGCGCCCGACGGGCGCTCATCGCCCGTGCTGCGCCAGGGGCAGAAGCTGCTGGTGCAGGTCACCCGGGATACCGTGGGGGACAAACAGCCCCGTCTTGATCTCGATCTCGCAGTGCCCGGCCCCCACCTCGTCCTGCTGGCGGGGCATTCGCGCCCATCCCTCTCGCGCCGTATCGAAGATCCGTTAACCCGCCGTCGGCTGGGTAACCTTCTGGCAGTGCTGGCGGCGGACTTCGAGGGCGCGTCGCTGCTGGCGCGCACAGCGGCGGCAGATGTTGCAGAGTCGCTGTTGCGCGACGAGGCTGCCCGGCTTGCGACGACCTGGCGCGAGCTGCAAGACGCGGGCGCGCGGGACGAGCCCGCGCAGCGCGTTTGGCCGGAACTGCCATTTGCCCAGCGCGTGTTGCGGGACTACGCCGGGCCGGTGCCGCGCGCGATTCGGGTGGACGACACTGCCACGGCAAACGCGCTTCGCGCCTGGTGTGCGCTACAGCGCCCCGCCCTTGCGCCGCTGGTAGAACACGACGGTGGGCGTCATTCATTGTTCGCACGCCACGGTGTGGACAGGGCCATTGAGGCGCTGCTGCAGCCCCGGGTTCCGCTGCCCTCCGGGGGCAGTTTGATCATCGAGGAAACGGCAGCGATGACGACCGTGGACGTTAACACCGGCGCTAGCAGCGACCGCAGCGGTGCCCCACTCACGGCCAATCTGGAAGCGGCGGAAGCCATTCCCCGGCAATTGCGGTTGCGCGGCATTGGCGGTCTGGTGGCGGTCGATTTCATTTCGCTCGCCGATCCCGCGGCGTGGCGGCGGGTGGTGGCGTTGTTGCAGCAGCTGCTGGCAGAAGATGGCACCTGTCGTCGTGTGCACCGGGCAGACCCGCTCGCTGTGGTGCTTTTCACCCGCAAGCAAACGGGCCCCTCGCTTTCCGCAATGGTCGCTGCCGGTGACTGAGCCCCTGTCCATCTACCATCGCATAAGCCGCTTGCTGTGGCGCGGTATGGTTGCCACGGTGGTTGCGCTGGCGGTGTATGTCAGCGCGGGTCGTGTATTGGTGGGTATGGTTGCAGCAAACCAGCATTGGCTTATACAGAACCTGAGTGCTCGCGTGCCGTTTGATATCGAGCGTGGTGCAGTGGCGGCAGAATGGCACGGCTTCGGCCCCGAGCTGGTTTTCCGCGATCTGCAACTGGTTTTCGCTGACGGTGAACCACTGACGCTCGGCGGTGGCCGTGTCGCCATTGATGTGTGGGGGAGCCTGTTGCAGGGCTCCTTGCGTATTGGCCATTTACGTCTCAGCGAGTTGTTGCTGTCGGGAGAAATTACGGCAAGCGGTGAATTCAGGCTCATGGGGCTGGGCGGTGGCGGTGGCGATGCCGCAGCGCGCTTGCAGGCTCTGTTGCTCGATAGCCGGCATGTGACCCTGGAAAACAATACGCTTTATCTGCAGTCTCCGGCAGCGCAACAGGAAGTGTTGAGCCTCAACCTGGCCCTGCAGCGCGACGGTAGCCGTCGGCAACTGCGGGCCACGCTGGACGCGGTGGATGGCAGCCACATTCGCATACTCGCAGATGGCATTGGCGACCCGCTGTCCCCCGCGCGCTACGACGGCGTGGTGTATATCAACGCGGCACTCGCCGACCTCGCCAACCTCGACCGCTGGCGGTCACTCTGGGGGCAGCCGTTGCCGCTCGGTGCCACGGGCAAGGCGTTGGTGGAGGGCTGGCTGGACTGGAACGGTAAGATGTCGGATTTGCGCTGGAGGCTGTCGGGCGAGGATCTGGTCTTGCGAGGGGCAACTGGAGGATGGTCGCTGCCGGTGGAACGACTCAGTCTGGAGGCGAGCCTGCAGCAGCAGGGTCAGCGGTTGGGTGTTTTTGTCTCTGACCTGCAGATTGCGCACGCGGGCAGTCAGCTCGCGGTACCGCGGTTGCAGATTGACGTCTGGGGCGATTCCCTGCGTGTGCGTGGGCGCGCGTTGCCGCTGACCGAAACCGCAGGTCTGGTGCAAGCGGCCGGCGTGTTACCGGAGGGCCTCGCCACCGTACTGAGTGACCTGCAGCCCGGCGGTGAGTTGCGCGAGCTGCAGTTCACCCTCGACGACATGACAACGGACCTGCCTGCGTGGGACCTGTCGTTCGGCTTTGCCGATGTATCCCTCGCGTCCTGGCGCGGTGCGCCTGGCGTTACGGGCGCCAGTGGTCACCTGCAGTTGGCGCCGTCGCGCGGTCACCTGACGCTCGACAGCGAGGCTATCACGCTCGACTTCCCCACGGTGTTCAGTGAGGCGCTGGCTTACCGCGAGCTGTTTGGCAGCCTTGACATCACGTGGTCAGAGACCGGCGTGGCGCTCGACAGCGGCCTGCTTACCGCCGTGGGTGAGGAGGGGGAAGCGCACGCGCTGCTGGGTTTGTGGATTCCACTGGCGGCCACGCAGACCGGGATAGAAATGGATTTGCTGGTGGGGCTGCGCGATTCGGATGCGCGCTATCGGCAGCGCTACCTGCCGTATATCCTCAATGACAGGTTGTTGACATGGCTCGAAAGCAGCGTGCAACAGGCAACGCTCGACGCCGGTGGATTTATCTGGCGCGGCAGCCTGCGTCCTGGCCTGCCCACCCGGCGCACGGTGCAACTGTTCTTTGCGCTGCGCGATGCCGAGCTGGCCTATCACCCTCGGTGGCCCGCCCTGTCCGTACCCGAAGGCACCGTGCTGATTGATGATGCCCAGGTCAGCGTGTGGGCGGATCAGGCTCAGCTCTATTCCTCCACAGTCAGCGGCGTGTCCGCGGAAACCTGGCGTACACCGGCGGGGCGGATGCGGTTGGCCATTGCGGCCAGTGGCAAGGGCAGCGCCGCGGATGGACTCAGGGTCATCAATCAATCGCCCCTCGACGATACGATGCAAGGCGCACTGCAGCAATGGTCTGCAACAGGCGACCTGCAGCTCGACCTCTCGCTCGATTTACCACTTGAGGACGCCGGCTTGCCAACACAGGTGGCACTGGAGCTTGCCCTGGCAAACGGTGAACTCGCCATTCGTCCCGGGGGGCTGGATATCGACGGGCTGGGGGGCCAATTGCGGTATACCAGCGCGGAGGGGTTTGTCGCCGAAGACGTCACGGCCCGGCTGTGGGGGCGTGAGCTCGATGTCACACTGACGCAACGTGCCGACCGCGCCGATGGAAAAGCCCCAGGGGTGGGTGTGGCGCTCGCCGGCGATATTGCCATGGCGTCGTTGCGTGACTGGCTGGGGGGCGCACTCCCGCAGTGGGTGACGGGTGAAGCACCGGTGACGGCAGCGCTGGATTTTGTGCCCGGCGCCCGGCCACAGTTACGGGCGCGCTCATCCCTGCTCGGCGTTGCGCTGGCGCTGCCGGAAACCTGGGGTAAGCCGCCTGACGAAGCCCTCCCGTTTACGCTGGACAGCAGCCTGGGCAGCGGTCCGGTGATGCTGGAACTGCGTGCGGCCGATCGGGCGTGGGCGCGGGCGGTGCTGCGCGAAGGAGAGCTGGATGCCGTCTCCCTCGGTCTGCAGGACCAGCCGCTGCCGCCTGTGTCAGGGACTCTGCGCCTTTCCGGCCATGCAGCCCTGCTGGATATTGATGCCTGGCACGCCGTTCTCGCGCCGCTAATGCCGCCCACAACGGCGCCCGCAACCGCCGCAGCGCCCCTGCAGCTGAACGTGGAGCAGCTCTTGGTGGATAGCCTGCTGTTTGCCGGCCAGGATTGGCGGGACACACTCATTGATGTGCAGCAAACGAGCGCAGGCTGGCGCGGGACCTTTGAGGCGCCCTGGCTGCGTACGGCGGTGAGTGCCGACACGGGCCTGTCCAGCCTGGTGTTCAATGTCGACTGGCTGGATGTTGCCGGCCTGGGGCGTAGCGGCGGCGAGGCCCCCGATCCCGGCGCCATCAGCGATTGGCCGGATATTGATGTTGCCATTGCCGAGCTGCTGCGCGGCGGTCGCCCCCTGGGCCAGCTGTCGTTCGCCCTGCGCCCGGGAGAGCGGCGCCTGCAGGTGCAGCAATTGCAGGGCCGGCTAGCCGATTTGCAGATTGCGTCTGACCCTGCCCCCGAGCTGTCCTGGTCTGACCAGGGGACGCGCCTGCGCATGGATCTGGTCGCCGGTGACCTGGCTGCTACGCTAACGGCGCTGGGTTACGAGGCTATTGTCGAAACAGAACAGGGCCGTTTCGATGTCGATATGCAGTGGCCCGGCGCGCCCCAGCAGTTCTCCCTGGCGGATGCGAGCGGTGGCCTGACGCTGGCGCTTGAGAACGGTCGTTTCCTGAATGCCTCAGCGGGTACATCGGGCGCGCTGCGGGTGGTGAGTATTCTGGACCTGGCGGATATTGTGCAGCGCCTGAGTCTGACGCAGTGGTTTGAGTCAGGTATTCCCTTTGACCGCATGAGCGGTGAATTGCGTGTGCAGGACGGCGTTATTCGCGTGCCGCAGATCGCGGTAACCGGCGCTGGCTCCAGCTTCCGTTTCAGTGGCCGTTCGAATATCGCCTCGCGGGAGCTTGATGGGGAGCTTGTCGCCACGCTGCCTGTGGCCAATAACCTGCCCTGGGTCGCCGCCCTCACTGCGGGGCTGCCCGTGGCGGCGGGGGTGTTCGTGGTCAGCAAGCTGTTCGAGAAGCAGGTCTCGCAGCTGTCCAGCGCCGTGTACCGCATTGCCGGAACATGGCAGGAGCCCGCGGTGCGGCTGGACCGTATTTTCGATACGCGTGACGGCGCTGCACAGGATCGTGTTGTGCCTGCGCCCGAGTCAGCCGCAGACGGTGAGACGACTCAGGATGCGTCGTCGTCGCCCGCTTCCGGCGCAGCGCCTTCGCCGGCGGCCGATGAGAGCTCGCGCAGATAGCGAAACAGCTTGCGCGCGGCGGCGGGAGCCTGGCCACGCTTTTGTTCTCGCTGCGCCTGCAGCAACAGGTTGCGCAGGTGTTGACGATCGGTTGCCGGCCAGCGCTCCACCACGTCCCCGATGGTGTCCGGGCCCTCTTTGAGGAGCCGGTCACGCAACTGTTCCAGCCCCTTGAAGTGCGCTGCATGGCGGTGCTGTTCCTGATCCATGGCACTGAGTGCCGCGGCTATGGGTTCGGCGTCGATGTCGCGCATGAGCTTGCCGATAAACTGCAGGTGACGGCGGCGTGCGCTGTTGGAGGATATCCGCTGCGCTTCGTGAATGGCCTCCAGCAATCGCGCATCTTCAATGGGGACGTTCTGCAGCTGTTTGTCACTGAGTGCGGTGAGTGCCTCGCCGAGTTGCTGCAGCGCGGTCATGCGCCGCTTGAGCTCACTTTTACTCGGCGGCTCCAGTGCATCGGGGTCATCGTGCGGGGGGGTGTAATCAGGCATAGAACCAGGTCGCCAGGCCAAGGAATGAGAAGAATCCAACAACGTCAGTTACCGTGGTCAGCACCACGCCGCCCGCGAGTGCCGGATCGATTTTCAGCCGCTTGAGCAGCAGCGGCAGGGCAGCGCCGGTGAAGGCGGCAGTCACGAGGTTGATGATGATGGCGAGGGCGATGATCAGGCCCAGCGTCCAGTCTTGAAACCAGGTGGATGCCGCCACCGCAACTACAGCAGCCCACAGGAGGCCGTTGAGGATGCCGGCCCCCACCTCCCGGTGGATCAGCCAGGACTCGTTGTTCTTGCTGACCTGGCCGAGAGCAATACCGCGCACCATCACGGTGAGGGTCTGGGTGCCGGCGATTCCCCCCATGGAGGCAACGATGGGCATCAATACCGCCAGCGCGACGACTTTCTCGATGGTCTCCTGGAATACGTTGATCACCGATGCAGCGATGAACGCTGTGAGCAGATTGATGCCTAGCCAGATTGCGCGACGGCTCGCGGTGTTGAGCACCGGCGCGAACGTGTCGGTGTCCTCTGCCAAGCCGGCCATCGAGGTCAACGAGTGATCGGCGTCTTCCCGAATCACGTCCACCACGTCGTCAATGGTGATACGACCGAGCAGGCGGCCATCGTCATCGACCACGGGGGCGGATACCCAGTCGTTGCGCTCAAACAGGCGCGCCACTTCATCGTCGGGCATGGCGGCAGGAATCGGCGGCACATCGGTGAGCATCATTTCGCGCACGGTGGCCGACGGATCGGATACCAGCAGGGTGTTCAGCGGCAGCAGCCCGATGAACTGGTCGTTGCGATTCACAACAATCAGGTTGTCGGTCATGGCCGGGATTTCGTTGTGTCGGCGCAGGTAGCGCAGCACCACATCCAGCGTCAGTGGCGGACGTATGGTGATGGTGTCCGTGCTCATCAGGCCACCGGCGGTATCGTCCGGGTAGTTCATGACCTGTTCCAGACGGGTGCGGTCCCGCTGGTCCATCGAGTCGAGAACTTCCCGGGTTACCCGGTCCGGCAGTTGCTGCAGGATATCGGCGAGGTCGTCGTCCTGGAGGTGTTCGGTGATCTGTGCGACTTCCGCCGCATCCATATCACTGAGGAAATGCGCACGCAGCTCGTCGCCAAGCTCATTGATGACGTCACCTTCATTCTCCAGCTCCACCATCTGCCAGAGAATGTGGCGGAATTTGGGCGGAGAGGATTCCAACAGGTGCGCAACATCGGCGGCGGGGAGCCCGTTGAGCATGCGCTTGACGTCTGCAAACGTGCCACTCCCCAGCGCCTGGGACAGGCGTTCAAGTCTTGCCTGTGATGATGAGGGCTGCGCCATGAGTCACGAATCCGCGGAAATAGGGCTGGTGGCAGTGAGTGCGGGATTATCCGGCAAAGCGACCGGCGGAACAACGTGGCAGCGGGTCAGTGTGACCTATTCACCTTCGTCGAAGCGGTTCTCGACCAGTGTGCGCAGGGCCGCCAGCGCGGCCTCCTCATCGTGGCCGTCCACTTCGATGTCGAGCACGGTACCCTGGCCGGCTGCCAGCATCATCATGGACATGATGCTTTTGCCGTCGACCATCTCGCCATCGCGACCCGCCCTGACGCTGCTGCTGTAGGCGGCGGTGCAGCTGACAAACTTGGCCGCCGCGCGCGCGTGCAGGCCGAGTTTGTTGATGATGGTCAATTGTGTCTGTATCACGTCTACTGCAGTTCCCGGTGTCGAATGTGAACCTGCGGGTACTGCTCCTTGTAGTGCCGGTAGAGCCTGGCCGCAAGATATACTGACCGATGTTGACCACCGGTACAACCGATCGCCACGGTCATATAGCTGCGGTTACTGTCACGGTAGCTGGGGAGCCAGCGGTCCAGGTAGGCGCAAATACTGTCGAACAGATCGCCGGTCATCGCCTGGGATTCAAGGAAGTCGCGCACCTCCGGGTCGAGCCCGTTCTGCAGACGCAGTTCCTTCACCCAGTGCGGGTTGGGTAGCATGCGCACATCGAACACCAGGTCGGCATCGGTGGGTACGCCGCGCTTGAAGCCGAACGACTGAATCAGCAACGACATGCTGCCCGAACTTTCGCCAATCAAGCGCTGGCGCACAGCGTCGCGCAGTTCATAAATGGTCATCTGGCTGGTGTCCAGCACCAGCGCTGCAGCGCTGGCAATAGGCTCCAGCAGTTCGCGCTCGCGCTCGATGGCCTCAGCGAGTGGCATTTGCTCGCCGCTCAGCGGGTGTTTGCGCCGGGTTTCGCTGAAACGCTTGATCAGCACGCTGTCCTGCGCTTCGAGGAACAGGATCTCGCTGTTTACCGTGTCCGGCAGCGCATCGACAATGGCGTTGAAATCCTCAAGGTTACGCCAGGCATTGCGCGCATCGATGCACACCGCTGCGCCGCGAAAGTGCTCGAACCCCGGACGGCTGGCCTCATCCACAAGTGCCGGCAGCAATGCGGCTGGCAGGTTGTCGATGCAGTAGAAGCCCTCGTCCTCAAGCTGGTGTAGCGCTGTGCTCTTGCCCGACCCTGAGCGCCCGGAAATGATGACCAGATGCATGGTTTAGGTCAGGCCTGCCATTCGGTAGCGCGCTGGAACAGTGCGCGGCTATCCGGTGCGTCGCGCAGGGTTTCGCAGAAGCTGGACTGACTGAAAAGCCGGGCGATGCGGGCGAGAATGTCCAGATGGGTCTGGTGTGCCTCTTCGGGTACCAACAGCACGAACAGGATGTCCACCGGCAGATCATCCGGCGCATCAAAATCGATGGGTTCTTCAAGCGTCACCAGGCAACCGATGGGCTGACTGCAGTTGGCGATGCGGCAATGTGGTATGGCGATGCCCGCACCGAGGCCGGTGCTGCCGAGGCGCTCGCGCGCGATGAGCTGGGCGAAGATGTCTGCCTCGGTAATTCCCGGGCTGTCCTCGCTCACCACGCTGGCCAGCGTTTCGAAAAGCCGTTTTTTGCTGCTGCCGGGGGCCCGGCAAACCGTGCGCCCCGGCGTCAGCAGTTCAGAGAGAACATGCATGGAAAATTCCTAACGGGCTCTCGCCTTCTCTTTGTGTTTAATGAGTTGACGGTCGAGTTTGTCCGCCAGTGCATCAATGGCGGCGTACATGTCCTCCGATTCCGCTGCGGCAAAGATGTCCGCTCCGGAGATGTGAATATTGGCTTCCGCCTTCTGTACCATTTTTTCTACAATCAGGGTGACTTCGGTGTTGGTTATCTGGTCGAAATGTCGCTGCAGGCGCTCGAACTTACTTTCTACATACTCACGCAGCGCGTTGGTAACCTCTACGTGGTGGCCGCTGACGTTCAATTGCATACCTGACTCCTTCTTCACATGAAACCCGGGCTGGCCGCCCGGAACCGGCGTGTCGCTGACGATTGGCGGCACACCTGACAACGTACTGCAGAACAGTACACTGATAGTCTAGACCAATCTCTTGCGCTCATTGGATGGCGGGATCATCAGCATCTCGCGGTACTTGGCCACGGTGCGCCGCGCCACCTGCAGACCCTGTTCCTCCAGCACGCCGGCAATCTTGCTGTCGCTCAGCGGCTTGCGTGGGTTCTCCGCTGCCACCAGCTTGCGAATCAGGGCCTTGATGGCGGTGGAAGAGGCCTCGCCTCCCTCGGTTGTGCCCACGTGGCTGGAAAAGAAATACTTCAGCTCGAAGATGCCCCGTGGCGTGTGCATGTACTTGCGCGTTGTGGCGCGGGATATGGTGGATTCGTGCATCTCGATGGCCTCGGCGATGTCGTGTAGCACGAGGGGCTTCATGGCTTCCTCGCCAAACTCGAGAAAGTTGCGCTGATGTTCCACAATCTTGCTGGCCACCTTCATCAGGGTTTCGTTGCGGCTGTGTAGACTCTTCAGAAACCAGCGCGCTTCCTGCAGGTTGTCCTTGAGGAAGGTGTTGTCGGCGCTGCTGTCCGCGCGGCGAATCAGGCTCGCGTAGCCGTCGTTGATACGCAGTTTCGGTGCGATGTCAGGGTTGAGTTCCACCACCCAGCGGCCGTTGCGCTTGCTCACGAATACATCGGGTACGACGTATTCCGTGGTGTCCTCGCCAACACCTTGGCCGGGGTTCGGGTCCAGCGTGCGAATCAGGTCGAGGACGGCTTTCAGCTGCTCTTCCGTGAGGCGCATGCGGCGCATGATCTGCTTGTAGTCGCCGCTGCCCAGCTGTGCCATGTGCCGGCTTATCATCAGCCGCGCCTGTTCAGCGCAGGGCGTAGTGGCTGGCAACTGCTGCAGCTGCACCAGCAGGCATTCCTGCAGGTCGCGCGTGCAGACTCCCGCGGGCTCGAATTGCTGCAGGCAATGCAGCACGGCGACGACTTCGTCGAGGTCGATATCCAGTTCCGGTGTGAGCGCCTCGTGAATGTCCTCGACAGAGCTCTGCAGGCGCCCGTTGGCATCGGTGGCGTCGATGATCGCCATGGCAATAATGCGGTCGGTGTCAGACAGCCGGGTCAGGTTGAGCTGCCACAGTAATTGGTCCTGCAGGCTGTCGCGCGCGTTGTTGCGGGCGTCGAAGTCGCCATCGAAGGCATCGTCGCCCTGACTGGCCGGGGCTGAGGAGGAGGGCAGCAGGTCATCCCACTGGGTGTCGACGGGGAGCTCGTCAGGCAGGTTATCGGTTTGCCACTCCTCGGTGCTGGCGCTGGTATCGCGCTCGGGCGCCGCGTGCTCCGCGCCTGTCTCGCCGTTGGACTGGCTGTTCTCTGTGGCCTGCGCGCTGGCTTCCGCCTCGGCATCGTAGTCGTCTTCAGCCAGCTCCAGCAGCGGGTTGCTGTCCAGGGCCTGCTGAATCTCCTGCTGCAAATCCAGGGTGCTCAGCTGAAGCAGCTTGATAGCCTGCTGCAGCTGAGGCGTCATGGTCAGCTGTTGGCCGAGCTTGAGTTGGAGCGACTGTTTCATCAAAGGGCTGAATTCATCCCGGGTACTGCCTCGGGTTGGCGACTGACTGCAGTGTAGCGCCGGCGGATGCGGCCACGCAACAGGATGGCGCGAAATTTGCTTAAGCGCTGTCTGGCCCCGTTGGCGGCAGGGCTATGATCTACAGCCTGAAGTGCTCACCCAGGTACACTTTTCTCACCCGGGGGTTGTCCAGTACCTCCTGCGCGGTGCCTTCGGCAATGATATGACCCTCGCCGACGATGTAGGCACGCTCACAGATATCCAGCGTTTCGCGCACGTTGTGGTCGGTAATCAGAACGCCGATACCGCGTTTGCGCAGGTGGATGATGATGTCCTTGATGTCGGATACCGAGATCGGATCGACACCGGCAAATGGCTCATCAAGGAGGATAAAGTCGGGTTCGGTGGCCAGGGCCCGGGCGATTTCCACCCGGCGTCGCTCCCCACCGGAAAGGGCCTGTCCGAGGCTGCTGCGCAGGTGGGTCAGGTGGAACTCCTCCAGCAGCCGGTCGCAGTGGGCCAGGCGCTCTGCCTTGCCCAGATCAGGCCGCGTTTCGAGAATGGCGAGCAGGTTGTCCTGTACGCTGAGCTTGCGAAAAATGGAGGCCTCCTGTGGCAGGTAGCCCAGGCCGCGCCGCGCACGATCATGCATCGCCAGAGGGGTGATGTCCTCGCCGTTGAGTTCAATGCGCCCGGCATCCGCGGCGATAATGCCAACCACCATGTAGAAACAGGTCGTCTTGCCGGCGCCGTTGGGACCCAGCAGCCCCACCACCTGCCCGCTGGACAACTCCAGCGACACATCGATTACAACTTTGCGGCCGCGGTAGGCCTTGGCCAGGTTACTCGCTTTCAGTTGCGCCACGTGCCGCCTCTTCCCCGTCGCCGTCCAGTGCAGTCGCCGGGATAACGACTTCCACACGGCCGCCATCCTCGCGGCGCCCGGCATCGGCCTTGACCCGCTGTTCCGCCATGAAATAGTCGATTGTGTTGCCGGTCACGATGGAGCCTTCCTGCTCGATACGTGCCTCGCGGCTCAGTTTCACCCGCTCCTGCGACTTGAAATACTCAATGCTGAGCGCTGCGGCATGGATGACGGCCTTGTCCGTGGCGGGCTGCTGTTGCAGCCGTGCGGGGCTGCCTTCAGCCACGATACGGTCAGCCGCTTCCTGTCGATGAAAGATGGTGAGCTTGTTGGCCTGAATCTGCAGGCTGCCCTGCTGCAGGCGCACATTGCCGGTGTACTCGGTAAAGCCCTCGCGCTCGTCGCGCAGGGCCTGGTCGGCGCTGATTCGAATTGGCTGCTCGCGATCGCTGGGGAGCGCCTGGGCGGCGCTCGCCAGCAACACTGCTATGACCGCAAGCCCGATGCTGACAGCACGCGGACCAATGCGACTCCCGTCAGGAGCCTTCTGGAACATAGATACCCTCCACGCCAGGCGTCAGGCGTATGGTTTGATGCTTCAGGTCTGCGTACATCCCGTCGGCGGTAAGCACATTGTTGCCCTGCGTCAGCTTTACCGGCACTTCTGACTTCGCCCTGCGTTGTTGCAGGTGCAGTGTCATGGCTCTGGTTTCAAGCACGCCGCCGGCCTTGTCGTCGGTCAGCACCACGTCTTCGCGCAGGATAAGCACGCTGGTGCGGTGCTTGAGCCTGCCCCGTGCGGCGCTGGCCGACCAGGTCTGGTTATCGCCATCGTGGGAATAGAATCTCGGCTCGACCAGGTCTGAGACTTGCGTATCAGCGATATGTTCCACCCGCGCGGCTTCCATGACCTGGGTCAGCGAACCGTTCTCCGCATAGGTCAGGCTGCGCGAGTTTAACAGATAGGTTTGCACAATATCGGCCGGCTGCGCGGCCGGGCGCCGCTCCAGGGGGCCACCGCCGGTGAACCCGAGATACCAGGCGGCAACGCCTACCAGTGCAACCGCCAGCAGCCATGGACGCTTACGGCGCTCCATCAGCCGAACTCCGCCAGCAGGTTGTCCCATTGTCCCCGTGCATGCAGCAACCATTCGGCGGCTTCGCGCACAGCACCCGCGCCGCCGGGGGCGACGCTGCACCAGTCTGCGGCGGCGCGTACGTCGGTGACGGCATCGGCTACCGTCAACCCCAGGCCCGCGGCACGTATGGCGGCGAGGTCGGGCAGATCGTCCCCCATGTACGCGCACTCCGCGAGGGTGAGACCCAGTCGTGCGCAGAGCTCCTGCAATGCGCTGAGTTTGTCGTCACGGCCCTCCATCAGCTCGACGATGCCGAGTTCGCGGGCGCGCCGGGCGACCATCTCGGAGCGTCGACCGGTAATGATCGCTACCTGTACGCCACAGCGTTGCAACAGTTTGATTCCGAGTCCATCCTTGATATTGAAGGACTTCAGCTCGCTGCCATCGCTGGCATACGTCACGCGGCCATCGCTGAGCACGCCGTCAACGTCCAGTGCCAACAGTTGCACGGCCAGAGCCGGGTGTGGCGCAGTGGCCATATCAGGCGATGCCCGCATGCAACAGGTTCATCAAATGAACGACGCCGACCATGTGGTCACCGCGTTGTACCACAAGGGAGGTGATCTTGTTTTCCTCCATGATGCGCAGGGCCTCCGCCGCCAGCATGTTGGGGCCAATGGTCTTGGCGCCCCGCGTCATGAGCTCGCTGATGGGGGTGTTGCGCACGTCCACGGCCTCATCCAGCGCTCGCCGCAAGTCGCCATCGGTGAAGATGCCGACCAGCACATCCTCTGGGCCGGTAACCGTGGTCATGCCGAGGCCCTTGCGGCTGATCTCCAGCAGCGCGGCGGAGAGTGGGGTGGAGGGTTCCACGCGGGGAATGGCCGTGCCGGTGTGCATGACATCTTCCACCTTGAGCAACAGCTTCTTGCCGAGTGTGCCGCCCGGGTGCGAAAAGGCAAAGTCCTCGGCACTGAAGCCGCGTGCCTCCAAGAGCGCGATAGCCAGTGCATCGCCCATCACCAGCGCGGTGGTCGTGCTGGAAGTGGGTGCCAGATTGAGCGGGCAGGCCTCGGTGTCGACACCCGTATCGAGGTGGGCGTCGGATGCTTCAGCGAGCGGTGAGACCGGGTTACCGGTCATGCTGACCAGCGGAATGCCGAGTCGTTTCAGCAGCGGCAACAGGGTGACGACCTCGGGCGAGCGACCGCTGTTGGACAGTGCAATCACCGCATCATCGGCAGTGATCATGCCGATATCCCCGTGGCTGGCCTCGGCGGGGTGCACATAAAATGCCGGGGTTCCTGTGCTCGCCAGAGTCGCGGCAATCTTGCTGGCGATATGCCCCGATTTGCCCATACCGGTCACGATCACGCGTCCGGTCACGCCCAGCAGCAACTCACAGGCATGAGCGAAGCTCGCGCCGATGCGCGACTCGAGTTGGGCAATGGCATCACGCTCCATGCGAATGGTGCGCTGCGCGGAGGCGATGTGGGCATCGGGGTCGTGTGCGTGCATGGCAGGGCTCAGGCCTGGCGGGTCCGGTACAGCCAGTAATAGTACAGGCCGTAACCCGCCAGTAACAGTAGGCCCAGGCTGCGGCCGATGTAGGCGTAGCCTCCGTCACCGGATTTGCGCCGCCCGCGGCTGAGGTACACGGCCGCCGCCAGCAACAGGGTCATTCCGGCCATGGTCAGGTAGTCGCGATAGAGCACCAGTTCGCTCAGGACCTGCGTCTCGATGAGGCCTGGAATGGCCATGACGGCGAGCAGGTTGAACAGGTTGGAGCCGATGACATTGCCCACGGCGATATCGGCATGACCGCGCAGGGCGCTGGCCACGGTTGCCGCGAGTTCCGGCAGGCTGGTACCGATGGCGACGATGGTCAGCCCGATAATCAGCTGTGACACGCCGAGTTGCTCGGCAATACCGGTTGCGCCCCACACCAGCAAGCGTGAGCTTGCGACCAGCAGCAGCAGGCCGCCGCCGAACTTCAGCCATGCAGTGCGCAGGGGCGCGGGCTGGCGGGTCAACTCGGACGCTTCCTGCAGCAGCTCGGGGTCGGTGGCTTCGCCGCGCAGCATGCTGGTCATGATGACCGCAAGGGTGGCGAGCATGACCATACCGTCGACACGCGACAGCTCGCCATCCATGAGCAGCACTGCGGTGCCCAGCGTGACCAGCAGCAGGGTGGGAAGCTCGCGCCGCATGCAGCCGGGGTGCACCTTTAGCGGTGCAATCAGCAGGGTCATGCCCAAAACCAGTCCGACGTTGGCAATATTGGAGCCGATGGCGTTACCGATCGCCAGTTCGCCGGCATCGGTGAGCGCGGCGGTCAGGGAGACGAGGATTTCGGGAGCCGAGGTGCCAATGGACACAATGGTCAAGCCGATGATGATCGGTGACATGCCGAGGTTGGCCGCCAGCGCAGCGGCGCCCGCGATGAACACGTCGGCGCTCCAGATGAGAATCAGGAAACCGATAATAATGGCAGCTGTTGCTAACAGCATAAATAGGCAAATCCTGTTAAAGTAGCGCACTCTCACAACCATGGAACTGCAGCTGGCGCCGCGTTGTCATAAATCGCAGCGGCCTGCGGCACCGGGTTGTGGGTGCGCAGTATACAGAGCGCCGGCCGGCATGTAATGACATTCAAGGATAACGTATGACCCAATTGCTGCAGTGGGTTGCAACCCTGTTCATGGTTGTGGCCGTTAACGTACAGGCTTCCGAGTCGGTTGCGACACGGGGTGCGCACGATGTGGTGCGCGAGGCCACGGACCAGGTCATGTCGGCGGTCAGTGAAGCTGATGACTACATGGATGCTGAGCCGGAACGCTTCTACGACAGGTTACAGTCTATTCTGGATGACGTGGTGGACTTTCGCGGTTTCGCGCGCGGCGTGATGGGCCCCTACGCCAGTG
Source organism: Haliea alexandrii (assembly GCF_003719295.1). Classification (GTDB taxonomy): domain Bacteria; phylum Pseudomonadota; class Gammaproteobacteria; order Pseudomonadales; family Halieaceae; genus Haliea; species Haliea alexandrii. The sequence continues at coordinate 1,485,976 of NZ_RFLW01000001.1, forward strand.
TGGAGCGCTACCGCTCGCTGGATGCCGAGGGTCGCGACCAGCTGCGAACGCAACTGGAGCGCTTCACCGAGGTGATGCGCGAGGGCCTGGTGCGCACCTATGGCAAGGGCCTGCTGGCGTTTGGCGGCTCGAGGATCGAAGTGCCGGACCTGAGCGATGAAGATGCGGCGGGGCCTCGCGCCGCGGTGCGACAGCTGATTTACAACAGCGGTGCCGAGCCCTATGTTCTGGTGTACCACATGGGGCGCGACCGCGATGGCCAATGGAAGTTGCGCAATCTGGTCATTGAGGACGTCAACCTGGGGGAGATCTATCGCAGTCAGTTTGAAGCCTCTGCGCGCAAACACGACGGCGACCTCGATACCGTGATCGCCCAGTGGTCGGCCGTGGATATCGAGAGTTGAAGGCGAGGCGGTTGACCGGCCACGGCGTTGGCTGTCACAGCAATGGCTGCCGCAGCATCGGCTGCCGCAGCATTGGCTGCCACAGCGCTCGCCACTGACCGGCGATTCGCCTAGAATGCGGCGCTTTGCGCCATGTTGGGATATTTCGGGGAAAATACATGATGGACGCGGCAACGGTATCAGCGCTGCTCGAGAAGCATCTGCAGGAGTGCCAGGTGCAGGTAGAAGGTGCGGGCAACCGCTACGATATCACGGTGATTGGTGCGGTATTCGAGGGCAAGCGCCCGGTGCAGCGGCAACAACTGGTGTACGCGGGCCTTGCCGAGCAAATCGCCGACGGCAGCATACACGCAGTCAATATTCGCACCTTTACCCCCGAACAATGGGCCGCGGACAGTTGAGTCCCTTCGGCAGGAGCATCTAGTGGACAAACTGGCTATTCGCGGCGGGCATCGCCTGCACGGCGAGCTGCGCATTTCCGGTGCCAAGAACGCGGCACTGCCTATTCTCGCAGCCACCTTGCTGACTGATGAACGGGTAACGATCAGCAATTTGCCGCATCTGCATGACATCACCACCATGATCGAGCTGCTTGGCTGCATGGGCGTCAAGCTCACGCTGGACGAAAAAATGGGTATCGAGGTGGACGCCAGTGACGTCACCGAGTTTTCCGCGCCCTACGAGCTGGTCAAGACCATGCGCGCCTCGATTCTGGTGCTCGGGCCCATGGTGGCTCGATTTGGCCGTGCGCACGTGTCATTTCCCGGGGGTTGTGCCATTGGCAGCCGCCCTGTGGACCTGCACCTCAAGGGCCTGGAGGCGATGGGTGCGCAGATCACCGTCGACGGCGGCTATATCAACGCCGAGGTCGATGGCCGCTTGCGCGGTGCCCGCATCGTGATGGAAACCGTCACCGTTGGTGGCACAGAAAACATCATGATGGCCGCAGCGCTGGCCACCGGGCGCACAGTCATCGAGAACGCGGCCCGCGAGCCGGAGGTCGTGGACCTCGCCGAATGCCTGATCGCCATGGGCGCGCGCATCAGCGGTCACGGCTCCGACACCGTCACCATTGACGGGGTGGAGCGTCTGCACGGCTGCCAATACCGCGTGATGCCCGACCGCATAGAGACCGGTACCTATCTGGTGGCCGCCGCCGCGACGGGCGGGCGCATCATGCTGCGCGATACTTGTCCTCACGCGCTGGAGGTGGTGTTGGCCAAGCTGGCGGACGCCGGCGCGACGATGGACCAGGGAGACGACTGGATCTCGCTGGACATGGAAGGCCGGCGGCCGCGTGCGGTGAGCGTGAAGACCGCGCCTTATCCCGGGTTCCCCACTGATATGCAGGCCCAGTTCACGGCGATGAATGCCATCGCCGAGGGCACGGCAACGGTGACCGAGACAGTCTTTGAAAATCGCCTGATCCAGACCCACGAAATGAACCGTATGGGCGCGCATATCGTCATCGAGGGCAACACGGCGATCATCACCGGTCAGCCGGGCTTGCAGGGCGCGCCGGTTATGGCCAGTGACCTGCGCGCCTCCGCGAGCCTGGTGATAGCCGCACTGGTGGCGCAGGGAGAGACGATCATCGATCGTATCTACCATATTGACCGCGGTTACGAGTGCATCGAGGAGAAATTGCAGGCACTGGGGGCGGATATCCGCCGCCTGTCGAGCTGAGGCCGCTATGGCGCAACCACTGACCATGGCCCTGACCAAGGGGCGCATCCTGCAGGAGACCCTGCCCTTGCTGGCCAGGGCCGGCATCGAGCCGCTGGAGGATATTCACAGCAGCCGCAAGCTGATCTTTGCGACGACGCGCGAGGACATCCAGCTGGTGGTGATTCGCGGTACCGATGTGCCCACCTATGTGCGCCACGGTGCGGCGGACATCGGTGTGGTGGGCAAGGATATTCTGCTTGAGCACGGGGCCGAGGGACTCTATGAGCCCCTCGATCTGGGCATCGCCCGCTGTCGTTTGATGACTGCCGGGCCTGTAGGCTGGTCGGCCTCGGGCGCGCGTGTGCGGGTGGCCACCAAGTTCGTCAATATTGCCCGCCGGCACTTTGCCGCGCAGGGTGTGCATGCTGATGTGATAAAACTCTACGGCGCGATGGAGCTCGCGCCGATGATGAATCTGGCGGATCTGATTGTGGATATTGTCGATACGGGGAATACCCTGCGCGCCAACGGCATGGAGCCTCTGGACGAGATCGCGCACATCAGTTCCCGGTTGATCGTCAACAAGGCCTCCATGCGCGCGCGCTACCGTGTTGTACAGGACCTGGTTGAGCGCCTGGCGGCGGCCGCGGGGGAGATCTGACATGCAGCGCCTGGATACCCGCAGTGCAGACTTTGATGAGCGCCTGGAGGCACTGACAGCCTGGGAAGCCGGGCTGGACGCCTCGGTGGAAGCGGCTGTGGCCGAGATCATTGCGGCGGTACGCCGGCGCGGTGACGCCGCCCTGCTGGATTATACAGCGCGCTTCGATGGCCGCTCGCTGTCCAGCGCGGCGCAACTCGAGGTGTCGCCGCAGCGTCTGCAAGAGGCACTGGCGGCGATCCCTGCGCCGCAACGGGAGGCTCTGGAGCAGGCCGCTGCGCGGGTGCGCAGTTATCACGAGCATCAACGGCAGGCCAGCTGGCAGTACCGGGATGACGAGGGCAATCTGCTCGGCCAGCAGATTACGGCGTTGGAGCGCGTCGGTATCTACGTTCCCGGCGGCAAGGCCAGCTATCCCTCGTCGGTGCTCATGAACGCCCTGCCGGCGCGTGTGGCCGGGGTGGAAGAGGTCATCATGGTAGTACCCGCTCCGGGCGGCGAACTCAATGACCTGGTGCTCGCCGCCGCCGCGATTGCCGGAGTGGATCGCGTGTTCACGCTGGGTGGTGCCCAGGCGGTTGCGGCACTCGCCTATGGTACCGCCACGGTGCCTGCGGTGGACAAGATCGTTGGCCCCGGCAATATTTATGTGGCCACAGCCAAACGGCAGGTGTTCGGTCGTGTGGGCATCGACATGATCGCTGGCCCCTCGGAAATACTGATCGTCTGCGACGGTTCCACCGACCCCGACTGGGTTGCAATGGATCTGTTCTCGCAGGCGGAGCACGATGAAAACGCGCAGTCTCTGTTGCTGTGCCCGGATGCGGGTTATATCGAGCGCGTGGCAGAGAGTATCGAGCGTCTGCTGCCAACAATGGAGCGCGCCGACATTATCCGCGCATCTCTGACGGGCCGTGGAGCGCTGATTCTCACCCGCGACCTCGCCGAGGCGGTCGCAGTCAGCAACCGCCTGGCGCCGGAACACCTCGAGCTTTCGGTCGCGGACCCGGAAGCGCTACTGCCGCAGATACGCCACGCCGGCGCGATTTTCATGGGCGCCTATACCTCGGAAAGCCTGGGCGATTATTGCGCCGGCCCGAACCACGTGCTGCCCACATCGCGCACGGCCCGCTTCTTTTCACCGCTTGGTGTCTACGACTTCCAGAAGCGCAGCTCGCTTATCATGTGCAGTGAAGCCGGGGTGCAAACCCTGGGTCGCGTTGCCTCGACGCTTGCGCGGGGCGAGCGCCTGACGGCCCATGCCCGCAGCGCGGAACTGCGCTTGCACGACGACTGATCTCCCGCCATAGGGATGGCGAGCGAGCCGTGTAGTCAGATGGTGGGGGAGTGTCTCAGGGTGCCAACAATGGCCCTCAGGTCTATCGACTGCTGGTTGCGCTGCACCGTGATGTCGATGTTCTCCCCGGGGCGCAGCTGGGCAATCCGGTGCATGGTAATGCGCCCATCCTGCACCGGTTCACCATCGATATGAGTAATGATGTCGCGCACCTGAATACCGGCGCGCTGCGCAGGGCTGTCTGCCGCCATGGCGGTGACTTCCAGCAACTGCATGCCTGGCCGGCGTTCATCCAGCCCGCGCACCGGTGCTACGCTCACGCCCAGCCAGCCGCGGATGACTTCCCCATAGCGAATCAGGTCTTCCATCACGAACAGTGCCATATTGACTGGCGTAGCCAGGCTGATGCCGATACCGGTTGCGGCGCCTCTCGACTGGTCGGTGCCGGTGTAAATCAGGGTGTTGATGCCGAGCAATTCTCCGCGTGCATTGACCAGTGCGCCGCCGGAGTTGCCCAGATGAATGATGGCATCGGTCTGGATGTAGTCCTCGTAGGCTGACAGCTGCAGACCATACCGGCCGAGCGCGGAAACGATACCCTGGGTCACCGAGTGGCCGAAGCCCAACGGGTTGCCAATGGCCAGCACCACATCGCCAACGCGTGCGGCATCGGAATTGCCGAGCGTAATCGGCTGCAGGTCCTCGAGTTGCACCTGCAGGACCGCGAGGTCGGTGGCCGGATCTGTGCCAATCACCACGGCATTTGCCGAGCGCCCGTCCTGCAGCAGAACCTGTATGGCATCGGCTTCATGGATGACGTGATTGTTGGTCAGGATGTGACCCTCGGCGGTCATGATCACACCGGAGCCCAGTGAGCGTTCAATGCGCTGGCGTTGCGCGGGCATCCGGCTCGACGGCCGGTTGAACAGGTCGCCCGGGCTCGGATCATTGCGCGATGAAATGAGCTTTGCTGTGTAGATGTTGACAACCGCGGGTGTGGCGCTGCGCACCGCGGCGGCATAGCTCATGGCCGTATCTGCGCCGCTCTGCACGGTGTTGCGGGGCAGCACCCAACGATCCAGGATCAACAGGGCCGCCAACAGGCCGGCAATCGCGGGCCAGGCAAAATAGCGCAGGCTGTTGGTCATAGGGTGGCGGCCGTGTGTCGATTCGCAGCGCTATTGTATATGATGGCCTGTCTGACCACAGCCACGAAACCGCAGAAATCCCGGAATACCCTCATGTCTGTATCGCTCAAGGAACTCGTACACTATATCGACCAGTTGCTGGACGTGGGCCGCTTTCGCGATTATTGCCCCAACGGGCTGCAGGTTGAGGGTCGCGGAGAGGTGCGGCGGCTGGTCAGTGGCGTGACGGCATGTCAGGCACTGCTTGACGCTGCGGTGGCGGCACGGGCGGATGCGATCATCGTGCACCACGGATACTTCTGGCGCGGCGAGGCCGAGCCGGTGGTGGGAATGAAGCGGCGACGGCTGGCAGCGTTGTTGCAGCACGATATCAGCCTGCTGGCCTACCACCTGCCTCTCGACGCCCACCCGGAGCTGGGCAACAACGCCCGGCTGGGTGCGCTGTTGGGGATCACCGACTCGCAGCCACTGCGCGCTGATGTTGCCGATGCGGTCGGCAATATTGGGCAGTTGCCAGAGCCTCGTAGCGCGGCGGGGTTGGTCGCCGACATCGCGCGCTTGACCGGGCGTGAGCCTCTGCACGTGGGCAGCCCCGGGGAGCTCGTGCAGCGCATTGGCTGGTGCACGGGTGCGGCGCAGTCGTATATCCAGCATGCAGTTGCTGCGGGTGCAGACCTGTTCCTGACCGGGGAGGCGTCAGAGCCCACGGTGCACATTGCGCGGGAGGAGGGTATTCACTTCATTGCCGCCGGGCACCACGCCACCGAGCGTTACGGCGTTCAGGCGTTAGGTGCGCACCTGGCTGAAGCGTTTGGCCTGGAGCACCGCTTCATCGATATCGACAACCCGGTATAGCCGGGGGGCTCAGCGCTCCTCGACCGGTTTGCGCTGGCGCTCTATGCCGAACTCTTCATTGAGCATGCCCTTCTCGCCGGGAGAGGTTTTCGGCGCGTAATCCAGCGGCGGCTGGATTTGTGCCAGGTGCGACGGTATCTCCGCGTCGTCCTCAGCGCCGCTTTGCAGTCGCTCCAGCGACACCGGGCCCTTGTCCTCGCACAGGGTCTCGGCTCCGGAGGCCAGGTGGTTGTGTACATTGCGATAGGAGTCAGTCAGCGTGTTCAGCAGGCGTGCTGTTTGCGAGAAGTGCTCGACAACGGAATTTTCGTAGGCGCGCTTGTCCTGCGTCATCTGGTCCAGCTTGCGCTCCGTGTCGCGCAGCCGCTGGCCGTCGGCGGACAGGCGGCGGCCGATAAGCAGGCCGATAGCGCCACCCACTAACAGGGCGATGGCGCCGGTGGCGATCAGAATGGTCAAACTGTACACAGGGTTACCTCTTCTTCGCGGGGGTGTGACTGCGCCAGTATACCTCAAACTGGCTTCGACTCTAGCGCAGACCGGGCAGCCGCACTGAGCGCAACGGCGTTTGAACGGCGCGCCCGCCGATCCCGGGCGTTGCCAAGGTGGCGAGGCATGGATAGAGTGTGCCGCCAGTTTTACTTTCAGCAGGAGGCCGGAGTCCGGCGTGAATACAGCGCAACAGTCGCCCTGGGGGCGTTATCAAGCGGATTTACAGCAGCCGGGGTTTTCCCGTGACCCTGCCCAGGAGGCCGCTGTGCGTCAGTTGCAGGATCTGTTCGAGCGTCTGCTCGCGCGCGAGGCACGCGGCGGCGGGTGGTTGCGGCGGCTGCGTCGTGAGCGCCCGCAGCCTGAGCGTGGACTGTATATGTGGGGCGGCGTGGGCCGCGGCAAGACCTATTTGATGGACACTTTTTTCGACTGCCTGCCCGCCGAAGGCAAAATGCGTGTGCACTTCCATCGCTTCATGCAGCGTGTGCACGCCGAGCTCAAACAGCTGGCGGGGGAGAAGAACCCACTGCAGCGCGTGGCGGACCGACTCGCGGCGGAGGCCAAAGTGGTCTGTTTCGACGAGTTCTTTGTCACCGACATTGCCGATGCGATGATCCTCGGCGGCCTCATGGAGGCGCTCTTCGCGCGCGGCGTCACCCTGGTTGCGACCTCCAATATCGAGCCTGCCCGCCTGTATGAAAACGGCCTGCAGCGGCAGCGCTTTCTGCCGGCAATAGCACTGATTGAGCAGCATACGCTGGTGCTGAATGTGGACGCGGGGGTGGATTATCGCCTGCGCACCCTGGAGAAGGCCGAGCTCTACCATTACCCGTTGGATGCGGAGGCAGACGTCAGCCTGCGCGAGAGCTTTGAACGGCTGGCACCGCATGCAGCCACGGAAGGAGAAAGCCTGCAGATCAACGGGCGCGCCATTCGCAGCCGCAGCCTCGCCGATGATGTGGTGTGGTTCGATTTCGCCGAGCTCTGTGGCGGGCCGCGCTCACAGAATGACTACATCGAGCTCGCCCGGGAATTCCATGCGGTGGTGTTGTCCGGTGTGCCGGCCCTGGGTGCCGGCAACGATGATGCCGCACGCCGCTTTATCAACCTGGTCGACGAATTCTACGATCGCAATGTAAAGCTGGTGATGGCTGCTGACAGGCAGCTGTTGGACCTGTATGATGGCCACCGCCTGCGGTTCGAATTTCAGCGAACCGTGTCCCGTTTGCAGGAAATGCAGTCTCACGACTATCTCGCCAGGGAGCACCGTCCCTGAGCGCGAGTGATTCTGTCCGGCGACAGAATATTTTCAGCGGTGCTTGAAAAGCTGGGTGCGAAGCAGTAGTATTCGCGCTCTCGAAATTGGAGCCCTCCAAGAGGCGTTTATTAATGAAAACTTTCAGTGCCAAAGCCGAAGACGTGCGCCACGACTGGTTTGTCGTCGATGCGTCAGGCAAGACCCTCGGGCGTCTGGCCAGCGAAATTGCCCACCGTTTGCGCGGCAAGCACAAGGCTGAGTACACACCGCACGTTGACACCGGCGATTATATCGTCGTCATCAACGCGGAAAAGATCCACGTGACCGGAGCCAAGGCCACGGACAAGATGTACCACCACCACACAGGCTTTATCGGTGGTATCAAGTCCATCTCGTTCGAGAAGCTCATCGACAAGGCGCCTGAGCGTGTTTTGCAGACCGCGGTGAAGGGCATGCTGCCCCGCAATCCGCTGGGTCGGGCCATGTTCAAGAAGCTCAAGGTTTACGCGGGCGCAGAGCATCCGCACACCGCCCAGCAGCCGCAAGCATTGAACATCTAACGGATAACTCTCTTATGTCAGCAACCCAGTACTACGGAACCGGCCGCCGCAAGACCTCCACGGCGCGCGTATTCATCCAGACCGGCGGCGGTAACATCACGGTCAACAAGCGTCCGCTCGACCAGTACTTTGGTCGTGAAGTGGCGCGCATGATTGTGCGCCAGCCGCTTGAGCTGGTGGAGTTGTCCGACAAGTTTGACGTCAATGTGACCGTCGAGGGCGGTGGCAGCTTTGGCCAGGCCGGCGCCATTCGCCACGGCATCACCCGCGCCCTGATGGATTACGACGAAGCGCTGCGCGGCACACTGCGTCGCGCCGGCTATGTCACGCGTGATGCGCGTGAGGTTGAGCGTAAGAAAGTGGGTTTGCGCAAGGCGCGCAAGCGTCCGCAGTACTCCAAGCGCTGAGCGTGCGGTTGGCCAATTGGGCCGGCTGCCTTGTTTCGAAAACGTCCGGTTTGGTATTCAGGCCGGGCGTTTTTTTGTGCTGAAAAAACAGTAGCTTGCTGGCAAAGGCCACGTGCTTTCCGGGGCTTTATGTTGCCAGCAACGGGCAAAATCATTACTATTTGCAGCATTTTTTGCGAAGTCGTCTTCCGAGTCTGCCAACGTACGTGGGCGGCCCGGTAATCAGGAGTGAAGAGCATGAGTAGCGATGGCGTGAACACCGGCAGGAGACGTTTCCTGACCGCCGCGACGAGTGTGGTTGGCGTTGCCGGCGCAGTGGGAATCGCGGTGCCGTTTGTCGGGTCGTGGAATCCCTCGGCCAAGGCAAAGGCCGCAGGTGCACCCGTGAAGGCGGATATCAGCAAGCTGGAACCCGGCCAGATGGTCGTTGTGGAGTGGCGGGGCAAGCCGGTTTACGTGGTCCATCGCACCGCGGCCATGCTGGCCGATCTCGACAAGCTGACCGGTGAGTTGAAAGACCCGGACTCCGCGATATCAACGCAACCGGCCTATATCGATGGCCCGGCGCGCGCGCTGCGCCCGGAGATATTTGTTGCCGAGGGGCTGTGCACGCACCTGGGGTGCGCGCCCAAATATCGACCCGAGGTCGGCGCCGCCGATCTGGGGGGCGACGAGTGGCTGGGTGGCTTTTTCTGCCCCTGCCACGGTTCCAAGTTCGATTTGTCCGGGCGCGTCTACGCCGGCGTCCCGGCGTCCACCAACCTGGTGGTGCCGCCGTACTCCTATGAGACCGAGTCGGTTCTGGTAATTGGCGTGGACGCGGAGGCAGCCTGATGATCAATATGCTTGTAGGACTTCGGGACTGGGTCGACGAACGCCTGCCCATCATGCGCGCATGGAACACCCACATGGGACAGTACTACGCGCCCAAGAACTTCAATCTCTGGTACTACTTTGGTGTGCTGTCGCTGCTGGTTCTGGTGAATCAGCTGCTGACCGGTATCTGGCTCACCATGAATTACACCCCCAGTGCCGAACAGGCCTTTGCCTCGGTCGAATACATCATGCGTGATGTCGATTACGGCTGGATTCTGCGCTATATGCACTCCACGGGTGCCTCCGCTTTCTTTGTGGTGGTCTATCTGCACATGTTCCGGGCACTTATCTACGGCTCCTACAAGAAGCCGCGTGAGCTGATCTGGGTCTTTGGCATGCTGATTTTTGTCGTGTTGATGGCCGAGGCCTTCGTCGGCTACGTGCTGCCCTGGGGCCAAATGTCCTACTGGGGCGCGCAGGTGATCATTTCCCTGTTCGGCGCCATTCCGGTGGTCGGTGAGGACCTGGTGACCTGGATTCGCGGCGACTACCTGATTTCCGGTGTGACCCTGAACCGCTTCTTTGCTCTGCACGTGGTTGCCCTGCCGATCGTATTGCTCGCTCTGGTGGTGCTCCACCTGCTGGCGCTGCATGAAGTGGGCTCGAACAACCCGGATGGGGTCGACATCAAGAAACACAAGGGTCCGGATGGTGTGCCGCTGGACGGCGTGGCCTTCCACCCCTACTACACGGTGCACGACCTGCAGGCCATTGGTGTGTTCCTGTTCATCTTCTGTGCGGTGATGTTCTTCATGCCGGAGATGGGTGGCTTCTTCCTCGAATATGCCAACTTCGAAGAAGCGAACGCGCTGAAGACCCCGGACCACATTGCGCCCGTGTGGTACTTCACGCCGTTCTATTCTGTGCTCCGTGCAGTGCCGGACAAGTTCTGGGGCTTCATCGCTTTCGCCGCCTCAGTCGCGATTCCGTTCCTGTTGCCGTGGCTGGATCGCAACCCTGTCAAGTCCTGGCGCTACCGTGGCACGCTGAACAAGGTCATGCTGGTCTTGTTTGTGGCCAGCTTCCTGATCCTCGGCGTGCTGGGCGTCAAGGCGCCGACACCGGAGCGTACGCTGCTGGCGCAGATCTGTTCGGTGTTCTACTTCGCCTTCTTCCTGCTGATGCCGATCTGGTCAACGCTGGACAAGACCAAGCCGGTTCCCGAGCGCGTTACGATGGACGGCGGCATCGGTTTCTGGGGCAGCCTTGCCGGCCTGGCGCTGATTCTCGCGCTGACCATTCTGCCGCTGAAGGCGGTGGGTGCCGGGGGCGAGTACAACTGCGGCTCCATGCCCTGCGATGAAATCAGCGTCAACCCTCACGACAAGCCCTCTCTGCAGAATGGCGCCAAGCTGTACATGAACTATTGCATGGCTTGCCACTCACTCAAGTATGCGCGTTACAAGCGCACCGCGGAGGACCTTGGTATCCCCGAGGATTTGTTCAGCGATAACCTGATCTTCGACCCCGATGTGCGCATCGGCTCGCTGATGGATAACGCGATGGACGATCGTCTGGCGAAGACCTGGTTCGGCGCGACGCCTCCTGACCTGACCCTGGTATCCCGCGCCCGGCAGCCGGAATGGCTGTACACCTACCTGCGCACCTTCTACCTGGATGAGAGCCGTCCGTACGGGGTGAACAACAAGGTCTTCAAGGATGTGGGCATGCCCCACGTGATGCTGGAGCTGCAAGGCCTGCAGGCGTGTGCCATGGGGCCGGGTAAAGCCAACAACGGCGGCGTGCGGCGCGACCCCCTGACGGGTGAACCTCTGCTGGAGGAGCCCTGCGGTCAGTTTAAGCTGGTGCAGGAGGGCTCCATGTCGCCGGAAGAGTTCGACGGCGCCATGTACGACCTGGTGAACTTCCTCGCGTACACGGCTGAACCGAGCGCGGCGGATCGGCAGCGCATTGGCGTATACGTGTTGTTGTTCATCCTGCTGTTCTTCGTCTTCGCCTGGTTGCTGAACCGCGAGTACTGGAAAGACGTTCACTGATATGCCCCCGGGACCGGCGTTTTGCCGGTCTCCCCCACGTTCTGGATTGCACTATGAAACGAGCTGATGACAATGCACTGGGTGTGGCGGCGAAACGGTCTTCCATGACCTTCTTCTCTGACAGTGCCAGCCAATACAGCCACCGCGTGCGCATCGTACTCGCCGAGAAGGGCGTGACGGTCGACATGATCGAGTCGGATAGCGCCCACCCTCCCGCAGAGCTGGCTGACCTGAACCCCTACAATTCACTGCCGACGCTGGTTGATCGGGATCTCGTGCTCTACGAGTCCAAGGTGATGATGGAGTATCTGGACGAGCGGTTCCCGCATCCGCCCCTGCTGCCGGTGTACCCGGTCGCGCGCGCGGAGAGCCGCCTGTATATCCACCGTATCGAGAAGGACTGGTGCTCGTTGGTGGATTCCATTCAGCATTCCCGCAGCGACAACGTCGTCAGCAAGGCGACCAAGGAATTGCGCGATGGTCTGGTGGGTATTGCGCCTATCTTTGCGGAAAAGCCCTTCTTCATGAGCGAAGAGTTCACGCTGGTCGACTGTTGCCTGGCCCCCATCCTCTGGCGTCTGCCCTCCCTCGGCATCGAGGTGCGCCCGGGCAAGCAGACCAAGCCCTTGCTGGCGTATATGGATGCGCTGTTTGGTCGTGAATCGTTCCAGGAGAGCCTCTCCGAGCAGGAACGCGAGATGCGCCCCTAGGGGAAACGACGAAGGGGTAAGCCCAGCGCATGAGTGACGACACCGCGACAATGACGCCCAGCCGCCCGTACATCATGCGGGCGCTGTACGAGTGGATTGTCGACAATGACTGTACACCCTACCTGTTGGTTGATGCCAGACGGCCGGGCGTTGAAGTACCTTCCCAGTATGTGAAGGACGGGCAGATCGTGCTCAATGTAAGCCCGAGCGCGGTGATTGAGCTGCTGATTGGCAACGAGTGGATCAGTTTCAATGGCCGCTTTGGCGGCACGCCCACCGATATCCTGCTGCCGGTGGGTGCTGTGATCGGGATTTACGCCCGTGAAAATGGCCAGGGGATGGTGTTTGAGGCGGAAGAGTCACCCGAGCCGCCCGATGACCCCTCTGGTGACGATGGGGGAGGCTCCACGTCGAAACCGGAAGGGCGACCGTCACTGAAGATCGTCAAGTAGTGACCCAGCCTGGCGCGGCGCCTGTGCGCCGCGGTTACGGAATGGTCTCGAACAACTGCACCACGCGGGTCACGCCAGAGACCGAGGCGGCCACATCCGCTATCCTGCGCGCCTCTTCTTTCGATACCAGCCCCATCAGATAAACCACGCTGTTTTCGGTCACCACCTTGGTGCGCATGCCGGGTGTATCCATGTTGGTCAGCAGCCAGGACTTGATTTTCGTGGTGATCCACGCATCACTGGTGCGCACCAAAGCGCCGGTGGGTGCCTTCACATCGATTTCGTTGTAGATGCGCCGTACGCCGCGTATTTTCCGCACCTCATCGGCCGCCTGGGTTTTCAGGTCAGCGGTGCCCACCTGCCCGGCGAGCAGCACGAAACCGTTGTAGCTGACGGCGATCAGGTGGGCGTCGTCGAACGCGGTGTTCGCGGCGTGGATGTTGACGATGGCCTTGACTTCGATGCTCTCGTCCTCAAGCCGTTGTGCCATGGTGCGCTCGTCGGGTTGATCCTCGATGGAGTCAGCCTCGACCGTCGCCAGCATGCTGCCGCAGCCGGTGAGTAGCAGGCTGCCGAGAAGGGTGAGGAGCGGTGCAAATGGTTTCATGATCAGTTTCCGTTGTAGTTGCCGAACAGGCTGCGGTCAATCAGTTCACAAAGCAAGTGAATGATCACCGTGTGCAATTCTATCACCCGCGGGCGCCGCGTGGCGGTGCAGGCAACGGCGATATCCGTGCCCTCCAAAAGCTGACTGAGCGATGTGTCTTGCGTGTTGGACAGCACGACGACGGCAACGTTGCGTTCCCGCGCCGCTTCGATTGCCCGCAACAGGCTGCCGGCGGCGGTGGCGCTGCTGAAGCACACCAGCGTGTCACCCGGTTGCCCCAAAGCCCGCACCTGACACGCCCAGATCTCATCGAGGCCGTGTTCGTGCGCGATACCGGTAAGGCTGGCACCGTCTGCTGACAGGGCCATAGCGGGGAGGGAAGGTCGGTCGCGCTCGAGCCCGGCTAGCAGGCTGCTGCAAAGCAGTTGGGCCAATCCTGCATCCACACCATTGCCGCACGCCATTACCTTGCCCTCCCGCAGCAGCGTTGCCACCATACTGGCGGCGGCTCGCTGAATGGGGTCGGCCAGCTCATCTACCGCCATTGCCAGCGTGCTGATGGTGTCCTGCACGGTATCGGCGATCAGCCCGTAGTCATCATCCATGCACTATGTCCGTCGCTGGGAAGTCAGGCACTGAAAGCGCTGCGAATCCACTGCGGCGCCGGTTCAGGCATGGATTGTCGCGGGTTGAAGGCAAGCACGTCAAATCGACAGGGCCTGGCCCGCCACTGCGCGTTGCGTTGCAGGAATACGCGGGCGGCACGCAGCAGCTTGCGCTGTTTTCGCCTGTCCACCGATGCGGCGGCGGAGCTGAAGCGCGGGTTGCTGCGCGCGCGTACTTCCACGAACACCAGGTACTCACCATCGAGGGCGATAATGTCAATCTCCCCCAGCTTGCAATGAAAGTTACGCTGCACCACCTGCCATCCCTGCGCACAGAGCCAGCGTGTGGCCGCGTCCTCATACCAGTCTCCCGGGCCCTGCATACCGAAGCCTCCCTGCCTCGGTGGCAGTATAGGTCACGGTTGGGCCAGGTCGCTGCCATCAAATACCGCCAATACGGGCTCACGCTGTAAACGCAGGCTGGGGTCCAGTCTTAGCAGCCCCGTGTCTCCTCGCAGCAGGACATCGGCGCCGGCCTGCAGCTGGGCGAAGCGGGATTGCACCAGCCACGCATCCGCGCCCAGTGCGTTAAGGCGGGTGAGACTGTCACTGCCGGTGTCGCCGGCGGCAATGGCAACCCGCAACCCCGGGTTGCTGCCAAGCAGCCAGGGTATTTCGGCGAGGCGCATGCCGTTCAGATCGCGATCTCTTGAGTCGGGCACACCGCTGTAGGCGCTGGATAGCGCGTAGACGGGGATAGTACCCGCATAGTGAAACGCCAGCAGTGGCTTGAGGGAACGCGCCTCAACCGGGGAATCCGCAAGCAGGAAGATGACATCGATATCCTGTCGCCGGCGCGGGGTGAATTCGATGTTGGTGGCCAGCATACTGCGGATGTCGCTGGCGCGCTGTTCGCTGGCGTTCAGGTTGAGCGCATTCTTGATGTTGTCAGAGTAGGCCTCGGCACTGGCGTAGCTCGCGGTGCTGACAATCTGGCCCCCCAGTGCCTGCCAGCGTTGCTGCAGGACGTCCCCGAGCCGCGCGCCGCGCTCACCGGCGGGGCGCAGCAGCAGAGCCTTGCGTGCACCGGAACCGTAGGCCAGTTCGGCGATGCGCTGTGCATCATCCTCGGGTGCCAGCGACAGCTGCACCAGTGCACTGCCACTTTGCAGGGCGTCACTGTCGGTGCGGTTCAGGGCCAGGATAGGTACAGGGCGCTCGGGTATCTGCCCCAGCTCAGCGACCGCTTCCTTGCTCAGAGGCCCGACGACGATCTCCGCACCGTCGGCAATTGCCTGGCCGTACGCGGCGGCAGCGGATGCATGGGCGGTGGTATCGATAACGTTGAGCGCATAGGGAGTCTCCCCGCGCGCCCGGGCGGCGAAGTAATGGGCCAGGTAGCCGTCCTGCACCGCACGGGCGGCAGGCGCCAGGCGCCCGCTGAGTGGCAACAGCAGTGCCACCTTCCGCGGTGCGCGCACGCCCCGGGCAATATACTCAAGGCCTCCCGGCAGCTGCAGGGCGGCGGGGTGAGAGGGGTGTTGGTTGCGCCACTCCAACAGCGCTTCCTGCAGAGATTGCGGGTTTTCGGCGCGCCGGTCCCGCAAGGCCAGTTCCAGCCAGCCGCGCCAGTCCGCGTCGGGCGCGTTGGCCAGGGCTGTCGCCATAGCGGCCTCGCTGCTGCGGTTGAGGTCGCGCCAGATAGCACGGCGCAGACCTGCATCGGCGGGTTGCTGCGTCAGTATCTCTGCCCCAATCCGGGCGCTTGTTAGCCAGTCCCCGGCGAGCTGTGCGATTGCCCGGGTGAACTCGGCCTGCTCCAGTCGCAGTGCCGCGGGTACGTCTTCCTCTGGCCCGGCGGTGAGCAGGGCGTCTGTGCGATCGAGGTCGCCGCGCAAAAATGCCGCACGAGCAAGCAGGAAGTCCCGTCGGCTGCGGTCAGCCGCCTCCAGGTCCTGCGGAAGGCTCGCAAGGGTCTGCTCAGCAGCCATCCAGTCGCGCGCCCTCAGAGCGGCGCGGGTCTGCTCGAAGGTCGCGTCCCAACGGCTTGTGGGCATGGGCGGGGTCAACGTGGGCGAGGGCTCCGCTGGAGCCTCTGGCACCACTTCCTGTGCGCTGGGTGCGACGGGCTCAGGGGGCGCGGTGGTGCAGCCAGTGGCCAGGGCCACTAGCAGAATGGCCGCCGCTGCTGTTTTGCCGCCCGCGGTGGTCGGGGTCATTGTACGCGTCATGCTATCCTTCCGGCTGCAACGGGACCGCAGCCACCAGCGGTGAGGTCCATGCCAGGTAAATGATACAGGGCCAGGGGTGATCAGTGGAATCCGGACTATATGTTGTTGCCACGCCAATCGGCAACCTGGGAGATATGACCTCGCGGGCCCTGGCGGTACTTACTGCGGCGGATATTGTCGCAGCAGAGGATACGCGGCACACCGCGCGCCTGCTGCAGCATTTCTCCATCACGGCGACGCTGCTGGCTTACCATGAGCACAGCGGCGAGCGGGCGCAGGCGCGCATATTGGAGTGCATCGCCGGTGGTGGTGTGGTGGCGCTGGTGTCGGATGCCGGCACACCACTGATCTCCGACCCCGGTTATCGCCTGGTGCGCGACGCGCAGGACGCCGGTCACCGGGTGATTCCACTGCCTGGGCCCTGTGCTGCGATCGCCGCACTCAGCGCCTCTGGCCTGCCCACTGACCGTTTCCTGTTTGAGGGCTTTCTGCCCGCCAAAGCGGGCGCCCGTGCGCGCCGCCTGCAGGACCTGGCGGCGGAATCAGCGACCCTGGTGTTTTATGAGGCACCGCACCGGGTAGCAGAGACCCTGCAGGACATGGTGACGGCCTTTGGTGACCAGCGTGAGGCGCTGTTGGCGCGGGAATTGAGCAAAACCTTCGAAACGCTGAAGCGGGCGCCCCTGGGGGACCTGGCGGTTTTTGTGGCAGCCGATAGCAACCAGCAGCGTGGCGAGATTGTGCTTGCTGTTGGCGGCCAGCGCGGGCGCGATGAGGCGCTCACGCCCGATGTCACCCGGATGCTGCTGCGACTGGCTGAAGAGTTGCCCGCCAAGCGTGCTTCCGCTGTGGTCGCCGATCTCACCGGGCTGCGCAAGAAGGCGCTGTACGACTATCTCCTGGGGCAAAAGAGCTGACCACACCCCGGCGCTCCCGACGGGAGCATTCACGCCAGGGAAGTTTGTGTTGCCCGGGGGCCGCGCAGCGGGTAGGCTTGCCGCCGAGTCGGTCAGGCGATCGCTTCTGGTTTCGGCCAGGGGAGGAAAGTCCGGGCTCCACAGGGCAGGGTGCCAGGTAACGCCTGGGGGGCGCGAGCCTACGGAAAGTGCAACAGAAAGGATACCGCCCGGCGCGAGTCGGGTAAGGGTGAAAAGGTGCGGTAAGAGCGCACCGCGCGGCTGGCAACAGGCGTGGCGATGGTAAACCCCACTCGGAGCAAGACCAAATAGGAATCCGTATGCTGCGGCCCGCAGTGGATTCGGGTAGGTCGCTACAGGCCGGCGGTGACGTCGGTCGCAGATGAATGATCGTCCACGACAGAACCCGGCTTATCGACCGACTCACTTATCCCCTTTCCAACGCGGCGGCAGCCTGTGCCGCCGCGTTGCTTGCGCCCGACGTCGCCGCTTATGTTTTTTTCTACTAAAACGTGGCTGCTGGCAGAAGAAAATAACCTTTAACTTAAAGTGAATCCTCAATATACGATGTTAGCGGTCTGTTTTAATGTATTTTTTGTTTTCATTTACCCTCTCAGAAGCTGAAGAATCACCCGCCAATCAGCGCTAATTAGCTGAAATTAAAACGTTTTTCGCGACTGGCTCGCTTGACACTCCAATTGCTGCGCCCCTATAGTGTCGAAAAGTGGGAAGAAGTGGATATATCTGGTTTTTTGTGGTTTTGAAGGGCCGGATAAGCGGGGGAAACTGGCGTGTTTCGCGGGGTACAGCACATCAATATGGACGCCAAGGGGCGACTGGCCATGCCAGCGCGCCAGCGCGAGCCATTGCGTGCCCTCTGTGACGGCCAGATCGTGGTGACCATCGACACGCAGGCGAAATGCCTCGTCATCTATCCGCTGCCCGACTGGGAGCGCATCGAAAAGCACATACAGGCCCTGCCCGCCCTGAAGCAGGCGGTCAAGCGCTTCCAGCGCCTGGTGCTGGGCTACGCCACTGACATCGAGATGGACAGTAACGGCCGCTGCCTGCTGCCTCAGCCGCTGCGCGAGTACGCGCATCTGGACAAGAAGCTGGTGCTGGTGGGGCAGGGCAACAAGATGGAGTTGTGGGCGGAGGAGCTGTGGCTGGCAGAGTGCGAACAGGCGCTGCTGGAGTCCGGTCCCGAAGCGGAGTTGCCCGACGAACTTGTGTCTCTCCCGCTGTAGGTGAGCGACATGCATCAAACAGTTTTGTTACGAGAGGCGGTGGATGCTCTGGTGACGACAAGCGATGGTATCTATGTCGATGGCACGTTCGGTCGTGGTGGTCACAGCCGCGCCCTGCTGCAACAACTGGCGCCCAATGGCCGGCTGCTGGGTGTCGACAAGGATCCGGCAGCCGCACTGGTGGCGTCCGAACTC
Organism: Haliea alexandrii; assembly: GCF_003719295.1. Classification (GTDB taxonomy): domain Bacteria; phylum Pseudomonadota; class Gammaproteobacteria; order Pseudomonadales; family Halieaceae; genus Haliea; species Haliea alexandrii. The sequence goes on from NZ_RFLW01000001.1 coordinate 1,504,563, forward strand.
AGCGCTGCAGACGCACGCTTCAATTTCTTTCATGGCTCTTTCGCGGCGCTGCCTGCCCAGCTGCGCTCGCGTGATATCGAGGGTGTCGACGGCATCCTGCTCGACCTCGGGGTCTCCAGTCCGCAACTCGACAACAGCGAGCGCGGTTTCAGTTTCCAGCACGATGGTCCGCTGGATATGCGTATGGACACCAGCAGTGGCGAGACCGCAGCCCAGTGGCTGGCGTGTGCGGCCCAGCAGGATATCGCCGCAGTATTGAAAGAGTTCGGCGAGGAGCGTTTTGCGCGCCGGATCGCCGGTGCCATCGTTGCAGCGCGCGCCGAGGCGCCCATTGTGACCACGGGCCGCCTGGCGAAGATCGTCAGTGAAGCCAACCCGCGTTGGGAGAAGCACAAGCACCCGGCGACGCGGGCATTCCAGGGTATTCGAATCCATATCAACCGCGAGCTGGATGACCTGGTTGAGCTGCTGGCGCAGGCGCTGGGCTTGCTCAAGGTGGGAGGCCGGCTGGTCGTGATCAGCTTTCATTCCCTGGAAGACCGGCTGGTGAAGCGTTATATGCGCGATATGGCGCGTGGTGATGCGCTGCCGGCCGGTGTGCCGGTGCGCGACAGCGCGCTCAACCGGCATATGCGACTGGTCGGCAAGGCGGTGCGCGCGAGCGCCGACGAAGTCGCTGCGAACCCGCGTGCGCGCAGTGCCATCATGCGCGTCGCCGAGAAGATCAGCTGATGGCCGGCCGCACGACATCCCCGGCAATCGCCCCTGAGCGCAGCATGAGCCTGCACTCCCTCGCGCTGTTTGGCACCCTGCTGGCGCTGGTGCTGGGTTCTGCGTTTGGTGTTATTCACAGCTCACATGGCTGCCGTCAGCTCTATGCCGTCTTGCAGCAGCTGGAGGCGGATCAGTGGTACCTGCAGGAAGATTACGGGCGCCTGCTGCTGGAGCAGAGCACCTGGGCATCGCACTATCGTGTTGAACGCGTGGCCACTCGCGAATTGCAGATGCAGGCCCCGGCGCTGGAAAGCCTCAAGGTGGTGCGTCCATGAGTCGGTCGCGCCTCGCTGCCGTAGCGCCCTGGCGCTTTTACCTGGTGGCTATCGCATTGCTGGCCATGCTTGCATTGCTGGTGGGGCGCGTGCTGTCGCTGCAGGTTCTGGATGTCGAGCACGGGCGCAGTTTCCTGCAGGACCAGGGCGAGAGCCGGGCCATGCGCAACGCGGAAATCCCCGCCTATCGGGGCGTGATTGCAGATCGTCGCGGTGAACCCCTCGCCGTGAGTACCCCCGTGATTTCGCTGGCGGCCGATCCCCGCTTGCTCACCGCAGTAGACGATCTCTCACCGCTGGCCACAGCGCTGGACATGCCCCTTGCGGACCTGCAGGCGCGTCTGGACCGCTTCACGGGCCGTTCGTTCATGTATCTGCGCCGCCATATGGTGCCGGCAGCCGCACGTGAAGTCCTTGCGCTCAAGCTGCCCGGCGTATCCGGGCGTCGTGAATACCAGCGCTATTACCCGGCGGGAGAAGTGGCGGGCCATCTGGTGGGCTTCACCAATCTCGATGGGCGCGGCATCGCCGGGCTGGAGTTGGCCTATGACGACTGGCTCAAGGGTACGCCCGGCAAGAAGCAGTACATCAAGGATCTGCGCGGTGATGTTGTGCGCGACATCGGTGTGCTCGAACCTGCACGGTCCGGCAAGGACCTGCGATTGAGCATCGACCTGCGCCTGCAGTACCTGCATCACCAGGAGCTGCAACGCGCCATGGCGCTCACCGGCGCCACCTCCGGCAGCATCGTCACCCTCGACAGTCATACCGGCGAAGTGCTGGCCATGGTCAATCACCCGGTGTACAACCCCAATGGCCGCCGCGGCATCAGTCCGGATCAGACCCGCAACCGCGCGGTGACAGACATGTTCGAGCCCGGCTCTACCATGAAAACCTTCACGCTGGTTGCAGCGCTGGAGAGCGGCCGGTACTCCTCCGAAAGCATGATCGACACCTCACCCGGGTGGATTCGCGTGGGTCGCAAGACGCTGCCGGATCCACGCAACTACGGCGAGATTTCCGTTTCGCGCGTGATCGAGAAGTCCAGCCAGGTGGGTGTCACCAAGATCGCCCTCGACATTGGCCATGAGCCGATACAGGACGTGTTTCGCCGTTTTGGTTTTGGTGCTGCGCTGGGCACGGGTTTCCCGGGCGAAAGTGCCGGCCAGTTACCCAACCGGCGCCGCTGGAGCGATATCGAAAAAGTGACCCTGGCCTTTGGCTATGGCCTCACCGCGACACCACTGCAGCTCGCGCACGCCTACGCCTCGTTCGCCAACGACGGGGTGATGCCACCGGTGTCCCTGCTTGCGGCGAATGAAACAGCGCCCGTCGGAATACGCGTGGTGGAAGCCGACATCGCACGCGAAGTGCGCAAGGTGCTGCAGCGGGTGACCGAAGAGCACGGCACCGCACGGCGCGCCCAGGTGCCCGGTTACGCGGTGGGCGGTAAAACCGGCACCGTGCGCAAGGTGGGCCCCGGCGGCTACCAGGACAACAAGCATATCGCTTTCTTTGCCGGCATCGCGCCGATTGCGGATCCACGTTTTGTCACCGTGGTGGTGATCAATGAACCCCAGGGTGAAGCGACCGGCGGTGGCGCAGTGGCCGCGCCGGTGTTCTCGCGCGTCGCGCAGGGTACATTGCGTTTGCTGAATTTGCCGCCGGACGAGCACGACGCCGCGCTGGCACTCGCGGCGCAGGGCGCGGGGGTGTCGGGATGAACGCACTCGCAAGTTCCCGGCCGCGCATGCCGCTGTCTGATCTGCTCGGTGCCCGGGCCGCGGCCTGGACAGATGTTCAGGTGACCGGCGTGCAGCTGGACAGCCGCCGCGTAGGTCCCGGCGATCTGTTCCTGGCCTTGCCTGGCGCGTCACATGATGGACGCCAGTTTATCGAGCAGGCAGTGGCGCAGGGTGCTGTCGCCGTAGTGGCAGAGCCACCGGTAGCCGGCTTTGTCGATGCACTGCATGTGCCGTTGCTGGAGCAGGCAGAGCTGGCGCAGGCGGCAGGGGAAATCGCCGCTCGCCTGTATGGCGATCCCAGCGCGGCGATGATCACGGTGGGGGTTACCGGCACTAACGGTAAAACCACCACCAGCCGGCTGCTGGCGCAGTTGCTGCGCGCCGCGGGCTACCGGTGTGGCGTTATCGGTACGCTGGGCGCCGTGCTGGATGACAGCGCAACCGAAGCCCGCAACACCACGCCGGATGCTATCGCGCTGCAGCAGCAGCTCGCAGCCTGGCGTGACGAGGGTGTGGATGCCGTATGTATGGAGGTGTCATCCCACGCGCTGGATCAGGGGCGCGTGCAGGGTATGCAGTTTGACGTTGCCGTGTTCACCAATCTCTCGCACGACCATCTCGATTACCACGGCAACATGGCGGCTTACGCGCGCAGCAAGCAGCAGCTTTTTTCCCAGCGTGGCCTGCGCTTTGCGGTGGTCAATGCCGATGACCCCTACAGCGTGCAGATGCGGGCTGGCCTGCCGGCTGACGTCGAGTCGCTGACGTTTTCCAGTCGCGGTGAGCCGGCAGATGTGCGTGTTGTGGAAGCGGAGTTTTTCCCCGGTGGCGCCCGCGCCCAACTGCAAACCCCCTGGGGCGAGGCGACCCTGTCGCTGCCCCTGCCCGGTGACTTCAACCTGTCCAACGCGCTGGCAGCGCTGAGCTGCGCGGTATTGCTCGGCGGCGATTTGCCGTCGGTGCTGGCAGCGGTAGCACGCTTGCAGCCCGTGCCGGGGCGCATGCAGAGCGTGGCGAATACCCTGGGTGTGCAGGTGGTTGTGGACTATGCCCATACGCCCGATGCGCTGGAGAAGGCGCTGCAGGCCCTGCGGCCGCAGGTTGCGGGTCGGTTGCTGGTAGTGTTCGGCTGTGGCGGCGACCGCGATCCCGCCAAGCGTGCGGTTATGGGGCGCGTGGCCTGTGCGGCGGCGGATGCCGTGATCCTGACTTCCGATAACCCGCGCAGCGAAGATCCGCAGGCGATCCTCGACGACATCCAGCGGGGCTGCCAGGGGGTGGCGCTGGTGGAAGCGGATCGGGCAGCAGCCATCAACCTGGCCATCGATCAGGCGCAGCCGGGGGATTGCGTGCTGATCGCCGGCAAAGGGCACGAAACCTACCAGATCATCGGTGATCAGCGCTGTGCTTTCAGCGATGTGGACTGCGCGGCACGGGCCCTGCAGCGGAGGGCAGCGTCATGATGCGCGACTTCCATCTCGGTGAGTTGTGCGAGCCCTTGCAGGCGCGTCTGCGCGGCGGCGACCTCACAGTAAGCGGTGTCACCACCGATAGCCGCAAGGTGGTAGCGGGCGATTTGTTCGTTGCGCTTCAGGGCGAGCACTTCGATGGCCACGACTTTCTGGCAAACGTTGCGAGTGCCGGCGCCGTCGCCGCAGTCGTCAATCGTGAGGTGGATACGCCGCTGGCGCTGTTGCGGGTGACCGACACGCAGCGCGCGCTGGGGCACCTGGGTGCTTTCAACCGCGGGTTGTTCAAGGCACCGGTAGTGGCGATTACCGGCAGTGCCGGTAAGACAACCGCCAAGAACCTGATTGCAGCCGTGTTGTCGCGCCGCGGCCCGGTACTGGCAACCGAGGGCAACTTCAACAACGAAATTGGCGTGCCTTTGACGCTGTTGCGCCTGACGCCTGAGCACGCTTTTGCGGTGATTGAGATGGGCGCTTGTCGCGAGGGTGATGTGGCCTGGTTGTGCGAGCTGGCGCGCCCGAACATCGCCGTGCTGCTCAATGCCATGCCTGCGCACCTCGAGGGCTTCGGTAGCCTGGAGGGCGTCGCGTCCGCCAAGGGTGAAATCTACGCGGGCCTGGAGGGTGCGGGTGTCGCGGTTGTCAACGCGGATCAGCCCTGGGCGGCGCGCTGGCGCAGCCGCGCCGCAGGCGCCACGGTGCTCGACTATGGCCTGGAGCAGGCTGCGGCAATCAGCGCCCACAGCATACAGCCACGCGGTGCGGCGGGCATGACCTTTGTCGTCACAACGCCGTCTGGGGAAGCACCGGTGCGCCTGCAGCTGCCCGGTCGGCACAACGTGTCCAACGCGCTCGCTGCCGTTGCCGTGGGCCTGGCCTGTGAGCTCAGTCTCGCCGATATCACTGCGGCGCTCGCCAGTGTCGAACCCACGGCGGGGCGCGGCACACGGGTCGCCGGTCTGGGTGGCTCGGTTTTGATCGACGATACCTACAACGCCAACCCGGGGTCCGTGCGTGTGGCTATCGATGTGCTTGCCGGTTGCCCCGGACGTCGCACGTTGGTGCTCGGTGCGATGCTGGAGCTGGGGGAAGGCAGCGAGCAGCTGCATCGAGACGTGTGGGCTTATGCCGGGGAGCGGGGTATCGAGCGCCGCTATGCCGTGGGGTCTGATCTGCGGGGTGCGGTGGAGAAGTTCGGTGGTGAATGGTTTGCCGATTGCGACGAGGTGGCTGCGGCGCTGCGCGCGGACCTCGGTGCCGAAGATACAGTACTGATCAAGGGTTCTCGCGGCGTTGCCATGGAGCACCTGCTGGCTACCTTGCGCGAGACGGGGAACTGACATGCTGTTATTTTTGGCCGAATACCTGACCCACTTTGCCGGCGGCTTCCAGGTCTTCCAGTACCTCACGCTGCGCAGCATCCTGGCGGCCGGCACAGCGCTGGCCATTTCCCTGTTGGTGGGCCCTGCCATGATCCGGCGGCTCAACTTCTATCAGGTCGGGCAGTCCGTGCGCAGTGACGGGCCGCAGTCACACCTCAGTAAATCCGGCACCCCGACCATGGGCGGTGCCCTCATTCTGGTCGCCATCGGTATCAGCAGCCTGCTGTGGGCGGATCTGCGCAATCCGTATATCTGGGTGGCGCTGGGCGTAACGGCGGTATTCGGTGCGGTCGGCTGGGTGGATGACTACCGCAAGGTGGTCGCGCGTGATTCGCGCGGCCTGCCCGCACGCTGGAAGTATTTCTGGCAATCGCTGGCCGGCCTTGCGGCGGCCCTGTATCTCTATCTTGCTTTCGATACACCGGTGACCACCGAGCTGTACATCCCCTTCTTCAAGGATTTCGCCTGGAGTATGGGCCCGCTGTTCATCCTGCTCACCTATTTCGTCATTGTGGGGGCGAGCAACGCGGTCAACCTGACCGACGGGCTGGATGGCCTGGCGATTCTGCCCACTGTGATGGTGGGGTCAGCGCTGGGGATCATTGCCTACCTCACCGGCAACGTGAACTTCGCCGACTACCTGCATATTCCCTATGTCGCAGGCAGCGGTGAGCTGGCCGTATTCTGCGGTGCCATTGCCGGTTCAGGCCTCGGCTTTCTCTGGTTCAACACCTATCCCGCACAGGTGTTCATGGGCGATGTGGGTGCCCTGGCACTGGGTGCGGCGTTGGGTACCGTGGCTGTTATCACCCGCCACGAAATCGTGTTCTTCATCATGGGTGGCATCTTCGTGCTGGAGACCGTCTCCGTGATTCTGCAGGTGGCTTCGTTCAAGTTGACCGGTCGGCGGATTTTCCGCATGGCGCCCATACACCACCACTTTGAACTCAAGGGCTGGCCTGAACCGCGCGTCATCGTTCGGTTCTGGATTATCACAGTCATGCTGGTCCTGTTCGGGCTGGCGACGTTGAAACTGCGCTAGGCAAGGAGAGAGCGGAGCGATGACACAGGGGCTTATAGCAAGCAGCGGCGACGAGGTGGTTTTCGGCCTCGGCGCGACAGGCTTGTCTTGTGCACGCTTCCTGTACCGCAACGGTCGGCGATTCGTGGTGATTGATACTCGCGACAATCCGCCCGAGCTGGCTGTTTTGCAGCGTGAAATGCCCGAGGTGCCCGTGTTTGCCGGAGCGATCCCCGACGCGGTGATAGAGCAGGGTGGCGACTGGGTGGTCAGCCCCGGCATCGCTCTGGATCACCCGGTGGTAACGCGCGCGCTCGCGGCCGGCGCGCAGGTAAGTGGCGATATCGACCTGTTCATGCGCGCAGCCAGTGCGCCCGTGGTGGGCATTACCGGCTCTAACGCCAAATCCACCGTGACGGCACTGCTCGGTGCCATGGCTGCAGAGGCAGGCCTGAACGTCGGCGTGGGCGGGAATCTCGGTGTGCCGGCTCTGGATCTGCTGGCAGCGGAGTGCGAGCTCTACGTGCTCGAGCTGTCGAGCTTCCAGCTGGAGCGCGCGGGCAGCCTTGGGCTCGCCGTGGCCACGGTGCTCAATGTCTCGGCAGATCACCTGGATCGTCACGGCAGTTTGCAGCACTACCACCAGGCCAAGCATCGTATTTTCCGGGGTTGTGCACACGCCGTTGTCAATCGCGACGACCCGCTGACGCTGCCGCTGGTTGGCGCGGAGACGGCAGTCTCCAGCTGGCGCATGAAAGAGCCCGAGCTGCACGGTTTTGGTTTGCGCGTCATGGACGGGCAAGAGATGTTGTGCCTGGGCTTTGATGCCCTGTTGGCGGTGAACGAGCTGGGTATGCCGGGACGCCACAACGTCGCCAACGTCCTCGCCGCGCTTGCGCTGGGCCACGCCGCCGGTTTACCCATGCCCGCGATGCTGTCGGCAGCGCGTTCCTTCGGGGGCCTGCCACATCGGTGCCAGTTGGTGGCAGAACACGCCGGGGTGCGCTTCGTGAATGACTCCAAGGGTACCAATGTGGGCGCGACCGCGGCGGCGCTGCGTGGCTTTGGCGAGGGCGCCCAGGTGGTGCTGATCGCAGGCGGTGTGGGCAAGGGCCAGGACTTCCGGCCCCTGCGACAGGCTCTGCAGTCAACCGCCAAGGCATTAATCCTGATCGGGGAGGCGGCCGATGAGATCGCGCGCGCCGTGGGTGATCTGCTGCCGGTGCAGCGAGCACAGGACATGGCAGGTGCCGTGCGCCTGGCCTCTGACTGCGCCGAGCCGGGTGATGTGGTATTGCTTTCACCCGCCTGTGCCAGCTTCGATATGTTCAGCGGCTATCCGGCCCGCGGAGACGCGTTTGCGGCCGCAGTAAAAGGCCTGAACCGGGGAGGTGAGGCATGAGGCTCACACAACCCGTGACCTTCGCGCTGGACCCGACCCTGTTTCTGCTCGCGCTGTCACTGTTGCTGGTTGGCCTTGTGGCGATTGGTTCGGCGTCGGTGGAATACGCGGACTGGCATTACCAGGACGCCTGGCAATTGACCCGACGCCACCTCGTTTACATTGTGCTTGCCGTGGTGGCCGCGGCCGTGGTCTACCGCTTTCCGTCCAGTTTCTGGCTGAGAACAGGCTGGATGTGGTTGCTGGTCGGGCTGGCGTTTCTGGTGCTGGTACTGCTGCCCGGCATCGGCAAGGAAGTGAAGGGTGCACAGCGCTGGTTGCCGCTGGGCCCGTTTACCTTTCAGCCATCCGAGTTCGCCAAACTTACGGTCGTGATCTACATGGCGGGGTATCTGGTGCGCCAGGCGCGTGAGGTGCGCGAGCAGTGGAGTGGCTTCTTCAAGCCCATGGGGGTACTGGCGCTGGTGGCGTTGCTGCTGCTTGCCGAGCCGGATTTCGGCGCCACGGTGATTGTGGTGGCGACATCGTTTGGCATGCTGTTCCTCGCCGGCATGAAAATCACGCATTTCCTGTCGATTGTGCTGCTGAGCCCGGTGGTGGTCGGTGCCCTGGTCTTTGCCGCGCCCTATCGCATGCAGCGGCTGACCTCGTTCACTGACCCGTGGGCGGACCCGTTTGGCAGCGGTTTTCAGCTCATTCAGTCCCTGATCGCTTTTGGGCGCGGTGAATGGCTGGGTGTCGGCCTCGGTAACAGTGTGCAGAAACTGTTTTATCTGCCGGAAGCGCACACGGACTTTGTGTTTTCCATCTGGGCCGAGGAAACCGGTTTCGTGGGAGCACTCGCCGTCATTCTGCTGTTTACGGCACTCATTGCCCGCATCCTTTGGATTGCGCGGCAGGCGGAGATCGCGGGCCAGTTGTTTGGCGCCTATGTGTGCTACGGCGTGGCGCTGGTGTTTTCCGGTCAGGCTTTCGTGAACATGGGCATGAGCGCCGGCTTGCTGCCCACCAAGGGGCTCACCCTGCCGTTTGTCAGTTATGGCGGCACCAGCCTCATTATCTGCTGCTGCATGCTGGCGCTGGTTCTGCGGGTCGGCAACGAGTTGCCCGCAGCCGCGCCCCGCGCCGCCGGCAAAGGAGGTCGCTCATGAGTGAGGCACCTCTTGTGTTGATTATGGCCGGTGGTACCGGAGGCCATGTGTATCCGGCACTCGCCGTTGCCGACACCCTGCGCGAGCGCGGCTACCGGATCGCCTGGACGGGCACGGCGCGCGGACTTGAGGCGCGGGTTGTGCCCGCGGCGGGTTATCCGTTGCACCTGCTGCCCGTGCGCGGTGTGCGCGGCAAGAATGTCGCGGCAACGGCACTCGGCGTAATTCTGCTGCTTTGGTCCTGCCTGCGGGCGGTGTATCTGGTGTGGCGGCTTGCGCCGGCCTGTGTTGTGGGCCTGGGCGGCTATGTGGCGGGGCCCGCGGGGCTGGCGGCCTGGCTGTTGCGCAAACCCCTGCTGATCCACGAGCAGAATGCGGTGGCCGGCACCACCAACCGCCTGCTGGCGCCCCTGGCCAGCCGGGTGGCTGCCGGTTTCCCCACGGCCTTCCCGCGTGAGCGGGCGGTGGCAGTGGTGGGTAACCCGGTGCGTGGGGCGCTGTTGCAAGCGGCAGACCAACAGTTGTGGGATTACCACGGGCAGCGTCCGCTGCAGGTGTTGGTGCTGGGTGGCAGTCTGGGTGCGCAGCCGCTGAACAACCTGATGCCCGAAGTGTTGCGACATGTGCGCAAGCGGCTGGGTGATGATGCCGTGCGAGTGTGGCACCAGTCCGGGCAGGCGCACGTGGAAACCCTGCGCGCCGAGTATGCTGTGCAACTCGACGAGCGCGTCGAAGTCAGCGCCTTTATTGAAGATATGGCGGCAGCTTATGCCTGGGCTGATGTGGTGATTTGCCGTGCCGGGGCACTGACCGTGGCCGAGCTCGCGATCATGGGGCGCCCCTCGCTGCTGATTCCACTGCCTCATGCCATCGACGACCACCAGACTGCCAACGCGCGCGCGCTGTCCGATCGCGGCGCGGCGCTGATGCTGCGCCAGGCAGAGCTCTCCGCCAAAGATGTCGCCGCCACATTGGCTGGCTACATCACCAACCCCAAGCGTCTCGCGGCGATGGCGGCAGCAGCCTCGGCCGCCGCGCAGCCGCACGCGACGGCGCAAGTCGCCGACCTGTGTGAGGAGCTGATTCGCCATGACTGAACGCAGCGCCTATGCGGTGCCTGAAATGCGTCGTATCCGCAGGATCCACATGATCGGTGTCGGCGGTACGGGGATGAGCGGCATTGCCGAAGTGCTGGTTAACCTGGGGTATCAGGTGTCCGGCTCTGACCTGCGTCCCAGTTCGGTGACCGCGCGGTTGCAGCAGCTGGGTATCGAGGTGTTTATCGGACACGCGGCTGAGCACGTGCGCGATGCCGATGTGGTGGTCAGTTCCAGCGCCGTGCGTGCGGACAACCCGGAAGTGGTGGCCGCGCGCGGTGCACGCGTACCGGTGGTGCCGCGCGCCGAGATGCTCGCCGAGCTCATGCGTTACCGCCACGGTATCGCGGTGGCGGGCACGCACGGTAAAACCACCACCACCAGCCTGATCGCAGCGGTGTTTGCCGAAGCGGGGCTGGATCCGACCTTCGTTATTGGCGGCCTGGTGAACTCCGCCGGTAGCAACGCCCAGTTGGGCGCCAGCCGTTTCCTGGTGGCAGAGGCCGACGAAAGCGATGCCTCGTTCCTGCACCTGCAGCCCATGGTCACCGTGGTCACAAATATTGAAGCCGACCACATGGAAACCTATGGCGGTGATTTTGCGACCCTGCGCGGTACCTTCTTGGAGTTTCTGCACAACCTGCCTTTCTACGGCCTGGCAGTCATGTGCATCGATGACCCCGTGGTCGCCGGGATGCTGCCGGATCTGTCGCGCCAGTTCCTGACTTATGGTTTTGACGACGCGGCGGACTACCGCATTACCAACGTGCGCAAGCTGGGCCTGACCACTGAATTTACCGTGTTGCGTCCCGGTGATTTGCCGCCGCTGCCAGTGCAGCTGAATATGCCCGGCGAGCACAATGTGCAGAACGCGACCGCGGCGATCGCCGTGGCCTGCGATGAAGGCGTGGATGATGCGGCCATCCAGCGCGGGCTGGCAGGCTTCGCCGGCGTTGGGCGCCGCTTCAGCGTGCTCGGCGACCTGCAGATTGCGCAGGGCAGCGTGTTGCTGGTGGATGATTACGGTCATCACCCCACTGAAGTGCGCGCCACGCTGGAGTCCGCGCGCCAAGCCTGGCCAGAGCGTCGCGTGGTCATGGTTTACCAGCCACACCGCTATTCGCGTACGCGCGATCTGTATGAGGATTTTGTCGCGGTGCTCTCGCGCTGTGATGCGCTGCTGTTGCTGGATGTCTACCCGGCGGGCGAAGAGCCCATCTCCGGTGCGGACAGCCGCAGCCTGACCCGCAGTATCCGCCAGCGCGGGCAGGTAGAACCCGTATTTGTGGAAAGTATCGAGGAAGTGGCGCACGTGCTTGGCGGTATTCTTCGCGACGGTGACGTCGTGCTCACCCAGGGCGCTGGCAACATCGCGCGGCTGGCTCAGGACCTGCTGGCCCTGGGTAACCTGGCGGAGGTGCGCGCATGAGCTGGCAGCAAGCAAGTGCGGGCACCGTGGCGGTTCTACTGGGTGGGCGCTCTGCCGAGCGCGATGTATCGCTGCAGAGCGGTGCGACGATTGTCACTGCCCTGCGTGCGCTGGGCTGTGAGGTACGCGAAGTAGACCCTGCAGTGCCCGGGTGGGTGACACAGCTGGATAACGTGACCTTTGCCTTCAATGCCCTGCACGGGCCGGGTGGTGAGGACGGGGTGATCCAGGGGGCCCTGGAAACCTTGCAGATTCCCTATTCTGGCTCCGGCGTGTTGGGCTCTGCGCTGGCCATGGACAAGCAGCGCAGCAAGCAGCTCTGGCAGGGTGTTGGCGTTAGCACTGGCGGCTTTGTGATGCTCGACGCACACAGCGATTGGGAGGCGGTGATAGCGCGCTTCGGCAAGGTATTTGTCAAGCCGGCCTGTGAAGGTTCCAGCGTTGGCATGGCGCCGGCCGCTTCGGCTGAGGCGCTCGCCAGGGCATGGCAGAAGGCCTCCGCGTTTGGCGGCACCGTGCTGGCGGAGCAGTTTATCCAGGGCCCGGAATACACCGTGGCGGTGCTCGGTGAGAGGACGCTGCCGTCGATCCGCATGGAAACCGATCGCGAGTTCTACGACTACGAGGCGAAGTATCTGTCGGACGAAACGCGCTATCACTGTCCCAGTGGCCTGAACGCCGCGGATGAAGCAGAAGCGGGCGCTCTGGCGCTGGCGGCATTCCGCAGCCTCGGCTGCTCTGTGTGGGGCCGCGTGGACCTGATGCGCGACAGCGATGGACGGTTCTATGTGTTGGAAGTCAACACCATTCCCGGCATGACCTCGCACAGCCTGGTACCGATGGCCGCGCGCGCGGTGGGGATGTCCATTGAAGCGCTGGTGCAACGCATTGTCGAATTGAGCTGGGAGGGCCGCGCGCATGGTTGAGCCGCGCAAGGCAGCGACCACACGGCGCCGCAGTTCAGCGGGGGCGACACGCCGGCGGCCCGCGCGTGCGCCGCGTCCGGGCGTGCAGCCGGGCCTGCGGCTGCTCGACGGCTGGGTCAACCGCCTGCTGGTGCTGCTCGCTACCGGTGTGGTGTGTGTGGTCGGCCTGCGTGGATGGATTGCCCTGCAGGAGATACCGGTGCAGCGCATCGCGGTGACCGGTTCGCTGCACCGCACCCAGACCGAGGTGGTGCAGGACATGGTCCAGCCCGCGCTGGTGGGCGGGTTCCTGAGCGCGAATCTGGACGAGGTGCGCGCCCGGCTGCAGGCCCTGCCCTGGATCTATCGGGTCAGCGTGCGCCGGCGCTGGCCCAGCACCCTGGAGATCAGCGTGCAGGAGCAGTTGCCCATCGCCCGTTGGGGGCAGGGGGGTTTTTTGAATCACGAGGGTGAGGTGTTCCAGTCTGCCCGCGTGACGGGTGAAGACGCGCTGCCGCGACTCGAGGGTCCGCCGGGCTCAGCGCGCGAGCTGATCGTCAACTACCAGCAGCTGGGTGACCTGCTGCAACCGATGGGGCTGGTGCTGCACGCCCTGTCACTCGATGATCGCGGGCACCTGACGGCCGAGCTGGACAGTGGCACACGACTGGCTCTGGGTAACGTGGATTTTGGCGATCGTCTCGAGCGGTTTGCAACGGTTTACCACCGCGAGCTCGCCGCGCGCTGGAGCGAAGTGGAGCGGGTGGACCTGCGCTACGAGAGCGGACTGGCAGTGGCGTTTCGCGAGCCGGAAGCAGAAGCGGCGCAACTGGCCAGTGTGGTCGAACAATAATTCAGTGGGGAGTGTCACTGCCATGGGCAGCGTTCAGGACAAAAGGATGATCGTAGGGCTGGATATCGGCACATCCAAGGTGGTGGCCCTGGTGGGGGAGATCGGCGCCGAAGGTGGGCTGGAGGTCGTGGGCATCGGCTCTCATCCGTCCAAGGGCATGAAGAAGGGCGTGATCGTCAATATCGAGTCAACCGTGCAGTCCATCCAGCGCGCCGTGGAAGAGGCGGAACTGATGGCGGGTTGCCAGATCCACTCGGTGTACGTGGGCATCGCCGGCAGTCATATCCGCAGCCTGAACTCGCACGGCATCGTGGCAATTCGTGATCGAGAGGTACAGCCGCCTGACCTCGAGCGGGTGCTGGACGCGGCGCAGGCGGTGGCTATTCCCGCCGACCAGAAAGTGCTGCACATATTGCCCCAGGAATATGTGATTGATAACCAGGAAGGCGTCAAGGAGCCCCTGGGCATGTCTGGCGTGCGTCTCGAGGCCAAGGTGCACCTTGTGACCTGTGCGGTGAATGCGGCACAGAACATCGAGAAATGCATTCGGCGCTGTGGCCTGGAAGTGGAAGAGGTCATTCTCGAGCAGCTGGCGTCCAGCTATTCCGTGCTGACGGAAGACGAGCGCGAGCTGGGCGTGTGCCTGGTGGACATAGGCGGGGGTACCACAGACATCGCCATCTTCACAGAAGGGTCCATCCGCCACACCGGCGTTATCCCGATTGCCGGTGACCAGGTCACCAACGATATTGCTACCGCGCTGCGCACGCCCACGCAGCACGCCGAAGAGATCAAGATCAAATATGCCTGCGCTCTCACGCAGCTCGCCGGCCCGGACGAAACTATCAAGGTGCCGAGTGTGGGCGACCGCCCGCCGCGGGATCTCTCCCGGCAGTCGCTGGCTGAGGTGGTGGAGCCACGTTACGACGAGCTGTTTACGCTGATCCAGGGCGAACTGCGCCGCAGTGGCTATGAAGAAGCCATTCGCGCCGGTGTCGTGCTCACCGGTGGCACCTCGAAGATGGAAGGTGTGGTGGAGCTGGCCGAGGAGATATTTCACATGCCGGTGCGGGTGGGTTACCCGCAGTCGGTGAAGGGTTTGAACGACATTGTGCGCAACCCGATCTACTCCACCGGGGTAGGCCTGTTGCAGTACGGGCAGAAGCAGGCGGGCGAGCGCGCCGGCAGTGCCCAGCGCAGCGCGGCCAACGGCGAGGGCCTGGTGGCCCGTCTGCGCAACTGGATCCAGAGCAATTTCTAGAATTTTTTGCGGTAAACCGTCACGCCACGGCGTGGCAACATAAAGGAAAGGGGAGAAACGCTATGTTTGAACTTATCGACAACGTACCACAGAACGCGGTCATCAAGGTCATTGGTGTTGGCGGTGGCGGCGGCAACGCGGTCAAGCACATGATCGAGAACTCCGTGGAAGGTGTGGATTTCATCTGTGCCAATACCGACGCGCAGGCGCTCTCGGACATCCGTTCGAAGACCGTGCTGCAGTTGGGCGGCGCCATCACCAAGGGGCTCGGTGCCGGCGCAAACCCGGAAATCGGGCGCGCAGCAGCGCTTGAGGACCGCGAGCGCATTGCCGATGCCCTGCGCGGAGCCGACATGGTGTTCATCACCGCCGGCATGGGCGGCGGTACGGGCACGGGCGGCGCACCGATTGTGGCCGAGGTGGCGCGTGAGATGGGTATCCTCACGGTTGCTGTAGTCACCCGTCCGTTCCCGTTCGAGGGCAAGAAGCGCCTGGCGATTGCACTCGACGGGGTGCAGGAACTGCAGCAACACGTTGATTCCTTGATCACCATTCCCAACGAAAAGTTGCTGGAAGTGCTCGGAAAAAGTACCAGTTTATTGGATGCCTTCAAAGAAGCGAATGATGTATTGTTGGGCGCAGTTCAGGGTATCGCTGACCTGATTATCCGCCCCGGCATGATCAACGTGGATTTTGCCGATGTGCGCACAGTCATGTCCGAGATGGGTATGGCGATGATGGGTACCGGCTCTGCCCGCGGTGAAAACCGGGCCAGAGAAGCAGCGGAACGCGCCATCAACAGCCCGCTGCTGGACGATATCGATCTGCGCGGGGCGCGCGGTATCCTGGTGAATATTACAGCAGGCCTGGATTTGTCGCTCGGTGAATTTTCCGAAGTTGGCGACACGATCGAGGAATTTGCGTCGGATGACGCCACAGTAGTGGTCGGCACCGTGATTGATCCGAACATGACCGACGAGCTTAAAGTGACGGTTGTGGCGACGGGTCTGGGCAGCGAGGTGGCGCGAGCGGCACCGCTGCAGGTGGTGAATTCGGCTCCACGCGCGGCGGTTGCAGCGGCGGATGAAGAGCCCGATTACCGCGATCTGGAGCGGCCGACCAAGATGCGTCGCGCCATGTCTGCCGGTGGCGAGGCCGCGGCGATGGCGAGCGACGATTATTTTGACATCCCCGCATTTTTGCGGCGCCAGGCGGACTAGCGAGGCAGGATCTACACACCGATCGGCTGCCTCGGCGGGTTCGGGGCAGAGGAGATGGGTGAAGGCATGATTCGACAGCGCACATTACGCAACGCCATCAAGGCAACAGGTGTTGGCTTGCACACGGGCGAAAAGGTGTATCTCACCCTCTCGCCCGCGCCAGTGGACGCCGGGATTGTATTCCGCCGGGTGGATCTCGACCCGGTGGTGGAAATTCCGGCCCGGGCGGAAAATGTGCGGGAAACCACGCTGTCAACGACGCTGATCGCCAATGGCGAGAAGGTATCGACGGTCGAGCACCTGATGTCAGCCATGGCGGGGTTGGGTATCGATAACGCCTTTGTCGATGTCAGTGCGTCGGAAGTGCCTATCATGGATGGCAGTGCGGGTCCGTTTGTATTCCTCATCCAGTCTGCGGGGATCGAGGAACAGCCGGCGGCGAAGAAATTCATCCGTATCAAGCGTCCGGTCACGGTGGAAGACGGGGACAAGACAGCCAGCTTTCTCCCCTTTGATGGCTTCAAGGTCTCGTTTTCCATCGAGTTCGATCACCCGGTGTTCCGCGAGCGCTCGCCGCATGCGGAAATCGATTTCTCCAGCACCTCCTTTGTCAAGGAAGTCAGCCGCGCGCGCACCTTCGGGTTCATGCACGAAATCGAGTACCTGCGCTCTCAGGGCCTGGCTCGTGGCGGCAGCGTGGACAACGCGATCGTGGTGGATGAATACCGCATCCTGAATCAGGACGGCTTGCGCTACGATGATGAATTCGTGAAACACAAGATCCTCGACGCCATCGGCGACGTGTACCTGCTCGGCTACAGCGTCATCGGCGAGTATCGGGCGCACAAGTCCGGTCACGCACTCAATAATGCCTCCCTGCGCGCCCTGATCGCCCAGCCGGATGCCTGGGAGATGGTGACTTTCGACGATGAAGCGACGGCGCCGATTTCCTTCTCATTGAGTCCTGCGGCGGCCTGATAGCCGGCCCGCCAGCAGGGACATGGCAGCGGGGCACTGTGCGACGTCTGCCGGTGGCTCACGCGCAAATTGTCATTGGTAATATTCCCGTGACTATGGCACACTCGTGTGTCAGTTCATTGCAACCGGTTGCCAATGAAAGTCATTCTGATAAGCCGCAAGCACGGCGGGTCCCGCTCTCTGGAGTTGGGTCGCTGGTCCCGTGCCCTGCTGTCCCTGTGCTGTTTGGGGCTGCCGCTGGGCATGGTTGCGCTCGGGTACTTTGTGGGCCAGGAGACGCAGGCGCGCGATGTACGCGACAACTCCCTGGACAGCCTGCAAGACGAACTTGCCACCCAATCCACTGAACTCGAAGGGCTTCGGTTAGAGGCCGAGCGCAAGCTGCAGGCCATGACCCTGAGCCTTGCCGAGCTGCAGGCGCGCATGACACGCCTCGACGCGCTGGGCGAGCACCTCACCGTCATGGCCGACCTGCAGGACGGTGAGTTCGATTTCAGCCAGCCACCCGCTGTGGGTGGTCCTCTGGCCGCAGACTTCAGTGTGGAATATCTGGCGCCCGACCTGACCGGCGAGCTGCAACATTTTGCCGAGCGTCTCACTGAACGCGAACAACAGCTGGAGATACTCGAGTCGCTGCTGACCCACCGCAAGCTGGACGACGAAGCCTGGGTGTCTGGTCGGCCAGTGGAGAAAGGCTGGGTGTCTTCCGGCTTTGGCGTGCGCACCGACCCCTTTTCCGGCAAGCGCTCCGCGCATTACGGCATCGACTATGCGGGCAAGGCCGGCTCCAATGTGATCGCCGTAGCCGGTGGCGTCGTGACCTTTGCCGGCAACGACAGCAACGGCTACGGCATGATGGTCGAAGTCTCCCACGGCGATGGTCTGCTCACGCGCTACGCACACAATCAATCCAACCTGGTTGAGCCTGGCGATCTGGTGCGCAAAGGCCAGGCTGTCGCCCTCATGGGCTCCAGTGGCCGCGCTACGGGCCCGCACGTGCACTTCGAGGTCTACAAACACGGCCGCCCGGTCGACCCCTCCAGCTACGTGCATCGCACCCGACGCTGAATCTCCACCACCGCTGAATTTGTTTCCCGCCGGGTGCTGAGCCGGGTGGGTGATGCCCTGATGTCTAACGCAGTGATTCCCTAATGATTACGACTACGATGAAGAAGATCTTCGGCACCCGCAATGACCGGGAGCTGAAACGCATGGGCAAGATCGTTCGCCAGATCAATGCACTGGAAGAAAGCATGCAGGCACTGGACGATGCGGCGCTGGCGGCGAAGACTGCGGAGTTTCGCCAACGGCTGGCGGACGGTGCCACCCTGGACAAGATCCTGCCGGAAGCGTTTGCCGTGGCCCGGGAGGCCAGCCAGCGCACTCTGGGCATGCGCCACTTTGATGTTCAGCTGATCGGTGGCATGGCCCTGCACGAGGGCAAGATTGCGGAAATGGGCACCGGCGAGGGCAAGACACTCGTGGCCACGCTGCCGGCCTATCTCAACGCGCTGTCCGGTAACAGTGTGCACCTGATTACCGTCAACGACTACCTCGCAGGGCGCGATGCACAATGGATGGCACCGCTGTACCGTTTCCTCGGCGTATCCGTTGGCGTGATACGCTCCGGCCAGAGCCAGGAACAGAAGCGCGAGGCCTACCACGCGGACATCATCCACGGCACCAACAACGAATTCGGCTTCGACTATTTGCGCGACAACATGGCCTTTCGCCTCGAGGACAAACTGCAGGGTGGCTTGAGCTTTGCCATTGTCGACGAAGTGGACTCCATCCTGATTGATGAGGCGCGGACGCCGCTGGTAATTTCCGGCGCCTCCGAAGACAGCTCGGTGCTCTATCAGCGCATCAACAAGCTCATTCCCCAGCTCAAACGCGACATGGAAGGGGAGGAGGGTCATTTCACGGTCGATGAGAAGCAGCGCCAAATCGAACTGACCGAGGCTGGGCACGAGTACGTGGAGGAGCTGCTGACCGGCGAGGGGCTGTTGCAGGAAGGCGACAGCCTGTATGCCGCCACCAACCTCAACCTGTTACATCACGTGTATTCGGGGCTGCGCGCGCATGCCTTGTTCCACCGCGATGTCGAGTACATTGTGCAAGGCGACCAGGTGGTGCTGATCGACGAGCACACCGGGCGTACCATGGCCGGTCGCAGACTGTCCGAAGGCCTGCATCAGGCCATCGAGGCCAAGGAAGGCGTGCGCATCCAGAACGAGAGCCAGACCCTGGCCTCAACCACCTTCCAGAATTACTTCCGTCTATACAAGAAGCTGGCCGGCATGACGGGTACAGCGGATACCGAGGCATTTGAATTCCGCCAGATCTACGGCCTGGACGTGCTGGTGATTCCGACCAACAAGCCGCGTCAACGCAAGGACCTGAACGACCTCGTTTACCTTACGCGCGCAGAAAAGTTCGACGCCATCGTCACCGACGTCAAGGATTGCATCGAGCAGGGGGCTCCCGTGCTGGTGGGTACCGCGTCGGTGGAGACGTCGGAGGAGCTGTCCCAGCGCTTCCGCACCGCGAAGATCCCGCACAAGGTGTTGAACGCCAAGTACCACGAGCAGGAAGCGGAGATCATCGCACAGGCGGGCCGGCCGGGCGTGGTGACGATTGCCACCAACATGGCGGGTCGCGGTACCGATATCGTGCTGGGTGGTAGCCTTGAGGCAGAGCTTGAAGCGCTGGACGAGGTGTCAGAGACGCAGCGCGCCGAATTGACGGCGGCCTGGCGTGAGCGTCATGAGGCCGTGCTGGCGGCGGGTGGCCTGCACATTCTGGGCACCGAGCGGCATGAATCGCGACGCATCGACAACCAGCTGCGTGGCCGCGCCGGCCGCCAGGGTGACCCCGGGCTGTCGCGATTCTACCTGTCGCTGGAAGACAACCTCATGCGCATTTTCGCCTCTGACCGGGTGAAAGGCTTCATGCAGAAATTGGGTATGGAGAAAGGTGAAGCGATTGAGCACCGCATGGTCACCAACGCGATCGAGAAAGCGCAGCGCAAGGTGGAAGGCCGCAACTTCGACATCCGCAAACAACTGCTGGAATACGACGATGTCGCCAACGACCAGCGCCAGATCATCTACCAGCAGCGCAATGAGTTGCTCAGCGAAGCCGATATCGCCGAGACCATCACCGCCATTCGCGAGGATGTGGTGAACGAGGCGATCTCGAGTTACATCCCGCCGATGAGTGTTGAGGAGCAGTGGGACGTGCCCGGCCTCGAGCGCCAGCTGGAGGCGGAGTTTGCCGTGACCCTGCCGGTGCAGACCTGGCTGGACGAGGATGACAGCCTTCACGAAGAGGCGCTGCGTGAAAAGATCATCGCTGCGGTGCAGGCCGCCTACGACGCCAAGAGTGCGGATGTGGGCCCGCCCATGCGCAAGATCGAGAAGCAGATCATGCTGCAGGTGCTCGACACCCTGTGGAAGGACCACCTCGCGACCATGGATCACCTGCGCCAGGGTATTCACCTGCGCGCGTACGCTCAGAAGAATCCCAAGCAGGAATACAAGCGGGAGTCCTTCGCCCTGTTTGAGCAGCTGCTGCAGAACCTCAAGTACGAGGTGGTGAAGTTCCTGAGCCATGTGCAAATCCAGCACCAGGATGAATCGGCGTTGATTGAGGCGCGGCGGCGCGAAGCGGCGGAGCGCGAAAAGCTGGCCTTCCAGCACGCTGCGGCATCCGCCATGGCGGAGGAGGCGCTGGCCAGTGCTTCAGCCGAGCCGGCAGCCGCTGAAACGCCGCAAACCTTTACCCGTGAGCAACCCAAGGTGGGGCGCAACGAACCCTGCCCTTGCGGCAGTGGGAAAAAGTACAAGCAATGTCACGGGCGCATTGATTAACGCAGGCAGCGTAGCGGGAGAAAACGCCTATGGCGGTGGGTGAAGCAAATCTCGGAGAGTTGCTGCCGGTAGCGGGCTTGCGCCTGGCCACGGTGTCGGCCGGCATCAAGAAGCCCGGGCGCAGGGATGTTGTGCTGATGGCGTTGACGCCTGGCAGTCATGTCGCCGGCGTGTTTACCCGCAACGCATTCTGTGCGGCACCGGTCGTGGTGGCCAGGTCACACCTCGCGGCCAGCTTGCAACAGCCCGCCTACCTGCTGGTGAATACCGGCAATGCCAATGCAGGCACTGGCGAGCCCGGCCTGGCGGACGCGCGACGCTGTGCCGGCGCCGTTGCCGAGCTCACCGGGGTGCCCACGGAAGCGGTGCTGCCATTTTCCACCGGCGTGATCGGTGAGCCGCTGCCGGTGCAGAAAATTGTGGACGTGTTGCCACAGGCGCTGGCCGAACTGCGTGAAGGCGGCTGGCTTGATGCGGCGCACGGTATCATGACCACCGACACCCGGCCCAAGGCGTGCTCGGTGCGTTTCAGCTGTAACGGACACAGCCATGTGGTCACGGGTATGGCCAAGGGCGCCGGCATGCTGCGGCCCAACATGGCCACCATGTTGGCCTACCTGGCCACCGATGTGGCGGTAAGTCCTGCATTGCTACAGATCCTGCTGGCAGACGCGGTGGAGATGTCCTTCAACCGGATAACGGTAGACGGCGACACCTCCACCAATGATGCCTGCATGCTGGTGGCGACCGGTGCGGCTGGCAATACCCTGCTGGAGTCGACCGACGAGCCACTCTATGCAGCGCTGCGGGATGCCCTGCAGGACGCCTGCGTGACGCTCGCCCAGGGCCTGGTGCGCGACGGCGAGGGCGCCAGCAAGTTTGTCACGGTGCAGGTTAACGGTGGTGGCGATGAGCAGGAGTGCCTTGATGTGGCCTTTACCATTGCCCACTCGCCGTTGGTGAAAACCGCCCTGTTCGCCTCCGACCCCAACTGGGGCCGCTTGCTGGCCGCTATTGGCCGCGCGGGGCTGGACGATCTTGATGTGACGCGTGTGGCTGTCTACCTGAATGATGTGCTGATCGCCGAGCAGGGCTGCCGGGCGGCGAGCTATACAGAGCAGCAGGGCGCCGCGGCCATGGCCGCAGAGGACATCACCATCCGTATTGAACTGCAGCGCGGGCCTGCCTCCGCCACCGTCTGGACCAGCGACTTCTCCTACGACTACGTGCGCATCAATGCGGAGTACCGTACCTGAATGGCGGTAGTGCATGTCGCCGTCGGTGTGCTGCTGGACGAGCGAGGTCATATTCTTATCAGCCGTCGCGCCAGTGCAGCGCACCAGGGCGGGCTGTGGGAGTTCCCGGGCGGCAAGGTAGAGCCCGGCGAATCGGTAGAGCGTGCTCTGGCGCGTGAGTTGCGCGAAGAGCTCGGCATTGGTTTTGCGGCATCCCGGCCGTTGCTGTTGGTACCGTTCAACTATGGTGACAAGGCCGTGTTGCTGGATGTACACCTGGTCACAGAGCTTGCGGGTGAGGCGCGCGGACTGGAGGGCCAACCGCTGCGTTGGGTCAGCGCTGATGAATTGTCGCGCTATGAGTTTCCTGCAGCCAATGCACCGATCGTGTCTGCCGTGCGCCAGCATCTGGCACACGCGTCCTTGAGCACATAAACTGACATATCAGGCGTGCAGCATCAGGCCTGGCGCGCTTCCTCCGCGCGCTGCAGAAACTCCTTGTGAAGCTCAGCCACCACCCCATCCAGCGCGTCCAGCGTGCCGCTGTTATCAATCACGATGTCGGCCAGCGCCAGCCGTTGTGCCCGGGGTAGCTGCGCCGCCATGATGCGCTTGACCTGATCCGCATCATTGCTGTCGCGCTGCACGGTGCGGGCGAGTTGTACCGCTTCAGGTACATCCACCACCACCACCAGCGATGTCAGTGCGCGCTGCGTGGCAGACTCCAGCAGCAGGGGTGAACTGAGCAGGGTATAGGGGCTGCGTGAGGCGGCCAGCTGACGCTGGATTTCCTCACCGATGAGCGGGTGCGTCAGCTGCTCCAGCCATGCGCGCTGCGCGGGGTCAGCGAACACGATGCGGCGCAGGGCGGCGCGGTCCAGGCCGCCATCGGGCTGCAGCAGCCCGGCGCCGAAACGCTCGGCGATCGCCGCCAGTGCCGGCGTGCCCGGCTCCACCACGATGCGTGCCACGATATCAGCATCAACCACGGTAATGCCGTGGCGCGCGAAGCGGTCGGTCACCGCCGTTTTGCCGCTGCCGATACCGCCGGTAATCCCTACAATAAAGCGCATGGGCTCTTTCCTGGTCTGCATGCCGTTAGCCGGGCAGGCCGTTGGCGCCGAGCCAGGCATCGAGAATGGGTTCACCCCAGATTAGCGCCAGCCAGCCGGCCGCGGCCAGATAAGGGCCAAAAGGCATGGGGATGTCGCGCCCACGGCGCTGCACCACAATGAGCGCAATGCCAACCAGTGCGCCCACCAGCGACGAGAGCAGAACCACCAGCGGCATGGCCTGCCAGCCGAGCCAGGCGCCCAGCGCCGCGAGCAACTTGAAGTCGCCATAGCCCATGCCTTCCTTGCCCGTGGCCAGCTTGAACAGCCAGTACACGCTCCACAGAATGCCGTAGCCCGCCATGGCGCCGAGGACCGCGTCCGCGATGGGCACGAACGTGCCCGACAGGTTGAATGCGAGGCCCAGCCAGAGCAGCGGCAGGGTAATGTCATCAGGCAGGAGCTGGGTGTCGAAGTCGATCAGGGTGAGGCTGATCAGTGCCCAGGTCAGCAACACGGCGCCGGCCAGCTGCAACGTTGGGCCATAGTGCAGGCCCAGCCACAGCGTTGTCAGCCCGGTGACCGCTTCCACAATGGGGTAGCGCGGGGAAATCCGTACACGACACTGGGCGCAGCGGCCACCGAGCAAGAGGTAACTGGCTACGGGTATATTCTGCCAGGGGCGCACGGGCGCCTTGCATTGCGGGCAATGGGAGTTGGGAACGGCCAGGCTGAGGGGCGGGACCTCGGGTGCAGGCTGCTCCAGGAGTTCGCAACAATCCCGGCGCCATTGCGCCTGCATCATCAGGGGCAGCCGGTACACCACCACATTGAGAAAGCTGCCGACCACCAGCCCGAACAGCAGCAGGCAGGTGGCGAGCCACCCGGGCTGCTCAAGAAAGACGTCAAGCACCTTGGGTTGTCCTCAGATGACCGAACCCAGCATAAAGATCGGCAGGTACATGGCGATCATGAGCCCGCCCACCAGCACGCCGAGTACAGACATGATGATCGGTTCCATCAGGGAGCTCAGACTGTCTACCGCGTTATCTACCGCTTCCTCGTAGTGCTGTGCAACCTTGTCCAGCATGTCGTCCAGAGCGCCGGATTCCTCGCCAATCGAAACCATCTGCAGCAGCATGTTGGGGAACAGGCCGGTGGCGCGGATGGCCTGGTAGAGCGTGGTGCCGGTGGTGACATCATCGCGGATCTGCAAAATCGCCTTGCTGTACACCGAGTTGCCGGCGGCACCGGCTGTGGAGTTCAGGGCATCCACCAGCGGCACGCCCGCGGCAAAGGTTGTGGCGAGGGTACGCGAGAAACGGGCGACGACCGCATCGTGCACGATGCCCCCGACGACAGGCAGCCGCAGTGCGACCCGGTCCAGCGCCTCGGAAAAAGCCACGGAGCGGTGTTTGGCTTCCTTGAAGCCGAATCCGGCGGCGACCATGCCGATAAGGATGATAAACCACCACTCCTGCATGAAGTTCGACAGGCCCACAACCATCAGCGTGAAGGCTGGCAGATCCGAGCCGAAGCTGCGGAACGTGTCGGCAAACTGCGGCACCACCTTGATTAACAGAATCGCCGTCACCACAATGGCCACGATCACCACGGCGGTAGGGTAGGTCATGGCCTTCTTGATCTTGGCCTTGAGCTGCTCGGTTTTTTCCTTGTAGGTCGCCACCCGGCTCAGCATGACTTCCAGCGTACCGGAGGCTTCACCCGAGGCCACCAGGCTGCAAAAGAGATCGTCGAATTGCCGTGGGTACTTGGCCAGGGAGGGGGCCAGGCCAGAGCCGGAGGCCACATCGTTCTTGATGCTGACCACCAGTTCGCGCATGCGCGGCTTGTCCAGGCCCTCCGCGACAATATCGAAACTCTGCACGAGTGGCACACCCGCCTTCATCATGGTGGCGAGTTGCCGGGTGAAAATGGCAATGTCCGCCGCCTTGATCGGCTTGCCGCTGCCACCGAACAGGGGCTTGGCTTTTTTCTTCACCGTTTTCGGCTTGATGCCCTGGGTGCGCAACTGGGCGCGGGCTACCCCCGAACTCTGGGCGGTAATTTCACCCTGCGTGGTGCGTCCATTGCGATCGACGCCGTTCCACACAAATACGTTTTTTGCCGCGTTGGTTGCCATAGTCTCGTCCGTTCAGCACGTGGTTACGCAGTTTCTAATCGGTGGTCACCCGGTGTACTTCTTCCAGACTGGTCATGCCCTTGAGCACCTTGACCAGTGCCGCCTGGTGCAGGTCGTGGAAGCCTTCGGCCCTGGCCTGCTTGTGGATTTCCATGGCATTGCCCTGGGACAGGATCAGCTGGGCAATGGTCGGGGTGACGCGCACCACCTCGTAAATGCCCACGCGACCCTTGTAGCCGTCCGTGCAGAGATCGCAGCCCACGGCGCGGCGGATATCAGCGTCTACCAACTGCTCTTCCGTGAAACCGGCTTTCAGCAGAACCTCGGTGGGCAGCTCGGCCGGCTCGCTGCATTCCTTGCACAGGCGGCGGGCAAGACGCTGGGCGATAATCAGGTTGACAGAGGTGGCCAGGTTGAACGAAGGCACGCCCATGTTGAGCAGGCGGGTTACCGTTTCCGCGGCGCTGTTGGTGTGCAGGGTGGATAGCACCAGGTGGCCCGTCTGTGCCGCCTTGATGGCGATTTCCGCGGTTTCCAGGTCGCGGATCTCACCCACCATGATCACGTCCGGGTCCTGGCGCAGGAAAGAGCGCAGGGCCTCGGCGAAGTTGAGCCCCACCTTGGGGTTCACGTGTACCTGATTGACGCCTTCCATATTGATTTCCACCGGGTCTTCCGCGGTGGAAATATTGCGCTCCGGCTGGTTCAGCAGATTAATGCCGGTGTATAGCGACACCGTTTTACCCGAGCCGGTGGGGCCGGTGACCAGAATCATGCCCTGCGGTTTGCTCAATGCATCCAGGTACATTTGCTTCTGGTCTTCCTCGTAGCCGAGTGCATCGATACCCATTTGCGCACTGCTCGGATCCAGAATACGCAGCACCACCTTTTCGCCAAACAGGGTGGGCAGGGTGTTCACCCGGAAGTCGATGGCGCGGTTGCGTGACAGCTTCATCTGAATGCGCCCGTCCTGCGGTACGCGACGCTCGGAAATGTCCATCTGCGACATGATTTTCAGGCGCGCCGCCATACGTGCGGACAGGTTCTTGGGTGGCTTCACCACCTCGCGCAGAATGCCATCGGTGCGGAAGCGGACCCGGTAGTTCTTCTCGTAGGGCTCGAAATGAATATCCGAAGCGCCCTGTTTGATGGCGTCGACCAGTACTTTGTTGATAAAACGCACGATGGGGGTTTCATCCAGCGCCTCGGTCCCTGAATCCTCCTTGCTGCTGTCCTCGCCACCGGAGATATCGATGTTTTCGAAGTCTTCGGATTCCAGGTCACCCAGGCCTTCGGAGAGGTTGTCCTGCGATTCTGTCCACTCGGTGATGACCGTGTTGAGGCTGCGCTCCTCCACCAGAATGGCATCGGTATTGACGCCGGTGTGGAACTTGATCTCGTCGAGCGCAGCCAGGTTGGTGGGGTCGGAGACGGCAATGAACAGGCGGTTGCCGCGGCGAAACAGTGGCAGGGCGTGGTGCTTGGTAACGAGGTTGATGTCTACCAGGCCGCTGGGCAGACTGGCCGTGTTGAAAGCGTGGATGTCGAACAGGGGTACGCCGAACTCATTGGACGCGATCTCGGCAATTTTGTGGCTGTCGAGGTCGAGCTTGTCAACGAGGTACTTGACCAGCGGCACGCGCTGAAAGGTCGACTCGCGCTGCGCCTCCTTGGCTGCCTCCGCGCTCAGCAGCCCTTCAACGACAAGGCGCCCCGCCAGGCCACTTAGCTGCCCAATTGCTCTCTCATTCATCCTGCCTGCATCCCTGGGGGTCGCATTATTTTCGTCCATCTTGTTACAAGTATACCCACAGAAAGTTCATGCTAATACCCTGAGTACGCTGTAAAAGCATGATTTTATGTGGATTTTTGCCGATTTCGGCGGGCAGCTTCCGGGGCTGGAGGCAAGCCGTGGCAATAAGGTGGTGACAAAAATCGTCACATCCGGTCGCTCTATGACCCAAAATGGTCAGGTCGGCACTCGGATACCCACCGCTTTTGCCTGACCGTTGGTTTCAACCTCCTGTTTTATCAGGAGAAACTGTCATTTCGCCAAGCATATCCTCATGTGGCACGCTTTATGCTTTCCTTGGAGTGCTACGCGCTCTCCGAGCACGCGTGCGGACCAAACACCCCGCAGGGGACAGGAGTAAGGAACATGAAAATGCAGAATGTACAAAAGGGTTTCACCCTGATCGAACTGATGATCGTTATCGCGATCGTGGGTATTCTGGCTGCCATCGCGCTGCCGGCGTACCAGGACTACACAGTGCGTGCGAAGATGTCTGAGCCGCTGGCTGCGCTTGCAGAGGCGAAAACAACGATTGCGGAGTACTATTCAACAACTGGCAATCTGCCTACTGCAGCGGCAGCGGGTATTAATGACTTTCCTAACAAAGATATTGTGAAATCTGTGATTTATTCCAGCACAGCCAATGTCGGTCCTTTGCTTACCGCAATTGTGCAGCCAGGGGTGATCCCAGGCACGGCTGGGGATGAATTTGTGCTCTCTGGCACTACTCGTGCTGATCGCTCCATTGAGTGGAAATGTAAGCCGATTACTGGCGCCTCTGGCATCCCCGCTAAGTTCCTCCCGGCTAACTGCCGCGGCTAAAACTTCGCTGAGTACCGAAAAGCCCGGCACCGCCGGGCTTTTTTTCGCCCACAGTTTTTGCCTGCAGCCTAAAGCGTTATACACTCCTTTCCCCCCGTGTTTAGAGAGTGTCACGTGCCGCCCAGTCCCTTGGCCACCGTTGTGAAAAATCCCCAGCCCCGCTGGTTGGTGGTGTTCCTGCTGGGCATTGCGGCGATCGTTTACGCCTGTAACGCGGGTGATGACTTCCTCTTTGACGATACGCCGGCACTTAGCGGCAACGAACTGGTCCAGATATCCGGCGCGCGATTCGACGAGTGGCGCACGGCGGCACTCAGCTCTAACGCAGGCCCGCTCAGCCGCCCCTTGACCATGGTGACCTTTGCCCTGCAGCACGCGCTTGATGATGGTTTCAGCGCGCGCTCCCTGAAGCTGGGCAATATCGCGATTCACCTGACGATTGGCGTATTGCTGTTCTTTCTTTTTCGCACACTGCTCGCGGAATGGGTGTCGCAAGGCCGTTTACACACTCCCGTTGGGTGGGTCGCAGCCGTGGCAGCGGGGCTGTGGCTGCTGCACCCGCTGCATGTGTCCACTGTGCTCTACGCGGTGCAACGCATGGCGCAGTTGTCGACGCTGTTTGTTGTGCTGGGCCTGTTCCTGTTTGTGCGCTGGCGTTCGCGCTGGGCCGTGCAGGGCGCGGGCGTCGATGAGGTGGTCGCCGCGGCGCTCTGGTTGTTCCTGGTGGTGATATTCGCCGTGCTGAGCAAGGAAAATGGTGCGCTGCTGTTGTGGCTGGTGCCGGCGGTGGAGGTTGCGGTATACCGCGGCCGTTGGGCGGGGCAACGGCTGCCGCTACTGGTGTTCGCGGGCTGGTTCCTGCTGTTGCTGCCGCTGGCGTTGATTGCGCTGATTTTCTGGCTTTCCCCCGAGACGTTTCTGGGGGGGTATGCGCAGCGTAATTTCACGCTGGAGGAGCGTCTTCTTACACAGTCCCGTGTGCTGTGGCAGTACGCGGGTTGGATCGCGTGGCCCAATATTCTGAGCATGGGGTTTCAGCACGACGATATTGTGCTGTCGTCGGGCTGGCTCAATCCCGTGTCGACGCTGATTGCGCTGCTCGCCTGGCTGGCGCTGCTGGTGCTGGCCCTCTGGCAGCGCGCACGCTGGCCGCTGTTGCTGCTGGCGGTATTGATTTATCTCGTTGGTCACAGCATGGAGTCCAGCTTTCTTGCCCTGGAGATGGTTTATGAGCATCGCAACTATCTGCCGAGTATTGGCGTGTGCCTGCTGCTGGGTTTTGCGCTGGTTGAGCTGTTGCGCCGTTTATCGCCTGCCCGCGGTGCAGTAGCGTCAGTTGCGTTGGTAGCGGTGGTTGCCCTGCTGTTGGCTGTGCGCAGTCACACCTGGTCCGACGACCTCACCTTGTCGCGCACGAACGTTGCCCGTCATCCCGCCTCCGTGCGCTCCAACTATTTTTATGGCAATGCTCTATTGCGCCAATATCGCTTGCGTGAGTCGCTGGGTCTTTCCGACAAGGATGCAGAAGCAAGCCTGGCTGTTGGGCGCCACTATATGGAGCTGATGCACCAACGGGACCCGGCGGATATCGGTGCGCTGGTGATGCTGTATTACCTGGATAGCCTGTTTTTCCCCGAGCTGGGTGCGCACACCGACTGGCTTTCAACGCTGCAGGCGGCATTGCCTGGCCGTGTACTCAAGGCATCGGACAGGAATGCCCTGCAGGTGTTGGCCGAGTGCATGGGTGACGGCAAGTGCGCTACGGCGGAAGTCGAGGTAGAAAAGTTGTTTGCAGCGCTGGGGCGCCATTCTCTTACGCCGTCTGATCTCGATAGTCTCCGTTACTCGTACCTGCAAGCCAGTGGCGCACCGCCAGACGAGTTGCTTGCCGTCCTGGAGGATGCGCTCGCACGCGCGCCGGGTCAGCTGAGTTATTACCCCTATCTACTCGCCCAGTACGGTGAGCTCGGTGACGCCGAAGGACTCCTGCGTTCCGCCGGGCAATGGATGCAGTACGACACTAATCGTCGGCAGCTACCACTGCAACGTCAGCTCTTCGCCGGGGCGAACCCCTGATGTCAGTTCGTTTCAACAGGTTCTGGTTGATTGCAGCGTTCGGCTTGCTGCTCGCCGCGACGGCATGGCTTTACGCCCCCGGGATTCACGGCCCGGCATTGCTTGATGACCGGACCAGTGTCACCTTGCTGGAAACGGACGTGGATTCACGGCAGCTCGTAGAGCAGGTGCTGGGTGACGGCTCAGGGCCGCTGGGTCGGCCCGTGACAATGGCCACTTTCGTCGCCGAGCGGGCGCTGTTGGGTGCGGATTTGCGCTGGAGCAAGGCGATCAACATTGCCCTGCATGTGGTCAATGGCGTGTTGCTTGCGTGGTTCATTCTTTTGCTGCTTCGCGGTTCCGGGTATTCGCGCAGTCTGGCGGTAGCACTGCTGGCTGCAGGTCTGTGGCTGGTGTCACCGCTGTGGGTGAGCACGGTGCTCTATGCCGTGCAGCGCATGGCCATGCTGGCGTGCACCTTCATGCTGCTGACGCTGATCACCTACCTGCAGTGGCGAGCGGCTTACGTCCGCGGGCAGCTTGGCATCTGGCGTTTATTGGTTGTTGCCGGTTGTGCAGTGCTGGCGGTATTCGCCAAGGAAAACGGCATTGTGGTGCTTCCTGTGTTGCTGCTTCTCGAGCTGCTCTGGTTTGGTTGTCGGCGAGCGGGGGTTGTCGATCGCAGACTGCTTGCCGTCGTGCTTGGACTGCTGGTGCTGGGAGCGTTATCGGTGGTCTCTGTTTTCTTGCTGGTCCCGGAACGCTTTCTGGCGCACTACACCTTGCGAGAATTCACGCTTGAGGAGCGGTTGCTCACGCAGGGCAGAATTCTCTGGGATTACCTCGGGCAGTTGGTGTGGCCGCAGACAGCGCGCATGGGGCTTTATCACGACGATGTGCTGCTTTCTCATTCTTTGACGGACCCCGTTGCAACGCGCCATGCACTGCTTGCCTGGGGTGGGGTTCTGGTTGCAGCCGCAGTGTCGTCGGGCTTCGTGCTGGGGCGCCGGGTGACCTTCTGCCTTCTCTTTTATCTGGTGGGGCACAGCGTCGAGTCGAGCGTGCTGCCGCTGGAGCTGTATTTTGAACACCGCAACTATTTCCCGGGGATCGCGGTTTTCCTGTTGGCGGCACTTTTGCTCGCCGAGCTGCAGCAGCGGTGGCGCAGGGTGGCAGCGCCGGTCATGGCGTATCTTGCGCTCGCTCTGGTTGTGTTGAGTTTCAATACCAGCTCCCAGGTGGAGATCTGGTCAAACAGCTACCTGCTGCGTTTCAATCAGATCAATGCACACCCCGCGTCTTTTCGTGCCAATGCCGACATGGCCGTGATGTATGCGAGAGCGGGCAGCCTTGAGCGTGCGCTTGAATACTCCGCTCATGCACACGAGCACACACGAGAACGGGCCGGCGATCATTACATGCGCAATCTTGCGCTCAGTTGTATTGCCGACCAACCGCTGTTGGCAACGCAGGAGCCGAATCGGCACGCACTTGTGGCCGAGCGACCTCTGAGCTCCGTTCCCACGTTGCACACCCTGGTGAAGATGTTGCAAAACGATGAGTGCCGGCACCTGGATCGTTCTGCGTTGGCAGACACATTTGCAGCGGTATATTTGCGGCCTCAGGCAGAAGCGACTGCTTCAGGCAATATCTACGCCTTGCTCGCGGTGCTGGAAAACGCGCTGGGCCGCTATGCCAATGCCTATGAATATACGGCACGATTTCTCGCCGAGTCGCCCCAGGCAACGAGAGGGCTCTTAATGCAGCTGCATTTCAGTACCGCATTGGGTAAAGTGGACGAGGCTGACGACCTCAAGCAGCGGTTGTTGACGCTGCAGGATGCTGGAGCGTTGTCTGTTGTAGACCAAGAGACACTCGCGCTTTACCTGGAGACTGACTAGTTGCGAATTTCCATTGTAATACCCGCCAGGAATGAGCAACTCGGGCTCGCGCCGCTCCTGCCACGCCTTCGCACCCTCTACCCCGACGCCGAGCTGATTGTCGTCAACGACGGCTCCGAGGACGACACCGCAGCGGTGGCCCGCAGTGCCGGTGCAACCGTGGTTTCGCACCCCTACCCCAAGGGTAACGGTGCTGCGATCAAATCCGGCGCGCGCGCGGCGAGGGGCGATGTGCTGGTGTTTATGGACGGTGATGGCCAGCACGACCCGGCAGACATCGCCAGCCTGCTTGCGCCCATGATGCAGGGCTACGACATGGTCGTGGGTGCGCGCTCGGGGCGGTCGTCCCAGGCGAGCATTGCGCGCTGGAGCGCCAACACGCTGTATAATCGCCTGGCCAGCTGGATGGTAAACCGGCGTATTGACGACCTCACCTCGGGGTTTCGTGCGGTGAACCGGCGCAAGTTCCTGAGCTTCCTCTACCTGCTGCCGAACGGCTTCAGTTACCCCACCACGTCCACCATGGCCTTCTTCCGTGCCGGCTATTCGGTGGGCTTTGTCCCCATCGCGGTAGAGCAGCGGGTGGGCAAGAGCCACATCAGTCCCCTGCGTGACGGGGTGCGTTTTTTCCTGATCATCTTCAAGATCGGCACCTTGTACTCCCCACTGAAGGTGTACTTTCCGCTGTCGGTGCTGCTGGCGGGGCTGGGGCTGGCGAATTATCTGCTGGGCGCCTTCGGCAGCGGGCTGCTGCGTTTCAGCAACATGAGCTCTCTGCTGCTGCTGGCGGGCCTGGTGGTGTTTTTCATCGGTTTGATCGCCGAGCAGCTCACCAACCTGCAGTACAAGGACATTGATCACGACCTGGATTGAGCGTCACTGCGCCTTCGGGTAGCCGCAGCGTCAAGGCGGCCTCGATCTGCTCCATTTTCAGCGCCGGAATCAGCAGGGCACTGGAGATATTCAGCAGGGGCACGTTGGCAAGAATGACCGCCGGCAAGGCCACGTTCAGCGCGTAGCCACTCAGGGCTACGGCGCTTGTGGCTGGCATGCCGGGCGCCCTGCGCTCAGGTGCCCCCGCTTCTGCAGTCCAGGCCCTGGTTCTGAACGATGATGGCTTCGTCCAGTGCATCGGTTCGACCGTCAAGATTCAGATCATAAACGCTGGAAAGCCCGGTGGCGTTGGCATACTTCCCCCATTCCTGAAGGTCCGTGTCGTCAACCACACCGTCAATGTTGCCATCACCGGGGCAGTCAACCACTGTGGCGCGCAGGGCCGCCAGCCGTTCGGTCAGCTCGGTGAGGGCGGCCTGCGCCGCATCATCCAGTGCATCCAGTGGTAGTTCGTCGCCCGCTCTGTCCAGCCACGGCGTGCTGATTGGCTGGTCGATGGCAAACAATTCCAGCTGTGTGTCATCCACACAGATGCCGGAGCTGCAATCCTTGAAGGTGTTTTCGACCAGTTTATAGTTTTCGTTGCGCACCGCGATGGCCACCAGCGGCTGAATGTCAAAGGGCTCGCCGCCGTTGCTGGTGACGAAGTCCAGTACCTCTGAGCAGTAGGTGAAGCCCTCTGCGGGAGCAGGGACGCCGTTGAAGCTGGCTTCGTTGCCCTTGCCCCACCAGACACCGTTGTTGTCTTCGCAAATGCTGCGGATATTGGGAATCTGGGTGCAACTGCCCACCACGCAGGGGCCGTTCACTTCGCCATTGGCCTGCAGGCTCAAGCCCACCTCGGCATAGTTCCAGTCGCGCAGGGGCGGCTGCTCAGGGTTGGTGAGATACGGCAGCATGGAAACAGCGTCCAGCGTCAGCGGCACCTCGGCCTGAACATCTTCGATACCGGCAATTTCAGCAAACAGGGCGAACAAATCCGCGACGTTCACCATGGACGTTACCTGCCGTCCGGGCGCGCTGACCTGCGGGCCACTGACGATCAGGGGCACCCAAACGCCTGATTGATAGGCCGTACCCTTGGATCGGCTAACATCGAAGGGAAATTTGGCCGTGCTGCCGAGCGAGCCATTGTCGCCGAGGATCACCACCATGGTGTCGGTTGCTTCCGGGGTGTATACCAGCTCGCCATCGGCGTCACGGCTAGCAAGTCCCGTGGCCACCAGCAGCCGGCCGACTTCAAGATCCAGTGATTCCAACATCAGGTTGGACAGAATCCGTTGTACCACTATGTTGCCGCAATCAAGGTTGGTGGAGTCAACGTTGGCGGGAGACGCCGGGTCAACCGGTGGCTGCACCAGCGGGGTGTGAATGGATGCAAAGCTGACCGTCGCCATCCAGGGCTGGTCTGCTGCCCGGGAATTGATCCATTCTGCGGCTTCATCCACCGCGAAACGGGTACGAAATTGACGCGACCGGGGGTCAGTGAGTGCAAGCCTTTCCACCGAGCCGTCAGGAAAGTTATACACCATCGGCGACACCGAGTGGGCGTTCATGCGGTTGAAATCCAGGTGCTCGGGCAGCATGTTTTGGCAACTGGTGTTGGGGTCAAAGATGCCGCCCTCGTCGCGGCAGCTGCGCCCGGGCGCGATGATGCCGCCGCCGTGCTCAGTGCAGTTGCCGTCGGCCAGGTAGCAGGCGCCGCTGTCTGCCCCATTGGGCTGGGTGCCATCCGGCACAAAGCCGCAGCTGTAGGTGCCCTCGGGGGCTACACCGCCAGCAGTGGTATCAACAGAGGTTGGGTCGCCGGTCTCGTCCAGCCAGCCAGCGAAATAGTCCCAGCCCAAGTCATGCACCAAAGCATCACCCGCAGGGTAGTTGCCCTGCAGAGCGATGTGGAACTTGCCGAACAGCGCACTCTCGTAGCCTCGCCCGGCGAGCAGTTTGGGAATGGTGGTGGTGTAGGGCGAGGTCATGGAGTTGGCGAGGTCGTTCGGGCCCAGCGCTGCTTTGACATTGGTGCGCAAGGGAAAGCGGCCTTCAAACATGACCGCGCGCGTGGTCGAGCAGGCGGGCATCGACCAGGTGTCGGTGAAGCTGACGCCGGTGCCGGCCAGTTTGTCGATGGTAGGCGTTGCCGGTGGCGTCTCGCCGCCGTAACCGAAGATCTCCATTTGGTCCATGCCCACATCGTCGAGGACGATGAACAGAATGTTGGTTGCTGCTGGCTCGGGCTCGGGGGGTAAGGTTATCTCCGGGCTGGATGAGTTGTCGGAGCAGCCCGCGATGAGCAATGCAATGGCGCCAAGGCGCATTATTTGCCCCCGGCGGTTACTGAGTTTGGCCTGCATGGGATGTTCCCGGAATGAAGTGGGCGCAAGCTTAACATGAGTTATTGTCAAACTTGGTGTTTAGGGCCTGAATCAAGCGGCGGCCTGCTTTTTTTATTCTGTTACCTCGATTCCATCTTTGAATTGCACTCCGGCCCAGCTTGATCAGGTTCATTTCCCGCGCCAACAGCAGCACCTGCACAAACAAGACGTCGAGCTGGGGTGCGTTTTTCATCGATTTGATCGCCAGGCAGCTGACTAACCTGCAGTACAAGGATATCGATCACGACCTCGATTGAGTGCACTCTGCTCAGGGTATGTTCAATGCCAGGGTTTCCTTGACCTGTTCCATCACCACGTAGCTGGTTGACTCCTGCACGCCCGGCAGGGTGAGCAATGTTTCCCCCAGAAAGGCGCGGTAGGCATTCATGTCTGCGACTCGTGCCTTGATCAGGTAGTCGAAGTTACCTGACACCAGATAGCACTCCTGCACTTCCGGCAGCTCGAATGCGCCGCGTTTGAATTCCTCGAAGATATCCTGCGCGGTACGGTTGAGGCGGATCTGCACAAACACGACCAGCCCCGCATCGAGCTGCTCCGGATCCAGTATGGCCTGGTAGCCGCGAATAATGCCCTCGCGCTCCAGCCGTTTGATGCGTTCCTTGCAGGGCGTTGTGCTCAGGCCCACCTGTCGGGCCAGTTCGGCATAGCTGGTGCGCGCGTCCTGCTGCAGTAGCCGCAACAGGCGGCGGTCGGTCCGGTTCAGATTCTGTCGTGTGCCCTTCATGCCTGCGGCTCCCGATTGCGGTTATATGGTGGCAACTATTAACGTGATTGTGGTTCTATGGTAGTCGATATGGCTGTATTTTGTCGTATATATAGGGTGAAACAACTGCAAAGAAGGCGAAAATACACGAGAAAAGTCCAGTGTTCCCTACTAGCATGCGGAGTTCATGAACCGGTTGTTGGAGGCTGTCCCAGTGCTGATTGGCGTACCCAAGGAAATCAAGAATCACGAGTATCGCATTGGTCTCACGCCGGCCGGCGTGGGAGAGCTGGTGCACGATGGTCACCGCGTACTGGTGCAGCGCGATGGCGGCGAGCCGATAGGCTTTGACGATGCCCAGTACCGGGATGCGGGTGCGGACATCATTGCTGACGCCGAAGCGATATTCGCCGAGGCTGACATGATCATCAAGGTCAAGGAGCCGCAGCCGGTTGAATGTCGCATGCTGCGCCCCGGCCAGCTGTTGTTTACCTACCTGCATCTGGCGCCCGATCCGGCACAAGCAGCGGCGCTGCTGGCATCCGGCGCCACCTGCATCGCCTACGAGACGGTCACCTCGGCGAACCGCGGCCTGCCCCTGCTGGCCCCCATGAGCGAAGTGGCGGGTCGTATGGCCATCCAGGCCGGTGCGCACAATCTGGAAAAGGCGCAGGGCGGCAATGGCGTATTGCTGGGCGGGGTGCCGGGGGTGGAGCCTGCGCAGGTCATGGTGATCGGTGGCGGCGTAGTAGGCATTAATGCCGCGCGCATGGCCATGGGCATGGGTGCGGATGTCACGCTGCTGGACCGCGACCTCAACCGCCTGAAGGAACTGGACATGCTGTTTGGCGGCCGTCTGAAAACGGTCTACTCCACCAAGGAGGCCCTGGAGCGCTATGCGCTGCAGGCGGATCTGGTGGTCGGTGCGGTGCTTATCCCCGGCGCTTCAGCGCCCAAGCTGATCAGTCGCGACCTGGTGGCGAGAATGAAGAAGGGCGCGGTGATGGTGGATGTGGCTATTGATCAGGGTGGCTGTTTCGAAACCAGCCGCGCGACCACGCATCAAGACCCGACCTATGTCGTGGACGGCGTGGTCCACTACTGTGTGGCGAATATGCCAGGTGGAGTGGCGAGAACCGCCACCATGGCATTGACAAACGCCACGCTGCCCTATGCCGTCAAGCTGGCCCGGCACGGTGTACTCGCGGCCTTGGAGCAGGATGAGCACCTGCGCAACGGCCTCAACGTACATGCCGGGCAGGTGACCCATGCGGCAGTGGCAGAAGCCCTGGGCTTACCGTTCATGGAGCCGATGCAGGCACTGCGCAGCCTGGCGTGATCTGGCCCCGTGTTAGCGGGGCCGCGTCTCTCAGCCGCCGTGCTTGGCCTTGGCCTCGCGGCGCCGCGCGTGCAGCACGGGCTCGGTGTAGCCGCTGGGCTGCTCGCACCCCTGTAACACCAGCTCCAGTGCGGCCTGGAAGGCAATGCTGTCGTCGAAACCCGGTGCCATATTGCGGTAGGCCGGGTCGCCCGCGTTTTGCTGGTCAACCACAGCCGCCATACGCTGCAGGGTTTCCAGTACCTGCGCCTCACTGCAAACGTCATGGCGCAGCCAGTTGGCAATGTGCTGACTGGAGATGCGCAGGGTGGCGCGGTCTTCCATCAGCCCCACGTCGTGGATGTCCGGCACCTTGGAGCAACCCACCCCCTGGTCGATCCAGCGCACCACGTAACCGAGAATGCCTTGGGCGTTGTTGTCCAGTTCGCGCTGGATGTCGTCAGTGCTCAGGCCGGCAGCGCCTTTCAGCGGAATGGTCAGGATATCGTCCAGCGAGGCGCGTGGCCGCGCCTGGAGTTCTTCCTGACGCGCGGCCACGTTGACATCGTGGTAGTGCGTGGCGTGCAGGGTGGCGGCGGTGGGTGAAGGCACCCAGGCCGTGCTGGCACCGGCCTTGGGGTGCGCCACTTTTGCCTGCAGCATGTCCGCCATGAGGTCCGGCATGGCCCACATGCCCTTGCCGATCTGCGCTTTGCCGAGTAGCCCGCAGGCCAGACCCGTATCCACGTTCCAGTCTTCGTAGGCGTTGATCCAGGGTTCCTGTTTCATGGCGCCCTTGGGCGTCATGGCGCCGGCTTCCATGCTGGTGTGGATTTCGTCCCCGGTGCGGTCCAGAAAGCCGGTGTTGATGAATACCAGGCGTTCTTTGGCGCGCTCAATGCAGGCTTTCAGGTTGACGGTGGTGCGGCGTTCTTCATCCATAATGCCGAGTTTGATCGTGTGCCGCGGCAGGCCCAGCGCATCCTCGATGCGGTCGAACAGTGCGCAGGTAAAATCGACTTCATCCGGGCCGTGCATTTTTGGTTTGACGATGTAAATGCTGCCTTTACGGGAGTTATGCAGGGGACCCTCACCGCGCAGGTCGTGCAGGGCGATCATGGCGGTGAACATGCCGTCCATGATGCCTTCGGGGATTTCGCGCCCATCGTCGTCGGTGATCGCATCGTTGGTCATCAGGTGGCCGACGTTGCGCACAAACATCAGGCTGCGGCCGGGCAGTACCAGCTCGTTGCCATCCACCGCCGTGAATACACGGTCCGGGTTCAGGCGACGGGTCAAAGTCTCCTCGCCCTTGCGGAAGGAATCTTCCAGGTCGCCCCGCATCAGCCCCAGCCAATTCCGGTAAACCACCACCTTGTCGGCGGCATCCACTGCGGCGATCGAGTCTTCGCAGTCCTGGATGGTGGTCAGCGCCGCCTCCAGCACCAGGTCCTTGACGCCGGCCGGGTCGGTAGCACCGATATCACTGAGGGGGTCGATCCGGATCTCGATGTGCAGGCCATTGTGCTGCAGCAGCACGCTGGTCGGTGCGTTGCCTTCGCCGCGGTAGCCGCGAAACTGTGCCGGCGTGGCCAGCGAACTGATCTGGCCGCCGCTCAGCACCACCTGTAGGGCGCCGTTGACCACGGTGTAGGCAGTGGCCTGGCTGTGGTCGCCGGTTGACAGCGGACAGTGGGCGTTGAGGAATTGCCGCGCCCAGGCAATGACGCGCTCGCCGCGTACGGGGTTATAGCCGCCGGCGCGCTCGGCTCCGCCGGTCTCGGGGATCACATCGGTGCCGTAGAGGGCATCGTAAAGGCTGCCCCAGCGAGCATTGGCCGCATTCAGTGCATAGCGTGCATTCATGACCGGCACCACCAGCTGCGGCCCGGCGAGTGTGGCGACCTCGGGGTCGACATTTTCGGTGGTGATCGTAAAGTCCGCGGGTTCGGGCAGCAGGTAGCCAATGTCTTCGAGAAATGCCTTGTACTGGGCCCGGTCGTAGTCGGCACCGGGATGGGCGCGGTGCCAGTTGTCGATCTCCTCCTGCATGGCGGCGCGGGTGGCCAGCAGTGACCGGTTGCGGGGCGCGAAGTCGCGCACGATCGCATCCAGCCCTTGCCAGAACTGTGCGGGGCTCACCCCGGTGCCGGGTGCAATGTCCTGTTCCAGGAGGGTGTGCAAGGCCGTTGCAACATGCAGGCCGCCTTCGATGATGCGCTCGCTCATGGGGTTCATTCCTCTGGCTGTGGGGCGCGCTCTGCGCCCACCGGAAAAGGGTCAGTCTACGGCCTGAGGGCTTAATTTATCCAATTTATCGTTTTTATCACGGCCATTCGTGCATTGAATAAAGGTGCCCGCGCTCACGGCAGCGGTGGCTGGTTGTCCATTTCGCGCGCCGTGTCGGCAATGAGCTTACGCAGCCAGCGGTTGGCGGGATTGTGCTGCAACAGTGGGCTCCAGGCCATCTTCAACTCCAGCGGCGGGATGTCCAGTGGCGGGTCGCGCAGTACGACGCGCGGGTTGTTGCGTTTCAGGCGTGCGGCGCGCGTGGGCAGGGTCACGATCAGGTCGTTCTGCTCCGCCAGCGTCATGGCGGCCTGGTAGTGGCGGGTAAAGACCCGTATCTGGCGCTTCTTGCCCAGCCGTGCCAGGGCACTGTCTACCCAGCCGAGGCGCTGTACATCGTCGGGATCCACGCCCACCCCGACGCCCATGCCGGTTTTGCTGACCCAGATGTGCTTCGCCTGCAGGTAGTTTTCCAGGGTGAAGTCCTCCAGCACCGGGTTTTCCGGGCTTAGCAGGCAGGAAAAGCTGTCGTTCCACAGGTGAATCTGGTGGAAGGACTGGGGCATGGAATCGAAGCGGTTGATCACCATGTCCACCTTGCCCCGTTCGACGTCGAGAAAGCTCACGTCGGACGGGGTCATGATATCCAGCGTCAGGCCTGGCGCCTGCAGCCGCAGTTTGCCCAGTACCGCCGGCAGCAGGGTGGACTCCGCGTAGTCACTGGCCATGATGCGGAAAACACGTTGCGCCTGTTCGGGTGCGAACGCCGAGCGCGGTTGCACGGCCTGTTCAATGTTCATTAACACTTCGCGGACCTGGGGCTCCAGTTCAAGCGCACGCTCGGTGGGCGTCATGCCGTCGGAGGTGCGTACCAGCAACGGGTCGTCAAACAGGTCCCGCAGCCGGCGCAGGCCGTTACTCATGGCGGGTTGCGACAGATTCAGCTGGTGTGCGGCCTGGGTCACGTTGCGCTCACGCAGCAGGGCATCCAGATAGACGAGCAGGTTGAGATCGATGCGGTTCAGCTTGGTGGACATAGTATATTCATCTTGAGAATGGCGGGGATGCAGACGATAGATTGTGAAAATTATAGGCCCTTCGCTAGAATTGCCAAGAGGCATTGTTGCGCTGTCCGTGACCCGGGCACACAGGCGCTATACTTTGCCATCCCCTTACCTCATCTATAAGGAATGCATTGCCATGAGCAGCTACCGCGCCCCGATTGAGGACATGACGTTTTTGATCGATGAGTTACTGGATGTCGGGCAAGTCCTCGGTGCATTGCCCGCCTTCGAAGACCTTGGGGTAGGGGCGGAGCTGAGTACGGCACTGCTCGATGAAGGGGCGCGGCTGGCGGGCGATGTGCTGGCACCGCTGCGTCGGGTGGGGGATGAGCACCCGGCAACCTGCGCCGATGGCGCGATTACCCTGAGCCCCGGATACGGTGAGGCATTGCAACAGCTGGGCGCTGGCGGCTGGATGGGCATTTCTTCCGATCCCGCCTACGGTGGTCAGGGTTTACCGGAGCTTTATGCCACAGCCGCCTGCGAGATGTGGAACAGTGCCAACCTCGCCTTCGGCCTGGCACCCATGCTGAGCTCGGGTGCGGCGCTGGCGATTCACGCCCATGCCAGCGAGACGTTGAAGCAGCGCTACCTGCCGAAGATGCACTCCGGGGAATGGGCCGGCACCATGAACCTCACGGAATCCGGCGCCGGCTCGGATCTCGGGGTGATGAAAACCCGTGCGCTACCCGAAGGAGACCACTACCGCATCCACGGCCAAAAGATCTACATCACCTGGGGCGACCACGACGCGACCGATAACATCATCCACCTGGTGCTGGCGAAATTGCCCGATGCGCCCGAAGGCAGCCGCGGTATCTCCCTGTTTCTGGTGCCGAAGTTTCTTGTCAATGACGATGGCAGCCTGGGTGAGCGCAACGACGTGTACCCGGTGTCCACGGAACACAAACTGGGCATTCATGGCAGTCCCACCTGTGTGATGGCATTTGGCGACAATGAAGGCGCCCTGGGCTACCTGGTGGGTGAAGAGAATCGCGGCCTTGCCTGCATGTTCACCATGATGAACGAAGCACGCCTCAAGGTGGGCGTGCAGGGGCTGGGGGCCGCGGAGGGCGCCTACCAGAAGGCGGTGGCCTATGCGCGTGAGCGCGTGCAGGGCGGCGTGCCGATCATTGAGCACCCGGATGTGCGGCGCATGTTGCTCACGATGCGCGCGCTGATCGAGGCCATGCGTGCGCTGGTCTACACAGAAGCGGTCACCATGGACCTGGCGCACCGCGGCGCGGAAACCGAACGCGCCCGGCACCAGTTCCGCATCGATCTGATGATTCCGGTCATCAAGGGGTGGATGACCGAGGTCGGCCAGGAGCTGACATCACTC
The DNA here is from genome assembly GCF_003719295.1 of Haliea alexandrii. Classification (GTDB taxonomy): domain Bacteria; phylum Pseudomonadota; class Gammaproteobacteria; order Pseudomonadales; family Halieaceae; genus Haliea; species Haliea alexandrii. Next base: position 1,546,400 of record NZ_RFLW01000001.1, read on the forward strand.
GGCGTGCAGGTGCACGGTGGCATGGGCTATATAGAAGAAACGGGCGCGGCGCAGTTCCTGCGTGACGTGCGCATCACCTCGATCTACGAGGGCACCAACGGTATCCAGGCGGCGGACCTGGTGTCCCGTAAGCTGGGACGCGATCAGGGCGGTGCCATGCGCGATGCACTGGCCGATGTTGCGGCGACGGTGGAGGCCTTGCGTGCGACGGAACAACCGGCTTTGGTGGCTATTGCACAGGCACTGGCCGCAGCCCTCGCGGGCGCGGAGGAGACAACGGGGCAGCTTGTTGCTGCACTGGATGCGGCACCGGAGCAGGCGCTGGGCGCATCTTTCGATTACCTGATGCAGTGCGGCTACCTATTTGGCGGTTGGCATTTGGCGCGCTCCGCCCTGGTGGCGCAGGAGCGACTGGCCGATGGTTCGGATAACCCCTTCTACACGCGCAAGATCGCTACTGCACGCTTCTACGCTGACCAGGTGTTACCCCGTTGTCGGGCGCACGCCAGCGCCATCGCAGCGGGCCCCGACGCGCTGGCCAGCTATCCTGTCGACTGGCTCTAGGAGGCAATATGGCGCTTTTTTCCACGCCGGATCTGACTGATGCCGCCCCCGAGGCGTTGGTGATTGAATTGCAGTTCCGCGATTTTGGCGCTCATCCATGCTTTGCCGGACGGGCGGTCACGATCAAGTGCCACGAGGACAATTCGCTGGTGAAACAGGCCGTTGCCGAGCCCGGTGAGGCGCGGGTGCTGGTGGTGGACGGCGGCGGCTCACTGCGTCGCGCGCTGTTGGGCGACATGCTGGCGGAAGAGGCGGCGCGCAACGGCTGGAGCGGCCTGGTGATCAACGGCGCCGTGCGCGATGTGGACGAGATTGCCGCTACCCCGCTAGGCGTCAAGGCCCTCGGCGCGACGCCGTTGAAAACCGAGAAACGGGGAGAAGGGCAACGCGATATCGCGCTGCATTTCGGCGGTGCACGTATCTCGCCCGGGGACTATGTCTACGCCGACAACAATGGCATCGTGATCAGCGCTGCACCACTCATCTAGGCGGTAAAACGCTCACTTCAGTCCAGCAGGCGCATGGAGAGGTCCAGGGCCCGGGTGTCCTTGGTGAGTGCCCCAATGGAGATAAAGTCGACACCGGTTTCCGCGACACTGCGCAATGTGGTTTCCGTGATGTTGCCAGACGCCTCCAGTTCCAGGCTTTTGGCCACCAGCGCCACCGCATCGCGCATGGCCTGCAGCGTGAAATTATCGAGCATGACCCGGTCTGCGCCCGCCCCGATGGCCTGCTCCAATTCGGCCATGGTCTCCACTTCCACTTCCACTGGCTTGCCCGGAGCGACCTGGTGCGCTTCGCGCACGGCAGCGGCGATACCCCCGCAGGCGTTGATGTGGTTTTCCTTGATCAGAAAGGCGTCGTACAGGCCGATGCGGTGATTGTGGCAACCGCCGCAGCGCACGGCGTACTTCTGTGCCTTGCGCAGTCCGGGAATGGTTTTGCGGGTATCCAGCAGGCGTACACCGGTGCCGGAGACCAGCGTGGCGTAGTGGTGGCAGCGGGTCGCGGTCCCGGATAACAGCTGCAGGAAATTCAGTGCGCTGCGCTCCGCGGTGAGCAGGGCGCGTGCGGGCCCGCGCACCGTGAAAAGGGTACTGCCAGCGGTAATCAGTTCCCCGTCTGTGCTGGACCACTCCGGTTGCAGGCCGGGGTCCACGGCGGCGAACACGGCGTCGACCCAGGCGCGCCCACAGAGTACGCCGTCCTCACGCGTGATGACGCGCGCCGTCGCTACCGCCGCGGCGGGAATCAGTGCCGCCGTGATATCGCCACCGCCCACGTCTTCCGCCAGCGCGGCGCGCACGTTGTCTTGTATATCGTTGTCAGTAAGCGCGGGCATAGGCTGTGCGTCCATAATGATTGAGCGGGAGAGAGCAGCGCGCAATTGTAGCAGCCCGCCGGCGGTGCGTTGAGCCCCCGCGGGGGCTGCATTATGATGGGCGCTCACGCAGTGGGGTTCGCATGCGCTATACGCTCGATAGGGGTTGGGTCCAACAGGCGCGCGCAGTGCCCTCGCCGAACTGCGGACCACGCCCGCCTGGCACGGTTGTCGACCTGCTGGTGATCCACAATATTTCGTTGCCGCCGGGCTGCTTCGGTGGCGATGCGATTGAGCAGCTGTTTACCAACTGCCTGGACTGGACGGCGCACCCTTTCTACGCCGAGATCTGTGGGCTTGAGGTTTCCGCGCACTTCCTGATTCGCCGCTGTGGCGAGCTGGTGCAATTTGTCGCCACCGATTTGCGCGCCTGGCACGCCGGCCTGTCCTGCTGGCGTGATCGCGAGAACTGCAATGACTTCAGCATCGGCGTCGAGCTGGAAGGGGCCGACGAGGTGCCCTATACCGACGCGCAATATGCAACGCTCGCGTCCCTCACCGATGCACTGATCGCCTATTATCCCGGCTTGTGTCACGATCATCTCGCCGGCCACGCCGACATTGCGCCGGGGCGGAAAACGGACCCCGGCCCCGCTTTCGACTGGTCGCGCTATCGCGCCAGTCTGGCATCCGCAGGAGATACCGCATGACCTTTCTCGCCCTGATCCTTGCGCTGGCGCTGCGACAATTGGGCGGCGCCGAGCCCTGGCTGCATCGCGACCACTGGTGGCAACAGTACCGCGAGCGAATTGCAGCGCATGGGCTGTTGGATGCGGTACAGCTGGTGTTGGTGGTGCTGCTGCCCGCGCTGCTGCTGAGCCTGTTACTGGCCGCCCTGGCACCACTGCTGTTCGGCTTGCCCTGGATAGTGCTCGCGGCCCTGGTGTTGCTGTTCAGCTTTGGTCGCGGTGACTTTCAGGCGCTGGTGGCACAGTACGGTGGCCACTGTGAACGCGGAAACGTGGAAACGGGTTGGCTCTATCTCTGTGATGCACTGGGGGCAGATGACCTGGCACTGGCTTCCGGCCCAGGCGAAATCGATGATGCCTATGCGCAGCTGCAGGGCCGACTGTTGTACGAAGGTTACCAGCGTTGGTTTGCCGTGGTGCTGCTGTTTACCGTGCTGGGGCCGGCCTGGGCCTTTGCCTACCGCCTGCTGCAATTGTATGCGCAGCAAGCCACCGGGCCGGGCGCCGCGCGCGTGCTGTTCGTAGTCGACTGGGTGCCTGCGCGACTGCTGGGGTTGACCTTCGCATTGGTCGGCAACTTTATGCATAGCCGTGACGCGATGCGCGATGCGTTAATGGATTCCTCGCGTGGCGCCAGCGCAATGCTGGGCGCTGTCGGCGCGGCAGCGGCGCAGACGGCGGCTGACGGGTTTGATGCGGTAACGGCGGCCGGTGAAGCGCGGGCACTGGGTGCACTGCTTGCGCGCAGCGCTGTGGTTTGGGTGCTGGTTATCGCACTGGTGGCCATTGCCGGCTGATATCTGCCAGTCGGCTGGCGCGATGCATCAGATGTGACCGCACAGGCGCAAACAGGCGCAGCAGCTGCTAGACTTCCGGTTAAACCCAGCGGAGTGCACTGAACGCCAGGTCTGCCTATGCCGGAAGATATTCGCGCGGATACCACGCTACCCTCGGTATTTGCGCAGCTTACAGCCAGTCCGGCGCGTCGGGTGCGTGCGTTGACGCTGGTATTCCATCCCGACGTTGCGCGCATAGGCGAGCGCGTACTGTTTCCGGGGGTGAGCCGCAAGGCGGCGGTCCTGGGGCGGCAGTCTCCCGCGTTTACCCGCGCAGGCAGCGCCAGTGGCGACCCCCTCGCTGACCCCTATATCAGCCGACAGGCGCTGCGCATCCAGTTTCACAAAGCGGGTGTCACCCTCACGCCCCTGCCCGGTGCCTGCCGCTGCCGCTTCAACGGGGAGTGGGCACAGGAGGCACGTGAGTTTTCCGCCGCGGACCTGCGCCGGGGCATCGTGCTGCAACTTGCTCACAGCGTCGTCCTGCTACTGCGCGAGCTGCCGGTTGCCGCTGGCGCATCATCATCGCGCGCGGCGTCGGCTGCCAACACAGACGACGAGCTGTGTGGCAGCAGCGATTATATGCAGGGCTTGCGTCGCGACATCGCACGGGTTGCCACTTGCGGCCTGGACGTGCTTATCCGCGGTGAAACCGGCAGCGGCAAGGAGCTGGTAGCGCGCGCCCTGCACGCGCAGAGTGAGCGAGCAGTCGGTCCGTTGGTGCCGGTGAACATGGCGGCGATTCCTGCGGGTGTAGCGGCTGCTGTGCTCTTTGGTAGCGCCCGTGGGGCGTTCACCGGTGCAGAGCGTAACAGTGTGGGTTATTTTCAGCAGGCGGAGGGTGGCAGCCTGTTTCTGGATGAAGTGGGAGATACACCGGAAGAGGTGCAACCACAGCTCTTGCGCGCCCTGCAGGAACGCGAGGTACAACCCGTGGGCGGGCCGCTGTGCACAGTGGACGTGCGGGTCATCTCGGCGACAGATGCGGCCCTGGACGGGCCCGATAGCCGCTTTCGCAGCGCCCTGCGACACCGGCTGGGTAGTGCGGAAATCCGCGTTGCTCCGCTGCGCGAACACCCTGAAGACATCGGTGAATTGCTCTGCCTTTTCCTGCAGCGGGCCTGTGCGGAAACCGGCTCAATATCTGTATTGCCCACATCCTCGGAGGAACCGCTACGCATTGCCCGCTGGGCCGAGCTGTTTTACCACTGCCAGCGCCACGCCTGGCCCGGCAACGTGCGCGAGTTGAGCAATTGCGCACGTCAGCTTGTTCTGCATGCAGAGGACGGCTTGCCCCCAGCGCTGGTGTGGCAGGAGGTGGCGGAGGGCGTGGCTGATACGCCGGTGGAGGAGCCAGCCTCAGCCCCGCTAGAACTCGGTGACGACGCCCTGCGCGCCCTGCTCAAACAGGAGCGTTATGAGGTGAGCGCCGCAGCGCGGCGCGCGGGTATGAGTCGGCAGGCCCTGTATCGGCGACTGCCTTCGCTGGGCTTGCGGTTGGCCGCACAGGTGCCCGACGTGGAACTGGACGAAGCGCTTGCGCGCGCCGGGCAGGATATCACCGATGCTGCACGGGCCTTGCGTGTGTCGGCGATCGCGCTGCGCAGTCGACTGGCGCACCGTAGCGTTGCGCGGGCCGGGATGGATAGCGCCGATTGAGGGGCGCCGATCGCATCGGGCCTTACCGCATCCTCCGGCTTATCCGGCGCGGCGGTCAGGGTTCGGTATTTCTGGGTGTTGATGAACGCCTGGGTCGACGTATCGTCGCCAAGATACACGCGCTGCCAGCAGAGCCGGCGCGCAGCCGCAAAGTCCTGCGCGAGGCTCAGGCCGTCGCCGCTTTGGACAGCTCGCGTGTGGTCAAAATGCACGATGTAATCGTTGGCGATACGCATCTTGCCATGATCATGGAATACGTGCCCGGGTGCGACCTGGAGGAGCTGCTCGCTGAGCGGGAACTCTCCCTTGCCAGTATTCTGATTGTGGCCAGTGACGTGGCAGCGGCGATCGCTGCGGGTCGCCAGCGCGGTATCGTGCACGGGGACATCAAACCCGGGAATGTGCTGGTCACGGCGGAAGGGCGTGTCAAGCTGACCGACTTTGGTCTCGCAGCGGAACAGGGCTCTGTCGCGACGGCACGTGGCAGCCTCTCCTGTATTTCGCCCGAGCAGTTGTTGGGCAAGCCGCAGGATGTTCGCTCGGATCTGTTTGCCCTGGGTTGCCTGCTCTATCGCCTGGTAGCGGGTCGCCATCCCTTTCAGGGGCGTCACGGTCTGGATGCGGATGCCCTGTTGCACGGAGCTGCGCCGCCTTTGCCGGCGGCGCTGCCGGATGGCGCCTCGGTGCCCAGTGGCATGGTGCCGCTGGTCGCAAGCCTGTTGGCGGAGAATCCTGAAGACAGGCCCTCGAATACGCACGCGGTGCGACGTCAACTACAGGCGATGGCGGCGGCACAACCACGGCAGTTGCGCTCGCCGTTGCGCGATGAAGCCGAGCTGTATTTCCGTCAGGAGGTCAGTGACGATCTGCCCCTGCAGATTCCCCGCAGCCTCAGCCGGCAGGCGCGCTCCCGCATGCCGCCGCGGCCGGGTGAATGGGCGGTATTCGGTTTTGGCCGGTATTGGCGGCGGCGGCACTGGCTCACGGCGGCTGCTTCACTGGCCTGCGCGCTAGCGGTTGTGCTGTTTGCGCTCTGGCCCCGTGACCAGCGGCTTGCGGTGCCGCGGCCGCTGGTTGTGCTAGAGCCCGCGCACGCCGCACTGCCGGGGACTGATGGTGTTGAGGGCCTGCTGGTGACCTTGCGCGAACAAATGCTGGCCGTGCGGCCGGGGCTGCTGTTCCAGGGAGAATCGGCGCCGTTCTACCCCAGCACGCTTGACCCTACCCGGCGACCGCCGGAGGAAACGCTGCAGATCACGCTGCACTGTTCTCCGGCGCTGTGCGTCCTGGGCCTTGAGCGGGAACGTGGCGGGGCGTACCGCTACCGGCAGGCGCTGGTGCCGCAGGGATCGCCCGCACATCGTTGGCAGGAGCTGACTGGCAGGGCCGTAGCGGAGTTGTTCGCTGCCGACCCCTGATTCAGTCGGGTTGCGGCATAGCTGTCTTCGCTGTGCGCAGGGCGGCGAGCATGGCGCTGTTATGCGGTACGGCAAGGCCCAGCCTGTCTGCTGTTGCGACGAGGAAGGCGGTGAGGTAGTCGATCTCTGTGCGGCGCCCGGCGAGGACATCCTGAAGCATGGAGGAGCGGTTGTGTGCGGTGGCGGCAACCACCTCCATCACCGACGGATACAGGTTGGACACCGCTTCGTGCTGACCCGCCGCCTCGCCAACGGCGGCAATTTCCAGGCACAGGTCCTGCACCTGATCGGTGAGCGCGCTGTCGTCCGCGAGCAGCCCGTTGCGGCAGCGATATAGTGCTGTGAGCGGGTTGATTGCGCAGTTGATGGCAAACTTGCGCCACAGGATGGTGTCGATATTCGCTGCCCAGCGGCAATCTGCATCCAGTGCCTGCCAGTCTCTGAACCACGTGGGTGGGCGCGTCAGGCCTCCGCTGCCGAGCCAGGTGGTTCCCCGTCCGGCGCGACGTACGCAGTCGCCGCCTTCGCGGAACGCTCCCTCGGTGGTGCTGCCGCTGAATACGGTAAGCTGCGGCCACTGCGCGCTGATGCGCTGCTGGTATCCGAGGCCGTTGGCGAGCAGCAGAACAACGGCGCCCTTGGCCAGGCGCGGCTGCACGCTGGTGAGCGCTGCAAGCAGGTCGTAGGCCTTGGTGCACACCAGCAGATAATGAATGGGTTCGGGGCCTGCGGCAGGGCCTGCCTCGAATGTGTGCGCGCGACTGTGCTCGCCTTCCTGCAGGCGTATGTGCCGGGTGCCGTTATCCGGCGCCGCATGCCCCTCTCGCAGCAGCAGGGAACAGCGAATGCCGGCCTCCTGAAACAGGCAGGCGAACAGGCTGCCGATGGCGCCGGCGCCAAGGATATGCCAGTGGCGCTCGCGCATATTAGCGGTGTGCGGGGATTGCAATGCGGTGCCGGCCGATTACCATGTTGGTCCTGTCTTATCGCCTGAATTGGGGAAATGCACTATGCCATCTTTCGACGTTGTATCGGAAGTCGACCTGCACCAGTTGACCAACGCCGTGGATCAAGCCTCGCGCGTTGTTGCCAACCGCTTCGACTTCAAGGGTATCGATGCCGGTTTCGAACGCGACGGGCACACTGTCGCGCTGCATGCGGAGGTGGAATTCCAGCTGGCGCAGATGGAGGACATGTTGCGCAGTGCGTTGATCAAGTGCGACATCGACCCGCAAGCCATGGATGTGGGTGACGCGGTTGCCAGTGGCAAGGCGGTGCGACAGACCGTGACCTTGCGCAACGGGCTTGACAGCCAGCAGTGCAAATCCATCGTCAAGCAGCTGAAGGAAGCAAAGCTCAAGGTACAGGCACAAGTGCAGGGCGATCAGGTGCGGGTTACAGGCAAGAAACGTGACGACCTGCAGCAGGCCATTGCGCTGCTGCGTGAATGCGACATCGACCTCCCGCTGCAGTTCACCAACTTCCGCGATTGATGCGAGGCTGCTTCTGGCGCTGAATCGTCCGGCGCTGCCGCTCAGTGGGCCTCGGTAGCGTCGATGCACTGCGCAAGACGAGACTGTTTTTCCACCAGTGACGCGGCAGCAGGGTCGGTCGCAGTTTCGATGTGCCAGAGTAATTCCAGATAGCGGTAGCCGCACTCAAACAGATTCAGGCGTTGCCAGTCCGGCGCCGCAGGCGCGGTGTGCAGGTAGCCTGTCAGCAGCGCGTGGCGTGCCGGACCGTCGAGCTCATCGCCCGCGCACACCGCGGCGAGGTCGAACCATACGGGGCCGGTGGCGGCATATTCCCAGTCGATTGCCCACAGCTCACCGCCACTGATAACGCGGTTGGCGCGTAACAGGTCGTTGTGACAAAGCCCTTGCGGGCCCGTGTTTTCGAGCCGGTTGAGCAGCGGTCCTACGCGTGCCGCCAGTGCTTGCAGCTGCTGCCAGGTGCCGGGCTGTACAGAGCGCACGGCGCTGGCAGCAGCCTCGCAGCGCGCGGCCAGTGTCGGCCCTGGTGCGAGTTGCGGCAATGCGTGGATGCGACGCAGCAGGGCGCCCACTGTCGTCAGGTTCTCCGCAACGTTCGTATCAGGGCACAGGTAGTCGCACACGAGCACGCCGGCTTTGGTGTCGAGATGGCGCGGTGCGGGCGCGAGACCGGCACTGTGGGCCAGGGCCAGCGCCTGCCATTCGGTGCGCTGCCATGCGGGGTTTGCGGCCAGTTTTTTGCCCGCGAGCCGCAACGCAAACCGCCGGCTATCGCTGGCTATGAGATAGCTGTGATTGTTCAGGCCACAACCCAGTTGTCGCAGCGGGCGTGGCGCGGTGTGCAGATCCTCGACCCGCCATTCACGCCAGGTCTGCAGAGCCCGGTTCAGCCGCTCGTACATTGCAGTAGGTATTGCTTGCGCCACTGTCGGTAGCCGAAAACGACGATAACCAGATACACAGCGAACAGTGCGGCGGTGAGAAACAGCCCGCGCTCGAGATAGAGGTAAATGGAAACGCTGTCTATCACCAGCCAGTACAGCCAGTTCTCCAGCAGTTTTCTCGCCACCATCCACGTGGTGAGAATGCTGCCCCAGGTGGTAAATGAATCCACATAGGGCAACATCGCATCCGTGTGGCGTTCCAGAAGAAAGCCGCTGGTCGCGCTGGCAACCAGGATTGCGGCAACAGCCAGCAGGTGATGGCGCAGGGGCCATGTGCCGATGGGCAGTGGCTGCAGGGACGCCGCCGCTGGTGCGCTGGCGCCGCCACGCCACTGATACCAGCCGTAGAGTGCCATCGCCAGATAGTACACCTGCAACGCGGACTCCATCAGCAGCCCGACCTGCCAGAACAGCCACAGGAAAATGGCTGTGCTGGCGAAGGCTGCATACCAGCACCACAGGCTCTCGCGGACGGCCAGCAGCAGGTAGGCAATGCCCAGCGCCACAGCGGCTAGCTCCCACCCCGAAAGGTTGGCGGCAGCGGCGGTCAGCTGTGCGAGCCAGGCGTCGGTTGTCATGGCGACTGAATGGGTAGCAATCCGGGGATGAACTTGCAGACCAGGACCTGCTTGCCGAAGTCGCGATAACTCGTCTCCAGCGCCGCCTGCACAATACCGAAAACGTCACTGGCATCGCCGCTGATTTGCGTACTCATCGTGTTGGTCACGACGGCGGTATTGCCCGCCGCGGCCAGTTGCTGAATAAAGCGCTGGATGACGGGAATGTAGTCCTCCTGCAGCGGGTAGAGGCTGAGTTCTGCGGTAACGTCCATGGTGGGAATCCTCTCTGTTATCAGAACTGGTAGCTCGCGCTCACACCAACGCGACGTGGTTCACCGAACTGGTAGTAGGGTTCAACCGCATAGCCATTGCGGGGGTCGTTGCCGAAGGCGCCGAAGCCTCGCGTGGCGTAGTCCCGGTCGGCGAGGTTGCGGGCCCACAGCGCTACGTCCCAGTTGCCGGCGGCCCAGCCCAGGCGCAGGTGCACCAGCTCGTAGGCCGCTGAGCGCACGTCGTGACGGTCAGAGAAGTAGAAACTGTCGCGAGCCTCCACATCGATGCGCGCATAAGTGTGTTCCGTCAGCGCGAGGCGGCCTCCCAGCGCCGCCTGATAGCTCGGCGCATGGGCCTGCTCGCGACCCGCCAGGTTGGTGCCGTCGGCGTTGATATAGCGATCGAAGCTGGCGTCCAGGAGACCGAGGTTGGCGTAGAGCTCCAGCGACGCGTTTACCAACCAGTCGAGTTCGAGCTCCAGCCCATAGTTGTGCCCCCGGGCGGCGTTGTTGGTGTAGTCGAGAAACGCGGTGCTGCCGTCCTCTCGCGGCAAAGGCACGGAGCCTTTTACCTGCTGGTCGTTGCGGTCCATGTAGAACAGGGCCAATCGACTCCGCAAGTTGCCGTCGAGTACCTCGGCCTTATACCCGAGTTCGTAGTTGAGCAGTGTCTCTTCGTCAAAACGGCCGAGGCCGGCCAGCAGGGCCTCCTGTTCGGGGCTGGCTGTTGTGCCTGCGCTGGCGAGAACGACGGCATTTACGCCGTTGCCGCGGTAACCGCGCGAAATGCTGGCATACCACAGCGCGCCGTCAGCGGGCTGGTATTCGAGGGCCAGACGCGCGCCCCACAGGTTCTTTTCAACCTGTTCGTCAACGCCATTGCTATCGATGTAGTCCGTGCGGCGCTGCTCCAGGCGCAGGCCGCTGGACAGTGTCAGGCTGTCGCTGAGTCGGGTATCCAGCTGCCCGAACACGGCCGCTGTGTCGGTGTCGTAACGGCTGTTGAACGGCGCGTCGAGGTAGGTGTACTGGCGATCCAGGTCCTCGCGATCGCCCAGGTAATAGAGGCCGGCGACCCAGTCCGAACGGCCGTTAAACAGGCGTGACTGGTCGTTGGACAGTAACCTCAGTTGGCCGCTGACGCTGTCGCGCTCGCGCAGATAGCGGTCAAAAGAGCTGTACTCCAGTTCCGGCGCGATGCCCACAAAACTCCAGTCCTCGTCGAAGCTGTACTCGGTGTCGGTTGTGGCGACTGTCAGCTGCGCCTCGATATCCAGCGACGAGCGCGCGGCTTTCCAGTTGAGGCTGCCAGCGCTGGTCTCCTGCCGGTCGCGACCGGGCTCATCGGACAGCGTGCGACGCGTGTTATCCAGCGAGAACGCATCGTAGCCGTTGTCGATGTCGGCCAGCACAAGGCTCAGGTCGAGTGTGTCCGAATCCGAGGCCAGCCAGCGCAGGCGCGCACGCACGGTCGTCTCGTCGCGCTCATTGGTGTCGTCGCGTTGCAGGAAATCATTGCTGTAGTAGCCGTCGCTGCGGTATTGCTGCACAGCCACGCGGTACAGCAGCTGTTCACCCGCCAGCGGGCCGGTGCCGACAACACCCAGTGCCTGGGTATTGTAGTCGGCGACGGTGGCTTCCAGGCGCAACCCCGGGGTGGCCTCGGGCGCTGCGCTGCGAATATTCACCAGGCCGGCGAGGGCGTTGGCGCCATGCAACGTGCCCTGGGGGCCGCGCAATACCTCGACCTGGGCGATATCGAACAAAGTGCCGATGCCACCTAGCCCACTGACATCAATGCCGTCGATCAGCAATCCCACAGAGGGGTTTAGGGGTTCCTGAAACTGACTGCGCTCACCAATGCCGCGGATCTGGAAGTAGCGTGCGCGCGCGGCGCCGCTCGCATAGTTGAGGTTCGGAATGACATTGAGCACCTCCTCGAGATGCTGTGCAGCGCGCTCGCGCAAGCCGTCGCTGGTGAGCACGCTGGTCGACGTGGACTGGCTCAAAAGCGGTGTGTCGCGCCACTCAGCCGTGACCAAAACCTCGCTCAGTTCTTGCGACGTGGCCGTGGTAGCGGCGAGCAGGGTAGTGAGGAGCGTGGTGCCAAATGTGTAGGATGTCTTCATCGGGTTCTCCATTAAGAACAGCAAGAGAACCGGTTGGATATGCGGAATGAACAGGAGACGTGCACCTATCCCTACGCCGGTCCTAACCGGGTCAGGTTCAAAGGGTTTACCGCAAGCGGTATCTCAGGCCGAAGCCACCCCCAGGTTTGCAAGCATGCCCGCCGAATATTGGTAACAGATTGTTACATTGCAAGGCGGGCTGTGTTTGCAACGCGAGTATAGGCCGCTTACACTGATAAGCCAATAACTGTGTCCATTGCAGGCGTATTTTGCCCTGCTAACGGCGGGATCCCGAATGTCGGATGACTCTGTGTACGATGTGTTCCCTGGCGAAGAAATTGAAGCGGCACCAGCACCTGCCAGCCCTGCGGAAGTGCGCGAACAGCGCCGCTCCGAAACCATCCAGCTGAACCGCTGGCTGGTCGACCAGGCGAGGCAGATGCAACGCATGATGCTCGACGCGCCTGATCTCGGCGCACTGCTTGAAGTGCTGCTGGTCAGCATGCCCCGGCATTTCGGGTTCCGTATTGCGGAGCTCTGGCTCTATGACCCCGAGAGTGTGCTGGCGGGCCTTATGGTATCGGGTCATCGCTACGGTCATTACTTGCAGCTGCATCACGATGTGTTTGAAATGCAGGAGCTCTACGACATGGAGCCCGAGGTGATGCTGCTGGACGCCACCGATTCCCGCATGTTTGAGGTGTTGAAAACGGATCAGGGTATTCAGCATGCGCTGCTGGTGCCGCTGATGGATTCGGGCCGACTTCTGGGAAGTTATCACTGCGGTTTTGTCGATCACCCCATGGAAACTACGCCGGCGGATGGCGAGGTGGTAACCCATCTGGCCTCGGTGGTATCCCAGAGCTTCAAGAATGCAGTGAGTCGGCAGCAGATTTCCCGCCTGACCATGCTGGACCCGCTCACCCAGATCAGCAACCTGCGCGGCTTCGAGAAAGATATTGCACGCGAGATCGCCCGCGCCAGACGCGGCAACGAGGCCTTGTCCGTACTGATGCTGGAGGTCGATGAGTTTGAAGAGCTGTATCGGCACTACGGTGAGATCACGGGCCGTTTCGTGTTGAAAAAGGTCACCGAGCGCGTCTCATCAGGCCTGCGCGCCACCGACTACCTCGCCCGCCTGTCGGACTCTCGCCTGGCGGTGCTTCTGCCCGGTACCAGTGAGTCATCCTCCATCGATGTGGCAGAACGTATTCGCCGGGACATCGAAAATTTCCTGATAGATGATGGCCGTGGCGCGGTGCTTCAGGTTACGCTTAGCCTCGGTCTTGTCACGTGGGAGCCAGAGCAGTACCCCGCGGTTGACATGGCGCAGCTGGCGCGGCAAATGCAGAGTGCCAGCTCGAAAGCTGTGCAGAGCGCGGTCGCGGGTAATGGTAATCAACTCAAACTCGGCCGTCTCTCCACCCTGATGATTTGATCTTGGAGACCGGCTGTGCCCTTGAGGAGTATCGACGACCTTTTTGACAACAACCGTGCCTGGGCGCAGTCCGTAAAAACCTCTGATCCCGATTTTTTCGAGAAACTGGCGAACCAGCAAAGCCCGGAGTATCTGTGGATTGGCTGCTCGGACAGCCGCGTTCCGGCCAACCAGATTGTCGGCCTCCTGCCGGGCGAGGTGTTTGTTCATCGTAACGTCGCCAACATGGTGGTGCATACTGACTTCAATTGCCTCACCGTGTTGCAGTACGCCGTGGATGTGTTGCGGGTAAAACACGTTCTGGTGGTGGGGCACTACAATTGCGGCGGCGTGCGCGCCGCGTTCGAGAATCGCGACAACGGGCTTATCGACAACTGGCTGCGCAACATCAAGGACGTTCAGCAACGCCACCGTCGACGTATTGCGGCACTCGAGAGCGACGAAGAGCGGGTGAACCTTCTCTGCGAGCTCAACGTCATCAGCCAGGTTTCGAATGTGTGCCATACCACCATTGTGCAGAATGCCTGGGCGCGCAATCAGGCGCTGTCGGTGCACGGTTGGGTGTACAGCCTCAAGGACGGTCTCATCCAGGATCTACAATGTACGGTGACCGGCCCTGAACAGATATCCGAAGTGTACCGTGTACTGCCGGATCGCGAGGACTTTTGATCCCCCGAACGGGTGAGCCGTAGGGGGGCTCCGGCAGGCTAGACTGCCCCCTGAGCATCCACAGGAGGTAAGCCATGACAGCCCAGCCAGTAAATATTGCCGGCAGTAAAATCCTTATCACGGGCCCTACCGGGCAGGTGGCGGCACCGGTCATTGACGCCTGGGCCGGGCAAGCGGAACTGACCGCGCTGGCACGCTTCAGTGATCCCGCGCAACGCAGCGCGTTGGAGGAAAAGGGGGTTCGCTGCGTGGCGGCCGACCTCGCAGACCCCACGGCGCTGAAGGGCCTGGCCGACGACTTCGATTACGTTTTGAACTTTGCCGTGGTGAAAACCGACAGCTTTGATTACGACCTGGCCGCGAATGCGGAGGGCTTGGGGCGGTTGATGCTGCACTGCCGCAGCGTCAAGGCCTTCCTGCACCTGTCGTCAACTGCCGTGTACGAGTACGCCGGCCATGCACCGCGGGCCGAGGACGCGCCGCTGGGTGACAACCACCGCTCCATGTTCCCGACTTACAGCATCAGCAAGATCGCTGCGGAAACCGTGTGCCGTTTCGTGGCGCACCAGTTCGGCATTCCGGCAACGATCGCCCGGCTCAGCGTGCCCTACGGCAACAATGGCGGCTGGCCCTGGTACCACCTGCTGATGATGGAGCAGGGCGTTCCCATTGACGTGCATCCCGAGCGCCCAAATCTGTACAACCTCCTGCATACGGATGATTACATCGAAAAACTGCCGCTACTGCTCGGTGCTGCGAGCAACGAGGTGACCACCGTGAACTTTGGTGGCTCGCAGGCCGTCAGCATCGAGGACTGGTGTGCCTGGCTGACCGAGCTGACCGGGCTGGAGCCCGAGTTTCGCGACAGCCCCACCGCCTTCGGCAGCCTGGCGATCGACACCAGCCGTATGCATGACTTGATCGGTCCGACCCGCGTGGACTGGCGCGAAGGGGTGCGCAACATGGTCGCAACACTCTCGCCACACTTACTCAAGTCCGGCGCCTGAAGGCTGGCGGGGCAGGGGGCGGCGGGTGACGCAATTGTTGCTGCTGTTGGTGCTGGTGTTCAGCGCCGTCGCCCTTATGGTGGTGCTGGGTGAACGTTTTGCCCGGCCCATGCCGGCGGAGCGGGTGCGGCGCCTGCAGCGCTGGCTCTTGCCGTTGGTGGGGTTGATGTTACTGCTGTCTCTCGCCAGCCAGTACTGGTAGACGGGTCACCCTTCAGGGTGATGCGCGCGGGCGTAAAAAACTGCACACTGCCGCGTTCCGATAATAAGTCTGATGGTTGCCCCCGGGGAGGCTGATTATGTCGACGTCCGAACTCGAAGCATTGCGCAGTGGCCAGTTGTGGGAAGAATTCTGCGAAGGGCTGAAAAGTGCCGGCAAGGAGATTCTCGCCGCCGGTGTACCCGAGGATGACCTCAGTCGGGCGGAGGGTTACCGCTATCTCACGCGCCTGCTGCGCCTGAGCCTGGAGAAACATCTGGAGTTCAACGATCCAGCCTGCCCCCAGTTCTATTCCCTGTCCCACGAAACCGCCAAGATCGGCAATGACAATCCCGACAACTTCTACCAGAACTGTGCGGTGGATGGGCAGCGCAGCTATCGTATTACCGGTAACGCGGGCCAGGTGGAATACCTGAGCATGGAAACCAAGGCCGGCTCCTTCGCCGGTCAGGGTGATATGGCGCCCACCGGGCATGTCACTCTGGATGATCTGGAACTGGGCCCCAACGGCGAGTTCGAGCTGCTGGTCAGCGCCACGCCGCAAGCGGGAAACTGGTTGCCCATGACCGAGGCCTCAGACAATATCCTGGTGCGTCAGACCTTTCGCGACCGCGCGCGGGAGCCGAAGCTCGAGTTGCGTATTGAATGCCTGGATCAGCAGGATGCGCCGGTACTTGACCCCGTAGAGTTCGTCAGCCAGCTGCAGCGTGTGGTGCCCTTCGTCAACGGCACGGCCGGGCTGTTCCGCAACTGGATGCTGGGCTTCGCCGAGCACATCAACGCACTGCCGCCCAACGACCAGCAGATGTGCCTGCGTGCCGGGGGCGACCCTGCAATTTTCTATCACAACAGTTACTGGCAGCTGGCACCGGACGAGGCCTTGGTGATCGAGTTCATGCCACCCAGTGACTGTCGCACGTGGAACTTTCAGTTATCCAATTTCTGGATGGAGTCGCTGGATTACCGCTTCCAGCGCATCCACATCAACCGCAGCGGGGCGCGCTACGAGGCGGATGGCAGTGTGCGCATCGTGGTGGCGGCAGAAAACCCCGGCAGCGCCTTCCCCAACTGGCTGAGTACGGCTGGCCACCGTTGCGGCAGCATGCTGCTGCGCTATGTGGAAGCTTCCGATCATCCCCCGGTGCGCACACGCCTGGTTACGCTGGATACACTCAAGGCAGGAGAATTCAATGACCACACCTGAGCTGGCGCTGGATGCCGATGCACTGGTCGCCGCCGCGAAAGCGGTAGACGGGCTCGAGGATTTCGGGGACGACAGTTATCGCGAACCGCTGGAAAGGCTGTTGTGGTCGCTGGTGCACGAGGCGGACCTGAATCCGATCGGGCGCCCGGCAATGGCACAACGGATGCTCGATATTCTGTCTACCCGGCTGCGGGTACAGGAATGGCTGCGGCGACACCCGGAAATCCTCGATGAAGAGATCGTTGCGCCCCTGGTGATTGTCGGCTTGCCGCGTACTGGCACGACCATGCTGCACCGCACGATTGCGGCGGATAATCGTATGTATGCCCCCCTGTGGTACGAAACACGCTTTCCCTGTCCGGACCTCGACTGGGACTTCACCGCCGCCGGCGATCGCCGCATACGCGATGCCAAGGCCGAAGTAAAAATGATGGTCGACAGCAACCCGGACCTGCTCGCCGTGCACCCGCTGGATGCGATGGAGCCGGACGAAGACATCATGTTGCTGGAGCAGTCCTTCTACAGTTTCAATATTCAGGCGCTGGCACATGTGCCGAGTTTCGACGCCTGGATAGAAGCTCAGGACCACACCATCGGCTATGAATACCTGAAGCTCCTGCTGCAGTTCCTGCAGTGGCAGAAGAAACGCAGTGGTCAAAGTGGCGAGCGCTGGGCGCTGAAAGCACCGCATCACCTGCATTACATGGACCTGGTGTTTCGCATTTTCCCGGACGCCCGCGTGGTACAATCGCACCGCGATCCGGTCGAGACAATTCCCTCGCTGGCCAGCATGATCGCCAACGTGTGGAAGGTCTATTCCGACTCCGCGGACCCGGTGGAAGTGGGTCGGCAGTGGGCGCGCAAGTTTGCCAAGGGCATGCAGCATACGATCGACGTGCGCCGCGAGCTGGGCCCCGAACGCTTCCTCGACCTCTGGTTCAAGGACACGGTAAGCCAGCCGCTGGTGGAGATTGGTCGCGTGTATGATTTTCTCGGTATGGACCTGACGCCCCAGGCGAGTGTGGAAATGGCGCGCTGGCAGGATTCCAATCGACGTGAATTGCGCCCGGCCCACGCCTATACCCTGGACCAGTTCGGCCTCACCGAGGAAGGGCTCAAGGAACAATTCAAGGGCTATCGCGAAGCCTTTATCCTGAAGTAATACCACTTTCGCCGGGCGAGCGGCGAACAACACGCATCACTGCACGAGAGAGAACACATGGCAGAGCAAAAAGCGACAAACGTTCACTGGCACGAGGGTGACATCACCCGTGAGCACCGGGAAAAGCTGTTGGGCCACAAGGGGGCGACCCTCTGGTTTACCGGCCTGTCCGGCAGTGGCAAAAGCACGGTGGCGGTCGAGCTGGAAGGGCGCCTGAACGAGATGGGCGTACTCGCCTATCGTCTGGACGGTGATAACGTGCGCCTGGGTATCAACCGCAATCTCGGGTTCAGCGCTGACGACCGCACGGAAAACATCCGTCGCATCGGGGAAATTTCCAAGCTGTTTGTGGACTGCGGTATCGTCACACTGAGCAGCTTTATCAGCCCCTATGCCAGCGATCGCAATCAGGTGCGTGAACTGCACGAGGCGGCGGGCATGGATTTCATTGAAATCCACGTTGACTGTTCCCTGGAAGCGGCTGAAGCCCGCGATCCCAAGGGCCTGTACAAGAAAGCGCGCGCCGGTGAAATCAAGAACTTCACAGGCATTGATGACCCCTACGAGGCCCCGTTCAAGCCAGAGGTGCACCTGCACTCGGACCAGCAGACGCTGGCTGAAGAGGTGGATGCCATCATTGCCCTGCTGCGCGAGCGCGGCATCATCAAGTCCTGACCCTTACCCCGAACGGAGACAATCATGATCAAGCCACACGGCTCAGACGAGCTGCATGCCTTATACGTTGCCGATGACGCCCGTCGCGAGGCGCTGCTCAAGGAGGCCGAGCAACTGCCGTCGTTGCTGCTGAACTCCGCCGCCGCCGCTAACGCGGTCATGCTCGGCGCCGGCTATTTCAACCCGTTGAAGGGATACATGAACCTGACCGATAGCCTGAGCGTAGCGGAGAAGCTACAGACGTCTGAGGGTCTGTTCTGGCCTGTACCGATCGTCAACCTGACAGAGGCTACCGATATTCAGCCCGGCAGCCGCATCGCCCTGCGCGACCCCAACGTGGATGGCCACCCGGTGCTGGCGGTGATGCAGGTGGAGGCGGCTGAGCATGTCGCCGATGAGCAGATCGATTTTATCGCCGAGAAGGTGTTCCGCACGCTGGATCCCTCACACCCGGGCGTCGCCACCTTCAAGTCCCTGGGGCGCACGCTGCTTTCTGGGCCGATTGAGGTGCTCAACTTCTCCTACTTCCCCGGCGAGTTTCCTGACACGTTCCGCACCGCCGTCGAGATTCGTGCGGAAATTGCCTCGCGCGGTTGGAACAAGGTGGTGGCCTTCCAGACCCGCAATCCCATGCACCGTGCTCACGAAGAGCTTTGTCGCATGGCCATGGAAGACCTGGACGCGGACGGCATCCTCATTCACATGCTGTTGGGCAAGCTGAAGCCGGGCGATATTCCTGCGGATGTTCGCGACGCCTCCATTCGCAAAATGGTCGATGTGTATTTCCCCCCCAATACGGTGATGGTGACAGGCTACGGCTTTGACATGCTCTACGCGGGGCCACGCGAGGCAGTTTTGCATGCAGTCTTCCGCCAGAACTGCGGCTGCACGCACCTGATCGTCGGCCGTGACCACGCCGGGGTGGGTGACTATTACGGTGGTTTTGACGCGCAGACCATTTTTGATGAAGAGGTGCCTGCCGGCGCGCTGCAGCTGGAGATCTACAACGCGGATCACACGGCCTACAGCAAGAAGCTGGACCGGGTGGTGATGATGCGTGATGCGCCCGACCACAGTCCGGAGGACTTCGTGCTGCTGTCAGGCACCAAGGTACGTGAAATGCTCGGTAACGGCATTGCGCCACCGCCCGAGTTCTCACGTCCGGAAGTGGCGAAAATCCTTATGGACTACTACCAGAGCCTGTAAGCCTTGCCGGGTCGGCGCGCCGCAGTGCCGACCCGCCTTCCCGCTGGAGTCGCTCAGTCTGCTCCGTCTGCATGCACCGTCGCCGCAAGCAGGGACTCCAGCGTTTGTGGCCCGATCAGGGTATCCAGCAGTTCCCCCTCGGGATTGATGATCAGCGTGGTGGGCAGTACTGAGGGCCGATTCAGGCCGAGCAGTGCCGCCGGGTCCTCTGCCAGTGTTCTGAAACCGACCTGCAGTGTGTCCAGTTGTGTTTGCAGGTCTTCGCCGGTGGCGCCATCATAATTTACGCCCAGCACGGTGATTGCATCGTAGTCACTGTCCAGCGCGTTCAGTTCCGGTATCTCCTTGATGCAGGGTTTGCACCACTCGGCCCAGTAGTTGATCACAACCCACTGGCCGTGCAGGTCGCGCAGGAGGTCGGCATTGCTCTGGGGTGCGGATGGCTGGCACGCCGCCAGCGTCAGCAGTAGCAGGGTCAGGCAGGCGGTTCTCACGGGTGTTGCACTCCTCTCGTCGTTGATGGCGCGGGTTCATACCGGCGGACGCAGTATGCCATGATTGGATGGCGGCGCCGCGCCCATTCCTTTTGCTATAATGTACGCCGTTTTTCTCTGGGGAGTTTTCCGTGAGCGAGTTCCAGATTTACCATAATCCGCGCTGCTCCAAGTCGCGTGCAACGCTGGCCCTGCTGCACGCACACGGCGTCGAGCCCGAGGTGATTCCCTACCTGGAGCAGCCGCTGTCGGCAGCGGCGCTCAAGCGGTTGCTGAAAACGCTCGCCGTGCCCGCGAGCGGGTTGATCCGGCGCGGGGAACCTGAGTTCAAGACAGCGGGATTGCACGCTGCCAGTAGCGAGGCAGAACTGCTCGCTGCCATGGCGGCTCATCCCAAGCTGATGGAGCGGCCGGTAGTGGTGCGCGGTGAGCAGGCCGTGATTGGCCGGCCACCGGAGAATGTGCTGGCGCTGCTCGACTGATGGCGGAGCCCTATATTCTGGTGCTGTACTACAGTCGCCACGGTGCTACCGCAGCGATGGCATCGCAGGTCGCGCGCGGCGTGGAAACGGTAGCCGGGATGAGCGCGCGCCTGCGCACGGTGCCGGCAATTTCGGCGACCTGCGAGGCGGTTGAGGATGCGATCCCGGCCGATGGGCCCCTGTATTGTGAGCTCGATGAACTGGCGGCTTGCGCCGGCCTGGTGTTGGGCAGTCCCACACGCTTCGGCAATATGGCGGCACCGCTCAAGTATTTCCTCGATCAGAGCTCCGGCCTCTGGTTGAGCGGTGCACTTATCGACAAACCCGCTGCCGTATTCACCTCGACCTCAAGCCTGCACGGCGGCCAGGAGTCCACCCTGCTCAGTATGTTGTTACCCTTGTTGCACCACGGGATGGTGGCCGCCGGGCTGCCTTACAGCGAGCCGGGTCTGATGACGGCCTCTGCGGGCGGCACACCCTACGGGGCCTCCCACTGGGCCGGCCCCGATAATCAGAAGCGACTGGACCCGCAGGAAGCGGCGCTCTGTCGTGCCCTGGGCGCCCGCGTCGGTCGCCTCGCTCTGTCATTGGGCCAGTCCTCGGGAGACGCGTCATGAACAGCAGCACGCAACGTCGAGGTGCCAGCCTGTGGCTGTGGCGCCTCACTTGGTTGAGCTGGGGGGTACTCATCTGCCAGACAACCGGGTCTCTTGCCCTGACCCAGCCCCCGTGGATTATCTGGTTGGGCAGCCTGTTGCCCTTGACGCTGTTTGTCCACGGCATGCTGCGCGATCGCCTGCGCAGCTTTATCTGGTTGTGCTTTGTCTCCCTGCTCTACTTCATCGCGCTGGTGGAGCGCCTGTTTGCAACACCCTGGGCGCCGTTGCCCTGGATAGGTATGGTGGCGGTTGTGGCACTTTTCTGCAGCGCCATGTTTTACGTGCGTGCGCGTGCCCGTGAATGGCACGCTGCCACCCCTGCACCTGCTTCGGAGTCATCGCCATGAGCCGCCCTTCGCCAATACGCCGGTTTTTCTCCGCCCTCTGGCGTGGGTTGACCTGGTTTCGTCTGGCCCTCTCCAACCTGCTGTTTCTCGCTTTTCTTGTGCTCATTTACGTGCTGTATTTCAGCGGCGGGCCACCGCCCCAGCCGGAAAAAGCCGCTCTGCTGCTGAACCTGAGCGGCACGCTGGTGGAAGAGAAATCCGAGGTGAATCCGCTGCAGGCACTTGCTGGCGAGCCTTCCCCGGCGGATCGCGAGATCGCGCTGCGCGATGTGCTGGATGCGGTACACGAGGCGGCACAGGACCCAGCCATCACTGCGCTCGTCATGGAGCTCGACTTTCTGGTTTCGGCAGGTATCAGCAAGAGTATGGAGATTGCGGCAGCGATTGACGCGTTCAAGGCCAGCGGCAAGCCGGTGATCGCCCTCGGCGATTATTTCACGCAAGACCAGTATCTGCTGGCCAGCCAGGCAGATGAGGTGATTCTCCACCCCATGGGCGCGGTGCCGCTGGAGGGGTTCGCCAGCTACCGCAATCACTTCCGTGAGGCACTGGATAAAGCCCTGGTCTCCATGCATGTGTTTCATGCCGGCGAGCACAAGTCGATGGCCGAGCCCTTTCTGCGCGACGACATGTCACCGGCGGAGAAAGTCATCACGTCGGCCTGGTTGCAGGACCTGTGGGGGGAATATATCGGCGTAGTGGAGTCCCGGCGCAACCTCCCGGCTGGGAGTATTGACCGTTACATCAACCGCTACGCCGAGCGTATGGCGGCGGCCGGCGGTGATGCGGCACGTGTGGCCCAGGAGCAGGGCCTGGTTGACACCTTGCTGTCGCGGCCAGACGCCAACGATTACCTGGTGGAGCAGGTGGGTGCGGCGAATGAAGAAGGCTTTTACGAGGCCGTATTTTTCGAAGCCTATATTAATAGCAAGCGCCCCATGGGGCTGACGCCCATGATGGAAGACCGCGTAGCCGTGGTGACTGCCGAGGGCAATATCATGACCGGTGAGCAGCCCCCTGGCACCATCGGTGGCGACTCCCTGGCGCGCTTGCTGCGCCAGACTGCCGAACAGCCGGGGGTGAAGGCCCTGGTGATCCGGGTGAATACCGGCGGCGGCAGCGTGCTGGCGGCCGAGCGTATCCGGCAGGCCATTGGGCGCATTCGCGAAGCCGGCATGCCGGTGGTGATCTCCATGGGCGCCATTGCGGCATCGGGGGGCTACTATATTGCGGCGGAGGCGGATGAGATCTGGGCGACGCCCACCACTATCACCGGCAGCATCGGTGTCTTTGCCGCTTTTCCGACCTTCGAGCGTCTGCTGGATCGCCTGGGGGTGAATACCGACGGTGTCGGTACTACTGAGCTTGCGGGGTCGCTGCGCCTGGATCGACCACTGGACCCGCAGGTGGCGGCAACGCTGGCGACGGGGGTGAATTTCACCTACCGGGAGTTCCTCGACATCGTGGCCACTGGCCGTGGTTTGGCCGAGGAGGCCGTACAGGCTGCCGCCGGTGGCCGGGTGTGGAGTGCACCTGATGCACAGGCGTTGGGCCTGATCGATGAACTGGGTTCACTGCGCGAGGCGGTCGCGGCAGCGGCGGAGCTCGGCGGCCTGGACCGCAACAACCACGCGGTAGAGTACGTGCAACAACCCCTGTCACCCCGCGACATGCTGCTGCGACAGCTCGCCTCTCGGGTCGGTATGTCGGGCAGTTTGCCCTTCATGGATACGGGGTTACAGCAGTTGTTGCAGCCCGTGGCAACGGCGGCGCGTACACTCACTGAACTCAATGACCCCACGCATCGGTACATGCGCTGCCTGGGTTGTGCGGCGCCCTGATCGGATTTACTGCGCGGGCAGGGGGTCGTTTCCGGTGTCGGGCCTGCGCCAGTGCTTCAAGTCCAGCAGGATCATGTAAAGCGCGGGGACCAGCAACAGCGTAATCACCGTGGCAAACACGATGCCGAAGGCCAGTGACACCGCCATCGGCACGATTTCCTGTGCCTGGGCACTGCGCTCCAGCAGCATCGGTGCGAGGCCGAAAAACGTGGTCAGGGAGGTGAGCAGAATGGCGCGGAAGCGCTGCGAGCCCGACTCCACCACGGCGCGCAGAGGTTCCACGCCGCTCTTGATCGCATTGTTGATGTGGTCGACCAGAATCAGGCTGTCATTCACCACCACGCCGCTCAGGGCAATCACGCCCATCAGTGACATCATGCTCAGGGGGTAGCCCGTGAGCCAGTGTCCGACCACCGCGCCGATCACGCCAAACGGTATCACCCCCATGATGATCAATGGCTGCAGGTATGATCGCGTGGGAATAGCCAGCAAGGCATAGATGCCAAACAGGGCGAGACCAAAGCCGATCAGCATGCTGTTTACCATCTTGCTTTCCTCGTCAGCCATGCCGGCAACGGCATAGCTGAGTCCGGGGTACGTCTGCAGCAGGGTGGGCAATACGGACTTTTTGAGGTCGGCGACAATGCGCGCCGGCTCCACCAGGTCCTTGTTGGCCTCAGCAGTCACCTCGGCGGCACGCTGGTAATTGATGTGCGTGACCTTGCGCAGGCCCTGCTTGACCTCCATTGTGGCGACGGTCTGGAAGGGGATTGCCTGGCCATCCGGTGTGCGGATATACATTCCCTGCAGTGTGTCTACGGTTTCGCGGTCGGCCCGCGGGTAGCGCACCATCACCTTGACTTCGTCGAGGCCACGTTGCATACGCTGGGCCTCGGCGCCGTAGAACGCACTGCGCACCTGGTTCGCCACGGCGTAGCGCGACAGCCCCAGGGCCTCGCCTTCGGGCAGCAGTTCAATGTGGAACTCATCTGCCGTATCGCTGGCGCCATTGCGTACGTCATACACCCCGTCGTAGCGGTGGATAGCCGTTTCCAACTCTGCCGCCGCCGCGCGCAATGTGGTGAAATCCCGGTGCATGAGGTCAAAGGCGATGGCGGGCCCGAAGCCCGGACCATCGGCACTGCTGATGGACAGTACCTTGGTGCCGTGGAGCACGCCCACCGCCTCGCGCCAGCGCCGCTCCACCTCGCGAGTGGAAATGCTGCGCTGGTCTTCCTTGGTCAGTTCGATGTCCACGCCGCCGGTGGTGCGGCCGCTGCCGTAGGCGAACACATGATTGACCAGGTGTTCATTGCCCCCCGTTGCCTCGCGGTGTGCAGCTTCCACTGTGTCGAGCGCTGCCACGATATGCTCAATGGTCGCCAGTGTGCGCTCCTCGGGGCTACCCTCGGTCATTTCCAGCTGGACGGAAATGAACTCGCCGGGTACATCCGGGGCAATGACCGTGCGCACAATCCCGCCCGCGACCAGCCCGCTGCAGAGCACCAGCAGCGCCATGAAGGCGGCCAGGGTAACGTAGCGGTTGCGGATGCAGCGCTGCATCAGGGGGCTGTAACGGTGTTCGACAAAGCGCTTGAGGCCGTGATTGACCTGCTGTTGGCGCCGGTCGACCGCAAGCAGGAGGCGGTTGCGGGTGGGCGTGCTGTGCGCCAGGTGGGCCGGCAGAATCCACTTGGATTCCACCAGTGAGAACAACAGGCAGAGAATAACCACCCAGCCACAGGCTTCGGGGAATGCGGCAAACACTCCCTCCATGAACAGCGTGGGCGCGAACGCGACGATGGTGGTGAGTACGCCGAAGGTGGCGGGTACGGCAACCTTGTTCACGCCGTTGACCACACTCTGGATACTGTGTCCGTGACGTTCCTGTTCGGTGTAGGCACTTTCGCCCATGATGATGGCATCATCCACCACAATGCCCAGTACCAGTATGAAGCCGAACAGGCTGATCATGTTGAGACTGGCATGAATATACGGTGTGTTGATCAGTGCCATGGCGCCGAGGAAGCAGACGGGAATACCCAGCATGACCCAGAACGCGAGTTTGATTTCCAGAAACAGCGCCAGCACGATGAACACCAGCAGTGCGCCCATGGCCAGGTTTTTCAGCATCATGCCCAGGCGGCCTTCCAGGTAGAAGGTGATATCCGACCAGATGTCCAGACTGGCCGCCGCGGGCAGCTGCCCCTGCTTCTGCTCGACCCAGGCGCGTGTCGCTTTCGCTGTGTCGAGGATGTCCTGCTTGCCCATGGCAAACACCTGAATGCCAAGAGAGTAGCGGCCGTTGAAGCGTGCAAAGCCGCTGTCCTCGACGAAGCCGTCACGCACGGTTGCAATATCGCCGAGCAAGAGCCGGGTCCCGTCCGCGAAGCTGCGCAGCACAATGGATTCAAAATCCTGCTGCACGTAGGCCTGCCCTTGCGTACGCAGCAGGATATCGCCCTGTCGCGTGCGCAGGGAGCCGGCGGGCAGGTCCAGCGACGAACGCGCAATCACGTCGGCTACATCGCTCAGGGTCAGGTGGTATTCACGCAGCAGCGACTCGGAGATTTCGATCGAGACTTCGTAGTCGCGCGCGCCAACCACCTCCGCTGCAGATACCTCCGGCAGCGTCAGCAAGTCGCGGCGAATGTCCTCGGCCAGCGTTTTCATGCTGCGTTCATCCAGCTCACCGGAAAGCTGTAACTGCAGCGCGGGGAACTGCAGTTCGGGCTGGCTGATGATGGCTTTTTCGGCGTTGGCCGGAAAGTGCTGAATGGCGTCGATGCGGTTTTTAATGTCGCCCAGCAGGGCGTTCATGTCGATGCCTTCCTGGGGCTCCACCATCACCCGCGCGTGTGAATCCAGTGCGTCGGACTCGACCCGCTTGATGCCGTCCAGATCGTTGATGGCCTCCTCGATTTTCAACACAATGCCCTGTTCGACTTCCTCCGGCGAGGCGCCGGGATAGGACATGTTGATGAAGATCAGCTCAATGTCGAAGGAGGGGAAGATTGACCGCTGGATGTTGAAGGCAGAGCCGAGGCCGACCACCAGAATGATGGCCATAAGCAGGTTGGCGGCAACGGGGTTGTGCGCAAACCAGGCAATAACGCCACCTTGGCGATGGGTGCTCATGCGGAGGGTGTCTCACCGGCCACTGCAGTGGCGGCATCAGCGGCAACATCGCCAGCGGTGGCCTGGCGCCCATCGGCCTGGTTGCGCTGGCGCAGTTCGCGACTGCTGACGCGCGAGACCACACTGACTTCGGCACCGGTGAGCGCGCTGTCCAGTGTGGTGAGTATCACCTCGTCGCCATCCTCCAGACCGGCCGACACATAGACGAAATCACCGCCGGTGTTCAGGGTGGTCACCACACGGTTACGCACCAGGTTATTGTCGTCCACTACGGCCACGTTGTCGCCGGCGCGCATGACATAGCGGGGCAGGGCAACCAGTCCGGGCATGGGTCGGCCGGCAATATTCGCCGTCACGAAAGTACCGATACGCAGGGGCTGTGGCTCCGGGCTGCTCAGGCCGTAGGGGTCTTCAATACGCGCCACCACGTACAGGACCCTGGAGCGCTCGTCGAAGACACCCTCGCTGCGGTGTAGCGTGGCTGGCCAGTGGGTGACATCGCCGTTGACGTCGGTGTACAGGTCGATGGCAGCGCCGGCCTTGCCGGAGCCCACACCGGGCAAGTCGAGATAGGGCAGGCGTGTTTGCGGAATAGGCAGGCGCACTTCGGCGAGCGCTACCGAAAATACCTCTGTGAGTTGGGTGCCAGGCGTCACAAACTGCCCCACCTCCGCGTATTTGGCCCCGATCAGCGCCCTGTAAGGGGCGCGTACGATGGTTCTGTCAAGATCATCCTGTGCGGTTTGCAGGTCGGCGCGGGCCGCCAGCAGCTGCGCCTCAACCTGGGCCAGTTGTGGCTTGCGCAGGTAGAGATCACGCGCCTCGTCGCTGCGCTGGCTGCCCGCTGGCAGTTTTTCCCATTCTCGCCTGGCTACGTCGGCGCGACCACGCTCCTGCAGCTGCTCGCTTTCCGCGGAACGCAATGCCGCCTCGGCCCGCGCCAGACGCGCCTGGTAGTCTCGCGGGTCGATGCGCAGCAGCACATCTCCCTGATTGACGAAGCCGCCAACGTTGAAGGCCTCCGACACCGCCACAATACGTCCCTGCACTTCAGCCAGCAGGGTGGTTTGCTGCAGCGGAGACACAGTACCCTGCGCCTGCATGGGGATGCGGATGGTTTCCTTTTCAGCCACGACCACATCGACGGTAATGGGCACGTAAACCGGCTCGCTGATTTCGGTGTCTGGCCGCATCGTGTATAGCAGTGCGGTGATGAGGGCGGCTGCCAGCAATAGCACGCAGGCAACAACGAATTGACGCTTCACAGTGGCCACATGTTTTACCGTTCTGATGCTCTGGTTGCCCGCCACAGGCGAGCAGACCAGAGGGGACACGAAGCGGCCTTTATATCACATAGGCACCGCTGCAGGCTGTGAAATACTGTTAATACACTCGCTTGCGTTAATCTTGCTGCGGCGTGTGTACGTCCATCTGTGGGAACGGGATGGTGATACCGGCGTCGTCGAACTTCAGCTTTACTGCTTCCGTGGTATCCCAGAGAACTGCCCAGTAGTCCTCCGACTTTACCCAGGGGCGCACCAGGAAGTTCACGCTGGAGTCGGCCAGTTCGCCGACCACGATAGTGGGAGCCGGGTCGCTCAGCACACGCTCGTCCGCTGCAATGATGTCTTCCAGCAACTGCTTGGCCTTGCGCAGGTCATCGCCGTAGGAAACGCCAAACACCAGATCGACCCGGCGCGTGGGGCGTGCAGAGAAGTTGGTGATGTTGTTGCCCAGCACTGCGCTGTTGGGCACGATAATTTCCTTGTTGTCCGGCGTGGTGAGCGTGGTGGTGAAAATGCTGATGTTCTCCACCGTGCCCATGGCACCACCCGCCTCTACAAAATTTCCTTTGGTGAAGGGACGAAAGATGATCAGCAGCACCCCGGCCGCCAGGTTGGCGAGAGACCCTTGCAGGGAAAGGCCGATGGCGAGGCCCGCCGCACCGAGCAGAGCGACCATCGATGTGGTATCAATGCCCAGCTTGCTGAGCGCCGCGATAATGACGAACAGCAACAGAATCCAGTGCAGGATGGCGGTGAGAAACTTGACCAGCACTTCATCCATGCGCCGTGCAACCATGAATTTTTCAACCCAGCGCGAAACGGCAGCCACCACGATACGGCCGACATAAAATATCGCGATGGCGAAAATGATGCGCGTGCCCCAGGGGATAACGTAGAGCTGAAGCAGCTCGTTCGGGTCGAGATTCTCAAGCATGTTCTGGCCTCCTGTGTGTGAGTGCCTTCAATATACCGCAATACCGCCGACCCTGCAGGAGGGCTGGCCCCTGGGTGTGTGGCTCCTGCGTGGTGGGAAACGTTAAACCACGGCCGCTGTCGACCCTCGCTGCGGGTGTTATAGTCATCGCTACACGTTTTTGTCACAGGAACAGCCGCATGACCACAGTTTTTGAAAATCCCGCCGCCTTGCTGGGCACCGAAGGAACAGCGCTGGGCTGTAGCGATTGGCTACAGATCGAACAACAGCGTATTGACCTGTTTGCCGAGGCAACCGGTGACCACCAGTGGATTCACGTCGATCCCGAGCGCGCGGCCACGGGCCCTTTTGGCAAGACCATCGCCCACGGCTATCTTACGTTGTCGCTGGCGAACCTGTTTCTGCCACAGCTGTTGCAAGTGAACAAGGTATCCATGGGCGTGAATTACGGCTGTGACAAGGTGCGCTTTCCGGCGCCGGTACCCGTCGGCAGCCGGGTGCGGGGGTGCGGTGAAATTCTTGCTGCGGAGGAGGTGAAGGGCGGTGTGCAGGTCGTGGTGAGAGTGACCATCGAGGTGGAAGGCAGTGATCGTCCCGCCTGCGTTATCGACACCATCAGCCGCTTCTTTCCTTGAGTCGCAGCATGTTGGAGATGGGGACTGGTGAGGTGCCGATCGTACCCTCAGCGACTGTGGTACCTGTGCGCGACGGCCCAACCGGACTTGAGGTGCTGTTGCTGCAGCGCAACGTGGCTCTGAAGCACATGGGTGGGGAGTGGGTGTTCCCTGGCGGTCGTATTGATCCGGAAGACTACCGGGTGCCGGGTGACCACGACCAGGCCGCCCTGGCGGCGGCGATGCGGGAAACGCAGGAGGAAGCGGGCGTGTGCATACGACCCGAGCAGCTGCACTTCCTGTCGCACTGGACCACACCTGAAGGTGCCCGCCGTCGCTACAGCACCTGGTTCTTTCTTGCCGTGTTGCCCGCCGATCAGGACATTACGGTGGACGGTGGCGAAATCTCCGCACACCGCTGGGTGCGTCCCGAAGACGCTTTTGCAGAGATACGGGATACCACCAGCCCGTTTCGCCTGATGCCCCCCACGTTTGTCAGCCTTGTCGATCTGGCTGATTTCTCCGACTGTGTTTCCGCGCAGCACGCGCTGCGTCAGCGCAGGCCACGGCGCTACGCACCGCGCATGATCATGTTGGAGGGCGGTGTGTGCTTCCTGTACGAGGACGATGCGGGATACGAGAGCGTGTCGGAATCGGTGAGTGGTCCGCGCCATCGCACCTACATGATAGACAACCAGCTGGAGTACATCCGCGAGGTGGCTGAATGAGTGCATCACGCTGGCGTCGCCGCGAACTGCTTGCCGGCCTGGCTGCGGGTTCGGCGGGCTTGCTGGCATCAGGGCCCGCTGCAGCGCTGAGCCCGCGTGAGGCGGGCAGCTGGGACGAGACCACGGATGTACTGGTAGCGGGCTCCGGCTCGGCGGCCTGTAGTGCCGCCATTGAGGCACGGCGTACGGGCGCGCGGGTGCTCCTCATCGAAGCGTTGCCGAAATTCGGCGGGTCTTCGGCCATGTCAGGGGGCGTAGTGTACGCCGGTGGCGGCACCGCCCTGCAGAAGGCAGCGGGCTTTGAGGACAGCGTGGAAGAGATGTACCGCTTTATCGCCGGCAACAGCGGCCGCCACCCCCAGCTGGCGAAGATACAGCTTTACTGTGAAGAGAGCGTGGCGCATTTCGATTGGCTGGTCGCGATGGGAGTGCCCTATAACGACCGCTTCACTGCGGTGAAGGAACTCACCCTGGGCGATGAGTCGTTGTACTACTCCGGAAACGAGCTGGCCTGGCCAGCGCGGGAGAATGCGCGTCCGGTGCCTCGCGGCCACGTGCCCGGCACGCCGGGCATGACCGGTGGCCGCACCCTGATGGAGGCGCTGCTGGCGCAGACGGTGGCGGCTGGTGTGACCATGCGTGCGGGCGTCGCCGGTCAGCGCCTGATTGTGGAATCCGACGGCCGCGTGGCCGGCATGCAGGTGGTTGCGAGCGGTGAAACACGCAATATTCGGGCTTTGCGTGGCGTGGTGCTCGCCTGCGGTGGCTTCATTCACAATCGTGACATGGTGCAGCGCCACGCCCCCGCCCTGTTCGACTGTTCGGCGCCCTGGGGCAATGCGGGGGACCTGGGGCAGGGCATTGTGATGGGCGCCGGCGTGGGTGGCGAAACCCTGCACATGCACGAGGGATTTGCCATCACGCCCATTTACCCCCCGGAGTCCACGCTGGCGGGTATTGTGGTCAACGCCAACGCACAGCGTTTTGTCCCGGAGGACAGTTACTACGGCGTGTTGGGGGATGCTATCGCCTACCAGCAGGAGGGGCGGGCCTGGCTCATCACTGACGCCAGCAGCAGTTTCAACTACCCCCAGGATAACTTCCTGCCGGTCGCTGAAGCACCCACCATCGGCGATCTTGCGGCGCGCACCGACTTCCCCCAAGGGGCTTTGCAGCATACCGTGGCCTACTATAACCGCTTTGCCGATATCGGCCGGGATCCGCTGTTCCACAAACAGGCGCAGTATCTGCGCCCATTGGACCAGCCACCGTTCAAGGCCTGGGACCTGTCGGTCAAGCGCGCCTTCTTTACCGCCCATACCTTCGGTGGCCTGCATACGGATATCGACGGGCGTGTGATCAGTGGCTTCGGTGGGCCCATACCGGGTTTGTACGCGGCCGGGCGCACCACGGCGGGCCTGCCGGTGGCACCCTACATCGCCAGTGGCCTGTCGGTGGGTGACTGCACGTTCTTCGGCCGTCGCGCCGGTATTGCGGCAGCCAGTGAGGTAACCGTATGAGGTGCGCCGCTTTACTCGTGCTTCTACTATCTACGCTCATGGCGCAGGCGCAGGCGCCATCTGAGCCGGCGGCGATGCCGGAGGGTGACGCCGAGCGCGGTCGACTGGTGTTTGGCCAGTGCCGCACCTGCCATTACCCCGAACCGGAGGTCGGCCATAACAACGGCCCCAGCCTGTACCGTATTTTCGGCCAGGTGGCCGGCAAGCAACCCGGCTTCGACTACTATTCGGAAACCTTCCGCAATGCCGAGTTCGTGTGGACGCCACAGTTGCTCTACCTTTGGCTGGCGGATCCGTTGGCCATGTTCCCCGGCACCACGATGATGGCGCGCGGCATACCCGACCCCCAGCAGCGTGCGGATCTTGTCGCTTACCTGAAGCGCGCCTCCGTGCGCCCACCCATAGAGGAGCAGCGACAGGAATGAAAATGACCCCACGCTCGGCGCTGTATATGCCCGCATCCAATTTGCGCGCTATGGACAAGGCGCGCGGTTTGCTCGCCGATGCCATTGTATTTGACCTCGAAGACGCCGTGGCACCCGATGCCAAAAGCTCGGCGCGTGCCCAGGTGATTGCGCAACTCGCGGCCGGCGGCTACGGCGCCCGGCAGTTGGTGGTGCGCTGCAATGACCTGTCAACGCCCTGGGGCCGCGATGATCTGCAGGCGCTGGCGGCGGCGCCGGGACTGGGCACGGTTTGCCTGCCCAAGGTGGAATCCACCGCACAAATCGAGAGCGTTCGCCGCTTGCTCGACGAATGCGGGCGCAGTGACATGGTGATCTGGGCGATGATCGAGACGCCGGCGGGTGTTGCCAACGTGGAGCAGATTGCGGCGTGCGAACGCGTGGCGGCCCTGCTGATGGGTACCACCGACCTTTGCGCGGAGCTGCGTCTGCCAGCGGACGAGGCACGCCGCGGCTTGTCCTATGCGCTGCAGCGTTGCGTGTTGGCGGCGCGGCTGGCGGGCGTGATGGTACTCGACGGTGTCTACCTGGATATCGGCAATGACGTTGGACTACAGGCGGTGTGTGAGCAGGGGCGGGCACTCGGCTTCGATGGCAAGACCCTCATTCACCCGGGCCAGATAGACACGGCCAACGCCGTGTTCGGGCCAACGCCGGCGGCGGTAGAACACGCCCGTCGGCTACTGCAACTGTGGCAGGAAACCGCAGAGGCTGGCGCCGCCGTCGCCGTACTCGATGGCAAGCTGATTGAAGTGATGCACGTGGATGAAGCGCGTCGCGTGCTGGCAACAGCCGAGCATATTGCCCGGCTGTAACCGCAGCGACGCTGGCTCTTCAGCGCTTGATAATGACCGAGCTGCCGTGGCCGAACAGGCCCTGGTTGGCGGTAATGCCCACTTTGGCACCGTCTACCTGCCGGTCACCACATTCGCCGCGCAGCTGCCAGGTGAGCTCACACACCTGGGCCAGTGCCTGGGCGGGTACCGCCTCACCGAAACAGGCCAGGCCGCCGGAGGGGTTCACCGGTATCTTGCCACCCACGGCGGTGTCGCCACGGCGCAGCAGTTGTGCGGCTTCACCGCGCGGCGCCAATTGCAGGTCTTCAATCCAGTCCAGCTCCAGTGCCGTTGACAGGTCGTAGACTTCTGCAACATCAACGTCCTCGGGGCCGATACCGGCTTCTTCGTAGGCTTTCACCGGCAGCGCTGCACGGAAGCTGTGGGCGTCGATGCCTGCAGCCGCTGCGGAGTCGGTCGCGATATCCGGCATTTCCACCACCGCGCTGGCAAAGCTCGGCGTGACAGTGGAAATGGCCGCAATGCGCGGCGCGTCGGCTTTGCCAATACGGCGCGCGTAGTCGGCGCTGCATATGATCAGTGCGGCGCCGCCATCGCTGGTGGCGCAGATGTCCATCAGGCGCAACGGGTCCGCCACCATGGCAGAAGCCGCGACATCTTCCGCCGTAAAGCACTTGCGGTAGCGGGCGCGCGGATTCTTGCTGCCGATGAGCGAGTTCTTCACCTTGACTGCCGCGAAATCTTCCAGCGTGTCGCCGTAGAGGTCCATGCGGCGTCGCGCGTACAGGGCGAAATAGGTTGGATTGGTGATGCCGAGGTAAAAGCGCACCCAGTCCGGATCTTCTGGCCGGTAGCCACCGGCGGGGGCGAGGAAACCCTTGGGCGTAGTGTCCGCGCCGATCACCAGGGCGACATCACAGGCGCCTGCGAGAATCTTGTTGCGCGCGGCGGCCAGCGCCTGCGAGCCGGACGCACAGGCGGCGTAGGAGGTATTCACCTCGCAGCCCTGCCAGCCTAATGCCTGGGCGAAGGTGGCACCTGCGACATAGCCCGGATAACCGCAGCGTACTGTGGCACCGCCGGAAACGAAGCCTACGTCCTGCCAGGGGATGCCGGCATCCGCCAGCGCCTCGCGGGCGGCGGCGACGCCGTACTCAACGAAGTTGTGTCCCCACTTGCCCCAGGGGTGCATGCCGGCACCAATTATGGCGATATCATTGCTCATCAGTGCTGCTCCCCCTGTTCTGCCAGCGGCCGCCATTTCCAGGTCATCTTGATGTCATCATCGGTTTCATGCAGCGGCTCGAGCACCAGTTCCATTGCCATACCCACCTTGAGATCGCCGACGTTGACGCCGGTGACAACCTGGCCCAGCACCGTCATCTGCTCATCCTCGAGCGTGACAGCGGCGATGGTATAGGGCTCGAAGGGTTCAGCGGCCACAAAAGGCGCCGGCGGCTTGTAGCAGGCGTTGGTGTAGCTCCACACCCGGCCCGTCCTGCTCAGCTCCACTTCACGAAACTCGGTGCTGTCGCAGCCCGGGTTCTTGCAGTAGCGCTGCTGTTTGGGGAAAAAATAGGTGCTGCAGGCACAGCACTGCGTGCCTATAAGCCGGGGCTTGTCATCCATCGTGAACCAGCCTTCAATGGCCGGTGCCAGGGGTTTCTCATTCATGGGCATACTCCGCCGAATCGCGGCCTGCAGGGTACTACCCGGCGCCTGTTGCAGGCAACCGGGCGGCCGGGGTAGGGGGCTTCACCCTCAGGTTGCTCTCCCCCGGTTCAGTAAGTTGTGCCTTGGGGCAAAGCATTGCGTGACCCTGAGCAAACAAGGCGCAGCACGCGCGACAATAGCGCACCTATCAAACAACCAGAACCAGGGAGTACCAGCATGAAAAAACGCTATGCCATGACCGGCGGCGCCACAGGTATCGGTGCTGCGCTGCGTGAGCAGCTGTGTGCGGCGGGTCACGAAGTGATTTCGATCGACATCAAGGAGGGCGACATCATTGCCGACCTGTCCACGCAGGAGGGCCGTGATACTGCGCTGGCCGCTTTGCGTGAGCGCGCGGCTGACGGCCTGGACGGGTTTATTCCCTGCGCCGGTCTGCCGCCGGTAGCACCGCCGCGCATCATTGCTGCCGTGAATTATTTCGCGGCCGTTGCCATGGCCACGGGCGTGCAGGATCTGGTGGGCAAGCGGCGCGGTACAGTGCTGCTGGTGAGCTCCAACTCTGCCCCCATGACCGAGACCTCACACCCGTTGGCCCAGGCATTCCTGGCCGGGGATGAGCCGGCAGCGCTGGACGTAGCGCAGGCGGAAGCGGGCCAGACGGTGTACTCTGCCTCCAAGCACGCGCTGACGGTGTGGATGCGGCGCAATGTGGTGGCGTGGGCCAAAACCGGCGTACGCCTGAACGCCGTTGCCCCCGGTATTACCGATACCCCCCTGACGCAGCAGGTGTTTGCCGATCAAGAGCTGGGGAGCGTGATGCGTGATTTCAGCGCCATGGTGCCCTGGGGCCAAACCGCGCAGCCGGCGCAAATCGCCAATGTGATGCGCTTTATGCTCAGCGAAGAGGCGGATTTCGTCTGCGGCTCCGTGTTCTTTGTCGATGGTGGCTCGGACGCCATGCTGCGCAGCGATCAGTTCTGATCGCGCGCAGCCCCTTCCATCTGTGTGCGAATCACGCCGGCTATTTCGTCGCTGAGGCGCTGCAGTAGTTCGCTGTAGGCCGCTGCGGTGTCGGCGGCCTGCCAGTCGGGCCCTGCGAGCGACGTCACCAGGCGGCTGATGCGCTGAGTGACCTCGCTGTCTGGCCCCTCGCCGCGGCGGGTCACTCGCCACTCCGCCACCAGCTCAGCCTCGTTGCCTCCGGCGTTCAAACCCAACAGCCATACCTGCACGGCGTACTCGGGAATATCATTGCGCGCCCACGGGTGCGGGCGAATGTTCTGCGTGCCCAGCGCTGCGGACAGGTTGAGTCCCAACACGCGCTGGATACCATCTTCCAGCGGTTCGGCCCAGCGTTCGTAGCGGGCAACATGCAACCGGTTGCCGTCTTCGCTGTAGACCATGCCAGTGCGGTTCAGATACTCCGGTATGGTGATCGGCCCCACGCCCAGCGAGGGCGCCTGGCCCGACGCCGGTGCCTCAGCCTTGCTGTTGAGCAGGTAATACTGGTGCTGCGGGGAACTGCCACAGGCCACCAGGAAGAGGGTAGCGGCGATGCCGAAGAGCTTTATCGGGGTCATTGGCTGTTCTCGCTTTTGCCTCGGAGCAGTGACTCGGGTTGCTCCTCCAGTGTTTTTGCCAACATCTGCAGAGCCCTGCCGGCCAGCGCAAGTTCGCGCAATGCTTCGTTGAGGCGATAGGTGGTGGCGGAGTCGGCGGATACCAGCCCGTCGATTTCTCCCATGGTGCCCTCGAAACGCTCCGTTGCGCTGCGCAGCACGTTCATATTGTCTTCCAGCAGCGAAGTTAGCTTGGGTAGCGCATTCTTGGCTTCGCTCACCAGCGCATTGGAATTGTCCAGCACGCGGTCGATGCCGGGGCCGGCAGTGGACAGTGTGCTTTCCACTTGCGCTGTGAGCGAGCGGAGGCTCGCCAGTGTTTGCCCGATATCGGCCGGCAATTGCTGGAAAGGAGCCTGTTGCACAAAGGCGTTTACGTTGGTCGCGATGCTCTGCAGGTCTGCCGCCATCTGGGCAATATCCAATCCCTCGATCTGGCTCACAATCCGCTCCAGTTCGGTCGGTATCGTCGGAATCTGCGTGTATTCCGTGTCGATGGCGGGGAGTGCCACGGGCGTTGCCGGGTGGAAATCGAGCTGCACATAGAGCAGACCGGTGAGCAGGCTTTGCAGGTTCAGCTGGGCGCGCAGGCCGCGCCCGATGAGGTCGTCGATCAGTGCCACGGAGGGCTGCTCGGTCATCTGTATGCTTTCGCCCGACAGGTCGGCCTCTACCTGCATGATTAACTTGGCCGTGTTGCTGTCCAGCAGCAGGTTGATGCCGGTCACCTGTCCGATTTCAACGCCGCGCAAGGTGACCGGGGCCCCCACGCTCAATCCCTTGACGGAACTGTCGAAGACCATCACTACACGGGTGCGATCACTGCCGAGGCCTGAACCCAGTACGAACAACAGGGTCGCCAGGACGATAAGCAAAGCGCCGATGATAAAGCCGCCAATGGCGACACTGTGTGCTCTTTCGTCGGACATTATTCGGCCTCTCCCGCGGCGGCGCTGCGTGTCAGGAATTGTCGCACCACGGCCTCCTCGCTCTGTTCACGTAGCTGTTTTGGATCACCATAGCCGATCATCGTGCGTGTGCTGGCATCAAGATAAACACTGTTGTTGGCGATGGCGAAAATACTCGGCAATTCGTGGGTGACCATCACCACAGTGGCGCCAATCGATTCGGTCAGTTGCAGGATCAGGTCATCCAGCAGCCGCGAACTGATCGGGTCCAGCCCCGCCGAAGGCTCGTCGAAGAACAGGATCTGGGGGTCCAGTGCGATCGCGCGCGCCAGGGCCGCCCGTTTGTTCATGCCGCCGCTGATTTCCGCGGGGTAGTAGCTTTCAAAGCCACCCAGGCCGACCAGTGACAACTTGTAGCGTACCACGTCCTTGATCTGCGTCGCCGTGTAGTCGGTATAGAGCTGCAGCGGCAAGCCCACGTTTTGTTCCAGTGTCATGGCGCCGAACAGGCCCCCCGACTGGTAGGTGATGCCCCAGCTGCGGCGCATGACATCGCGCGCGCTTGCACTGGCACGCGTGAAGCTGGTGCCGGAAAACAGGATTTCGCCCGCCGCCGGCTCAAGTAGCCCCAGCATGTGTTTCAGCAGCGTGCTCTTGCCACAGCCGCTGCCGCCCATGATCACAAAGATATCGCCGCGGTAGACCGGGAAGCTGAGTTCGCGCTGAATGACATTGCTGCCAAACGCCATGGTGAGATCGCGTACCTCGATATGCACTTCGCGCTCGGCGGCCGCCATCAGATACCCAGGTGCTGGAACAGGATGTTGATGGAGGCGTCAGCGACAATCAGGTAGACGAGCGCCGTGACCACGGCTTCTGTTGCCGCCCTGCCAACTCCGGCGGAATTGCGCCCTGACTGGATGCCGGAACGGCATCCGGCAATGGCGATCAGCACGGCGAAGACCACACTTTTCAGCAGGCCTACACCGATGTGAGCGAGGCTCACGGCGAGTCCGGCCTGGCTGGTGTATTGCAGCATGGAAATTCCCATGCCGCCGGCCACGATGCCACCGCCGACGATGCCCAGCAGGTTGGCGTAGATGGTCAGCAATGGCATGGTAACCAGCAGCGCCAGTACTCGCGGCACCACCAGGAATTCGATCGGCGAGACGCCCAGCGTGCGCACGGCATCGATCTCCTCGTTGGCCTGCATGGTGCCCAGCTGGGCCGCATAGGCGGCGCCGGTGCGTCCGGCCATGACGATGGCAGTCATCAGCGGGCCCATTTCGCGCAGCAGGCCGATGGTGACCAGGTCGGCCACGTAAATGCCGGCGCCGAATTGCTGCAGTTGCACCGCGCCCAGATAACCGAGAATCATGCCCACTAGCACGCTGGTCAGGCTGATGATGGCAAAGGCATCGGGACCGGATTGGTAACAGAAGGTGCGGAAATCCGCGAAACGGGTATTGGCCTTGCCCGCTATGAGCGCGCCGAGCGCTATGCAGATGTCACCGAAGAAAGCCAGTGACTCGCGCAGATCATCCAGTAACTCACGCAAGGCTTTCGATGGGCTGCGCAGCTGCCACCAGGGCAGAGAGGCCGCCTCTTTGCGGTTGTGGGCCGGCACGGAGGTCGCGATTGACAGCAAGCGCCTTGCGTTCTCGGGTAATGCCTCGGTATTCAGCGTGATGCCGCGCTCCGTACAGTAGCTTGCACATCGCAGGAGAAAGGACATCAGTAACGTGTTCCAGTCGCCCAGTTCAGTGCAGTCGAGACGCAGCTCGTCGGCGTCTACAGCAGCGAGCTGTGCCCTGAGCTGTGGAAAGGCGGGAACCACATCGGCGTCTACCCAGCTGCCGTAGAGACTGAGGGTGGCAGATGTCGGTGAGCTGTCGGTGTGCAACTCGAAGCCGGCGGGCGGCTGGTTCATACCCGGGGGCATCCTGCTGGAACGGCAGTCCATGCTAAACCCAATCCCCTGCTATGGCCAGCCAGCCGCGGCGGGCACTTCACTGGAAAGGCAGCTTGGGCCGCGCCTGTTCAACCACGGTCTTGGCATCTGCGTAAATGGCCGCCACCGGTTTCTCGTTACCCACCTGCTGGCGGCGTGAGATCATGGTCACCGGAAACAGGTAGGTGTCGGTCTGGGCATCGTGCAGGGCCCGACTGCGCCCGCTGTCGTCGTCGTACATGACCCAGTCCAGCCCCAGTTCACTGGCCAGCAGGTCGCCCAGCACAACACCCATGGCCTGCAGCGTGCTAACGTCCTCGGCCCTGACGATGCCGCGGTCAAGCAGTCGCTGCAGCAGGCGGACGTCGCGGTCCGGATCGCCGCTGATGGCTTGCCCGAGCGCGCGCCGGGCGAGCTCGTCGATGCTGGCGCGCTGCTGCGCCATGAATGAGAGGGTGAGCTTGGACGGTGGGCTGACCGTGACCGGCTGCTGGGCGCTGGCTGGCAGTGCCATTCCTGCCAGTGCGGCTGGCAGCAGGAGGATCGCGGTGAGAAACCACTGGGCGGGGCTGGAAGGTCTCATGGTATACTCCGTGGCTCGTTTTGGCGCAGAATCGTGCGGCGCGCCCGCGATGCATTTTAGCGTATCGCGGTTGTCTTCGTGTTGCATGCATGGATAATTGCGCTCTTCTTTATTCCGGCGTTCAGCGGCAGTGTCCGGCGCCCGGCACATTTCTGGAGATGTTCCCATGATTACCGGCAGTATTGTCGCGCTTGTGACGCCAATGCACCCGGACGGCAGTCTCGACTGGGGTAGCCTGGAGCGCTTGCTGGACATGCATATTGCGGCGGGCACCAGTGCCATCGGCGCCGTTGGCACAACGGGAGAGAGCGCGACGCTGAGTGTTCCGGAGCACCTTGAGGTGATTCGTCATTGTGTGCGCTACGTTGACGGTCGCATTCCCGTGGTCGCGGGAACCGGTGCCAATTCCACCCGCGAGGCAATCGAGTTGACCAGCGTGGCTGCCCGTAACGGGGCGGATGCCTGCCTGTTGGTCACACCCTACTATAATCGCCCGACGCAACGGGGTCTGTACGAACATTTCAAGGCGGTGGCCGCCGCGGTCACCATCCCCCAGATCCTCTATAACGTGCCCGGTCGTACGGCGGTGGATATGGACAACGACACCGTTGTGCGCCTGTCGGAGCTGGACAACATCGTCGGCATCAAGGATGCCACCGGCGATTTGTCGCGGGTACCCGACTTCAAGGCGCGCTGCCCGGAGGATTTCGCCATCTATTCCGGCGATGACCCCACCGCTATGGAACTGATGCTCGCGGGTGGGCACGGCAATGTGTCGGTGACCGCGAACATTGCGCCGCGGCCGCTGGCCGAGCTCTGTCGCCTGGCCATGGCCGGTGAACGCAGCGAGGCGGCACGCATCAACGAGCGCTTGTCCGGCCTCAACCGCGCGTTGTTTCTCGAGGCGAACCCGATACCGGTAAAGTGGGCCATGCAGCAGCGTGGCTTGATTGAGGCGGGTATTCGTTTACCCTTGACGCCTCTGGATGAGCGCTACCATGCGCAGGTCCTTGCAGCTCTGGAGGCAGCGGGAATTTGATGGCGGAATGTATGAAGCTGGTATTGCGCACGGCGCTGCTCGGTCTGTTGCTGGGCCTCGCGGGCTGCAGCTATCTGTTCGGTGACGAGGGCATGTTCCCCGACACGTCGGACGACTACAAGAACGCACGTGAGCAAGCGCCCATTCAGGTGCCGGAGGGCAAAGAGACGGCACAACTGGAGGAAATCTACCCCATCCCTCCGGTGCAGGACGAGGCGCTGCTGGAGGGTGAATTCGAGGTGCCTCGCCCCACGCCCCTGGTGGCAGGGGCCGGGGAGGATGTGGTGCGTATCCAGTCGCTCGGGGACGAGAGCTGGGCCCTGATCGCGGTCGCACCAGGTCAACTCTGGCCACAGGTGCGCAGCTTTCTCACGTCTGCCGGCATTGGCGTGGGGCGTGTGGATGCGCAGGCGGGACTGATTGAAACCGGCTGGCTGGAGCTGGAAGGACAGACCATGGCCTCGCGTTTCCGCTTCCGCATCGAGCAGGGCGTGCAGCGTGGCAGCAGTGAATTACACGTGTTGCAGATGCACCAGGCGGGGGATGTCACGGCGTGGCCTGCGCTATCCGACGATACGGCCCAGGAGCAGGAAATGCTGCGTGCCGTCTCGCAATTCATTGCCAACAGCGCCGATTCCGCGCCGGTTTCGATGCTCGCAGACCGCGCCATGAGTGCCGAGGGCAAGCTGACGCTGGAAGATGCACCGGGTGGCGGCAGTATGCTGCGTCTGGGGCTGCCCTTCACCCGGGCGTGGGCCTCGGTGGGCAAGGCCCTTGAGGACTCGCGCTTCGAAATCACCGATCGCGACCGGAGCGAGGGCCTCTACTATGCGCGTTTCCTCGGTGAGGCGGCAGACGAAGACGGCGGCTGGTTCTCCTGGATGTTCTCCGATGAGGACGAGAACCCGATGATCGGGCGCGATTTCCTGGTCAGGGTCGAAGCAGCGGGAGACAAGGCAGTCACGATTGGCATTGCCCCGGTAGCCGGTGCGTCGCCATTGGAGAAACGCGATCAGCAGGCGCTGCTGACGCTACTCAAGGGCAATATCAACTGAGGCGCTGACATGCTGCGTTTTGCATCTCTGGGCAGCGGCAGCAAGGGCAACGCGACGGTCGTTTCTGGCGGCACGACAACAGTGCTGATCGATTGCGGGTTCTCAGTGCGCGAGACCCGCCGTCGCCTGGCGCTCCTCGGCCTCGCACCCGAGGATCTCAGCGCGATTCTGGTGACCCATGAGCACAGCGATCATAGCGCGGGGGTGAGTCGCCTGGCGCGGCAGTGGAACATCCCGGTCTACCTCACCCATGGCACGCTGCGCAGCGGCCGTCTGGAGGGATGCCCGCAGGTCACCTGTTTCAACAGTGAAGAGCGCCTG
This sequence comes from Haliea alexandrii, assembly GCF_003719295.1. Lineage (GTDB taxonomy): Bacteria > Pseudomonadota > Gammaproteobacteria > Pseudomonadales > Halieaceae > Haliea > Haliea alexandrii. The sequence goes on from NZ_RFLW01000001.1 coordinate 1,588,380, forward strand.
CAAATAGGCGACCTGTCCATAGAGCCTGTTGCCGTGCCCCACGATGCACGCGAACCTTGTCAGTACCGGCTGGCGCACGCGGGGCGCTCGCTGGGGGTGCTCACCGACCTGGGTAGCATTACCAGCCATGTGGTCGAACGCTTTCGCGGCTGCGATGCGCTGGTACTCGAATTCAACCACGATCTGGACATGCTCTGGGCTGGGAGTTATCCGCCGTCCCTGAAACAGCGCGTGGCCAGTGACTGGGGGCACCTGAATAATCACCAGGCCGCCGAGTTATTGCGTCAGTTAGGCACCGAGACGCTGCAGCACCTCGTGGTTGCGCACATCAGTGAACAGAATAACTGTCCGCAGCGTGCCGCTGCCGCGCTGGAGACCGTGATGGGTGCCGGCGACCAGCGTGTGGTGTTCGCTGCGCAGAATGCCGGTTTCGACTGGCTGACCCTAGCGGCAGTGCCGGGGCAGGGTGAGGCGCTCCAGTGATATCCAGCTGTCCGGCCCCGGGCAACGCAGTGCGCTGTTGCCATTGAGGTTGACCACCGCCAGTTCCGGCAGTCGGTAGAGCGGCCCGGCATCTTCTATCTGGTTGTCGTCAAGCATGACGCTGCGCAGCGCCAGCAGCACGGCCAGCTCCCGGATGTCGCTGATGGCGTTGCCCCCGAGATTGAGCCAGCTCAGGCTGGAAAAGCTGCCCAGGCCTGCAACACTGCGCACGCCCGCGCCACTGCAGTCCAGTGTCTGTAGTTCACCCATGCTGCTGATCTTGTTGTCGTTGATTGCCTGCTCCAGGCAGCCGCGCAGCGCGGGGTCTTCAATGCGGAAATCCGTCAGCAGGGGACGTGGGCTGTAGACCACGCGCTCGTTCACACTGACGTCGTATTGCTGGCAGCCTGCCAGTACACTCAGGGTTATACAGATGAGCCATCGGCAGGGCATGCGGTATCTTCCTCTTGGTGGTGCTCAGTGTGCGCCGGGATCGCACATGGATTCAAGTACCACAGCACCCTATAATGGTAGCGGCTTGGGTGAAAAGAATCGAGTGGGCTATGACGGCAAGGACGGGTGAATCCGCGGGCGTGACCGGCGGCACAGCGACAGATCACAGAACAATCAGTATATCTCAGCGCGGTAACCTTAAGGCGCTGGAGAGTGCCTTGCGCAAGCAGTGGCGCCTCGGCCAGAACATTGTTCTCTGCTGGAGTGCGGACGAGCGTGGCATTCTGGTGATTTTTGTGCCGCACTACTTCCTCGGTAATTTCTGCGCCCGTCCAGGCGTCGACGGTGCGCAAGACAACGAAGCGTTTGTGCGCGAACTGATTTCCGGCAGCCGCTGCAAGCCGCGCGAGGAGTTTTTCGACATCGCCAACCGGCTGGATATTGCCCCCGGTTTCATTCGCCTGGATACGCCACTGGCCGATGATCCGGCGGTGGTCAGCGCAGTCGAGCAGCTGATCAAACGTTACGGCCTGAGTTATGTCAGCGATCGCGCGGTGCTGCTTTTCGACATTGCCGAGTTCTCGCTGTTCACGCCCTTTGAGCAGGCCAGTCAGTTGAACAGCCTGTCCTATTCGCTGAATTCCGCCTACAACAAGCTGTTGGCCAAAGGCATAGAGGTGCATTTCTCCCGTACCACCACTGGCGATGGATACTACGTATGGAACCGTGCACTCGGGGCGCAGGCCAATTGCGACCTGTTTTTCTTCCTGCTGCTGGTGGTGGCGGATAACGCCGTGGCGCGTCGCGCATCACACGGCAACACGGTGCCGGTCATTCGTGTGGCCTATCACGTTGGCAGCCACTACGAGCTGTATCAGGCTGAGGGCGTGAACCCCACCGTGCACAGCTATATCGTCGGCGATGTCACGATAGAGCTGGCGCGGATGGCGGAAAAGGCGCAACCCCAGCAAATCCTGGTCGGGCATTTCGAAACCGCGTCGCAATGTGCGCCAGAGCCTGCGACGGAGCCCGCTGCGCCGGTGTCCGCGCCGGGTTTCATCGAGCAGTGTAACGAAGGCCTGAGCGCGCTGCAGGGTATACAGTTTGCCGGCAAAACAGTGGAGCGCCTGCACTGCGGATTGTCCCGCGTCGGTGGCGGCGACGAGCGGCGCGCCGTGCAGCGCCTGTTGATTACCGATAAGCATGGCCTGTCGCGGCATGCCTATAACCTCGAGTTCACGCTTGAATTCGAGGACCGCACCCTCACTCTCGGTCTGCCCGAGAGTGCCCTGCCGGATGACTCGCGCACGGCAAAGCCGGACACACCCATGGGCTCCGCGCACCGTGCCGCGGTGGCGCCTGGTCTCACCGTGGATGAGCCCACGTTGCAGGAGCAGGTTGAAGAGCTGGCCTCTTTGCTACAGGATCGTTTCGAGCGTGAACCGCAGGAGAGCAACTGAGCCAGCATGATAATTCCCGCTGACAACCCCCGCCGCGATATCACCGGCCAGGTGGAATTGAGCGATGTGGCCGCGGTGATGGCGGAAGTGGGCGCCATATTAGAGGCACACTGGCCGGGTGGAGACTGGTCCGCACTGGATGTGCTGAGCGCGCTGTTTAGTCAGCTCTATACCGGCGAGCACCCGGAGTATCACGGTTGTGATGCCGGCTACCACGACACTGAGCACGTGCTGGATGTCACGTTGGCTATGGCGCGGCTGATGGCGGGGCGCGAAAAGCGCTGGCCCGGCCCCTGGGCGTTTGATGCCGATCTCGCACTGGCCGGGATTGCCAGCGCGCTGTTTCACGACGCCGGTTACCTTCGTCGCCGTGGGGACCGCCGTAACAGCTCCGGTGCTGCGTACACGCGTACCCATGTTCGTCGCGGAGCGGCATTGGTTCGCGCACAGTTTCCGCGGGTAGGGCTGACGGGCATGGCACCCGTATGCGCCCGGCTGGTTCACTTCACCAACTGCTATCGCAAGCCGGAGCATCTGACCGTGCGCAGTCGGCAGGAGAGGCAACTGGGCGCATTGCTGGGCACCGCAGACTTGCTGGCACAGCTGGCGGCACCCGATTACCTGGAGAAATGTCGCCACGCACTGTACGACGAGTTTGTCGCCAGCGGCATGGCGGCGCCAGAGCATGCAGTCCAGCCGGAGCCCTGCCACTACCGCTCGCGTGACGACCTGATTCGGCGCACCCCCGGTTTTGTTCACGGCGTGGCAGGGTCGCGCCTGGAGCGGGACTTTGCCGGCGCCTATCACTACGCAAGCAGCTACTTTGATGGCGACAATCCCTACCTGGAGTCCATCGCGGCCAACTGCGCGCGGCTTGACCAGTGGCTGGCGCCCCGCCCGCCCGCCTGAACAGCGTGCCTCTGCAACCTGATTCTGCGAGCGACGTTATCGGCGTAGCCGCTGCCGATGCCGCGTTGCATGAGCAGGCCTCGGCGCTGGCGCAAGATCTGGGTTTGCCCTGGGTCGAGACAACAGCCGCCGCGTATAGCGCTGGTTTGCAGGCGGTGCTCTGGTTGGGCGCGGAGGGAGTCTCCCTGCAAGCCGTGTCTCGGCGGGGCCATGCACCGGGGCCGATTACCGTTGACTTTGGCGGCGCAACCATGCGTCATCGGCGGCGCGGGGGCCAGAACGAACTGCTGGGCAAGGCGGTGGGGGTGGGCAAGAAGTCCGCACTGGCCGTGCTCGACGCAACGGCTGGCCTGGGGCGTGACAGCTTCGTGCTCGCCGACCTCGGTTGCTCGGTAACACTCGCCGAGCGTGAACCCGTGGTGCTCGCGCTGCTGGCTGATGGCCTGGAGCGCGCGCGGCGTGCCGATGACAGCTGGCTCAACGCAGTGCTTGGTCGCATGCGTCTGCATCGCGGGGAGGCAGCCACTGTGCCGGCGGTTGCATTCGCCGGGCTGGATGTGATCTATCTCGACCCGATGTTCCCTGAGCGGGATAAATCTGCGGCGGTGAAAAAGGACATGGCGCTGTTCCAGGCGCTGTTTGCCGACCACAACACGACCGGCGACGCAGTGGCACTGTTTGCGTGGGCGCTGCAGCAGGACGTCGCCCGGGTCGTTGTCAAGCGGCCCGTACGGGCCGTTAGCCTTGCCGGGCGGCAGCCCTCACATGCGATTGTCGGCAAAGCGGTGCGTTACGATGTGTATGTGCTGCGTAGCCTGGGGCCTGCATGACCGAGCCTCAGTGGCGCGCGGCGATACGAAACAGCCGCCGGGTGAACACCGATTGCAGAAAGGGGTCCAGCAGGCGGTAAAGGCGGCCTGACAAATACACGGGTTTACCGCGCTCTGCCGCTTTCAGGCCTTCTCTGACCACCACTTCCGCCGGGTACCAGACAAACTCGGGCATGCCGTCTTTCATGTCCTGCAGGCCCGCTGTGCTGTGAAAATCGGTATGTGTGTAGCCGGGGCACAGGGCGCACACCTGTACACCACTGCCATGCAGCGTGAGGGAAAGATCCTCCGACAGCGCGATCAGGTAAGCCTTGCTGGGGCCGTAGTTGCAGCCGCCTGCACGCGGTATGCGGCCAGCCACGGAAGCAATATTGATTACGCGTCCAAAACCGCGCTCGCGCATGGCGGGTATGAACAGGTGGCAGAGCTTCGCCACGGACAGCATCATCAGCTGGAAAAACGCCTCGTGATCTGCCCAGTCGCGGTCCTGGAGCAAATCGGAGCCGGCGACCCCCGCGTTGTTGATCAGGTAGTCGACTTCCACACCTTGTGCACTGAGGCTGTCGTACAGTGCCTGGGGCGCCGCGGGGTCCGACAGATCCGCCGCTTCTACCCGCGTGTCGCAGCGATGTGTGCTGGCCAGCTCAGCGGCAAGGGCCTGCAGCTTTTCCTTGCGTCGCGCCACGAGCACGAGGTTGTAGCCCTGTGCTGCCAGCTGCCGGGCGAACTCCTCGCCGAGCCCCGCGGATGCTCCGGTAATCAACGCTGTGCGCTTGCGTGTCATGGGTTTTCTCCTCAAGATGTGATGCCCTGCCGCAGGCATGGTACGACACCTCGCGTGCGCTGTCTGCGCGCGGTACATCTGCTGGAACAAGGCCAGAACTTATGCATAACACAGGAATTGCGCTGGTGACCGGCGCCTCGTCCGGGCTGGGCGCGGAATACTGCCGTCAGCTCGCCGGCCGCTGCAAGACGATCATCGCCGTCGGGCGTCGCGGCGAGCAGCTGCAGGCCCTGCGTGCCGAGCTCGAGAAGCAAACCCGCCTATACCCGGTGGTTGCTGACCTCGCCACGGTAGAGGGCGTAACGCGCACCGTAGAGGCCCTGCGGCAGCAGGGACCGGTGGATCTGCTGGTCAACAATGCCGGCTTCTCGACTCTGGGTGACTTTGTCGACAGTTCGCTGGAGGTGGAGTTGCAAATGGTGCGCCTGCAGGTTGACGCCCCCCTGGAACTGGTTCGTGCCGCGCTGCCCTTCATGCGTGAGCAGGGCAGTGGTGCGATCATCAATGTCGCGTCCGTCGGCGCCTATCTTGAGCTGCAGAAAACCGCCGTGTATGGCGGCTGCAAGGCATTTCTCCTGGCGTTCTCCAGGTCCCTGCAGGCCGAGGTGGCAGCGCACGGTATTCGCGTGCAGTGCCTCTGCCCCGGGCTGACACGTACAGAAATACACGATACGCCGCATTTTGCCGGTTTTGACAAGACGCGTTTTCCTGAGGCCCTGTGGATGGAGGCTGATGCCGTCGTGGCCGAGAGCCTCGCCGCGCTGGAAGGTGACGAGGTGGCCGTGATTCCCGGTGCGATGAATCGGGAGATGGTGCGCGCTAACCTGCAGCAGCAGCTGCAGCTACTGGAGCAGTAGTCGCTCCAGCACACCCTGATACAGGCGGGCCAGCTGCGGCAGGTCTGCCGCGATCACGCATTCGTTGCGTTTGTGGATGGTCGCGTTCACCGGGCCGAGCTCGACGACCTGAGCACCGGTCGGGGCAATGAATCGCCCGTCCGAAGTGCCACCGGCGGTAGACAGCTCCGTTTCCAGACCGGTGACATCGCGAATGCTGTCCACAACCGCCTGCACAAGATTGCCGGCAGGGGTCAGGAACGGCTCGCCGCTCAGGTGCCAGTCGATGCTGTAGTCGAGCTTGTGGGCGCGTAGCAGGTTCTCGGTGCGCTGCTGCAGGTCGTCGGCAGTGACTTCGGTAGAAAAGCGGAAGTTGAAGACCACCTGCAATTCACCGGGAATCACGTTGGTCGCGCCTGTACCGCTGGCAATATTGGATATTTGCAGGGAGGTGGCGGGGAAAAAGGCATTGCCCTGGTCCCACACCTGGCAGGTGAGTGCATGCAGGGCAGGTAATGCGCGGTGAATCGGGTTGTCTGCCAGTTGCGGGTAGGCGATGTGGCCCTGAATGCCGCGCACAGTGAGTACCGCACCGAGAGAGCCGCGCCTGCCGTTCTTGACCACATCCCCCAGCTGCGCACTGCTTGACGGTTCGCCGACCACGCACCAGTCGATGTGCTCGCCCTGTTGCTGCAGGTGCTCAATGACTTTCACCGTGCCGTTGTGTGCAGGCCCCTCTTCGTCGGCGGTGATCAGAAACCCGATTCGGCCGCTGTGCTCCGGATTGCCGGCAACGAAGTCCTCGCAGGCCACGAGCATGGCTGCGAGGCTGCCTTTCATGTCGGCGGCGCCGCGTCCATAGAGCATCCCGTCGCGCAGGGTGGGCTCAAAAGGCGGGCTGTCCCAGCCGGATTCCGGGCCGGTGGGCACCACGTCGGTGTGACCGGCGAAGACCAGCAGTGGTCCACTCTCGCCCCGCACCGCCCAGAAGTTTTCCACCTCACCAAAGCGCAGGCGGGTGCAGGTAAAGCCCAGTTGCTGCAGCCGCTCCATCATCAAGGCCTGGCAGCCGGCATCCTCGGGCGTAACCGACTGGCGGCGAATCAGTTCGCAGGTCAAAGCCAGCGTGCGTTCCATAGTGTTGCCCCGGGGCTAGTTGTGCGCGTGCAGTTCAGCGTTGAGCTCGATCGCCGAGCGATTGGTCAGGCACTCCACGGCACCATTGGCGGAGTTGCGGCGGAATAACAAACCGGATTTGCCCGCCAGTTCGCGGGCCTTGACCGTTTCGACAGCCTGTCCGGTGGCATCCAGTACGACAACCTTGGTGCCCGCGGTGACGAACAGGCCGGCCTCTACCGTGCAGCGGTCGCCGAGCGGAATGCCAATACCGGCATTGGCGCCAATCAGGCACTCGCTCCCTACGGATATGATGATATTGCCGCCGCCCGACAGCGTGCCCATGGTGGAGCAACCGCCGCCCAGATCGGACCCGCTACCGACCATGACGCCGGCAGATATGCGGCCCTCAATCATGCCGGGGCCGTCTGTACCCGCGTTAAAGTTGACGAAGCCTTCGTGCATGATGGTGGTGCCTTCGCCGAGGTAGGCGCCGAGTCGCACGCGGGCGGTGTGCGCGATGCGCACGCCCTTCGGCACCACGTAGTTGGTCATTTTTGGAAACTTGTCAACGCAGCTGACTTCCAGCGTGTCCCCGCGCAGGCGGGCGGCGAGCTGCCGGGCGGGCAGCTCGCTGATGTCAATGGCACCTTCGCTGGTCCAGGCGACGTTGGGCAGTATCGCAAACAGCCCCTGCAGGTTGGTGCCGTGCGGCTTGACCAGTCGGTGCGATAGCAGATGCAGCTTGAGGTAGGCTTCCGGAACCGTGGTTGGTGCCGCGTCTTCACGCAGGATGACAGCCACGGCCGGCGCGTGGCTGCTGGCAAGGTGCGCGGCAATCTGCGCCTGTTCCGTCTCGCCGGCGCCAGCCAGTGCAGCCTCCAGTGCCAGCAGCTGCTCGCGCTCAAGCGTGGTGGTGTTGTCGCTTATGCCCAAAGCCGTCACCAGCTCGTCGGAGGGTGATAGCACCGGGTTGGGAAAGAAAACCTCCAACCAGTCGCCGTTGCTGTTTCGGGTGCCCAAGCCAAGGCCGAGAGCGTATGCCGCATGCTTCATAAAACGTGTTTCCTGACGGGCCCGCCTGTGGCGGGGTGGGTTCAAAGAGTGTGCCGCAGCAGCAGCGCTTCCCAGGCCGGTGCCGAAAAACCGCAGTGGCGCTCGTGGCCAATATCCAGCAGAGGCCGCTTGATCAGCGTCGGTTGTTCCAGTATTGCGGTCAGGGCAAGGGTGTCATTCATCTGTTCCCGCGCTGCCGGTGCCAGTGCCTTCCAGCTGGTGCTGCGGCGATTGATCAGGGTTTCCCAGCCGAGCTCCTGCAGCCACGCCCGTACCTGTTCCGGTGTCAGGCCATCGCTGCGCACATCGTGGAATCGGTATTCGATCGCATGTTGCTCCAGCCAGCGGCGAGCCTTCTTTACGGTGTCACAATTACTGATGCCGTAGACGGTGATCATGGCTGTTTCTCTGGCGTTGGTCGGGGAGCGCAAGGATAGCAAAAAATAACCGGTGAGACAGGCTCGTTCGCTGTCGTCGAATGCCTGTTCAGGCTTTCTGCGTGCGTTTCGGGTGTTTGCGCCCGGGATAACAGGTACGGCAGATGTCGCAGACGCGGCCATCGCATCCTCGTGCACTGCAGTACTCGCGACCGTAGAAAATAATCTGCAGGTGCAGGCGATTCCAGCTGCTCTTCGGGAATAGCCGTTTCAGGTCGCGCTCCGTCTGCACCACACTCTTGCCGCTGGTAAGCCCCCAGCGCTGCGCGAGACGGTGGATGTGTGTGTCGACCGGGAAAGCCGGCACACCGAAAGCCTGCGACATGACCACGCTGGCAGTTTTATGCCCCACACCCGGCAGGCGTTCCAGGGCCTCCATGTCAGCCGGTACCACGCCTTTGTGTTCTGCCAGCAGGATTTCGCTGAGACGCTTGATGGCGGCGGATTTCTGTGGCGACAGGCCGCAGGGGCGGATAATGGCTTTGATCTGCTCGACCTCGAGTCGCGCCATGGCCTGCGGGGTGTCGGCGAGGGCAAACAGTGCAGGGGTGACCTGGTTGACGCGTTCGTCGGTGCACTGGGCGCTGAGCAATACAGCGATCAGAAGTGTAAAGGGATCGCGGTGGTCCAGTGGAATGGGGGGCTCGGGGTAGAGTGCCTGCAGGCGCTGTTGAATAAACGCGACGCGTTGTGCTTTGGGTAGCATGGCCTACAGCTGCTCAATCACGCGCACCATGCGCTCAGCCGCCTCCACGCAATCCTCCAGAGAGGCCACCAGCGCCATGCGTACACGCCTGCTGCCCGGGTTGCCGGCGGCCGTCTCGCGGGCAAGGAAGCTGCCAGGTACAACGGTAACATGGGCTTGCTGATAGAGCTGCCGGGCAAACTCGGTATCGGCCACCGGTGTTTCCGGCCACAGGTAGAAACCCGCGTCTGGGCGTTCCATCTGCAGATGACCCTGAAGAATAGGCAGTACGGCGTCGAACTTCTGCCGGTATTGCGCGCGGTTCGCACGCACGTGCTCCTCGTCGTTCCAGGCCGCCACGCTTGCGTGCTGGTGATGCAGTGGCATGGCACAGCCGTGGTAGGTGCGGTAACGCAGGAATTCGGCGAGTACCGTCGCATCCCCGGCGACAAAGCCAGAGCGCAGCCCGGGCAGATTGGAGCGCTTGCTCAGGCTGTGAAACACCACACAGCGCTTAAACCGGTCGTTGCCCATCAGGGCACAGGCCTGCAACAGGCCCGGAGGCGGGTTGGCTTCGTCGCTGTAGATTTCCGAGTAGCATTCGTCGCTGGCGATGATGAAATCGTGGTGCTCTGCCAGTGCCACCAGCGTTTGCAGCTGTTCGATACTCATGACTGCACCGCTGGGGTTGCCGGGCGTGCAGATATACAACAGTTGGCAGCGTTCCCACACGCTTGCCGGTACGGCGGCAAAGTCCGGCAGATGGCCACTGCTGGCGGTAGCGTTGACAAACTCGGGCTGCGCCCCGGCCAGTAGTGCCGCGCCTTCGTAGATCTGGTAGAACGGGTTGGGGCTGACAACGGCGGCCCCCGGACCTGCGGTGACCACCGCCTGGGCGAAGGCAAAGAGAGCCTCGCGGGTGCCGTTTACGGGCAACACCTCGCACTCGGCGTTGACGCTCTGCAGGTGGAAACGTCGCTGTAGCCAGTCGGCGATGGTCTCGCGCAGCACCGCTTCGCCACGGGTGGCGGGGTAGTTGGCCAGCAGGGGCAGGTTCGCTGCCAGCGTTTCAAGCACAAAAGGCGGGGAGGCATGGCGCGGCTCGCCAATCGACAGCGCAATGTGCGCCTGGCTGCTGGCCGGCTTGAGGTCGGCGAACAGCGCACGCAGCTTCTCGAAGGGGTAGGGGTGCAACGCGTCAAGCAGGACATTCATGGGCCGTTACTGATCCTCGAGTTGATCGTCAAGCTGCACCTTGATTGCCGCCTGGATGGCCTTGCAGAGCGCGTCATCATTCAGTGGCCGCTGTTCGGCGTCAGTGATGAAGAACACGTCTTCAACCCGTTCGCCAAGGGTCTGAATTTTCGCCGCCTGCAGCTCCACATCGTGCTCGACGAAGATACGGCCGATACGCGCCAGCAGGCCTGGACGGTCGCGGGATGACACTTCTAGCACGGTCACCTGCTTTATCTCGTCGAGAAACATGCTGGTTTCGGTGGGCACCGGGAAGGACTTTATCTGCCGTGGTGTCAGGCGCTGTATGTTCGGCGCGTGGTCAAAGTCGGCGACGGCCAGAGAGCGGGTGAGTTGATCGCGAATGTGTCGCAGGCGTGCGCTTTCATCGGCAATCGGGCTGCCATCGGAATTGAGCACGAAGAAAGTGTCCAGGCTCATGCCGTCGCGCGCGTTGTAGATGCGCGCATCGTGCACGCTGAGTTCCAGCTGCTCCAGTTCCGCGCAGACGCGTGAAAACAGCTGCGCATGGCTGCGCGCATGAATGAATATCTGCGTGGCGTTGGCAACGCTGGAATCCGAGCTGTTGCGAATCAGCACCAGCGGCTGGTCCCGTTCGTAGTGGCCGGCAATAGCCTCCGTATGCCAGGCGATATCCTCGGGTTTTTCGCGCAGGAAGTAATCTTCCCCCTGTTCCCGCCACAGGTCGTCGAGTTCTTCCATGGTGAAGCCGCGGTACTCCAGCAGGTCCGCGGCTGCCTTGCGCGTCTGGTCAATCCACACCTGTTTATCGACCGGGTTTTCCAGGCCCCGGCGCAGTGCGCGGCGCGTGCCTGTATACAGCTGGCGCAGCAGGCTGCCGCGCCAGGCGTTCCAGAGTGTGGGGTTGGTGGCGTTGATGTCGGCCACCGTCAGCGTGAACAGATAGTCCAGCCGGTTCAGGTCCCCCACGTGGTGGGCAAATTGTTGAATGATCTCCGGGTCGGATATGTCCTTGCGCTGGGAAACCGCCGACATGGTCAGGTGATTGCGCACCAGCCACACCACCAGGTCGGCGTCGTCTTCGCTTAGCCCGTGTTCTGCACAGAAACGCGCGGCGTCGACCGCGCCGAGCTCGGAGTGGTCTCCGCCGCGGCCCTTGCCAATGTCGTGATAGAGGCCCGCGATATAAAGTAGTTCTATCTTGGGCAAGCGTCGCGCGACCCGGCTGCTGACCGGGAAACGTTCATCGAACTCCGGCTTCTGGAAGCGCCGCATGTACTGGATGACCTCCAGAGTATGGGCGTCCACGGTGTAGGTGTGGAACAGGTCGTGCTGCATCTGGCCCACGATTCTGCCGAATTCAGGCAGGTAGTTGCCAAGAATGCCGTAACGGGTCATGCCGCGCAGCAGGCGGGTCATGTTGTGGGGCGAGCGCAGGATTTCCAGAAAGCTGGCGCGGTTCTCCGGGTCTTCGCGAAAAGCGCTGTTGACCAGGTGCCGGTGCTCCCGGATCAGGCGGATGGTGGCCGTGCCGACGCCGATGATGCCGGGCTCGCGGCCAGCGAGTACGAACACCTCCAGCAACGCATTGGGCTGGCTGCTGAACAGGTCGCCGCGCAGCGACTCGATGTAGCCATTGCGTACCTGAAAACGCTCGTTGAGTATGCGCACTTCGTCCAGCTGGTCGGCCCGCAAAATGGCGTGGTCGAAGTTCTGGACCAGCAATTCATTCAGCTCGCCCAGTGCCAGGGCCCAGCGGTAGTAGGTCTGCATGAACTGCTCGACCGCGAGTTTCTTGCCGTCCTTGAAGCCCCACAGCTCCGCCAGGGCGCGCTGGTGGTCGAACAACAGCCGGTCTTCCTCGCGCCCGGCGACCATGTGCAGGGCGTAGCGCACCTGCCACATAAAGTCGCGACCGTGCAACAGCATGCGGCGCTCGTCCGGGGTGAGGAACTCGCCCGTATCCATGTTCTCCAGCGAGTCCACGCCAAAGTGGCGCTCGGCTATCCAGGCGATGATCTGGAGGTCGCGCAGGCCGCCCGGCGAGCTCTTGACGTTCGGCTCCAGGTTGTACTCGGTGTCGGCAAATTTGGCATGGCGGGCCCGCTGTTCTTCCAGCTTGGCGCGGAAAAAGTCGGCACTTGGCCACATCTGGTCCGGTCCGGTACGGGCGCGCACGGCGTCCATGAGCGCCTGCGGCCCGCGAATGACCCGCGTCTCCATCAGGTTGGTGAGGATGGTGATGTCCTTGCGCGCCTTGTTGCAGCACTCGCTGACCGTGCGCACACTGTGGCCGATGTTCAGTCCCAGGTCCCACAGCTGGGTGACAAAAGCTTCCAGCTGTGCGTGGCAGGGTTCGCTGTCCTCGCCGAGCAGCACGAGAATGTCGATATCCGAGTGGGGGTGCAGTTCCCCGCGGCCATAGCCGCCCACGGCGACCAGGGCGGGCTCCACGCCCGACCAGTCGCGACTGTCCCACAGCGTGCCCAGTAGCACGTCCATGAACCAGGAGCGCAGGTGCAGCAGTTCGGCAACACGGGTGCCGGCATTGAATTGTGAGTCCAGATAGTCGGCCGCGGTTTTCAGCGCCTGCTTGCCGGCTTGCAGCGTGTCACCGGAGGCGATGGCGCTGGCAAAAGCAGCGCGATCAAACAGCTCCTTCGGCAGCTCCGGGCTCTTTACGTGGGTGGCGTCGGCAGCCTCAGAAATTTTCATCGGAGCGCCGCGTGAAGATTTCGCAGCCGTCCGCCGTCACACCCAGGGTGTGCTCCCACTGGGCCGAAAGCCGCCCATCGCGGGTGGTGACGGTCCAGCCGTCCTTGGCGTTGAGTTTGGTGTGGCGGCGGCCCGCATTGATCATGGGCTCGATGGTGAAGGTCATACCTTCTTCCAGCACCAGGCCTGTGCCGGGTTTGCCGTAGTGCAACACCTGAGGATCCTCGTGGAACACCTTGCCGATGCCGTGTCCGCAGTACTCACGCACGACCGAGTAGTAGTTTTTTTCGGCATGCTCTTGAATGACAGCACCGATATCGCCCAGGGTGGTGCCCGGGCGCACCAGGTCCAGCGCCTTGTACAGGCACTCCTGGGTCACCTGTATCAGGCGCTGGGCGTGGGGTGCGACCTCGCCCACCTCAACCATGATACTGGTGTCGCCGTGGTAGCCATCCTTGATTACGGTGACATCGATGTTGACGATATCGCCCGATTTCAGTTTCTTGGTATCCGAAGGGATGCCATGGCACACCACCTCGTTGATCGATGTGCAGATCGAGCGTGGGAAGCCGTGGTAGTCCAGCGGAGCGGGAATGGCATGCTGAACGCCCGTAATATAGTCGTGGCATATCCGATCCAGTTCACCGGTGGTGATGCCGGGCTCAACCCGGGGTCGGATCATCTCGAGAACGTCGGCAGCCAGGCGTCCGGCTACGCGCATTTTCTCGATTTCGTCTGCTGTCTTGATAGAAACTGCCATGCATTACCTGTCATTAAGCCTGATGGGCGGTTGTCAGTGGGCGCTGCCACGGCAGCGGGGCGTTGTGGGTATTCTACAGGATTCGCAGGACCTGTGAGTAACCTCATGCCTGCAGCGCGCGCCAACCTCCTCCGGGCCTGCCTCCTCCCGGTGCCAGGCCGCGTGAACACTGGTGTACGGCCCCGGGGCGAGGTGCCCGGGGCCCGCCAATTCGGCTTCCCTGCGGGGCGTGACTGTGGTATAAAGCGCGCCTTCGTCGGAAGCGGGCCCGGAGCGGGGCTGCCTCGAGGAAGAAAACCTAACGTCGCACACATATCGACACCTGCGTCAGGGTGCCGGCCTCGGTCGGTTTGGCGCACGGGATATGTGGAGGCTTAACCCGATACAAGAAAGGTATTTATTATGTCGCAAGTAAGCATGCGCGACCTGCTGCAGGCAGGCGCACACTTTGGTCACCAGACCCGTTACTGGAACCCCAAGATGGATCGTTTCATCTTCGGTGCCCGCAACAAAATCCATATTATCAACCTCGAGCACACGGTGCCCGCCTTCAACGAGGCGCTCGGCCTGGTTCAGCGTCTGGCCTCAAACAAGAACAAGATCCTCTTCGTGGGCACCAAGCGTGCAGCGGGCAAGATCATCAAGGAGCAGGCAGACCGTGCCGGTATGCCCTATGTCAGCCACCGTTGGTTGGGTGGCATGCTCACCAACTACAAGACCATTCGCGCGTCAATCAAGCGTCTGCGCGAGCTGGAAGCCCAGCAGGCGGACGGCACGTTTGCCAAGCTGACGAAGAAGGAAGCGCTGATGCGCAGCCGCGACATGGAAAAGCTTGAGCGCAGCATCGGCGGTATCAAGGATATGGGTGGCCTGCCCGACGCGCTGTTTGTGATCGACGTCGACCACGAGCGCATCGCCATTACCGAAGCCAACAAGCTGGGTATTCCGGTCATTGGCGTTGTTGACACCAACAGCAACCCCGACGGCGTGGACTACGTGATCCCGGGCAACGACGACGCGATCCGTGCGATCAAACTGTACGTTTCGGCCGTGGCCGACGCCTGCCTTGCGGGCAAGGCAGATGGTGGTGACCAGAATGTTGTGCGCGACGAGTTCGTCGAAGTCGCCGCCGCCGAGCCAGCGGCTCAGTAAGCCTCGCAATCCGGGGTGGCCGTCGCGGTCAACCCCGGATTATCCCGGCCTCCCCGGCGGAGGCACTTTTCAGTAATTCACGGCCCCCAGTGGGCTGTAGCAGGAGGAAACCCATGTCTGCAGCATTGGTCAAGGAACTACGTGAGCGCACCGGTCTGGGCTTGCTTGAGTGCAAGAAAGCGCTCGCAGCCGCCGACGGTGACGTTGAAAAAGCAATTGAAGAACTGCGCAAGTCCAGTGGCATGAAAGCGGCCAAGAAAGCGGGTCGCACCGCCGCGGATGGTGTGGTGTCCACGCGTATCGCCGAAGATGGCAGTTACGGCGTGATTGTTGAAGTGAACAGCGAAACCGACTTTGTGGCGCGCGACGAAAACTTCCTCGGCTTCGTCAGCCGGGTTGTGAATGCAGCCTTTGAGAGCCGCGAAACCGACGTGGCCGCCTTGATGGCTGGCGACCTGGAGGCAGCTCGCGAGTCGCTGGTTCAGAAAATCGGTGAAAACATCAGCGTGCGTCGTGTCACCCTCGTAACAGCTGATGCTGGCGTAGTTGGCGCGTATGTGCATGGCAACAATCGCATCGCGGTACTGGTAGAGCTCAAGGGTGGCGACCAGGACCTGGCGAAAGATGTTGCGATGCACGTGGCGGCGGTGAATCCTCAGGTGGTCTCTGCTGAGGACATGCCGGCCGAAGTGATCGAGAAGGAGCGCGAGATTTACACGGTGCAGGCGCAGGACTCCGGCAAGCCGGCAGAGATTGTCGAGAAGATGATCGGTGGGCGCATCAAGAAATTCCTGGCCGAAAACAGCCTGATCGAGCAGGCGTTCGTCAAGGACCCTGATATCACGGTAGGCAAGCTGGTATCGGCGGCAGGCGCGTCAGTCGCGTCGTTTGTTCGCTTCGAAGTGGGTGAAGGTATCGAGAAAGAGCAGGTCGACTTCGCAGCCGAGGTCGCTGCCCAGCTCAAGGGCTGAGGCTCGTCAGGTCAATGAAAACGGGGCTTCGGCCCCGTTTTTTATGGGCAGGGCAGAAGGTCCGGCGGGACTTTCTCCGGCGCGGCACTAGGGTGCGGCGGGTTTGTCCTGTATTATGCGCTCAGTTCGGGAGACAAGCGTTATGCCACAGGCTTCAGGCGACAAAAAGTATAAACGGATACTGCTAAAACTCAGTGGCGAGGCCCTGACCGGTAGCGAGAAGTTCGGGATCGATCCCCGCATCCTCGACCAGTTGGCGCTGGAAATCGGGCAGCTGGTGGGTATTGGTGTGCAGGTGGGCATCGTCGTCGGCGGGGGCAACCTGTTCCGGGGCGCGGCGCTGCAGTCTGCAGGGCTCGACCGGGTAACCGGTGACCACATGGGTATGCTGGCAACCGTGATGAACGCGCTGGCCCTGCGTGATGCGCTGGAGCGGTCGAATATTGCGACACAGGTCATGTCTTCCATCCCCATGAGCGGCGTTGTCGATCACTACGACCGGCGCAAGGCCATTCGTGCCCTGAGTAACGGCGATGTGGTCATATTCTGTGCCGGCACGGGGAATCCGTTCTTCACCACCGATTCCGCTGCCTGCCTGCGGGGCATTGAAGTGGATGCCCAGCTGGTAATGAAAGCGACCAAGGTGGATGGCGTATATTCTGCAGACCCGATGAAAGTCAGCGATGCCGTGAAGTACCAGGTGCTGAGTTACGACGAGGTACTGGACAAGAAACTGGAAGTGATGGATCTCACGGCGATTTGCCTGTGCCGCGATCACAGCATGCCTGTGCGCGTCTTCAAAATGGAAGATCGCGGTGCGCTGCTCAGTATCGTGCGCGGTGGCCAGGAAGGGACCCTGATCCAGTAGCCCTATTGCAGCGCAAGGAGATTCAAAGGTGATTGAAGATATCAAAGCCGAAGCCCACGAGCGGATGGAAAAAAGTGTCGAGGCGTTGGTGCATCATTTCAACAAAATCCGCACCGGTCGGGCCCACCCCAGTATTCTCGACGGTATCCGCGTCGAATACTACGGCTCCGAATCCCCCCTGAACCAGGTAGCGAATATCAGCGTGGAAGACGCGCGCACGCTCATGGTGACGGCATGGGATCGCTCCCTCACCCCGAAAATAGAGCGCGCCATTCTCAAGTCGGACCTCGGGCTCAATCCCTCCACTGCCGGTGAGGTGATTCGGATTCCCATGCCAATGCTCACCGAGGAGACGCGCAAGGGCTTCACCCGCCAGGCGCGCGCGGAAGCAGAGGCCGCACGTGTTTCGGTGCGTAATGCCCGCCGTGATGCCATGAGCATGCTGAAAGAGCTGGTCAAGGAGAAGGACATCAGTGAGGACGACGAGCGCCGCGGTCAGGAAGTGGTGCAGAAACTGACCGACAGCTTCACGGACCGCATTGAGAAAATGCTGGCGGAGAAAGAAGCTGACCTGATGGAAATTTGAGTCCGCCGGCCGCATGCCCAGCCGCGAATCACCAGGCCAGCCGGAACACCCCCCGGTCCCGCGTCATGTCGCCATTATCATGGATGGCAATAACCGCTGGGCACGACGCCAGTCTCTACCCGGTGCCGCGGGGCATCGCGCGGGTGTCGAGGCCGTCCGCGGTGTGTTGCGTTCCTGTCAGCAGCATGGCATTGAAGTGCTCACCCTGTTTGCCTTCAGCAGCGAAAACTGGGGGCGTCCTCGCCCCGAAGTGCGGGCCTTGCTCGCGCTGCTCTCGCGGTATCTACGCAATGAGGTCCGCGACCTGCACAAGGACGGTGTGCGCTTGCGCTTCATGGGTGAGCGGCGCCGTTTCAGTGAGCGGTTGCAGCGCCTGATGGCAAACGCCGAGTTCCTCACCCGAGACAATACGGTAGCCACGGTCGTGCTCGCCGTTGACTATGGCGGCCGCTGGGATATTACCCAGGCATCCCGGCAGCTTGCGGCGCGAGTGCAAGCGGGCGCAATGACGGTGGAAGATATCGACGAGTCGTCGCTGTCGCGTGCCATGGCGCTGGGCGACCTGCCGGCCCCCGACCTGTGTATCCGCACGGGAGGCGATGCGCGCATCAGCAATTTCATGTTGTGGCAGTTTGCCTACAGCGAGCTGTATTTCACGACTACGTTGTGGCCCGATTTTGGTGAGCTGGAGTTCGCCCGCGCACTGTCCGACTACGCCCGGCGCGAGCGCCGCTTTGGCTTGCGTGAGTCCGATGCGCTGGCCTCCGGAGCACAGGATGCTTAAACAACGGGTAGTTACTGCGCTGGCCATGGCGGGCCTCTTTCTGGCCGCGGTCCTGTTCCTGCCGTTGTTCTGGCTGGCGTGTCTGCTCGCGGCCGTGGTTTGTCTCGGTGGCTGGGAGTGGGCGCGTCTCGCCGGCTGGCAGGCGCCCCTGTCGCGCGCTGTGTATGTCGTGGTACTTGGCCTGTTGCTGGCTGCGTTGTTCATTTACGCGGAGCTGGGGTTGGCGCCTCAGCGGGAGCAGGTGCAGCCGGTGCTGGGTATAGCCTGTCTGTGGTGGTCGTTTTCCCTGCTGTGGGTCAAGAGCTACCCGGCCAGCGCGGTCCTGTGGCGCAGCCGCGTGATGCGCAGCCTCATGGGCCTGCTGATTCTCGCCTGTGCCTGGCTGGCGGCGGTGTACCTGTTGGCCTTTCCACGCGGCGGCTTGTTGCTGGTCGCCATGGTGGTCATTGTGGCGGTTACAGATATAGGTGCGTATTTTGCTGGCACCCGCTTTGGTCGCCACAAGCTTGTCGTGCATGTCAGCCCCGCCAAGACCTGGGAAGGTTTCTGGGGCGGGGTGGCCTGTGCAACGCTGCTGGCGGTTGCACTGTGGTCACTGTTGCCGGCGCGTATGGCGCACATTTCCCTCGGTGCGGTGATTGCCGTGGTCGTGACCACGGCGCTGGCGTCTGTCGTTGGTGACCTGACGGTCAGCATGGTGAAGCGTGAAAGCGGCGTGAAAGACAGCGGTTCACTGCTGCCGGGGCACGGCGGGTTGCTCGATCGCCTGGACAGCCTGTGCAGTGCAGCCCCGGTATTTGCCCTCGGCCTTCTGCTGGCGGGGTGGTAGCCGTGGCGGGGGTGCAGCAGGTAGCAGTGCTGGGAAGCACGGGGTCAATCGGAGTCAGTACGCTGGACGTGATTGCGCGCCATCCGCAGCGGTTTCGCGCCTGGGCGCTGGCCGCAAACCGGTCGGTCGACACACTCGCCGCACAGTGCCGTGTGTTTCAACCGCGCTATGCCGTGATGATGGACCCGGACGCGGCCGATACCCTGCGGGCAGTGCTTGAAGGGGAATGCGATACCGAGGTGCTGGCAGGCCCCGAGGGCTTGCAACAGGTGGCCTCTCACGCCGAGGTCGATGCCGTGATGGCGGCGATCGTGGGTGCGGCGGGGTTGCCATCGACCCTGGCAGCCGCGGAGGCGGGCAAGCGCCTGCTGCTGGCGAACAAGGAATCTCTGGTCATGGCCGGGCACTTGCTGATGGCGGCCGCGCGCAAGGCGGGTGCCGTTATTCTGCCCATAGACAGCGAGCACAATGCCATTTTCCAATGCCTGCCGGCAGCACAGGCTGGCGCCCCCGGATTGGAGGGAGTCAGCAAGATTCTCCTCACGGCTTCCGGCGGGCCTTTTCGCAGCTGGTCGGCTGAGGCCATCGCGGCCGCGACGCCGGCGCAGGCCTGCGCCCATCCCAACTGGTCCATGGGCCGGAAGATTTCGGTGGACTCCGCAACCCTCATGAACAAAGGGCTGGAGTTGATCGAAGCCTGCTGGCTGTTTGATGTCGCACCTTCCCGGGTCGACATTGTGGTGCACCCCGAGAGCATTGTGCACTCGCTGGTGCAGTATGTAGACGGGTCCGTGCTGGCGCAGCTCGGTAACCCCGATATGCGCACACCCATCGCCTACGGGCTCGGCTGGCCGCAGCGAATCGATGCGGGGGTCGCGCCGCTCGACCTGGTGGCACTTTCCAGGCTGCACTTTGAGGCCCCCGATGAAGCCCGTTTCCCGTGCTTGCGGCTGGCGCGAGAGGCGGCCGCTGCCAGTGGCACCGCCATGGCGGTGTGCAATGCGGCAAATGAAATTGCGGTGGAGGCGTTTCTGGCGGGGGGTATCGGCTTCGCTGCTATTCCCGAGGTGATCGAGGCAACGCTCGCTGCCGTTTCCCCTGTTGAACCCACATCGCTCAACGTGGTCGAAGCAGCGGACCGGGATGCCCGCGAAGTTGCGGCATGGCATGTGGCGCGCAAAGGCGACCGGCCGAACCCCGGCGGAGAAAAGTAATGGATTTGGCCTACACTATCGCAATAACGTTGCTCACCCTGGGCGTGCTCGTTGCCGTGCACGAGTTCGGTCACTTCTGGGTGGCGCGTCGTTGCGGCGTAAAGGTGTTGCGTTTTTCGATAGGCTTTGGCAAATCCCTTTACACCTGGCATGACCGCCATGGAACGGAATTCTGTGTGGCGGCCATTCCGCTGGGCGGCTACGTGAAAATGCTCGATGAGCGAGAGGGCGAGGTGGCTGCGGGCGAGCAGGCGCTGGCGTTCAACCGCAAGCCGGTGTTGCAGCGCATTGCCGTGGTCGCGGCCGGCCCCATTGCCAACTTCCTGCTCGCGATCGTCGCCTACTGGTTTCTGTTCATGGCTGGCGAAAGCGGCTACGCGCCGGTTATCGGCGCGGTGAAGGCCGGGTCTGTTGCGGATAGCGCCGGCCTCGAGGCGGGGCAGGAGATCGTCGCAATTGATGGCGAGGAAACACCGACCTGGCAGGCCCTGAGTTTTCGCCTGCTGGACCGTATCGGCGACACCGGTACCGTCCACTTCAGCGTCAAGTATCCTGACTCGGGCATGATTTACGAATCCGAGGGCGCCCTGCAGCAGTGGCTGGGCGCAGACGAATCCCCGGATCTGCTGGCTGGCTTGGGTATCACCCCCTACGCGCCCGCTGTGCCACCGGTGGTAAGCGAGGTTGTTGCCGACAGCCCGGCGGAGCGCGCTGGCCTGATGGCGGGAGACCGCGTGTTGAGCGCCGATGGCACCCCCATGGCGGAATGGATGGAGTGGGTGGAGTACGTGCGAGCGCGCCCCGGGCAGGTGATCAGCCTGGCGGTGGAGCGCGGCGATGACACGCTGGCAATGCACATCACCCCCGAAGCGGCAACCCTCGCGGAGGGCGAAACCATCGGCCGTGTGGGTATCGCCGTGTCCATGCCGGAGTTGCCGGAAGGCATGTTGCGAGAGTTCGAGCGCGGGCCCGTGGCGTCGCTGGGTGCGGCATTTGTGCGCACGGGAGACCTGGTGGGCTTTACTCTCAGCTCAATCAAGAAGATGATCCAGGGCCTGATCTCGCCAAAAAACTTGAGTGGCCCCATCACCATTGCTAAAGTGGCGTCCGCCTCGGCAAAGTCGGGGCTGGAGTCCTATATCGGCTTTCTGGCCCTGCTCAGTGTCAGCCTCGGAGTTTTGAATCTTTTGCCCATTCCGGTGCTTGATGGTGGCCATTTGCTGTATTACACCGTGGAGCTGCTGGCGGGGCGTCCAGTACCAGAAAAGGTGCAAATGGTGGGCTACCAGCTGGGCCTGTTTCTGATTCTCGGGGTAATGGCACTGGCTTTATATAACGATTTCGCGCGCCTGTAGGGTTGGGCAACCCGGGCAATGACACATCAAGGACCTTGGGGTCGGGCCTCACCAGTGGTTGGGACTATTTTGAAAAAACGCATTAATCTGCTGCTGGCACTCGCTTTGCTGCTGCTCGCTCCGCTGGGCCAGGCCCAGGACGCCTCCTTCATTGTCGCGGATATTCGCGTGGAGGGTCTGCAGCGTATTTCCGCCGGCTCCGTGTTTGCCGCGATGCCGCTTGCCGTGGGAGACCTGGTTAACGCCGAGGCCATCCGTGCGGCCTCCCGCAGCCTGTTTGCGACCGGCAACTTTGACGATATCCGTATCGGTCGGGATGGCAACGTGCTGGTGGTGATTGTTGCCGAGCGGCCGAGTATCAGTGAAATCAATATCGAGGGTAACAAGGCAATTGAAACCGAGGCGTTGCTCGACGGCCTGCGCGGTGCCGGCCTCGCGATCGGTCAGGTGTTTCAGCGCTCGACCCTGGAAGGCATGCAACTCGAACTACAGCGCCAGTATGTGCAACAGGGACGCTACGACGCGAACATCGAAACGGAAGTACTGCCCGAGCCGCGCAACCGGGTTGCGATCAATATTGATGTGGACGAGGGCACAGTCGCCGCCATCAAGCACATCAACGTGGTGGGCAACGAGGTGTTCAGCGACGAGGAACTCACCGATCTGCTGGAATTGCAGACGACCGGCTGGTTTTCGTTTTTTACCAACGATGACAAGTATTCCCGCGAGAAACTGACCGGGGACCTGGAGAAGCTCAACTCCTATTACCTCGACCGCGGTTACCTGCAGTTCACCATCAATTCCACGCAGGTCTCCGTGTCTCCCGACAAGCGCTCGGTCTACATTACCGCGAACGTCACCGAGGGCGAGAAGTTCACGGTGAGCAGTGTCGACCTCTCCGGTGATCTGGTGTTGCCCGAAAGCGACCTGCGACGCTTTATTCTCGTGGGGGAGGGGCAGACCTTCTCCCAGCAGCAGGTCACTTCCACCGAAGAATTCATAACTCGCCGACTGGGCAACGAGGGCTACAACTTCGCCAAGGTCACCGGCATACCGGAAGTGAACGAGGACGAGAACACCGTGGGCCTCAAGTTCTTTGTTGACCCGGGCAAGCGCACCTACGTGCGCCGGATCAGCTTCGAGGGCAACCAGAAAACAGCGGATGAAGTGCTGCGTCGCGAGATGCGCCAGATGGAAAGCGCGCCGGCTTCTGCCTCGGCGATTGAGCAGTCCCGTATCCGTCTGGAACGGCTGGGGTATTTCAGCAAGGCGACCGTGGAAACGCCCGAGGTGGCGGGCCACGATGACTTGATCGACGTCGACTTCACGGTGGAAGAGCAGTCCTCCGGTAGCATTGGCGCGAGCTTTGGCTACGCCCAGGACGCCGGCCTGATCTTCGGCCTGAACCTGCAGCAAGACAACTTCCTGGGCACCGGGCGGCGTATCGGCATTGGCCTCAACTCGTCGCGCTATCAGGACCTGTACAACTTCAGCTACACCAACCCCTATTTTACCGAAGATGGCGTGAGCCGTGGTTTCAACGTCTTCTACCGCTCTACCGACCTGTCGGAGATCAACGTGGCGCGCTACACCACCGACACCCTCGGTGCAGCGCTCAACTTTGGTTACCCCATCAAGGAGACCCAGCGCCTGGGGTTCAGTTTCGGGGTGGCCAATACGGATATCACCGCCGGTCGCTTTGCCGTGCAGGAGATCAAGGCCAGCCCGCGCCTGATCGATGGCGTAGAGGGCTTCTTCGAGAGCAACCTGTTGCCCGACGGTACCTTTTCAGCACCGGAAGTGTTTCGCCCGCTGGAGGAACTGCCTGATGGTGCCCTAACCATTCCCGAGGAGCCCGGGTTCCTCGACCTGAACGGCGATGAGTACCTCAACTGGACCACGTCGCTGAGCTGGAACCAGTCTACGCTCAACCGCGGTATTCTCGCCACGCGCGGCGAGGCGCAGTCCCTGGTGTTCGAGGTGGCGGTTCCGGGCTCCGATGCACAGTTCTACAAACTGGTGTACCGCGGTGAGAAGTTCATGCCCATTACCGAGGAATGGATTGTGCGTTTCCGCACCGAACTGGGCTACGGTGACGGCTACGGCGATACCACCAACCTGCCGTTCTTCGAGCACTTTTTCTCCGGTGGTTTTGGCTCCGTGCGCGGTTTCGAGAGCAATACCCTGGGCCCTCGTGGCACCCCGGCGGCACTGTATGACATCAACCAGCCGGTGACCGCGGTTGACGAAGACGGCAATGCGACTGAAGTGGGCGGCCCCGATGGCAGCCAGTTCGGTTACCGCTACGACCCGAACACCGGCAAGCTGACGTTCAGCGTGCCCGACACCACGCCTGACCCCTTCGGTGGTAATGCCCTGATTGAAGGCAGCGTCGAATTGCTGTTCCCGTTGCCGTTCCTGAAGGATCGCAGCAAGCTGCGCTCCGCGTTCTTTTTCGATGTGGGCAACGTGTTCAACACCAAGTGCTCCAGCAACCAGCTGAACTGCTTTGATATCGATGCGGATGAACTCCGTTACTCGGTCGGTGTCGGTGTTACATGGATTACCGGTTTCGGCCCCATGAGTTTCAGCCTTGCCAAGCCGCTCAACGAGTCCCCCGAAGATGAGCGCGAGATTTTCCAGTTCACACTGGGTCGGGGTTTCTGATCATTTTTTCTGACATTGGAGTGTATTGTGTCTAAAGTCCTCAAAACCGTATGTATTACCGCCGCACTGTTGCTGCCGACCCTCGGTTGGGCGCAGGGCAAGATCGCCGTGGTCAACCTGGAGCAGGCTATCCTGCAAACGGACCACGCGCAGAAGCGCCTGACGGCTGAGCGCAGCAACGACGCCTACAAGTCCGACAAGGCGGAATTCGACCGCCTGAAGGACGAACTGGACAAGATGGTCAAGGACTACCAGAAGGATTCCGCGGTCATGAGTCAGGACCAGCAGTTGTCAGCGCGCCGCAGCCTCGCCAGCAAGCAGGCTGACCTCGAGCACGTGGCGGGCAAGCTGCAGCAGACGGAGCAAGAGGTAGGGCAGCAGCTGTTGCAGGAAATGTCGCCCAAGGTACAGGAAGTGCTGCAAGAGCTCATCTCCACCGAAGGCATCGGGCTGTTGTTGCAGCGCGGTTCCGTGATTCACGCAGACGCGGGCTACAGCATTACCGCCAAGGTCACGGACAAGCTCAACCAGGCCTTCACCGAGTAAGCCCTTATGCGTACCCTGGGAGAGTTGGCCACATTCCTGGGGGTCGACCTGCGCGGTGACCCATCGCTGACGGTGACGGGCATTGCGCCGCTGGGGCGAGCTGATGCGAACCAGTTGTCTTTTCTGGCGAATGCCCGCTACCTGGGGCAGCTGGAACAGACCCGAGCGGGCGCCGTTATTCTGCGGCCAGACCAGGCCGAGCGCTGCCCCGTCGCCTGTCTGCTTGCAGAAAATCCCTATCTCGCCTTCGCCCGGGCCACCGCGCTGTTTGTCGATGAAAGCGCCGCTGAGCCCGGCGTTCACCCGAGTGCGACAGTGTCTCCCCGGGCCACGCTGGCTGCAGGCGTGTCAGTCGGTGCCAATGTGGTGATCGATGCCGGTGCCGACATCGGCGCCAATGTGGTGCTGGGGGCCAATTGCGTGGTTGGCGAGCGCTGCCGTATCGGCGCGGGTACGCGCCTGCACCCCGGCGTTGTGCTCTACTGCGATGTGGTGATCGGCGAGCATTGCACGCTGCACGCCAATGCAGTGCTCGGCGCCGACGGCTTTGGTTTTGCCCCCAGCCCCGAGGGTTGGCAGAAAATTCATCAACTCGGTGGCGTCCGCGTTGGTGATCGCGTGGAGATCGGCGCCTGTACTACGGTTGATCGTGGCGCCCTGGAAGACACCGTGGTTGAGGACGGCGCGATTATCGATAACCTGGTGCAAATCGCCCACAATTGCCACATCGGCAAAAATACCGCGATAGCCGGTTGCACGGGGCTGGCGGGAAGCACGATTATAGGCGCGAACTGCACGCTCGCGGGTGGCGTTGGTGTTGTTGGTCACGTCGAAATCTGCGACAACGTGCATGTCACGGGTATGACCATGGTTACCAAGTCCATTACCGAGCCCGGTTCCTATTCGTCGGGAACACCGATGGCCTCCACCCGGGACTGGAAGCGCAGCGCTGTGCGTTTTGCACAGTTGGACAGCATCCAGAAGCGCCTCGCGGGACTGGAAAAACAGCAACAACAGTGATCGTGGGGGACCCGCAGTTTGATCATGGACATTTCCGAAATTCGTAACCATTTACCGCACCGTTATCCCTTTCTGCTCGTGGATAGGGTGCTGGAGCTGAACCTTGGCGAGTCCATCGTCGCCTGCAAGAACCTCACCATCAACGAGCCTTTTTTCAACGGTCACTTCCCGGAGAAACCTGTTTTCCCCGGCGTCATGTTGCTGGAAGCGATGGCCCAGGCGGCGGGCATTCTGGGGTTCAAATCCATGAATAAAACCCCGGCCGATGGCTCCATGTACTACTTTGTCGGCGCCGATGACCTGCGCTTCAAACGCCCCTGTGTGCCGGGCGATCAGGTCATGTTGCGGGCGAAGATCCTCTCCGATCGGCGCGGCATCTGGAAATTTGCGGTCAGTTCCGATGTCGACGGTGCCCTGTGCGCCTCTGCCACGATTCTCTGTGCCGATCGCTGAGCCATGATTCACAGCCAGGCCATCGTAGACCCCTCAGCCACCGTTGCCAGCGACGTTGAGGTTGGCCCCTGGACGCTGATAGGTCCCGGCGTCGAGATCGGCCCGGGCTGCAAGATAGAATCCCATGTGGTGATCAAAGGTCCCACGCGCATAGGCGCGGGTAACCATATCTACCAGTTCTCGACGATTGGCGAGGCGACCCCGGATCTCAAATACCGCGATGAGCCCACCTACCTGGTGATTGGTGACAACAACATTATTCGCGAGAATGTGACGATTCACCGTGGCACGGTGCAGGACCGGGCGGAGACGACGATTGGCAACAGCAATCTCATCATGGCGTATGTGCACATCGGCCACGACTCCTCTATCGGCAACCACACGATCCTGGTGAATAACACGGCGCTTGCGGGCCACGTCAAGGTGGGTGACTGGGCCATCCTCAGCGGCTACACGCTGGTGCATCAGTTCTGCAAGATTGGCGCGCACAGTTTCAGCGGTATGGGCACAGCGATAGGCAAGGATGTGCCGGCCTATGTCACGGTCAGTGGCGCCCCCGCAGAAGCCAAGACCATCAATATCGAGGGACTGCGTCGCCGCGGTTTTTCCTCCGAGGCCATTAGCCAGCTGCGGCGTGCCTTCAAGATTGTTTATCGGCAGGGTTTGACCCTGGAGCTGGCGATACAGCGCCTGGAGACCATGCTGCGCGACACGCCCGAGGTGCAGGTAATGATTGACTCCATACGCGCCTCGGAGCGCGGCATCGTCCGCTAGTGGCGGGCAGTCGCCTGCGCGTTGGCATACTCGCTGGCGAGGCGTCCGGCGATATCCTGGGCTCACGTCTTCTCTCAGCACTGCAGCGTCGTTACCCGGATTTGCAGGTTGAGGGTATTGGTGGGCCGTTGATGCAGGCGCAGGGCTTGCACAGCCTGTTTCCGATGGACCGCCTCTCGGTCATGGGTTTCGTTGAACCCCTCAAGCGTCTGCCGGAATTGCTGCGCATTCGACGCAGTGTCTATGAGCACTTCCTGGCCAGCCCCCCGGATGTGTTCATCGGCATCGATTCTCCCGATTTCTGCCTGCGTCTGGAGGCCAGGCTGCGCCGCGCCGGTATTAAAACGGTGCATCTGGTCAGCCCTTCGGTATGGGCGTGGCGCCAGGGGCGTATCCGCACCATTCGCCGGGCCGTGGACCGCATGTTGTGCCTGTTTCCCTTTGAAACCGCCATTTACCACCAACACGGTATTGCCGCTGACTTCGTTGGTCACCCGCTGGCGGACGAGATCCCTTTATTCACCGAACGGGAGCATGCCCGGCACGCGCTGGGGCTGGCAGAGGAGGGGCGCTTGCTGGCCCTGCTGCCGGGCAGCCGCAGTGGCGAGGTGGCCGCGTTGACGCCGCTGTTTCTCGAGGTGGCGCGGCGACTGGCGGCGGCGGACCCGGAGCTGCGCTTTGCCCTGCCGGCAGCTAATGTGGAGCGCGAGGTGCAGATTGCCAGCTTGTTGCAACAGGCGCCAAATCTTCCACTCACGCTGGTGCAGGGGCGTTCCCGGGACGTTATGGCAGCGGCGGATGCGGTGTTGCTGGCCTCGGGGACGGCCACGCTGGAGGCCCTGCTGGTGCAGCGGCCGATGGCCGTCGCCTACCGCATGGCGCCCCTGAGTTGGGCACTGGTGTCGCGGCTGGTGCGCATTCCCTTTGCCGCCTTGCCCAATATTCTCGCAGGGCGGGCGCTGGTGCCTGAGCTAATCCAGGCGGATGCAACGCCGTCGGGCCTGGTGGCGGCCGTGCAGCCGCTGCTCTATAACGCCAAGGTCGCCGCTGAGCAACGCCAGGCGTTCGCCGCTATCCATCAGTCTCTGGCGCTCGGTTTCGGCGAACGCTGCGCGGATGCGATAGAGGCTCTGCTGAGCGACCGCGCACGATGACCGCTCCGCCGGGCATAAACCCGGATACCCCCGGCGTGGCCGGTGTTGACGAAGTTGGCCGCGGACCGCTGGCGGGCGACGTGGTCGCAGCGGCGGTGATTCTCGACCCGGCCAATCCCGTGGCTGGCCTGCGCGACTCCAAGAAGCTGAGTGCGAAGCGTCGGGAAATCCTGGCCGTGCAGATACGCGAACAGGCCGTTGCCTGGGCGATTGGGCGAGCGTCAGTGGCCGAAATCGACAGCCTGAACGTGCTGCAGGCGTCCCTTCTGGCCATGCGCCGCGCGGTCGAGGCGCTGCAGCCCCAGCCCGTGGGTGTACTGGTTGATGGCAACCGTCTGCCGGTCTGGTCCTATCCGGCACAGGCTGTAATCGGCGGTGACGACAGTGTCGCAGTAATTGCCGCGGCCTCGATCCTGGCCAAGGTGCAGCGGGATGCCGAGCTTACGGATCTCGACCGGCGCTATCCAGGCTACGGTTTCGCCAGCCACAAAGGCTACCCCACAGCGCAACATTTGCAGGCATTGCGGCAGCTGGGGGTGTCTCCGGTGCACCGCCGCAGCTTCGCGCCAGTCAAAAACCTGTTGCCGGAGACGCACCGGGGGTAAACTTGCCCCATGAGCGATTTCGTACATCTCCGGCTGCACACTGAATACTCCCTGGTTGACGGCATGGTCCGCGTCAAGCCGCTTGTTGAGCGCGTGGCGACACTGGGCATGGCTGCGGTGGCAGTTACCGACTGCTGCAATTTCTACGCGCTGGTGAAGGTGTACAAGGCCGCGCTGGGCGCGGGTATAAAGCCGATTTTCGGCGTGGACCTGCGGGTTCTCGACGAGGATGACCCGGAGCGCGCATACCCGCTGTGCCTGCTGGCGATGAACGATGCGGGTTACCGCAACCTCACGGTGCTGATTTCCCGCGCCTACACCGAAGGTCAGTACCTCGGCGAGCCGTATGTGCATAAAGCCTGGCTGGCGGAACGCAGCGAGGGGATTATTGCCCTGTCCTGCGGTGCGGCAGGGGACGTTGGCCAGGCGCTGCTGGCCGGTCGGGCCGCGCAGGCCGAGGCGCGAGCGGCTCACTGGATGACGCTGTACCCGGGTCGGTTTTATCTGGAGCTGCATCGCACCGGGCGTGAAGGCGACGAGTCGCACCTGCATGCGGCCGTCGACCTTGCCGGGCGTCTCGCCTGCCCGGTTGTGGCCACCAACGATGTGCGTTTTCTCGACGCCAGCGAATTCGAGGCGCACGAGGCGCGTGTTTCCATCCGCGAGGGGCGCACCCTCGATGATCCGCGGCGCGTGCGCGCCTACACCGACCAGCAGTACCTGCGCTCACCGGCGGAAATGGCAGAGCTGTTTGCCGACATACCGGAGGCCTTGCAGAACTCCGTGGAGATAGCCCGGCGCTGCAACCTGGTGCTGGAATTGGGCAAGCCCTACCTCCCGGACTATCCGGTGCCCGCCGGTCTGACGATGGATGCCTATTTTCGCCAGTTGTCTCACGAGGGACTGGACCAGCGCCTGGCGAGTCTTTTCGACCCGTCGAGCGACAGCTTCCACGAGCGGCAGGTGGAATATCGCGCGCGGCTCGATTTCGAGCTGGATACCATTATCCAGATGGGTTTCCCCGGCTACTTCCTGATCGTCATGGACTTCATTCGTTGGGCCAAACAGCACGATATTCCCGTGGGGCCTGGCCGTGGCTCCGGTGCCGGCTCGCTGGTGGCCTATGCGCTGGAGATCACCGACCTCGATCCGCTGCAGTATGACCTGCTGTTCGAACGCTTTCTCAACCCGGAGCGGGTGTCCATGCCCGACTTCGACGTCGACTTCTGCATGGATCGGCGCGACCGGGTGATTGACTATGTCGCCGATACCTACGGCCGGGAAGCCGTCTCCCAAATTATCACCTTCGGCACCATGGCGGCGAAGGCCGTCGTGCGCGACGTGGCCCGGGTGCAGAACAAGCCCTACAGCCTGGGTGACAAGCTGTCCAAGATGATCCCGTTTGAAGTGGGGATGACGCTGGAAAAAGCCCTGGAACAGGAGGAAGTGCTGCGGGACTTCCTCGCCGAGGATAACCAGGCACTGGAAATCTGGGACATGGCGGTGCAACTGGAAGGCATTACGCGCAACGTGGGCAAGCACGCCGGCGGCGTGGTGATAGCGCCTTCCCGCTTGACGGATTTCTCGCCGCTGTACTGCGATGAAGCAGGCGGTGGCCTGGTAACCCAGTACGACAAAGGCGACGTGGAAGACGCGGGCCTGGTCAAGTTCGACTTTCTCGGCCTGCGTACCCTGACGATCATCGACTGGGCTGTGCACATGATCAACGCCGTGCGCGCGCAGCAGGGTGAAGCTGCGCTGGATATCAGCGCTATCCCGCTGGACGATGCAGCGAGCTTCAGGGTGCTCCAGGCGGCGGAAACTACCGCGGTATTCCAGTTGGAATCCCGCGGTATGAAAGATCTCATCAAACGCCTGAAGCCGGACTGCTTTGAAGACATCATCGCTCTGGTGGCCCTGTTCCGGCCGGGCCCGCTGCAGTCGGGCATGGTGGATAACTTCATCAACCGCAAACACGGCCGCGAGAAAATCTCCTACCCGGACCGTGAGTACCAGCATCTGCTGCTCAAGCCCATTCTGGAGCCGACCTACGGCATTATCCTCTACCAGGAGCAGGTCATGCAGATCGCCCAGGAGCTGGCGGGTTACAGCCTGGGTGAGGCCGACCTGCTGCGTCGCGCAATGGGCAAGAAAAAACCTGAGGAAATGGCCAAGCAGCGCGCCGTGTTTGAAGAGGGTGCCCGCAGCAAGGGCATCGATGGCGAACTCGCCATCCGCATTTTTGACCTGGTGGAAAAATTTGCCGGCTATGGCTTCAACAAGTCGCACTCCGCCGCCTATGCCCTGGTCTCCTACCAGACCGCCTGGCTGAAAACGCATTACCCGGCGCATTTTATGGCGGCGGTGATGAGTTCGGAGCTGCAGAACACCGACAAGATCGTGGTGTTTGTCGAGGAATGCCGCGCCATGCAGCTGGCGCTGCGGCTGCCGGACGTCAACGAAGGGCAGTACATGTTCACCGTGGATACGCAGAACGCGATCATTTACGGCCTCGGTGCCATCAAGGGGCTCGGCGAGGGCCCGGTGGAGAACCTGTTGCGCGCGCGTGACGAGGGCGGCCCGTTTCGAGACCTGTTCGATTTCTGTGCTCGCACGGATCCGCGCAAGGTCAATCGGCGCGCGATTGAGGCGCTGATTCGTGCCGGTGCATTTGACCGCCTGAATGCCGACCGCTGGGTGCTGCTGGCGGCGCTGGACGACGCCTTGAAAACAGCAGAGCAAAGCGCGAACAACCGTGAGTGTGGCATTGCAGACCTGTTTGGCGAGGTGGTGTCGGATGCGTCCCAAGAGGCGGGCGATGTGTACGCGGCGTTTCGCTCCGCGCGCCCCTGGTCGGCGCGCGAACGACTCAGTGGCGAGAAAGACACGCTGGGACTGTACGTTACCGGTCACCCCATTGATGAGTACGCCGAAGAGTTGAAGCGTTTCGCGCCTACGCTGATTGGTGATTTGCGCGCCGACAAGCAGGGCAACCAGATGCTCGCCGGCCTCATCGTGGCCAGCCGCACCATGAAAACCAAGCGTGGTGACACCATGGCGATTCTGCAGTTGGACGACCGCAGCGCGCGCATCGAGGTTACCGTCTACCCGGAAACACTGAGCGAAAAGCGCGACCTGTTGGTGAAAGACCAGATTGTCATTGTTGAGGGCAGTGTGGCCCACGATGATTATTCAGGCGGGTTGTCGGTGCGTGCGCGGGATGTGCATAGCCTGCAATCGATCCGCGAATCCCACGCGGCCGAGCTGACGATTGAAGTGACACAGGCCAGCCTTGACGATGCGCTTGCAGACCGCTTGGCGCAGGCTCTCGGCGCTGCGGGCGGCGGGCGTTGCCCGGTATCCTTGTGGTACCAGCAGCCGGCCGGTCGCGCGCGTATTCGGCTGGGCGAGCGCTGGGCGGTCACCCCCAGCGATGAACTCCTGCAGCAGCTGCGTGACTGCGTGGGCCAGACGCAGGTTGCATTGCAATACGCATGACCAAGGCGTAGCGGCGGGGCCCGGTTCGAACTGCTGCACTGCCCGGAAGTCTCTCACCGGTTTCGTTTGCGCTGCCCCTCATGCCTGCCAGAATGGTGCGGCTGCGGAAAGCGCGTCGTCATATAACAACAGAGGGAAAGTCTCATGCTGCTGCAAGACAAGGTCGTTATCGTCTCAGGAATTGGCCCCGGGCTGGGTCAGGAATTGTCCACGCTGGCGGCCCGGGAGGGCGCCAGTGCTGTGGTACTGGCGGCGCGCACGCCGGCCAAGCTGGATACCGCCGAAGCCGAGATTCAGGCGCTGGGCTTGAATACCCGGGTACTCAAGGTGGTGACGGATATCGCCGATGAGGCACAGTGCAAGGCGCTGGCGGACGCCACCGTAGAGACTTTTGGCCGTATTGATGTCCTGTTCAACAGCGCCTACGACCCGGGTAGCTTTGAACCGATCGCCGAGGCTGACCTGAATGGTTGGCGGCGCAGTATGGAGGTGAATTTCTTTGGCACCATGCAATTGACCCAGGCCTGTATTCCTCCTATGCGTGCTGGCGGTGGTGGCGCCATCGTCATGATTGCGACCATGGTGGAGCACAAGCCGCTGGCCACCCAGGGTGGCTACGGCGCGTCCAAGTCTGCGTTGCGCGCGGCAACCAAGCACCTTGCCCTGGAACTGGGTGGCGACAATATTCGCGTCAACAGCTGTCACATGGGCTGGATGTGGGGCCCGGCGGTAGAGGGCTATTTCGACTGGCAATCCCAGGCTTCAGGCCGCAGCAAGGAAGAGCTCATGGCCGAGGTCACGCGCAGTATTCCGCTGGGCCATATTCCGGACGATGGCGACTGTGCCAAGGCGGCCGTGTTCCTCGGGTCCGACTATGCGCGCGTGGTGACCGGTGCTGCGCTCGACGTCAATGGCGGCGAGTACATGCCCCTGTAAGCGGAGCGCAGTGATGTTCTACGGTTGGTGGCTGGTCGGCGTTGCCTTTCTGGTATTGATGGTCAGCAATGGCAGCATCATGTATTCCTACAGCGTGGTGGCGGTACCGCTGGGGGAGGCTTTCAATGCGAGCCGGATGACCATGATGCTCGGCATGACGGGCATGACGCTGGCCGGTGGCTTGATTTCGCCGTTCCTCGGCGGGCTGATTGACCGCGGCTCACTGCGCGGCATGATGTTGCTGGGGGCGCTGGGTCTGGCGCTGGGTTATATACTGCTTTCAGTGACCACGGCCAGCTGGCAGGTGCCGCTGGTCTATGCCGCTTTGATGGTCCTCGGCATCAACCTGCTCGGCCCGCTGACAACCTCAACCCTGCTCGCCCGCTGGTTCACGCGCCGCCGCGGAATGGCACTGGGCGTGGCCGCCGTCGGTACGTCGGTAGGTGGTTTTGTGTTTCCGCCGCTGGTGCAGTGGCTGATTGACAGTTATGAGTGGCGCAATGCGCTGCGCATTCTCGGCGTGGGTACACTGCTGGTCACACTGCCCGCGGTGTGGCTGGTGTCCAACCGCCCTGCAGACCGCGGCTTGCATCCGGATGGTGATGCACCACCTTCGGGGCCGGCGTTTGTGCCGCCGCCGCTGTCGACGTCTGCGTTGCTGCGCGACCGTAATTTCTGGCTGGTGGCAATGGCGATGGGGCTGCTGTTCGGTGTCTACTCGGCGCTGTTGGCAAACCTCGTTCCCTTCGCGCTGGGCACTGGCGCACCCGCTGAGCGCGCCGCATTTCTTGTGTCGGTGATCGCGCTGTCGGGCATAGTCGGCAAGCTCAGTTTTGGCGCCATTGCCGATCGCCTAGACCTGCGCGCTGCACTGGCGGCGTCCATGATCCTGGTGCTGTTGGGGGTGTCCTGTTATCTGGTAAGTGAAACCTATACCGGCCTGGTCATTGGCAGTGCGAGCCTTGGCCTCGCCGCTGGCGGCATGCTGCCGGTCTGGGGGTCTCTGCTCGCGGTGCTGTTCGGTGCGGCCAACTACGGTCGGGTCATGGGGCTCATGAATCCGGTGATTATGCCTCTCACGCTAATAGGCCCACCGTTGGCGGGACTGATCTATGATACCAGCGGCAGCTACGGTGCGGCGTTTGTCGGCTTCATTGGCGCGCTGCTGATGGGGTTGGTGCTGCTGCCGTTCATTCGCCTGCCCCGAGAGGGTTGATGGCGCGTCCTGTGTAAAGCCCTCTCGTCGGCGAACAGCTTGCGGTGCCGCTGTGGGCCGCGGATATCGACCGCACGTCGTCGTATGACTGATCTCGCCGCGGTGTTTGTGTTGCGGTAGTATTTTCTGTTTGCCGCTGCAAACGTGGGAGGCAATACATGTTCAAGGTTTATGCAACAACGCCGGAATCCATGGGTCCCTGGGACATCGGTGCACATGCGGCCCGGGCGGAGGCGATGGGCTTTGACGGCCTGCAGGTGCCCGATGCGATCCATGATGGCTTGTTGCTGGCGGCGCTGGCGTTGCAGGCAACGCGGCGATTGCGTGTGGGAACCTCGGTGCTGGTCGCGTTTCCGCGTAGCCCGATGACAGTCGCAGTGGCCTCCTGGGATTTGCAGCGACTGTCCGGTGGGCGCTTCGAACTCGGCCTCGGCACGCAAATCAAGCAGAACATCGAAGAGCGGTACTCAGCGCGCTGGGTGTCGCCGGTGCCACAACTGCGTGAGTACGTGCAGTCGCTGAAGGCAATCTTCGACAGTTTCCAGAACGGGTCGCGCTTGTGCTTCGAGGGTGAACACTACCGCTTTACACGTCTGCAGCCATTCTTCAACCCGGGGCCGATTGAGCACCCGGATATTCCGGTGTTTTGTGGGGCGGTCGGCCCCGCCATGACGCGTATGGTGGGCAGGGTCGCCGACGGCATGATCACGCACCCTACCAACACGCCGCCTGAGTATATTCGCGCGGTGTGCCTGCCACGGCTGCAGGAGGGCCTTGACCGCGCCGGACGCCAAGTGCAGTCTCTGCGACTGATTCTTGGTCCGCTGGTGGCCACAGGGGTGGATGAGGGGGCGGTTGCTGCACAGTGGGAGCAACAACGCCGTCTGTTGGGTTTTCTCTACTCGACGCCGGCATACTGGCCCAGCCTGGAGCTGTTTGGCTGGCAGGAGCGCGGTGCCCAGTTGCAGGCCCTGACCCGAGAGGGGCGCTGGCAGGATCTCTCGTCGATTGTGACTGATGAGATGCTCGAGGTCTTCGTGCCCCGCGGCGCCTACGAAAGCATCGCAGACACCTTGCGCAACCGCTATTCGGGGCTGGCTGACAGTATCACGTTCCCTATGCCCGCTGACCCTGCCGAAGACGCACACGCGGCGCGGGCTATTGCCCGGTTGCGCGGCGCGTGAGGCTTTGGCAGGGCGTTTGACCACCTCCGCTGCAGGCGTGACAATCTGCCCATACTCAGCCGGTACCTACCATGCGCGACTATTTGATTTCGGCACCGATGAACGAACTGCTGCTCGCGCTATCGCGCGGGCCGGTGGCCGATCCGCCCTGGCAGGAGTTTCTGCGCCTGCTGGGTGAGGCGCTGGCCGCGGACTATGTCACGTTGATTCTGCGCGCCCCGCGGGAGGGTGATTCCGGGTTGGTGATCAATTCGGTGGTGCTTTCGCCCGATGCGGTCAACGCCTACAACGAAAGTTATTTTGCCCTTGACCCGTTTGTTAACCTGCCCCCCGGTGAGGTGTTCACCGTGGATGCCCTGGTGCCGCCCGGGGACTACTACGAATCGGCCTACTTCCGTCAGTATGTGGAGCCTACGGGCATCCGGCATATCATGGGCGCAGACCTCGGTGATGAGCTGGGCAATACCGCGCGCTTGCGGTTTGCCCGCGTAGCGGGGCGCGATAATTTTGCCGCGCGTGAGCGCGAGCTGTGCCGGTGCCTGCTGCCACACATTCAGCAGACCATACGCCTGCACGCCCGCATTGCCCGTGTGGAGAGCGAGCGCGCCCTGTTTGCGGCGGCGGTGGACCGCATGGCGCTGGCCGCGTTTATCCTCGACCAGCGCGCGCGCATTCGCCACAGCAACCAGGCCGGTCAGCGGCTACTGGCGGAGGGGCGCTGGCTGACCCAGCACGAGGGGCAGTTGCGCCTGGTACACCGCGCGGATCAGCAGGCTTTTCGGGAGTGCCTGGACGATGTTATGCAGGCGCACCTTCGGGGCGAACCCGGCCTGGTCAAGGCCCTGCGTCTCGACAGTGGTAACAGTGCCGGACCGGGCATCCTGATGCGACCACTGCCTCTCGTGGCAGCACCGGATGGCAGCCGCAATCCCTCAGTGGCGATTTTTGTTTCGGACCCGGAATACCAGCGGGAGGCACCGGTAGATGTACTCATGACGCTGTTCGGCTTGACGCGCGCCGAGGCGACACTGAGTCTGTTACTCGCCGGCGGCGCCACACTGGACGAAGCCTGCAGGCAGCAGCACATTTCCCGCAACACAGGAAAGTCGCACCTGAGTGCCATTTTTTCCAAAACCGGCGTCACCCGGCAAACACGCCTGGTGCAGCTAATTTTGAGCAGTGTCGCCCCCATGGGCGATGAGAGATAGAGGAGGAAACTGTTCATGTCACAACAACAGGCCATAGAGGCGGCCGCGTTTCGCCGTTTATTGTCACATCTTGATGCACGCAAGGATGTGCAGAATATCGATCTGATGAACCTGGCGGGCTTCTGTCGCAACTGCTTGGCCAACTGGTACGCCGAGGCGGCGGCCGAGGAGGGAGTGTCGCTCAGCCGCGACGAGGCCCGGGAGCGCGTTTACGGTATGCCCTACGACGAATGGAAGGCGCAGTATCAGCTGGAGGCAACGCCAGAGCAGCTTGCCAGAATGCAGGCTGCCAAAAGCGAGTGAGTTCGACTCAAAGCGTCCGCAGTTGGCGGAAGTAGCCGAGCCGTGTGCTATAGGGCTCCAGCGCGCGGTCGGCCGTGGTCTGCAGCAGGCTGGCAATGGACCCTATCGGTTGCTGCGGGTCGCTGGGCGCGGCCATAAGGTGGTGGCCTAGTTGCTGTAGCCCGGTGCCGAGGACGGAGGCGCTCTCCACCGTCGCCTGAATGAAGAGCATCTCGGCAACGACAACATCCCCGACGGTGCGCCGGAATTTTCCTTCTGCGGTGGTCAACTCAGTTTGCATTGCATCGCTCTCCCTGTCATTCAAAGCCCTGTTACAGTGCACTTGCGCACCGTTGCCGTGCATGTCCGGTGTGATGTGCCGGTTGCAACCGCCTTTCTGGCACTGGCAATGTAGGTGGAGCAATCTTTGTGCCAGCCAGCCAGCCAGCCAGCCAGGCAGCGGAGCGCAGCATAACGCCAGTGTGTGACAAAGCAATGTATGCGGGCGTGATTTTTACCGTTCGTACTCAACGGGGCGTGCGGGAGCCGGCGCTGCCCACGGCCACAGGCGGCGGGCGAGGCGTTTGCTGTCCTCACCGATGAGGTACAGTGCGGGTACCATCAGCAGGGTAACCAGCAGGGCGAACAGCACACCGAAGGCGAGCGACAATACCGCGGGCTTGAGAAATTGTGCGTCCGTCGAGCGTTCAGCCATGATCGGCAGCAGGCCGACGAAGGTGGTGACGGTGGTCAGCAGAATGGGCCTGAAGCGCGCAACCCCCGCTTCTAACACGGCATCCAGTGCTGTGTGTCCCCGTTCGCGCAAGCGGCCGATATAGTCCACCAGTACCAGGTTGTCATTGACCACTACACCCGCAGCGGCACCGATACCGAAATAAGAGAACAGGGCCATGGGTGTCGCGAACAGAAGATGGCCGTAAATCGCCCCCATGAAGCCGAAAGGGATGGCGGTCATGATGAGTAACGGTAGCGCATAGGAGCGGAAAGCGACGGCGATCAGTGCATACATGGCGAACAGGGCAACCGCATACAGGGCGATGATTTCGTCGAAAAATGCCTGCTCGGTTTCCTGTTCGCCGCCGCGCAGTACCACCAGCTGCGGATAGCGCTCCTGCAGCACAGGCAGAAAATTATCCGTGAGGTCCTTGTTCATATCACTCACCAGCTCTGGCGCTGCTTCCGCAGAAATGCGCACCATGCGTTCGCCATCCTGGCGCTGTATCCGGTCGACGGCGTTGTTCACTTCTACCGCGACAACGGTCAACAGCGGCACTTCGCGACCGTCGCCGGTTCTCACCCGGAAGCTGTCAAGGCTGGCGAGTTGTTCGCGCAGCTCCGAAGGGTAACGCAGCATGACACGCACATCTCCGTGTTCCCGCGGCAGGCGTTGGATTTCTTCGCCGTAGTAGGCTTGGCGCACCTGCCGGGATACATCGGCAAGGCTGACCCCCAGCTTTTCCGCGCCCGGTCGCAGGCTCAGGTGAATCTCCTCGCTGCCGGCGCGCAGGCTGTCGCGCACGTAGTAACTCCCCTGATAACTGCGCAGCTGGGCTTGCAGATCACGGCTGGCGGCACGTAGCACATCGAGGTCCCGGTGACGCAGTACCCAGGTGATTGCCGCGCCCTGGTCGTTGAGTGTGTAGCTGACTTCGATTTCTTCCGCATCCGGAATATCTCCAACCAGTTCGCGGAAGCGCTCGGCGGTTTCGCGGGCAGACAGCGCGCGCTCTTCCGGGGGCGACAGGCTGACGATAGCGATCACGCTGTCGCGGCGTGAACGGGTGTACCAGCCCTGCACCAGTTTGCCGCTCCCTCCCTCGGCGGCTGCGCGCGATTCGACTTCTGCAATCAGCTGCTTTTCCGCCTCCTGCAGCCGCGCCAGGACCGCCAGCGAGCGCGAGTAGGGTGCCCCGCTGGGCATCACCACATTGATGTGCACCTGTTCATTCTGTACTTCGGGAAAGAAGGTAAACTTCACCCAGCCCGCAGTGAAGACGCCCAAGCTGATGATGAAAGCGGCGGTGAACAGGCTGGCGGTGAGATAGCGGTTCTCCGTGGCCAGTGTCAGCAGGCGACGGTAGCGCGTGTTGGCAAAGGCAACGATGCTCTCCTCGAACTGTCGCTGCCGCTTTCTCCAGGTGCCGATGTGCTCGCGGTGCTCCAAGTGGCGCAGGTGAGAGGGCAGCACGCAGAATGCCTCGATCAGTGAAATGGTGAGCGCGGCGGTAATCACAATGGAGAACTGGCGCGTCATGTTGCCGCCCTCAATGTCCACGAAAAACCACGGTGCGAAGGCAATCATGGTGGTGAGTACGGCGAAGATCACAGGCCGCGCCACAGCCAGCGCACCGTCAATCGCGGCTTCCGTGCCCCCGCCGGTGTGCGCGTGCTGGTGAATGCTTTCGCCCACAACAATGGCATCATCCACCACAATGCCCAACACCAGCAGAAACGCGAACGTGGACATCACGTTGAGCGAGACATCGTTGGCGGGCAACACGGCAAAGGTCCCCACGAAGGCAACGGCAATCCCGGCAGTCACCCACAGTGCGACCTTGGGCCGCAGTGACATGATCAGCACCATGAACACCAGCAGGAGACCCAGCCAGGCGGAGCTGCCGATCAGGTCCATACGGCTTTCGTAGATGTCGGCGGTATCGAACCAGAGTGTGAGGCTGATGCCTGCCGGAAGGTTGGGGCGCGTGCGCTGCATCCACGCTTTTACCGCCTCGCTGGCCTTGACCACCTGCATGTTGTCGGTAGCGAGCATCTGGATGAGAACCGCCGGTTCACCATTGAGGGTGGCGAGAATCTCGTTTTCCTCATAG
This sequence comes from Haliea alexandrii, assembly GCF_003719295.1. Lineage (GTDB taxonomy): Bacteria > Pseudomonadota > Gammaproteobacteria > Pseudomonadales > Halieaceae > Haliea > Haliea alexandrii. Next base: position 1,628,270 of record NZ_RFLW01000001.1, read on the forward strand.
CCGTCGATCACCGTGGCCAGATCACCAATAGTCACTGTCGCGCCTGCCGCGTTTTGGCGCAGTACAATTCGATTGAAGTCTTCGCTGCTGTCGGCCAGATTGCGTGCGCGCAGCCTCACATCCCCGGTTGCGGTGCGAACCTGGCCGGATGACAGGTTGATGGAGCTGCCGCGAATGGCGTTGGCAACCTCGTCGAAGCTGACGCCATAGCGCAACATGGCGGCCTGCGACAGTTCGATAGTCACTTCTTCACGGCGCGTGCCAAACAGCTCGACCAGTGAGATCCACGGCAACGCGGCGACCTCGTTGCGCAGGTCCTCGGCCAATCGAGTCAATTCGCGCTCGCTGACCTCGCCGTGCACCGCAATGCGAATCATCTCCTCACGAAAATCGCTGCGTTTTACCCGCGGCGGCTCAATATCCCGGGGCAGCGCTGTTACCGCGTCGACCCGGTTTTTCACATCGTTCAGAAACTGGTCGAGGTCAACATCGGGCCAGGTGCTGACCTCCAGCCGCGCAAGGCCTTCGGAGGCAGTAGACGATACGCGCTTGACGTTATCGAGGTCGTCGAGGGATTCCTCAATGCGCAATACAATCTGCTCCTCGACCTCCTGTGGGGCAGCGCCGGGCCAGGTGACTTCAATTTCGACCTGATGCACTTCGAAGCGCGGAAAGGCTTCGCGCTCCATGCTGACGAAGCCCAGTACCCCGGCGAGCAGAATGCCCAGCATAAGCAGATTGGCGGCAACCGGGTTGTGTACCCACCAGCCTATGAAGTTGCGCACTTATCCGTTCTCCGGCTCGGCAATCGCCACCAGTGCCATGCCCTGCACCGGGTTGCGGATAGCAGACACAATCACCTGCTCGCCGGCACGCAGGCCGCGCCCTATCACGACGCGGGTGGCGCTGCGCGACAGTACTTCCACACCCCGTGTCGCCAGACGGCCATCGTCATCAAGCACATGAACCTTGTTGCCCGGGCGCAGCGCAGCGGGCGGTATCAGCAGGGCTGTCTCCAGCTCGCGCCCGGGTATCGTCGCTTCGACAAAAAGCCCCGCTGCCAGGGGCATGCCCTCTGCCGAGGCACCGCTCGCGTAGGGATCCTGCACTTCTGCCATGGCGTAGAGCATGCGCGATCCCGGATCCAGGGCGGCATCCAGGCGCAGCAGGCGTCCCTGCCACTGGTGCTGCTTACCCGCCACGGTGGCTTTGAACGTGACTGGGGGTTCCTGCCCCATTTCCGCAGTGAAGCCAATCGGCAGGTCGAGTGCGGCCAGCTGATCATCACTCAGGGGCAGTCGGACCTCCACCCGATTGGTGGCGAACGCCCGTCCCAGCGGTGTGCCGGGTGTCACATATTGTCCGACATTAACCTGGGTGCTGAGCAGGCGCCCGTCGAACGGCAGGTGCACGCGGGTGCGCTCAAGATTCAGTTCGGCCTGCTCCAGACGCGCGTTGGCTGCTTCCAGAAGGGCCTGTGCCTCGGCGAGCTGCGGTTGTTTGCGAGCCAGCGGGGAGGCGCCGGGTTCGTTGCGCAACTGCTGCCGTGCGACGTCGGCGTCAGCCAGCGCCTGCTGCACCCTGACATCGGCCTCGGCGACGACAGCGCGGGCTTCACTCAGCGCCAGCCTGTAATCGGTGTCTTCAATCTCGAGCAGGGTTTCGCCTGCCGCGATGCGACCGCCCTCGGTAAACTCCTGCGCAACCGCGACGATGCGCCCACCCACCTGGGCGACCAGGTCCAGCTCTGTCGCCGCGCGTACTTCACCCTGTGTCTGCACCGTTAACCGTGTTTCTTCGGCGCGTACCGTGGTGGTGAATACGCTGATCGGACGTGCTGGTGTGGTGTCCTGTTCCGGTTCGGGGGCGGCTGCGTGCAGCCCGGCATAGCCGGCGATCGCGACAGCGATCACCAAGAGTGGCAGCAGCGCGCTTTTCATTCTTATTGGCATTAGCGTACACCTGTGCTTCCGTGGGTACTGGATGCTGGCACTTGGACGCCAACAGCCCGTTTTAGCGACCCTGTAGTGCAACGTTTTGTGACGGTTTTAGCTCAATGGCATTGTAAATTTTTCACAAATTCGCCAAGGCTGCTAGTGTGGCGTTTGCTCTGCGCAGGAGACGTACCCTTCGGCACCGGTTGTTCCGACGTTCCTTTAGCCCTGTGCAGTCGGGGCGGATGTCCTTTTCGCCAGCAGGCGTCTGATTCGCCGAGCCAGCCAGCCCTCTGCGGCTGGCATCAGTCGGCGCCGGGCGGAGGCGGGCAGGCGCAGTGCAGAGGTGCCCTTCCTGTTTTCAGCGGGCAACATCGTTGCCCATGTGTTCTCGAGATCCTGAAACGCATCCCGGAGCAAACGGTTCAGCGTTGGCCAGTCAGCGAGATCGGTCAATGCCAGAATGCTCTCCCGGACGTCTGAATCCCGATAGAGCAGTGCTTTGCCTGAGCGCCGCAGGCACAGGGCGTCATCCATGAAGTCTTCATAGGTGTTCGCCAGGCGAATGCGCAGTGCCTCGCGTGTAATGGCATCAAGTGCTGGGTAGGTCTGTCTGTAGGTGGCAATGGCGGCAGCGTTCCAGGGGAGCGCATCGTAAGTGGCTACCAATTGTTCTGCCGGTGCACCAAGGTGATGGCGTAACCAGGCTCGCTGTCGGCGGCTGCGGCGCCGACCGGGGTGAAAGCCGAAGTCGCCTGTCATAAACGTGGCGTGCAACAGCCCCGCGATCAGTGTATCTGCAGCTGCATGGTGCGAGGCGAGGATGCTGGCGGTACCTACCAGATGCGCAATGAAAGGCTTGCCACTGGCCCGGTATTGCGCCGAAAACAGGGGCACGACGAGCTGGTAGGCCGTATCGACGCGGGCGACATCCTGCTCACTGTAGCCGAGTGCGACGAGCTGTTTCCGTAGCTGCAGATTGGTTTGTGCAAAATCGAAGACGAGCATCTGACGTCAGGGACGCGCGCTGGCTGGCTTTGATTTGATGTTCTGCACCCATCGGCGCAAGGCGCGCCGCACCACGATGGGAAGTACTCGTGCAGACCAGGCTTTTTGCGTGCTCTCAAAAAGACGGCGGTGTTTTTCCGTCCAGCGCGCAGCGCGTTCCAGCCCGGCATCGCCGGGGGCCAGGTGCCACTTGCGACGAGCATGTTCCAGTGAACTCTCGGTCCACTCGAGGCACCAGCGCAGTTCAAAGAATTCGCGATCGCAGGGCTGGAACGGTGAGGCATTGTCGTAGCGCACCACGGAAGTCGGTTCAAAGAACACCTGCCCCCCGGCGAGTCGGATTTCACGCGCCAGGTCCAGATGCTCGTGGTGCGAGAGGAATGCCTCGTCAAGGAAGCAGGTTTCCGCGAAGGCTTGCCTGTCTAACAACACGCAATGAAACTCAAACATGCCCACGGCTTCGCGCACCAGTTCGCTGCGTACGGTGCGCAGGGCATGCAGCATGTAGCGGTGCGACTGATGTACTGCATTGTAGCCGTCGGAGCGATGCTCGCTCAGCTCACCGCCAGCCATATGGATCACCTGTGGCGTGGTCCCCCCTTCAAGGATAACCGGGCTTACTGCCCATGCGCCGGTGCTGCGAGCGCAGTCAAGCAGGCCTTCCAGCCACCCCTGCGTCACGAACAGGTCGTTGTCGGCGAATACGGCGTAGCGAGTGGTGCAGTGTTCCAGCGCCATGTTGCGGGCCTGGTTGGGCGCGAGGTAATGATCGTGCCGGACGTAGGTGAAACCGTGTTCAGTGCAGAGTTGTTTGAGCTCGCGCGCAATGGATGCGGGCGATTTTGCGTCGATATACACCAATGCGTAGCCCGTGCTGGTATTGCGTATGATGTCCTCAAGGGAGGCAACAGCGCAGCTGAAACGCTCCCTTGGGGTAATGCACAGTGTTACGTCCGGCGGCATACGGGAACCTGCTGTGAACAAGGTGAACCGAGTGTAGCAGACGCCGGCGCTTCACGCCCCGCCCCGGAGAGAGCAGGGGGCGTGTTCACTATCGTCAAGCAGGTACGCTTGCTGGTCCGCTGGTCACTTCCTGTGGCAACACGAACCAGCGCAACGCTTCGTTTTGCGGGGTCAGTTGGAGTGGGCAGGCCTGTGTGTTTCCAGGTTCCTGCTGCAACATTCTTTCAGCCTGTAAAAGTTGTGGGCCCAGCGGCAGTGCAGTGGGGCGATCCTCGGGGGTATCAGCCTGCTCCAGCCAGCCAGGTGTGGCAAGTGACGGCATCGGCGTCTTGTGCCCTCGGCGATGTCGCCACACACCGTGTGCGGCATCCCACGCGTAGCTGGGCAGCATGCGCCACCCATGCTCGGCGACGAGTTCGATGGCGCGGAGCAGGTAGTCGAATTCCTCTGCGCCAATAAAGTAGTTGAAGTTCACCCGCACCCAGCCCGGTCGCATCAGACTGTCGCCCGCAATAATGGCCTGCTCAAAGTGGTCGCTTGTGTCACGGTCGATATCCAACAGGGTGTGGGCGTAGGGCCCCGCGCACGAGCAGCCGCCACGAACCTGAATACCAAACAGGTCGTTGAGCAGTGCGACCACAAAGCCATGGTGCAGATCGCGCTCGCCGTGGCGAAAACGCAGTGAAAAAATGGGCAGGCGGGCCGCGGTGGGGTGTCCCAGCACCTCCAGGTTCGAACACTTGCTGAAGCGCTGCAGTGCGCGGTCCGCGAGTTCTCCTTCGAGTGCGGCAATGTTGCTGGTACCCACTGCTTGCTGGAGCGAAAACACCAGCCCCGCCCGAATGGATTCGACAATGGCGGGGGTTCCCCCTTCCTCCCGGCGCTCCACATCCGTTGCGTAGACATGCGCTGTGGAATTTACCCAGCTCACTGTCCCGCCTCCTACCAGTGCCGGTACGCGGTTTTGGAACAGTGCAGCCTTGGCCACCAATACGCCTGGCGTGCCCGGTCCGCCGACAAATTTGTGCGGCGATAGAAATATCGCATCCAGCGGGTCGGCGCCATTCATGTTGATGGCAACATAGGGGCCCGCGGCGGCGTAGTCCCAGAACGCCAGGGCGCCGTGTTGCTTGAGCAGGCGCGTAATGCCGCTGACATCACTTTTGATACCTGTCACATTCGAGGCCGCCGAAAAACTGCCGATCTTGTGCCTGCGTGCCGCGTGTTTTTCCAGTGCGGCCGCAAGTGCCTGCTGATCAATAGCCCCCTGCGCATCGAGGGGAATCACCGCAACCGTGCACAGGCTTTCGCGCCAGGGGAGCTCGTTGGAATGGTGTTCGTAGGGGCCGATGAAGACTACTGGTCGCTCCGTTTCGGGAATGGCGCTCGCGAGCTGGTAGCGCTGGTCGAGATCGGCCGGCAGGCGCAGGTTCATGATGTCGATAATCTTGTTGATTGCGGCTGTGGCACCCGAGCCGCAGAAGATGACTTTGTCGTTCACCCCACCGTTGACCGCTGCGCGAATCGTGCTGCGCGCGGATTCGCGCAGCGCAGTAGTGCGCGCACCGGTGTAGGCGGTTTCCGTGTGCGTATTTGCATAGAACGGCAGGACCTGCTCGCGGATATAGTCCTCAATGAACTCCAGGCTGCGTCCTGAGGCGGTGTAGTCCGCATAGACCAGCGGTTTCTCTCCGAAAGGGGTGGTTATGCGCTGCTGCCGGCCAATGACGGCATCCCGTATGCGGGCGATGAGAGAGGACATGCGGTTGCTCCTGCGCGATGGGGGTAATGAGCCTGATTCAAGGGTCCAGTGTACCTTTGCCATCGTGGCATATTGTCCGAATTTGTGCGCATAAATCCGTAAAATAAGGCACGTTGTTCCGGATAATTGTTTTATAGTGCCTTAATCGTTTCACTTCGGGGAAATCGCAACATGTTGGTGCTCGATAATCAGGACAGGCAGCTTCTGCGGCTGGTGCAGGCGGATGCGGCGTTGTCGGTGGGCGATCTGGCGGAGCGGGTGGCGCTTTCCAAGTCGGCGTGCTGGCGCCGGTTACAGAAACTGGAGGAAGCGGGCGTCATCCGCCAGCGGGTTACGCTGCTCGATCCGGCCAGTGTGGGGTTGGGCCTCACGGTGTTTATCACCCTTCGCACCAACCAGCACAATGCAGACTGGGCGCAGCGGTTTAACCGGATCGTGCAGGATGTTGAAGGAATACTCGAGGTGTATCGGCTGGGTGGGCAGCTTGACTACCTGTTGAAGGCGGTCGTCGCAGACATGCCCGGTTACGACCGCCTGTATCAACGCCTGATTGAAGCGGATCTGTTCGATGTGTCTGCGAGCTTCGTGATGGAAGAAATAAAAGCCACCACCGCATTGCCGCTGGGGTGAAGTGCCGCCGGTGGGAGCACCGGCGGCGGTAGGGTCAGGCCAGGTTCTTGTTCACGAAGTCCCAGTTGACCAGCGCCCAGAAGGCATCCATGTATTTCGGGCGCGCGTTGCGGTAGTCGATATAGTATGCGTGTTCCCACACGTCCACGGTGAGCAACGGCGTGACACTGCTGTCGGTGAGCGGTGTTTCCGCATTGCTGGTGTTCACAATGGCAACGCTGCCATCGCTGTTCTTCACCAGCCAGGTCCAGCCGGACCCGAAGTTGCCGACAGCGGCATCGGTGAAGGCTTTCTTGAAGTCGGCAAAGGAGCCAAAGGCGGCTTCGATCGCTTTGGCCACTGCGCCGTTGGCTTCACCGCCACCATTCGGGCTCAGGCACTCCCAGTAGAAGCTGTGGTTCCAGATTTGCGCCGCATTGTTGAACACGCCGCCGGAGCTGGTCTTGATCACCTCTTCGAGTGACTTGCCTTCGAACTCGGTGCCGGGAACCATGCCGTTGAGTTTTTCGACATAGGTGTTGTGATGCTTGCCGTAGTGGTAGTCGATGGTTTCGGCGGAAATGTGCGGCGCCAGCGCGTCACGTTCGTAGGGCAGTGCGGGAAGTTCAAAAGCCATGTTGTTGCCTCCGAAATTTTCAGAATTCATGAGTTGGCCATCGTCCAGACTGTATACATTGTGTCGCCAGCCGAGCGTGGAAAGGCGGGCGCTATTATTGGAGGTGGTCCAGCGAAGCGCTGAGTATAGCGTTTCTCACCGGCGGCTGGCCAGTTTGCCTGTCGGCAGGGTGTTCGCGCGGCGCCCTGCCCGTGATTGTGCGCAGTCGCCTGAATGCTTTATGGTGGTTATGGGTTGTTCTTCACGCACCGGCCCGGTGCGCTTGCACGAGGTGTCATGCCATGTTGCTGTCAATCGTTCTCTTTATCCTGCTTGTTATGACCGTGTTGCTGCTGCGCCCGTCACTGGCGACGGGGTCTGTGTTGATCGGTCTGGGCGCGTTGCTCCTGTCTTTGGGGGAGGGTGGCATGTGGCTTATATTCCTGCCCACCCTTGCGGTGTTGCTGGTGCTGAACGTTGAGTCCTGGCGCAGGGAATACCTGGTTGCGCCGGTCTACACGTTGCTGCGCAAGGCCATGCCGCCGATGAGCAGTACCGAACGCGAAGCACTGGAAGCTGGTACCACCGGTTGGGACAAGTCGTTATTCAGTGGCCAGCCGGATTGGCAGGTCTTCGCCGCGACGCACCCCCCGGCGCTGAGTGAGCGTGAACAGGCGTTTCTGGACAATGAAGTCGATACGCTGTGTAGCATGATCACTGAGTGGGATGTGCACCAGCGTCAGGATCTCTCGCCGGAAGTATGGAGCTATCTGCGCGAGAAGGGTTTCTTTGGGCTTATTATCCCCGAGGAGTTTGGCGGTCGTGATTTCAGCCCCTACGCGCAGAGCCGAATCATGGGCAAGCTTGCCAGCCGTTCGATAACCGCGGCGGTCACGGCGATGGTGCCCAATTCACTCGGTCCGGGTGAGTTGCTGGTCAAATACGGTACCGAGGCGCAGAAGCAGCGCTGGTTACCCGGGCTCGCCGATGGCAGCGAGTTACCCTGTTTTGGTCTTACGGGCCCTGAAGTCGGTTCTGATGCCGGAGCAATTCCCGACCTCGGCGTGGTCTGCAAGGGGGATTTCGAGGGTGAGGAGGTTATTGGCCTTCGCCTCAGCTTCCACAAACGCTGGATCACGCTCGCACCCGTGGCCACGGTAGTCGGGCTGGCGTTCAAACTGGAGGACCCGGAAGGCCTGCTGGGAGATCCGGAAAAAACCGATTACGGCATCACCTGTGCCCTGTTGCCGGCGACGCATCCGGGTGTGGAAATCGGCCGCCGGCACAACCCGGGCGCGCCCTTCATGAACGGGCCCATCCAGGGACAGGACGTGTTCATTCCCGTCGACTGGATCATCGGCGGACCCGCGATGGCAGGCAAGGGCTGGCGGATGCTCATCGAGTGCCTGGGCGCCGGTCGCGGTGTTTCCCTGCCGGCACTGTCCACGGCGAGTGGTGCGATGTGCTACCTGATGGTAGGTGCATACGCGCGAATCCGCCGTCAGTTCAACATGGAAGTTGGCAAGTTCGAAGGTGTACAGGAAGCCACCGCCGAGATTGCCTCGGGTGCCTACACGTTGGAGGCGCTGCGTGAACTGATCACCCGTTCCCTGGAAGACGGCACGCCCTCGGTGATGACCGCGATGGCCAAGTACCACGCAACGGAGCTCATGCGCACGTTGGTCAACCACGGCATGGATGTGGTGGGCGGCCGCGGTATACAGCTTGGCCCACGCAACTTCCTTGCGGCGGGCTATCACGCGCTGCCGGTGGCGATCACGGTAGAGGGTGCCAATATCCTCACACGGTCACTGATGATTTTTGGTCAGGGAGCCATGCGTTGCCACCCGTATCTGTTCGACGAGATGCAGACGCTTGAGGCGAAAGAGGAGCACGAGGGGCTGCGCGCGTTTGAACCGCTGTTGATGAGTCATCTCGGGCATGCGGGCAGCAATTTTGCACGGCTCCTCATGCTGGGCCTCAGCGGCGCGCATTTCAGTGGAGTCCCCGCAGGCGCCGATGATTTCAGCAAGCGTTGGTACCAGCGTATCAACCATCTCAGCGCCGCGCTGGCGATCTGCGCCGATGTGGCACTGGGTGTGCTGGGCGGTGACCTGAAACGGCGCGAATTGCTCTCGGCCCGCCTCGGCGACCTGCACAGCCAGTTGCTGATTGCCAGCAGTCTGTTGAAGTTTCATGCCACACAGCCCCGCAGCAAGGAGGCGGATGCGCACGCGGCGTATGCGCTACAACGCTCGCTGCATCTCGCCCAGGAAGCATTGATTGCGTATTGCGCGAACTTCCAGCCGCGTGCGCTGGGGCTTGCGTTGCGTGCGCTGTGCCTGCCGCTGGGACGTATCTATCCAGCACCGAATGACGCCATGGTGCGCGACCTCGGCGACCTGATCATGGCCCCGAACCCCGTACGCGGCACGTTGTCCGAGCGGGTCTATCTCAGTGTCGATCCCGAGGACGCGGTGGGTCGAGTGGAAAGTACCTACCAGATGCTGTTGGCGGTGGAGAAGCCCTTTGTGGCCCTGCAGAAGGCGTGGAGCAAAGGCGAGCTGGAGGCGGGCACGCTGGATGAAGCGCTACAAGAGGCCGTAGTCAAGCAGGTGATTCGCGCGGAGGATGTGGAGCCCCTGCGTGAGTACGATGCGCGACGCCGGGATTGCGTACTTACCGATCACTTTGAAGCGCTGCTTTAACCGCCATACCAGGCGCGTAGTGTGGCAATGACAGTGCAGACCAGGAGCCGTGCCGCGTGTTCGACCTGATATCGCAGCGTCTGTTTGCGGATGCGCCGCAGGAAACGCTGTACCACTACACCACGCTCAGTGGGTTGTTGGGCATTGTGGGTGCGGCGGAACTGCGCTGTAGCGATATACGCTACATGAACGATTCCACGGAATTGCGTCATACACTGGATTTGCTCAGTGACCACGTCACCCGTCGTATTCTCTCAGGGGTGGATAATCCGGCGCTGCTGACCACCTTCCTCGACTGGCTGACGCACCGTGTGGTGAGTGGCCCAATGCTGTTCTGCGCATCGTTTCGGGGCAACGGCAATTTGTTGAGTCAGTGGCGTGGTTACAGTGTGCATGGCAAGGGTGTCAGCCTCGGCTTCGATCCAGCGCATATTCTGGACTGTGCGCTGCGCCAGGGCTTTGAGGTGGGCCAGTGTATCTATGAGCCGGCACTACAGGCGAAAATGATCAATGAGATTATCGATACGCTTGAGACGCTTGCGGGGCAAACGCCAACTGACGACAGAGCAGAGTCAGAAAGCGAACGCTGGATGGCGTTATTCCAGAGTATCGAAGGTGACCTTCTGCGTATTTCGGCTGTTCTCAAACACCCGGCTTTTGAGGAAGAGCAGGAATGGCGGATCGTGTCACCAACGATTTCCGATCCCGCCTCCGCGCCGGTGCAGTTCAGGGAAGGCAACTCCATGCTCATTCCCTGGTATCCATTCTGCCTGCGCAATGCCTCATCAGAACTCGCCATCGAACACGTTTTTCTCGGGCCCACCAGCAACATTGACCTGTCGATGAACTCCCTGTCGCTCTATTTGCGTAATGCCGGCGCGACGCCGGCGCAGCCGATCACCTACTGCGATATTCCCTATCGAAAACGGTGACGGCGGCGCAGCTTCAGCTCAGCCCTGGCTCGCCTCCAGCGCCTGTTCGATGTCAGCGATGATGTCGTCGACATGCTCGATACCCACGGAGATACGCACCATGTCCTCGCTGACACCAGCGGAGGCGAGTTCCTCCGGGTTGAGCTGGCGGTGTGTGGTACTGGCCGGGTGACAGGCGAGGGACTTGGCATCGCCGATATTGACCAGACGCAGAATCAGCTGCAACGCGTCGATGAAGCGCGCGCCAGCTTCGCTGCCTCCCTTGATACCGAAGCTGAGAATACCGGATGCCTTGCCGTCACAGATTTTTTTGCAGGTGGCGCGGTGGGGGCTGTCTTTCAGACCGGCATAGTTGACCCACTGCACCTGCGGGTGCTTGTGGAGATACTTGGCAACCTTTTTTGCGTTGCTGCAATGGCGCTGCATGCGCAGCTCAAGTGTTTCCAGTCCCTGCATCAGCAGGAACGCGCTGTGTGGAGACAGCGCGGCCCCCGTATTGCGCAAGGGCACCACACGGCAGCGGCCGATAAAGGCGGCAGGCCCCATGGCCTCGGTGTAGACCACGCCGTGATACGAAGGGTCAGGCGTGTTCATGATGGCGAAACGCCGCGGCTGCGCTGCCCAGTCAAATTTGCCTGAGTCCACGATGGCACCGCCGATTGTGGTGCCGTGGCCGCCGATATATTTCGTCAGCGAGTGCACAACAATGTCTGCACCGTGCTCGAAGGGCCGGCAGAGGGCGGGCGTGGCAACAGTATTGTCGACAATCAGTGGCACGCCAGCCGCGTGTGCTATCTCCGCCCAGCGCGCGATGTCGACCACGTTGCCGGCGGGGTTGCCAATGGATTCGCAGAACAGGGCCTTGGTGTTGTCGTCGATGAGGGCGGCAACCTTGTCGAAATCGTCGGCCTTGGCAAAGCGCGTCTCGATGCCCTGGCGCGGAAATGTATGGGCAAACAGGTTATAGGTGCCACCGTAGAGCTGCGACGTGCTGACAATATTGCTGCCTACTTCGGCAATGGCCTCAATGGCATAGCGGATGGCCGCCATCCCGGAGGCCACCGCGAGCGCCCCAATGCCGCCTTCCAGCGCTGCTACACGCGCTTCCAGCACGGCATTGGTGGGGTTCATGATGCGGCTGTAGATGTTGCCGGGCACCTTGAGGTCGAACAGGTCGGCACCGTGCTGGGTGTCATTAAAGGTGTAGGAGGTGGTCTGGTAAATGGGGGCAGTTGCCGCATTGGTGGCAGGGTCGCCATCGTAGCCGGCATGGAGGGCGATAGTTGCTGGTTTCATGGTCGGTTGTACGCTCGCTAAAGTGGTTTGGTTGGGCTGGAGGGTAGCAGACGCAGTGTGCTTGGCAAGACCCTGTGCCGCGCCGGTGGGTCTCAACTTGCCCTGCAAGCTGAAGGGTATAGAGTAGCGTTTTCGGTCCCCCTCAGGAGGTTGCTGGTGAAGCTCACGGTGAATGGAACGCAGCGGGAACTGGATTGCGAGCCTGACATGCCCCTGCTCTGGGCACTGCGTGACCTGCTGCAGCTGCGCGGCACCAAGTACGGCTGTGGAAAAGGACTGTGCGGTGCCTGCACGGTGCACCTTGATGGCCAGGCCCGGCGCAGCTGCCAAGTGACCGTCGCCGACGCCAGCGGCGCCGCAATTACGACTATCGAGGGGCTATCCACCGATGGCCAGCACCCGCTGCAGCAGGCCTGGCGCGAGCACAATGTACCCCAGTGCGGGTACTGCCAGCCAGGGCAGATAATGGCCGCCAGTGCGCTGCTGGCCGCGAACCCCGGCGCATCAGACGACGACATTCGCAACACCATGTCGGGCAATTTGTGTCGCTGCGGTACTTATCCACGCATTCACGCTGCTATAAAGAGTGCCCAATATACCCATGCGGCGGTAGAGGAGGCGAAGGACGACGCATGAATACACCGCGAAAAGTCTCCCGGCGCCGTTTTCTGCAGCTCACAGGCCTTACCGCTGGTGGTCTGGTACTCGGTGCTCGCGTGCCGGGCCCCGCAGCGCTCGCGGGTGTTCTGGATGAGGCCACCGGGGCGGCGCTGAATATTTTTGTCAGCGTACGCGCCGATGGCACCGTGGAGATTGTGGCGCATCGCTCGGAAATGGGCACGGGTATTCGCACCGGCCTGCCGCAGATTGTTGCGGATGAAATGGAGGCGGACTGGCAGCGTGTAAAGGTCATACAGGCACAGGCCAATCCGGCGTACGGCAGCCAGAACACGGACGGCTCCCGTTCGGTGCGTGATTTCTACCCGGTCATGCGGCAGATGGGCGCCGCCGCGCGCACCTTGTTGGAGACGGCCGCAGCAGACACCTGGGGCGTACCGGCGGCGCAGTGCAGGGCGCGCGAGCATGCGGTGCATGGCCCCGGTGGCCAAACACTCGGTTTTGGCGAGCTTGCGGCACGCGCCGCAAAGCTGCCCATGCCGGACACGTCGACCTTGCGCATGAAAGCCGAGGCCGATTTCCGTTATGTTGGGCAGAGCCTGCCGATTGTCGACCTCGACGCCATGCTCACAGGCAAGGCGGTTTATGGCATTGATGTGCAGCTCCCCGATATGCTTTACGCGAGTATTGAACGCAGCCCCTGGCTGCAGGGAAAAGTCGAGTCGCTGGAAAGCGACGCCGCGCTCGCAGTGGCCGGTGTGGTTGACGTGGTGACGCTGGAAGCCGCGGACGGCGCACCCGGGTTCAACCCGATCGAAGGTGTGGCGGTGCTGGCCGAAAATAACTGGAGCGCACTGCGCGCACGCGACGCGTTAAAGCTGCGCTGGTCAGCCAGCGCGCACAGTGAACACAGTGCGGCGCAGTATCTGGATGGCCTTGCAGCCCTGGTGGAGAGTGGCCCGGGTGAGGTGCGGCGCCAGCGCGGCAATGTCAGCGAGGCACTGGAGCGTGCAGAGCAGATGGTCAGCGCGACCTATCGTACCCCCTATCTTGCCCATGCACCCATGGAGCCGCCGGTTGCAACGGCGCGTGTTGGCGCGGGGAGCTGTGAGATCTGGGCCTGCACCCAGACGCCGCAGGCAACCCGGCGCGCGGTTGCCGAGGCCCTCGGGCTGGACGTGGATGCGGTTGTGGTGCATGTCACCCTGCTCGGCGGTGGCTTCGGGCGCAAGTCCAAGCCGGACTTTGCCGTGGAGGCGGCGCGGCTGTCGCGTCGCGCCGGACGTCCGGTGCAGGTGGTGTGGAGCCGCGAGGATGACATCCGTCACGACTACTTCCATGCCTGCAGCGCGCAGTATTTTCAGGGAGCGCTCGATGCGCAGGGGCAGGTGACCGCGTGGCTGGCGCGCGAAGCGGCACCCCCGATCGGCGCCACGTTTGACCCCTCGGTGCAGATGAACAGTGAAGGAGGGTTGTCACAAACCTTCGCTAGCGTGCCGTTTGCGGTGCCCAATCTGCGCATTGAGAGCCACCCGGCCCCGGCCCACGTGCGCATTGGCTGGCTGCGCTCGGTCTACAACATTCCCTACGCTTTTGGCGTCGGCAGTTTTGTTGACGAGCTGGCACACGCAGCGGGGCGTGACCCCATCGCATTCTGGCTGGATCTGCTCGGCGAGGACCGCAGTCTCGACTTTGCAGACGAAGGCTTCAACTACAGCAATTATGGCCGCTCCCTGCAGGATTTCCCCTACGACACCGCGCGTATGGCCGCAGTGATCCGCACGCTGGCTGAGCGTGTGCCCTGGAAGCAATCACTTCCGGCGGGCCAGGGCTGGGGATTCTCGGCGGCGAACAGTTTTCTCAGCAATATGGCGGTAGCGAGTAAGGTGGAGGTGCGCGATGGCCAGCTGCGGGTGCTGGAAATGCACGGCGTGCTGGATGCCGGTCGCGTCATCAACCCTGATCGCGTGCATGCGCAGATGGAGGGAGGCATGATCTTCGGCCTGAGCCTCGCTCTCAATGGCGAGATCACGTTCGAAGGAGGGGAGGCACAGCAGTCCAATTTCCATGATTACCCGATCGCTCGCATGCAACAGGTGCCGCCGGTGATCAAAACGCATATCATGCCCAGCGGAGCGCCTCCCAGCGGTGTGGGTGAGCCGCCTACACCGCCTGTTGCCCCAAGCGTTGCCAATGCAGTCTTTGCCGCGAGCGGGCAACGCATTCGCGAACTCCCACTGGGTAAACATCTCAATGTCTAGCGAGCGCCCAAGGCTGTGAACACGGATTATCGGAGAGCCGTTGCATGCGTTTGATGTCACTGGGCCTGGTGCCCCAGATTCTAATCGGTGTTGCTCTCGGGGCTGCGCTGGGTGCTGTAGCGCCCGCGATTGCCGAGCCATTGGGGCTGCTCGGGGCGCTGTTTGTCGGCATGCTCAAGGCCGTTGCGCCCCTGCTGGTGATGCTCTTGGTGATGTCCGCAATCGCCAACCGCCACGAAAGCGGCAGCGACGGCCGCAAGTCAGCATTCACCCTGCTGCTATACCTGACGGGGACGGTGAGTGCTGCGGTGGTCGCCGTGAGCCTGAGCTTTGCATTTCCACAGGAAATCGCGCTGTCCGGGGTGGCCGGGGGGAGCCCACCGGTAGCCGTCAGCGATGTCTTATCTGATGTGTTGTTCAAGTTGATTGATAACCCGGTGAACGCGCTGCTCACGGGTAATTTTCTAGGCTGCCTCACCTGGGCAATTCTGCTCGGCGTGAGTTTCCGGCGCGCCAGCAGCAGTTTTCGCGAACACCTGCAGACTCTGGCGAACGGTGTCAGCGACATTGTGCGTTACGTGATTCGCTTCGCCCCGTTGGGTATTTTCGGTCTCGTCTGCAGTACGGTCGCAACGACGGGTCTGGACGCATTGACCGGCTACGCCAGCCTCGCGGTATTGTTGGTGAGCTGCATGTTGATCATGGCACTCGTGGTCAACCCGTTACTGGTATTTCTTGTGGTGCAGCGCAATCCCTACCCGATAGTCCTCAAGTGTCTGGAGGAATCCGGAATCACCGCGTTCTTTACCCGCAGCTCGGCGGCGAACATTCCGGTGAACCTGAATTTGGCAAAGAAGCTCGGTATCAGCGAGGAGCTGTACACCGTGACGATACCCATAGGTGCCACCGTGAACATGGCCGGCGCCGCAATTACCATCACCGTGCTGACTTTGGCCGCGGCCAATACGCTGGGTATTGATGTGTCGTTGGGGGGTGCGCTGCTGTTGTGCATTATCGCCGCCCTGTCTGCTTGCGGCGCCAGCGGCGTGCCCTCCGGCAGCCTGCTGCTGGTGCCGCTGGCGTGTTCACTCTTCGGCATCCCGCTGGATGTGGCCATGCAGGTTGTGGCGGTTGGCTTCGTGATCAGTGTGATTCAGGATTCCGCGGAAACTGCTCTCAACTCCAGTACAGACGTGGTGTACACCTATGCCGCGGATCAGTCGGGGCTGTTTCAGCCGGCGGCTGGCAGGGTGCGGTCATGACGGTGCGTCAGTACCAGGTCGATGCATTTGCGGCGCGGGTATTCGAGGGCAATCCGGCTGCCGTGGTGCCCCTGGGTGCCTGGCCAGACGATGCGCTGTTGCAGGCCATTGCCATGGAAAACAACCTTGCAGAGACGGCCTTTTTTGTCGCGTCGGGAGAGGGCTACGACCTGCGTTGGTTCACCCCCGCCGCGGAGGTCGATCTCTGCGGTCATGCAACGCTCGCCAGTGCTCATGTGCTGTACAACCAGCTGGGTTACACCGGGGAGTGTGTGCGCTTCTACACGCGCAGTGGTGAGTTGCGGGTTCGGCGTGAAGGCGCGCGTTACGTGATGGACTTTCCCGCCGTGCCGACAGCGCCCTGCGCGGTGCCGCCAGGCCTCGTTGAGGCGCTGGGTTGCGCGCCGCTGGAGGTGCAGGCGGGCGGCAATTATCTGCTCGCGGTATATGCAAGCGAGGCCGAGGTGGCTGCGCTGCAGCCAAATTTCGCCCAACTCGGCGAGCAGGATGCGCTAGGTGTGATCGCCACTGCGCCCGGTGAACGGCACGACTTTGTCAGCCGTTTTTTTGCGCCCCGGTTGGGTGTGCCGGAAGACCCGGTGACCGGCTCTGCCCATTGCCGGCTCGCCCCTTACTGGGCACAGCAGTTCGATAAAACCGTGCTCTCGGCGCGCCAGATATCGCCGCGAGGCGGCGAGGTGGGCATCGCGTTGCAGGGTGAGCGGGTGCAGCTGTCTGGCACCGCTGTGCTGTTTATGGCGGGGGAATTGTTCGGGCTGGCGCTTCAGGCACCGCCGTAACACTGCTTGACCGCGGCGGCGCCGGTACTGCGAATGGCCTGGTATTTTTCCCAGAACGCCTCATCGACGCCGCGCAGGTAAGCGCTTCTGTTCCCCTGGCGATAGCGCGTAAGGTGGCGCGGCCCGCCGTTGTACACGCCGTAGGTGGCGCGCGCGAGGTCATCGATGTTGTC
The DNA here is from genome assembly GCF_003719295.1 of Haliea alexandrii. Classification (GTDB taxonomy): domain Bacteria; phylum Pseudomonadota; class Gammaproteobacteria; order Pseudomonadales; family Halieaceae; genus Haliea; species Haliea alexandrii. The sequence goes on from NZ_RFLW01000001.1 coordinate 1,645,212, forward strand.
GTTTACCCTGTGCTCGCCGCGTTTGATGGCGTAGTCCACCAGGTAATGGGAGAGAATCTCGCTGCCCGCGCGTGCGTTGTAGCCAACATTATTCTGCAGGGCCTCGAGGTCGTAAATATTGCGCCAGACATGCTGGTTGATCTGCATGAGCCCCACTGAGCCGGCAGAGGAACGAATTGGGGTGACCTTGCCGCCCTCTTCCACGAACTGGCGCCAGCAGGACTCCTGCCACGCGGTAGCTCGCACCAGATCCTGGTACAGCGGAAAGAACTCGCTCGGCACTGCGCCACGCGCGCGCTCCGCGGCAATGCTTTCATCCAGCAGCTGCTCCATGGCCAGCAGATAGCGGTCGAGGTCAGCGGTTGCCGGCACCCAGCCGGTCAACAGCTGTACCAGGCTCTTGCTCACTGAGCTGGCGTGCGCAGGGCGAATCAGCCAGGCAAAAGGGCCGGACGCGGTGGTTTCCTCCAGAGGCTCGCTCTCCAGTTGCGCCGGCAAGCCCAGCAGCGTGCGCAGTTCCGGGTCCACCGCCGTGCTGTAGGCCAATTCATCGTCGCTGACGCTGGGTGCCAGCAGGCGCGCGAGGCGGCGCAGGGTCTGGCTGTCGAGTGCGAGGCCGAGCTGTGGCGCGGCGTTGTCCAGCGCCTGCAGCGCGTGGCCGGCGCTGAGAAAGGCCGCCAGCTCCAGGCTGCGACCACCGGGAATGGCAAGCGCATTCTCGCGCAGCAGCGGGGCAAGGCGGGTCCAGGTGGAAAGGAACAGGCTACGTACGGGGTCTGTGCCGGTGCGTTCGCTGGCCAGTGCCTGACGAAGTTCGTAACGCGCCTCCATCAACAGGGCGAGTAACTCGGTACGCAGTTCCGGGGCCGCCGGCGCTGCGAGATCCTTGATCAGCCAGGTAGCGAAAGCGTCCCATGCCTGCCACGCGTCGTCCCAGGCGGCGAGTTCTGCGCTACTGAGAGTGGCTGTATCCCCATCGCTGGCGGCCACCGTGGGTATGCTGGGCGCTTGCATGGAAAGCAGCACCGTTATGGAGCCCGGGTTGGCCCGCGCTCCTTGCAACTGCAGCGAGCTGGCGACTGCGCTGCGTTCTGCGAGTTCAGCGGGCAGTGCATCGTGAATAAGCGAGCGCAATTCAGTGAGCGCCGGGCCGAAATCCAGCGTGATGGCGCTGAGACGCGGGTGGACCTGGCCTTTGATCCAGTCCCAGATCATGCCCGGCAATTTGCGGCTGCCATCTTCACTACTGAGCATGTTGGAATCGGTCACGCGAAACGAGACCCGGTCGCTGCCCGGGGTCACCCGCACATCTTCAAAGGTTTCAATGAGACCGTTCCAGGCGACGGGCAGACGACAACGTCCACCCAGCAATAACCCTATCCGCGCCTCTATACGGCTGGTAACGCGCAATTGGCCGGACTCCGTGCCTTCTACCCGGGGCTCGGATAGCGTTAGCGCGTTGCAGGACTGTGAATCGTGAAACAATTCGGCTTTTGTGTCTGCCCCCGTGAACAGCTGCGCGGCAAGTGCCTCCTCGACGATAGCCAGATCCAGCTCCAGGGGCAGTTCGATATCTGCCGCTGGTGCCGGAGGGGCACACAACATGGCCAACACCGCGGCAAAGAGTACGTTGCGTAGACGAGTGAGAATGGCGTGTTGGCACATGGGGTGTGGCGACCCGGGGGCAGGGGAATCCGGCGCCGATCATACTGCCAGCGCGCCCCGCGTGACAGACTGCCGGGCGCAATTATCTTCGGCAAAAAGTCACGCGCCGCAGTTCAGCTGTCCTGCTCCAGGTCGGCGATCAGGGCCTCCACATCGACAGCGTTGCCGGCGAGTTCGGCGACGATGTCCTTGAGCTGCGCCAGGGAGACACGACCGCGATCCTGCGCCAGCGCGCGGGCGACATCATCAATCCCCGCGGCTCCGTCTGTCGCCTTTGCCAGCGCCTGGTCGAGCCGGTGCATGAAAACGGCGGCGCGGGCTGTCACCGGCCCGGAAGAGCGAGGCGTGAACAGTGTGTCTGCTTCCTTGGCCCAGTCGGTTTTCCACTCGAGCACCTGCGCGTAGCGCCAGTCACTCATACCGCCGGTGCGAAACAGAATAGCGGAGGCGTAATATTCGGCCAGCCCTTCGACGATCCAGTCCGCCCGCTTGCCGCCGCTGATGCCGGTGCCGACATGGATCAGCTCATGGATCAAGCTGCTGGTGCGGTTGCCACTGATCATCGGGCGATCCGCGTGCATGAACAGCGACCGCGTGCCGGACAGGCCGCCGCGCCACATGGGCTTGCCTGCCGTCACGATCAGCAACTGCTCGGGAAACCCGGGCAGTACCGCCTTGACCGCCGGCAGGTTCCAGCCGATGAACGCGAGGGTGTCCTGCAGACGATCGCCCTGGCCCGCCGGTGCAGCAACGCGTACGTCGGTGCCGGCAATGATGTCCTGTCGACTGGTGATATCGCCGAGTATCAACCATCCTTTGGGACGCGGGAAAATGCGCCCGGGGTCCGAGATTACATACCTCGTGCTGTCATCCTCTCGGGTAGGATAGGGCGCGGCAACCGACCAGCCCTCGGGCAAGAGGAACTGTAATTCTGCCTGCCCCTCCAGGCCTTTGGGCACACGCGCTGAAATCGGCGGAATCAGCTTGTCACTGCGGAGTATCGCCCAGTCCTCAGTGAGCAGCGAATCATAGCGGCCGCTCGCTTTCTGTTCATCAATGACAAACTCGTAGTGCAGGCTGTCTTCCGGTTCGCGCGGTTTCCAGATTGCGTTATTGCCGTCAAGGCGCAGTCCCTGATCCGCGGAGACCGACCGGTGTCGTTCCGGGTTCAGGTTCAGGGTCAGCTGCTTAGGCAATCGTTCACCGCGCAGGCGGATCTCCACCCGGGCGACCTCGCTGTCCGGGTGCACTTTGGCGCGGTACAGAATTTCGTAGTCTGCTGCCTGCGCCGCCGAGGACAGGAGCAGCAGTGAGAGCAGAGTAGCGAACAGCTTTTTGTGCAAAGTGGCCATGGTAACCGAGGACCTGACTGGTTTCGACGACGAGAATACCAGTGGCGTTGGCAAAAGCCATACCGATGGTATTTGTGCCGTTGCGCACGTAGTATTTCCCTGCGGTCCCTGACAATAGCAATAAACAGGATTGGAGGTGTCATGAACGTGAATAACGGTTTCGATATCCAGCAGATCATCGCGCAGGCTCGCGAGGTGATCACCCGGCCAGTCAACTATTTTCAATCGATGCAAAAGACCGGCGGGTTCGGTGACCCGGTCGTATTTGTGGCGGTCATGGGCGCCGTGGCGGGCGTCATTGCCGCAGTCTTTGCATTATTTGGTTCCGCCGGTGGCCTGTTGGCCGGTGTGTTCGGTGCGTTGATTTTCGGCCCGTTGATGGCAGTGCTCGGTGCCTTTATCGGGGCCGCCGTGCTCTATGTGATCTGGAAGCTCATGGGGTCGACGGAGGATTACGAAACCGCATTTCGCTGCCAGGCGGCGCTGGCGGCGCTCTATCCGGTCAGTGCGTTGCTCGGCATTGTGCCCTACATCGGTGCCATCGTAACCATCGCCTGGGGGGCATGGTTGTTAGTTGAGGCGAGCGTTGCCGTGCATGCCCGGCAACGCAGGACGGCGCAGATTGTGTTCGGCGTGCTTGCGGTCCTGTTCATTTTCACCAGCCTCGGCAGCGAGCGTGCCTCACGGGAAATAGACGCGCGGATGGAGGAGATGGGTGAGCAATTCGAGGGCATGGAAGACATGTCCCCCGAGGAGGCCGGACGCAAGCTGGGCGAGTTCATGAAAGGACTTGAACAAGGTGCCCAGGGCGATGGTGATCAGTAACCTCAGGGTCGCTTAATTTCCGGTGCGCACGGCCTCCAGTTTGCTACAGAGGTCCCGTGCCCCGTCCAGGGCGCGTGCGGTCGGGCGCTGAATCAGGTCCGGGTTGACCGACAGCAGGCCGCCATTCAGTGCCTGTAACCCCGGGTATTGTCGCCAGTGCTCGAGCCATTCGGGGTGTGCCGTTTCCATGCCGCCGGCCACAATCACGCGCGGATTGCGCGCGAGTACGGATTCCAGGTTGATCCGGGGAGCGAGCGTGGCGGCATCCGCGAAGATATTCCTGCCGCCACAGAGCGTGATGATCTGGCTGATCAGATGCACACCGTTGACGGTCTGCAATGGCTGGTGCCATATCTGGTAGAACACTGACAGGGGTGCCGCGGCGCCGAACTCCCCCGCCAACCGCGCAAATCCGTCCTCGAGGCGCTGTGCCTCGGTTTCGCTGTGTGCCTCGGTGCCGGCCAGTCGCCCCAGGCGGCGGATGCTTGCGGGTATGTCGTCGAGTGAGCGCAGTTCGCTGACGTACACGGGAACGCCCAGCCGCTCGAGTTTTTCCAGAGCGCCAGCCCCGTTGCCGGAGCCCCACATCAGTATCAGGTCGGGTTTGCTGGCCAGGATTTGCTCCAGGCTGAAAGCATTGAAGGAGCCTACGCGAGGTAGGCTCCGGGCCTGGATGGGGAAGTCGCTGTAGCTCACCACACCCACCAGACGATCGCCGGCCCCGGCGCTATAGAGGTTCTCCACGATGTGCGGGGCCAGTGCGACGATGCGCCGGGCGGGCTCTGGCACTGTCACGCTGCGCCCGGCGAAATCCTCCACCGTCACGGTTCCGGCAGTGAGGGTGCCAGCGTAGCCTGCCAGCAGGCAGCACAGCGCGAGAACGCGTTTCACAGGCCAATAACCAGTGGTTGACGCCCGTTGGGATGCGGCTGCACCAGCACCTCGGCGTGAAACAGTTCCCGGAACAGCGCGGGCGTGAGGACGGCCTCCGGACTACCGCTGGCCACGGCCTGCCCTGCATTCAGTACCAGCAGCCGATCGCTGACGCTGGCCGCCAGATTGACATCGTGCACCACGAGCATAACGGCACAACCTCGCGCGGCAATGTCGGCAATAACCGTGGTCAGCTGCTGTTGATGGGCAAGATCCAGCGCTGCTGTCGGTTCGTCCAGCAGCAGGAGCGTACCGCTCATGTCGGTGGTGTGCCACAGCTGCGCCAGTACGCGGGCAAGCTGCACACGCTGGCGTTCGCCACCCGAAAGCTGGGTATAGAGCCGGTTGCGCAGGGACAGCGTATCTGTCGCGCGCAATACCTGACGCACAATATCCTGATCGGCACGCAGGCCGGTGCTGTGTGGCGTACGCCCCAGCAGTACCACTTCCTCCACGGTGTAAGGGAAATTGAGCAGCGATAGTTGGGGCAGGAACGCCCGCCGCTGCGCAAGCTGCTGCCGCGGCCAGCTATCCAGCGCGCGGCCCGCTAAGCGCAGGCTGCCGCTGGTGGCTGCAAAGTCGCCGGCAAGCAGGCGCAGCAGGCTGGATTTCCCGGCACCGTTGGGGCCGATGAGGCCGATCACCTCGCCCGGCTCCAGCTGCAGGTTGATGTCTGTTAGCACCGGGTCGCCCCAGGGTGCGGCGTCCACGCTTTGCAGCGTAAGCACGCTCATGTTTGCATGCCATAGTGGTGTCGCTGGCGCAGCAGCGATATGAAGAATGGCACGCCGATGAGGGCAGTGATGATGCCGACCGGCAGCTCCGTGGGTGCCAGCAGGGTTCGCGACAGGGCATCCGCGCACACCAGCAGGATGGCGCCGCCCAGCGCGCTGGCGGGTAGCAGTGTGCGGTGGTCGGGGCCGATCAGCAGGCGCACGATATGCGGCACGACCAGGCCGACGAAGGCGATGGTGCCCACCAGCGCCACTGAGGTACCCACGCCGATAGCGACCCAGGTGATCAGGGCAAGTTTGGTGCGGTTTACGGCGATACCGAGATGCCGGGCTTCGGACTCCCCCAGCAACAGTGTGTTCAGGGGCAGCGCATAGCGCGGAAGTACCAGCAGCACCGAACCGGCGACCACCGTGGCAAGCAACAGGCGCGGCAGGGTGGCGCCATCGAGGCCTCCCATTTTCCACAGGCTGATCTGGCGCAGGCGCTCGTTGTCGGTGAAGAACTCGAGCAGGCTGCCCGCCGCTCCCGCCAGGGCGGTGATCGCGATACCTGCCAGTAGCATGGTGGCGACTGAGGTACCGTTATCGGAGCTGGCCAGTCGGTAGACCAGCAGCACGGCCAGCACACCGCCGACGAAGGCCGCCAGCGAGACCAGGCTCAGGCCCATAAAGCCCGTCAGGCTACTACCCCCCGCCACAATCAGCAGTGAGGCACCCAGTGAGGCACCCGCGGTCACCCCGATCAGGGAAGGGTCCGCGAGGGGATTGCGGAACAAGCCCTGCATGGCGGCACCGCTCATGGCCAGCGTGGCGCCGATGATGGCCGCCAGCAATACGCGCGGCAGACGGATCTGCTGCACAATAAGGCTGGCCTGGCCGCGGTCGGCACCCAGGAGTGCGCTCAGCGTATCACCGGGAGCGATTTTCACCGCGCCGCTGCCCAGCGCCAGAAGCATGGTGAGTGGCAGCATGATGACCAGCAACAGCAGCAAGCGCTGCGCCCGTCGTCGGCGATGGATGACGTTAGTAATCAACGCCGAGCCGGGCCTTGATGCCGGCGTTGTAGGCGTGCTTGATTTCCTTCACTTCGGAGACGGTGTCCATGATGTCCTGCAATGCCTTGCCGCCGCCGCGGCCGGTGACCACCACGCTTTGTTCCAGCGGCCGCTCTGCAAGCGCGGCGAGCACCTCGCTTTCGGGCAGGTAATCAAACGCCAGCATGTAGGTGAGTTCGTCCAGTACAACCAGGTGGTAGTCCGGATTGTTGAGCATGGCAGCCGCCTGTTCCCAGGTACGCTGCGCGGCGGCGATGTCCGCACTGCGATCCTGAGTGTCCCAGGTGAAACCGGTGCCCATCTGGTAGAAATCTACCTGCGGGCACTGTTCCCGCAAGTAGATTTCCTCACCGGACAGCTGTTCACCCTTAATGAACTGCACCACACCGACCTTGTAGCCGTAGCCGAGAGCGCGCATGACCATGCCGAAAGCAGAACTGGATTTGCCCTTGCCATTTCCGGTGAGCAGGATGCTGACCCCGCGCTCTGTGCTGGCGGCGCTGATGCTGGCATCAACACTGGCTTTCTGTTTTTCCATCGCCTTTTTGTGGCGCTCATTTTTGCGTTCTTCGCTCACGGCTCTGCTCCTAGAAGGTGTAGCGCACGCCGGCATAAGCCGCCCGTTCGCTGCTGCGGTAGTCGGTAATTTCCTGGTAGTCCTCGTCCAGCAGGTTTTCAACACGGCCGTACAGCTCCAGGCGGGGCGTAAAGAAGTAGCGCGCATTGATGTCCAGCACCTGGTAGTCGTCCAGCGCCGAACCATCGCGTTCCTGGGCATCGCGGGACGTGCGCCAGTGCAGGCCAAGTGTGGCCTGTTCGGAGAGCGTACGCCACTGCAGCCCGAGGTTGGCGAGGTGGCGGGGGCGGTAGATACGTTGCCCGCCCGCCGCGGTTTCCGTGTCGTTGTAAGTGTAGTTTCCCTGCAGGCTGAACTGTAACGGCAGGGGCACCTCGGCGATCAGCTCCAGGCCCTTGGATTCGGTGGTGCCCGGACCTTGCAGGTAGCCCGAGAAGGCGACCGGATCAAAGAATATTTCATTCTCGACGTCTTGGCTGAAGTACACCGCCTCCAGCATCAGGCCTGCATTGGCGTACCAGCCCACGCCCACTTCGTAGCCCTCGCTGCGTTCTTCCTGCAGAGTCGTATCCGAGGCCGGTGGGCTGGCGAAAAAGCTGCCGTTGTAGGCAATTTCGTACAGGCTGGGTGCACGGAAGCCGGTGCTCCACGCTGACTTGAATTTGACCTCACCGCTATTGCCGAGCGGCATCAGGTAGGCGGCACTGACCCGGTAGGAATCGTGGCTGCCGAAGTCGGCGTTGTCGTCGTAACGGGCGCCCGCCGTGAAGAACAATTGATCCGCCACGCTGCCTTGATACTCAAAGTAGTAGCCGGTCTGGTCGCGCTCGGTATCAAAGCTGCCGTCATCCAGTGACTGCTCCTCGTAGTCGACGCCATAGACCAGCTGCAGGTCGCTGGTGGGCGCATAGCTGCCGAGATAAGTCACGCGCGTGAGGTCACCTTCCGTGCCGAAGCCCGGCAGGCCCTCGGTGAAAAACTGACGCTCGGTCTCGCTGTGGTTGTAGGCAAACTCGTGCCGGGTTTGCGCGCCGTTGAAGCTGACGGCACCACGCAGCGCCTGTTGCTCGTAGGCGTCCGAACAGAGATTGCTGGGCGCGAAGGTATCGTTGGTAAAACAGTTGTCGTACTGGTTGTCACCGTCGACGTCCCGGGCCACGACTTCCAGGCGTAGCTGCTCGCTGATATTCCAGCCGGCGCGCGCGTGCACCGTTGTATTGTTGTATCCATCATCGTCAGCGGGGTTGGTGTCGGACATGCGTGCGTTAAAGCCGTCCGTGCTGTAGTCCGCGATGGACAGATTCGCGTCGACCTGTTCATTCCCTGTGCCCAGGTGCGCACTGTACTGCGTTGTGCCGTAGCGACCCGCTTCCGCGCTCAGTTCGCCGCCCAACCCGCTGCGTGGAGCCTGCGTGCTGATACTGATGATGCCGCCCGCATCGGCCCCGTACATCAGCCCCTGGGGACCACGCAGGATTTCAACACGCTGGATGCCGCTGCTGAGCAGGTGTTCCATGCGCGGGCCCGTTTGTGGCGTCGTGGTATCAGAGACATCAATGCCGTCGATCAGGACCTTGGTGCGGAAACTTTCTTCCCCGCGAATACGCAGGGAAGACGCTTTGCCGGCCCCGCCATTATTGCTGACCGCGACGGCAGGCACCGTGCGCAGAATATCCTGCAGGTTGGCGAAGCCCAGTCGCTGGATGTCCGCAGCGTCTACCACCGAGATTGACGTGGCGACCTCACGCATCGGCATGGCGACGCGGGAAGAGCTGACGACAATTTCCTCGAGTTGGGACGACGGTGCCGCCTGTGTGTACGCGGGCAGGGTGAACAGCAGCGCGATTGCGCCGCTCAATTTCTGTGGTGTCATGACGTGCCTCAATGCCAAAAGTTTTGTGGCGATTGAGGGAGGGGATCAGGGAACGCAATGCGGGGAGGCATCATGCAACCTTCAATGAAGCCCTCCGCTCCATCGTTGCTCGTAACAGGCAGGTATCGGGCTCACAGAGGACTCTGTTTACCGTTGCGGGGGCAGCGGAGGGATCGGCGCTATGCCTTACCTCACTTCCCATTTAACCTACCCAGCCGTGTCAAGCGACACCAGCGGCAGGCACCTGGTACGCCGCGCACTGTAGAGGCCAGAGAGCAGGCTGTCAATTGTCCAGATTCTGTCCGCATGCTGCAGGCGTCGTTCTGTCGGCGTGCTTGACGTAGAATGCAGGGCTAGCGGTGCGATGAGGGCAGTCATGACAGTTTCGGCAACACAGAGGGTGCAGGTGGCAGAACGCCTCGGCCGCGAGCCCCGCGGCCTGCGAGAGATCGCGGTAGCGGATGAGGCCGGTCACCCGCAGGTGATTCGCGTCGCGTCGCTGGTCGAGCGCACGCCCTTCCCCACCCTGTTCTGGCTGGTCGACCCCGCATTGAACTACCGGATTGACCGGGAGGAGGCGAGTGGGCTGATCGCGCGGTTTCAGCGTCAGGTCGATGATGACCCAGCCTTGCAGAGGGGCATGGCCGCAGACCACGCGGCCCATATCAAACTGCGTGAAGAACACCTCGCGCCGGACGAGCGTCAGGCGCTGGAACAGTTGGGCTTTGCCGACGTGTTACGGCAGCGCGGCATTGGCGGAATCGCCGACTCCGGACGTATTCGCTGCCTGCACACCTGGTACGCGGCGCACCTGGTGGTGCCCAATACTATTGGCAGGCTGCTGGATGCTCACTGGGCGGCTCAGCCAGCCGCAGACGGCGAGGCGTAGCCGTGCAGAGTGCCAATCAGGCGGCTCTCGAGGCGGCGCTTGCCTGGCTGCAGCGACGGGAGACCGCCGTCTGGTTGTGTACGGTCGCCGCCGCGCAGGGCTCTTCACCACGACCTCCGGGTTCATTGCTGGTGTGCAATGCGCAGGGTGAGCAGGTGGGCTCGCTCTCTGGCGGCTGTATCGAGGAGGACCTGCTGGAGCGTTTGCGTTCCGCTGCATTGCCCTTAACTGGTGCCGAGCTTGTGCCTTATGGCGTGACGGCAGAGCAGAATGAACGCCTCGGTTTACCCTGCGGCGGCCGCTTGCAGGTGCTGGTGCAGCGGCTGCAACCCGACCGGGACGAGGCGTGGCTGGAGGCAGCGCTAACGGCGCTGGCAGAGCGGCGCTGCCTGCAGCGCCGGGTGTCGATTCCCACCGGTATTACGCAATGGTCACCGGTTGCGACGCACGGCCCGCTGCAGCTGTTGGAGGCCGAACTGGTGCAGACCTTTGGCCCACAAATGCGCATGCTGCTGGTAGGCGCGGGTCAACTCAGCCAATCCCTGGCGGAGTTGGCACTGGCGATGGACTACGATGTTCTGGTGGCCGACCCCCGCGAAAGCGTGCGTGCGCAGTGGCCGGGGCCCGCCGTCCCCCTGCTGGACGGCATGCCGGATGACGCCGTGCGCACGCACGCCAGTGATTGCCACAGTATTGTGATCACCCTCACCCACGACCCCCGCATCGACGACATGGCGCTGATGGAGGCGCTGACTACCGAGGCCTGGTATGTCGGCGCGCTGGGCTCCCTGAAAACCACCGAGAAACGCCTTGGACGGCTCCGGCAGCTCGGCCTGAGCGATACGCAGTTGGCCGCTCTGCATGCGCCGGTGGGCCTGGATATCGGCAGCAAGACACCGCTGGAAATTGCGGTATCGATCATGGCGCAGTTGGTGAGCCTGCGCCGCAGGCCCCCGCCCGCGTGACCGTTGGCGTGCTGTTGCTCGCCGCCGGTGAGGGGCGACGTTTCGGCAGCGACAAACGCCGCGCGCAGACCCGGTCCGGGCAGACGTTACTGGCTACTTCTATTGCTGTGATTCGTGGCACAGGCCTGCCGCTGCGGGTCTGTCTGCGTCCCGGTGAAGCGCAATTGGCGCAGCAGGCAGGCTTGCAGCCGGAGGAAGTGATTGCCTGCGCTCGCGCGCGCTGCGGCATGGGTAGCACGCTCGCGGAGGGCGTTGCACAGCTGCCTGCATGGGAAGGGGTTCTGGTGGCGTTGGCGGATATGCCTGCTATTCAGTCGTTGACCTATCGTGAGGTGGCGGCCGCATTGACACGCGAGACCATCGTGGTGCCCACCTGGCAGGGGTGCAGCGGTCACCCGGCAGGATTCGGCGCGGATTGGTTTGACCGGCTGGCAAACCTGCAGGGCGATACGGGTGCGCGGGCGCTCGTGCGCGAGGCAGGTGAACGGCGAACGCTGCTGGCCGTTGCGGACCCGGGCATACTTCGGGATATTGATCACCCGAGTGACCTTGCCCGCACCTGACTCTCCGCGCCCCAGCTGCAAGCGGCAAGTGCCCGGTGGTATAGTAGATAGCTCTGCACCACACATCGGGATCCCATGACCACCAATACAGACGACCTGCGCATTCGGCGCACCAATGAACTGGTAGCGCCGCAGCAGCTGATCAGTGATATCGCCCTGGACGAGACGGCGGCACAGACCGTGAGTGCTGCACGCCGCGGTATTCACGCTATTCTGGCCGAAAAGGATGACCGCCTGCTGGTGGTCGTCGGCCCCTGTTCCATTCACGACCCCGACGCGGCCCGTGATTATGCACAACGCCTGCAGCGTGTGGCGCAGTCGCTGCAGGCCGACCTGCAGGTGGTTATGCGGGTGTATTTCGAGAAACCGCGCACCACGGTGGGCTGGAAAGGGCTGATCAACGACCCGGACCTGAATAACACGTTCCAGATCAACAAGGGCCTGCACCTCGCCCGTCAATTGCTGGCAGACCTCGCCGCCATGGGCTTGCCGACCGGCACCGAATACCTGGACCTGATCAGTCCCCAGTACGTGGCGGACCTGGTGTCCTGGGGCGCGATCGGCGCACGCACGACCGAGAGCCAGACGCACCGCGAACTGGCCTCGGGGCTGTCCTGTCCAGTGGGCTTCAAGAACGCGACCGATGGCGACATACAGGTGGCGATAGACGCCATCAAGTCGGCGTCCCAGCCACACCATTTTCTGTCGGTCACCAAGCAGGGTCATTCCGCGATTTTCCAGACAGCGGGCAACGAGGACTGCCACATCATTCTGCGCGGCGGCAAGCATCCCAACTACGACATGTTCTCGGTGGACGATGCGGCCGCCATGCTCCGCAAGGCGGGCTTGCCCGCACGTATCATGGTGGATGCCAGCCACGCCAACAGTCGCAAGATACCTGCGCGTCAGGTGGATGTGATTCGCGATATCGGCGCCCAGGTGGCGCGGGGCAACAGCGCCATCTTTGGCTTGATGATCGAGAGCAACCTGGTCGCCGGGCGCCAGGATGTGGTGGCCGGTGAATCGCTGGTATATGGCCAGAGTATTACCGACCCGTGTATCGACTGGGAGCACACGGAAACGCTACTCGAAGAACTGGCGGCTGCCGTGCGCACGCGGCGCGGGCTGTAGCCGCTTGCCTGTCCACGCCACAGGAGGGGATAGGGTGAAGCACCTGTTTTTGGCATGTGTGGTACTTGTGCTGGCGGCCTGCAGCGATTCGGCACACCAGGGTGGCAAGTCTGGCCTTCCGGACGTCGATGCCCACACGGCGGGAATGCAGTACCTGCAGGGCTTCCAGAACCTGTACTGGGACGATACAGGCGGACGTCTGTACCTGGAAATTAGCGCCTTTGAGCAGCCTTTCATTTACGTCAGCAGCCTGTCCAGCGGTGTCGGCTCCAACGATCTGGGCCTTGATCGGGGGCAGCTCGGCAACACCCGTCTGGCGCGATTCAGCCGGGTGGGCGACAAGGTGTTGCTGATGGCCGATAACCCCGTGTATACGGCGGGCAGCAGCAACGCAGACGAGCGTCGCGCCGTGGAAGAGGCCTTTGCCCGTTCCGCGCTGGCCAGTTTCCCCGTGGTGGCCCGCAGCGGCGATCGCGTGCTGGTGGATGGCACGGATTACTTTGTCAGCGATGTGCACGGTGTCGCGAGGCGGCTGAAGGACCGCGAGGAGGGTGATTACCACGCCGACCCGGATCGCTCTGCCATCTACCTGCCCCGTACTCGCGCTTTTCCCGATAACACCGAGGTGGATGCGCTGGTCACCCTGGCAGGCGAACCTGCCGGCCAGCAGCTGGCCACCGTCACCCCCGATCCGCGGTCACTGAGCGTGCACCAGCATCACGCCTTTGTGCGCCTGCCCGAGCCCGGCTACGAGCCCTTGCCCTACGATCCGCGCGCGGGCTTTATCGACCCGGATTACGACCGGCAGCGGGTCGACTATGCGGTGCCCATTGGTGAGCCGGTTCGCCAGCCCTATGCCTGGCGCCATCGACTGCAAAAGAAGGATCCGCAAGCGGAGCGCAGTGAGGCCGTGGAGCCAATCGTCTACTACCTGGACCGGGGAGCCCCCGAGCCGGTTCGCAGTGCGCTGATGGAAGGCGCCGCCTGGTGGAATGAAGCATTTGAAGCGGCGGGTTATGACAACGCCTTCCAGGTCCGTCTCCTGCCCGAGGACGCCGACCCGATGGATGTGCGCTATAACGTCATTCAGTGGGTGCATCGCTCTACGCGCGGATGGTCCTACGGTTCCAGCGTGCGCGACCCGCGCACCCAGGAAATCATCAAGGGCCATGTGACCCTCGGTTCGCTGCGCGTACGGCAGGATTACCTGCTGGCGGAAGGGTTACTGGCGCCCTATGCGGAAGACGGCAGTGTGCCCGAGACCATGTTGGACTTTGCCCTGGCGCGTATCCGTCAGCTCGCGGCGCATGAAGTGGGCCATACCCTGGGCCTGGAGCACAACTTTGCGGCGAGTGCGGACGGGCGGGCATCGGTGATGGATTACCCTCACCCTTACGTCACCTTGGACGCAGCGGGCGTGCCTGACCTTTCCCAGGCCTACACCACTGGCCTCGGTGAGTGGGACAAGCGAGCCATTCTGCATGGCTACCAGCATTTCCCGGAGGCGGTGGATGCCGCCGCAGCGCGTGAGCAGATCGTTCGCGATACCTATGCGGCGGGCCTGCACTATGTGGCCGATGTGCATTCCCGTGTCGATGCCTTCGCCGTCAGTGCCGGCCCGGCACACCCGCTGGGGAGCCTGTGGGATAATGGCAGCGATCCGGTGGAAGAGTTGAATCGGCTGATGGACCTGCGCGCTAACGTGCTGGGGCGTTTTTCCGAGCGCAGCGTGCGGCTTGGACGACCCCTGGCCCAGCTGGAGGATGTACTGGTTCCCATGTACCTGTTGCATCGCTATCAACTGCAGGCGGCGGCGACTCTCATTGGTGGTCAGGCGTTCAGCTACGCACTGCGTGGCGATGGGCAGGTGCCGGTGGCCGCAGTGTTGCCCGCGCAGCAGCGCGCAGCGCTCGAGGCGTTGCTGGCAACGCTGGCCCCGGATGCGTTGGCCATGCCAGCCGACCTGTTGGCGCTGATACCGCCGCGCCCACCGGGCTATGGCGGCGACCGCGAGCTTTTTCCCCGCGATACCGGGTACGTGTTCGACCCCCAGGCGGCTGCGGCCACCGCTGCGGGCCTGACTCTGGATATGTTATTGAATCCCACGCGTGCGGTGCGTATGAATAATAACCAGGCGCGCTCCGCCGCCCAGCCCGGGTTCCCGGAGCTGCTGGATGCCGTGCTCAAGCGCAGCTGGTATGCGGAGCCCGCGCAGGGTAATACTGGCGCACTGCAGCGGGTTGTCAATATGGAAGCGCTGGCGCGGCTGCTGCGTTTGGCGCGCACCGCCGAGGTGCAGCCCCAGGTGCGCGCAGAAAGCCTGGACGCACTGCTGGCACTGCATGGCTGGCTGGAGCAGCAGGCACAAGTAGTATCACCTGCCTGGCGCGCGCACTACCGTTTTGGGCAACTGCAGATACAGCACTTGCTGGACACGCCGGGTGCCCTGCAGGGATTGCAGCCGCACGTGGCTCCCCCGGGCTCCCCCATCTGAGCCAGAGCCGTTGGGCGGGTCGCTGGTCTCGCTTGTTATACCAGCAACCGGCAGTCTCGCTTTCGGGGGTGCTTGCCCGCGCGCAGCTTTGTAGAGTGTATCGCGGCGTTAGCGCCACAATAATAATGACGATGAAAAGGAAGTCCCTGTGCTGGAACTGGAAGCATTGCGCCAACAGGCGATGCTGGATACCGGGCTGGAAGATTTTGGCGACCCGGCCTTTTACGAGGCACTGGAGCGCCTGCTCGAGGCGCTGCATACCGAAGCGCGGCTGAACGAGTTCGGTCACATGCGGGCCGAAATGACCATTCTTGAGGGGCTCTCGCGGCGCCTGGAGATCGAAGATTACCTCACCTCTCACCCCGAGGTTGGCGAGCAGCAGGTGCAGCGCCCGGTATTCATTCTGGGTCTGCCGCGCACCGGCACCACGGCCCTGCATCACCTGCTGAACCAGGATCCCCGCAATCGCACCCTGCGGCTGTGGGAGGCCCAGCAGCCTGTACCGCCACCGGAGACGGCGTCCTATACCAGTGACCCGCGTATTGCCGCGCGTGCCGAGGGCGTCGCCTTGACTGAGACGTTTCTCCCCGGCTTTCGCCAGACCCACCTGATTGACGCCGAAGAGCCGGACGAGTGCTACATGTTGCTCAACCGCAATTTCATGTCGGTTGAATACTCCGCGCTATTTCACGTACCCAGCTACGCGAACTGGCTGTACGCCAATTTGTGTCGTTCTGACAGCTACGACTATCACCGCAGGCAGCTGCAGCTGCTGCAGTCGCGTCATGCGGGGCAGTGGGTGCTGAAGGCACCCTTTCACCAGCTCGGCCTGCGCGAAATACTGCGGGTATACCCGGATGCCATTATTGTCCAGACCCACCGCGCGCCACTGGCGTTTGTCGGTTCTGGCTGCAGCTTCAGCGAGGTGCTGCGGCGCAGCAGCAGCGACAGCATTGATCGCGCGGAAATCGGCCGTGACTGGATGACCATGCTCACCGCCTATACGCGTACATTCGAAGCAGATCGCGCGGCGCTGGAACCGACACACCCGGGCCAGTTCCTCGATGTGTATCACGACGAGTTTGTCGCCAACCCCTGGCGTGTACTGGAACAGCTTTATGCCCTGCGCGACATGCCGCTGCAAGCGGAGGCGCGGCAGCGTATGCAGGCCTGGCTGGACAATCACCCGCGCGGTAAACACGGGCTGCACCGCTATCGGCTGGAGGACTACGCCATCAGTCGCGATGAGGTGGCGGCGCTGTTTGAGGACTACATGCAACGTTACGACCTGACACTGGATGAAGAGGCAACGGTATGAATGAACCTGCAAAGGCAGAACAGCGTGTGATGGATGGCAGCACCTGGAGTGAGTTCTGCGATGCGCTAAAAGAGGCGGGTACGCTGGTGGATGCGGAGAACGCGCCGCAGGATGCGTTTACCCGCGCCGAGGGTTACCGTTATCTATCGCGTATGTTGCGCGCCGGGCTGGAAAGCTTCCTCGAAGCGGGTGACCCGCGTTTTCCCGAGTTGCGCTGTCCGGCACATGAAACCATCAAGCTCGGTGCCGACAACCCGGATAACCACTACCAGACGGCGACCATCGACCCGCAGTATGACTACCGGATAACGGGGACGCGGGGTACGGTGAATTATCTGGGCTTTGGCACCGTGATCAATCGCTACAGCAGTGGCGGTGGCATGAAAACCGATGGCTGGCTTGACTCACGGGACATGGATATCAACCCCGACGGTACGCTGGAGATTATCGTCAGCCAGCGCCAGCAGCCGGGCAACTGGCTGCCCATGGGGCCCGAGACCAACTCGCTGAACGTGCGCCAGACCTTCCAGGATCGCCGTGGCGAGACGCGCGCGGAAATTCGCATAGAGCGTATCGGCGCGGAGCATGAGCGGCCCGAGCCGCTATCGCCGGAAAAGCTCGACCGTGCCTTGCAGGGCGCGGTGCAGTTCATGCGCAGCACCACCGGGCTGTTCGAAGGCTGGGCGGCGAGCTTCCTGCCGACCCTGAACCAGGTCGCACCGGCGGACCAGGCGTTTTGCCAGGCCATTGGTGGCGACCCCAATATCTACTATTTTCACAGTGCCTGGGAGCTGGCACCGGATGAGGCGCTGTTGATCGAGGCACCCGTGGTGCCGGCCTGTCAGACGTGGAACTTCGTGCTGCAGAACTGGTGGATGGAATCACTGGACTTCCGTTACCACCAGATTCACTTCAATAAACACACCGCCGCCTATGAAGAGGACGGCGGCGTGGTGATCGTGGTGGCGCACGAGAAACCGCCGCAGGCGAACTGGGTGGAAACCGCGGGCCACCACACGGGCACCCTGTGCTGGCGCTGGATAGGTGCCAGTGAGCATCCACCGGTGCATGCCCGCGTGGTCAAGTTCAGCGAACTCGCGGGACTTCCCGGCCGCCGCTGAGGCAGCGGCCTAGCTCACCAGCAGGCGGGCGCGCGCTGCGGCGTATTCGCGCTGCAGGCGCGCCACCAAGTCACCCGCGGAGAGAATTTCCTTCACGGCACCTATGCCCTGGCCGCAGCCCCAGATATCTTTCCAGGCCTTGGCGTCGCTGTTGCCGCCAGAGCCGAAGTTCATCGCCGACGGGTCACTCTCGGGCAGGTTGTCCGGGTCCAGCCCGGCTGCCTCGATAGAGGGGCGCAGGTAATTGCCGTGGATTCCCGTGAACAAGTTGCTGTAGACAATGTCGCCGGCGCCGTGGTCGACAATGGCCTGCTTGTAGGCCTGCTCGGCATTGGCTTCTTTGGTGGCGATGAACGCCGAGCCGATATAGCCCAGGTCCGCCCCCATGGCCTGTGCGGCGAGGATAGCATCGCCGGTGGCGATTGAGCCGGAAAGCAGCAGCGGGCCATCGAACCACTCCCGGATTTCCTGAATCAAGGCGATGGGCGACAGCGGGCCGGCGTGGCCACCGGCGCCGGAGGCGACGGCGATCAGGCCGTCCGCACCCTTCTCGATGGCTTTGTGGGCAAAACGGTTGTTGATCACATCGTGCAGCACAATTCCGCCATAACTGTGTACCGCCTCGTTGACCATTTCCTTCGCACCGAGAGAGGTAATAACAATGGGCACCTTGTACTTCACACACATTTCCAGGTCGTGTTGCAGGCGGTCGTTAGAGCCGTGCACGATCTGGTTCACGGCAAACGGTGCCGCTGGTGTGTCGGGGTGTTCTGCGTCCCACTCAGCCAGTTCACGGGTGATTTTCGCCAGCCAGACGTCGAGCTCCTCCGCCGGCCGCGCATTCAGGGCCGGGAAAGAGCCGACGATGCCGGCTTTGCACTGGGCAATCACCAGGTCCGGGTTGGAGACGATGAACATGGGGGCGGCGACGGCGGGCAGACGCAGTTTGTCTTGCAGAACAGCGGGTAGTGCCATGGGATGAAACTCCATTACGGGTTGCAGTTTTATGCAATTTATTGCATATTGAGTTGATATGCAACCTTTTGCATGCAAAGCGTTCCGGGTTTAAGCTGCCAAGCTCACGCCGCACGCGATACGAGGTACTCAGCAGCAGCCATGGCACTCTCTCACGCAATCATGACCGCCCTGTTGGAAGACGACATGTCGGGCTATGAACTGGCCAAGGCGTTCGATATCTCCCTGGGGCTGTTCTGGCGCGCCAGCCATCAACAGATCTACCAGGAACTGCACAAGCTGGCCGACCGGGGTTGGCTGCAGCGCGAAACCGTCGCCCAGGCGGGCAAGCCCGACAAGATCGTCTACGCGCTTACCGAGGCCGGGCGCAGCGCCATGGCGGAGTGGGTGATGGGCAACTCGCGCGTGCAGGAGGGCAAGGACGACCTGTTCGTCAAGTTGTACAATCTTGCCGAAAGCAACGCCGCGCATCTTGCGATGGAGATTGGCCATCGTCGAGAGCAGATGATGCAGCGCCTCTATCTGTATGAAAAAATCCGCCGACGCCACTATGCAGACCCCACGGCCCTGCCGGTAAGGCGCAAGGGTGTGTTTCTGGCCCTGTTGGCAGGCATCCGTCAGGGAGAGCACTTTCTGGCCTGGTGTGACGAGGCCCAGGCCATTCTGGCGACGGTGGATGGCAAGGAAAGTGATGGTGGCTGAAGGTTCGGGGAGTGGGCGATCCCGGGCTACGCAGCGCACACGTCGTTGGCTCCCGCAGGTTTAGTCCCTGGCTGAAAGCCCGGCCGCGGCACGGGCGCATGCCTCTATTTGAGCCCAATCCCCTGACCGGATTGCGGCGCTGTCGAGCATCCAGGTTCCACCGACACACAGGACGTTATCGAGCGCCAGGTAGTCTTTTACATTCGCCAGGTTTATGCCGCCTGTGGGGCAGAATTTTATCTGCGGCATGGGCCCGGCGATGGCTTTCAGCATCCGGGTGCCGCCAGCGGCTTCAGCCGGGAAAAACTTCATGCAGTGAAAGCCATGTTCCAGAACCGTCATGGCCTCGCTCGGCGTTGCCACACCGGGAAGCAAGGGGGTGCCGCTTGCAGTTGCTGCCTCGAGCAGTGCGGCTGTTGTCCCGGGGCTAACAATAAATTCGGCACCGGCATCGACAGAAGCCTGGAAGTCGCTTGCAGAGAGCACAGTGCCGGCACCCACGATCGCCCCGGGGACGTGTTTCTTGATGGCCGCAATGGCGGTCAGGCCGTGCTCGCTGCGCAAGGTGATTTCCAGCACGTTCAGTCCACCGCGCACCAACGCCTCAGCCAGGGGCACGGCATCATCTGCGCGCTCGATGACGATAACGGGGATGACCGGGCTTGTGGTTAGTACAGTGTCCAATTGCTTCGTCATTGTGTTCGCTCGCGATGGGTGGAACGGGATTTCTAGGGCGCCCAATACACGGATACTTTGCTGTCAGCGCCGTGCAGCAAGGCGCTCACAGGCAGGCCGAGAGTGTCCCGGGAATGGCGTGCGGTTCGGTACACCTCGAGTTTCTCCTCGCCGGTAATCAGTAGGATAATGCTGTTGCAGGCGCGAATTGCGTTCAGTGTGAGCGTCATGCGCTCAGTGAACTTGCCCGTCACCGCGCTTTCCCTGGCTTGGATAGGCGCGCATAGCCGGGCGTTGTTCTCATCCAGCGCATACCCCAGGTTCCGTGCATGAGGAAAAAGCGATGCGGTATGGCCGTCGGCCCCCAGCCCCAGAATGCAGAGGTCGAAGGGGGAATGGATGCGCCTGTATCTCGTTTCGCACTCCATCTCACCGTCCGTGGCAGTTGCAGCCGCCGTTTTCATACCGAAGAACGCGGCCTTGGACGCCCGGTTCTTGAGTAAGCTGTCGACGATGGCCGTCTCATTGCTTCCGGGCTGGCCGGGGTTTACCCAGCGCTCATCAACCAGGGCGATATCAACCTTTTCCCACGACAGTTCCTGACGCGAGAGCTGGCGATACAGGGGCAATGGGGTGCTGCCGCCCGATACGAAAACCGTCGCGTGGTCATGTGTTTCGATGCCACGCCGCAGGACGTTGGCGCAGTGGTTCGTGAGCGCCTCGAATAACTCGGTTCTCTGCGCGAAAAAGCACTCCTCAATCATCCGCGCAGACGTCCTCAATATCACCTGCGTTGTACCAGGCGTGGCAGTCCTCGGCGAGCAGCGCGTCGGCTTCGTCGGGGCCCCAGGAGCCTGCACGGTACAGCTCCGGAGAGCTGGAGGAGGCTTGCCAGGCTTCAATGATGGGGTCAATCCAGGCCCATGCAGTGGAGACTTCCTTGCGGCTGATAAACAGGCTGGAGTTGTCGGCGGCAGCGTCCAGAATCAGACGCTTATAGGCGCTACTGCGCAAATGTTTGTAGGTGTCGGAAAAGTTGAGGTTGAGAGCGGTGGGTTGCAACTGCATGTCCAGCGTGTCCAGGTTTTTCGACATGAGACTGAGCTGAATGGATTCTTCAGGCTGCAGGCGAATCACCAGGCGATTGGGGTCCATTTTCCCGGCGCCGGCGCTGAAGACGCGGTGCGGAACCTCTTTAAACTGAATCATGATTTCCGCAAAGCGGGACTTCATGCGTTTGCCGGTACGCAAATAGAAAGGTACCCGCGCCCAGCGCCAATTGTCGATATAGACGCGCAGGGCAACGAAGGTTTCGGTTGCGCTACTGGTTGATCCCAGCTCTTCGAGGTAGCCGGGCACCAGCTTGCCCTGATGGCCGCCCGCTACATATTGGCCGCGGACCGTGTTTTTCATCACGTCGGTGCCGGTGATAGGGCGCAGGGCTTCCAGTACCTTGATCTTCTCCGTTTGAATGTTTTCAGCATTCATGGTGTGTGGTGACTCCATCGCCACCAGGCTCAACAGCTGCAGCAGGTGGTTCTGCACCATATCCCGCAGTGCCCCGGCCTCGTTGTAAAAGCCCGCTCTGCCCTCCAGACCCACCGTTTCGGCAATGGTGATCTGCACCTGGTCGATAGACTTTGCATCCCACAACTGCTCGAAAATCAAATTGGTAAAGCGCAGCGCCAACAGGTTCTGTACGGTTTCCTTTCCCAGGTAGTGGTCGATACGGTAAATGGATTTTTCTTCAAAATACGTGGCGATCTCGTTGTTGATGGCCTCGGCTGATTTTGCGTCGTAGCCCAGTGGTTTTTCCACCACCAGGCGGCTGTGCTCGGAAATCAAGCCTTCTTCGCTCAGGTGCTTGCAGCAAGCACCAAATACGGCGGGTGGTGTGGCAAGGTAAAAGATACGCGTGGCGTCCGGGTGAGTATGCAGTGCACGTTTGAGTTCCGTCCACCCTGCGTCGCGCTTTGCGATGTCCAGCGTAACGGGGAACAGAAGCGTCTTGAACGCCGCCCATTTCGTGTCGTTGAATTCTTCGGCAACCAGAAACGCTTGCAGACTATCCCGGGCGGTCTCCAGATACCTCGCGGTCGCATCTTCACTCCGCGTGGTGGTGAATATGCGCGTGCCCTCTGCCAGCTCTTCTGCAGTAAACGCTTTGTACAGCGCGGGTATCAGTTTGCGCAGGGCCAGGTCGCCTGAGCCGCCAAAAATCACGATATCGAACGGGTCTGTCATAACGGTACGGTCGTCTTCTACTGCTGAAACACACTAGCACCGTCTTCCGCGGCACTAACCTGGTTACGAAACACCTGAAACATTTCTCGCCCCATCCCCTGGGTGGGCTGCCCGTCGCCGGGTATCACCGCGCGGGAATCGAAATCTGCTGCGTGTACATTCAGCGCTCCGGCCTCGGCATCCAGCTCAATGGTGTCGCCGTCCCTCAGCTTTGCGATTGGACCCTGGTCCAGTGCTTCCGGGGATACATGTATCGCGGCGGGAATCTTGCCCGAAGCGCCAGACATTCTGCCATCGGTCACGAGGGCAACCTTGAAGCCCCTGTCCTGCAATATACCCAGATAGGGCATGAGTTTATGCAGTTCCGGCATGCCGTTGGCTTTGGGGCCCTGATAGCGGACCACTGCCACAAAGTCCCGCTCGAGTTCCCCGGCTTCAAATTTTTCTTTCAGTTCGTCCTGGTGGGAGAGAACCACCGCAGGCGCGCGCAACTTCTGGTGTGATGTGGCCACCGCAGACACCTTGATGATGGAGCGCCCCAGGTTGCCGGTCAGCAATTTGAGTCCACCCTCCGGGCTGAAGGGCGTTTTTATGCTGGCAAGCACCTGCGGATCCGCCGACGCGCTAGGACCCGGTTTCCACTCAAGCAGTTCATCGGCGCCGTCGGGGTTGAAGAAGGGTTCGCTGCAATAGGCTGTTAACCCCCCCTGGCCGAGAATCGTCTTGACCTCATCATGGAGGAGCCCGCCGCTTAATAACTCGCGCACGAGCAATGGCATGCCACCGGCGGCTTGAAAATGGTTAACGTCCGCCTCGCCATTCGGGTAGATGCGACAGAGCAGGGGCACCACTGAAGAGAGTTCCGACATGTCTTGCCAGTTGATCAAAATACCGGCAGCTCGTGCGATCGCAATGAGGTGAATGGCGTGGTTGGTGGAACCCCCGGTTGCCAACAGTCCCACGATAGCATTGACCAGACTGCGCTCATTGACGATATCCGCCAGCGGTGTGAACGCGTCCCCCTGTTTGGTGATTTTGGCGAGCTGTTTTACCGCTGCCGCCGTTAGCGCATCGCGCATTTCGGTGCCGGGGTTGATGAAGGAGCTTCCAGGCAGGTGTAGCCCCATGATTTCCATCAACATCTGGTTGCTGTTGGCGGTGCCATAGAATGTGCATGTGCCGGGGCTGTGATAGGACTCGCTTTCGGCCTTGAGCAGCGCATCGCGGCCAACCTTGCCTTCGGCATACAGTTGGCGTACCCGAATTTTTTCCTTGTTGGGCAAGCCCGAGGGCATGGGCCCGGCAGGAATGAATACGGTGGGCAGGTGGCCAAAAGAGAGTGCGCCGATCAGCAAGCCGGGTACAATTTTGTCGCACACCCCCAGGCACAGCACACCGTCGAACATATCGTGGGAGAGTGCCACGCCAGTCGCCATGGCGATCACATCACGGCTGAACAACGACAGCTCCATGCCGTCGCGACCCTGGGTGACACCATCGCACATGGCGGGTACCCCGCCCGCGAACTGGGCAACTGCATTGGCGTCACGCGCGGCCCGTTTGATGATGTCCGGAAAATCAACGTAGGGTTGGTGCGCAGACAGCATCTCGTTGTACGCGGAGACAATGCCCAGGTTGGCGGCGCGGTCGGAGGCGAGCAGAGACTTGCCTTCGTCATTGCAGGCTGCCATGGCGTGGGCGATATTGCCGCAGGACAGCCGTTTGCGGCTCACTTCCTGCTGGCTCGCAGTGTCTACCTTGTCCAGGTAGCGCTTGCGGCTATCGTGGCTCCGTTCATGGATACGATCGGTGACAGACTCGATGGTTGAATGCAGCATAAAATACTCAAAACGCGAGAGGGGCGTAACAAGTATAGGCAGACAGGAGGGGCTATTGGCAAGCCATCGCCTCTTGGCACGCCCTGCTGCCCTCCGAGGGCTATACACGCCGCCTCGGGTTAGGCGGACGGCAATTGCAGCCGCCGCCATCACCGAACGAGGGCGGGTCTTGACGATCTTGCCCTTTCCCGGTTTTTCAATCGTGTTGATTTGACGGTAGGTCCTGAGCTACCGGGGTGGTGGGGTCGTGCGTTACAAAATGATTCTAACTGTTGCTATTTGTCGCATAAACGCATTTAAATGTGACTAACTGCACACATCTGCAAGTTGCGCTGGTGCCGGCTTGCGACGTTTCCCATAATCTCGCGTCAGTTTTCGTGGTATGGGTAAACAGATGGAAGGTTCTTCGACGCTGCTGCACGTTTTTGTCAGCATTATTCTTGGCATTTTGGCCTTCGCCCTGATGGGAGCGATCAATACCTGGTGGGGCCGTAACCGCGCTGAATTGAGGCAGCGTGATCCTTTGCCCCTGTTTCAGGTCATACTCCGTTTCCTGGCGCTCACTGGTTGCAGTGTGGCGGTCATCCTGTCCGTGCGCGAACTGTTGCCCTACGAGATCGTCAGTGCGCAAGGCATGCTCAAGGCTGAACGCCTTTTTCCCATGTTGGCGATTGATCGCTATGAGGCTCGTCTGGAGGTGGCGGAAGGTCGTGTGGACATCGCGGCCCCGCTGGTGACCTACGAGCGCAAACTGGGCCCCGCGGAGGAGGCGGAGGCCCGGCTGGAGAGGGAATTGCTGGTCGAGCAATTGGCCGACCTGAAGTCGCGCCTGGCTGTTGGAGATCCGATAGATGAGTTGCAGAAGCTGTCGCAGGTGGAGAATTTGCGTGCCGCCCGCAGCCAGCAACAACAGGATCGAAGTCGGGCGATGTGGGAGGTGGAAAGTCTGAACTTCAAGCTCGATGAACAAAAGGCGCGGGTTAGCCTGGCACGCAAGGAAGTCGACTTTGCGCAGGATGCGATCAAGAACGGCTTGGTATCGAAGATAGAGTACGATCGACGGCAAGAAACCCTGCGCATGGAGCAAGCACGTTTTGAAGAATTGAAATCACGGCTGGATTTCACCGTCGACAGCATGATCGATTTCGCACCAACCGCGAGCTCGGAGGGGCTGCAGAGACTTGATCAGGTTCTGCAGAGCGATCTCAGCGCTTATGGAGAAGTCGCCGCCGGTGATTCGGTTCTGGTCGATTTGGAGCGCAGGCTGCGCGAACTCGACCGCGTATTATCTGGCGATTCACAGGCACCCATCACTGTAGCCGCTCCCTGGGCGGGTTTGATTGGCTATCGCAACCCGTCCTCCGTGCTGGGCCCACGCGAGCTTATCGGTGTTCTGGTTCAATCGGACTCTCTGTTTCTCGAGGTGCTGGTGCCCGCCACACTTGCGGAGAAGATTGGCGAGGGCTCGCGAGTGCAGGTATCCAGCCAGGAGTTGGAGGAGCTGGGGGTCATTGTTGAGGGGGAAATTCGTCGGGCTGTGACGGAAAACCCGGAGCAAACCATGTTCGAGGTGCGTCTGGAGCCCCGTGCGGATCTCATTCGTGATCTCGCGCTGGGTCAAGAGGTCAAGTTGACGGTCAGTTTTCTTAATCAACCGCCACACTTCGTATACGAGGTCGTCTACTTTTTCCGCGATATCTCCTCGCGTGACGTGGCGTTGTTGTGCTCGGCGCTGTTGCTGGGCTTGATAGCCGTTTACAGGCGGCAGGAGAGGCCGGGGCGAGTATCTGAGACCGTCGCCCATGGCGCCCCGGGAGGTGTCTAGCATGCTCGATGGACAAGTGATTTCATCCCCTGCGGTAGAGGCGGTTGGGCGGCCCGTGCATGAGCGGCGCTCACTCACCCCGCTGCTGTTGTTGGGGTATTTCCTCACCATCGGTGTGGGCTGCGCCCAGGTCTACTTTCTGGTGCGCGCCATTACAGGCGTATCGGAGTCATCTGACCTTAGCTACTGGCAGTCAGTGATTATTGCCTTCTTCTTCTTTTTCTTTTCTGTATTTTTTATCGGCCGTTACCTGGTGACCATGCTATTCGCCTTTCTGGAGGGGTCGAAGCGGGTGAATGAGTGGGTGGTGCCCGAGACTGGTGCGCCTCTGGTGAGCATTATTATTCCTGCCTACAACGAAGCTGACAACATTGTTCCTACGATCGTGTCGGCACTTGCTGTCGACTATCCTGCGCTGGAAATCATAGTGATCGACGATGGTTCGACGGATGAAACCCTGCAACGGGCGCGAGATTGGGTGGCCGGCCAATCCGTGAACGTACAGGTTGTGTCACAAGCCAACGCCGGGAAAGCGGCAGCGCTCAACTATGGCTATCGATTGGCAAGAGGTGAATACATCCTCAGTATGGACGCGGACAGTGAGTTGGATGAGCACAGTGTAAAGCGGTTGGTTGCTCGAATTTGTGAGTCGGGCGCTGCGGCGGTTGCCGGGCAGGTGTTGATCAAGAATACCCGCAGCATGCTCTCCTATCTGCAGCAACTGGAATATGTGTTGATGAATGGCACCGGTCGCTTGTTTCAGAGTTTTTTTTCCGCCGTGTTGGTGGCGCCTGGCCCTATTACGTTGTTCAGTCGCAGTGCTCTGGAGCGCACTATGGAGTTTCGTGCCACGCTTGGCTTTCCCGGTGCTGCACTCGTTTCCGGGCCTTGGGAAACATCCACATTTGCGGAAGATGCCAAGCTCTCGATGACGATGCTGGCGAGCGGTGAGAACTGTGTATTCGAACCCAGTGCAGTTTGCCTTACACAGGCTCCGACAGGGCTGAGTAGTCTGCTCAACCAGCGCTATCGCTGGATTCGCGGCAACCTGCAGGCAGTCAAGAGCACATGGGCGTTGTGGACGCGCGCATCGAGTCGCCGCCCCGGTCTGGGCTTGTGGCTGGTCTGGTTCATCATAGAATCACTGCTCTGGCCGCTGGTGGATGTGTTCGGCGCTATCGTCATTGTTTTGGTGCTGGCCAATACGAGTGCGTTCAATGAAGGGTTCCTCTGGTATCTCGCGTTGATGAGTGCTGATGTGGCGGCAGCGCTATTCGCTGCGACTGCCTGTCAGGCACGGCGTCGCCTCGCGTTGCTGGTGCCATTCTATCGCCTGGGTTACGGCCTGGTACTCGAGTGTGTCGCGTTGATATCCATCATAGATGAAAGTCGCCGCAGCAAAATGACATGGAGCTAGGGAGGTCCGCTGCGCTTTGTGTGGCGCTTCTGTGCCTGCCGACAGGACAGGCCTTGGCCCAGCATTTTGTGTCCTACTGGCCGCATTATCGCGGCATTGATATTCAGGCGGTGCCCGCATTGACTCATCTTCTCTATGCGTTCGCAGAGGTTGATGAAAACGCCGAAGTACGGCTGCCTGAGGATTTATCGGTGCTGAAGGCGGTTCGTGGTGCCGCGTGGCGCTCCGCTGCCCGACCGGGGCTGCTGGTAGGTGGTTGGAACGGTGGCGACGATGCGCATCTGACACGCGCTATGGCGTCCGCGGGTGGCCGCGCGCATCTGGTTGCCTCGCTTGTTGCGGTGCTCAAGCGTCACGCGCTGTCAGCCGTCGAGATTGACTGGGAATATCCCGACAACCGTCAAGAGGGGCTTCAGCTGCTGGCTTTTCTCACTCAGTTGCGTGGTGAGGTGAGCGGCTTGGATGTGTCGATCGGTCTGTCCGTTCCCGCGCTGGGTCCGCATGCGGATGTGATTCCAGGCGAGGTGTTTGATCATATCGATGTGCTGAGTATTATGGCCTATGACAATAGCGGTGGCCTGCATTCAAGTCGCACGTTTTTTCAGGACAGTCTGGAATACTGGTTGGCCCGGGGTGCGCCAGCACGGAAGATTGCTATGGGTATCCCGGCCTATTCACGGCCTCAGCCACAGAGTTATGCGGAGCTCGTTGCAGCCGATGCCCGGAACGCCTGGCGGGACACTGACGGAACGTCCAACTGGAACGGCTTGCCGACTGTCCGGTGGAAGGCAGATATGGCCCTGCGACAGGGCACCGGGATAATGCTGTGGGAGCTTGGGCAAGATGCGCCCGAACCCGTGTCGATTGCTCACGAGTTGTCACGCACTTTGTGGGAGTTCATGGGAGACGAAGTCAGGGACTGACCATGGGAACCCCGAGCAGGGCGTCGTCGGGGATGGGTTCGCCGCGTCCCGCCATTTCGCGTAGCACCAGTGCACGGGATTGATTCAGGGACGAGCGTGCGGCGAGGCTGTCGAGCTGCTGGAGATCCAGTAACTTGCAGCTGGCGACATTCGCGTTTAACCAGCTCAGCAACACCTGTTCTCGGTCGTAGATGAATGATTCAGCGACGATCAACGCCCGAGCGGCGTCGACATTGCAGCCGAGAGTGGGGGTTACCGTGACACCCGCATCACTCTCCAATTCGGCGATGCGTAGCCGCAATTGGCTGATTTCTGCATCACGCGCACTGAGTTGGCGCACCATCAGATCAAACGCCGCCTGCAACTCGGCATTTTCCTGTGCCAGTGCTGCGGTGGCGTATACATGGGACGAATGGCTCAGGTATGTCAGCAGTAGTATGGCAAGCAGGCGAGGGCGCAATCGTCGGTAGCGTTTTGATAGTGGCGTAAAAATCATTGGCATTCTCCATTACCGAGCTGTACCCAGCCAGTTTGCAGTGAGGGTGGGCTGCCGCGGTTCCACCATTTATTTCGCCAAGTGTTGCTGCGGTAGATGACGATATCGCCCGCGAGGTAGGTTTTCTTCATGGACCACGGCGTGGCGGCTCCCATAGCAGTCGGTGTCACGGTCTGCCACGCGTCACTGGATACAGGCAGTTCGCCCTGAGACCACCATCTTGCCTGGTAGGCTGCTCCCCGATACTGAACCTGATCGCCTGCCCAATACGTTGCGCTTGCCTGCCAGTCCGGTGCGGGCCCTGGAAGGGGCTCGCTGCTATGACAGCTGGGCTGCGCGTATTGCTTCTCCGAGTCCTCCACCACCGAAAACATCCAGGGGTTCGCCGTGCTGCTGGCCAGTTGTTGGTCGCTGATGAGCGTCAGTTGATAGGGTCCGGGTGCCACGCCAACCAATGACAGCGTGATCGTTTGCGTCGGGGTGCTCTGTACAACCTCGCGGCGCATAATTTCGCCGGCATTCAGGTTGCTCACAACCAGGTTCCCCCGGCTGCCTGGCTCACCACTGATCACAATGTCGGCGGTGCCCGTGCCCTGTCGCGTGGTGATCGTGCTGGGAGCCGACACCAGCTCTATTGCACTCTGCTGCACCGTCTGCGGCGCGCGTACAAGCTGCATTTCAGCTCGCACGATTCGACTGTTGCGTGGCGCCCACACTGGGTTCACCCCCAGCTGGGGGCGCGCTGTGCCGTCTGCATTGAGGGTGCCCGCGCGAAGGTCGAGATTGCTGTCATTGATGCGTGCTGCAAACAGGCGTGGCCACGCTCTGACGTCGCCTTGGGCTGCCTCCGTGATCATCAGGGTCGGCAGATTGCCAGGCAGCTCCCCCGTTGCGTCAAACAAGCGCAGCGTTATGCTGTCGCCCACCCGCAGTGTGCCGATTGGGTTGATAGCGCCAATTTCGGTCCATGGTGGCGATAAGGAGGGCGCAGGCGCAACATCGTTATGGCCGCTTTGCGCCGCAGTGAAATCAGCGTCGATGACATTGTAAAAGGCCGCGCCGGTGTCCCCCACGTTCCAGACGCCGAGTATCACATGATAGCCGCTACGTGTCGGGACATCGCAGTCGTGAGTGAGCTGCTCGGCGGGCCGCTGCATCTCGCCTGAGTAGCTGCAGAACGCCGCAGGCTCGAACGACGCCCGAGTCAATGGCGTGTTCGGATCCCAGTTGGTTCGTGTGATGTAATAGCGCCAGCCTTCGGTCACGTGAGGCGCGGTAAATCGCCAGGTGAACCGTTGCAGGCCGGCCTGCATGGGTTGCCTTCGCCAGCGCGTAAGGCTCTGTTCGTTGAGCGGCGCCCAATTGCTGCTACCGGCTGCGGCGATGCTGCCATCAGCAGGGCCGGATTGTGGCCAGCCATCAGGTCCCTCGAGGCTCTGGGGCTCCCAGTAAATGGCGCCACAATCCACGTTTTGACTCAGCTTGCAGGCATAGCCGCGTGCAGGAGGGTTTTCAATGTAACCATGCCCGTAGCAGTGGCCGGTACCCAGCGTGGCGGAGAGCAGTAAAAGCGCGGTCATTGACGCTGTGGTGCGCGGTATATTTTTCATGGTTGTTTCCGGCCGTATTAATCGCAGTGTGTAGATCGGTTGCTAGCGCACGCTGCGCTGGTTGGATTGCTGGTTGCTGGGAGGCTGCAGAAACGCGTCAAGACGATACAGGTCGCCCGGGCGCAGCCGGGCACCTGTGGCTCTCAAGCGGAAAGAGTTTTCAATGTAGTCGTAGCGGCTGTTCGCGTAGTCGCGTTCTGCGGAAAAGAGTGTGTTCTGCGCACTGAGCACATCAATGATGTTGCGTGTGCCGATGTTGTAGCCTGCCTCAGCCGCATCGAATGCAGCCTTGGCGGAAAGGATCGCCTGACGACGTGCCTCAATGCGTGACAAATCACTCTTTACTTTCAGAAACAGCTGCCGTGCCTGAGTCATAACGGCGCGCTGGGTTTCGCTCACCAGATCCCGGCTTGCTTGATATTGGTGCTCGGCGCGACGCCTGTTCGCTGATGTTGCGCCCCCCTCGTACAGCGGGATTTCCAGTCGCAATTCCAGCCCCAGAGTATCCGAATCCTGATCGGGTGAGAGCACAAAGGGGCTTTCGATGTTGCTATCAAGCGTGCCGCTGGTGTCGAGGTTGGCGGCAAAGACGCCCAACGTCAGCTTTGGTGCATGCGCCCATGAAGCAGCCTTGCGCTTGTCTTGTGCCGCGGCCTCGGTATGGCGTGCCGCAAGCAATAGCAGATTATCTCCTGCGGCGGCCTCCGCCCACGCAGTGACGTTGTCAGGTTCTGGTCCGGTAGCGAGAAAATCCTCGCGTAATATATTGATAACCGAATGCGTCTCTCCGGTAAGGTTGGAGAGCGCTTCGAGGGCCACCTCAACCTGGTTGGACTCCTCTATGGTACGCACTACCGCCAGATCGAAGGCCGATTGAGACTCGGCCACATCCGTGACTGGAATCAGCCCCGTCTCGAAGCGTTTGCGGGTTTGCTCCAGTTGCTGGCCGAAGGCGCGCTCCTGGGCGCGCGCCGCCGCCAGATTGTCCTGGGCTCTGAGCACGTCGAGATAGGCGCTCACCACGCGCAAGAGTAGTTCCTGACCCGCATTGGCAAAAATGGATTCGGCTGCCAGTGCCTTGGACTTGCCCTGTTGGTAGCCGTACCAGGCGGGTGCATCAAACAAGGGCTGGTCCAGGCGTGCAATCCAGCCCCGATCATCCGTATCCCGCTCAAGGCCCATATCTGTTTCCAGTAGTCCGCCGTTCCCGGTCGTGATCAGTTGTCGCGTGGTGCTGTCCTCGTTAACCGAGCGCAGCAGGTAGTCGGCGGTGATTTTGGGCAGGAGTTCGCTGCGGGCGATCGTCGGCAGCTCCAGGTCGGCGTGGTAGGTGGCGATTGCGCGCTGGAATTGATAGTCGTTTTCCAGGGCGAGTTCATACACTCTGCCCAGAGATTCGGCGTGCGTCGCTGTTGGCATGGCCGATAGTAGAAGTAGGAGTGCGGTGATGTTGAGCTTCATGTCGGTATCCCGGTAGCGCTGGTGTGGTGAGCAGGAGCGCTGCGTTATAACACGGGCACGACACACTGTAGTCCCGGGGTACGCGTTTTGTGATCTGTATCGCGATTAGCAGCCTTTTATTTGTTTTTTAGAAGATTTTCGATGCAAATGTAAGTAGATAGATACAAATAGATACGATATGTTGCAATTGGCCGTTGCGGAGTACTTATCCTGCGGCGCGTCTGCGTGCCTCACCGAAGGCGTCCAGGGCAAAATCGATATCGTGTGTTTGCAGCGCCGCTGACATTTGTGTGCGAATCCGTGCTTTGCCTTTGGGCACTACCGGGAATGAGAATGCCACGACATAGACACCGTGTTCGAGAACGACTTCGGCAAACCGTGCGGCGACGGCGGCTTCGTGCAACATGACCGGT
Source organism: Haliea alexandrii (assembly GCF_003719295.1). Classification (GTDB taxonomy): domain Bacteria; phylum Pseudomonadota; class Gammaproteobacteria; order Pseudomonadales; family Halieaceae; genus Haliea; species Haliea alexandrii. Next base: position 1,677,286 of record NZ_RFLW01000001.1, read on the forward strand.
ACAATTGGGTGTTTCCCCGGCAACAGCTCAAAGCCCAGTGTTTCGAGTCCCTCCCGAAAACGGGCCGTATTCTCGATCAGCTGCCGCCGCAGGCCCGGTTCGGATTCCACCAGATCCAGTGCCTTGATTGCGCCGGCGACGACCGGTGGGGCGACCGTGTTGGAGAAAAGATAGGGGCGCGAGCGCTGACGCAGGAGGTCCACCACTTCCTGTCGCGCGGCAGTGTAGCCGCCGCTGGCGCCACCGAGGGCTTTGCCCAGGGTGCCAGTGATGATGTCCACGCGGTCCATGCAGCCGCGGTATTCGTGTGTGCCTTTGCCGTTGGCGCCGAGAAAGCCGGTCGCGTGGCAGTCGTCGAAGTGCACCAGCGCGCCGTAGCGCTCGGCCAGATCGCAGATCTCATCCAGGCGCGCGATATAGCCGTCCATGGAAAACACACCGTCGGTGGTGATCAACTTGAAGCGGGCACCGGCGGCGTCTGCTGCCTGTAGCTGTGCTTCCAGGTCGCTCATGTCGTTGTTGCGGTAGCGGAAGCGCTGTGCCTTGCACAGGCGTATGCCGTCGATGATGCTGGCATGGTTGAGTTCATCGGAGATCACCGCATCCTCTGCGCCGAGGAGCGTTTCGAACAGGCCGCCATTGGCGTCGAAACAGGAAGGGTAGAGGATGGTGTCGTCCATACCGAGAAATTCAGACAGTCTTTGTTCCAGCTGTTTGTGCAGGGTTTGTGTGCCGCAGATGAAACGCACGGAAGCCATGCCATAGCCCCACTCGCGCAGGCCCTCGGCCGCGGCGGCATTCACGGCGGGGTGCTGCGCCAGCCCCAGATAGTTGTTGGCGCAGAGGTTCAGCACCTCCCGCTCTGCCACACCCACGTGCGCGCCCTGGGGCGTTGTGATGAGGCGCTCGTGTTTGGTCAGCCCCGCGGACTCGATATCGGCCAGCTGGCCGGCCAGGTGTTCCCGAAATGCGCTGTACATGGTGGTTCAGTCCTCCCAGTTCAGTACGACTTTACTCGCTTCGCCGGAGCTCATCACATCGAAGCCGTGTTGAAAGTCGCGGAAGCTCATGCGGTGGGTAATCACGGGCGAAATATCCAGCCCGGACTCGATCATGACCGACATCTTGTACCAGGTTTCGTACATTTCCCGGCCGTAGATACCTTTCAGGGTGAGCATGTTGAAGATAACTGTGTTCCAGTCTATCGCTGTGTTTTCGCTGGGGATGCCCAGCATCGCCACCTTGCCACCGTGGCACATATTGGCCAGCAGGTCGCGAAACGCCTGCGGGTTGCCGGACATTTCCAGCCCCACATCAAAGCCTTCGTCCATGCCCAACGATTGCTGGACGTCGGCAATGCTCTCCCGGGTCACGTTTACGGTGCGTGTGGCGCCCAGTGTGGCAGCCAGTTCCAGGCGTTTGTCGATCACGTCGGTGATCACCACGTGGCGCGCACCGGCATGCTTGCACACAGCAGCTGCCATGGCTCCGATAGGCCCGGCACCTGTGATGAGCACGTCTTCCCCGAGCAGGTCGAATTGCAATGCGGTGTGGACGGCGTTGCCGAAAGGGTCGAAGAGGGCGGCAACATCGAGATCGATCCCTGCTGAATGCTCCCATACGTTGGACATGGGTAGCGCCATGTACTCGGCGAAGGCGCCGGAGCGGTCCACCCCGATGCCGCTGGTTTTCGCGCACAGGTGACGGCGGCCGGCCATACAGTTGCGACAGCGGCCACAGACCACGTGGCCCTCGCCGGAGACAATCTGGCCAGGGTGGAAGTCTACGACATTGGAGCCGACTTCAACGATCTCGCCGACGAACTCGTGGCCGACGATCATGGGAACGGGCACCGTTTTCTGCGCCCAGGCATCCCAGTGGAAAATGTGCATGTCCGTGCCGCAGATGGCAGTGCGTTTGACCTTGATCAGCACGTCATTGATGCCGAATGCCGGTTCCGGTACCTCCTCCAGCCAGAGGCCGGAGCGTGCTTCTTTCTTGACCAGTGCTTGCATAACGGCGTTTCACTATAGTGGAATTTATCCGGTATAGTAGATGGGTAATATCCCGGATACAAGAAATCCTTCTACTAAACTGGAAAATTGCATGTCCAAATCAGCGCTGGACCCCGCCAGCAAGGTCTTGTGTGAGCGGGTCACCGAACTGCGCCAGGTTCACGGGTTTACACTCGACCAGCTGGCAGCCGCGTCCGGCGTCAGCCGCTCCATGTTGAGCCAGATTGAACGCGGCCAGGCCAACCCGACTCTGGCGGTAACCTTCCGTATCGCCCAGGCCTTCGGACTCAGTATAGGCGAACTGGTGGATGACCCGCTGGCCAGTGGCCTGATTGAAGTGGTGAGGGCGGACGACCCCTCGAGCCTGTTCCGTGCTGATGACGAATGCCAGATTCGCACACTGTCGCCCCTGCATATGGAAAAACACGTGGAATTCTACGAATTGCTCCTGCAGCCCGGAGCGAGCCTCGACAGCTCGCCGCATTACAGCGGGACGCGCGAACTGTTGACCCTGGCGGCGGGTGCGGCGCAGGTGGTGGCGGGAAACACCGAGTGCCAGCTGGCCGCCGGCGACTCGGCGCATTACCGGGCGGATGTGGAGCACAGTATTCAGTCGCTGGGTGACACACCGCTGCGGGGCTACCTGGTGGTGACCTACAAGTGACGGCAATCGATGTGCGGCCCGGCCTGCGCGGCCCGGCCTGCGCGGCCCGGCCTACGCGGCCCGGCCTAACTACATAAACTCTGTGCGGGGGGCGTGGTCTGCGCAGGCGCGTTCGCATGCATTGCGCAGGCGCATCTGGTATATCAATTGCTCGAATAATTTGAGCAGGAGACGGATATGCAAGATCTCGATTTCACAGGGAAGATCGTTCTGGTTACCGGTGGCGGTGCCGGTATTGGCCGTGCCATTGTAGAAGCTTTCGCAACACGTGGCGCACGCTTGGTGGTTGCCGAGAAAGAGGCCGACCGCTGTGCCGACCTGCAGGCGGCCCTGGATGCCAGTGCGACTGAAGCGCTGGTGTCGCATACCGATGTCTGCGACCGGGCCGCTGTCGATGCGCTGATGGCCCAGGTGCAAGCGCGCTTTGGCGGCCTGGATGTGCTGGTGAACAACGTGGGCGATTTCCTTGGCATCATCAAACCGTTTGCGGCCTGCACCGATGAAGATCTTGAGCAGCTGTACGGCGTCAACCTGAAACATATTTTCACGGTCACCCGCGCCGCTATCCCGCTGCTGCAGTCCCGCGGTCGCGGCGGCAGCATCATCAGCATCTCCTCCATCGAGGCGTTCCGCGGCATTCCCATGGTAACGACCTACTGTGCCTTCAAACACGCGATAACCGGCTTCACCCGCAGCCTGGCGCTGGAGCTCGGTCCGGATGGCATTCGCGTCAACGCCATTGCTCCGGAAACCACCGAGACCGCGCAGGTGCGGCCCTCCCAGCTGATTGCACCCGAGCATCAGGCGCATACCCGTCGCTGGATACCGCTGGAGCGCTTTGGTACACCGGAGGACGCTGCGGGTTGCGCGCTGTTTCTGGCTTCCGGGCTGTCGGCCTGGGTTACCGGCACGACAATAAATCTCGATGGCGGTGCACTCGCGGCGGCCGGCTGGTATCGTGACCCCAATGATCTGTGGACCAATGTGCCGGTGGTATCCGGCAACGGGTTCAACTTCTGACGGTGCGCCCCCGGGTGCGACCAAACCTGAGAGAGGATTTTCGTGACCGAGCCAACATCGGGCGCTGTGCCGCGCGCCTATATTCTGTCATTCCAGTGTCCGGACCGACTCGGTGTCGTGGCGCGTTACTCCCAGCTGTTTCTGGAGGCGGGCGCCTTCATCACCGAGATTTCCAATTTCAGTGACCCGGTAAGCGGCACCTTCCATTTGCGCTGTGTCTTCGATGACCGCGCGATGACGGTGCCTTTTGCAGAGTTTGCCCGGCGCTTTGCCCTGCTCGCCGACGACATGGGCATGCACTATCGGCTGCGGCCGGCGGATGAGCTGCCACGTGTGTTACTGGCGGTTTCCCGCTACGACCACTGCCTGGTGGCGCTGCTGACCAAGTGGCGCGCTGGCGCACTGCCGGCCACGCTCGTTGGCGTGGTCAGCAACCATGAAGACTGCCGCGAACTGGTGGAATGGTACGGGCTGCCCTATCACTACCTGCCGGTCAGCCCGGAACAGAAGGCGGCGCAGGAGTCGAAGTTGCTGCAACTGTTTCGCGAACAGCAGGCTGACCTGCTGGTGTTGGCGCGCTATATGCAAATTCTCTCGGATGCGCTGTGTACGGAACTCGCGGGGCGGGCGATCAACATTCACCACTCCTTCCTGCCTGGTTTCAAGGGCGCCCGACCCTATCACCAGGCCTATGACCGTGGGGTAAAAGTGATCGGGGCCACGGCACACTACGTCACGTCGGATCTCGATGAAGGCCCTATTATCGCCCAGGAAGTCAAGGCAATTGACCACCAGGTTTCGGTGGAGCAGATGATTCACCTGGGGCACGACACCGAGGCGACGGCGCTGTCGCATGCGGTGCGGCTGCATTGCGAGGAGCGAGTGCAACTGAACGGGCAGCGCACGGTAATCCTCTAGGCGGGCCACTGGTTTCCCAGAGCCCCTTCCGGCGGACCACGATCGAGGCAGTGTCGCTGCGGCGTGAGGGGCGGGCGGCTGTACCCGCAGTGCCTCGCCTGTGGTAATCTGCCAACTGGTTTTTCGGAGGTAATGCATGAACGCGCACACGGTTCGTTCTTTGGCCACGTTGGCGGTTGTATCCGCGCTGCTGGCAGGCTGTACCTGGGTCAAAATCCCGGATGACGCGCGTGCCCTGCCCCTGCTGGAAGCTTCTGAAGTGGCGCAGTGCAAACGTCTCGGCCGCATTACCACGAACGTGGCGTGGAAGGTGGCGGGCATTGAGCGCGGCGAAAACAAGGTCCGGGTTGAACTCGACAACCTCGCTCGCGAACGTGCCCTGACGATGGGTGGAAATGCGGTTGTGCGTGAGTCCATTCACGAAGGTACTGGCGACTATACGGCGTGGATGTGTCCCTGACCGGGCACAACCACCGGTCCGGTAAGCCGCTGTAGCGGTGTGATACCGGCTTTCCACTGCTCCGGCCCAGGCAGCGCAGGCAACTATGTACCTTCAGTATTTCGGCCTCAGTGAAACGCCCTTCTCAATCGCGGTAAATCCGCGCTATCTGTTCATGAGTCCACGGCACCGCGATGCACTGGCGCACCTGCTCTACGGTGTGGGCAGTGGCGGGGGCTTTATTCTGCTCACCGGCGAGGTGGGTACCGGCAAGACCACAATCAACCGCTGCCTGCTGGAGCAACTGCCGCCCGATACCGATATCGCCATTGTGCTGAACCCGGCCTTGAATGCGCAGGAGTTGCTCGCGACCGTGTGCGATGAGCTGGGCATTGCCTACGACGGCAACCAGCCTTCGCTGAAAACACTCACCGACAGCCTGCATAGCTACCTGCTGGAGAATCACGCCCAGGGGCGCAAAACGGTGCTTCTGATCGACGAGGCACAGCATCTTGATTTTGATGTGCTGGAGCAGATTCGTCTGCTGACCAACCTCGAAACGCACAGTGAGAAACTCCTGCAGATTGTGTTGATTGGCCAGCCTGAGCTCGCGCAGCTGCTGCAGCGGCCTGAACTGCGTCAGCTCAACCAGCGCATCACCGCGCGCTACACGCTCGCGCCACTGAACCAGGCAGAAACCGCAGCATATATCCGTCACCGGTTGCAGATTGCCGGCCTGCCGGCTGGCCGCGAGCTGTTTCCGCCGGACGTGGTGCGTGGTATTCACCGCGCGACTCGCGGCATTCCCCGGTTGATCAATGTACTGTGCGATCGTATTTTGCTGGGCACGTATGGTCGCAACCGGACACAGGCCGACCGGCAGGTGCTGGCGCAGGCAATAGCAGAGGTGCTGGGGGAAGAGGGCCCGGCATCGCGTCGGCGGCAGCAGTTGCGTGTTGTAGCAGCGGCGGCCGGAATCATAGTGCTGATCGCCGCGGTGTGGTGGCTGGCGCGAGTCGGCCAGCCCGCGGTGCCAGTGGTTGCACCGGCACAGGCACCGACACAGGCGCCCGCGCCTGCGGCCCCCGCGGCGACCGACGTCGGCAAGGATACTGCCGTATTGGCGGCCTCGCCGGCCGCGCCCGCCTGGGAGCTTGCGCCGGCGCAGGGGCTGCAAGCGCTCTGGCAGTTGCAGGCGGCGGGGCCAGTGCCGCCGCTGGAACTTCTCTGTGACGACAGTGTGCGCTTTCCCCTGAGCTGCCACCGCGGTACCGCCGACACCTGGCAGGACGTGATCGCACTCAACCGTCCCGTGCTCCTGGACCTGATTACCGCGGATCGCTTTGCGGCTGCCGCAGTGTTCCTGGGGGAGGCTGCGGGCAATGCCCTGTTGTGGTCGGAAGCGGGGCTGCAGCGCGTGCCTTTCACGCAGCTGGCGCCGCACTGGCGGGGTGCTTACCGGTTGCTCTGGCGTCCTCCGGAGGGTTTCTCCGGTCCCGTGGGTCGGGCGGACTCGGGCCCTGTTGTGGCCGATATCGCCGGCCTGTTTGCTGTGCTCGATGGGCAGGCCGCACCGCTCTCTACCGGCGCATACTCACCCGCGCTGGCGGAGCGTGTGCGTCTGTTTCAGGCCAGCCAGCAGCTGCGGGCTGACGGGGTGGTGGGCGAGCAGACCCTGCTGCGCCTGAATATTCTGGCCGGACGCGACCTGAGCGCGGCGGAGGCGGCCCAACGGCTCGCGGCAGAGGCGGCAGGGCAATGAGTGGCCGCGCCGCAGTGAAGGAGCATCGCCAGTGTCATTGATCCTGGAAGCACTGAACCGCTCGCGCCGCGAGCAGCAGAATGCGAGCCCGGTACCGGGTGTGGACAGCGTGCATTTTGAACCCGAAGCCAACCGGCGCAGTGCGCGCTGGCTGTGGCTGCTGGCCGCTGCCGGCCTGATATTGCTTGCCGGTTTCCTGCTCGGCGGGCTGTTCAACCGTGCTGAAGGGCCAGCAGTGCGGCCAACTCCCGAACACGCCGAGGTGACATCATCGACGGCAGCGCAGTCAGGCGGAGTGCCGCCGACGTCTGTAGGCATGGCCCCGCCGATTTCTGTAGAGCCTGTAGGCGCCGAGTATGCCGCTGCCCGCGCCGTGCAGCCGAATGCGCCGACACCCGTAGCGGTCGAGAGTAGCGCGGCGGCACCTTCCCTTGAACACGAAGCCAGCGCGGATGTGAGCGCGTTGTATGCCGGTACCTCCCCGGCCGTGCAGGAAGCGCCTGTGGCAACGCCACCTGCGAGCGCGAGCAACGAGCGTGCGCCGAAGGACGCCGCGGCGAGCCCGGCTGATACGGGGCCATCCACGGAGACGGAGAGCAGCGTGGATATTGCGGCCCTGGCGGCCGCAGCCGAGCAGGCACTGGAAGATGTGCGCTTGGCGGAACACCCGGCGCCTTTTCTCGGCGAGCTGTCGCAGCAGCGCAAGGATGCCATTCCAACCCTGATGTATCTGCAGCACGATTACCGTCAGGACGGCGGCTCCAGCGTGACAATCAACGGTCAGCAGGCATCCGCCGGGCAGTCTGTGGGGCGCGGCATTCGGGTAGAGGCGGTGCTGCCCGATTCTGTTGTGCTCAGTCAGGATGGGGAACAGTTTCGCCTGCGTGCCCTGAACAGCTGGGTCAACCTGTAAGGGCTAGCCGGCAGCTCAGCCCTCACGCTGTAACGCGAGCGGCAGCAGCGTATCGCGTTCGACGCCCATGGCCAGCTCGGACAGGTGCTCAATCCAGCGTATCAGTGCAATCACGATCAATGTGATGATCATGACGGTCATGAGGAACAGCACAATGTGTCCGTGGTCGCCGTAGATGCCGGCGTTCAGCACGCGCAGTTCGGTTCACAGTGGTGGATGATGCGGAGTACACTTCAGGCATGGGCAGCACTTCCCTGGCGGCAGACGAAGCAGGTCACGCTTCCTGATGCATCAGGATAGGCAGGATTTCAACCACAGAATGCGCAGACTTTCCCGACCCGGCGCAGTCCAGGGGACCCCCAGCATGGAATGGATACATCGCCACGCCACCATCAATGGCATCCGTATGCACTACGTCGAACAGGGCTCAGGCATGCCGGTGGTGCTGTGCCACGGTTTTCCCCATCTCTGGTTTAGCTGGCACCGGCAGATCAGCGCGCTGGCGCAGGCCGGTTATCGGGTGATTGCGCCGGATATGCGTGGCATGGGGCAGACCGATGCGCCGACGGCGGTGGAAGCCTACGATATCGACCACATCACCGCCGACCTGCTCGGGCTGCTGGAACATCTGGGTGAGCCGCGCGCGGTGTTCGCCGGCCTGGATTTCGGCGCCTTCGCGGTCTACGACCTGGCCCTGCGTCACCCCGAGCGGGTGATCGCGGTCATTGGCCTGGAAAACCCGGCGGCCCCGCACAACCCCGACGAGCCGCCGCTGACCGAATACCGCCGCATGGGCGAGCAACACTTTCTGCACATCGAGTATTTCCGCGAGCCGCCACGCGCTGACCAAGAGCTGGCCGCGGAACCACGACGCTTCCTGCACAAGGTGTTTCACACCCTGAGCGGTGCCTGCAACTACTTCGAGATGTTTCAACACCCCCCCGGCACGTCGTACATTGATGCCATGGAGGAGCCGCCGCCTTTACCCTGGCCGTGGCTCTCCGAGCTGGAGCTGGAATTTTTCGTGTCCGAATACAGCCGCAGCGGCTTCACGGGTGGCCTCAATTGGTATCGGGCATTCGACCTGAAATGGGCGCAACGCAAACCGTTCGAAGGCGTACAGAGCAAGGTGCCAGCGTATTTCCTCGGCAGTGAGCACGATGTGGATCTGGAGGGGTTTCATGGCGACGACCCAATCGGCCAGATGCGCGCCATATTCCCCCGGTTGCGCGCTGTACGCATGATCCCGGGCGCAGGGCACATGGTGCAGCTGGAAGCCTCGGAAGCGGTCAATGAGATCTTGCTCGAGTACCTGGCGGACATCGTGGCGCAGGACACGGTGCCGGCTGATTGAACGGGCTCTGCGGTGCTGGCAGTCCTGCGCCGCTTACGCCAGCTCAGTGCAGGGAGAGCTGCAGACCTTCCTTGCCGAGTAGCGACACTTCCTGCTCCAGTTCCCGCGCTGTCAGCGGATGGCGTTGCAGCCATTCGGGCGGAAATTCCAGGCCAATCGTGTTTTCGTGCGCGTGCACCGCAAAGTCGGGCAGCGCCTCCAACTGTTCCACGTATTTGAACAGCAGTGCCAGCCGAAACAGGGTGATCAGGCGCAATAACCGGGGGCGGTCGGCATCGGTGACTGCGGCCCACAGGGGGTGGTCCAGTTTGCCGCGCTGGGTGGCGGCAAGCAGTGCCATCTGCTCCTGCTCTTCCTGCGAAAAGCCTGGCAGGTCGGCGTTCTGCAGCAGGTAGGCGGTATGTCGCTGGTAGTGCTTGTGCGAGATGGCCATGCCCACCTCATGGGTGAGTGCCGTGCGCTCAAGCAGATCCCGGTCGGTCTTGCGCAGCGACCAGCCTTCGCGGCTGGCGTTGAACAGCGTGCGCGCGCGCCGCGCCATCAGCTCGCCCATCACCTTGTCCACACTGTAGCGCTGCATCAATGCGTTGATGGTGCGTTCGCGCACATCCTCGTGCCCCAATCGCCCCATCAGGTCGTAGATCACGCCTTCCCGCAAGGCGCCACGCGAGGTGCGCAGGTGCGAAATGCCTAGCTCGTCGAACAGGGCGCTGGTAATTGCCACGCCGGCGGCGATAACGTTGCGGCGCTGGCTGCTCAGCCCTTCCAGTTCAATGGCATCAAAGTGCTTGAACTGCAGCAGGCGCTTCTCCAGCCGGGAAAGCGCCTTGCGCGTAATGCCGCCATCGCTCCACCCGTAGCTGACAAGCACTGACTCAATGGCTTGCAGGGTTCCCGAGGAACCCACGCATTCCGCCCAGTGGCGGGAGTGGAAGTGATAGCGGATGTGAGAGACTTCGAGCCTTGCCCGTTCATAGGCCGTGCGGTAGTTGCTGCGGCTCACCTTGCCGTTGGCAAAGCAGCTGTCGGAAAAGGATACGCAGCCCATCTGCAGGCTCTCCAGCCGCTGCGGCTCAAACCGCTGGCCAATGATCAGCTCGGTGCTGCCGCCGCCGATGTCGATCACCAGTCGCGACTGGGCGTCGTCCGCCAGGGTGTGGGCGACCCCCAGGTATACCAGCCGCGCTTCCTCCCTGCCGTAAACCACGTCGACGGGCGCCCCGAGGATGCGCTGTGCGGGCAGGGTGAATTCCCGACGATTATCCGCCATGCGCAGGGCGTTGGTGCCCACCACGCGGATTCTTTCCGGGTCCACGCTGCCCAGCATCTGGGCGAAGCGGGCGAGGCAATCAAGGCCTCGCGCAATGGCCGCCGCTGACAACTTGCCATCAACCAGGCCGGCGCCCAGCTGGACTTTCTCCGCCAGCGCCTCCACCGGGCGCATTTCGCCGTGCTCTACCCGCGCGACGATCAGGTGGAAGGAATTGCTACCGAGGTCGATAGCCGCCAGCAGGCTGCCATCGGCGAGCGGCGAGTGTAGGGGCTGCGACAAGAGATGCGACTCCGGAGAGAATTGCCGAAAAACCCATGATACTGGATGCCCAGTGCATGCGCACGGGGGGAGGCAAATCAGGCCAGGGCGTAGGCGGTGATGAGGAGCGCGACAAGGCCGATAATGGCGCTGTGCAAAACCACGCGCGGCGTTGTGCGCGAGAGTTCGCCAAGCGGGTCACCGCCGGCGTGTACGCGAGCGATAACGGGCCATTCGATGGCGCCGGCAAAGGCGAGGCTGCCCACGCTGGCTGCCAGCAAGGCAATGCTGCAGGGCGTTGCCGGCGGAATGTTGATCGCGAACAATGCGATGGCCACCAGGGAGCCCAGCGTACCGGCGTAGCTCATGACGAGGAACTGATGCCTGTTGTTGCGCTTGAAGTCCCACTCGAAGGCAAACAGGGCGAGGCGTGCCGGCCGGCTGTGTTGGCCTCGTGCGGCAAGGGCACCAAGGTAATGAAACCACTCGTGCACCAGGGTGCAAATGATGCCACCCGCTGCAGCGCCACTCACCACGCCCAGTACAGCGGCGAGTATGAGTGACGAGGACTGGTACCAGTTGTTTGCCGCTGCGAACAGTGCCAGCAGTATTAACGCCAGCGCCGCGTGTGCAGCGGCGACCCTACGAATTTGGATGCCGTCCCGGGTGGTGACGGTGGGGTTCAGAATATTGTCCATGGTGCTTCCCGCTCAGGTAAGACCGATGGAGAGTGTACGCGCTTCCGTGCCGTCTGGATGCGCTGCGGGCGCGGTTGTTATTTGCGCCCTGCGCCGGAGGGACGTGCGGCATAGCCGCCGGGCTGGCCGCTGATGCCCGACTGGATGTTCTGGATCTTGCCCCCAGTCTTCAAGAAAGCGCGCGTTTGTTCTTCGATCGAATTCGAGGTTTCTACCGCCGCGGGCTGTTTTTTCTTGGCGGGCGCGCGTTGTGGCTTGGCAGACATATCAGGGTCTCTTCAGGCTGGACGGCCGATCAGTATACCACAGACGGGTGCGACGCGCTCCAGATCGTTGAGATGCGCCTCGAGAAGGTCAGTCGATGACCACACGTCGTGGCACCCGCGCAGGCATGCGGGTCAGCAGTTCGTAGCCGATGGTTTGCGCGTGCTCTGCAACCTCGCCAACCGGCAGCCCGTTGCCCCAGAGCACCACGGGGTCACCGATCGCCACGGGCGGTAGATCGGTAACGTCCACGGTGATCATATCCATGGACACACGGCCCGCCAGTGCGGCGCGATGGCCGTTGACCAGCACCGGGGTGCCGTTGCCCGCACCGCGGGGATAGCCGTCACCGTAGCCCACGGTAACGGTGGCAATGCGCGAGGGCCGCCTGGCCTGCCAGGTGGCGCCATAGCCGACGCACTCGCCAGCTTCTACCTCGCGCAGGGAGATTACGCTGGAAGCCAGGGTCATCACCGGGCGCAGCGTGTCGGCCTGGGGGTGCGGTACAGTGAACGGGGAGTTGCCCCAGAGCATGAAACCGGGCCGAATCCAGTCGTAGTGGCTGGCAGGCCAGGCCAGGGTGGCGGGCGAGTTGGCGGCACTGCGCACACCGGCAAGCGGCCCGGTCAGTTGCTCAAAGCGCTCGATCTGCGCGGCGGTGGCGGGATGGTCCAGCTGGTCGGCGCAGGCGAAGTGTGTTGTCAGTACAGGTGGCCCTGCGAGCTTGCCGCAGGCCAGCAAGCGGCGATGGAACTCCGCGACCTGTCCCGGTGGAGCGCCCAGGCGGTGCATGCCGGTATCGATTTTCAGCCAGCAATGCACAGGCGTCGGCAACGTGGCCCGCTCCAACCACGCGACCTGTGTGGCGTTGTCGATGGTCAACCACAGCTGCTGCTCGGCGGCGAGTGGCAGTTCATCCGGGTGAAATACACCCTGCAACAGCAGCAGTGGGCAGTGGATACCCGCCCCACGCAGTTCCAATGCCTCCTCCAGAGAGGCGACCGCCAGTGCGTCTGCCAGCGGTTCCAGTGCGCGGGCCATGGTAATGGCACCGTGGCCGTAGGCGTTGGCTTTGACCACCGCCATGAGGCTGGATTGTGGCGCCAGCGTGCGGGCAAGCGCCAGGTTGTGGCGCAGCGCGGTCAGGTCCAGGCGGGCTTCGCAGGGGCGTGCCATCAGTAGTCGTACCGGTGCCGGGCAAACAGCGTTTGCGCGGCCAGCCAGACATCGCCGACCTGACCGTCGCCCACCGGCTGGTCGTCTATGGACAGCACCGGGGCCACTTCCTTGCTGGAGCTGGTCAGCCACACCTCATCGGCGCTGTGCACCTCCTGCATGGTCACGATGCGTTCGCTCACTGGAATACTGCTGTGCTTGCGCAGGATGTCCAGCAGCATGAGCCGGGTGATGCCGGGCAGTTTCTGGTGATCCAGGGGCGGCGTTGCCACGGCACCGTCCTTCACGATAAACACGTTGCACGCCGCGGCCTCGGTCAATTCACCGGCCTCGTTGTAGAGCAGGGTTTCTCCGTGGCCGCGGCTGTGGCCGTGCTGGTAGTGCATCACGTTGCCGAGCAAGGCGGTGGATTTGATGTTGCAGCGTCGCCAGCGCAGGTCTTCCGTGGTGGAAACATGAAAGCAGCGCGCGGCGGCTTTGTCGGGTGCCGGGGGCGGCGCGATCTCAAAAACAAATGCATAGCGCGTTGCTGCGATGTTCTCGGGGTAGGCATGATTGCGCCGCAGGTCCGCACCGCGGCTGATGTGAAAATACAGTCCGAGATTGCCGCCGCCGTTGCGCTCCAGCAGCTCCTGGGCGATGGTGCGCCATTCGGCCTCGTTCAGATGTACTTTCAGTTCAATCGCATCGAGGCCCTGCTGCATGCGCTGCATGTGGGGGCCAAAGCCCACCAGTTTCCCGGCGTAGGAAGGGACCACTTCGTAGATGCCGTCGCCGAACAGGAAGCCGCGGTCCATGGGGGAAATGCGGGCTTCATCCATGGGCAGGTAACTGCCGTTGAGATAAACGATGCTCATAGCCTTTCCTTGTGTTGAGAGTGCCAAGTGCTCACGCCGCCGCCTCGAGAAAACCGGTGAGCGTGCGCAGCTGGCGGATGACCGATTCGCTCTCGGAGGGCGGCAGCCCATCTTCTGTGAGCGTGTTCCTGCGTGTGACACCATCCACGCTGCCGCGTTCGGACAGGTAGCGCAAGGTGGCCAGTGGCGAGAACTCGGCGAGCAGATCGCGTTCTGACCACAGGCCCAGGAACGCCAGCAGACCATAGGCACCCCAGTTGGAAACATCAGCGACCAGCAGCTCGTCACAGGGGGTGACTGATACCTGTATGTCCAACCCGGCGATGGCGTTGGCGATATTCCCCATGCCGATCTCATTGCCACCATCGCCAATCGCGATCGTGGGGCATTCCGCCAGGGTCAGGAAGGGGTCGAATACGCCGCAACCGGCGCTGATGTCCTCCCCGCGCATGTTGTAGTAGCGGCCATCGGCCGCCATCCCCGGGCGTTCGATAGAGATAATGGCGCTGGGTGCATGGGTCGCGAGCCAGCCGGCGGCGAGTGCCGAACCGTCATCCGCTGGCTCGCGCTCCAGCGGCAGGATCCGGTAGGCGCTCGCCAGCACCTGAGCCAGCGGTGTAGCACAGGCAATCATCGGCTCGGCGCCGAGCGCCTGCAGGGCCTGGTACAGGGCGATGGCGCCGACCGGGCCATCGGTCTCGAAGGTGCCCGCGACCGGAAAGCCGGTGCCGATCAATACGGTACCGCGGATATCGCGCAAGCGCTGTGCCGCACGCAGGTAGTAGCCCGCGGGAAGCGCGGCGCGGGCCACCTGCATTTGACGTGGATTGCGTGCCACCAGCAGGGTCTCAATGGCTTCGCTCAGGACTTGTTCGTCCACGGCGTTTACTCCTCAGGTGGTGATTGCAGTGGTATGTGTCGCATGCGCCAGTGTTGCAGGTGCAAGACGTTGTGTGCCGCATGGGGGCTGATGGCGGCAAAGTGCACGGTAGCGCCGGGCCGCAACTGGCTCATGCGGGCGGCATCGACCGAGAGCGCGGCGCCCAGCTTTGGGTAGCCGCCGATGGTCTGCCTGTCATTCAGCAGGACGATAGGCTGGCCATCGGCCGGTATCTGGATCGCACCCAGGCAAATGCCTTCTGAAACAATACCGGTAATATCGCCCTTGATGGGCGGGCCCTCCAGACGATAACCCATGCGATCAGCGCGCTGCGATACCGTCCAGGGGGAGCTGTAGAAGCGACGTTGCTGCAGCCTCGGAAAATGCGCCTGTTGGTAGCCCGGCACCACACGTACCGTCAGTTGCGCACCGTAATGGGGGCGCTCGGTCGCGGGCAGCTGCAGTCGTCGACGCTGTGTGTCCGGCCGGCACGGCAGAACATCGCCGGGCGCCAGTTTTTCGCCGCGCAGGCCTCCGAGTCCCTCGCGCAGCACGGTCGCCGTGCTGCCGAATTGCGGGCTTACCGCAAAGCCATCGACCACACCAATATAGTTGCGGCAACCGTGTTCAGCGTGGCCGAGCTGCACCCGGTCGCCGCCTTGAACACGGTGACTGGTCCAGAGATCCCGCGGCTGACCATTGATCAGCAGCGGCGCCTCGGCACCTGTTACACAGAGCAGTGTGTCGGTTTCCACATCGAGCTCCAGACCGCCAAAGCTACACTCTATCAACGTGCAGTTCGGATCGTTGCCGAGTAAGCGCTGACAGAGTAGAAACGCCTCCAGGTCCATGGGGCCGCCGGTGGTGAGGCCAAGATGGTGTTGGCCAAAGCGGCCGCGATCCTGCAGCAGGCTGAGCAGCCCCGGTTGCCGTACACACAGGCTCACGCGAGCTCGCCGCCCAGTTCGATAAAACGCTGCCGATCAATTGCGACAAAGCGCACGCTATCGCCCACGGCAACCGGCATGGGCGGATCCTGATGCGGATCAAACAGGCGTTGCGGGCAGTTGCCAATCAGGTTCCAGCCTCCCGGTGACACGGCGGGGTAGACAGCGGTCTGCCGGTCCGCAATTGCCACCGCGCCGCGTGGCACGCGCTGCCGCGGGGTCGTCAGTCGCGGCGCGGCGATACGTGAGTCGACGTGGCCGAGGTAGGCAAAGCCCGGTGCGAAGCCAATGGCATAGACGGTGTATTGGGTCGCGCAGTGCAGTGTGATCACCTCGGCCACAGTCAGGTCCGCCTCCCGCGCCAGGCGTTCCAGGTCAGCACCGGTTTCCGGGCTGTAGTACACGGGTAATTCGATCTCGCGGCCGCCGCCACCTGCGGTGGCGGCTTCGATGGTCCCTTGCAGCGCCTGCAAACGGTGCACAACGCTGAAATGGTCGGTGCGCAGGGCGTCGTAGATCACCAGCAGCGAGGCATAGGACGGCACCAGGTCGATCAGGTCTTCCTGCAGGGCCGCCCGAGCCGCCTCAGCCGCGGCGCGAACCTGAGCCGCCTCGCGGGGGCCGGGGGGCGCGGCGGCGTTCTCCTCCGCAAAGGAGATCAGCACGGCGTTTTCACCTGCATGTTTCAGCTGCATGGGTGTTCCGAACTTCCCGAGGTCAACTGCTGTATCTCCTCAATGGCCATGACCCCCTCGGGGTTGTCGCCGTGTACGCATAGAGAGTCCACGGCCAGGGCCAGCACCTTGCCCCCGCGGGTGGTGATGGTGCCGTGATCGAGCAATTGCCGTACCTGGGCCAGCATGTGCTCACGATCGTGCACTGCGCCCGGCAGGCGGCGCGACAGCAGCCGGCCGTCGTCCGCGTAGCAACGGTCGGCAAAGGCCTCGAACCGTAACGCAAGCCCGTGTTGCTGCGCTTCCTCGCGGTGGGCCTCAGCCTCGGGTGTCGCCTGTAGCATGAGCGCCAGGGGGCGGTGGTAACTGGCAACGCTGCGCATGACCGCGGCACGCACGGCGGGATCGACCATCATGTCGTTATACAGCGCGCCGTGTGGCTTGACGTAGGCCACCTGCAGATTGTGGCAGGCGGCCATGCCGTCCAGCGCGGCAATCTGATAGCGCAGGCTGCTGGCAAGTTCCTGCTCGCTCAGGGCCATGCTGCGCCGGCCGAAGCCCACCAGGTCCGGGTAGGCAGGGTGCGCGCCCACCTGCACCTCGTGGCGCGCGGCCAGCGCCAGTGTACGGTCGATGGTGAGCGGGTCGCCGGCGTGAAAGCCACAGGCGATATTGGCCTGGTCGATATGCGGCATAATGGCCTCGTCCATGCCCATGTGCCAGCTACCATAACTTTCGCCGAGGTCGCAGTTGAGGAGCATACGGTGGTTTCCTGTGGTAAGGGGCGCGATCAG
Source organism: Haliea alexandrii (assembly GCF_003719295.1). Classification (GTDB taxonomy): domain Bacteria; phylum Pseudomonadota; class Gammaproteobacteria; order Pseudomonadales; family Halieaceae; genus Haliea; species Haliea alexandrii. The sequence goes on from NZ_RFLW01000001.1 coordinate 1,694,192, forward strand.
AGCACGGCCAGCTGGCTATTGCGCAGGTCGGTGACCAGCATGCAGCCCGGGCTGTGGGTGATGGCAAGCGGCGGTTTTGCCTGCTCCAACGCGACCTGGGGCGTCACCCCGCAAGCCCAGAATACGGGCAATTCGTCTGCTGCAATTGTTACCGGATCGCCGTAGTCGGGCCGGTTGATGTCAGCGATGCCGATAAGGGCGGGGTCGCCGAGGTGTACCGGAGCGCCGTGCACCGAGGGAAAGCGGGTACAGATCTGCACTGCGCGAATCGCGTCGGCTGCGCGCATGGGACGCATGCTGACCACCATGTTACCGGCGAAAGGGCCTGCCGCTGTGCAGGGCAGGTTTGTGCGATACATGGGCACGTTCACCCCCTCGGACACATTGCGTACATCCAGCCCGTCGGCGATCAACGCCTCCTCAAAGGAGAACGAGCAACCGAGCGCAAAGGTCACCAGATCGGGCTGCCAGAGGACGCTCAGGTCGCCGAGTTCGGTCTCGAAAACGCCGTTGCGAAACAGCCGGTAGCGGGGTACGTCGGTGCGAATATCGATGTCTCCGAGTGGCGGCAGGGCAGGGTCACCCGGGGCGGCGGCAACGGCAATGAGCGGGCAGGGCTTGGGGTTGGCCTGGCAGAAACGGAGGAAGTCGTTCGCCCAGGCTTCAGGTAGAATGACGATGTTGCACTGAACGAAGCCGGGCGCGCAGCCTGAGGTATTCCCCGTGTGCTCACCCGCGCGAATGCGCTGGCGCAGTGCTGCTGGTGTTGGCGAAGCGTGCATCAGGATCCTCGCTGGGTTTGGATGGGCCTCGTGTCTGGAGCTGGCGGGCCGTATCCGGGATAATGCGCGGTTATATCAGTGCATCATAGTGGATTCACCTCATGCTCGACCAGTTGTTGCAGGTACTCACGCCACGTTTTGTCAGTGAGGATGTGTTCATCGCCGACAACATGCACCCGCGGGCCCCGCGCGTGTTCGGCGGTCAGGTTTTGGCACAGGCCTTGCGTGCGGCCGCGGCCACTGTGCCGGTCGAGCGGGCGGTGCACTCCCAGCACGCCTACTTCCTGCGCCCCGGAGATCCGGCCGAGTCGATCCGTCTGGAAGTGGATCGCGCGCTGGACGGGGGCAGCCTGAGTTCCCGGCGCGTGGTGGCCCTGCAGCGCGGCAAGCCGATACTGGTGTCATCGGTATCGTTCCAGACCACCGGTGCGAGTGCTGATTACCAGCGCACGGCACCCGAGGTGCCGCCGCCTGAGAGCCTCATCAGCGAGCGCCAGAAAGCGCTTGAAACCGGCGATTTCGATGATGCCTTTCCACTGGTCACGGGAGAAGATCTGGACGTACGCATGATCACCGTGGTCGACTGGCACAATCCGCGCCCATTGCCGCCGGTACTTTCTGCCTGGGTAAAGACCAACGGCTGCCTGAACGAGCCGGACGCCGTTCATGCCAGCCTGCTGGCCTATTTTTCCGACACGCTGTTGATCGACGTTTGCCTCGCTGCCACCGGTCGCTCTTACCTGCGTGATGACATTCAACTGGCGAGCCTGGATCACGCGCTGTGGTTTCACGGCCCCATCAGGGCGGATGAGTGGCTACTGCACACGGTGGAGGCGGAGCGCGTCGCCGCAGGTCGCGGTCTCGCCCACGGGCGTTTCTATAATCGCGAAGGGGTGCTGGTAGCGTCCGCATCGCAGCAGGGCCTGATGCGAGCGCGCTGATACATTGCCTCGCTGGATATCGCGTCTTATGATGGCGCGCTATCCCGCATAGCCAGCAGCAAGGATCGTGACATGCCACATCCAGCAATAACCGCAGAGACGTACCCCCACAAGCCAGCCATCATCATGGGCGCAACCGGCGAGGTAGTGACTTACGCCGAGCTCGACGAGCGCAGCAACCAGGCGGCTCAGTTGTTTCGCTCGCTGGGCCTGAAGAAAGGTGACCATATCGGCATGATGCTGGTGAACTGTCGCCAGTTCCTGGAAATCTGCTGGGGGGCCCAGCGAGCGGGGCTGATCTTCACGCCAATCAGTACCCACCTGAAACGTGATGAAACCGCTTATATCCTGGAAAACTGCGGGGCCAAGCTGTTCATCGCGTCTCACGCGCTGGCAGCTGTGGCAGGCGAAATTCTTGCGCTGGGCACCTCGCGCATCAAACACTATTTGATGGTGGATGGTATTCTGGACGGCTACGAGTCCTGGGATGACAGCATTGGCCTGCAGCCGGCCGAGCGCATTGCGGACGAGGCCAATGGTGTGCCCATGCTCTACTCATCGGGCACCACCGGCAAGCCCAAGGGCGTATTCCTCCCACCGGCCAGCGACGACGTCAATGCGGTGCACCCGCTGGCAGGCAGTCTGGGTGCGGTGTTTGGTTTTGGTGAGGAAACGGTCTACCTGTCACCCGCGCCGCTCTATCACGCGGCACCCTTGCACTACAACATGATGACCCTGTATCAGGGCGGCACCAGCGTGGTGATGGAGACGTTCGACGCCGAAGCTGCGCTGGCCCTCATTGAAGAGCACCGGGTAACACACAGCCAGTGGGTGCCCATCATGTTTGTACGTATGCTGAAGCTGCCCGAGGACGTGCGCGCGCGGTACGATGTCAGCAGCATGCAATTTGCCATTCACGCTGCGGCCCCGTGCCCGATTGAAGTCAAGGAGCAGATGATCGCCTGGTGGGGCGAGGTCATCGTCGAGTACTACGCCGCCAGTGAGGGCATTGGTATCACGATGATCGACTCCGCCAACTGGCTCACCCACAAAGGTTCGGTGGGTCCCTCGCTGATGGGATCGGTACATGTGGTGGACGACGAAGGAAACGAACTGCCACCGGGTGAAATCGGCACCATTTACTTCAGCGGTGAACAGGTCCAGTTCAGCTATCACGACGAACCGGGCAAAACGGCTGAGGCTTTCAACGAACGTGGCTGGGCGACCACAGGTGATCTGGGCTACCTGGACAAGGACGGTTTCCTTTACCTCACAGACCGCAAGAACTTCATGATCATCAGTGGCGGTGTGAACATTTATCCGCAGGAAATCGAAAACCTCTTGATCACGCACGGCAAGGTGGCGGACGTTGCCGTGTTCGGTATTCCCAACGAGGAGTTTGGCGAGGAGGTGAAAGCCGTGGTTCAGCCCATGAACTGGGCGGATGCGACGGATGAGGTGGCGATCGAGATCATGGAGTGGCTGCGCGAGCGCCTTTCACACATCAAACTGCCGCGCTCCCTGGACTTCCATCAGCAGTTGCCGCGTATGGACAATGGCAAGCTGTACAAGCGCCATCTGGTAGAGGAATACCGCGGTGTGCACCGGGATTTGCCGGAGCAAGAGGACAAGGACAAGCCCTCCTGACCACGTCGGGGCTGCCAGCAGAGCCGGTGTGCGGCGGTTTGGGTGCATAGCCTCTGGCCAGATTTAACCTGTATTGCCGGTGGCCTTTGCAGTATCCTTGGAGGAGTCTCCGGCAAAGAGGTAGCCCATGAGAACGTCCCGTAAACTCGCCCAGCTGGAACGCCAGATGGCGAGCTGTTCAAATTACGATGAGTGGCGTGAAGCCGCCATCGCGCACGACGAGCAGTCCGGCAAGCGCCGCTGGCGCGAGGTGGACCAGACGACGCAATACGACTACAGCCAGATCCGGCTGCGCCTCGACCGCTTGCGCAGCCTGCGCTCCCGCCACGATTATCAGGGCCTGCTGTTCACTCTCAACGAGGGCATTCACGGCAACATGGGTGGTATGGGGCGCAGCGCGCTCTACCAGAATGCCAAGTTCGGCACCAAGCATCTGATCGAACAGTACATTGACGAGGTGACCGATTCCCTGCGCTATCTTGCCGAGCTGGAGAGCGACGACGTCACCCTGCAGCAGAAGCTCGATTTCTTCTACCGTGCGAACATCTGCTTCGGTCGGTCAGCCCTGATGTTGAGTGGCGGCGGTGTGCTGGGTTTCTATCATCTGGGCGTGGTCAAGACGTTGCTGGAACAGGGCCTGCTGCCGCGTGTTATTTCCGGCTCCAGCGCGGGCTCTTTGGTGGCGGGCGTTGTGGGCTCCCACACGGACGAAGAGCTCCGGCATTTCTTCGATCCCGGCAACGTGCACTTCGAGGCGGAGCGTGAGGCGAGCGTTTTTTCACGCATGTTCTTCGGGCGCAATCCGCAAATTGATGTGCGCGACCTGGAGAACATTATCGCTCGCCTGATTCCGGAAATGACCTTTCAGGAAGCCTACGAAAAGACCGGGCGCCAGATCAGTATCACAGTTGCGCCGGCGGAAACACATCAGCGCTCGCGGCTGCTGAACGCCATTACGTCCCCCAACGTCTATGTGCGTTCGGCGGTGATGGCCTCCTGTGCGGTGCCCGGGGTATTCCCGCCCGTAATGCTGATGGCGAAGAACGTGCACGGCGAATCCCAACCCTACCTGCCGACGCGCAAGTGGGTTGATGGCTCCATCGCCGACGACCTGCCGGCGAAGCGGCTGTCGCGGCTGTTCAGCACAAACCACTATATCGTCAGTATGGTGAACCCCATTGCCACGCCTTTTTTGCGCGGCAACCACAAGAGCAATGGCCTCAGTGCGGCCCTGGGCACTCTGGGCGTGGGTATTGGCCGCGAAGTGCTCAATTTCTACCGCGGTGTGGTGCAAAAGAACGGCGACAACTGGCCGCGCTTCAACCTGTTGATGAACGGCATTCACTCCCTGATTGACCAGGAGTACAGCGGCGACATCAACATTGTGCCCAGTTTCCGCTGGTATAATCCGGCGAAGATTCTGTCCCACCTGTCCGAGAAGGAGCTGGTGGCGCTGATGGAGGGGGGCGCGCACTCGGCTTTCCCCAACATTGAGGCCATACGCATCTGCACCAAGATCAGCCGGGCGATGGAAGAGATTCTCAATCGCTTCGAGTACGGCGACCTGCGCCCCGATAGCGAAAAATACCGTCGACCGCGGGCTTCACGGCGCCGACCACCACCGACGCGGTCTGACCGTGAAGCGCAGCGCGAACAGCTGGCGGCACTTGATACTGCTCCGAAGAGCAAGCGTACGAGCGCCAAGGCGCGGGTGAAGACCCGGCGCAAGAGCCCGTCGCGGTCAGCTGCCGCCTCGGCCAAGAAAGACACGTCGGGAGAGCCGGGGCGAGCAGTTGCATGACGGTGTTGGCATGATTGAGGCGGAGGCGTGAAGGCGCCGGCGTTTTCGCGGGAACAGAAAGAGCGCATGGCGAGCAAGGTCAAGGGCTACCTGCGCGATGAATTGCAGCAGGAAATAGGCAGCTTTGATGCCGAATTCCTGGTGGACTTTCTGGCGGAAGAGCTCGGTCCCTATTTCTATAACCGTGGGCTGGCTGACGCCCGCGGTCTGCTCAACGAGAAAATGGCCGAGCTGGACTACCAGGTGCAGGAGCTGGAGCAGGCGGAGGATTAACGCTCAGTCAATGGGTCTCGGCGGCAGGTCCGGTTTCGCATAGGCCATGCGGCGCACGCGCGAAGTCGTGTAATAGCTGTCCAGCCCGCTCAGGGCCACGCTGTCCGCGGCATTGATATCGACGGCACCATCCTCGCCCAATGCCTCGTCAGGCACATCAACCAGTACCACTTCCCCAATCACCAGATGCGTATCGTTGATTTGCAGATGGTGATGTTCGCGCAGCTCCAGGCCCATGCGCACGGTGGCTTCGCGCACGAAAGGTGCTGCAAACCCCGTCACCCAATGCTCGCCGAGTCCGGTCGCGGTAAATTCGGACTGCTCTCGTGGATATCTCGCTGCGGTCTGGTGGGCCGCTTCAATGAAGTTCTGTTGCACGTGGTTGATGGTGTAGCACCGCGTGTCGAGAATATTTTCCAGCGTGTGGCGCTCAACCGGGCTGGGACGCACGATCAATGCCAGCAGGGGCGGGTGTGAGCCGAGGTGAACCACGGAGCTGATGATGGCCAGGTTGCTGTTGCCGGCGGCATCGGCGGTACCCACCAGGTTGGCGGGCTTGAAGCCACTCAGGGAGTTGATAAACGCGGCGCGGTAGCGAGACCCCATCGCGCCGATATCGTGTGCGGTGAAATGCATGTGTGCTTCCTATGAGGAGTACAGGCGCCGGTAGCGGCGCTCAGCCCAGAGCCGGTAAACCCGATCGGCTACGGGGCGTATCAGCGGCCAGCGCAGCCAGCGCCACAGGGGGCCCAGCCGGGTGTGTTGCCAGGCCGCAACGTTGGCATCAATGCCGGTTAGCCATTGGCCTTCCGCCGTGCGCAGGTGCAGCGTTTTCAGCAGCGTGTCCCGCGATGGCAGGGCGTCTGCGGGCACTGAACCGTCTGTCGGCTCCAGACTATTGACGGGCGGCAGGCAGTGAATATCTGCGAGCTGCAGCTGCGCATCACACAACTGGCCAAGTTTTGCCATTTCACGCGTGCACAAAGGGCAGTGCCCATCGTAATAGAGTGTATCGGGCATGGTAGTGTGCCGCCGCTGGTGATGGATGTGCCTCCATGTACGCGTGGTGGCGCCTGCTGGATGCATCTTGGCGGCGACTCAGGGCGGTCGCCACCACACATGTCAGCGGATGAGGTCAACGGCCAGCTGTGACAGGGGCCCCACCAGATTCGCCCTCGCGTCGGCTTCCTGGCTGGAGGCGGTGCCGATTAGCGCGCGCTTCTTGATACCCTGCACGATGGCGGCCAGGCGAAACAGCGAAAAGGTCAGGTAGAAGTTCCAGTTCTCGATTCCCGTGCGCCCGGTGCGTTCGCAGTAGCGCGCAATGTATTCCTCGTCCGTGGGAATACCCAGTGACGCACGGTCGACCCCGGCCAATCCTTTCATGCTGCTGTCGCGCGGCAGCATCCATGCCATGCACTGGTTGGCGAGGTCGGCGAGGGGGTGGCCGAGGGTGGAAAGCTCCCAGTCGAGCAGGGCAATCACGCGCGGCTCGGTGGGGTGGAACATCATGTTGTCCAGCCGGTAGTCGCCGTGTACCAGGCTCACGGTGCCGTCGTCCGCCGGCATGTTCGCCGGCAGCCAGGTCAGCAGGGTTTCCATATTGGCCACGGTTTCTGTTTCGGAGGCACGGTATTGTCGGGTCCAGCGCGCCAGCTGACGTTCGAAGTAGTTCCCGGGTTTGCCGTAGTCAGACAGGCCCACCGCGTCCACGTCGACATTGTGCAGCGCTGCCATGGTCGCGTTCATGGCATCGTAGATTGCACTGCGCTCCGCGTTGTCTGCGGCATCCGGCAGTACCGGGTCCCATAGGATACGGCCTTCCATGTATTCCATGACGTAGAACATCGAGCCAATGACCGATTCGTCTTCACACAACACGTGGGTTCGGGGCACGGGCACGTCCGTATTCTGCAGCGCACTGATGACCCGGAATTCACGGTCGACCGCGTGGGCAGAGGGCAGCAGCTCACCCGGCGGTTTCCGCCGCAGCACATAGGAGCGCCCGCCCGCGGTCAGCTTGAATGTGGGGTTTGATTGTCCGCCGGGGAATTTCTCTGCGGTGAGGCTGTCATCCATGTTGGGCAGGTGGTCTGCCAGGTAGGCAGAGAGACGCTTGGTGTCCAGTTGCTGCGAGCTCATGATCATCCCTTGGCTTGTGTTATTCAACGTGTAGTCTGGCGCGCTGCGCGGCGTGCCACAATGACGCGGGGCGACAATATTGTTGACCTGCGCCGACATCGTGGACGAGCGTTGAGCACACCAAGCGGTCGGGGTATGCTGCCGCTTCCTCACCAGCAGAAGTCTAACAGAGGTTTTACTGTGTACGAGCACTTGAAGCAGGCATGGCAAGAATTGACAGGGCCCGGGCAGCCATTTGAGGTGACAACCGAAACGGTGGGCGGTGTACCGATTCGCACCTTCAGCCACGCGCCGCCTTCCCTGCGTGAAATCTGGTTGAGTACCGCCGGGCATGCAGACAAGGACTACCTGGTATTCAGCGGCGAGCGCTGCACCTACAGCGAGGCGCACACGTTCACCGCCAGCATTGCGCGCTGGTTGCACGATGCGGGGGTAGGCCCCGGTGACCGGGTGGCGATCGCCATGCGCAATTATCCCGAGTGGATGCTCGCCTACTGGGCCGTCACGTCCATGGGGGCTGTGGTGGTGGGGATGAACGCCTGGTGGGTTGCGCAGGAAATGGCGTTCGCCCTTGAGGATTCGGCGCCGCAGGTACTGATCTGCGATCGTGAGCGATTGCAGCGGTTCAGTGAGATCCGTGAGCGCTTTTCTGCCATGAAGGTCGTTACGGTGCGCCTGCAGGACGAAGCGCCAGCCTGGGCGACAGACTGGGTTGAGGTCATCAATGCCAGGCCGGACCTGCCGGCGGTTGCGATCGCCCCGGAAGACGATGCCTGTATATTCTACACATCAGGCACCACCGGGCGCCCCAAGGGAGCGCGCCTCACGCACCGGGGCTGTGTTGCCAATGTGATGAATGTGGCGTTCATTAACACCGTTCAGCCCATGGCAGTGGCCTTGGCCAAGGGCACAACGCCGCCAGCGCCGGGTGCTTCTCCCGCCCCCAACTCCCTGCTGGCAACTCCGCTGTTCCATGTCACCGCCAATAACTGCGTGGCGCATGCCACCACCCTGGCCGGGGGCAAGCTGGTGCACATGTATAAATGGGATGCGGCGGATGCACTGCGGCTGATTGAAGAAGAGGCGATCACCACATTCAATGGTGTGCCCATGATGGCCAGGGAAATTCTCATGCATCCCGATTTTGCCCATCGCGATACCTCGTCGCTGCTGGTCCTTGGCGGCGGTGGTGCCGCGCTACAACCGGACCTGGTGGAGAAAATCCAGGCCCGTTCAGGGGCGGCGCGGCCGAATACGGGCTACGGCATGACCGAAACCTCGGGCATCATCGCCGCGGTGTCAGCTGACTTTTTTGTCGACAAGCCGTCCAGCGTGGGGCCCGCCGTGCCCACGTTGGAGGCCAAGTGCGTAGGGCCCTCCGGTGAGGATCTGGGCGCCGACGCCATCGGTGAGCTCTGGGTGCGCGGGGCGCCGGTCATCAAGGGTTACCTTAACCGCGCGGATGCGACCGCAGAGTCGATCACCGACGGCTGGTTGCATACGGGCGACATCGCGCGTATCGATCAGGACGGATTTATCTTCCTGGTCGACCGGGCCAAAGACATGGTGCTGCGGGGCGGGGAAAATGTGTACTGCGCAGAAGTCGAGAACGCGCTGTTTGCCCATGACGCCGTGGCCGAGTGTGTGGTGTTCTCGGTAGCGGATGAGCGCCTCGGCGAGGAGGTGGGGGCCGCGGTGTATCTGCAACCCGGCGTAGAGCTCGACGCCGCACATTTGCGAGCCCACTGTGCTGGTCAGCTCGCGCCCTACAAAGTGCCTCGGCATATCTGGTTTTTGCCGGAGCCGCTGCCGAGAAATGCCAATGGCAAGTTTCTCAAACGCGAGCTCCGCGAATCCCTGCAGGTCGCCGACGCGGTTTAATCAGCTTTCCACGAAGGCCCGCTCAATGACGTAGTGGGCGGCCTTGCCGTGGCGTGATTCCTGGAAGCCGCGCTCTTTGAGCAGTTCGCCCATGTCTTTCAGCATGCTGGGGCTGCCACAGAGCATAAAGCGGTCATGGTCGGGGTCGACTGGCGGCAGCCCCACATCGGCCGGCAGCTTGTCGCTGCGCAGGAGGTCGGTCAGACGGCCGGTATTGCGGAAAGCTTCGCGGGTGACGGTAGGGTAGTAGATCAGTTTGCCGCGAATCTCGTCACCGAGGTATTCATGCGCCGGCAACTCGCGGGTAATCGCGTCCTGATAGGCCAGCTCGCTCACGTTGCGGCAACCGTGCGCCAGGATGACCCGCTCAAAGCGCTCGTAAATGGCGGGATCCTTGATGATGCTCAGGAAGGGGGCGAGTCCGGTGCCGGTGCCCAGCAGGTAGAGGTTGCGCCCCGGCAAAAGGTTGTCGAGGATTAGCGTGCCCGTCGCCTTGCTGTTGACCAATAGTTCGTCACCGACGCGGATGTTCTGCAGCTGTGAGGTCAGGGGGCCATCAGCCACTTTGATGCTGAAGAACTCGAGCTGGTCCTCGTAGTTGGCGCTGGCCATGCTGTAGGCCCGCAACAGTGGCCGTCCCTCGCGTTCCAGACCAATCATGGTGAAGTGCCCGTTTTCGAAGCGAAAGCCCGGATTGCGCGTGGTCTTGAAGCTGAACAGGCGGTCTGTCCAGTGGTGTACCTCGGTAACGCGTTCACGCAGCAACGTCGCCATGTTCTTTCTCCCGAGTAGTTGTGTGCAGTGGCGCTACTGTAAGCACGGGGTATATATTGGTAAAACAGTTTTTATAAATATATGATAACGGTAAAACCGATATTGGAGCCTTTATGCGCTACACCTTGAGGCAGTTGGAGGTGTTCATTGCCACGGCGCAACACGAGAACATCAGTCGGGCGGCGTCGGACCTTGCCATGTCGCAGTCAGCCGCAAGCGGCTCGCTGCGCGAACTCGAGCAACAATTCGATGTGCAACTGTTCGACCGCCTCGGCAAGCGGCTGCGCCTCAGCGAGCTGGGGCGTCAGCTGCGTCCGGCAGCGGAGGAGTTGCTCGATCGGGCGCGCGCGCTGGAGCAGGGGATGCTGGGGGAAGAGGTCAGCGGACGCCTGCAGCTCGGCGCCACTCTGACCATTGGCAATTATCTCGCGGTCCCTATGATTGCGGCTTTTCGCACGCGCTTCCCGGCGGCTGATGTGGCGCTCAGCGTTGCGAATACGGCGGCCATCGCCGAGAAGGTGGCACACTATGAACTCGATATCGGCCTGGTTGAGGGGGAGCTGAGCCACCCCGATTTGAGCTGTGAACCTTGGCAGGCGGATGAACTTACCGTGTTCGCGGCGCCCGGCCACCCGCTGGCGCGGCGCCGCGCGCTCACTGATGACGACCTGCTGTCTCTGGAGTGGATTGTGCGGGAGCCGGGTTCCGGTACCCGGCAGACCTTTGATCGCGCCATGCATGGCGTCCTGCCCGCATTGCGTCTGGCCCTTGAACTGCAGCACACCGAGGCCATCAAACGTGCCGTGGAGGCGGGCCTGGGCGTGGGCTGCCTGTCGCGCATTAGCCTGGTTGAGGCCTTTGCCCGCGGCTCTCTCGTACCCTTGCGGGTGCCGCATCGCGATTTTACGCGGCGCCTGCATATTGTGCTGCACCGGCAGAAATTTCATACCGCTGCACTGCGCGAGTGGCTGGCACTCTGTCACGAACAGGCGTGGTGAAGCCGCACGCACATCGCGGTTACAATGGCGCCATGAGCAGCGACGACACATCCGCCCGCGTATCCATCGAGCCGATTGGCATGGCGCAACGTGCGCAGGTGATCGCTGCAACCCAGGCCTGGGTTGACCGTGCGGCGGCCCTGTTGGCGCAGCCACTTGCGCTGCCAACCGTACTTTTTGACTTAAGCGGCGGCAGTGCCGGCATGTTCCGGGCGCAGGGAGTGAACTGCAGTATTCGCTACAACCCCTGGATTTTTGCCCGTCACTTCGACGAAAACCTGGAACACACGGTACCGCACGAAGTGGCACATTATGTGGTTCACATGCGTCATCCCCGTCGACGCCTGAAGCCGCACGGGCCGCAGTGGCAGCAGGTGATGCAGCTGTTTGGGCGTCCGCCCCGGGTGACGTTTGATCTTGCGCTGGACGGTGTGCCGATGCGTCGCCAGCGCCGCCATCCCTACCACTGTGGTTGTCGCGAGCACGCGGTATCCACTGTGCGTCACAACCGCATGCGCGAGGGGCGCGCCCGCTACCTGTGCCGCTATTGCAGTGGCGTACTACGCCCCGTCGGCTGACGGCCGGCGCAGCTTCAGTCCACCGTTATCGCCAGCGCCACGCCGCTAAAGCGTTTCTCGGTGCTCTCTGCTTCGCTGGCAGTGACCTCCAGTCGCTCCGCCGGGATACCTGCATTGAGCAGGAAGTCTTTCGTGGTGGTGGCGCGCTGCGTGGCGAGTGCGGTGAGTGCCTCATCCGGCACCGGCCACTGATCACGGAGTATCCGCGCCTGTTGCAGCACAGACGGGCCCTCCGCGTCGGCGTCGGTTGGTTCTGGCGCGGGGACTTCGGCATAGAGATTTGTCACCACGTCCTCCCAGGCGCGGGTGCGGTCGCGGATGTCCTGTTCGCTCAGCCCGGCGTCGAGCAGCGCTGAGCGGGCAAGCTGGCGTTGCAACTGAGTGCGGTCACTGTCCAATTCCAGCCTGCCGCTGATCTGTAAAGACAGTTCGGGCCGTTGCTGCATCGCCGTAGCCAGATCCCGCAACTTGCCCTGACCATGGTCATCCAGTTCGCTGCTGCCGGCCGCGAAGTCCACGGTGTCCAGGTCCTCGCTGCTTCCCACCAGGTTTGCCAGCAGGGCAAAGGGTGCGGTGATGGCCTTGGTGAGCAAATTGACAAAAGCCCCGGCAATCACGCTGCCAAGGCTGAACTGGGGATTATTGACGTCGCCGCTGACCGGCACTGCAAGGTCGATCACGCCGTTGCTGTCGGTCAACAGGGCAATGCCCAGGCGGAGTGGCAGGTCCAGCGCTTTGCTGCTCTCAATGCGCTCTCCGAGCTGAAGCTGGTCAATCACGATCTGGTTGTTGCCTTGCAAGCGGTTGTTTGCCAGGCCATAGCGCAGGTCAACAGTCATCACACCGTCTTCGATGGCATAGCCTGCGTAGGTGCCTGAATAGGGCGTCAGGCGTGCCATATCGAGCCCGCGAAAGCGCAGCCTGAGGTCCAGTGAGGGCGGGTCCTGCAGGGGGCTTGCGGTGCCGGAAAGCGTTACCGGCGCATAGCCATCCACCGACCCCTTGAGGTCTACCGCCAAAGGCTGCCCCTTCCGGCTGCTCAGGTCGGTGATGGTGCCATCGAGATCACCGACCACCGTGCGGAAACGGATCGGCAGCGACTCATCGAGAAAGTCCACGGTGCTGTTGGCCACGAAAATCGCAGGTAGCTCTAGCGTCCAGGGTGCTTCCTGTGTGGTATCGGCAGGTTGCTCGGGTTCTTCGCTGGGCGGCGCTTGCGGGGTTTCTGTTGCGGCCTCCTGCGCCAACAGCCGTTGTACATTGAGCTGCCCGTCCTCCTGTATGTGCAGACGTCCCTGGTAGCCTTCTATGTGCATCTCGCTCAGGTTCACACTGCGAGCCAGTGGCTGCACATCGAGCCCCGTCCAGGACACGCTGTCCCAGCGCGTCAGCGCATCGTCGGCTCCGCGCAGGCGCATGGAAAAGTCGATGACGGCGCCATCGGCGTTGACAGTTTGGGGCAGGAATGACTCCAGCCGTACAGTGCCTGCGGTGCGCGCTTCGCCGCTGCCGATCTCGGCTCGCAGTACCGCGGGCAGGTTGGGTGCAAACCAGGCCAGCGGCAGGGACTCCAGCGCGAAAGCGACATCGCCTTCACCGGTGCCGGCATGCAGGGCGCCCGCGAGATCGAATTTGGCGGCATCATTGATTGCCAGCGACAGGGAGAAGGCCGATGGCTCCTTGGCGGGCCAGCGCACATCACGCAGTTCGCCGGTCAACGGTGTGACCTGCAGCAGGGCCGGCTCGGTGAATTCGCTGCGCCAGTGCACGGCGCTCTGCTCTATTTTCGCGAGTTTCAGCTGAAGCGACCAGTCGAATTCAGCGGGCTCTGTTGCTGGCTCTGGCGCACTGTCTGCCTCTGCTTCGCTGGGTGGGGGCAACAGCATTTCGGTCAGGCTGACACGGCTGCCTTCGCTCCAGCCACTGACGTCAAGCCCGCGTATTTTCAGCGCATCCAGGGTCGCGGTTTGAGGTGCACTGTCGACGTTGAGACCTGCAAGGTTCAGCGCCTGCAGCGCAATACCGGTGTCGGGCAGCTGTGCATCCTGGTTCGGAGTCAACGACAGGTCTCGAATACCCAAGGCGCCTCCCGCGAGGGTGTAGTGCAGTGCCTCGGACCAATCAAGCGTATAGTCGAGTTCCATATCGAGCTGGCCCCGCGCCAGGGCGAAGGTGACCCAAGGGCGCGCAAACCGCCACGCCGGTCGCAGGTCAATGTTTGTCAGCTGCAGTCGGCCGCTGCTTTGACTCGCCGGCAGCGAGACCTCTGCCTCCCACAGCAAGTGACCTCCGCCTTCGGTGCTTGCGCTCAGTCGATAAGGTTGACCCGCCTCCTTCACGGTAGACAGATTGGTCACCGCCAGGCTGAAGTCATTGATATGCGTGCTGTAGTCCTGCGGATGGCTGTTATCCGTGAAATCGATACGGCGCGCGCTGATGGACAGGTCGGCGATGGTGATACCCGGGGGAGGTGCATCGGGCTCGTCGTTGCTATCGGCGCGGTCAGCGGGCAGGAAGTCGGCAATATTCAGCTGGCCATCCTTTTTGCGCCGCAGGTGTATCGAGAGGTCTTGCAGTGCGACTTTATCGAGCACCAGGCTGGTTTGGATCACCGAGGCCAGCGACAGGTTCATTTCGGCGTAGCTGAAGGCCAGGAAGGGCTCACCGTCTGGCTCACTGAGGGCGGCGTTGCGGACCTGCAGCGCGAGCGTGAATGGGTTGAACAGAATCAGCTCGGAATTCAATTGACGGCCATACTGGTCCTGCAGAAATCGATGCGGCAGGATATTGAGCGCTGGCAACAGAATGAGCAGGCTGCAGGCGAGGTATACGGTATAGGCGATGATCATGCCTCTGACGGCACTGCGCACGGGTCAACCTCCGAAATCCATCGTGAGTCGCCACTATACGACAATTGATGTCGGGTCGCAGTGAGTGGCTATAAGCCCTTGCGGTAGGTGTAGGGAGTCAGCCCGGTCCAGCTCTTGAAAGCGCGGATGAATGCACTGGCTTCGGAAAAGCCCGAGCGGTGTGCGATCTCTTCAATGGATATGCCCTGCTTGCCGAGAAAGTGCAGGGCCGTGTCGCGACGCAGCTGGTTCTTGATGTCTTTGAAGGTAGTGCCCTCCGCGGCGAGGCGCCGGCGCAGGGTCTGCGGATGAATGTCGAGGGCGTCGGCCACGGTGCCAAGCTCGGGCATGTCCTGCAGGCTATGGCGAATCTGGTCACGCACCCGGGCGGTCCAGCTGTTGCGTGGAAAGTCCTGCGTCAGCATCATCAGCACCGGGTGACGCAGGTAGTGCCGCAGTCCCTGCTCGGTTTGGGTGATGCGCTTTTCCATCAGCGCTTTGGAGAACACCAGCTCGCTGTGCTGCGCGTCAAAGAATACCGGGTTGGCCAGGAACATGTGGCGGTAGTCTTCTGGTTGTGCGGCCGGCGCGTAGGTCAGGTTTACCGCCTGGATGGGCAGGTGTTCCTGTACCAGCCAGCTGCAGAAGCGGTGGGCATTGAACAGCATCAGCTCGACGGGCCAGGGTTCGAGGGCAGTACCCTCCTGGGTTTGCAGCCGCAGGCTCACCTGGTCGGGCTCTTCGATGAAGCAGGGCCAGGGCGAGGACTCAAATAGCTGGAAGAAGCGGCAATAGCGATTGAGTGCCTGGCCGAGCGTCTCGCAGCCGATCACGGCATGGCACATCATCGACCAGGTGCCGATGGGTAGACGCCGCGTGGCATACCCCAGGGTCTCGTCCTGCATCGCCAGCATGGTGCTCACCTGAAGATTGGCATAGCGCTCGATGGAAATACGCGCGCCCTTTTCCAGCATCAGGCGCGGAGAGATACGGTTCTTGCGCAGAAGCTCCATTGGGTCGAGACCAATCGCCACGGCGTTGCGCAGCACGGCGCGGGTGAAATAGACCGAAATGGACAGTTCACGCATCAGGTCTTTCCGCCATTGCGTGAAATCTGCAGTGGCCGATGCTCCACGGCGGCCACCCGGTTGCGGCCAGTGTGCTTGGCCAACATCAGGGCGCGCCGCGCATCCGCGCAGAGCTGCTCCAGCGTGCCCTCGGCGCGCGCGTCAGCGACGCCGAGGCTCACCGTCAACGGAATGGGGTGATCATCGATATGCAAGCCCACCGTCGCCAGGTGCTGCTGGATGCGCTCAGCGAGATTGCGCGCCCCCTCCAGCGTGGAGTTCGGCAGCACAGCGAGGAATGTGTCGTCGTCGTAGCGGGAAATGACATCGCTCGCGCGGCATTCGGTCTCCAGGCAGCGCGACACCTGTTGCAGTGCGCGGTCCCCCGCGCCATCGCCAAAGTTGCTGTTCAACTGTCGCAAATGGTCAATGTCCAGCATGATTGCCGCGGTTGGCTGGCCGTGCCGGGCGGCGTTGGCCAGAGTGACATGCAATGCACTTTCCAGGCCGCGACGGTTGAGCAGGCGGGTCAGCGGGTCCAGCGTATTCATACGCAGAAGTTGCTGTTGCTGCTCGAGCAGCATCGCCACGAGATAGCCGAGCATCACCAGCACATGGGCGGCGCCGTGCAGCGCCGCTGCGGTACCACCAAACGGCATGGCCGCTGCGCTCTGTAGCAGGCGCAGTGAGTCCAGCATTGCCAGAGCCAGGGCAATACCGGCAATCGCGACCAGCACATCACCCGCGTTGCCACCACGCCAGCTGCGGCGTGCATGCAGCAGGGCAATGGCGACGCCGAGCACTGCACTGGCGGCCGTGTAGAGCAGGGCAGCGTGTTGCGCTTGCAGTGCAAGCAGGCCCAGCGCGGCTGTCCCTGCCAATGCAGCGATTGCAGCACGGCCGGTGCGGGCCTCGCTGCGCTGCATCCCGGCCAGCAGCAGCAGGGTGCTGCTGAGCAGCGAGGCGGCAAAGGCGACGCCCGGCGGCAGGCTCAAAGCGGTGAATTGCACCACTGACACCGCGGCTGCCGCCAGCAGCAACAAGAGGAAGTACAGGGTGAACAGGCCCAACCCTCGCGGTGGTGTGCGCACACCGCTGAGAACATGCAGAATGAACAATTGTGATGCTACGAGGGCCAGTATGGCGCCGCAGAGGAGAGGGGTGATCGTATCAAGCAGGCTGCTGGTCATGTCTGGCTTGGGCTCGGCCGTAGTGGGCTGTTAGTTTAGGTCAATAAAATTGTCTGCACGGGTCATTGTTGGCCGGTTCCGTGCTCACCATACTGGTCGCTTATTTCGGTTACCACCAGAGGCAACAAAACATGCTGCAACGCGATTTTACGGATGAACAAAACATGTTCCGCGATGCCTACCGCAAGTTTCTCGCTGCGGAGATTGTGCCACATATGGAGGCCTGGCGAGAGGCGGGTATTGTCGATCGCGCCGCTTTTCGCAAAGCGGGCGATCAGGGCTTCCTGATGGTGTGGCCGGAAGAGAAGTACGGCGGCATGGGAGACCCCGACTTCCGTTTTGAACAGATCATCATCGAAGAGACCGCCTACGCGCGTGCCGGCGACTGGTACAGCACTCTGCACAGCCGCTTGGTCGGGCCCTACTTCACGCGCTTTGGCAGCGAAGATCAATGCCAGCGCTTTTTGCCTCGCTGTGTCAGCGGCGAGTGCATACTCGCGATTGCCATGACCGAGCCCGATGCGGGTAGCGACCTCGCTGGCATGCGCGCTACCGCGGCAGAGCAGGGGGACCACTGGGTGTTGAATGGCTCCAAGACCTACATCTCAAACGGCATAAACGCTGATGTGGTGATTGTTGCGGCAAAAACCGATCCCGAGAATAACCCTCACCACATGACGCTGTTTCTCGTAGAACGCGGCATGGAGGGGTTCGAGCGTGGTCGCAACCTGAAGAAAATGGGGCTCAAGGCACAGGACACGGCGGAACTGTTCTTTAACGACGTCAAGGTGCCGAAAGCCAATGTGTTGGGCGAGCCGGGCAAAGGATTCATCTACCTGATGGAAGGATTAGCCGAGGAGCGCCTGATCGGGGCCTGCGGCTATTTGTCAGCCGCCCAGCTCTCCTGGGATTTGACGGCAGAATTTGTGCGCGAACGCAAGGCGTTTGGCAAGCCGCTGGCGGCGTTCCAGAACACCCAGTTCAAGCTGGCGGAAATGCGCACAGAACTCGATATCGCGCAGATTTATGTCGACCAGTGCGTGCGCGCGTTCAATAATGGCGCCCTGACGGCTGTGGATGCCGCGAAGGCCAAGCTGGTCACCAGCGAGCTGCAAGTTGCCGCGGCTGATCTGGGTGTACAGCTGCATGGCGGCGCCGGTTTCATGGATGAATACCCCATCAGCCGACAGTGCACGGATGCCAAGATCGCAACCATTTATGCGGGCAGCTCCGAGGTGATGAAGATTATCATCAGCCGCGATTGCCTGTCGGACAACTACACGCCGTTCAACACACGGAATTTCTGACCACCGCAACCCAGTAGACGCAGCAGGAGAACATCATGGATCTGACAGGAAAAGTAGCCATCGTCACAGGCGGCGCGTCCGGTTTGGGCCGGGCCACCGTCGAGGCCTATGTCGCCAAGGGCGTCAAGGTCGCCATCTTCGACATGAACGAGGCCAACGCGCAGGACGTCATCAACAGCCTCGGCGCAGACAATGTCGCGTTTTGGAATGTCAATGTGGCCGATGAAGAGTCGGTGCGTGACGCCGTGGCAGGCGTGGTGGAAAAATTTGGCGCCCTGCATATCTGTAACAACTACGCCGGTATTGGCAGCGCCTGCAAGACCCTCGGCAAGAATGGGCCGTTCCCGCTGGACCAGTTCCTGCCGGTGATTAACGTCAACCTGGTGGGCACCTTCAACGTGGCGCGCTACGCTGCCGAGCAGATGGCCAAGAATGCGCCGGTGAATGGTGACGACGGGCGGGGCGTTATCATCAACACGGCGTCGATCGCGGCGATGGAAGGGCAGGTGGGCCAGCTGGCGTACAGCGCCAGTAAAGGGGGTATCGTTGGCATGACATTGCCGATGGCGCGCGATCTGGCCAGTTACGGTATTCGCGTCAACACGATTGTCCCGGGCCTCATACACACGCCGCTGTTCGAGAGTCTGCCGGAAGCCGCATACAACTCCTTGGCCAGCAGCGTCTGCTACCCGCGCCGACTGGGTCGCGCCGAGGAGATCGCCCATTTGTCCGTGTTCATTGCCGAGAACGATTATGTGAATGGCGAGTGTATCCGCCTGGACGGTGCCATTCGTATGCAGCCTCGCTAGGGAGATACCACCATGGGACCTTTGAACGGTTTTACCGTAATCGAGTTGGCCGGCATAGGCCCGGCTCCCATGGGCGGCATGATGCTGGCCGACATGGGAGCCGAGGTGATCCGCATCGAGCGCGCCAATGCGGCGGACCTGAAGCAGCTGAAGGATGTCAGCGCGCGTGGCAAGAAGTCTGTTGTACTCAATCTCAAGCAGCCGGAGGGCGTTGAGACCCTGCTGCGCATGGTCGAGAATGCGGATGTGGTCATCGACCCGTATCGCCCGGGTGTTTGTGAGAAGCTGGGTATTGGCCCAGATGTCTGCCTTGCCCGCAACCCGCGACTGGTGTTCGCACGCATGACGGGTTGGGGGCAGGATGGCCCCCTGGCGCGCGCCGCTGGCCACGATATCAACTACATTTCACTGACCGGTGCACTGTTCGCAACCGGTCGGCGCAACGAGAAACCGGTGCCGCCATTGAACCTGGTGGGCGACATGGGCGGTGGCGGCATGTTGTTGGTCAACGGCGTGCTGGCCGCCCTGCTGGAGACTGCCAACTCCGGCAAAGGTCAAGTGATTGACGTCGCCATGGTCGATGGCGCCGCGCAGTTGATGTGGATGTTCCACGGCTTTGAGGCCGTTGGCGCCTGGGACGCCACACAGCGCGAGGCGAACTTGCTGGACGGTGCGGCACATTTCTATGACACCTACGAGTGTGCTGACGGCCGTTACATTTCTCTCGGTTCGATTGAGCCGCAGTTCTACGCGCTGTTGATGCAGCTGGCAGATTTGCCGGACGCTGAATTCGGCAATCAGCATGATGCGGCGCGCTGGCCGGAGATGACCGAGAAGCTGGCAGCGGTCATCAAACAGAAGACCCAGGCAGAGTGGTGTGAGCTGATGGAGGGTACCGATGTGTGTTTCGCCCCCGTACTCTCATTTACGGAGGCGCCCGGTCACCCGGCCAATGTGGCGCGTAATACCTATGTCGAAGTCGATGGCGTGACCCAGCCGGCACCGGCGCCGCGCTTCAGTCGCACCCCGTCGAGCGTTGCGCATGGTCCGCATGGGCTGGGTGAAGATACGGTCTCAACCTTGTCCGCTATGGGTTTTGCCGAAAGCGAAATTCAGGCGCTCCGCGAAGCGGGCACCATTGGCTAAGTACGCAAGCAGCAAGGATGGACACTATGGCAAATTACGACACGGTGACGGTGGAGCGTTTCGAACGGGTGGCCCTGGTCAGTTTCAATCGGCCAGATAGCCTGAACGCATTCAATGCGGCGCTGCGAGCCGACATATTGCAGGCCGTGGAGAAAGTGAATGCCGATCCTGATATTCGCGTGGCGGTTCTCACCGGAGCGGGGCGAGCGTTCTCGGCCGGCGCCGATCTCGCCGAAGTTACAGGTGCAGATTTTGACGTTGAGAGCCAGCTGAACCAGGAGTACAAGCCGGTCCTGATGGCAATCCATCAGGCCCCGATGCCCTGGGTTAGCGCTGTCAATGGCGCAGCAGCAGGTGTGGGCAGCGCCTTCGCCATGGGGTGTGATCTTACGGTCATGGCTGAGAATGCCTACCTTTATCAGGCGTTTGCGGCGATCAGCCTGGTGCCGGATGGCGGCGCCACCTGGCACCTGGCGCGTACCCTTGGGCGTAAACGCGCTTACGAGTTGATCGTGACCGGCGAGAAACTCCCGGCACAGCGCTGTCAGGAGCTCGGGCTGTGTAACCGTGTCGTGGCGGCAGACACCCTGGTTGCCGATGCTCTGGCCTGGGCACAGGAACTCGCAGCAAAGGCGCCGCTGGCGTTGCGCTATGCCAAGGAGTCGCTGAACTTCGCGCTGGAGCAAGAGCTTCCTGCCACGATTTCCGAAGAAGCCCGCCTGCAGAAGATCTGTATCGGCAGCGCCGATGCGACGGAAGGGGTGGAAGCATTTATTGGCAAGCGTGCCCCCGTCTGGCAGGGGAAGTAGGCTGCGCCCACGACGCATTAGCGCTGGGTCTTGACCATGATAGACACCCCGTGAAGGATTCACTGCGACCCGAGTTACAGGCCCTGCGCGAGCGTTTGCAGCGCACCGGGGACGAGTACCGCGACGAGGCCCGAAAGCGGCGCCACGCTGCGGGGTATCGCACGGCACGCGAGAACCTCGACCACCTGGTGGACGCGGGCAGCTTTCAGGAATACGGTCAGCTGGCTGTCGCCGCCCAGCGCACGCGCCGCGACTATGTTGAGCTGCAGAGCAGCACCGCGGGTGACGGCATCATTACCGGCACGGCAACAATCAACGCCGATCAGGTGGGTGCACAGGCCGCGCGTGCGGCGGTTGTGGTCAACGATTATGCGGTCCTCGCCGGCACGCAGGGCTTTTTTCATCATCGCAAGCTGGACCGCCTGTGCGAACTGGCGGAGGAGCATGGGTTGCCGGTCATCATGTTCACCGAGGGCGGCGGCGGCCGGCCGGGTGATACCGATGTGCTCACGCACATCGCTGGCCTGCACGTAGCGTCATTCAGTACCTGGGCACGTCTCGCAGGCAAGGTGCCGCGCATTGCCGTGAATAACGGTTACTGTTTCGCGGGCAATGCCGCGCTCTTTGGCTGTGCCGATTTCACCATTGCCACAAAGACATCGTGGATTGGTATGGCAGGGCCGGCCATGATTGAAGGGGGCGGCCTGGGCAAGGTCGCGGCCACGGACATCGGCCCGCTGGAAGAGCAGCTGAAGAATGGCGTTGTGGACATTGCGGCACATGACGAAGCGCATGCCACGGCCCTGGCGCAGCAGTTACTGGGCTATTTCCAGGGGCCGCTGCAGGCCTGGTCATGCGCCGGGCAGGAGCCCTTGCGCGACGCCGTACCGGAGGACCGCCGTTGGGCCTATCCTGTGCGCACGGTGATTGAAACCCTGGCCGACACGGGTTCATTCCTGGAACTGCGCCGGGTGTATGGGCGCAGCATCATCACCGGCTTTATCCGCCTCGAAGGGCTGCCGGTTGCACTGATCGCCAACGACTGCCAGCAACTCGGCGGTGCCGTGGACGCTGAGTCGGCGGAAAAAGCCGCGCGATTCCTCGGCCTGTGTGATGCCTTCGGATTGCCGGTGCTGTCGTTGACCGACACGCCGGGCTTTATGGTGGGGCCGGCGAGTGAGCGACAGGCGGCGGTGCGCCGCATGTCGTCCCTGTTTATCACGGGTGCCAGCCTGCAGGTACCGGTTGTGGCAATTTTTCTGCGCAAGGGCTACGGCTTGGGCGCCATGGCCATGACCGGCGGCAGTTTTGTCGCGCCTGTCTACGCCGCCGCCTGGCCCACCGGCGAGTTCGGCGGTATGGGGCTCGAGGGCGCGGTGCGCCTGGGTTTCCGCAAAGAGCTGGAGGCGGTGGACGATCCCACAGAACGCGAGCGCTTGTTTGATCAGCTGCTGGCGAAGATGTACGAAGCGGGCAAGGCGTCGGAAGCCGCTTCATTTCTCGAAATCGATGCCGTGATTGACCCCGCGGAGACGCGTGCGACGGTACTCCGGGCACTCTGTGCGGCGGGTGTCTGTCCTCCGTCAGCAGGCCCATCGGGTTCCAGCCCGCGCCATGGCGCCTGATTACTCATTTTTAGGGAGAAAAAGCATGCACAACCTGTTTGACGTCAGTGGAAAAGTGGCCGTGGTGACCGGCGGTTCGCGTGGTATCGGGGCGATGATTGCCGAAGGCTTTGTGGCCAACGGCGTCAAGACCTACATCACCGCACGCAAGGTCGAGGAGCTGGAGGCGACGGCGGAGCGCCTGTCTGCCCTGGGGGAGTGCATTCCCATCGCTTCGGACCTCTCCACCCTGTCCGGCATCACCCAGTTCGCCGCGGCGGTACGTGAGCGGGAAAGCGCGGTGCATATTCTGGTCAATAATGCGGGCGCCACCTGGGGTGCGGACATTGACGACTTTCCCGAGAGTGGCTGGGACAAGGTCATGGACCTGAACGTCAAGTCGATTTTCTTTCTCACTCAGCAGTTGCTGCCGGCGCTCCGCGCTGCACGCCGCGACGACGATCCGGCCCGTGTGATCAATATCGGCTCGGTGAACGGCATTACCAACGCGCATGGCAACAACTACGGCTATAGCGCGAGTAAGGCTGCGGTACACCAGCTGACCCGTCAACTGGGTGCCGACATGGCAAAGGAGGGCATCAACGTCAACGCCATCGCGCCCGGATTATTCCCGAGCAAGATGACGGCGCACATGCTGGCGCATGAAGCGGAGTTGGTTAAAGGTTTCCCGATCCCCCGGCTGGGCTCGCCGGAAGACGCCGCGGGTACGGCCATATACCTCAGTGCCCGTGCCTCCGCCTGGGTGACCGGTCACGTGCTGGTACTCGATGGCGGATTGGTAGCGGAATCCTGACAACCCTGTCGCCGCTGGCCACGGGCCAGCGGCGACAGGGGGTGCCTGCTACTCTGCCGGGGCTTTCGCGTAGAGCTTAACCCACTCGGTGAGCAGGCGAACACCGTAGCCTGTGGCGCCAGTCAGGGGCGGTTGGCTCGCGGCGTCGTAGCGTCCGTTACCCGCCATGTCGACATGCACCCAGGGGGTTTCGCCCGCAAACCGTTGCAGGAATACGGCGCCCGCCTGCGCTCCGGGGCTGCCGGTGTTGCGAATATCCGCCACCGTGCTGTCGATGATTTTCTCATAGGGCCCGAGGGGAAGCCGCCAGACGCGCTCGCGGGTCAGCTCGCCGGCTTCGGTAATGCTGGCAACCAGGTTGTCGTCGGTGCTGAACACAGCGGCGTAATCACTGCCCAGGGCGCGCACTTTCGAGCCGGTCAGGGTGGCGATATCGACAATGACTAGTGGCTCAAATTTCTCCCGCGCATACCAGATACCGTCTGCGAGTACGAGGCGTCCCTCGGCATCCGTATTGGCGATTTCAATAGTAATGCCGCTGGCGGAGGTCACCACATCACCGGGCAACTGCGCGGTACCGGATACTGCATTCTGTGACAGGGGCATAACGCCGACAACGTGAATCGGCACACGCTGGCGCGCCAGTGCTTCGATAGTGCCGGCCACTGCCGCTGCACCGGCCTTGTCGCCGGTCATGGCGAGCAGGGAGTTGGCGTCCAGCTTCAGGTTGTAGCCGCCACTGTCGAAGGTGATGCCTTTGCCGACCAGCGCGATGGGGGCTGCCTTGCTGCCGCGCCATTGGGCGATCAACAGGTGCGAGCCGTGTTGGCTGCCACGGCTGACACCATACAGGGCCTCCATACCTTCCTCGAGGATCTGCTTGGGTGTCAGCACGGTGATTTTGACGCCCAGGGGTTCCAGCCGTGACCTGACCTGTTCGGCAAATGCGGCCGGGTAGCCATCACTGCCGGGCAGGTTGGTCAGCTCGCGGGCGGTGAATACGCCCTCGGCGAGTGCGCGCAGTTCCGCGTAGCGCTCTTCGGCGGCATTCGGGGTGGCTGTCAGCCAGTAATACGTTTGCGCCGGGCGCGGCTCCGGTGCCGATTTATAGCGGTCGAAGCGGTAGTTTGCCAGATCCGCGCCGTGGGCCAGCGCTGCCACGGTACTGCTCTGGTCGCTACCCTGCGGTAACAGACTGGAATTCACCGCCACGGTGCTGGACGCTCGCGTTGACAATAGCGTGGCGAGTGCTGCGCCCACCGACTCCGCATCGGCGCGCGGCAGGCTCTGCCCAGCGCCAACGCCGAGTGCGACCAGCCGCTGCGACTCAAGCCCGCTGGGGGCCAGAATTTCAAACTGTTCACCCAGCGCACCGGTGAAAGCCTGTGCCTCCAGCGCGCGCTGGAATTGCGTTGCAGTCGCTGCGGGCCAGCCCTCGGGTGCGGCGATAGCACCATCGAATTCGGGCACGAGAACGACCATCGCTTCAACGGTTTCGGGTTGTGTTGTGCGGAACTCGTTTCGGGTGTCGAGATAGTCCGCAGAAGCCACAGTCGCCAGGAGTGAAACACCCAGCAGGGCACAGATACGTAGGGTTGCTAGCATGGAATGTAGAGGTCTCCCTGGTTTCAGGTTGTAATGATCAGGCGCAGTGCCTGTAATTGCAGGCTGGCATGACCGATATGCAGCGCCGATTCTTCAATCCGGTACGCTATATGGTCCAGCTCCTCCTGACGAATGGAGGGGTTTACCGCGCGCAGTGCCTGCAGGCGCGCAAGCTCTGCACCCAGCTCCGTGCGCATGCGCTGTTCTGCATCTGCCAGCAGCGGCGCGAGGCGCTCCGTGGCAAGGCGGGTGGCGAGCAGCATCTTGTTGTCCACGTCCTGTTGCACCTGCTTGATAATGGCGAGGGCAGTGCTCTTGTTGACACGTTCGACCAGGCCGTTCAGACGCTCATGTGGTACCAGTGCGGCGAGATCCTTGCCGCGGGCATCGACCAGCAGGCGCAACGGGGACAGCGACAGGAAGCGTTCCAGCTGCAATCCGCGCGGTGCCACGCAATTGATGGTGAACACACATTCGAGCAACATAGTGCCGGGCGCAATGCCCTTCAGTTTTATTGTGCCCAGAGCCGCGTTACCCAGCTCGGTGGAACGCACCATGTCCATCGCTTCTACCAGCATCGGGTGCTCCCAGGTGAGGAAGGCCATGTCTTCCCGGGCCAGCGCCTTGCTGCGGGAGAACGTCACCGTGGTGCCGTCTTCCGGCAGGTGGGGGAAGTGTCCGGTCAGCATATGGTCGGTGGGCCGCAGCACCAGCGCGTGGTCTGAATGGTGCTCGTGCTCTACGCCATAGGCCTCGCACAGTGTTTCCAGATACTGTTGTAGCGCGTCGTCCTCTTCGTTGCCGGCGATTTCCGCGATCAGCTGTTGTGCGACGTCTGTCTTGCAGGAGTTGCGCTCCAGCAGGCGGTCACGACCCTCGCGCAGTTCGCGCCGGGTTTCCTCGGTGAAGACGGCAGTATCGGCAATCAGCGCGTCCAGGGTGGTGGTATCCGGGTCCTGCAGCAGGGGTAGCAGGCGGGCCTGGAACCGCTCCAGGATCATGGTGCCTGCAGAGCAGCTTTCACGGAACAGGTTCAGGCCGCGGTCGTACCACTCGAGGAGCACTTCCTGCGCACCGCCAGCGAGAAAGGGTACGTGTATCTGCACGTCCTCTGTTTGCCCGATGCGGTCGAGACGCCCGATGCGCTGCTCAAGCAGGTCGGGGTTGAGGGGCAGATCGAACAGTATCAGGTGGTGGGCGAACTGGAAGTTGCGGCCTTCGCTGCCGATTTCAGAGCACACCAGCGTTTGTGCGCCAGCCGATTCGTCGGCGAAGTAGGCGGCGGCGCGATCCCGCTCGATGATGGACAGCCCCTCGTAGAAGGCTGCTGAGCGGATGCCGGCGCGCAGGTGGAGATAATGCTCCAGCGTCACCGCTGTCTGCGCCCGGGCGCAGATGACCAGCACCTTTGCCGGGCGCAGGGCCTTCAGTGTCTGTTCCAGCCAGGCGACGCGCGGATCGAAGGACAGCCAGCTGTCGTCGTGGTAGGGCGACTCCGGATGCAGTGCCTCGGTGATATCGCTGTTGGCGTGGCGATAGGCATCGGGTTGTTCCAGCGGGTAGCGGTGCAGAACGCGCTGTGGGAAACCACTGATGGCGGCACGGGTGTTGCGGAACATCACGCGCCCGGTGCCGTGGCGGTCGAGAATTTGCTCAATCAGCGTTTCTGCGGGTGCATCCGCGTCCAGCCCCTCCGGTAGCCCGGCCGGGCTTTCGCCGCGCTCCAGGCGCAGCGTCAGGTCGCTCCAGTGTCGGTACTGCTGCTCTTCTTCACGGAAGGCGGACAGCGAGTGGAACCGCTCCGGGTCCAGCAATTGCAGGCGTGCAAAGTGGCTCTCCAGACCGACTTGCTCCGGTGTCGCGGTGAGCAACAGGAGCCCGGGGTTCTGGCGGGCCAGTGCGGCCACGAAGCGATAGTCTTCTCCCGGGTTGTCCGGCGACCAGTGCAGGTGGTGGGCCTCATCGACCACCACCAGGTCCCAGTTTGCGGTCAACGCTTGCAGTTGGCGCTCCTGCGAATCGCGGAACAGATCCAGGCTGCACAGCACCAGCTGCTCGGCGTCAAACGGGTTGTGCTCTTCCACATCCAGCAGCGGGTCCTCGTCCAGCATGTCGAGCGGATCGGCCTCCGCCAGTCGCTCCGCGTCGAACAGGGCGAAATGCAGGTTGAAGCGACGTAACATTTCCACCAGCCACTGGTGCAGCAGTGTTTGCGGCACCAGCACAAGTACGCGCGATGCGCGCCCGGTCAAGAGTTGCTGGTGCAGGATCATGCCTGCCTCAATGGTCTTGCCGAGGCCAACTTCATCCGCGAGCAGCACGCGAGGGGAGTGACGTTGCCCCACTTCGTTGGCGATATACACCTGGTGGGGCAGCAGGCTGGTGCGCGAGCCCATCAGACCGCGGGCAACGGAACGCTGCAAACGGTCCATGTGGGCAAGTGTTGCCACGCGCAGCGCGAAGTCGCTGGTTTTGTCGAAGTGACCATTCAGCAGGCGCTGCTGCGGTGTGGTGATCTGCACAAACGGGTCCAGCTCCAGCTCGGACACCGTCACGCTTTCCTCATGGTGGTCCGTGCCGGTGTAGAGCAGGAGGCCCGCACTCTCGGTCACCTCGGTAATGGCGAGTTCCAGCCCCTGCACGGTGGAGATGTGATCCCCGGCCTTGAAGCGTAACCGGGTGAGTGGGGCGCTCTCAGCTGCGTACGTGCGTTCTTCGCCAACGGCGGGAAAGCTCAGCGTGACGCGCCTCGGCTCGACCTCGACGATAATGCCCAAACCCAGCTGCGCGTCCGCGTGGCTTACCCAGCGTTGACCGACAATGTATTCCATAGCGTCCCATTTGCTGCCGGGCCCTGGCGTACGGCCCGCAAAAGGCCGTTATTCTACCACCGACGGGCTGCCGGGTTGAGGCTTGCGGGCAGCGTGCTGGGAAATTGCCCTGTTTATTTGCTTGTCTCGGGGAAAAACAGGGCAAGACTGTTGCGGTAGGCAGCCTGCAGCAGGGTTTCGACGGGTATTTCCAGTACCTCGGCGATCCGCTCGGCGATGAAAGGCAGGTAGAACGGTGCATTGGGACGCCCCCGGTAGGGCACGGGTGTGAGATAGGGGGCGTCGGTTTCCAACACCAGCTGATCCAGCGGGGTTGCGGTTACCACGGCGCGGACGTTGTCGGCGCTGTTGAAGGTGGTAATACCGTTGAACCCGAGCATGAACCCGGCATCAAGACAGAATTGCGCCAGCGGCAACCCGGAGGTGAAGCTGTGGATTACCCCCTTGCGCTGCAGTTGCGGCGCGTACTCGGCGAGTATGGCGCGGGTGTCCTCATCGGCTTCCCGGGTGTGCACCACGATCGGCAGGTCGAGCTCGACTGCCAGCGCCAGCTGCGCAGCAAACACCTTGCGTTGCACCGCCCGGTCCGCATGGTCGTAGTAGTAATCGAGGCCGATTTCGCCGATTGCCACAATACGTGGGTCGCCCGCCTGCGCGCGAATCCGCGCCTCGACCGCGCTATCGAAGCCCTCGGCTTCGTGCGGATGAATGCCCTGCGTGCCCCAGATGTCCGGTGCGGCTCTGGTCAGCGCCAGCACGGTGTCCAGATTGGCCGCGGATACGGCAATGGTAACAATACGCTCCACGCCCACTTGGCGAGCGCGGACCAGGGTATCCTGCAATTCTGTGGCATCGAGGTAATCCAGATGGCAGTGTGTCTCGATCAATGGCGTGGCAAATACGGGTATGTCGCGCCGCTTGCTTTTACTCATCGCGCCTCCAGTTCGGTAATTGTGTCGATGATTTGCGCCCACAGCCATTGGTGCAGCGGTGACTGATCCGTACGGCGGTGCGCGACCAGCATGTATTTCAGGGCGTAGTCACTGCCGGGGGGCGTTGGCAGGGCGACAATACCACTGGTGATATGCGAGTTCTGCAGCACATAGGCTGGGCCGGGCAGAAAGTAGTCCGTGCTGCGCAATACTTCCATTGCCGTCATCAGGTGTGAGGTTTCCAGCGAGCCCTGCAGCGGGCTGCGCACACGCATGAAAGCGTCTGAGCTGCGCGCAAGCTCGGCCTGCTCCAGATCCGGCACATACACACGAATCAGCGGGAAGCTGGCCAGGCGGTCCCAGGTCACCTCCCCCGTAGTGAGTGGATGCTGCGCGCGCACCAGAATAGCGGCGGGTGCCGTTACCAGTTGCTGAGCACGGTACTCCGCTGGATAGTGGGACTGGGCGATGTGAATGGCAAAATCGAGGGCGCCCGTCGCCAGGGCGTCAAGTTGATGTTCCAGCCGGGTGATGGTGCGAATGGAAAGGCGTGGGGCCAGCCGGTGCAGACGCTGGATGAAGGCCGGTAGCAGGGCGATACCCACATATTCCGAGAGTGCCAGGGTGACCTCGCCGCTGTAGGTGTAGGGATCAAAGCGCGACCCCGACACCAGCCGGTTGATATCGTCCAGTACACTGTTCAGTTCCGCAGCCAGTTCCAGCGCACGGGGCGTGGGCTGCATACCACGGTTACTGCGGGTAAACAGTGGGTCACCGAACAGAGCGCGCAAGCGACTCAGGGTCTTGCTCATGGCCGGTTGCGTGATGTGCAGGCGCTCGGCAGCGCGCGACACGCTGCGCTCCTCGAGCAGCGCTTGCAGGGCCACGAGCAGGTTCAGGTCGGTCTTGTGCAGATTAAGAGTGTCCACCGTCTAATTATGAATTATTTTCATGGCGAACATAATAAAAATACATTGGATATATATTTGATTGGAACCTAAAATTTTCCCATGTCATGAGAGTTTCCGTTACCCGGTAGTGGAAGCGCCCATCCAGGTCCAGTAAGTGACACTTTCAAACCCGCCGTCTGGCGGGTTTTTTTTGCGCTTTTCGTGGCGCCGCCTTGCGCCGCGTGCGTGGTAGCACGGCAGCCGCCAGTGCCTGCAAGGATGCCTCAAGGCAGCGCTTGTAGTGCGCCGGGTCTGACAGCATGGCGCGGTCGGCGAGTACCGATACGGTTATCTTGCCGCAGTAGCTGAACACCATGTGGAACAGCCCCACGCCCGGCGTCAGCACGCCCAGGCCGTAATAGTCCATCAGGCGGGCGCCGGCACAGTACAGCGGCTGGTCCGGGCCGGCAACATTGGACACCACGGTGGATATGTTGACCGGCAGGTAGTTGGAGAGGTGGTTGCGCGCCCAGAAATTCGCAACCGGACGCGTGATTGCCGGCGTGAATACGCCGGCCAGCTTCAGCATGTCGACCAGCGGGCTTGCGTCGCCGGCCCGCTGCGCATCAAGTGAGCTGCGGTGGATTGCCTGCAAACGGGCGGCGGGGTCGGCAATGTCGGTGTGCAGGGAGGTGAAAATCGAGCCGACCTGGTTATGGTCTTCACTGGACTCCCGGCGCGCGCGCATGTTGACCGGAATCGCCGCCGCAAGTGCCGCAGACGGTGCCTCTCCCAGGTCATCGAGGTAGCGCTGCAGGGCGCCGCCGACAACCGCCAGTGCCACATCGTTGATCTTGACACCGGCAACATCCTTGATGGCCTTGAAGTCCTGCAAGCTGAACTCGGCTGCCGTGAATACCCGATGCGGGCTTACCGGGCGATTGAAGCGGGTTTTCGGCGCCTGCATGTCGACACCGGGATAGTCGCCGGTGGCCACGCCCGCCGCATAGCGCGCCAGCCGCAGAGAGTTGCCGGCGGCGCCGCTGATTACGCCGGCCACGTTCTTGATACCATTCACGGTAGCGCGCGAGAGCAACTCCGCCATACCGGGCGTAATATCCACCAGGCGTGGCAGGGGCTGATCGCTGTCGGCAGGTGCGGGGTCGGGCACCAGGTCGTGGATCAGGGCGGCTATGGAGTTGCCCCCCATGCCATCGACCAGTGAGTGATGGATCTTGACCATGATGGCGAAGCTGCCTTTAGGCAGGCCCTGAATACGGTCCAGGCCTTCGATGATATAGGCCTCCCAGAGGGGTTTGGACATGTCCAGCGGGCGGGAATGCAGGCGTGCGACCTGAATGCACAGCTGACGCCAGTCTCCCGGGCTGGGCAGGGCGATGTGCCGCAGGTGGAATTCCACGTCGAAGCGCTCGTCTTTCACCCAGTAGGGGCGGTCCAGACCACCGGGGACCTGTACCAGCCGGGTTCGAAACAGGGGCTGGTTATCCAGCCGTCGCTCGAACGTTGCAATCAGCTGTTTGAAGCGCACTTTGCCACCCGGGGCGGTAGACGGGTCGTAAATTCCCAGGCTGGCGATGTGCTGTGGCGTACTGCCGCGCTCCAGATTGATAAAGGCAGCGTCCAGGATGCCGAGCTGTTTCATGCAGGTGACTCCGGGTCGCCGGTTGAGTGGAGGAAGAGTGATGAGTCTGTCTGTGCGCCGTTATATCATTAATGCCGGGGTTGCTCTAGCGGCACCCGGCGGAGGCTGGTGGTGAGGAGGGGTTGGCGATGAAGCAGGGACAATCGGTACAGGGCGGGCAATGGCTGGCTGTACTTTGTTGCCTGTTGATCTGCGCAGTTCCACTGGCCGCAGCCTGGGCTGCGCCGGGCATCAGTTACGGGCACGACTTTATCCGCGCGGGCAAGTCATGGCCGGATGAGGCCCCGCTGCCGGCTCGCCTCGACCCGGCAGCGGCGCTCGATCCCGCGCTAACGACCCGGCAACGGGAGCGCCTGCAGGAGTTGGAAGCGGTGCAGGGGCCGTATGCGCCCGGGCTTGCTGAGCCTCTGGCCGAACTGGGCCGCAGCCTGTCGCAGGCCGGTGATCCCGGTGCCGCTCTGCGCAGTTTCAACCGCGCTCTGCATGTAATGCGCGTCAACGAGGGACTGTACAGTGAGAACCAGCTGCCGTTGATCAAGGAATTGCTGGCCGCGCACCGCAGCCTGGGGGACTGGCGAGCGCTGGATGCCCGTTATGATTACTACTACCGCCTGTTGCACGGAGCCGGTGCAGTGCAGGATGCCCGCGGGGCGGCCGAATACTTTCGTTGGCAGCGCGAGGCCCTGCGTCGGGAATTGGACAGCAGCGACGATCGGCGCCTGGTGCAACTCTTCGAGAGCAACGAGCAACTGTTGCTGGCCGTAGACAATACGCTGCCGGCTGCTGAGCGCTGGTACCTTGTCGACAGCCAGTTGCGCAACCTCTATCTGATTCAGGCCCGGGCCCGCCCCGACACATTGGCGGTCCGCAGCACGGCGGCACCGACTTTCGGTTTTCGCCAGGAACCGGTGCAGGAGTTGGATATTTATCAACAACGGCTGGCGGCGATACAACGTTTGGCGGAGGGCCGGGGCACCGAACTCCTCGCTACGTTTATTGCGGCGCCGGACCTGCAGGATGAGGCACTCCGCGCCCGGGCCTGGCTGGCGCTTGCAGACTGGCGCCAGTGGAACGGTGCACAGGGCGATGCGCTGGAGGATTACCGCGCCGTAGCGCTGCATCTGCAAACCACAGGGCAACAGTCTGCGCTCGAGGCGTGGTTCGGCGCGCCGGTAGAGCTCCCCGACAACGGTGCCTTCACTCGCGACCCGGGGGCAGGTGGAGCGCTTGTTGCGGCACGCTATCGGATAAACGATCGGGGTGTGGCGCAGGATGTGGAAACAGCAGCGCTGGAAGAGGCGGACAGCGGCTTTGCCATGCGACTGTATCGCAAGTTGCTGAGAACACGTTTTCGTCCGCGTATGGAAGCGGGTGAGCCCGTTGCGAGTGACCCTGTAGAGCGCACCTACCGCTACCTGGACCCGGAGGCCATCAGGCGTTTTCGATCACCATAAGCGCGCCGCGCGCTTCCACGCTGCCGCGACAGCGCCAAGGCAGGAGTTCGGCGCAGTGCCGGTCAACACAGCTCTGTGCCATGTCGAGAAAGGTGGAGCGCTCCGGGTCCGCGATGATGATTGTTTTCACGCCGGCCTTTACTGCCCGGTTGACCAGGTTGGTGACCGGGCGCACCAGTTCATCCCAGAAGCATACATCGGCCGCCAGCAGCATGTCATAGCGTGCCAGTTCACGGGTCGTGATCTGTTCGAATCGCTTCACCTGCGGACGGGTACTGACGCCGTTGAGTGTCGCCACGGCATCGAGGTACGGGAATACATCCGGGTCCGCGTCCAGCGAGGTCACTTCGCTGCCCAGTCTGGATGCACACCAGATCCCCGCGATGCCCCAGCCGCAGCCGACATCGAGCACTTGTCCAGTGTGGGCAGGCGGATGTTTGTGCAGGTAGTCCAGCAGCAGACAGCTGGATTTCCACAGCTTGTTGCCGTGAATGCTCGGCAGTTTACCCTGACGGCGCACGCGGCGAATCGCCGGGTGTGCCGCCGTAGGCATGACCATGCCGCGAAAGCGGCGCTCGGTGCGCGTTGGTTTACCACCGCTGTTTGCCACCTCAGTGCGACCGTTCCAGCAGTTCCACGTCCTCAGCCTGGGGGCCCTTGTCGCTCGCCGCCGTATGAAATGCAACGCGTTCCCCATCGCGCAAGCTGCGACGGCCTTCGCCGCGAATGGCGCGGAAATGCACAAACACCTCGCTACCGTCATCACAGGTGATAAAGCCGAAGCCCTTGGCGCTGTTGAACCACTTGACGGTGCCCTGTTCACGACCCGCTTGTGCCGGCTTCGCGCTGCGTGCCGGTTTTGCCGCTGCCTTTTTGCTGCCTTTCTCCTGCCTGGGAGCGGGTTGCGCGGTCGATACGGGCCACAGTGCACCCAGCAGCGCGGAACCGGTGGTTGCCACAGCGAATAGCAGCAGCAAGGTGAGGTCAGGGAAGGGCAGGCCCAGAAGTGAGCCCGCCAGCGCGGACAGCGCCAGGGCAAAGAGCAGGGTGACAATCAGTTGGGACATGAAGCGCATGTTGTTCCTCGTCAA
Organism: Haliea alexandrii; assembly: GCF_003719295.1. GTDB lineage: Bacteria > Pseudomonadota > Gammaproteobacteria > Pseudomonadales > Halieaceae > Haliea > Haliea alexandrii. The sequence continues at coordinate 1,728,070 of NZ_RFLW01000001.1, forward strand.
CGGTAGGGGTGAATGCCTGTGATGGAGAGCCAGGCACATATTATCTGGCCCGCGGCGTTCGTGCCCGCGGGCAAGCAAGGTCGGGTGTATTCGATGAATCGGGACGTGTCGCGCGACACGGCGAACCGCGACTCAGGTTTTTTGCACGTCCTCGGCCTGCAGGCCCTTGGGCCCTTCAACCAGGCTGAACTCAACGGCCTGCCCTTCATTAAGGGTGCGATAACCGTCACCCTGGATCGACCGGAAATGCACGAAGACGTCTTCGCTGCCTTCCTCCCGGGTGATAAAGCCAAAACCCTTGGCGTTATTGAACCACTTTACCGTGCCACTTACACGTTCATTCATACCCCTTATCCTCGGTATTCCCTGCTGCTTTTTATTGTGGCCAACGCGCCGTTCGCGTCGGCTTCTGAGTATGTGCACCGAGTCTTGAGCCTTACAGGCGCGCGATATAGTCTGCCTGACCGCGCAGCTTTTGCAGCGCCTGCTCCAGCGCTGCCAGCTTGTCCCGCTCCTTGTCGACAACGTCCTGCGGTGCCCGGTCAACAAAGTTGCTGTTGCCGAGTTTGCCCTGCAGGCGGTCGCGCTCTTTCTCCAGTTTCTCCACTTCCCGGCCGAGCCGGGCCAGTTCCGCATCGCGGTCAATCAGCCCCGCCAATGGCACCAGCAGTTCCAGGTCACCCACCAGGCCGGTGGCGGCAACGGGGGCCTGGTTGCCGGCGTCCAACCATTCAATGCTATCCAGCTTCGCGAGCTTTTTCAGGAAGCTGGCGTTGTCATGCAGGCGCATGCGGTCGGTTTCACTGCCGTTTCGACACAGCAGGTCCAGGCCCCGCCCTGGCGGTACATTCATTTCTCCACGTATGTTGCGAATACCGACAATCACCGCTTTCAACCATTCTATATCTGCATTCGCGGCACTGTCCACGGCACCGGAGTCGCTCTCTGGCCAGGGCTGCAGCATGATGCTGGGGCCGGAAACCCCCGCCAGCGGCGCGGCGCGCTGCCAGATTTCTTCTGTGATGAACGGCATGAAGGGGTGCAGCAGTCGCAGCCAGGTTTCCATGACGGTGATCAGCGTGCGGCGCGTTCCACGCAGCAGTGCAGGGTCTGCTTGCTCGTCCCAGAGTACGGGTTTCGACAGTTCGAGATACCAATCACAATACTCGTTCCAGATAAATTCGTAGAGTGCCTGGCTGGCGAGGTCGAAGCGGTACTGATTGATGGCGGCGGCCACGGCATCGGCAGTACCCTGCAGGCGTGAGAGAATCCAGCGATCGGCCAGGCTCAGTTGCACTGGCAGACTCGTGTCAGTGCCGCAGTCGTGCTCCTCACAATTCATCAGCACATAGCGTGCGGCGTTCCAGATCTTGTTGCAGAAATTGCGGTAGCCCTCGATGCGTCCAATATCGAACTTGATATCGCGACCGGTGGACGCCAGCGAACAGAAGGTGAAGCGCAGCGCATCGGTACCGTAAGCGGCGAGGCCCTCCGGGAATTCGGCGCGGGTCTGCTGCTCGATCTTCCTTGCCAGTTGCGGCTGCATCATGCCGTGGGTGCGTTTTGCCACCAGTGGCTCGAGTTCAATGCCGTCGATGAGGTCGATCGGGTCCAGCACATTGCCCTTGGACTTGGACATCTTCTGGCCCTGCGAGTCGCGCACCAGGCCATGGACGTACACGGTGCTGAACGGTACCTGGGGGCTGCCGTCCGGGTGCTTGAGGAAGTGCAGGGTGAGCATGATCATGCGTGCCACCCAGAAGAAGATGATGTCGAAGCCGGTCACCAGCACGCTGCTGGGATGGAACGCCTGCAAGTCTGCTGTGTCTTCTGGCCAGCCCAGGGTCGAAAAGGTCCAAAGAGCGGAACTGAACCAGGTGTCCAGCACGTCCTCGTCCTGTTGCAGTGCGACGTCCGGCTCAAGTGCATACTTTTGCCGCACCTCGGCCTCATCGCGCCCGACGTAGACCTTGCCCTGTGTGTCGTACCAGGCCGGGATGCGGTGTCCCCACCAGAGCTGCCGGCTGATACACCAGTCCTGGATGTCGCGCATCCAGGCAAAGTACATGTTCTCGTACTGTTTGGGGACAAACTGTATGCGCCCGTCTTCGACCGCTTCGATGGCGGGCTGGGCAAGGTCCGCCACACTGACGTACCACTGGTCCGTGAGCCAGGGTTCCACCACGGCGCCGGAACGGTCACCGCGGGGTACCTTGAGGGTGTGGGGTTCTATTTTCTCCAGCAGGCCCAGGGTCTCGAAGGCGGCCACAATGGCCTTGCGCGCTTCGAAGCGCTCCATACCCGCATACTCAGCGGGTGCCTGCTCCCCATGCTGGGCAGCGTACCCGGCAAAGGTGAGCACGGTGAATTCGCCGAGAACATGCGCGTTGCGGTCGAGTATATTGATCAGCGGCAGGTTGTGGCGCTTGCCGACTTCGTAGTCGTTGAAGTCGTGTGCCGGGGTTATTTTTACACAGCCGGAGCCGAATTCCGGGTCCACGTAATCGTCGGCAATAATGGGGATCAGGCGGCCGGTGAGTGGCAGGCGTACCTGTTTGCCGACCAGATGCTGGTAGCGCGGATCCTCCGGGTGTACCGCAACGGCGCTGTCGCCGAGAATGGTCTCCGGGCGCGTGGTGGCTACCACGAGGTGCCCGGATTCGCCTTCGATGGGATAGCGGAAATGCCAGAGTGAGCCCTGTTCCTCCTCGTTCAACACCTCGAGGTCGGAAATCGCGGTGTTGAATACCGGATCCCAGTTTACCAGGCGTTTCCCGCGGTAGATGAGCCCCTGATCGTACAGCTGTACGAACACCTCACCCACCGCCGCGGAGAGCCCCGGGTCCATGGTGAAGCGCTCTCGGCTCCAATCGACGGAGGAGCCAAGGCGCCGGATCTGGCGGGTGATGTTATCGCCGGATTCCGCCTTCCAGTCCCACACGCGCCGCAGGAACTCTTCCCGCCCCAGGTCGTGGCGGGACGCGCCCTCCGCCGCCAGTTTCCGCTCCACAACCATCTGTGTTGCGATGCCGGCATGGTCGGTGCCCACCTGCCACAGGGTGTTGTCGCCGCACATGCGGTGGTAGCGAATGAGGCAGTCCATGATCGCGTTGTTGAAACCGTGGCCCATGTGCAGGCTGCCGGTCACGTTCGGCGGCGGGATCATGATGCTGTAGCTGCGCTCGCCGCCGCGGGGCTTGAAGTACCCCTGTTGTTCCCAGTGGTCATACCACTGGGCTTCGATTGCGGCAGGTTGAAAGGTCTTGTCCATCGCGGTTGCTGTCCGGGTGCGAAAAGCGCGGGATTATACGCCGCCGAGGTCGTGCTTTTCCAACTGGTAACCTCGCGCCTGATAAAAGCGCCAGGATTCCCTGAGTGCCGCAAGGCTGGCTTTATCCTGGGTAACCACCTCGGCAACACGGTGGAAACGGCCGAAAAACGCCGGCACTTCCAGTCGCAGGTTGATCAGCAGGTCGTCATGCCCGGCAGGTTCCTCCCCCCAGCCTATGGCGACCAGGTCTGAACCGGGTTCACCTGCGAGGCCGTGGGGCAGGAAGCTGCCCGGGCGAAAGGACCAGAGCAGGGTATCCAGTGAGTGCGCCTGCGCCTGATCCCGGGCATGGATATAGATGCGATGGCCGCGCTGAAACGCCTTGTCGGCCAAACGCGCCGCCACCTGCAGGCGCTGTGCCTCGCCCGCCTGCTGGATCACGTAGAAGCCTACCCGCGTCATGTCAGTCCGTGGCCCGCCCCTGCAGGTAGCGAGTGAGCATGGCCACCGGCCGGCCGGTGGCCCCCTTGGGCGAGCTGTTCCAGGCGGAACCGGCAATATCCAAGTGCGCCCAGGGATAGTTCTCGGCGAAGGTCGCCAGGAAACAGGCGGCGGTGACCGACCCACCTTCAGGGCCGCCGATATTGGCGAGGTCCGCGAAGTTGCTATTGAGCTGCTTGCGGTAGTCGTCCCACAGCGGCATGCGCCAGCCGCGGTCGTGGCTGTCGGTGCCGGCGCTCAGCAGTTGCTCGGCCAGCGCATCGTCGTTGGCATACACGGCCGAGGCGTGGGAGCCCAGGGCAACCACACAGGCCCCGGTGAGGGTCGCGATGTCAATCACCGCGGCGGGCTTGAAACGGCTGGCGAAGGTCAGCGCATCGCAGAGCACCAGGCGGCCCTCGGCGTCTGTGTTGAGCACTTCGATGGTGGTGCCGGACATGCTCTTGACCACATCCCCGGGTTTCGTGGCGCGGCCGCTGGGCATGTTTTCTGCCGCAGCAATGATGCCGGTGACGTTCAGCGGCAGTGCCATGTCGATCACGGCCTGCAGTGTACCCAGCACGCTGGCCGCGCCGCACATGTCGTATTTCATTTCATCCATCTTGGCCCCGGGCTTGATGGAAATGCCGCCGGAGTCGAAGGTGATCCCCTTGCCCACCAGAACCTGCGGTGCAGCACCGGATTTTCCGCCGCGGTACTCTATGACGATGAGTTTGGCGGGTTCGTCGCTGCCCGCTGATACCGAGAGCAGTGAGCCCATACCCAGCTCGCGCATTTTCTTTTCTTCCAGCACCTGCGTGCGGACCTTGCTGTTGCCGCGAGACAGCTTGCGCGCCTCGCTGGCCAGATACGACGGTGTGCAGATATTGCCGGGCAAGTTGCCCAGTTCGCGGGTGTAGTTGATGCCGCGGCCGAGCGCTGCGCCATTGTCCAGCGCCGCTTGCGCGCGCTTTGCAGGCAGCCCCTTGCCGGGGTTGACCACGAGCTTTTTCAAGGCGAGCGGATCTTTGGGCTTGGAAACCGTGCGGGTATAGCGGTAGCTGCTCACGGTGAGGGTGCGCGCGACCAGCTCCAGCAGCCAGGCGCCATCCACCGCATCGCTCAACAGGTCAGCCGTGTGCAGCAGCGCCTCCGTCACGTTACTGGCGTTCAACGCGGCGCTCAGGCCCTGAAACGCCTCGCGAGCGGTGGCGTGGCTGAAGCGGGCGCGATCACCACAACCCAGCAGCATGACGCGTTCGGCATTGCCGATGCCGGGCAGCAGGTGAGTCTGCCCCGGCTTGCCCTGGAAATCGCCAAGCTTGAGGGTGTTGCTCAGTGCGCCGGCGTTATCCAGGGCGGTAGCCGTGGCGGACAGCTCACTACCGAACACGGCAACAATGGCGCAGCGGGTTTTGGTTTTGCTGGGGTCCGCGCTGGCGCGGGCGGTAAAGGTAAGAGTGCTCATGGTCTGTGCCTGCTAGTTTTCGTGGGCGTGGAAAAGACCGCTAGTGTATGATGTACGGCGAAGAAACTGAACCTCTGGCGGTCGTCCGACACGGGCGCTTGCCACGCTGCAACCTGGGCCTGCATGAAAATCCTGGCGTATCTGACGCGCGATGTCCTGCAACACACTGTCGCGGTGAGTTTCACCCTGTTGGTGATCATATTCAGTGGTCGCTTCGTCAAGTACCTGGCGGAGGCCGCGGTAGGTAACCTGGCGGGTGACATCCTGCTGCCTGTCATGTTTTTCCGCCTGCCCGGTTTTCTGGAATTGATTCTTCCCCTGGGCCTGTTCCTCGGCATTCTCATGGCCTACGGTCGGCTCTACGTCGAGAGCGAGATGGTGGTACTGTCGGCCTGTGGGGTAAGCCCCACACGGCTGGCCGGTTATACCCTGGCATCGGCGCTGCTGGTGATGGCGCTGGTGGCGCTGCTGAGCCTGCTGGTCACCCCGTTGGGTGCGGCGCGGTCCTCGGCACTGCTGGATGACCCGGAAACCTCGCAGGGGCTGCAGACTCTGGCGGCAGGGCGGTTCCAGTATCGCAAGTCCAACGGTGTCGTGAGCTACGCCGAACGCATCGACCCGGATAGCGGCGTCATGCACTCGGTCTTTCTTTCACAGCAGTCCGCCGCACCCGGCGGCGGCACCCGGCTGACGATTACCGTTGCCTCCGAAGGCGAGATTGTTCTTGATAGCACGACGGGTGCGCGCTATCTGGAGCTGCGCGATGGCTACCGCTACAGCGGCCAGCCCGGCGAGCTGGATTATGAGGTGGTTGAGTTCGAGCGCTTTGGTGAGCGCATACCAGAGCCGGAAGGCGGTATTCGCAGCGTGCCGCGCGTTGATGCACGGCCCACCCGGGCGCTGCTGGAGTCCACGCTGCCCGAAGAGCGCGCTGCGCTGCACTGGCGGCTGTCGCTGCCAGTCACTGTGCCCATCGTGGCGCTGATTGCCCTGTCGCTGAGCCGCACGGATCACCGGCGTGGTCGCTACATCAAGATGGCGCCTGCGTTCGCGCTGTACCTCATTTACCTCGTGTTGTTGACCAAGGCGCGCTCCGCCATGGAAGAGGGTGCGGGGCCGCTGGTCTTCTGGGCGGTGCACCTGCTCTACGGCACCTTGGCGCTGGGGTTGCTGTACGGCGACACGCTGCGTCGACGCTGGTATGCCCGCAGGGCCAGGGGAGTTGCCGATGCGTCTGCTTGACGGGTACATCGGGCGCACATTGCTGGCGTCCATCTTTCTGGTGCTGCTGGTCATCGTGGGGATTGATGTCGTTTCCGTGTTTATCGACGAGTCGGGTAGCCTCAGCGAAAGCTATACCTTTCTGGAAATGTCGACCTACATTGCACTGACCGTGCCCGGCCGCCTGTACGAGTTCATTCCATCGGCAGCGTTGATTGGCAGCCTGGTGGGCCTCGGCCAGCTGGCCACGGCCAGTGAGCTCACCATTATGCGCGGTGCGGGTGTGTCCATCGCGCGCCTGGTGGTGGTGGTAATGAAATATGCCCTGCTGGTGGCGCTGGTCGGCTTTGTGCTGGGGGAGGTGGTCGCCCCGCCGGCGGAACAGCTGGCCGAGAACCGCCGGGCGCTGGCACAAAGCGCGCCCGGCGGCCTTGCCGGCCGCTACGGTATCTGGAACCGCGAAGGCGATTCCTACCTGTATTTCAACGCGGTGGAAAGTGAAACGGCCCTGCGCGGTGTGCTGCTGGTGCAGCTGGACGAGCGTCGCCGGATGATCGCATCGCTGGGCGCGCAGCGGGCCCGGTTTGCGGGGGATCACTGGGTGCTGGAAGATGTGGTGAAAACTGATTTCAGCAGCTGGGAAACCACCCGCACGCGGGCCGAAACACTGCGTTGGGATACCGGTATTACACCACGGTTGTTGACCATGGAAGTGGTCTCACCCGAGCGCTTGCCCCTCATCGATCTGCAGCGCTATAGCCACTATCTGCAGCAACAGGGGCTGGATGCCGACGATTTCGAGATCGCCATGTGGCGCAAGCTGCTGCAGCCGGCATCGATAGCCGGCCTGGTGTTGGTGGCGATAGCGTTTATTTTTGGCCCTTTGCGTGACGGTACCCTGGGCTTGCGCATTTTTGCGGGTGTTCTGGTGGGGGTGGCCTTCCAGATCAGTGAGGACCTGTTGGGGCCCGCCAGCCTGGTATTCGGATTCCCGCCGCTCTATGCTGCGTTGACGCCGGTGTTGCTGTGTATTGGCGTGGGTCTGGTGCTACTGCTGCGCACCCGCTGAGGGGGGCGTTCGGCGGCTGTTATTTCTCGTGCTTGGGCAGCAGTAGAAGGTGGCTGCCACTGAGGTGGTCGTGCCAGTACAGTCCGCGTTTGTCGATCAAGCACCACCAGTAGCCCAGCCCTACAGGCAGTAAAGAGAGGAGGGCTGCGCCGCAGCGCAGCAGGCAGCGCCCAGTGCCCGGCGTAGCCCCCGTTTCATCCACGAGCTTTATGCGCCAGGCTTGCATGCCCAGAGTCTGGCCGCCCTTGCGCCAGAACAGGGTGAAAAACACCGCCACACAGCCTATGCTCAGCAATTGCACCACCTGGGGATTCATCTGGTAGTAATCGCTGCCCTCGCGAATGCCGAGGAGCCACATTTCGATTGCGCTTGCGATGGCTACCGTCACACCAATCAGCGGTATGACCAACAGCGTGTCGTAGAGCAGGGCCGCGAGTCTGCGCAGCAGTGATGGCGGGCCTGATGCATCGGATTCTGACATGCGGTCTCCTGGTGCCTGTAGAGGGGGGCGGGCGCGTCGTTGCGACGGGCGCGATTCTAGCACTGTCAACGTCGTGGCCGCGTATTACGTCATTGTAAATTGTTCGGCCGCACAGGGCAGTGCTACATTGCGCGATCATTCACGCAGGGAATAGACGGATGAAAGTGCTGCTGGTGGAGGACGACCGAGCCGTTGCCGAGTTCATTGTGTCGGAGCTGCAGGAGGCCGGGCATGTGTGTAGCCACTGTGCTGATGGCGAGTCGGGACTTGCCGCCGCACGCAGTGGCCAGCACGATGTGCTGGTGGTCGATCGCATGCTGCCGCGCCTGGATGGCCTGGCGCTGCTGCGCAGCCTGCGCGAGGGTGGGCAGCGCACCCCCGTGCTGTTGCTGAGTGCACTGGGCAGCGTTGATGACCGTGTGCAGGGCCTGCACTGCGGCGCCGATGACTATCTGGTCAAACCGTTTGCGATGGCCGAGTTGCTGGCACGGCTGGAAATCCTTGCCCGGCATGCACGTGAGGTCGGTACGGAAGTGCCGACCCGTCTGCAGGTGGCGGATCTGGAGATGGACCTGCTCACGCAGGAGGTACGACGCCACGGCGAGTTGATCAGCCTGCAGCCGCGGGAATATAAACTGTTGGAGTACTTGATGCGGCATGAAGGCCAGGTGGTTACCCGTGCCATGTTGCTCGAGCATGTCTGGGGCTATCATTTCGACCCGCAAACCAATGTGATTGATGTGCACGTCTCCCGACTGCGCCAGAAAATCGACCGGGATTTTACGCCGCAGTTGCTGTCTACCGTGCGCGGTGCGGGTTATAGCCTCGGGGATAGCTAGGCGACCATGCAACTTCTCGACGTCGTCAAGAGCCTCACCTTTCGCTATATCGCCAAGTATGTGACTGCGCTCAGTGCCACGGTATTCCTGCTGCTGGCCGTTCTCTATGGGTACTTCAGTTACGGTTACTTCACCGACCTGCGGTCCTCCATCCTCGATGAACTGGAAACACTCCAAGTGGTGTATGCGGGGCAGGAGCTGGCGGGTGTCGAGCAGTACCTGCAGGACCAGCGCAACCTGCCCACCATTGGTCGTTTCAATTATCTGATTGCGGACGCCGAGGGCAACAAGGTCGCGGGCGACCTGGCCCAGACACCGCGCTACCGTGAATTCTCCGGCGGCTGGCTGGGTTTTCAGCTGGCCCTGCTGAACTGGGGCGAGCCGGTGGATGTCGATTTTCTCGCCCGGCGCGCGCAACTCGGTGACGGCATCAATGCGCTGGTGGCGCGCAATTACGCGGACGCCATTGCCAGCGGGGGCTTGGTGTTCAACACGCTATTCCGGGCGATGATTGCGACTTTGCTGCTCGGCATTGTGGGCGGTTTTTTCAGTGCGGCGACAACCCTGCACAGGTTCGAACGACTCAATAGCGAGCTTTCGAGCATTGTGCGCGGGAATTTTTCCCAGCGCTTGACGGTCGCCGGGAAGCAGGGCTACCCGCGCGAGCTGGCCCGCGCAATGAACCAGATGCTCGATCAGATCGGTTCGCTGATGCAGGGCGTGCGCCTGGTGTCGGACAATATTGCCCATGACTTGCGCACACCGCTGACCCGTATTCGCAACCAGCTCAGCCAGTTGCGGCAGCGGTTGGACCCGACCGGGCAGGATGAGGTGGACCGCATTATTGAGGATTGTGACAGCCTGCTGTCATCCTTCAATGCCCTGTTGCGGATATCCGCGCTGGAGTCCGGCAGTCGTCCGCCGGTACACGCCGAAGTTGATCTCTCCGCTTTGCTGGGCGATGTGGTTGAGCTTTATGAGCCGGTGGCTAACGAGCGCAATATAGCATTGCAGCTGTCGCTGGCCAGTGGCCTGTCTTGCCCCGGTGACACCGATTTGTTGTTCCAGATGAGTGCCAATCTGCTGGACAACGCCATCAAATACACGCCGGATGGTGGCCGCATCGAAGTCGGTTTATCGCGTCAGCCCGAGGGCAACGAGATTGTGGTGGCTGACTCGGGCCCGGGTATCGACCCGCTGGACAGAAAGAATGTGTTCCGGCGCTTTTTTCGCGTTGAGTCCAGCCGCGGTGAACAGCCGGGGCACGGCCTGGGCCTCAGCCTGGTGCAGGCAATCGTGCATTATCACGCCGGTCGTATTCTGCTCGACGACAATGAACCGGGCCTGCGCGTAGAGGTTATTCTGCCGGCGGTGGGTCAGCCAGGCGGATAGCGCTGGTGTCCGGCGCCTGCGCTGTGTCGCGCTTACGGTACTGCGCTTCCAGCACGTCGGCACCGGGTGGGGCCAGGCTCATGGCTGATACGTCGACATCGTGGGGGGCAGGGGACTCTGCTTGTCCATCGCGCAGGTCACTGCCCGGGTCTGCCAGGGTCAGGCCGGCGTCGGTCATGGGTGCAACCGCAGTGCTGCGCTCCAGATTCGGGATGCGCTCACCCACGCTGCCGAGGGTAATATGGCTGGTGTCCGGGGCGGGTGGCGATGGCTCCCGCGGTGCAGCAAGACGGCTGCCAACCGCGGCAACGTCCAGTGCCGGTGCGGGTATCGCGGTGGCTTCCGGCTTGCGCTCTTCGGGGCGCAGAACATCACTGCCTGCGGGAGCCAGGGTGAGCCCCGAGGGCGCGGGCTGATCGGTCGCGCGCACCTCTCTGATAAGGGGCTTGCCACCGGCACTCTCCATGGCTTCACGGTACTTTTGCGCCACCGCGGCGTCGCAATCGCGCTTGAGCAGTTGTGGCTTGCCGCTGAAGAGCTTGTCCAGAGTGGCATCGCCGGCCTTGAACAGGCGCGCGAAGTTACGACGCACCGTTGCCTCGTCCTGGCCTTCGCGCAGTTCTCCTGCAAACATCACATCGTAGCGGGTATCCATGGGCTGTCCTGCTTGAGCTTGCCTGTTTCGAGTATAGGCGCTGCCGGCCAGCAGACCAAGGGTCACCCCTGCCCCCGAGCATTCAGGGACACGCGGAGTCGCGCCGAGTCAGGGGATGAAGGCCACCTTGATGGCGCCCTGCTTGCGGTCTGCGGCAATGGCAAAGGCCTCTGACGCAGCGTCCAGCGGCAGGCGATGGGTGATGAGCGTGGGTGCAATTATGGGGTTGCGGGCCAGCGCGGCGGCCGCAACCTCCACATCGCGTACCAGTCCCTGGCGGGCCTGCGCCATGGAGGTCACCGTGCGCAACTCCTTCATCATCATTTGCATGGCGGGCATGGTCAGGCCGCCCCAGTAGGTTGCCAACATCAGGATGGTGGCGCCGGGACGACAGAGATTGGCCGCCTGAGCCATGGCGCTGTCGGTGCCGGCGCAGTCGATGACCAGGTCGTAGTCTTCGGTGTCTCCACCCAGCGTCGCCCCGAGGATCTCGCCGGCGCGCATCTGTGCTTCGTGGCGAGCAAACAAATGCACCCTGTCGGTGGCCTGACGGGCAATCGCTACCGCGCACTGGCCGATGGTGCCGCCGCCAATGATCGCCACTTTGTGTTTGCTACTGATGCCCGCCAGGCCGATACCGCGAACCGCGACAGAAAGCGGCTCGACGAGGCAGGCGTCCTCGGCGAGGATTCCGCCGGGAAGGCGCACCAGGCATTTCTCGGGGACAATCAACTCTTCGGTCATTCCGCCATCGCGACCCACGCCCATGACGGCCTCGCTGCCACGCACGCACAGGTTGTAGTCGCCACGCACACAGCGCTCGCAGTGGCCGCAGTAAACAGTCGGCTCAATGGCGACCGGCGTGCCGTCCGCGGTGATACCGGCAATTTCGTGGCCCAGGGTGAAGGGAATGGGAAAGCCCTGTTGCCAGAAGTGCAAGTCGCTGCCACAGATGCCCGCCGAGGCGACCCGGACACGTACACCTTCGCCGCTCGGCGCAGGCACATCGTGGACATGGATTTCGTGATTGTGGCAGCGTACGGCTTTCATGGGGGTTTTCCTCGGTAGGCGCGGGGGGGTATGCCGCCGGTCCAGCGTTTGAAGGCGGTGGTGAAGTTGCCGGCTTCTGAATAGCCGAGCATATCGGCAATCTCTGCGATGGACATCTGCCTGTTGCGCAGTTGTTCCCGCGCCTGTTGAAAGCGTACATCCTGCTGCAAGCCGGTGAAGCTTGTGCCGGTTTCCTCAAGGCGTCGGCGCAGGGTGCGTGCCGATACGCCCATCTGCCGGGCGATTGATTCGATATCCTGCAGGTAACCCGGGCGCTGGAACAGTTCGCTCCGCACCCGGGCGACAATGTCCCGGCTGTTGGCCAGTTCCGCAAGCTGCCTCTCGCACTCGCGGACACAGACTTCGAAGGCCGCCGTATTCCGGTAAGGATTGGGGCGGTCCAGTTGTTGCGCGGAAAAGGCAACACTGTTGCTTGCAGCGTTGAACTCAACAGGGCAGGAAAAAAACGCCTCGTACGCCCCGGCGTGGCCGTTGTCGTCGTGCTCAAGCGTGACTTTCAGAATGGCTGGCGATTGCGCCAGCGCTATGCTGCGTGCACCGAGGGTGGAAGAAGCGAGATCGCGGTCGGCAAAGAAGGCTTTCAGGGCAGGGTCGAGGTTGAGGCCTGTGGCGGTGAATTGCAGAATGCCGATACCGTTCTTTTCAAAGAAATGCAGGGTCTGCAGCGTGTAGGTGAGCCGATCAAAGCGGTCGGCGATGCGCAGGCTGGTCCGGATGTCCGGCGCGGCCATCATGGCGTATCCGAACATGCCGTAGGCCTGGGGGGGAAAGAGGGCAGACACCTTCAGTCCCAGCAGCGGATCGTCCATGACCTGTATCAGCCGGCGATAAAATTTGAGCTGCAGGTGCATGTTGAAGGCCGCGTTTTCCCGAACAAGATCCAGTGGGAACTCCTGCCACAGACTGTCGGCAGCGGATAGGCCCAGCACCGGCAAGAGTTCGCGCACGATGCGGATGCCGTTGATGTGGTGGTCGGTCGCGTGCATGGCCCATTATACCCAGTAGGCGTCCAAAAAAACCGGGAAAGTCGGGATTCTAGGCCTGCCGTGGCCGACATTCAAAAGTTATTGTCCTCTCGACACATGGCAAAATCGCCCGCAACGGGTAAAGTCCCCAACAGTTTGCGCCGGTTTGTGTGACTGGCCTGTCTTTAGAAAAGCCGTCTGGGAGAACAAGCCATGAACATGAGTGTTGCACGGGAACAGTTTGAACCCGCAGGTGCCTGGGCCGCACAAGGCCGTCAGCCCCGCATTGCCATCATCGGTGCGGGGTTCTCCGGGATCGGTGCCCTCATTCAGCTGCGCAAGCAGGGTTACACGGATCTGACCTGTTTCGAGAAAGCGGAGAAAATAGGCGGCACCTGGCGGGACAACCACTACCCGGGCCTGTCCTGTGATGTGCCTTCCCACTTCTACTCCTATTCGTTCGAGCCCAACCCTGACTGGACACACCGCTTCTCCTACGGACCGGAGATCTGGGCCTATATGAACAAGGTGGCCGACAAGTACGAGGTGAAGCGGGATATTCACCTCAACTGCGGGGTGACAGACCTGAAATACCGTGGCCCGCAATGGCAGCTGACCACTGAGCATGGCGATGTGGAGATATTCGACCTGGTGATTGCGGCCACCGGGGTGCTGGTGAATCCAGCGTACCCGGCAATCAAGGGCCTGGACAGTTTCGCCGGCCTGCAGTGGCACTCTGCCCGTTGGCGCGATGATGTTTCCCTGAAAGGTAAACGTGTGGGTATTATCGGTACGGGGTCAACCGCTTGCCAGATTGTCGGGGCAATTGCAGGGGAGGTGGCGCACCTCGATGTGTTCCAGCGCACGCCACACTGGTTAAACGCCATGCCGCAGAAGAAGTATTCTGCAACCTGGCGTTTCATGTTGCGGTGGGTGCCGGGCCTGCAACTGGCGATCCGGCACTTCATGCGCTGGTTGATGGAGCACACGTTTGCCAGAGCAACCCTGGGTGATGAAAAGCAACAGCAGCGGGTTCAGGATGCGTGTGAGGCTTTTCTGCGAGAACAGGTTCCCGATCCTGAACTGCGGGCCAGGTTAACGCCCAACTACAAGGCGACCTGCAAGCGCATGATTATGTGTTCCGATTATTACCCCGCGTTGCAGCAGGACAACGTGGCACTGATAACCGACCGGATTGATGAAATCGTACCTGAAGGTGTAAAAACCGCAGACGACAGGGTGCATGAGCTGGATGTTCTCTTGCTGGCGACCGGCTTTCAGGTTTCTGATTTCATTCTGCCGACGCGCGTAACCGGGGAGAATGGCCTGGAGCTGGCGGACTTCTGGCGCGATGCGCCACGGGCACATCGTGCGCTGACGTTTCCCGGCTTCCCTAACTTCTTCATGCTCGAAGGGCCGACCGGTGTGTTCGGCAACACCTCACTGATCGATATTTCCGAGCACCAGATTGCCTGTGTCATCGCCATCATCGACAGGATGAAACAGGAGGGTGTGGCAGTGGTTGCACCGAAACAGGAAGCCTACGAGGCCTACAACCGCGCAATGTCCAGGGATATCGGCAAGTCCACCTGGGCCACCGGCGGTTGCGATAGCTGGTATCTGGATGCAACGGGCACGCCCAACATCTATCCCTGGCTGCCGCAACGGTATCGTGAAGATATGCTGAACCCGGATTTCAGCGAGTACCGTTTCGAACAGCTGCCGGTTGCTGTGTCATAGCAGCTCACTCTTGAGGGCGACCCGCTGCGGGCAACTGTCATTCCGGCAGATCGGGTACCCAGGCGACTCCGTTGATGTGCCCGCCGCCATCGACGTACAGGGTGTTGCCGGTCAGGTAACGGGCGTCCTCGCTCGCCAGGAAGGCGGCTACGCCGGCGATGTCCCGCTCCGGGTCGCCCATGCGCCCCATCGGGTTCGCTGCCTGCGTAGCGGCGGCGAGGTCTGGCTGGGCCTCCTCAAAGCGGCGGAAGGCAGAGGAAATCGCTGCGGGGCAGATCACGTTGCAGCAAATGCCGTAGGGTGCCCATTCCCGGGCTGCAGAACGGGTGAGGCTGCGCAGCGCTTCTTTGCTGATGTTGTAGCTGGCGGTACCCATGTGGGCGTTAACACCGTTGAGTGAACAGATGTTGATGATCCGCCCCCAGCCGCGCTCGCGCATGTGCGGATAGACGGCGAGCATGGACCATTTGCCGGCCCAGAAATTCATTCGCAGGTTCTGCTCAAAGTCCTCGTCGGACTTGTTTTCCAGGCGCTCGGGGGGCTGACCCCGGTAGGCATTGTTGATCAGGATGTCGACACTGCCCCAGCGTGCCAGGCAGTGGCCCACCATGCCTTCCACGTCCTCGCGCCTGGTGACATCAACATGCTGATACTCAGCCCGGCCACCGGCGTCGCGAATGGCCGCGGCGACCGCTTCGCCTTGCTTGTCATCGATATCGGTAACGAGAACGGCAGCACCTTCTCTGGCCAGTCGTTTGGCCATGGCGCGACCGATGCCGTCGCTCGCGCCGGTGACGATGGCGCTGCGCCCCGCAAGCAGATTCTCCCTCATGATCCTTCCTCTCGTTCTGCGTGATTGCTGTCGTTGGGTAGAGCTGATAAGTGCGCCGCGTCAATGAAAGCTGGACACGAGCTCATCCACCACAAACATGCGGGTATAGCGACGATCCAGAAAGTTTTCCTCGTCCTCTGCGATGCGCGCTCCGACCTCCGGCCTGGCGTGCAGGGCCATCGCCGCGTCATAGGCCGCACGATCCGGAAACCAGATCTCGGTGACCACATCGAAATCGCGTTCTGCCGCCCCCTCGTTGATAAAGGCGCCCTCGGGATCGATGAAATTGCGGCGATACCCGCAGATCTGTGGCAGCAGGCTGCGGATCAGGGGAACGTGATGCTTTTCGTAGTAGTCGATGAAAGCCGTCCGGGAGAGGCCGGGTTTGCATTTGAGCAGCGCTATGGTTTTGAACAAGGCCGATGAACTCCATATCTTATTGTGGTTGTGATGCCCCTGTGCCTGTTGATGTCGGCGGGAGCCTCCTGATCACCGCGGCACCGTCACGGCTTGGCTTGCGTCCGCAGAGATGCCTGCCATGGTACCATCCGGCCCGGTCGAGTCCATTCAGGAGCATTTGATCTCGCAATGTCAGAGTACCTGCCCAGCCGGTTTGTTCGCACGCTGTTGCGTCTGGTAGAGGAGCACGGTCACGATCCCGCGGCGGTACTGGCCGCTGCGGAACTGGACTTCAACCCACTGCAGGAGGGAGCGCCGGGTTACCGCGAACAGGTCTCCGCAATGGAGTACTCACGCGTCTATCAGCAGGCCCTGCGGTTGCTGCAGGACTCCACGTTTGGTGTAGTGCGCAGCGGCTTCACCGGGCCTGGCGCATTCCGCATGATGTGTTTTTGTATTGTGTCCTGCCGTGACCTGGGCGGGGCGATACTGCGTGCTGCGGAATTCTATCGTACCTTCTTTGACGAGCAGAGCCAGTTGTACGCCAATTTCAGCGAGGATACCGCGCGGGTCGGCTATCTGCATGATGGTCCTCTGGCGTGGCCTACGGTGGGCGCTGCGGATGTATACGGCTTGTCACTTTGGCACCGTTTTTTCGGTTGGCTCTGCGGCCGTCCCCTGCCTTTGCAGCGCGTGGACTTTCGTGCCAGCGCGCCACCCAATCCGGATAAATACGCGGACCTTTTTCAGTGCCCGCTGACCTTCGGTCAACCCAGGGACCTGTTGTACTTCGATGCGAGCTGTCTTGCCTGGCCGGTAGTGCACAACGAGCACTCGCTGCAGGACTTTCTGCGCACGGCTCCCTACCAGTTGCTGCTGATGGACGACCGTGAGAGTAATGGCCGGGTGGCGGCGCAGGTCAGTGCCATGCTCGGGCACGACTTCAGCCAGGGCGTTCCGGCTTTCGAGACCATCAGCCAGGCGCTGGAGATGTCACCCCCCACGTTGCGGCGCAAACTGCGGCGCGAGGGCACCACCTTTCAGGCGCTGAAGGATGCGGCGCGTTGCGAAGCGGCGCGACTGGCTCTGGATCGTCCCGATGGTTCTATCGAAGAAGTGGCGCTGCAGCTGGGTTTTACCGACCCTTCTGCCTTCCATCGCGCGTTTCGCAAATGGACCGGCCAGACTCCGGGGCAGTATCGCAGCGCACGTCGTCGCAGCCGCTAGCGCGCCAGGGCACCGTGCCGAGACCGAGTACCGCAACGGACCGATCTCGGGTAAAATTGCCCCTACAGTTTGGAGGTATTTATGTCCGTTGAAGAACAAATCCGTGAGCAGCTGACTGCCGGCCTGGCACCTGTGCACCTGGAAGTGGCAAACGAGAGCCATATGCACAGTGTGCCCCCGAACTCGGAGACGCATTTTCGCGTTGTAGTGGTCAGCGACGCGTTCGCGGGAAAGCGTCAGGTGGCCCGACACCAGCAGGTGTACGGTCTGCTGGCTGCGCAGTTGGAAGGGCCGGTGCACGCACTTGCCCTGCATACCTATTCGCCCGGCGAGTGGCAGGAACGTGAGAACTCGGCGCCGACGTCCCCGGACTGTCTGGGCGGCAGCAAGGCCGGGTCGCCGGAGGCGCAGGCATGACCGATATCGTGGTTGCAGCGCTCTACCGTTTCGTGTCCCTCAATGACTACCGCGCACTGCGGGAGCCTTTGCTGGATGTGTGCCTGGAGGCCGGGGTCAAGGGCACGCTGTTGCTCGCCGGTGAGGGTATCAATGGCACCATTGCCGGGCCGCGTGCCGGCATCGACCGTGTGTTGGGTTGGCTGCGCAGTGACGCGAGGCTTGCGGCGCTGCAACACAAGGAATCCATCGATACCGACATGCCGTTCTACCGCATGAAGGTCAAGCTGAAACGCGAAATCGTCACCATGGGCATCGACGGAATCGACCCCAATCGCGTGGTCGGCACCTATGTCGCGCCGCAAGACTGGAACGACCTGGTCAACGATCCCGAGGTGTTGTTGCTGGACACGCGCAATCGCTACGAGTACGGCATCGGTTCATTCCGCGGGGCGGTTGACCCGCAAACAACCTCCTTTCGCGAATTTCCCGCCTATGTGCGCGAAAACCTCGACCCGTCCCGCCACCGCAAGGTTGCCATGTTCTGTACCGGCGGCATTCGCTGTGAGAAGGCGAGTGCGTTTATGCTGCAGGAGGGCTTTGAGGAGGTGTATCACCTGCAGGGTGGTATCCTCAAGTATCTGGAGGAAGTGCCGCAGGAGGAGAGTACCTGGGAGGGCGAATGTTTCGTCTTCGACAACCGCGTTGCGGTTAACCATCAGCTGGAAAAGGGGCAGTACGACCAGTGCCACGGTTGTCGCCACCCCATCACTGCCGCGGACAAGGCCTCGGGTCGCTATCAGCCAGGGGTGTGTTGTCCGCAGTGTTTCGATAGCTTGACGGATGACCAGAAGGCCCGTTTCGCCGAGCGCCAGCGCCAGATAGAGTTGGCGGCACAACGGGGCGAGCAGCACGTGGGCGCCGCACCGCCCTTGCGCCAGCGTCGCGCCGCCGCGACTGAGACATGACGGCATGAGCGCGGCTCGCTGGATATCAGCGAGGGTGTACTCCTGGCGTCAGGACCGTGCCAGGCAATGCGCTGCGCAGTGCCACAACCGGTATGAAACGACTGTCCTGATGGCCGTCGCCCGCGGAAATGATGCCGCTGAGTAGCGGCTGCCCGCGGTCGTTGAGCTGAATGACCGCTCCACCCGATGCACCCTTGTGCGCCCGACAGTTGCTGTAGCCCAGCGTTGCACTGCTGCGGGTGATGCGACAGGCCGGATCGTAGCTCAAGACGTTGCCCTCGTCGCCCATGCCGGCGTCGCGCGAATAGCCTGCCATCAGCACGGTGCGTTGCGGGTCTGGCGGCCCCGGCTGTAAAGCCAGCGCCGGTATCTCCGCCTGTGGCACGGCGTGTTCCAGACGCAAGAGCGCCCAGTCTGCCGCCATGCTGCCGCCATCGGCGACAGGGCGGGCGCCGATGACCAGCGGCGTGGAAGAGGCCGGCAGCAGCGTGAAGGTGATGGTGCGGGTGAGGTCGCGGTAGCTCTCCAGGCAGTGCCAGGCTGTGACGATCAGCTCAGCCTGCAACTCGCCGGCGGGCGCAATCAGTGTGGCGCTGCAGCGCTCGGTGTGATGTCGGGCGTGGCCCTGTTCGGTTTTCAGCCCCGGCACCGTCAGCTGGCCAATGGCGCGCAACCACAGGGGTGACGCGGCGGACAGGCGCTGGCGCGGGTCTGTGTTTTCGGTTGCCGCAGCTGCGGGTAGTGCCAGCTGCAGGCACAGCAGGCAGGTCGTGGCTTTTTTTCCAGAATGGCTCAATATGTTGGTCAGCCTTTTACGCTGCGTACTTGGTCATCGCGACCGGGGTCAGTAGCATGGTCGGCCAATCCGGCCGGGCAAGCAAGCAGAGGTGGTTATGCAACAGGACAGAGACTGTATCGCGGTGGTCACAGGCGCCAGCCGGGGCGCTGGCAAGGGTATTGCCGTGGCGCTCGGCGCCACGGGTGCCACGGTGTACATCACCGGACGCAGCTGGGCGGCCGGTGAGGCTGCGTTGCCCGGTTCGCTCACGGAAACAGCCCAGGCCATTGAAGCAGCCGGCGGCACCGCGGTGCCGGTGCGCTGCGATCACAGCCTTGACGCCGAGGTTGAAGCGCTGTTCGCGCGGGTGCAAGCAGAGCACGGGCGGCTGGATATTCTTGTCAACAACGCCACCAGCCTGCACCCGGCGCTCACACAAACCGGGCCATTCTGGGAAAAGCCCCGAGACCTGACCACACTGTGGGACGTGGGCATGCGCTCGCACTATACCGCCAGCTGGTATGCGGCACCGCTGTTGCTGGCGAATGGAGAGGGTTTGATTGTCAACACCTCTTCCTTTGGCGGTCGCATTTACATGCACGGCCCCGCCTACGGTGCCGGCAAGGCCGCGATCGACAAGATGGCCCACGATATGGCGGTGGATTTCCGCCCGCACAAGGTCGCGGTGATTTCATTGTGGATGGGGCTGTTGCTCACCGAGCGCACGCGGCAGGTGTTTGATGCCGAGCCAGACAAATACGCCGACCTCATGGCCACGGCGGAGCACCCGGAGTTCAGCGGCAGGGTGATTGCCGCCCTGTGGGCCGATCCCGACAGGATGGCGCGCACCGGCACCGTCTGCATCGGGGCCGAACTCGGTGAGGCCTACGGCGTAACGGATATCAACGGTAACCAGCCTCCATCGCACCGGGCATTTTTCGGCCCGCCAACGACCTTTGGCGACGCCGTTGTCGAATAGGCATACCCTAAATGAAGGATGATGCACCGGCGCCACTGGCGTTTAATGGAGGCTGGCAGCAAAGAACGGCCCAGCCCGGCCGACAATACCAATAACAGGTTCCAGGAGATTCCCATGACAACATCATCGGCTGCTGCGCTCTCCGCAGCGGATTCCTACAGTCTGGGTTCAGTACGTGCTGAGTCACTGCTTGAAGCGGCGCGCGCGCTGGGCCCCACGTTGCGTGCGCGCTCGGCTCAGTGTCGCGCGGAACGCAAGGTGCCGGCAGAAACCATCGCTGATTTTCACGCGGCAGGCTTTTTCAAGATGTTGCAGCCCGAACAGTGGGGCGGTTACGCCATGGACCCGCAGGTATTCTACAGTGTGGGGCTGGAAGTGGCGCGGCACTGCATGTCCAGCGCCTGGGTGCTGGGTGTAGTCGCAGTGCACAACTGGCAACTGGCCGTGTTTGATGACCGCGCCGCCGCCGATGTCTGGGGCGAGGATCCCTCGGTGCTGATTTCCTCTTCTTACGCGCCGGTAGGCAAGGTCACGCCGGTGGAAGGCGGTTACCGGCTGAGCGGTCGCTGGAGCTTTTCCTCCGGTAGCGAGCATTGCCAGTGGGCGTTCCTCGGCGCCGTGGTGCCCACCGCGGATGCACCCTTTGACATGATGAATTATCGCACCTTCCTCGTGCCCGCCACGGATTACCGCATCGTGGACAATTGGGACGTGGTTGGCCTGCAGGGCACCGGAAGCCACGATATCGTCGTGGAGGATGCTTTTGTGCCGGAGCATCGCACCCACCGTTCGATCGACGGCTACAAGTGCGACAATCCGGGCAACGCCGTCAACGACGCGCCGCTGTATCACCTGCCTTTCATGCAGGTGTTTGTGCGCGCCGTGTGCACCGCCAGCCTGGGAGCCCTGCAGGGCGCACTCGACGACTTTGTGGAAGTGGCGAAAACCCGCCGTGTAGGCCCCAATATCATGAGTGCTGACCCCTCCGTGCGTCGCCTTGCGGCGGAGGTGAAGGGATCCATTGAAGAAATGAAGCTGACCATGCTGCGCAACTTTGATGCCATGATGGACTGCACCCGTGCTGGTGAGCCGATTCCGGTGGAGGATCGTGTGCGTTATCGCTACGATTCCGCGGTGGTGGCCGACCGCTGTCTGGAACTCTCCGGGCGCATGTTGAAGGCGGCGGGTAGCGGCGGTATCCGGGTGGGCAGTGACCTGCTGGCCCGTCATCTTGATATACTCGCGAGCCAGGCGCATGTCGCTAACAAC
Organism: Haliea alexandrii; assembly: GCF_003719295.1. Classification (GTDB taxonomy): domain Bacteria; phylum Pseudomonadota; class Gammaproteobacteria; order Pseudomonadales; family Halieaceae; genus Haliea; species Haliea alexandrii. The sequence goes on from NZ_RFLW01000001.1 coordinate 1,749,570, forward strand.
TCGCTGCCTTTCGCCGATAACATGGGCGCGGTGTTGTTCGGCGAAGAAAATCGCGATTTCGCGGTCTGATTGGTAACAGGGGTAAACAGCATGGCAAACAAGGGACTATTACCCGAAGGCAATTACGCGGAGTGCGCCAACGGCTACCGCATTCACTACCTCGATGAAGGGCAGGGCGATGTGGTGGTGTTTCTGCACGGCTCCGGCCCGGGCGCGAGTGGCCATAGCAACTTCAAGGGCAACTATCCGGCTCTGGTGGAGGCGGGCTACCGCTGCATCGTGCCTGACCACATCGGCTATGGCTTTTCCGACAAGCCTGACGACGTAGACCACACCCTGGACTTCTTTGTCGAGTGCATCAAGCAGACGCTGGATAGCGCGGGTGTTGAGCGCTGTACAGTGGTGGGCAATTCGCTGGGTGGCGCGGTCGCGTTGGGTATGGCGCTACAGCACCCGGCGTTGGTAGAAAAGCTGATCCTGATGGCCCCCGGTGGCCTGAGTGAACTGCACGAATATCAGCAGATGCCCGGTATGCAAAAGGTGTTCAAGGTCTTTGGTTCAGGTGAGCCGGTCACGCACGAGGTTATGAAAGACCTGTTTGCCACGGGCCTCATGTACGACCCCCGCCACGCGACGGACGAGCTGGTCGAGGAGCGCATGCAGATCATGCAGATCATGAACGGCCACGTTATGGCCAGTATGAAAATTCCGGTGCTCACGGCGCGATTGCCGGATATCCAGTGCCCGGTGCTGGGCTTCTGGGGCATGGATGAGAAAATGATGCCGGAAAACGGCATCCTGGCGATGGCCAAGAATCTCAAGCATATGCGCATGATACTGGTCTCGGAGTGCGGCCACTGGGTGATGGTGGAGCACGAGAGCCTGTTCAATCGTGAATGCGTGGATTTCCTGCGCCATGGATAAGGCCGGCCGCACAGCTCTGGGCGATGAGCTCTACCGCGCCTTGCGCGAATTCCGCACGGTGGCGCCGCTCACCGAGCGCGCGCCGGACATCACCATTGACGATGCCTATCACATCAGCCTGCATATGCTGAGCCGGCGTGTGGAGCAGGACGGCGAGCGCGTGGTGGGCAAGAAGATCGGCGTTACCTCCAAGCCGGTGCAGGATATGCTCGGCGTTTTCCAACCGGATTTCGGTTTCCTCACGGATGCCATGGAATACCCGGACGGCGCCGATATTCCGGTGGCGGGCCACCTGATACAGCCGCGCGCCGAAGGCGAGATTGCCTTTCGCCTGAAGCGCGATCTGCAGGGCCCCGGGGTCACCGAGCAGGATGTACTGGACGCGACCGACGCGATCATGCCCTGTTTCGAGATTGTGGATTCACGGATCCGCAACTGGGAGATCAAGATTCAGGACACAGTGGCGGATAATGCCTCCTGTGGCGTTTACGTGCTGGGCGAGAATGCCGTGGACCCGCGCGACTTTGACCTGCCCAACCTGAAGATGCGCATCTGGAAGAACGGCGAGTTCCTCTCCGAGGGCCTGGGCAGTGCGGTGCAAGGCAACCCGCTGACGGCGGTGGCGTGGCTGGCCAATACCCTCGGCGAGTTCGGCATTCCGTTCAAGGCAGGAGAGGTGATTCTGTCGGGCTCACTGGCGCCACTGATCCCGGTCGTGGCGGGCGACAGCATGCGGCTTGAACTTGAGGGAATCGGCGAGTGCAGCTGCCGGTTTGTGTAAGCAACGGATCAACGATGTGGAAAGCGAGCAATGAGTAAAAAAATCAGGGCGGCCATTATTGGCCCGGGTAATATCGGCACCGACCTCTTGATGAAGGCGATGCGCAGTGAGGTTATCGAGCCGGTGTGGATGGTGGGCGTAGACCCGGATTCTCCCGGCCTGGCCCGCGCCCGCGACATGGGTGTTAAAACCACCTGCGACGGCGTGGATGGGCTGGTGCCGCACATGCGTGAGGACAACATCCAGATCTGCTTTGATGCCACCAGCGCGTATGTGCATGCAGACAACAGCCGCAAGGTGAATGCCGAGGGCGCCGTGATGGTGGATCTGACCCCGGCGGCCATAGGGCCATTCTGCGTCCCACCGGTCAACCTGCAGGACGCCGTGGCCGCGAAGGCGATGAACGTCAATATGGTCACCTGTGGTGGCCAGGCGACCATCCCCATGGTGGCGGCGGTGAGCCGTGTACAGACGGTGACCTATGGCGAGATCGTGGCTACGGTGAGCTCCCGCTCCGTCGGCCCCGGCACGCGCAAGAACATCGACGAATTCACCCGCACCACCGCCAAAGGCGTTGAATTGATTGGCGGTGCCCAACAGGGCAAGGCGATTATCGTGATCAACCCGGCGGAGCCGCCTCTGATCATGCGTGACACTATCCACTGCCTGACGGCAGACGAGCCGGACCAGGAAGCGATTACCCGCTCGGTACACGAGATGGTAGCCGAAGTGCAGAAGTACGTACCCGGCTATACGCTGAAGAACGGCCCGACCTTTGACGGCAAGCGCGTGAGTATTTACATGGAAGTGGCTGGTCTCGGCGATTTCCTGCCGCGCTACGCCGGCAACCTCGATATCATGACGGCGGCAGGGCTGCGCACAGCGGAAATGTATGCTGAAGAAATCCTGGCCGGGCGCTTTGTGCCGGCAGCGGCCTGAGGAGAGACACTATGAACTTGCAAGGCAGGAAAATTCAGGTGCACGACATGTCGCTGCGCGACGGTATGCATCCCAAGCAGCACCAGATCACCGTGCAACAGATGGTGGATATCGCAGTCGCCATGGACGAAGCCGGTATCCCCCTGATTGAGGTCACCCACGGCGATGGCCTGGGCGGCGCATCGGTAAACTACGGCTTTCCCGCCGCCAGCGATCAGGAATACCTGACGGCAGTGTGCAAGGCCGTGAAAAAGACCAAGGTGTCGGCGCTGTTGTTGCCGGGTATCGGCACGGTTGACCACCTGAAGATGGCGGTGGACTGCGGTATCTCCACTATCCGCGTGGCCACGCACTGCACCGAGGCGGATGTCTCGGAACAGCATATCAGCATGGCATCGCAGATCAGCGGGCTGGACACAGTCGGCTTCCTGATGATGGCGCACATGATTCCGGCGGAAGAGCTGGTGATCCAGTTGAAGCTGATGGAGTCCTACGGGGCCAACTGCGTGTATATCACCGACTCCGCCGGTTACATGCTGCCCGATGACGTCACCGAGCGCATCGCGCTGGCGCGGGCGGAGCTGAAGCCGGAAACCGAACTGGGCTTCCACGGTCACCACAACCTGGGCATGGGGATTGCCAACTCGCTTGCGGCGGTAGACGCGGGTGCCAACCGTATCGACGGCTCGCTCGCCGGGCTGGGTGCCGGTGCGGGGAATACGCCACTGGAAGTGTTCCTGGCGGTGTGTGACCGGATGGGTGTTGAAACCGGGGTAGACCTGTTCAAGGCCATGGACGTGGCGGAAGACCTGATTGTGCCGCTGATGGACCACATGGTGCGGGTGGATAGGGATTCACTTACCCTGGGCTGGGCCGGCGTCTACTCCAGTTTCCTGCTGTTTGCCAAGCGCAGTGCTGCCAAGCACGGCCTTTCGGCGCGTGACATACTGGTTGAACTCGGCCGTCGTCGCACTGTAGGCGGGCAGGAAGACATGATTGAAGACCTGGCCATGGACATGGCGCGCGAACGCAAGAGCGCCTGATCGGCCACACATCCCTCTGCAGAGGGCGCCTGTGGCCGCCATCAGGCCCGGGCGCTGAATGTTAACAATGCGGGGCTGACTTCTCGGTCAGCCCGTCATCTGATTCAAACCTTTCAGCGCAGCGATGCTCCCGGCGTCCGCCATTGTCGGGTAATTGAAGGGTGTGGAGAAAACCCAGCGCGGCATATTGCCATTCCCCCGCGCCCTCACTGCTATCGGCCGCACTGAATCATGCAGGTCGAATGCGCTTGCCTGCGCGCGCTCAAGTAAATTCTGCTCGGCACGCGACTCGTGACTACTGTGGTTTGCCCTTGTCGCCTGCAGGCTCCGCGCCGTACTGGCTGCCTTGTCGGTCGAGTGTGCCCAGATCTAGCACCGGCGCCGCATCAATGTGTTCTGCGTCCATCATTTTGGCAATGCGCTGTAGTGACGAGATAATCATCGTCTGTTCCCACTCTTGCAAGTCATCGAACTGGCGTTTGAACTGCTCCTGCAACGGGATGGGCGCGCTGATGAGAACCTCCATCGCCTGTGGTGTGAGGTGTGCGTGCACCTTGCGCTTGTCGGTGTTGGAGCGTTTTCGGTAGACCAGACCGCGTTTTTCCAGCCGATCCAGAATGGTGGTAACCGTGGCCTGGCTGAGGCTGATATCGGTAGCCAACTCGCCGATGGTGACCTCTCCACGGTGGCGTATGGTCTGCAGCAATAGAATTTGCGGCGCCGTAAGGCCCGTGGTCTTGGCAAGGTGCCGCGAATGCAGGTCGGTGGCGCGAATCACGCGTCGCAGCGCGACCAGAACTTCATCAATACGGGCCAACAGGATGTCTCTCTCGGTAGCAAAACCCAGCACAGTGTACCTCCGCTTGCTGCTTTGGCGTTAATTCCCTGCGTGTATGCCCCCGCTCCAAAGCGGTGCAAACAAAGTACAGTGTAAATATTTAGGCAACAAAAAACAAAAACTTCATCAATAAGTCACAAATGGCGCCTAAAAGAATCAAATGCCCGGAAAAGTGATTTTGATTAAAATCGATTATGCGGTATAATGTTTAGCGTACTAAATATTCGAGGGCAAATGACAATGGCACAAGACCTGACACTGAGGCCGCCAACAGCGGTGGATGGCATGGCAGTGCACAGCTTGATCGCGGCCTGCCCGCCCCTGGACACTAATTCAGCTTACTGCAATCTCATTCAGTGCTCCCATTTTGCGAGCACGTCGGTGCTGGCAGAAGCAGAGGGCGAGGTGGCCGGGTTTATTTCCGGTCACCGCATACCCGAACGTCCGGACACGCTGTTTATCTGGCAGGTCGCGGTTGGTGAGAGTGGTCGCGGCCAGGGACTCGCCGGGCGCATGCTCGACGCAATCGTCGATCGGGCGGGGAATGAGTGGATACAGTACATGGAAACCACGATCACCGAAGACAACGCCGCATCCTGGGGCCTGTTTCAGGGGTTCGCCACGCGTCGTGGTGCGACTCTGGAACGCGAGGTTTGGTTTGATCGCGACGCCCATTTCAAGGGCAGCCACGACAGCGAGATTCGCGCGAGAATCGGGCCACTGTTCGCATCGGACCTGCGCGCTGTCGCCCGCTGATGTCGGCCTGTGCCCCCGAACAAATACCAACGGAATGAATGACAGCAACAACATTGAGGTTATGCATGAAGATTTTTGAAGAGATTGAATCCGAAGTACAAAGCTATGCTCGCTCCTTTCCGCGCGTGTTCAATCGTGCCCAGGGCGAGTACCTGTACGACGAAGACGGCAAGCAGTATCTGGACTTTCTGGCGGGTGCGGGCACACTGAATTACGGTCACAACAACCCCGCCTTCAAGACAGCACTGCTGGAATACATCGAAGCGGACGGCATCAGCCATGGCTTGGATCTGCACACCAAGGCCAAGGCCGAGTTCCTTGAAACCTTCAACGAGAAAATCCTGAAGCCGCGCGATCTGGAGTTTGTCGTCCAGTTTACGGGCCCCACCGGCACTAACGCCGTAGAGGCCGCGCTCAAGCTGGCGCGCAACATTGCCGGCCGGGAAAACGTCATTTCCTTTACCAACGGGTTCCACGGTGTAAGCCTGGGTTCTCTGGCTGCCACCGGTAATTCGCATCACCGCGGTGCTTCAGGTGTGAGCCTCGGTGGCAGCAGCCGCATGCCGTTCGATGGCTACCTGGGCGATGGCATCGACACCACCGCCTACCTCGACAAAGTCCTTTCGGACTCCAGCAGTGGTATCGACGCACCGGCTGCAGTCTTGGTGGAAACAGTGCAGGGCGAGGGTGGCATCAATGCGGCCAGCTTCGAGTGGTTGCGCAACCTCGAAGCGGTGTGTCGCAAGCACGATATGCTGCTGATCGTGGACGATATTCAGGCGGGTTGCGGTCGCACGGGCACGTTCTTCAGCTTCGAGGAGGCGGGTATCAAGCCGGATATCGTCACCCTGTCGAAATCGCTCAGTGGTTACGGCCTGCCTTTTGCGGTTGTGCTGATCAAGCCGGAGCTGGATCAATGGAAGCCGGGCGAGCACAACGGCACCTTCCGCGGCAACAATCTTGCGTTTGTCACCGCGAAGACGGCAATCGATACGTTCTGGTCTGACGACGCGTTCGCGAAAGACGTGCAGGCCAAGGGGCGCTATGTTTCGGAGCGGCTCGAAGCGATTGTGGCGCGCTATGGCGAGGGTAACTTCAGCACACACGGCCGGGGCATGTTCCAAGGCATCAACTGTGTCAACGGTGAAATCGCCGGGCGTATCACGCGCAAGGCCTTTGCCAAGGGTTTGATGATCGAGACCAGCGGTGCGGACGACCAGGTCGTGAAGTTCCTCTGTCCGCTCACGATCTCGCAAGAGAACCTCAAGCGTGGCATCGACATCGTCGAGCAGGCCATCGCCGAAGTGTGTGCCTCCGAAGGGGCCATTCCCGAAGTCGTCGACTTTTTCGAGGATGAATACAGCGTCTCCGACGACGACCGGTTCCGCAAGGCAAGCTGAGCGGCACGCGGCGGTCGCCGCAGCCTGGCGTTATTATTATTCACAGCGAACATAGGACATCCACATGATTGTACGAGATATGGATACCGCGGCACGTGAAGGCCGCATGATCAAGGATCCCGGTGGCAACTGGGACAGCACGCGCCTGTTGCTGAAAGACGACAATATGGGCTTTTCCTTTCACATCACCACGATTTACGCGGGCGCGGACTTCCGCATGCACTACCAGAATCATCTGGAGTCGGTGTACTGCATGTCGGGTGAAGGCGAGGTCGAAACACTGGCGGATGGCAAGGTCTATCCCATCGCTCCAGGCACGCTGTACATACTCGACAAGCACGATGAGCACAAGCTGCGTGCAACAACGGAAATGAAAATGGCCTGTGTGTTCAACCCGCCGTTGCATGGCACGGAGGTACACAACGCCGAGGGCGCTTATGAACTCCATGCCGAACGCGTGGGCGCCTGAGTATCGTGGGTGAGGTATCGAATATCACACAGGTAGCCGGGCCCGGCGGGCGCAGTGCGAAAGTGCGCTCCGGGCACAATACGGGGGAAGCAGTGAACAAGCATACCGTGGAGAAAATCGGCGGCACGTCAATGAGCAACTATGCCGCCGTTCGAGACAGCATCGTTTTCGGTCAGCGCAATGGCGAAACGCCCTACCAGCGCGTTTTTGTCGTTTCCGCCTATGGCGGCATGACCGACAAGCTGCTGGAGCACAAGAAAGATGGCAAGCCCGGCGTGTACGGCCTGTTCGCCAGCAGTTTTCAGGACCGCAGCTGGGAAGAGGCACTGGACGCGGTGCGCGACAGCATGTTTGCGGTTAACGCCGAGCTATTTACCGATGCCCAGGCATTGCTCGAAGCCAATGAGTTCATCGGCGAGCGTCTCGAGAACGCCCGCAAGTGCCTCGAGGACCTGCATAGCCTGTGTGGGCACGGTCACTTTTCGGTGGAAGACCATCTGGTGACAGTGCGCGAAATGCTATCCAGCGTGGGCGAGGTCCACAGTGCCTGGAACATGGCGACCTTGCTGTGCCGCGATGGGTTGAATGCGCGCTTTGTCGACCTCAGCGGTTGGCAGGGCTCGGGCAGTCAGCCTCTGGACGCGTGCGTGCAGCAGGCGTTTGCCGATATCGACCTGGAGCACGAGCTGCCGATTGTCACCGGGTATGCTCACTGTAGCGAAGGTCTCATCACCCAGTTTGATCGCGGTTATAGCGAGATGACTTTCAGCCGTATCGCCGTGCTTACCGGCGCCCGCGAGGCCATTATTCACAAAGAGTTCCACCTCAGCAGCGCGGACCCGCGTCTGGTGGGTGAGGACAACGCCGTGCCTATCGGGCGCACCAATTACGATGTGGCAGACCAGCTGGCCAACCTGGGCATGGAAGCCATTCACCCCAAAGCGGCCAAGGGCCTGCGCCAGAATGGCATCCCTCTGCGGGTGAAGAACACCTTCGAGCCGGAGCACACGGGTACCCTTATTACCGGCGACTACGTCAGCGACACGGCGTGCGTCGAGATCATCGCGGGTTGCCGGGGTGTGTATGCGTTGGAGCTGTTCGACCAGGACATGGCGGGCATCGTGGCCCACTACGACACTGAGATCCTGCGTTGCGTGCAGCGCTTCAAAGGCCATATCGTTGGCAAGGATATCAATGCCAATACGGTGACCCACTACCTCGACGTCAACCTGAAGACCGTCAAGCGCATAAAGAAGGCGTTGCAGGAGACGTTCCCGGAAGCGGAAATCCGTGAACAGAAGGTGGCGATCGTATCCGCCATCGGCAGTGACATGCAGGTGCCCGGCTTGCTCGCCCGGACTGTGGCGGCCCTGTCCAGTCACGATATCAGTGTGCTGGCCATTCACCAGTCGATGCGTCAGGTAGACATCCAGTTTATCGTTAACGACGATGACTACGAGCAGGCCATTCGCGGCTTGCACGCGACCCTGGTGGAACCCCATGACCACGGACGTGCGATCTGCCTGGCGTCCTGATTGTCCTCCTTGGCCGCGCGCATTGCGCGCGGCGTTGACCGACATCAATGCCCGAGTTCCAAAGCTGCCTTAATCTGTGCCCAGGGTGATGGACACCCTGGTCCACATTAAGGAGTTAATGATGAAAAAGGTAACTAAACTCGCCCTGGCGGCAATGGTCGCGGGCATGGCAGTTAACGCTGCTGCCTACGAGCAAGGTGATTGGATACTGCGTGCAGGCGCCGTGACCGTGGCGCCAGACGAGGACAGTGACAACATCGTGTTGCCCACGGCTCCGCCCACCGTACTCCCCGGGGTTTCTGTCGACAACGACACCCAGCTCAGCATCATTCCGGTTTACATGCTGACCGACAACTGGGCCGTGGAAGTGCTGGCGGCAACGCCGTTCGAGCACGACATCACGGTCAATGGCGTGGGTATTCCTGCCGGCTCAATCAAGCACTTGCCGCCTACGGTGAGTATGCAATGGTATCCGCGTGGCGGGCAGCAAGGCTGGCAGCCCTATGTGGGTGCCGGTGTGAACTACACCTTTATTTACGATGAGAAAGTCGACCCTGCACTTGCCGGTGCGTTGAATGGCCTGATCGGCGCAACGGAAGCGGACCTGTCGCTGGATGATTCTTTCGGTCTGGCTGCCCAGGCGGGCGTTGATATTCCGCTCTCCGAAAACTGGGCCGTCAACCTGGCAGTCTGGTACATCGATATCGACACCACGGCCAAGATCCGTACCGATGTGGGGACCGTGGCGTTCGATGTGGACATCGATCCCTGGGTTTACAACGTCGGCATCGCGTACCGTTTCTAAAGTAGTAGCGTCTTGGGGGTGCGCGCCAGCTCACCCCCGTGTTTTTTCCGGCCCCGGTTCTTACCGTTGTCGTGTGCCTGCAAATTTTCTCCGCTCAGTGATGTTGGCTGTGATCCATAGGTGTGTCATGTTGCATGGTGTGCGCGCTGTGTTGTGCATGGGCCGCCGTCAGGTAGACCGTCCAGCAACCGGACACCATCAGCAACAACCCCAATGTAACCTTCAGCCCCTTGCGGCGCAGGGCTGATTGCACGGCGCCCGCACCGAAGCTGGTGGCCAGCATGGCGGGCAGTGTGCCCAGGCCAAAGAACAGCATCATCAGTGCAGACTCGCCGGCGTCCTGGGCGGTGGCCGCCCAGGCCAGGCTGCTGTAAATTAATCCACAGGGCATGAGCCCCCAGCACAAGCCGAGGGCGATTGCCTGATACCAGTGGCGCAGGGGAAGCAGGGCGCTCGACCAGTGCTGCACTGGCCGCCAGAGAATGGCACCCCCGCGCTCCAGCCAGGTGAGTACGCGCCACCAATCCGCTATGTACAACCCCATGGCAATCAACAGTATGCCTGCCAGATAGCGCAGGGCCATGGTCCACGCCGCGATATCAATGCTGCCGGCAGCAAAGCCCAGTGCGGCGCCCAGCGCGGTATAACTCGCGATACGGCCACCGTGATAGGCCAGCGTCATGCCGGCACTCTTCACACCGCCCAGCTGCAATGCGGCAGCGATACCGCCACACATGCCCAGGCAGTGTCCGGCGCCTGCCAGGCCAAGCGCGAATGCGCTACCGAGTTCCGCGATCATCGGGTTCCTCCCGGTTGCTGTTGTGCTCTTCATCCATGAGGATACGCGATGCCTCCTTGTCCAGGTCCTCATACTGGCCGCTGTCGATAGCCCAGATCAGCAGGCGAATGACGATGACACAGAACACCAGAGCAATGGGTATCAGGAGATACAGGCTTTCCATCGGTGTTGCTACCTCAGCGCGGCACCCGATTCAGGCGCAGCGAGTTCATGACCACAATCAATGAGCTTAATGACATCCCCAGGGCCGCCGCCCAGGGTGGAATATAGCCGAGCGCGGCGAGGGGTATGCCAAGGCCATTGTAGCTCAGAGCCCAGACAAAATTCTGGCGGATAATGCCCACGCACTGGCGGGCCTTGGCGTGGCTGCGGATGACGGCGTTGAGGTTGTCGTCATCAACCACGAAGTCGGCCTGGGCCCGGGCGAGATCGGTGGCGCTGGCAACGGCGAAAGAGGCGTTTGCGAGGCCGAGCAAGGGGGCATCATTGAGCCCGTCACCGACGGCCATGACCACCTCGCCTGCGCCCTGCCAGGCGCGTACCTGTTGCATCTTGTCTTCAGGGGAGAGCCCGGTGCCGACGAATTCGAACCCCAGTTCACGGCCCAGCCGGGCCCCTGCGCTGGAGCTGTCGCCGGTGAGGAGCGCCAGTGACATGCCTGCTGCGCGGGCAGCGGCAACCACCTCGGCGGCCTCGGGTCGCAGCGGGTCGGAGAGCCCGAACCAAGCCAGCGGCTGATCGCTGCTGCAGAGCGCCACCCAATAGAGTTCATTGTCTGGTGCATTGGGCAATGTGGGGGCGAGCTCACGGCAGAAACGCTCGCTGCCCATGCGATAGCGCTGGCCGTTCCAGCTCGCCTCGATGCCGGCGCCGGTGACGTACTGGGGCTCGCTGATACCTGTGATCGCCGTGCCCGTAAAGGCGTGAGCGATAGGGTGATTGGAATGTTGCTGCAATGCCGTTGCCAGCTCGATCAGGAACGCGTCATCGATGTCCGCGCAGACGCTCGTGGTCTCCAGGCGCAGCTTGCCCTGGGTCAGCGTACCGGTTTTGTCGAAGACTACGCGCTGTGCGTGGGCGAGCGCTTCGATGGCGTTTTCGCCGTGCACAATGACGCCCTGCGCGCGCAACGCACTGGCTGCCGCTGTCAGCGCTGCGGGTGTGGCCAGCGCCAGGGCGCAGGGGCAACTGACCACCAGCACCGCCAAGCATATCCACAGTACCTGGTCGGGTGCAATCTGGCTCCACACCACACCGGTCAGGGCGGTGATGATGAGGATAGCGCCGACGAACCAGGCGGAGAGGCGGTCGGCCATGCGGGCGAGTGCCGGCTTGGCCCGTTGTGCCCGGTCCACACTGTTTTGTAGCGCCGCCAGACGGCTGTTTTCATAAAGCTGATCGACGCGCAGGTCAATGCTGCCTTCAAGATTTAGCGTGCCGGCGAACACGGCATCGCCCGGCGCCACGGTGCGCGGTACATGCTCGCCGTTGAAGGTGTCCTCACGGACGGCGCTGCTGCCGGTGGCAACCGTGCCGTCCACGGCGATGACTTCGCCTGCACGCACCCGCACTGTGTCGCCGGGCTGGACCTGGCGCCGGGATTGGCGGCGCCAGTGCCCGTCTGTCTGTTGTACGAGCACGGCAAGCGGTAGATGACTCTCGGCGTCGCGGCAAGCGATGGCATGACGGCGTCGCACCCGTTTTTCGAAAAAGCGCCCCAGAAGCAAAAAAAATGTGAACATCACCACGGAATCGAAATAGACCTCGCCGGAACCGGTCACCGTTGCCCAGACGCTGGCGATAAAGGCAAGCCCGATCGCCAGGGCAACGGGCAGGTCCATGACCAGAGCGCCTTGGCGCAGGTGTCGCCAGGCGGTCACGAAGAACGGCTTGGCGGAGTAGCCAACCACAAAGCTGGCAACCAGCAGGCTCACCGTGCGCAGGAGGGTCTGGTGCTCCGTGGCAATGCCCTGCAGGTCACCCGCATGCAGGGCGATGCCGAACATGCCTACCTGCATCATGCCGATGCCGGCAACCGCTACGCGGCGCAGGTCGGTGCGGTAATCCTGTTCCAGTTGTTCGCGTTGGGCGCTGGCCTGGAAGGGGCGCGCGCTGTAGCCGAGGGACTCCAGCAGGGCAAATACACGGCTTGGCTGCAATTGCTGCGGGTCGTAGCGCACACTCAGGCGCTGTTGTTGCAGGTTGACCTGGGCGTCCTGCACACCGGTCTCACGCAGCAGTGTTTGCTCAATAAGCCAAGTGCAGGCAGCACAGGTGACCCCGCCCAGCAACAGGCTGGCGTGCTCGCTTGCCGCGCTTTCGCGTCGGCAATATTGCGCGCGCAGGGTGGGGTCGTCATACAGGAGGTATTCGTCCGGTGTCGCCAGCGGCGCGTCGTTTGCTGGTTTTTCGCTGTAGGCGGTGCGCTGCCGGTAGAAGCTGCCCATGCCACTGTCGGCGATGAGGCTGGCAACTGCGCGGCATCCCGGGCAACACATGGGTTGGCTGATACCGTCAATGTCCACCGCAAAGTGGCTGCCCGGCGGTACCGGTTCGCCGCAGTGGAAGCAGGGTTGTACGCCCGTCATCACAGGCTCACGGCGTATCCTGTACGCCCTGTTGCAGGAGATCGGACTCGCCGACCACGCCGTCCAGCCGCCACGCGCCTTCCGCGCCATCGCGCAGGATCCAGTGCCAGCGTTCGGCAACCGGTGCGGGCAGGGCGCCGTTGTAGACGCCCGGACCAACCCGCTGCAGGTTAACCATGAAGTCCCGGTCCGATTCAATCGGGTGGGAAAGCACCAGCTCAAGCGACGTATCCGTAATCGCGCCGTCGGACACGTGCACCGTTACCTGCCCCGGCGTCAGCATCAGGCGCGCTGCAATGCCCAGCGCACGCGCCTTCTCCTGCCGGTCCAACTGCTGGTTGATCGCCAGGCCGACCTTGTAGTATTCATCCACTACCAGATCATCGGCATGATTGTAGGCGGTGTAGATCAGGTGCATGCTGATCACTACCACGCTGGCGGGCAGGGCAATCAGGAACCAGGGCCAGAACTGGCGATACCAGGGATGGATGTCGTCGTCGGCCAAGCGCGGTCTGTTCATAAGGGCCTCATGAAGCGTGATTCGGAGCTGATCTGCAGTGATTCGCGGTCCGTGGCCCGTGCCGTGAACTCGATTTCCGTGCTGGGAAGTGGCACCAGCTCCGGAGCGATGCGCACGCGCAGGCTGATGCTGCGCACTTCGCCACCGTCTAGCGTATGCAGGGTGTCCCCAATGATCTCCGCGCCGTCGATACCGCTGACGTCAATTTCGAATTCGTGCATGGACTGCTCCATATTGACCAGGCTCAGCGTGTAAATGTTTTCGATATCGCCGTCCATGGTGGTCACGTACAGTTCGTTGCGGTCACGAATGACCGTCATTTCCAACGGTACGCGGCTGATGACGCGGTAGCTGAACAGGCCGACCATTACCGACAACACGAGCACATAGCCGATCATGCGCGGACGTAGCCAGTGCGTCTTGCCGCCCTGCAGCTGGTGCTCGCTGGTGTAACTGATCAGCCCTCTGGGGTAGGACATCTTGTCCATCACGGAGTTGCAAGCGTCGATACACAGCGCACAGCCAATGCACTCGTATTGCAGGCCGTCACGAATATCGATGCCGGTCGGGCAGACCTGTACACACAGGCTGCAGTCGATGCAGTCACCCAGTCCCTCTGCTCTGTGGTCGGCATCGCGCTTGCGTGAGCCGCGCGGTTCACCGCGGACGGGATCGTAGGATACTATCAGGGTGTCCTGATCGAACATCACGGATTGGAAGCGCGCGTAAGGACACATGTATTTGCAGACCTGCTCGCGCATCCAGCCAGCGTTGATGTACGTGGCGCAGGTGAAGAAGATCGTCCATAGCACCCCCCACTGGCCCGCTGACAGCGTCAGCAAGTCCGGCAGCAGCTCACGGATGGGATAAAAGTAGCCAACGAATGTCATGCCTGTGAGGAATGCCACAAACAGCCAACCGCCGTGCTTGAGCACTTTGCGGCCCAGCTTCTCCATCGACCAGGGTGCCTTGTCGAGGCGCATGCGCTGGTTGCGGCTGCCCTCGAACCGCTGCTCGATCCACATGAAAATACTGGTCCAGACGGTTTGCGGGCAGGTGTAGCCGCACCACACGCGGCCAGCGAAAACAGTGACCGCGAACAGGCCGAAGGCCGCGATGATCAGCAGAAAGGCGAGGAGGGGGAAGTCCTGGGGCCAGAATACCAGGCCGAGAATATGAAACTTGCGTTCGGGCAGGTCAAACCACACGGCCTGACGGCCATCCCAGGACAGCCAGGGGAGGAGAAAGTAGCCAATCAGCAGCGGCCAGCCGGTATACAGGCGGATACGCTGGAAAAATCCCTCAATCTTGCGGGTGTAGATTTTCTCACGACGCTGGTAGAGGTCGATCTCGCTGACTTCTGCCGGCGCTACGTCCTGTACATCGATAAGGTGTTTGTCGCTCATGCTGGATTACCGAGGATAGCTGACGCTGGGCGTCGTGATGCCGGCCTTCCGGGCGGAAGGCCGGCGGGGCCGATCAATTGCTCAGGCTGTACACGTAAGCCGCGAGGATGTGAATCTTGTCCTCTGTGAGGCTGTCGCCGAAGGCAGGCATCACACCGTTCCGACCCGCGCGCAGGGAGTGTGCGATCTGCTCGCGAGTGCCACCGTAGAGCCATATGCCGTTGGTCAGGTTGGGCGCGCCGAAGACAGCGTTGCCTTTCGCCTCAGGTCCGTGGCAGGCCGCACAGTACATCTGGTAGTGCTTTTCACCAGCGGCAGCCAGCTCGGGATCGACGGTGCGGCCGTTCAGCGACACGACGTACTCGGTGGCTTCGGCAATGCCGTCATCACCCAGGACGCTGGTCCATGCTGGCATGGCGGCGCGGCGGCCCTGCACGAGCGCCGTCTTGATGGCGTCCGGGGACCCGCCCCACAGCCAGTCGTTGTCGGTCAGGTTGGGGAAGCCATAGCGGCCCTTGCCATCCGCACCATGACACTGGGCACAGTTGTTGCCGAACAGGCGCATGCCCATTTTTACCACGGCCGGGTCTTCGGCGATCTCTTCGACGGACATGGCCAGATAGCGGCTGCGCATCTCACTGTAGCGCTCGTCTGCCGCGGCGACTTCCTCGCGGTGCTGTTCCAGCTGGGTCCAGCCAATCAGCCCGGGGTAATTGCCCATGCCGGGGTAGACAATCAGGTAGCCGATAGCCCAGACGATGGTAATGACGAACATGTAGAACCACCAGGCGGGGAGCGGGTTGTCGTACTCCTCGATGCCATCGTGGGCGTGCCCCGTGGTCTGTTCCGTAGTGCCCTCGCCGCGCTTGCGGTTGGCAAGCAGGATCCAGGTAATGCCGACGATGGTGACGGTGGTCAGGATGATGATCCACCAGTGCCAGAAACTAGCCATTCCTTGCTTCCTCCTGCTTGCTACGTTGACTCAGTTCCTCATCTGCGAAGGGCAGGTTGGCGGCCTCGTCAAAAGATTTCTTGCGCTTGCTGCTCCAGGCCCAGATACACAGGCCGACAAAAGCGAATAGCAGCAGGGCAGTGCTAAGACCTCGAAGGTCGTTGATATCCATAGTCTCTAGCGCCTCGTTTGCAGCAGGGTGCCGAGCTGTTGCACATAGGCAATCAGCGCGTCGATCTCCAGCTTGCCCGCAACCGCGGCCTCCGCACCGGCGATATCTTCGTCAGTGTAGGGCACACCCACGGTCCGCAGTGCACTCATCTTGTTGCCGGTGGTTTCACCGCTGAGTTCACGTTCGAACAACCAGGGGTAGGCGGGCATGTTGGACTCCGGAACCACGTCGCGCGGGTTGTAGAAGTGCGCGCGGTGCCAGTCGTCGCTGTAGCGCTGGCCGACACGGGCCAGGTCCGGGCCGGTGCGCTTGGAACCCCAGAGGAACGGGTGGTCGTACACGAATTCACCGGCGACAGAATAGTGCCCGTAGCGCTCTGTTTCCGCACGCAGCGGGCGAATCATCTGCGAGTGGCAATTGTTGCAGCCTTCGCGAATGTAAATATCGCGCCCCTCGAGCTCCAGGGCCGGCAATGGCTTGAGGCCGGCGATGGGTTCATTGGTCTGCTTGATGAACATCAGTGGCACCAGCTCGACCAGGGTGCCGAAGCTGATGGCCACGATGATCAGGATCATCATCAGGCCGACGTTCTTCTCTACGACTTCGTGCTTCATGCGTGACTCCCCTGTGCGGCACCAGCGGGCAGGGGCTGTGCGGCGACATCCTTGCGCGTGGTCATGTAGACGTTGTAGGCCATGATCAGCATACCGCCGAAGAAGATGGCGCCACCCGCGAGGCGAACAAGGTACCCGGGGTAGCTGGCAGCGACCGACTCGACGAAGGTGTAGGTGAGCGTGCCATCATCGTTGTAGGCGCGCCACATCAGGCCCTGCAGAATGCCATTTACCCACATGGACGCGATGTAGAGCACCGTACCAATGGTCGACATCCAGAAGTGGGTGTTGATCAACGCCGTGCTGTACATGCGCTCCTTGCCGAACAGGATCGGAATCAGGTGGTAGATACAGCCGATGGAGATCATGGCAACCCAGCCCAGGGCACCGGAGTGTACGTGACCGATGGTCCAGTCCGTGTAGTGAGAGAGTGCGTTGACTGTCTTGATCGACATCATCGGACCTTCAAACGTGGACATGCCGTAGAAGGACAGGCTGACCACCATGAAGCGCAGGATGGGGTCGGTGCGCAGTTTGTGCCAGGCGCCCGACAGGGTCATCATGCCGTTGATCATGCCGCCCCAGGAAGGTGCGAGCAGGATGATGGACATGACCATGCCGAGGCTCTGTGCCCAGTCGGGCAGGGCGGTGTAGTGCAGGTGGTGCGGGCCTGCCCAGATGTACACGGCAACCAGGGCCCAGAAGTGCACGATGCTGAGGCGGTAGGAGTAGACGGGGCGTTCGGCCTGCTTGGGCACGAAGTAGTACATCATGCCCAAGAAACCCGCGGTGAGGAAAAACCCGACCGCGTTGTGGCCGTACCACCACTGCACCATGGCGTCCACGGTGCCGGAATAGGCCGAGTAGGACTTGGTCAGGCCCACCGGAATGGCTGCACTGTTGATGATGTGAAGCACGGCGACCGTGAGGATGAACCCGCCGAAGAACCAGTTGGCGACGTAGATGTGGCTCACCTTGCGCTTGACGATAGTGCCGAAGAACACGATGGCATAGCTCACCCAGACCACCGCAATCAGCACGTCGATGGGCCACTCGAGCTCGGCGTATTCCTTGGAGGAGGTCATGCCGAGGGGCAGGGTGACGGCCGCCAGCACGATCACCGCCTGCCAGCCCCAGAACGTGAAGGCCGCCAGCTTGTCTGAAATTAGCCGCACCTGCGTGGTGCGCTGCACCACATAGTACGAGGTCGCAAACAGCGCGCTGCCCCCGAATGCGAAAATTACCGCGTTGGTGTGCAGCGGGCGCAGGCGCCCGAAACTGGTCCAGGGCAGGTCGAAGTTGAGGATGGGGAAGGCGAGCTGGGCGGCGATGAGGACGCCAACCAGCATCCCCACAATACCCCACACGACCGTCATGATGGCAAACTGGCGAACGACCTTGTAGTTGTAGGTCGAGTGCTCCAGTGCAGCGTTGAGTTCACTCATGTCTTGTTTCCACTGTCAGTAATGTCAGGCAGATCGCCCGCTCGATAAATGCCTTTACACATCGGTAAATGCTGGCCCGGCGCCGAGATCCCAGAGGAACACCGTGGTGACCAGCAGGGACACCAGAATAACCAGGCCGACGCCGACCACGGCGGTGGAGAACAGGAAGCCCCGCTCCTCCGGAATATTCATCATGATCGGGATGCCCAGATACAGCAGGTACACCGACCAGCTCACTGCCACCACGCCGATCAGCAGGTCGACCCAGAGCAGCGGATAAAAGCCGGCAACACCGAACACGAACATCGGCGTGACCGTCAGGCCGGCGATGGCAATGCCTTTGGCGAAAGACGTCTCGGCCCCGTAGGTGCCTGCCATCCAGTGGATGAAGTAACCCACCGCGGTGACGCAGCCGACCATGGCGAAGTAGAACAGGATGCACAGCTGCAGGGCACTGTCGTAGGTCAACCGTATGGCCGGACCGTTGCCCACCGTCCAGCCGACGTCGGTGGTACCGAAGTACCAGGCTACCGCCGGAATCAGCGCGAGCACCCAAGGGTACAACACCAAAATGTTCAGGCTGCTCGATGGCAGGCTGGCAACGCTGCGCCACTGGGCGCCGGGTTTGGTCAATAGACCGATCGTGTGCTGGATCATGTGTTGTTGTTCTCCCCAAAGATTAACTGGTGCCGGGCACAGACGAAGTGTACCCGGCCGCTGTTACACGGCCATGATGCAGATCAAGAAGCGGTGGACTGAGGTCACCGGGGTGTGTCAGGCCGCGAGATTGGCGGCCTGCTGAAGAGCTTCCTGATCCAGGATCTCGATTTCTTTGTTGTCCACCCGCAGCATGCCGGTTTTCTGCATCCGGCTGAACACCCGACTGATCGTTTCCACGGTCAGGCCGAGATAGTTGCCGATATCCACACGGGACATGGGCAGGCGGAACTGGCTCGCGCTCAGGTTGCGCCGCGCGTTGCGATTGGCGATGCTGAGGAGCAGGGTGGCGACGCGCTCGTCGGCGGAATTCTTGCTAAGCAGCGTGATAAGCAGCTGATCGTCCGTGATTTCCCGGCTCATGAGCTGAAACAGGTGACGCTGCAGGCTGGGCATGGAGGCGCTCAAACGCTCCAGTGAATCAAATGGTATGGCGCAGATAGCGGAGGTTTCGAGTGCCCGTGCCGAGGAGGCGTGGCTGTTGTTGCTGATGCCGTCCATGCCGAGGATTTCACCGGGAAAGTAGAAGCCCGTAACCTGTTCACGACCATCGCTGGTGGTGCGGTAGCCTTTTACGGCGCCGGAGCGCACGGCATAGATGGACTGAAACGGCGTGCCCTCGTGGTAGAGCAGCTCGTTTCGCTGCAGGGGCTTGCTGCGCTGGATGATGTTTTCCAGCTGTTCGAGGTCTTGGTGGTTGATGGCCAGCGGCAGGCAGATACGGCTCAGGCGGCAGGTTTCGCAGTTGACCTTGTACTCGTGGGTACACGAGCGCAGCGGCGCGGCTTCACTGACATCTTGCAGGCGCATGGACATGCGGAACTCCCCTGATTTGTGACGGGCAGTATAGTGCATTTGCGACGGCTACTGAACCTCTATGACGAGGCGCAGTTGAGCGGTTACTAGCCCAGTGATGCCACGCTTTTGAGCACCAGCCGCACCAGCTCCGCCTGCCTCGAGACGCCGGTTTTGGCGAAGATGGACTTGAGCTGGGCGCGCGCGGTGTGCTGGGAGATGTTCTGTGCCTCCGATACCTCGGCGAGGCTGAGCCCGCGAGACAGGAGAATGGCGAGGTTGGCCTCGGCCGGCGTGAGGTCGAACAGTTGCCCCAGTGTGCCCTGGGAGCTCGGTTCGTTGAGGTCCGGGTCGGAAATGAACACGGCGACACAGGGGCTGGACTGGCCCTCACCCCACTCGGAAACCGGCACCGGGCGCAGTACTAGGCCCAGCTGTGCCCGTTCGCCGCCACGCGGCACCCGCAGGGCGCGGATCACCGAGGCCTCGCCGCGATGCAGCGCCTTGATGATGGTCTCCAGCGCGGTTTGCAGCTCGCGGTTCTTGTCCCGATTTTCAATGACCAGATGTTGTCCGCGTATGCTGAGCCCGTTGTCATCCTCCAGCAGCGCCCGCGCGATGGTGTTGGCACTCAGCACGCGCCCCTGTTCATCGAGGATGATAGTGGCCACCGCCAGCTGCTCGACGGCCCCGGCATACAAGTTGCGCTCTGAAGCGGTGCGCCCGAGCGTGGCGTAAAGCTGGATGGAGAGGCGCAGGTGAGGGGCAATACGGGCCAGAACCGCGCGCTCATCGGCACTGAACGACGCCTCCTCGTGGCGCCGTGAGAAGCGCAGGCGGGCGAGCATGCCACCGGGCTCAACGGTGTCCAGGCCGAGTATGCGGAACAGGCCGGCAGATTTCAGGTAGTGCTCGTAATACTCCGAGGCGACCAGTTCTGCATCGCTGAGAATGTCCTCCAGTGCCACCACCCGGTCTGGGGGCAGGTTGACGAAGGGGTCCAGCGCAAAGAACTGTTCGCGGTAGGCCGTGACCTCCCAGTCGGCGGGGTCCGACAGGGCTTTTGCCGCCCCCAGATCTGCTGCTGGCCGCACGCTGTTGAGAATCACGCCGCGGTCATCTTCTGCCGGAGGACGCAACACCAGCGACACAACCTGGCAATCGATCAGTTTGCGCAGCAGGGGCAGAGCCGATGACCAGGGCGGATTTTCCAGCGGTCCGCGATAGAGCGCGGCCACCAGCGCATCGTAGGCAGCCGGTACCGTGCCGACCGTAGCAACATCGAGCGGATCACTCCGCGCATTCATTTTTCGATACTCGACAGATCCAGGGTGACCTCCGCGAGCGGTTTGGGGCGGCCGATGCCCCAGCCCTGCAGGTAGTCAACGCCAATTTCCTGCAGTTTGCGGATGATGGCCTCGTTCTCCACCGATTCTGCAATCGTTTCCTGGCCCAGGAAGTGGGCGAGGTCATTGATCGAGCGCGCCATGGCGTAATCGTTGCTGTCCTGGTCGATGCCGGTGATGAAACTGCCGTCGATCTTGACGTAGTCCACCGGCAGTTCGCGCAGGTAGTTGTGGCTGGCGAGGCCGGTGCCGAAGTCATCGATGGAGAACTTGCAGCCAATGTTGCGGAAGGCGCGTACGAAATCCGCCGCCTTGACCAGGTTGGAGATGGTGCCGGTTTCGGTGATTTCGAAGCACAGCCGGTTGGTGCCCACGCCGAATTCGGAGATCTGCTCGAACAGGAAGTCGAGGAATGCGTCATCGGTGACGCTGGCGCCAGACAGGTTGATCGCCACACTGGGTACCACTTTCTGTGCATCCATCAGGGCGTTGATCCACATGAAGGCTTCGCGCACGACCCAGCGGTCTACCAACGTCATGATGCCGTGACGCTCAGCGGACGTAATGAAGCTCTGGGGGGAGCTCAGTTTGCCAGTCTTGTCACGCATGGCCAGCAGCAGTTCATAGTGACGCGAGGTGGAGCTTTCGCCGGTCATTGCGGTCTTGACGATAGGCTGCGCTCGCAGCATGAAGCGCTCGCTGGAAAGCTCGTCCTCCAGTGCCTTGCGGGAGCGGCGTTGTTCACTGCGCAAGGTGCGCACGGTTTCTTCGCTGGCCTCGTACAGATGCACGCGGTTGCGGCCGAGCTGTTTGGCCTGGGTGACCGCTGCCTGCGCGTTGGCCATGACCGAGTCGACGTCCGGGCTGTAGTCCTGAATGGGCGCAATACCCACCGATACCGTGAAGCTGACCTTTTCGCCGTCGATGTCCACGCTGCCATCGGCGATATCGCTGCGTACCTGCTCCGCGAGTGTCTGCGCCTTCTCGATATTGCCATCCACCAGCAGTATGGCAAAGGTGTCTTCCTCCAGGCGCGCGGAAGACGTTTTGCGCCCGTGGAGCTGTGCCAGGAGCCGAGAGAATTCAAGCAGTACCTGGTCGCCGCTGATGCGGTCGTAGATGTCGTTGACCAGGCCGAAGCGGTCGATGTTGAGCAGCAGTATGGCGTGTTGCGAGTGGTGGGTGTGTGCATGGCGCAGCGCACGCCCGACCTGGTCGATGAAGATGTCGCGGTTGATCAGGCGGGTAAGAGGGTCGTGGTTGCGGGCGAAGCTCAGCGTGCGCTGTACGTCCTCCAGCGTGTTATACATGCTCTGGTCGACAACCGAAAGACGATCGGCAGGCGCCGGGGGCTGCGCACCACGGCTGAGCTGGCGCGCCAGCTGCACCTGGTTGAACTCCGCGACTTTCTGGCCGCGGTCGTTGACGAACAGGAAGCGCTCCCGGTCGTCGCTGATCCAGGCCAACTGGATGCGATGCTTGACCCCGGCCTTGTCGCGGTAGTTCAGCCACATGCCTTTGCCCAGGGTATCAACGCGCTGCACCCAGCGGCGCAGCCGTCGCGTTTTTGCCAGGCGTTCCTCCCTTGTGGGTTGTGCCTCGCCGTCCGTATCCTCGTCTGCTTCGCTGTCGCGCTGCAGCATGTCCACGGTTATGTCGCCGGCAAGCACGCCGCGCAGCTCATCGAACACGGTCTGAATGGAGACGTTGCCGGGCAGGGCACTGCTGATCTGCTGTTCCATCAGGTCGATGAAGGGCTCGGCTTCAAGGCTCCTTTCAACGCTCTGGTCTTCACTGACCTCGCCACGCTGCTGCTCGAGCAACCAGGTGGACAGCAGCTGCAGCGTGCGTCTCTGCTCTTCCCATTCATCGCTCTCCACGCCCTGTTTGATATGGGTCAGTACCATCAGGTCGCGCCAGCCGTGGTCAACCAGGTCCTGTAAAATGCGTGGGATTTGCCCCGGGGGCAGGCACTCGCGCACCACATTTTCCACCGCGTCGCGTGCGCCGCGCAGTTTTTCCTTGCCTTCCTGAGTCTTGACCACCCGCTCGATATTGCGCGCGTGGGCTTGCGACTGCTGCCTGGACAGTCGCTCCACATGCTCCAGTGCTGCAGCGAATACGGCGGAATCACCGTCATAGTCGCGGACGATAGCCGCGACTATTTCGGCAACGCGGCTCTCCAGCATGCGGTTGGGGAAATTGGCCGAGCTGCCCAGCGCGGCCAGTTTATCGACCAGCGTGCGTGCCGGGTGGTCTGGCTGCAGGAAAAACTGCGGTTCGGTGAGCGCCAGCCGCGCCAACGGCAATTGCAGGTCGCTCAGTACAGGCTGCAGTTCGCTGCTGACATCGAGTTGCGAGCGAATGGTCTCGAACAGGCTGTCGATCATCTCGAGCTGATTACGGTTTTCCGCGCTCAGCGCCGCATCATCTTTCAATTCCGGTGTCTGTCCCAGCAGAAAGTCCGCAACGGCTGTTTCACCGGCTGCGGCCTGGGGTGACTTGCCGATCTGCTGCAACTGGGCGAGGGCGTTGATCAACTTCTGGGTATCGAGCACCGCGCCCGCTTGTTGCGGCTGCTGTTCCACGTCACGCTTGAAATTCAGTGCGTTGATAACCGATGAGTACAGCTGCTGTGGGCGACTCTCCGCACCGCCACCCCCGTTCGCGCTGCTGCCTCCCATCCCCGCGTCCTGCTGGCGCCGGCGTGTACGATCAGGACGCTCATCTGCCTTGCGCAGCAGTGAGCCGTTGGCCAGGATCTCACCCTCGAGTTCCGGCCGGATTCCCGCCTGCTCAAGAATCTCGTTCAAGTGCCGGTACAGGCTGTCGAGGTTGCGCACGAAGTGCCGGGCAAAAAGGTCATAGATGCGCTGGGTGAGCTGTTGCGGTACGCGGTACTCCTCGAGTACCAGTTGCAGCGATCGTGCCAGCTGTGCCACGTGCTCGGGCAGGCGCAGTTTCAGCGGGTCGGTCTGCACCAGCTCTGCTACACGGATTTGCAGGGCTTCCATGCCAATGCGGTGCAGGTCCTCGCCAACGTGGGCGAGGCGGTCAACTGCGAGATAGTTCTCGAAGGTGTGCAGGTCCACCAGGTCCATCGTTCCGCTTTCATCCATGACATCCCACCAGTGATGCAGCTCGGCGGCGGGCGGGGTCAGGTTGTCGTGGAAGTTGCGGTAATGGCCGAGGAAGCTGGCCAGCATGCCGCGCTGGTGGATTTGCAGAATGCCGATGGCATCGGTGACCTGGGTGCGCGAGATCTGGCCCTGGCGCGGTGAGGGCGATGAGCGCAGGAGGTTCTCCGTGAGCTCTTCCAGAAAACGCGCAAAGCGGCGCTCCAGTTCGCGTTCACTGATCTGGCGGTAGGTGTCAAACGCGTTCAAGCGAACCTCTCTGGCGCGGCCAACGGCCACTGTTGACCATCGTGCCGCGTATAACACTGCAACAGTGTTGCGCGCATTGCGTTCAGGTTGGCAGGTGACATGTCAGCTCTGATTCGGATGGGGAAACTCCCGCAGCACGGCGACCTTCAGGGCGCAGTATACCTGCACAGCACACAGCGACAAGCGCTGGTGTGGTGTGCTGAGGGCCCTCGCTAGGGTGTATTGGATGCCTTTTCCGGCAGCGCGAAGGCCATGATGGCATCCCCCGCTGTCGACCAGCCGTGGCCGCCGGCCGCCAGCACGACGAATTGCCGCCCGCCCACAGTGGCCCGGTAGCTGAGAGGCGTCGCGTTCCCGGTGTAGGGCAGATCGTATTGCCACAGCTGCTCGCCAGTTTCGCTGGAGAAAGCGCGCAGGTACGAGTCGGTGGTAGCGGCAATGAAGATGACACCCGACGCCGTCGTCAGAGGCCCACCGGCGTTGGGGGAGCCCGCTTCGAACCAGAAAGGCCACGGCGCCTGGCCGCGCGTGGTGCCCAGTGGCCGCGTCCAGGCGACCTCACCCGAGCGCAGATCCACTGCCGTCAGGCTGCCCCACGGGCGCGGATTGCAGGGGGCACCCAGGGGCGAGAACAGCGGGAAACGGCGCACGCCATAGGGGCTACCCTGCATCGCATAGTGTTCCAGTGGATACCCTGCCTCCGGGTTGAGCGCATCGTATTCCGCGCGGGGAAGCAGTTGCACTACCGTTGCCAGGTGCATCTGGTTGGCGATTAGCAGGCCGCGCTCGGGATCAATGCTGACGCCTCCCCAATTGATGCCGCCGGTGGTGCTGGGGTAGAGCACACTGCCCTCCAGGCTGGGGGGCGTGAACATACCTTCCGAGCGGTAGCGTGCGAGCTCCTTCTGGCAGGCAAGCTTGTCCAGCCACACCAGTCCGTCCATGTGTTCGGGCCCCAGTTTCGCGGGTTGGTGCAGCGGGCCGGGATGTGTGGGGAACGGCTGAGTGGGGGAGAGGGTCTCACCCGGTACACCGCCCTGTGGTACGGGACGCTCCTCCACCGGATACAGCGGCTCGCCAGTTTGTCGGTCGAGCAGGAATACGTGCCCCATCTTGGTGGCCTGTGCCAGCCCGGCGCGTCCACCTCCGACCCCGGGAATACGGAACAGGGTGGGCTGTGATGCCACATCATAGTCCCACACGTCGTGGTGCACGGTCTGGAAGTGCCAGCGCACTTTTCCGCTGTCGGCATCCAGCGCGACGACGGAAGAGCCGTAAGCGTCTATGCCATCGCGTTCCCCGCCAAACAGGTCCGGAGCCGGGTTGCCGGTGGGTACATAGATCAGGCCACGTTCAGGGTCGCCGGCGATGGGCGCCCAGACATTGGGGCTGCCCTGGTGGTAGCGCGCGCGGCCGAGGCTGTCGCGATGCCGCTCACGATAGGCTGCGGTGACCGGTTCCCAGGCCCACGCCAGCTGCCCCGTACGCACGTCGAACGCGCGCACGACACCCGAGGGAACATCCTTGCGCTCGTTGTCCGGAACCAGCGCGCCAATCACCGCCAGGTCATTCTGGATCCAGGGCGGTGAGGTCGGGTAGTACACGAGGGGGTCGGCACCGCTGATATCTTCTTTCAGGGAAACACGTCCTGCGTTGCCAAAATCGGCACAGGGCTCACCGCTGCGCGCATCCAGGGCGATCAACTCGGCATCGCGCGTGCCATAGAGGATGCGCGCGCCACAGCTCGCGTCCGCCTCGGCAGGCTCCGCTGCGCGCCACAGGGCCACGCCGCGGCACACCACCGGGTACATGCCGCTGCGGCGGTTTTCCACCTCTGGATCAAACACCCAGCGCTCTTCACCGGTTTCGGCGTTCAGGGCGAATACGCGCCCGAACGGGGTGCAGTAGTAGAGCGTGTCGCCGTCAACCAGGGGTGTCACCTGCAGTGAGCTCAGGCCCCATTCACCGCTGCCGTCACTGAAGTCCCCAGAATGGTGGCTCCAGGCGAGTTCCAGCTGGTTGACGTTGTGCGGGGTAATGTCGGTGAGTTCCGCGTGCTGTCCGGCGTCCTTGCCGCCATAGTGGGGCCAGCCCTGGGCCGCTGCGCCGGTCTTAGCCGAGGCCACACCGGTGGGTGCGCCCTCGCTTGCGGCATGGCAGCCTGTCGCCAGGGTAAAGGCGGTCAGGAGTGCGGTCAGGCTGCGCGGCGTCTTCATGAGGCGCTGGTTGTATTGGCTGCCTGCAGGAAGGCCGGTTTTTCTCCGCCGCCATGCACCGCAATGCTGGTCCCGCTGATGTATGACGCCAGCGGCGAGGCCAGGAACAGGCAGGCATCGCCGATGTCCTCGGGCACTGCCATCCGGCCCAGGGGTATGGTGCGGCCCACCGCAGCCACGCCTTCGGCATCGCCGTAGTGCAGGTGTGACTGCTCGGTTTCAACCAACCCCGCGATGATGGCATTGATCCGCACCAGCGGCCCCCACTCCACCGCCAGCGATTGGCCCAGGTTGACCAGGCCAGCCTTGGCTGCACCGTAGGCTGCGGTGCCGGGTGACGGCCGGATGGTGCTGACGCTGGCAATGTTGATGATACTGCCGCCGGATGCCTGCGCCTGCATGACCCGGTTGGCGAGTTGTGCGGCGTGCAGCGCCGACGTGAGGTTCAGCGCAATGATCGACTCGTGAAAACGCGGTGACACCGTAGCCGCCTCTGCTTCGGGTGCGCCACCGGCGTTGTTCACCAGCACGTCCAGGCGTCCGAAGCGGGCTACCACCGCATCGACCATCGCTTCCAGTTGCTCGTATTTGCGCACATCACAGGCCACGAAAAAGGCCTCGCGCCCGCCCGCAGCGGGCAATTGCTCGGGTGGATTACGGCCACAGATAGCGACCTCCGCGCCGGCGGCCATAAAGCGTTCGCTGATGCCGCGGCCAACGCCTTTGCCGCCGCCTGTCACCAGCACGACACGACCGTTGAAATCCATGGGGTTCTGCATAGTTCGCTGCTCCTTGTAGCGCGTGGCGGACAACTTGTGATCGGCGTGTGAATTGCCTAATATGCCTCGGCCTCGCGCATCCTAACCCGGTCACAGAAAAACGGGAAACCGCGATGGACAAGCGGCCAATTTCAGGCAAACAGAGGCGCCGTCGGTAGACTTTGCTGAACTGCCTGCCTCTCCACCAAGCAATCAGGACGTAGATAGTTATGACAACAGAATCTTTGCCGGTACTCGCCATTCTGGGCGGCACCGGCGATCTGGGTACAGGTTTGGCACGGCGCTGGGCGCAGGCAGGCTATCGGGTCATCATCGGCTCGCGGACCGAAGAGAAGGCCGAGCAGGCTGCCAGTGATCTGCGCGAAGTGATGACGGCGCGCGGTGTGTCCGCCGCCGTGGAGTCCATGGAAAACCTCGCGGCAGCAGAGGCCGCCGACATCGTCGCGATCACAGTCCCCTTCAGCCACCAGAAGAGCACGCTGGAACTGGTTGCGCC
This sequence comes from Haliea alexandrii, assembly GCF_003719295.1. Lineage (GTDB taxonomy): Bacteria > Pseudomonadota > Gammaproteobacteria > Pseudomonadales > Halieaceae > Haliea > Haliea alexandrii. The sequence continues at coordinate 1,777,291 of NZ_RFLW01000001.1, forward strand.
GGCACTGCAGGGCAAGATCCTGATTGACGTCACTGTGCCCCTGGTGCCGCCGCGTGTTGCCCGTGTGCAGTTGCCACCGGAGGGCAGTGCCGGACAGATTGCACAGGACCTGCTGGGCGAGACGGTGGATGTTGTGTCGGCGTTCCAGAACGTCGCTGCCGCGCATTTGCAGGATGAAGGTGCCGTGGACTGCGATGTGCTGGTGTGTGGCAACAAGAAAGAAGCCCGCGCCGCCGTTATTACGCTGGTGGAAGCGGCGGGACTGCGTGGTTTCCACGCCGGCATGATCGCCAACGCCGCTGCTGCCGAGGCGCTGACCTCGGTTTTGATCACCATCAACAAGCAGTACAGCTGCCATGCCGGTATTCGGATTTCCGGCCTGGACAGCCATGGATGAGTGCACGGCTTGAACTGATTCCCCTGGAGGGCTTTCCCGAAGTCGCGCCAGGGGATGACCTCGCCACACTGATCCTCGCCAGCCTGGAGCACAACAGTTTGCAACTGCAGGCCGGCGATGTGCTGGTGCTGGCGCAAAAAATCGTCTCCAAGGCCGAAAACCGCTATCGCCGCCTGGCCGAAGTCGAGCCGGGCGAACGCGCGTGCGAACTTGCGCGTCAGGCGGACAAGGACCCTCGCCTGGTAGAGCTCATCCTGCGCGAGTCCCGCGAGGTTTTGCGGGTACGCAAGGGGGTGATTATCGTCGAGCACCGCGAAGGCTATATTCACGCCAACGCCGGCATCGACCGCTCCAATATACAGAATGACGCCGAAGATCCGCGCGTACTGCTGCTGCCGCAGGACTGCAATGCGTCCGCTGCGCGGTTGCGTGAGGCCCTCGGTGCGCGCTGCGGCATCGCGCCGCAGATCATTATCAACGACAGTTCGGGCAGGGCCTGGCGGGTGGGGACTGTGGGTCTGGCGCTGGGTTGTGCGGGGCTCGACCCGCTGTTCAACCAGATAGGCGATTGCGATCGTTTTGGTAACCGCCTGGAAGTGACGGAGCCTGCCGTGGCCGACGAGTTGGCGGCTGCGGCTTCCCTGGTACAGGGGCAGGCAGCCGAGGGCCTGCCCGTTGTGCTGGCCCGCGGTGCACGGTTGCGCCCTGCTGCGGGTGACGCGCGCACACTGCTGCGACCTCGTGAACAGGACATGTTCCGGTGACGCGGCTGGCAGGGCAGGTGTTGGCGCTCTCCGGCGGTGTGGGCGGCGCGAAACTGTGCCTCGGCCTGAGCGATTGCCTGCCTCCCGGGCACTTGCATATCGCCTGCAATACGGGCGACGATTTCCAGCATCTGGGGCTGACGATCTGCCCGGACATCGACACCGTGCTTTACACACTGTCCGGGCGCAGTGACACAGCCCAGGGCTGGGGACTCGCGGGAGAGACCTGGCACGTGCTGCAGGCGCTGGAGGGCCTGGAGGGTGACACCTGGTTTCGGCTGGGCGATCGCGACCTGGCAACGCACCTCTGGCGAGCCGGCCAACTGTCGGCTGGTGTTTCCCTGTCGGCGGTTACCGCAGAGCTTGCGCGGCGGCTGGGCGTGGCGGCGTTCGTCTACCCCATGAGCGACGATCCGGTGCCAACCCAGGTGCAGACGGACGAGGGCGAGCTGGCATTCCAGACATATTTTGTGCGCGAGCAGTGCCGCCCGCAGGTCAGGGGCTTCCGCTTTCAGGGCCTGGATCAGGCCCGTCTGCAACCGGAGCTCAAGGCGCTCTGCAAGGGTGAGAGTCTGGCCGGGGTGATTATTTGTCCTTCCAATCCCTTTGTGAGCATCGACCCCATGCTGCAGCTGGACAATTTCTGGCAGTCCCTGCGAGAGTGTGCGGTCAAGGTGGTAGCAGTAGCGCCTATCGTCGCCGGTCAGGCACTGAAGGGGCCTGCGGCAAAGATGCTGGCGGAACTCGGTCTGCCGGTGACAGCACTGGGCGTGGCAGAACATTACGCGCGGCACTATCCCGGCCTGGTCACCACGTTTGTGCTGGATCACAGTGACGCTACACTGGCGCCAGATATTGCGGCGCTCGGAATGGAGGTGCAGGTGAGATCAACGATCATGCGGGAGCGCGCGGCAAAGCAGGCGCTGGCGAACGACTGCCTGGAGCTGTTGTGACGGCACCGGTGCACGTGGTTCTGCCGTTGAAGCGTCTGGACACGGCGAAGAGCCGGCTCGCTGAGACGCTGGCGCCGGTGCAACGTCGCGACCTGGTGCTGGCGATGGCGGGTGATGTGCTGACCGTTCTGGCGGCACACCCGGCAGTGGCCTCGATTACCGTCATCTCCGATGAACCGGAAGCAGCAACGCTGGTGACGGTGGACAAGGCGCGATTGTGGTCCGAGTCCGGTTTGCTGGCGGCCACCGCTGGCTCCGTGGCCAGCGGCGCGATGGCATCTTCTCCCCTGCAGGCACTGAACCAGGTGCTCACCGCAGCCTGTCAGCGCTTACGTTCGGCATTGCAGGACCCCGATGCCCTGTTGATGGTCATGCACGCCGACCTGCCTTTCCTGGGCGCTGCCGACCTCGATGCGGCACTGGCGTGCCCGGAAGCCGCCAGTGGCCTGCTGGTCGGCAGCGATGAAGCGGGTACCGGCACCAACCTGATGTTGTTCAAGGCCCGGCTAGCGCCGCAGTTTGCGTTCGGTACCGGCTCTTGCGCGCTGCACCTGGGCTGGGCACGCGCTCAGCAGCTAGCGGCGGGGGCGTTGCTGCGCGCCGGTTTGGCACGTGACATCGATACGCCCTTGGATATTGAACGCCTGTGCGCCTCGACTCATGCAGAGCTGGGTGCACGCACCCGCGACTGGCTCGCTCAATACGCCTCGGCGCGTCTCCGTAGCAGTGCAGAGGGCAGTACTGCGGCGCGCGTCGGCCTGGCCGCCTTGCGTGCCGATCTGATGACCGGCGCGCTCCCCTCTGAGGCGGATTGCCTGTCTCTGGCTGAATGCACTGACACCCCCGACCTCGTGGCGCTGGCGGGTGAGCTGCGCGATCGCGGGCACGGGCATGTCGTGACCTACTCGCGCAAGGTCTTCGTGCCGCTCACCCGGCTGTGCCGGGACGTCTGCCATTACTGCACCTTCGCAACGACACCGAAGCAGGTTACCTCACCCTATCTCAGCGTGGATGAAGTTCTGGCGCTGTGCCGGGAGGGCGCTGCCCAGGGTTGCCAGGAGGCGTTGCTGACTCTGGGTGAGAAGCCCGAGCTGCGCTACCGCGCCGCGCGCGAAGCGCTCGCCGAGATGGGCTTTGCCACCACGCTGGAATACGTGGCTCATGTGGCCGGACGCATTCTGGACGAAACCGGCTTGTTGCCTCATATCAATGCGGGCTGCATGACCGCAGAGGAGATCGCGGCGCTGCGCCCCGTCAGCGCCTCCATGGGCATCATGCTGGAATCCGCTTCCGAGCGTCTGTGTACGAAGGGGATGCCGCACTACGGTTCCCCGGACAAGCTACCTGCGGAACGTCTGCGCACCCTGCAATTGGCCGGTGAGGCTGCCGTGCCATTTACCTCCGGTATTCTGATTGGCATCGGCGAAACGCGCCGTGAACGCATCGAGTCCCTGCTCGCGCTGCGCCGCGTGCACCTGCAGCACGGGCACCTGCAGGAGGTGATCGTCCAGAATTTCCGTGCCAAGCCCGGTACCCTCATGGCCCGTGCGCCAGAGCCCGACCTTGAAGACCTGCTCTGGACCCTGGCGGTGGCGCGCATTATTTTCGGCGCCAGCATGAACCTGCAGGCGCCGCCCAATCTCAGCCCCGGTGTGTTGCCGCAGTTGCTCGCGGCCGGCATTAATGATTGGGGTGGCGTATCACCGGTTACGCCGGACCACGTCAATCCGGAAGCGCCCTGGCCACACCTTGAGCACCTCGCGCGGGAAACCGCGGCGGCGGGCAAGTTTCTGGAACAACGGCTCACCATCTACCCTGCGTATGTGCAGCAACCGGAACAGTGGCTGGACCCGGCGCTGCGAACCCCGGTGCTGAGGCAGCAGGATGCAGGCGGGTTTGCGCGCCGCGATGGCTGGGTGCCCGGTGAGGAGGCGCCGCTGCCAGCGGTAGAGGCAGAATTGCTGTCGGCGCCGCAGAGTGCCTTTGCGGTGTCATCCGAGCTGCGCGCGGTGGTGGAGCGTTGCGAGCGCGCGGAGCCGCTCGGTGAGGCCGATGTGGTGCGGTTGTTCGCGGCGCGCGGCGCCGAGTTCCGTTTTGTGGTGGATGCCGCCGATCGCCTGCGCCGCGCAGGCTGTGGTGATGACGTGAGCTACGTCATCAACCGCAACATCAACTACACCAATGTCTGTTATTTCAAGTGCCAGTTCTGCGCCTTCTCCAAGGGCAAGCACACGGAAGAGCTGCGCGGCCGGCCCTATGACATCAGCGCTACGGAGATCGCCCGGCGTTGCCGGGAGGCGTGGGCGCGAGGTGCCACTGAAGTGTGCATGCAGGGGGGCATCCATCCGGCCTACACCGGCCAGACGTATCTGGACATTCTGGCCACGGTGCGCGCCGCCACGCCTGATATGCATATTCATGCATTCTCCCCGCTGGAGGTGTGGCAGGGGGCGGCGACCCTGGGCCTGACTCTGCTGGATTACCTGCGTCAGCTGAAGGCGGCAGGCCTCGGCACTCTGCCGGGCACCGCAGCGGAAATCCTCGACGACGATGTGCGCGCCACCCTCTGCCCGGACAAGCTGAACACGGCGCAGTGGCTGGAGGTGATGGAGACGGCCCACAGCCTCGGGTTTCGTACCACAGCCACGATCATGTACGGTCATATAGAGCAACCGCAGCACTGGGCGCGCCACCTGTTACAGCTACGCGCAGTACAGGCCCGTACGGGTGGTTTTACCGAACTGGTGCCGCTACCGTTTGTGCACATGGAAGCCCCCATGTACCTGCGTGGCAGGGCTCGCCGCGGTCCTACCTTCCGCGAGGCGGTGCTGATGCATGCGGTATCGCGGCTGGTGCTGAACGGCTTCATCGACAACATTCAGACGTCCTGGGTGAAAATGGGCGAGGCGGGGGTGGATGTGTGCCTGAATGCCGGCGCCAACGACCTTGGTGGCACGCTGATGAACGAGAGCATTACCCGCGCTGCCGGCGCCGCGCACGGTCAGGAGTGGGCGCCCGATGTCATGGAGGCGCGGATTCACGCGCTGGGGCGTCATCCCCGCTTGCGCACCACTCTGTACGGCGATGCAGCCGCCGAGCGGCGCACCGTGGCCAACCGGGCAATTCCCCTGGTGCCCATAGAGAACGCCGATGCTGGCAAGCACGCCCGGGATAAACGGCTCTTGCCGCACGTCGATGTCCCGGCCGCTATGCCGCCGGAGCAGGTGGTGATGATGGCGGCCTGCAACTGAGCCGTGGCTGCTTCGATACAGCTTGAAGCAAGCTGGCTGAAGCACCTGGCGCCTGAGTTTGAAAAGCCCTATATGCGGGAACTCAGGGCGTTTCTGGGTGCGGAGAAAGCCGCCGGGGTGCAGGTGTTTCCCCCCGGCTCCGAAATCCTCAACGCCTTTGCCCACACCCCGCTGGAGCGTACCCGGGTCGTTATTCTGGGACAGGATCCGTATCACGGCCCCGGTCAAGCTCACGGCCTGTGTTTCTCTGTGCGACCGGGCGTCGCTCCGCCACCATCCCTGCAGAATATCTTCAAGGAAATCGAGCGTGACCTCGGCATCGGGCGACCGGCGCACGGTAGCCTCACCCGCTGGGCCGATCAGGGCGTGCTGCTGTTGAACAGTGTGCTGACGGTCGCGGCAGGCCGCGCGGCCTCACACCAGGGCAAGGGATGGGAGCAGTTCACCGACCGGGTGGTGGAGCTGGTCAACCGCGAGTGTAGCGGCGTCGTCTTCATGCTGTGGGGCGGCTACGCCCAGCGCAAGGGCGCCGCGATAGACCGCGAGCGTCATTGTGTGCTCACGGCCCCACACCCCTCACCGCTGAGCGCATACCGCGGCTTTATCGGCTGTGGGCATTTCAGTGCAGCGAATGCGTGGTTGTCGGCACACGGCCAGCCCCCCGTCGACTGGCAGCTTCCACCTCAACCAAACGGCACCGAATAGGGTAGCGTCAGCACCTGCAACGGGACGCTGGCTTCGGGGGTCGTGTAGAGACCGTCTTCGGCGGCTGTTGCGCTTGTTGTCACCAGCACCAGGCGCTCTTCTTTGCTCGCCAGTGCCGTATTGATCACCGCACCCGCGGCCTGGTCCTGGCCGGCCCGGTACACGGGGGCACCCGCCTGCAGCCTGGCGTCGGCGGGGAGAGTCATAAGCAGCATGCGACGTTTGGCCTTGCCCTTGTAGTGCATGCGCGCGATCACTTCCTGCCCGGGGTAGCAGCCTTTGCGGAAGTTGATGTGCCCACAGAGGTCGTAGTTCAGCTGTTGTGGCAGGAACTCGCCGCTGGTGGTTGCCTGCAGCCGCGCAATGCCCTGACGCAGGTTGGCGGCTTGCCACTTTTCTTCGTCCGGCTGTGGAGTGCTCTGCGCCATGAGCGCTTCAGGCAGGGCCCCCTCTGCCGCCACGCGCACCCAGAGTTCAAGCGCCTGCGGGTCGGTAGTCGGTCGCAGTAACAGAGTTTCGGGCGCTGCCGTCCAGTCCAGAGCATCTTCAGGGAGTTCGGCGACGTGCTCGCGCAGGGCTGCCTGCCAGTTCTCCCCCTGAAGCCCCAACAGCCGCCAGTCCTCCGTGGCATCGCGCAGGGTGACTTTGGAAAACACCGCAAACCGACCGAGGCTCTCCAGCGTGCGCGCAAGAATATCCCGCTGCAGTCGCAACAGCAGGGTGTCGGCTGATATAGCGAGGGCGATAAAGTCGGCCAGCACGCGCCCCTGCGGATTGCAAAAGCTGCCGTAGCACGCCCGGCCGGTGTTGAGCTGACGAATATCGCAGCTGGCCTGATTGTGCAGGAAGTTCACGGCATCGGGTCCGCTCACCTCCAGTAGTGCTTCCGATTGCAGCCGGGTCAGGGATAGCCCTGCGGCGCTCCTCTGGGTGTTCTGCTTGTCTGACACGGTATCTTCTGCGCCTCCTGTGCGTTGGAAAACGGCCACGGCTTAGCCTTGCGTGGCGCCGACACGCTATAATAGCGGTTTTTGATGTTTGCGTACCGCATGGGGGCTGTCATGCTCGACACGGAAGAACACAATCGCATGCGCTGGGCCAGTCGGCGCGGCATGCTGGAGCTTGACCTGGTGCTGGAGCCCTTCGTTAACCAGTGCTATCCCCAGCTCGATGCCATCGACCGCGAGCGCTACCGGCAACTGATGCTCTGCGAGGATCAGGAGTTGTTCGGCTGGTTCCTGAGCAGGGAAATGCCCGACGATCCGGAGCTGGCCGCTATTGTCCGCAGCATACTCACCTTTACTCGTCCTGACCTGGACTGACCGACGCCCACGTCCGGCCTGGTGCCTGCTCTGTCTGTGCCTGCTGCTGGCCATTGCCGAAGTGGCCGCACGCGGTTATGGCCTGTACGCGCTGCTGGCATTGCCATTGTGGGTCGGCGTTTCGCGCGCAGGAATGCCCGCCGCCAGTTACCACTGGCAGCTGGAAATTCACGGTAGCCAGTGCTGGCTGAGCAGAACGCCGCGCGGTGCGCTGGCGCCGATTGCCATCACCGCTCACAGCGTGTTGCTGTCGCGCGTTTGTGTGCTGCAGTGGATACCTTTGGGCAGCCAGCAACGCCAGAGCCTGTGGCTCTGGGCGGCGGATTTCAGCGATGCTGACTACCGCGCACTGCGCCGCTGGTGGCTGGTGCAGGCCCGCCGCTAGCGAATGAAACTCGCCAGGTCGTCCTTGAACCGGGCCATGGACGGCGGGTGCAGGTACATCATGTGGCCCGCTTTGTAGTAGGCCTCGGTAATGTTGTTGCGCAGCGCTTCGGGCAGGTCGATATGTTGCAGAAAGTGTCGTGTGGCACCCAGCGGCGTGGCGAGGTCGTAGTAGCCCTGCTGGACCAGCACGCGCATATGGGGGTTCTGGGTCATGGCATAGGCCAGGTCGACCGCGGTGTTGCCCACGGGTTGCGTGCCCACAGGGCCCGGGTGAGTATGCTCTTGCTTCCAGTTCCGCCACAGGCCCGCGGAAGTCACATAGGTCATGTCGGTTTTGACCCCCACAACTTCACGGTAGTAGTCGTTGAAGGTGGCGACGAAGGCAGGGCCCACCGCGGGGAAGAACGGATCGTAGGAAAAATCTTCCGCCACGTGGTTGATGGCATCGCCGACGAAGCGCGAGTCAATGCGCCCCACGGTCTTGCGTTTGGCGCGCAGCAGTTCCTTCGCAAAGCGCGCCTCGTCGATGCGCAGGTTGGCCCGCTCCCAGTAGTCGGCGCTGATGCCGGTGAAGCGCTGCAGGCCCTGCAACACGTTCTGCCGTGCAGACGCACTGGCGGCGTGCCCCTGTAGCAGCAGCGGCGCATACTCTTCCATTGCGAAGCGCTCCGCTTCCGCCACCATTTCCTCCACGGTTTCGGGGCGATAGTCGCTGACGCCGTGATACCAGGCTGTCGCCGCATACGTGGAGAGGTAGTTGACGTAGGGCAGATCGTTCGGTGTGCCCGCATTGCCGGCCACATAGTCCATGTAGGGTGATACCAGCACGACACCGTCGAGCGCAATGCTGTGGCGGCTGAGCAGGTCCCAGGCGACACCGCCGCTGCGTATGCCGCCGTAGCTTTCGCCGAGCAGGTACTTCGGTGAAGTCCAGCGGCCGTTCGCGGTGACATAGCGGGCGATAAAGTCGGACACGGTGTGGATGTCGTTGCTCACCCCCCAGAAGTCTTCACTCTTGCCTTTGCCGACCGCACGCGAAAACCCGGTGCCGACGGGGTCGATCATGATCAGGTCGGCCCGGTCGAGAATGCTGTACTCATTGTTGGCGTAGCGGAACGGGCCCTGTGTGGTGAAGGCGGTGTCGTCCACCACGGTACGCTGGGGGCCCAGTATGCCCATGTGCAGCCACATGGATGCGGAGCCCGGCCCGCCGTTGTAGGCAAACAGCAGCGGCCGGGTGCGGGAATCCGTGCCCTCCTGCAGATAGGCCGTGTAGCCGTAATGCGCAATCACGTCCCCGTCATCGTTTTTCATTTCCAGGGTGCCGGCGGTTGCCCGGTAGTCGATGTTCTTGCCGTCAATACGCACCCGCCCGCGGCTTTCTGCATGCAGGGGTTCCGGGATCGCGGCGGCCTCGGGGGGTGCGCTCGCGGTGTTTTCTTCCGCCGTCACGGCCTGCGCCAGCAGTATGGCGCCGAGGCACAGGGGCAGGAGCAGGGCAATACGGTTGATCAACAGCAGTTTCATGGGGCGTTCCCTTCCAATGTGGCGCGGGGATTGTAGCAATTCCTGTGCGCGCCGTAATGCTGATACGCGTGCCGGTGACTGCAGTGTGGCGTTGCAGCGTGCTGCGGTAGCGGGTTTGCGTATTTGTGCCGCTGGGGTGGATCCCCGTCGCACAGTGGCCACACGGTGGTCAGTCGTGCCCTAATGCGCGTGTTCTTAGACCTGAGGCGATTTGTATGAGCACGCGTAACCCGATCCGTTATACCTCTCGACTGCTGGCGGCTGTTTTGCTGCTCGGTGTTTGCTCGGTGACTGCGGCCGCGAAAAAGCCCAATATTCTGGTGATCTGGGGAGACGACATCGGTTGGTCGAACCTCAGCGCCTACCACCAGGGTATGCTCGGGGGTAGCACCCCAAATATTGATCGCATTGCTCAGCAGGGTGCGCGCTTCACCGATTATTACGGTGAGCAGAGCTGTACCGCCGGGCGCTCGGCCTTCATCACCGGTCAGCATCCCCTGCGCACCGGTCTGCTCAAGGTGGGCATGCCGGGGGCGGAGATTGGTCTGCAGGCGGAGGACCCAACGATTGCGGAGTTGCTCAAGCCCCACGGCTATGCAACCGGGCAGTTTGGCAAAAACCACCTGGGTGACAAGGATGAGTACCTGCCGAGCAATCATGGCTTCGACGAGTTCCTCGGCAATCTGTATCACCTGAATGCGGAGGAAGAACCCGAAACGTATTTCTATCCAAAAGACCCGGAATTCCGCAAGCGCTTCGCCCCGCGCGGCGTTATTCGCTCCTACGCGGACGGACGCATTGAGGATACGGGGCCTCTGAATCGCAAGCGCATGGAGACGGTCGACCAGGAGTTTACCGACGCGGCCCTGGATTTCATGACCAGGGCCCAACGCGACGACAAACCGTTCTTTGTCTGGTTCAACGCTACCCGCATGCACAACTGGACCCGCCTGGCGCCGCAATGGGACGGTGCGTCGGGCTATGGCCTGTACGCCGATGGCCTTATGGAGCACGATAATCACGTCGGTCAGCTGTTGGATAAACTGGATGCGATGGGGATCGCCGACGATACCATCGTGATTTATTCGACGGACAACGGGGCGCAAACAAATACCTATCCCGATGGCGGCGTGGAGCCATTTCGCGGCGAAAAGGGCTCGACCTGGGAGGGTGGCTTCCGCGTTCCGGCGATGATCCGCTGGCCCGGCGTAGTTGCACCCGGCACCGTCATCAACGACATTTTCTCACACCTGGACTGGATGCCCACGCTGCTTGCGGCGGCGGGTGAGCCGGGTATCAAGCAGAAGTTGCGCGGCGGGCACCGCATCGGTGGCCGGGAATTCAAGGTGTACCTCGATGGCTACGACCAGACCGAACTGCTGGCGGGTGAGGGGCCGGGGAAACGCGACACTCTGTTTTACTTCGACGACAACGCCAATTTCAATGCGCTGCGCTGGGGCGACTGGAAGGTGCATTTCGCCTGGGCGATGCAGGGTTGGACGGGTCCGCGGGAGGCACTCAATTTCCCGCGGATCATAAACCTGCGCAGCGACCCGTATGAAACCTCGATCGACTCGGGTTTGTATTCGCGCTTCTTCGCCGACCAGCTGTGGCTGTTTGTGCCGGTACAGCAGGAGGTCGGCAAGTGGCTGGCAACATTCCGCGAGTTCCCACCGCGCCAGCCGACTGCGAGCTTCACGATTGATCGCATCATGCAACAGATGCAACAGATGCAACAAATGCGTGCTGCAGCGGCGCAGGCGGCTGGCGGTCCCTAGGGCCATCCCGCGCCGCTAGTGCAGCAAGGCCTCGCAGATGTCCGCGAACGTGCGCGCCTGGGTGTGGTCCTGGTAGTCGACATGCAGGCGCCGGGCGATCTGCCGCGCATCGAGCAGTCCGCGCAGGCTGATGCCATCGTTGGCGATCACCATCAGGTAATCCTGGCCGAGGTGCTGCATCGTTTGCAGGATCCTGCCAACGCTCGCGTGCAGAACCTGGTCGTGGCGCACACCCTGTAGCGTTGAGCACGGCGTCATGACATCACCGACGGTCAGGTCCTGCCGTACCTTGCCGCTGGCGACTGTAATCTGCATGAGGCGCGATGACACCAGATCGCGGCGGGTGATGATACCTTTCAACTGCTCATCCATGTTGATGACCAACTTCAGGCTGGCGTGTTCACGCTCGAGGAGCATGAGCGCTTCAGCGACACCGGTGTTGCTTTCCAGTAGCGGCGGAGCGTTGTAGTCAAAGTCCAACAGCGCCTTGCTGGCGGGGCTGGATAGCTGCAGGTCACGCGGCAGCTCGGGCTGGTGAATGCGCTTGACGTCGGTCAGCGACAGTGTGTGCAGGGCTTTGAAAGCCTCCATTGAACTTCTCCTTGAGCACACGCGAGGCGTGCACCCTGTCGTTTAAGAAAAAAAACGTGACGGTGGAGGTTCAGCGGGCGGGTGGTGCCCTGGGGTGGTGCGGTAGGTAGGGCTGTGGTGTTGATCGTCGGCGCAGTGCAGCTGTGGTGGAGACGTAACGGTCAGATTCGGCGAGTTGCGCCTGTGTGCCGACGGGAACTGCCGGCTCAGCGTTGTTCTCTTCTGCAACGGGGTTGTCAAGGGTATCGACCTCGGCGGCCAGGCCTGCGCCGGGGTCGGTCGCTGCAACAGCGGCGTGCTCGGCAGTACCGAGAAGACATGCAAGCAGCAGGGCAAGGGGAGCAACCCCTGTTAACCACCACCTACTTGGTTCCCGCATGCCTTGCATCGGCCACCACCTCGTTGACACAGTGAAACGGTACACCCGCAGGCATCCCCCGAGTCAACAGGAATTGTGGTAGTAATGCCAATTCCGCGACGCAGGCAGTGCTTTGCAGCCCGGCTCAAGGTGAGGCAGGTATTGACTCTGCGCTGGTAGCCACGGGGGTGAGGACAGTGTCCAGCGCCTGCTTCAGTAGCGCGGGGTAGTCCAGCGTGTAGTGCAGGCCCCGGCTCTCTTTTCTTGCCTGCGCACAGCGGATCATGAGTTCCGCGACCATCGCCAGGTTGCGCAGTTCGAGCAGGTCATTGCTGACCTTGTAATTGCTGTAGTACTCGTTGATCTCGTCCTGCAGCAGCCGAATTCGATGCTCCGCGCGCGCCAGGCGTTTGTTGGTGCGCACGATGCCCACGTAATCCCACATGAAACGCCGCAGTTCGTCCCAGTTGTGAGAAATCACAACGTCCTCATCGGAGTCCGTGACCTGGCTTTCGTCCCAGGGCGGGGCTGGTTGGGGAGGTGGACATTGTGCAATGTTGGCGGCGATATCGGTGGCCGCCGACTCGGCGAAGACGATGCACTCGAGTAACGAGTTGCTGGCCATGCGGTTGGCGCCGTGCAGGCCGGTGCACGACGCCTCACCAATCACATAAAGGCCGCCCACGTCGCTGCGGCCCGCGGTGTTTACTACCACGCCGCCACAGGTGTAGTGGGCGGCTGGCACCACGGGAATCGGCTCGCGCGAGATGTCGATGCCCAGTTCCAGGCAGCGCGTGCTGATGGTGGGGAAGTGCTCGTCGAGAAAGGCCCGGGGTTTGTGTGAAATATCGAGGAAAACACAGTCTACCCCCAGACGCTTCATTTCGTGATCGATTGCGCGTGCCACGATATCCCGCGGCGCGAGTTCCGCTCTGGGGTCGAAGTTGTGCATGAACTGACTGCCGTCGGGCAGGCGCAATTTGCCGCCCTCACCGCGAATTGCTTCCGTAATCAGGAACGACTTCGCTTTCGGGTGGTACAGGCAGGTGGGGTGGAACTGGTTGAATTCCAGGTTGGCCACACGACAGCCCGCGCGCCAGGCCATGGCAATGCCGTCGCCACTGGCACCGTCCGGGTTACTGGTATAGAGATACGCCTTGCTGGCGCCGCCCGTTGCCAGTACCACGGCCCTGGCCTGAAACAGGTCCACCCGGTCGCGTTCGCGGTCGAGTATATAAGCACCTTCGCAGCGGCCTTCGCGTGTAACCAGGTCCACCGCCACGCGGTGCGCAAAAACCTCGATGTTTTCTGCCGCAAGCACGCGCTCGGTGAGAACCTCAGAAATTGCTCGACCGGTGCGATCGGCTGCGTGGATAATGCGCCGGTGACTGTGGCCTCCCTCCATGGCCAGGTGGAACTCGCTGCTGGCGCCATGACGCAGGTCGAAGTCGACACCCTGCTCAACCAGCCACTCGACACAGGCACGACTGTTGCTGACGGTGAAGTGCACGGCCTCCGGGTTGCACAGTCCCGCACCGGCGACCAGTGTGTCAGCCACGTGCGAGTCCACGGTGTCGGATGAATCAAGCACCGCCGCCATGCCACCCTGTGCCCAGTAGGTCGAGCCCTCGTTGAGGTCGCCTTTGCAGATCAGCGCGACACGCAAATGCTGTGGCAGGCGCAATGCGGCGCTGAGCCCGGCAGCGCCGCCACCAATGACAAGGACATCGTGTTGCAGGAAAATGGCGGACATGGCTGGGTGCTTGCTGCCTCAGGATGTGAAATATAGTATGTTGCTCAATAACTTACGTAACACAGCTTACAGCAGGTCACCGGGATGGCGAGTATAAACGAGGTATCCCGGAATAAGGAAATACACCATTGTGGAACTTTTTGGGCAACAACCCCTCTTACTGGCATCGTGGCGTGAGTGTGATTGTACAGATTGTGGTCGCTACCGAGCCGCCGGTTCGCAGCAATGAAATGCTGGTATTGAGCAGGAAAGGAGTCACGGAGTGACAGCGGCAGAGACCGACCAGCAACTCGTGGCGCGGGTGCAGAAGGGCGATTCACGGGCGTTTGATGTGTTGGTACTGAAGTATCAGCACAAGATTTTCGGCCTGATCAGCCGCTATGTACACGATGCCGACGAGGTACAGGATGTAGCGCAGGAGGCTTTCATCAAGGCCTACCGGGCACTGCCCAGGTTTCGTGGCGACAGCGCTTTTTACACCTGGCTGTATCGAATCGCGATCAACACGGCAAAGAATCACCTGGTAGCACGCTCCAGGCGCCCGCCAGGATCCGATGTCGAGATTGATGATGCGGAGTATTTTGAAGGCGGCGGTGCGCTGCGCGAGATTGAAACCCCCGAGAGTGCGCTGTTCGGTGAGGAGTTGAAACAGGTTGTTGACCGGGCGATTGCGGAATTGCCCGATGATTTGCGCACAGCGGTAACTTTGCGCGAGTTTGATGGTCTCAGTTACGAGGATATCGCGGAAGTCATGGATTGCCCGGTCGGTACCGTCCGCTCGCGAATATTCAGGGCCCGGGAAGCGATAGACCGGCAGGTGAAACAGCAGATCGATGGCGTGGCGTGAAGGCATCTGAGCGCACGCAGTATGAATTAGGACAACAGGCAGAGGATGTGGGTAATGACCGAGCAACTGCGTGAGTCTCTTTCGGCCTTGATGGACGACGAGGCAACGGAACTGGAGCTGCACCGGGTATTGGGCGAGCTCGAGAGTGATGCGGCATTGCGCCAGACCTGGGTGCGCTATCAGCTGGCGCGCTCGGCCATGGGGGGCCAACCCGTGAGTCACGCGCGACTGGATATTTCCCGCAGTGTAAGCGCGGCCATTGCGGCCGAGGCGGGTGCGGAAACCAGCCGCAGCAGCCTGCGCGAGCGCTGGGTGCGCCCACTGGCCAGCCTGGCGGTGGCGGCCTCGGTGACGGCGGTTGTCGTGCTCGGTGGCCAACAGTTGTATCAGGCGGGCAGCCTTGAGGGCCAGAGTGCGCCGGTGGCAGCCAGTGGCGTTTCCGCGGTGGGCTTTGTCAACAGTCTTGGCGCCGTGCCCATGCGTGCAAGCTACGGTGCGCAGGCCGTGCCCCAGCTGGAGCCAGCGGCGCGTACGGCCTATCGCGAACTGGCACGCCAACGCATGTATCAATACATGCAGGAACATGCAGAGCACGCGGCGCTCAATTCCCCGCAGGGCCTGATTCCCTTCGCACGCGTTCCCCAGATAGAGGAGTAGGTCTGCGTGAAGTGCGTTGCGCGGCAGCTTGCGTCCAGCGTTGTTTGCGGCCTGCTGTTCTGGGCTGGCGGTGTCGCCGCACAGGGTCCGGTCTGCAGCGAGGCGGACGCCGAAGCCCTGCAATGGCTGGCGCGCACGGTAAAAAGCCGTTCTGAGGTTGCTTATCAGGGCGTGGTGACGCTGCAGCGCGGCGACGACATGCAGGTCGTTCAGGTGGCCCGTTCGCTTGCCGATGGTTACTCCTCCGAGCACTTGACGCGCCTAACCGGGCAGGGGGCACAGGTCGTACGCCCCCACCATCCCCTCAATTGCACGCATCCCGGTGAACAGCTGCTGACACTGGGTGACAGGGTAGAGGCAGGCGACTGTGGCCTTGCCAGGTATTACCGCTTCGAGGTCGGCCCGGGGGAGCGTATTGCCGGACGGCAGTCGGTGAAGCTGGAGATCCAGCCTCGCGATATGTACCGCTACGGGTTCCTGCTGGAACTCGATCAGGACACCGCATTGATGTTGCGCGCCAGCACGCTCGGCCGGGGGGGCAAGATCCTCGAGCGGTTCCAGTTTGCTGATCTCAGCTACGATGAGCCGCTTGAGCCGCGCTCGGGCATGGACACCGTACATCCCGCGGCGCACCCGCACCCCGATGATCCCACCGCGGGTGCCCGGCTGTCCGTTCCCTGGATTGTAAGCTGGCTACCCAACGGCTTCACTGCCACAGACGCCGCCGATCCCGAGGGGCCGCGACGCACCTACACCGATGGTCTGGCCGTGTTCTCCGTGTTTCTGGAGCAGTTGCCGCGGGAGTTGCGCCCCGGTGAAGGGCTGGCCCGTCTCGGCAGCTCGCTGTCCTACACCCGTGGCATGCATCTGGCCGACCAGCCGGTGCTGGTGACTGTGATCGGCGAAGTGCCCGTGAACACAGCGCGCATGGTAGCCGATTCCATCCGGGTGGCGCGCTGAATGCTCATTGAGAGCGGCAGAGTGGTCGCGCTGGAAGCCGACAGCCTGTGGGTGGAAACAATCCGCCGCAGCACCTGCGGGGCCTGTGCCGCGCAGAAAGGCTGCGGCCACGGCTTGCTCAACCGCATCCGCGATGGCCAGCGTGGGCTGGTGCGCGTGCTGCCGGGTGAGTTCCGGTTGTCGGACTATCGCATCAATGACGAGGTCCAGATCGGGGTGCCCGATGATGTGATCGTGCGCGGTTCGCTGATTGTCTACATGCTGCCGCTGCTCACCCTGTTGGGCGGTGCGGCGCTGGCCTCCCAAGGGTTCCCTGCCGCGTCGGACTTTGCTGCAGCTGTGGGCATGTTGGTCGGTTTCGCCGCCGGGCTGATGCTCGTGCGCTGGCATGCCTGGCGGCACCGCGATGATCGCCGCCTGCAACCGGTGCTGGCTGGCGCCCCGGTGCGCGGCAGTTCGCCTGCCCAGGCATTGCACATTCATTGAAAACCGTTTTTTCCAGACCAAGGATTTACCGCATGATTTCCAGTAAAACCCTGTCGACCGTGTTGTTTTTAGGTATTGCCTTGGTGGCGCCCGGGTTGTCCGCCCAGTCGCTGCCCGATTTCAGCAATATCGTGGATTCCGGGTCTCCCGCGGTGGTGAAGATCATTGTCGAGCACCCCGCCGGTCGCGCGGCGAGCGGACAGCCTGATATGGAGCAGATTCCCGAGTATCTGCGGCGCTTTTTCGAATACCGGGGCGAGGCGCCTCCCCAGCGTCAGCGGATGTCCATGGGCTCCGGTTTCGTTATTTCTGAAGACGGTTTTATCGTCACCAACAACCACGTGGTCGATGGGGCTGACAGTGTGTTGGTGCGCATGATTGATCGCCGTGAGTTCGAGGCGGAAGTCGTGGGCACCGACCCCCGCTCCGATCTGGCCCTGCTGCGTGTGGCGGCAGACGGCCTGCCTTTCCTGCGTCTGGAGACGGGCGATGCGCTGAAAGTGGGCGAGTGGGTGTTGGCCATCGGCTCACCCTTCGGCCTGGATTACTCGGTGACCGCCGGTATCGTCAGCGCCATGGGGCGCAGCCTGCCCACCGAGGAAGGCGAGAACTATGTACCCTTCATACAAACTGATGTCGCGATCAACCCGGGCAACTCCGGTGGCCCCCTGTTCAACCTCAACGGTGAAGTGGTCGGGGTCAACTCGCAGATATTCACGCGCAGCGGCGGCTCCATCGGCCTGTCTTTTGCCATACCGGCGAGTGTGGTGCGCAACGTGGTCGCCCAGTTGCAGGAGCAGGGGCGCGTAACGCGCGGCTGGCTGGGTGTGACCATTCAGGACGTGGACAAGACGCTGGCCGAGTCCTTCGGCCTCGACCGGCCCCAGGGTGCGCTGGTGGCGCAGCTTGCCGAGGGTGGCCCGGCGGCTAAATCGGGCCTGCAGCCCGGCGACGTCATCCTGCGTTTTGACGGCAAGGATATTTCCACCTCCGCAGACCTGCCCCACGTCGTGGGCCTGGTCACGCCCGGTGACAAGGTGTCGGTAGAGGTGATGCGAGACCGCAAACGCAAGACCCTGCGGGTGACTGTCGGCGGGCTGGATGCCGATGACAGCTTTGCCCTGCGCAATGAACGCGGTGGCGACGCCGGTGTGGGTCGCCTGGGGCTGCTGGTGGACGATGCGAGCCCGGAAGCACTGGAACGGCTGGGACTCTCCGGGGGGGTTGTGGTGCGTCAGGTGGCGCCCGACTCGGTGGCGTCGGATGCCGGTGTCGTGCCCGGTGACGTCATCACCATGCTCGGCTCCACGGCGGTCAAGGATGTGGACAGTTTCGAGCGCGCGGAACAGCGGTTGTCCGCCGGCGATTCCGTGCCGCTGCGCCTGATCCGTCGCGGCTCCCCGCTGTTTATCGGGCTCAAGCTGCGCGATTAGGCTGCGGCACCATGCCGTTGGCGTTTCCGCTAACGGCATGGCGGCAGGCAGGGCATTGGGTTACAATCGCGCGTCTTTTCGCCAGCACCCAATGACCCTGACCGAGCAACGTGAGTGAGTGATCTCAGCCACATCCGCAATTTCTCCATCATTGCCCACATAGACCACGGCAAATCCACCCTTGCAGACCGCTTTATCCAGCACTGTGGTGGCCTCAGTGCCCGGGAGATGAATGCCCAGGTGCTCGACTCAATGGATATTGAGCGCGAGCGTGGCATTACCATCAAGGCGCAGAGCGTCACCCTCAACTACACCGCGCGCGACGGACAGGTCTACCAGCTCAATTTCATCGACACGCCGGGGCACGTGGATTTTTCCTACGAAGTGTCCCGCTCTCTCTCGGCTTGCGAGGGTGCACTCCTTGTTGTGGATGCCGGGCAGGGGGTGGAGGCGCAATCGGTTGCCAATTGCTACACCGCCATCGAGCAGGGCCTCGAAGTACTGCCCATCCTCAATAAAATGGATCTGCCCCAGGCGGACCCGGACAAAGTGCGCAAGGAAATCGAGGAGATCATCGGCATTGATGCCACTGAGGCCTGCCTGGTCAGTGCGAAATCGGGTATGGGTATCGAGGATGCGCTGGAATACCTGGTGGAGAATATCCCGCCGCCGGAAGGGGACCGCGAGGCCCCGTTGCAGGCGCTCATCATCGACTCCTGGTTCGACAACTACCTCGGCGTGGTCTCACTGGTACGGGTGAAGCAGGGCGTGCTGCGCAAACGCGACAAGATCATGCCCAAGTCGACCCGCAAGGTGCATCAGGTCGACGGCGTGGGCATATTTACCCCGAAGCGCCTCGAAACCGACATCCTGCAGGCTGGCGAAGTGGGCTTCGTGGTCGCGGGTATCAAGGAAATCCAGGGCGCGCCCGTCGGGGATACGCTGGTCAACGCCCAGCACCCGGATGTTGCGGCCTTGCCCGGCTTCAAGAAGATCAAACCGCAGGTGTATGCGGGTATCTTCACCATTTCCTCCGACGATTACGAGGATTTCCGCGATGCGCTGGCCAAGCTCACGCTGAACGATGCCTCGCTGTTTTACGAGCCAGAGACATCTGACGCACTCGGCTTCGGCTTCCGCTGCGGCTTCCTCGGCATGCTGCACATGGAAATTATCCAGGAGCGGCTGGAGCGCGAGTACGACCTCGACCTGATTACGACGGCACCGACCGTGATCTACGAGGTGGTCAAGAAGAACGGTGACATTGTGCAGGTCGACAATCCGTCCCGCCTGCCGGAAGTGGGCGACATCCAGGAAATGCGCGAGCCCATCGCACGCTGCAATATTCTGGTGCCGCAGGACTACCTCGGCAACGTCATCACACTCTGCGTCGAGAAGCGCGGTACGCAAAAGGACATGCTGTTTCTCGGCACCCAGGTGTCGGTGGTGTACGACATCCCCATGGCCGAGGTTGTGCTGGACTTCTTTGACCGGCTGAAGTCCGTGAGCAGAGGCTACGCCTCGCTCGACTACAGCTTTGACCGCTTTGAGACAGCGAGCCTGTCGCGCCTGGATGTGATGATCAACGGCGAGCGTGTTGATGCACTCGCCATTATCGTCCATCACGATCACGTTCAGCACCGGGGGCGCGTACTGACCGAGAAAATGAAAGAACTGATTCCTCGGCAGATGTTTGACGTGGCCATTCAGGCCGCCGTCGGCGGCAAGATCGTGGCGCGGCAGACGGTGAAGGCGCTGCGCAAGAATGTCACCGCCAAGTGTTATGGCGGCGATGCCAGCCGCAAGAAAAAGCTGCTGGAAAAGCAGAAGGCGGGCAAGAAACGCATGAAACAGGTGGGTAATGTAGAAATACCGCAGTCAGCGTTCCTGGCTGTGCTCAAGGTGGACGGATAACACGATGACCATAGATTTCCCCCTGATTCTGGTGATTCTGGTGTTTGGCAGTGGCGCCATCTGGTTGCTGGATGCGCTGCTGTTTGCGCCCAAGCGCCGCCAGCGACGCGACGCGCTGCGCAGCAAATTTCCGGCCTGGGAGCAGGAAGGGAGCCGCGATGCGTTAGCCTATGATGCGCAGGTCGTCAGCACAGCCGCCGAGCCGGCACTGGTGGAATACTCGCGTTCGTTCTTCCCCGTATTGTTCGTGGTATTTGTGCTGCGTTCCTTTATCGTGGAGCCGTTCCAGATTCCGTCTTCTTCCATGGTGCCAACGCTTGAAGTGGGCGACTATATCCTGGTGAACAAATTCACCTACGGTCTGCGCCTGCCGGTCGTGCGCACCAAGGTGGTGGACCTGAATGAACCGCAGCGCGGCGACGTTATGGTGTTCTTCCCGCCACACATGAACGACACCTATTACATCAAGCGCGTGATCGGCCTGCCGGGTGATACGGTCAGCTATCGCAACAAGCGCCTTTCGGTGAACGGAGCACCGGTTGCCACTGAAGATCTCGCGGTGCTGCCCGGAGCGGGAGCGCGTTACCAGGTCAGCATGGAATCCCTGGGCGGCGAGCCGCATCTCATGCAGGCAGACCAGCTGCGCCCGGCGCGCGACTTCAGCGTTGTGGTCAAGCCGGGTCACTACTTCATGATGGGGGATAACCGCGACAACAGCAGCGACAGCCGGGTATGGGGTCAGGTGCCGGAACGGGATATAGTAGGCAAGGCCTTTGCGATCTGGATGCACTGGGACTCGCTGTTCAGTATTCCCAGCTTCAGTCGTGTCGGGTCCATCCAATAAGTCAGCCAGCTCGCGGGGTGAGGGTATGAAATTGCGCCACAGACAATCGGGAATGTCTCTTCTGGGAATGCTTACTGTCGCCATCATGGTCGGCTTTTTTGTCATGTGCGGGCTGAAGATGGGCCCCAGTTATTTTGAATACATGACGGTCAAGGATGTGGTAACTCGGGTAGCCAACGAACATAATCCTGACGTTGACACCATCGCCGACATTCGGCGCAAGCTCGCCAACCTGTTCAACACGAACCAGATTTACGGCCTCAAGCCCAGCGAGATCGACGTATTTCGCAAAGATGGAAAAACCTGGATAGACGCCAATTACGAAGCGCGCATCCCCCTGTTTGGTCGTGTTGACGCCGTCATACGGTTTGATGACCTGGAATTTCAGGCGGGCGCCGGCGGCGCCTCCTGATGTTACATGGATAAGCTGGCTCATCTGCAACGTCTGTTGGGTTATACCTTCAATGATCCAGCGCTGTTGCAATTGGCCCTGACCCATCGCAGCGCGTCCGGTACCAACAATGAGCGCCTCGAGTTTCTCGGCGATTCCATTCTCAACCACGTGATTGCCGAAGCACTGTTCCAGCGCCTGCCCAAAGCCCGGGAAGGTGACCTCAGCCGATTGCGCGCGAGCCTGGTTAAAGGCGACACCCTGGCCGAGATCGGCCGTGAGCTGCAGCTGGGTGAGTATCTGCGTCTGGGGCAGGGTGAGCGCAAAAGTGGCGGTCACCAGCGCGGGTCCATCATTGCCGATGTGCTGGAGGCTGTTACGGGCGCGATTTTGCTCGACGCGGGCGTAGAGGCCTGCCGTGAATGCTTGCTGCGCTGGTTTGACAGCCGCTTACAGGGCCTGCAACCCGGCACGGTGCGCAAGGATCACAAGACGCGTTTGCAGGAGTTCCTGCAGGGACGTGGCATGGCGTTGCCGGCGTACGAACTGGTGGCTGTCAAGGGCGAAGACCACAATCAGCAGTTCCATATTCAGTGTGTACTGCCGGCCCCCGCAGGTGCTTTTCCCGGCTCTGGCAGTAGCCGTCGCAAGGCAGAGCAGGCCGCTGCCCAAGCTGCGCTGGAGGCGCTGTCCAATGTCTGAGACCACCGAGGCAAACCTGCGTTGCGGCTATGTCGCCATTGTGGGGCGCCCCAATGTGGGTAAATCCACGCTGCTCAACCACCTGCTCGGCCAGAAGATCAGCATCACCTCGCGCAAACCGCAAACAACGCGCAACCAGGTGCTGGGAATCAAGACCGAGGACGATTGCCAGATTATCTTTGTCGACACGCCCGGCCTGCATCAGGTGGAAGCGAGGGCGATCAACCGTTACATGAATCGCGCGGCAAGCAGCGCCATTCGCGATGTCGATGTGATCGTCATGGTTATCGATCGCACCGCCTGGACGGAAGAGGACGAGTGGGTGCTGCAGCGTGTGAAGCAGTCAGGCCTGCCCACGTTGCTGGTGGTGAACAAGGTTGACCTGCTGGACAACAAGCAGGTGCTGTTGCCACACCTGCAGGGTTTAGCGGAAAAAATGCCCGAGGCGACAATTGTGCCGCTGTCAGCCCTGCGCGGGCAGAACCTCGAGGCCCTGGAGGGAGAGATTCGCCAGCGCCTGCCGCACTCGACGCATTTTTTCCCCGAGGACCAGATTACCGACCGCAGTCAGCGGTTCCTTGCGGCTGAAATGGTGCGTGAAAAAATCATGCGCCAACTCGGCGACGAATTGCCCTACGCGGTCGCTGTCGAAATTGAGGAGTTCAAGCAGGACGGCGCCATCCTCAACATATCGGCCCTGATCCTCGTTGAGCGCGACGGGCAGAAACGGATCCTGATCGGGGAGGGCGGTAGCCGCCTGCGCAGCATTGGCACGGAGGCGCGGCGCGATATGGAACGCCTTTTTGACAGCAAGGTGATGTTGCGATTGTGGGTGAAAGTGAAGTCCGGCTGGTCCGACGATGAGCGGGCGCTGCGCAGCCTCGGCTACGACGATCGCTGACCGGTGCCTGTGGCGTCATGCGTGTCTCACTCCAGCCAGCCTATCTCCTGCACAGCCGCCCTTACCGCGACAGCAGCCTGCTGCTGGACATGTTCACCGCGGAGCACGGACGGGTGTCGCTGATTGGCCGCGGCGCACAGCGTCGCAGCCGTGGCGGCTCGCAGGCCGCCCTGCTGCAGCCCTTCAGGCCGCTGTTGGTCAGCTTCGCCGGGCGCGCCGACCAGAAGCCGCTGCTGGCGGTAGAGGCCGCCGGTGCTGTGCCGGCACTGCGCGCCGAACGCCTGTTCAGCGGTCTCTACCTCAACGAATTACTCGTCCGATTGCTGCAACGCCACGATCCACAACAACCACTGTTTGCCCTTTACGGTGCTACGCTTGAATGTCTCGCCACCAAACCGGTGGTGGATGCCGACCTGCGGCGTTTCGAGTTCGGTCTGCTGGATGCACTGGGCTATGGCTTCGACCCCGCGCACGATGGCCACAGTGGTTTGCCGGTAGTGCACGGCGGATGGTATCAGTATCAGGCTGAATTCGGCCTGGTCGCTTGTGACACTGCGGCCGTGGCGCCGGGCGCGCGCTTTGCGGGAGGTGATTTACTGAGTATCGCCGCAGGCCACTATGACGGCGAATATGGCGCGGCGGCAAAGCGGCTGTTGCGGCACGCATTGGCCAGCCATCTGGGTGAGCGGCCGCTGCATAGCCGGGAGCTGTTCCGCCAGTTTCGCAACGCGGGCCGCCAGCAATGATCGCCCTGGGCACTGATATCCTGGAAATCGAACGCATTACCGCGGTGGTGGAACGCCTGGGCGAACGTTTTGTGCAGCGTATTCTTACGCCGGCTGAGCGGGCGGAGTATGTGGCGAGTCAACAGGGCGTGCGTCTGCTGGCGAAGCGGTTTGCGGCCAAGGAAGCCGTCGCCAAGGCGCTGGGCACCGGCATCGGTCGGGGCGTGAGCTGGCAGGATATCGAAGTGCAGCACGACGCGTTCGGCGCGCCACGGGTCGTACTCTCTGGCGGTGCTGCCGAAGTGGTCCGGCGCCGCGGCGGCACCACGGTGCTGCTGTCACTTGCCGATGAGCAGGCCTACGTGGTGGCGTTTGCCGCCCTGCAGTAGACATCGTTATACTGGGCAGCCCCTCGGGTTACGGTGAGTCATGTCCGAATATCCCACGATCGAAGAATGCATCGGCAATACGCCGCTGGTGAAGTTGCAGCGTCTGCCCGGCGCTACGTCCAATACCCTGCTGGCCAAGCTGGAGGGGAACAACCCCGCCGGCTCGGTAAAAGACCGCCCGGCACTCAGCATGATTGCCGAGGCCGAAGCGCGCGGTGATATACGCCCCGGGGATACGCTGATAGAGGCGACCAGTGGTAACACGGGTATCGCCCTGGCCATGGCGGCGGCGATTCGCGGCTACCGTCTGGTATTGATTATGCCCGCGCACATGAGCAGTGAGCGCAAGCAGGCCATGTCCGCTTACGGTGCCGAACTGGTGGAAGTCAGCCAGGCGGAGGGCATGGAGGGGGCACGCGATCTTGCCATGGCCATGGAAGCTGAAGGCAAGGGGCACGTGCTCAACCAGTTCGGTAACCCCGACAACCCGCTGGCGCACTATCGCGGCACGGGCCCGGAAATATGGCGCCAGACCAGTGGAACCATTACCCACTTTATCGCGTCCATGGGTACTACCGGTACCATCATGGGGGTGTCGGCCTTTCTCAAGGCTCAAAACCCCGATATCCAGATTATTGGACTGCAACCAGTGGAGGGCTCCAGCATTCCTGGCATCCGGCGCTGGCCGCAGGCTTATCTGCCGGCCATTTTCGATGCCGCCCGCGTGGACCGTGTGCTGGATATCTCACAGCAGGAATCCGAACACCACATGCGCCTGATGGCGCGGAAAGAGGGTATTTTCTGCGGTGTTTCTTCTGGCGGCGCCATCGCCGCGGCCCTGAAAATCTCCGCTGAAGTGAGCAATGCCGTCATTGTCGCCATTGTATGTGACCGCGGTGATCGCTACCTTTCCACAGGCGTTTTCGCCACCTCCTGAGGCACCCCGCACCATGGTTCGAGTCCGGGAGCAATCGCATATCACCTCGACGGGTGAGATCGACCTTGAGCGCTGGTTGGCACAGCTGCCTACCCTGCATCGCGAGGACGATGAACATCGTCTGCTGGAGGCCTGTCGTCTGGTCCGGGCCGCCCGTGGCCGCCCTGGGCGCGATCTGCCTGACTGGGCGCACGATCCCGATTGCTTTGCGGCGGGACTGGATATCGCACTGATTCTGGCGGAGCTGCATGTAGGTACCGATTGCCTGGTGGCCGGTGTTCTCTACCGCGCCGTGCGCGAGGAGCGGCTGACACTGGATGAGGTGGAGCATGGTTTTGGCGGGGGCGTCAGCCACCTGCTCAGCGGTGTTCTGCGCATGGCCGCCATCAGCGATCTGCAAACCCAGATCGATTCGCCTGTGCTGGGCCAGCAGCACGGCCAGAAAGACAACATTCGCAAGATGCTGGTAGCGCTGGTCGACGATTTTCGCGTGGCCTTGATCAAGCTTGCCGAGCGCACCTGTGCTATCCGGGCTGTGAAGAATGACGAGGAGCGGCGCTGGTCCATTGCGCGTGAGGTGTTTGATGTCTACGCACCGCTGGCGCATCGGCTCGGCATTGGCCATCTCAAGTGGGAGTTGGAGGACCTCTCCTTCCGCTACATCTACGGCGATGCCTACCGCAAGATCGCCCGCCTGCTGGACGGCAAACGCCTGGAGCGCGACCGTTATATCGCCCGTGTTGCCGAAGAGCTGACCCGTGTGCTGGGGGAGGCGGGGCTGCAGTTCAACATCAGTGGCCGCGCGAAGCACATCTACAGTATCTGGCGCAAAATGCAACGCAAGGGTATTGGTTTCTCGCAGGTGTACGATATTCGCGCGGTGCGTATTCTGGTGCCGGAAATCAGGGATTGCTACGCAACGCTGGGCCTGGTGCACGGGCTGTGGCGCAACATCCCGAACGAGTTTGACGATTACATCGCCAACCCCAAGGAGAACGGCTACCGCTCACTGCACACTGCGGTGATCGGGCCCGAAGGCAAGATACTCGAGGTGCAGATTCGCACCACCCAGATGCATGAAGAATCCGAGTTGGGCGTATGCGCGCACTGGCGTTACAAGAAGTCGGATGTGCCTTCGAACCTGGCGAGCAGCTACGAAGAAAAGATTGCCTGGCTGCGTCAAGTGCTGGACGTGAACGACGTGATCGGCGACAGCAGTGATGTCGTCGAGCAGTTCAGCTCGGACCTCGCGCAGGACCGGGTCTACGTGTTTACTCCCAATGGGGATGTGGTGAATCTCACCTATGGCGCGACGCCGCTGGATTTTGCCTATCACGTACACACCGAAATCGGCCACCGCTGTCGCGGCGCCAAAGTGAACGGAGCCATCGTACCGCTTACCTACACGCTGCAAACAGGCGAGCGCGTGGAGATTCTCACCAGTCGCCAGGGCGTCCCCAGGCGTGACTGGCTGCAGTCGGGATTGGGGTATCTGCGCACCTCCCGCGCGCGAGCCAAAGTGCAGCAATGGTTCAAGGCGCAAGCGCGTGAAGATAACGTGGATGCCGGCAGGCACTTGCTGGAGAGAGAGTTCCGTCGCCTCGCATTGACCAGCGTCGACTACCGCCGCGTGGCGGACAAGGTTCACATGCCGACGGTCGACGACATGTATGCTGCCGTGGGCGCGGGTGACCTTGCGTATTCCACGGTTCTGAACGCTGCACAGTCGCTGGTGGAGAAACGCGCCGAACCTCAACTGCAGGTGGCGCGTCCGGGCAATGACCCGCTGTCGCGCGATCAGATTCGCGTGCAGGGCGTGGGCAACCTGCTGACCCACATGGCTGGCTGCTGTAAACCTCTGCCGGGCGATGCGATTACCGGCTTCATCACGCGGGTACGCGGTGTGAGCATCCACCGCAGTGACTGCGCACGGCTGCTGGACTTGCAGCACAGCGCGCCTGAGCGGGTAATTGAAGTGGCATGGGGCGAGTCGCCGCGCGAAAACTACGAAGTGGATGTCGCCATTGAGGCCTATGACCGACAGGGGCTGTTGCGCGATATCACAAATCTCTTCGCCAACGCGCGTATCAATGTGCTCGCTATCGCCACCCAGACCAACAAGAAAAAACATACCGCGACCATGCGTCTCACCGTGGAAGTGCCGGATCTTGGCGCTCTGTCAAAACTGCTGGAACGAATCAGCCGCCTGAGCAACGTGGTGTCCGTTGCTCGGGTATCGGAGTGAGTAAAGCCATGTCGACCACACCCTACACCCTTGCCGACCTGCTGCGTGTGATGCAGCGCCTGCGTGACCCGGAAAGCGGTTGCCCCTGGGATCTGCAGCAGGACTTTCGCAGTATCGTGCCCTCCACCCTCGAAGAGTGTTACGAGCTCGCCTCCGCGATAGAGCACGGTGATTATCCCCACGTTGCCGAAGAGCTGGGCGACGTGCTTTTCCAGGTGGTGTTTTATGCGCAGTTGGGGCGGGAGCAGGGACTATTTTCGTTCGACGAAATTGTGCATACCCTGGTGGACAAATTGCTGCGCCGCCATCCGCATGTATTTGCCTCAGGCGAGATAGAGGGGCGCGTGGATGCCCGACATGATGTTGCCGAGGTAAAGCGCAGCTGGGAGGCGATCAAGCGCGAGGAACGAGCCGCTCGCGCGCAGCGGGGCATCATGGACGACGTGCCTGTAGCGTTGCCCGCACTGCCGCGTGCGCAGAAACTGCAAAAGCGGGCAGCTCTGGTCGGCTTCGACTGGCCTGACGCGGCTGCAGTGCTGGATAAACTCGACGAAGAACGGGGCGAGTTGCAGGACGCCATGGCGGCGGGCGATGCGGCAGCTGTGGCGGATGAAATGGGCGACCTGTTGTTTACCTGTGTGAACCTTGCGCGGCGGTTGGGCCTCGATGCAGAAGCCACGTTGCGTGCCGCGTCGGCGAAATTCGAGCGGCGCTTCCGCGTTATGGAGGCCGCGTTAGCCGAGGCGGATGGGCGTGGGCTCGCTGCCCTGACCAGCGAAGAGCTTGAAGCACTCTGGGTAGCGGCCAAAGCGCGCACCTGAGTTCGGCACGCGCCCCCCCGGGGGCGCCCGTCCGGGGCTTGTGCAATAACCCGCCCCTGTGTATGGTTACCGCCCTTATTCGTACGGCCATATTGCTTCGCTGCGCAGCGGCACGGGTTAGAGCTGCAAGACAACCTCGAGGATGCATCTGAATGCGATTGATACTTCTTGGCGCCCCCGGCGCCGGTAAAGGCACCCAGGCCCAGTTCATCACTGAAACCTGGGGTATCCCCCAAATTTCCACCGGGGATATGCTGCGAGCTGCAGTGAAAGCCCAAACCGAGCTGGGCTTGGCGGCCAAGGAAGTCATGGACTCCGGCGGCCTGGTGTCCGACGACATCATCATTGGCCTGGTGAAGGAACGCATCAAGCAGGCGGATTGCGTCAACGGATTTCTGTTCGATGGCTTTCCACGCACAATTCCGCAGGCAGAAGCCATGGTCGACGCCGGCGTTGATATTGACCATGTCGTAGAAATTGCAGTAGAAGACGAGGAAATCGTTGCACGTCTGAGTGGTCGCCGCGTTCACCCGGCGTCCGGTCGTGTGTATCACGTGCTGCACAATCCACCGAAGAAAGCAGGCGTGGATGACGAAAGCGGTGAGCCGCTGGTGCAGCGCGACGACGACAAGGAAGCGACCATTCGCAAGCGTTTGCAGGTGTATCAAGAGCAGACCCGTCCGCTGGTGCAGTTCTACCAGTCCATGTCTGGTCCGCAGGCTCCCGCTTGTCATCGCGTCGAGGGCATTGGCAGCGTCGAAGATATCCGCCGCAAAGTATTTGCGGCTTTGGGTCGCTAGTCAGGCCGGTTGCAATGCTGCGCTGAAAGCGCGAGCCTTCTCAGACCGAGTTTCCTCCCCGTGTAACGACGACGTGCGACACGTTGCGTGCGCGTCGCGTTACAAATGCACTGTTGTAAGCCCTCGTGAATATTGCTATTTTGCCTGCAACTCTGGGATCACAAAAGTTGGGGATATCGCGTATGGCAACGGCCAAAGGCAAGGCGAAAGCAAAATCCGGCGCACGTAAGGCACCGGCCAAAAAGGCGCCGCGCAAGAAAGTGGCTGCCACCTCAAAAAAAGCATCAGCATCTGCCGCAGCAGAAAAGCGCGCGCGCGATGCGCTGGCGAAACTGCAGGCAACTGTAGAGTCGGAAAAAAAGGCGTTGGCAGATGCGCGTGCCCAGCTCAAAAAGGCGCGCAGCGATGCGGATGCACGTGCGAAAAAATCTGCGACCAAAGCGGTTGAGCGTGTGAACAAACGCCTCGACAGTGCTCGTGGCAAGTTGGACGCCATGCGCCAGCGGGTGAAAGAAGTGATTGCGGAAGCGCAGCTGGCGGGCCACCGCATGGCTGCTGAAGAACGCATTCTGGCCAAGAAGGCTGAGCTCGCCGCCAAGGCAGAAGTCGACAAGGCGCGCGCACTGGCGCGGCACGCACGGCAGTGGAGTAAAGAGCGCGCCAAGGCTGACGCCGAAAAGCTTTCAGCCGTGGAGAAAAAAGTGCTGGCAAAGTTGCGCGCCGCAGAGAAAAAGGCCGAAGCAGCGGCCAAGTCTGTATTTGGCCGGGCGCGTAGCGGGCAGAAGTCAGTTGCCTCAGGCGTTGATTCGGCGCTGTCTCGCGCCGGTAAACGAACGGCAAAAAAGGCGCCCGCCAAATCCGCAGGGAAGAAGTCGGCAGCGAAGAAGCCGGTAGCCAAAAAATCGACAGCCAAGCCCAAAGCCGCTGCCGCTGGCAAAGCCGGCACCCAGGCGAAAAAACCCAAGGCTGCAGCGAAGAGAGCGCCCGCAAAGAAAACTGCGCCGAAGAAAAGCGCACCGAAAAAAGCGGCTGCACCCAAGCGAGCGACTGCAACCAAGCGTAAGGCGCGAGCCAAAGCGCCCGCCTGATTAGCGCAGGTCAGCGATAACCCGCCCCGGATGCCCGGCGCGGGTTTTTTTCTGCCTGCAATATGTCGTCAGTCAGTCAACGCTGTCGGGGGTATTGCAGTTGAGGAAACACGCCGCGTTGAATTCGGCGGTGACCACGTGCTGGCGCGCGTACCAGCCCTTCACCGAGCGCCCGCCAGCAGCGAGATACGTCTCCAGTGTTGCCAGAGCGCGGTGGCGCAACAGGGCGTGGAGGTAATGAGGGCTGCCCTCGGTGGTGGCGTATGCAATGTCCGCGTGCGGGGTCGCCTCTAGTGCCTGCAGGAGGGTTGTGGCGAGGTCCCGTGGTACCAGCGGCGTATCACAGGGCGTCAGCAGTAGCAGAGGTGCAGCAACGGCAGGCAGTGAATACAGGCCGGCGAGCGGACCATCGTAGCCGGGGACATCCCTGAAAACCTGATCGGCATACCCGGCATACGCCGTACTGTTGCGATTACAGCTGATGTAAAGGGTGTTGACCTGGGGCCGCAGCCTGGCGGCGACCTGTGCGATCAATGGCTGCCCGCGCCAGGGCAAGAGGCCTTTGTCACGCCCGCTCATGCGCTGCCCGCTGCCGCCGGCGAGTATCAGCCCGGCTATGCGCCCGCTCTGCTCTACATTATTCACCGGTTTCCTGCCCTCCCAGGTTCAGGCTATCCACTTGCTGTGAGATAATTAAGGTCGGCGGCAGCGGTTTTTGCAATGCAGCCTGTTGTCGTCACTGTCTCCTGTAGCGGACCCTATGACAAGTATTCTCGCGATTGATACCTCTACCGATGCCTGCTCCGTGGCCCTGTTGACCACCGGTACGGTGCGGGTGTTGCAAGAGCACGCACCGCGGCGGCACAACCAGTTGCTGCTGGGCATGCTGCGCGAGCTTATGCCCGGCGGCCCCGATGGTCTGGATGCGGTTGCTTATGGCTGTGGGCCGGGTTCTTTCACTGGCCTGCGCATTGCCGCCAGTGCGGCGCAGGGTATCTGCTTCGCCGCACAGTTACCCGCGTTGCCGGTGTCTACGCTTGCTGCGCAGGTGCAGTCCGCTATTCGCCTCGGCCTGGCCGGCGAGGGGAGTTGTGTGCTGAGTACACTGGATGCACACATCGGCGAATTGTACTGGGCGCTGTATCAGGTTGTGGATGGGCGTCCGCATGCCGTATCAAGCGAAGCGGCCTGTCGGCCCGAAGCACTGGTTATTCCAGGTGCCGAGCAGGTTGTGGCGCTGGGTGGCGGCATGCGCTATCACACGGACATGACGGGCGCCTGTCAGGCGCGTTTCAGCGCGGTGTATGACACGTTGCTACCCAGCGCTGAGGATATCCTGCCGCTCGCCGAAGCGGCGTTTACGGCGGGTGCGTGGCAACAGGCGGAGGCCATTTGCCCGGTGTATGTGCGCGATGAAATTCGCTGGAAGAAGCTTGCCGAACAGGGGCCCCAAAGCTGATGGATATCCTGCAGGCGATGTTCCTCGCCTTTCTGCAGGGCCTCACGGAGTTCTTGCCGATCTCCAGTTCTGCACACTTGGTTATACCTTCGCTGGTGCTGGGTTGGCAGGATGAGGGGCTCACTTTTGATGTTGCCGTGCACGTGGGCACACTGCTGGCGGTCGTGACGTATTATCGGCGCGATCTGCTGGCAATGACGGGGAGTTGCCTCGGCCTGTTGCGGGGGCGCGGCAACAATGCGGACACGCAGCTGGTGTTTTATCTCGCGGTGGCCACAGTGCCGGTGTGTGTAGTGGGCTTCCTCGCCGATGACTTCATCGAATCGCAGCTGCGCAGCTTGCCCGTGATTGCCACGACAACGCTGCTGTTCGGATTGCTGCTGGGATTGGCTGATCGTCATGCGCGGCTGGCGTCGTCTTTCGCCACGCTCACTCTTGGCATTGCCCTGATTATAGGCCTGGCACAGGCTCTGGCCCCGGTACCCGGGGTGTCGCGCTCGGGCGTCACGCTGACAGCGGGACTGTTGCTGGGCCTGAACCGTGCCACGGCGGCGCGGTTTGCCTTCCTGCTGTCGATACCCGTGATCGCCGGTGCCGGCCTCCTCAAAGGCATACAGCTGGTCGAGGAGGGCGCAGCAGTCGACTGGGCGTTGATGGCTGCGGCCGCCTTGCTGGCCGCGGTGACCGCCTACGCCTGTATTGGTTTGTTCCTGCGCCTGTTGGAGAGGGTCGGCCTTATGCCCTTTGTCTACTACCGCATCGTATTGGCCGCGGTGCTGTATACGCTGTGGCTGCGTTAACGCTGTTTCTGGGAGCGCTTTGACTATGCACGTCGATGAATTCAACCGCGAGTTGCTGGCTTTTCTGGCCGCTGCGACCACGCCCTTCCATGCGGTCGAGGTATTGGCCACTCGCCTGCAGGCTGCGGGCTTTACCCCGTTGCAGGCAGAGCAAGCCTGGCCGCTGCAGGCGGGCGGGCGTTACTACTTGACGCGCAATGACAGTTCATTGATCGCGTTTACCGTCGGTACCGAGTGTCCACCGGAGGCGGGGGTACGCATGGTCGGGGCGCACACCGACAGCCCCTGCCTGATGGTGAAACCCACACCGGAAAAGCGGCGCGCCGGCTATTTCCAGCTGGGCGTGGAGGTTTACGGCGGCGCCTTGCTCAACCCCTGGTTTGATCGCGACCTGTCGCTCGCCGGGCGTGTGAGTTTTGCGGATGGCGGTGGAGTCCTGCGCACGGCCACCGTCGATTTTCGCCGGCCGCTGGCGGTGATTCCCAGCCTCGCCATTCACCTGGACCGCGAGGCCAATCAGTCGCGCAGTATCAACCCGCAAACAGACATTCTCCCGGTGCTGTCACTGCAGGCAGATGCGGCGTTACCGTCTTTCCGCGAGCTGTTGCGCGAACGCCTGCTGGAGGAACATCCCGACTGCGGTGTAGCGGAGGTGCTGGACTATGAGCTCTCATTTTACGATACACAGCCTCCGGCGCTGGTTGGCCTGCACAGTGAGTTCGTCGCCTCGGCCCGTTTGGACAACCTGTTGAGCTGCTTCACCGGGCTGCAGTCGTTGCTCGCCGCGGATGGCAGGCAGAGCTGCCTGCTGGTGTGCAATGATCATGAGGAAGTCGGCAGCCTGTCCACCTCCGGCGCTCAGGGCCCGATGTTGCTTTCTACCCTGCGGCGTATGGTGCCAGACGAAACCGCGCTGGCCAGGCTGGTTGCACAGTCGGTGATGATTTCGGCAGACAACGCCCACGGTATTCACCCGAATTACGCTGACCGGCACGATGACAACCACGGACCGCTGCTGAACGCGGGGCCGGTGATCAAGATCAACGCGAACCAGCGTTACGCCACCAACGCCGAGACTGCCGGCCTGTTCCGTTTGCTGGCCAGGGAGGAAGATGTGCCAGTCCAGAGCTTTGTGGTGCGTTCGGATATGGGGTGTGGCAGCACCATCGGCCCGATTACTGCCGGTGGCACCGGCGTTCGTACCCTCGACATCGGCGTACCGACTTTTGCCATGCACTCGATTAGGGAGCTGGCGGGGCGTGATGACGCCGCGAACCTTTCCCGTGTGCTGCGGCGCTTCTATAATCAACCCGGGCCATTGATAGGAAACTCATGACTACACAACGCGTTCTCACCGGCATTACCACTACCGGTACGCCGCACCTGGGCAACTTTGTGGGTGCCATTCGTCCGGCCATTGCGGCGTCAAACGACCCGGCGATAGAGTCCTTCCTGTTCCTCGCGGATTACCACGCGCTGATCAAGTGCCAGGATCCGGCACAGGTGCGCCAGTCCAGCAAGGAAATTGCCGCGACTTGGCTGGCCCTGGGCCTGGATACCGAGCGGGCGGTTTTCTATCGCCAGTCAGATATTCCGGAAATTACCGAGCTCACCTGGATCCTCTGCTGTAATGCCGCCAAGGGCCTGATGAACCGTGCGCACGCCTACAAGGCGGCAACTCAGGCCAACGAGGAGGCGGGGGAGGACCCCGATTTCGGCGTGACCATGGGGCTGTTCAGCTATCCTGTGTTGATGGCTGCGGATATTCTCATGTTCGGTGCCCATCGCGTGCCGGTAGGGCGTGACCAGATCCAGCACGTGGAGATGGCGCGGGATATCGCACAGCGCTTCAACCACAACTTCGCGCCCTTATTCACCTTGCCGGAAGCCGTGATTGAAGACCACGTTGCGGTACTGCAGGGCCTGGATGGACGCAAGATGAGCAAGAGCTATCACAATACCATTCCCCTGTTCCTGCCGGAAAAACAGCTGCGCAAGGCGATCAACAAGATCAAGACCAACCTGCTTGAGCCGGGTGAGCCGAAGGACCCCGATGACTCAACCGTGTTCCAGATCTGGTCTGCCTTTGCTTCCGCCGAGGATACCGCGCGCATGCGAGCGGATTTCGAGGCAGGCATTGCCTGGGGGGAGGCCAAGCGGCAACTGTTTGAGCTGGTGAACGACACGCTGGCGCCGGCGCGCGAGCGCTATGAAGCGCTACTCAATGATCCCGGGCACATCGAGGCGGTGTTGCAGCGTGGCGCCGAGCGCGCCCGGGCCTACAGCGTGCCGTTGCTCGCACAGGTGCGCGAGGCGGTGGGCATTGGCGCCATGCGCTGAGCAGTTTGCTGTGGTGCCGGCCGCACGCGAGATGTGTGGCCAGGCCCCTCGGTCGCGCTAGCTGGCGTCCCAGCCGTAGCGCAGTTCCAGGAAGACGCCGCGTGGCCGGCCAACAAAGTAGCGGTAGTTGCCAAAGCCGACATCGGCGCGTTCAGCATAGTCTTCGTCAAGCAGGTTGGTCACGCGCAGTGTGGCGCCCAGTTGACGTGTCAACGAGGCGCTCATGCGCAGGTTCAGGAGCGAGTGGCCCTCGTACTTGAACTGGTTTTCCGGCTCCAGGTAATACTCGTCCATGTAAACCCATTCCAGTTCGGCGACCGGCGCGCTGCCGTGCCGGGGCGCGAATTCCCAGCCGACCCGGGCGCTGCCGAACAGGCGTGGCGCGGTATCGATATCGTTGCCGTCGATGGATGCGTTCACACCCAGTGGCAGAGCGTTATTGGCGTAGCGGTGGCGTGCGGCGCTGGCATCGAGTGCGGCGTACCAGGCGTTGCTGCTGCGGTAGTCCAGGCTCAGCTCCAGTCCGGTATGCTCAGTACGTGCACCGCTCACGTTGCGGCGGTCGGCATCCTGGAAAATCACCTCGTCCTTGTTCATGTGATACAGCGACAGGTCGTAGCCAAAGCCGGCACCGTTGTTGCCGCGCAGCCCCAGCTCGATATTGTCCATCACTTCGGAATCCAGGTCGGCAACCGATTGCCCGGACTGCAGGCGGTACAGCTCACTGGTATCCGGGGCACGGAAGCCGTTGGCCACCCGCAGGTAAACGCTGTGGCCCGGACGCAGCAGGAAGCTCGCGCCGGCATTCACCGACCAGTCAGTGAAGCTGTCGCTACGGTCTGCTACGCGGAAGAAACGGCAAGCCGTGGCCTCGGGCGCGCACACCGAGCCATCTGGTCCACGGTTGTCATAGTCGTAGTGGGTGTACTCCACGCGCAGGCCGCCATCCAGTGTCCAGCGGTCGGACAAGGCGTAGTTTGCCTGTGCCCAGGCCGCCCCAACGCTGGCATCCACGGTGTAATCGTAATGCGTGCCCTCCGGTTGATTCGGGCTGAACGGCTGCGCCTGCACTTCCTGCAGCGAACCTTCGGTCATTTCGAGGTCTACGCCGCCCACCCAGCTGAGCGCACCCTGTTCAACGTGCAGCGCGGTTCTCAGGCCGAGGGATTCATGGGCATTGGTTTCCACCGGCTGCCAGGGCAGGAAATGCTGCAGGAACTCCATGCGGTTGCGGCGCAGATACGGGGTGATGCTCAGCTGCATGGCGTCCCCGAGGTCGCGGGTGGCCTCACTGTAGAGGCGCAGCGACCAGGCATCCCGGTAGGCTTCCGGGTTGGGATTGCTGCGGCGCAGGTCGTCATCCTTGTAGGCCTCAAACCCCTGAATGAACCCGGCGGTTTCCTGATTGAGGTTGGCGCCATCCAACACGGTCCGAAAACTCCAGATGTCGCCTGCGTAGTCGTGCCGCAACGTGAGCTTTTCCTGATCGTAGCCGGAGTCATCCTGGTAGCCACCATCAGTGGCCACATTGCCTCTGAGGCTGAACGCGTGGCGGCCAGCCCCGTGATTAAGGCTCAGTTTCGCCCGGTAATAGTCGTCGGGGCCGGTTTCCAGGGCGATCTGCTGCCCCGCTGCCGGGTTGGGGGCGGCGCTGAGAACATTGATCACGCCGTGCAAGGCGTTGGAGCCGTAACTGGCACCCGCGGGGCCCTTGATAACTTCAATGCGGCCGGCTTGCTCCAGATTGGCATCGAACAGCTGGTTGACGTTGCAGAAACCGGGTGCGCGCAGGCTGATGCCATCCGCCGCCACGAAAAATGAACCACAGCCCCCCGCGCCGGTCAGCACCGGCGAACGCAGGGCGGTAAGGCTCTCCTGGCCGTTGCCGCGGCTTATCCAGGCGCCGGGCACCTGCTGCATGATTTCGTTGGGGTGGGTGTGGCCGATGAGCGTCAGCGCCTCGTCGTCCACGATAGACCAGGACAAGGGCAGACGGCTGGCGTCCTCGCTGATACGTTTGGCGCTGACAATCACCTGCTCCATAACCGGTTCGCTACTGGCAGCAGAGGTGAAGAGGGCGACGAGGAGGGTGCTTGTCAGTGTCTTGCTAGCGTGCATAACTTATCCTGCGGCAATAATGTTCGGGTTGTTGCGCGGTGAGTCGTCGTTGTCGCGATTCTGCACTGCCTGTGCAATACGCTGCAGAGGCACACGCAGCATGTCCTTCACGGTGTCGCTGGCGCCGCCTTCCTGCAACGCCTGCTCCATGCACCACAGCCACTGCTCGGTCATTTTCGGGCCGATGTGGAAAGGCGCATGGGGCTCGGTCAAACACACGCCACCGTGCTTTTCCGCATACCGGGGCGGGCCGCCCATCCAGCCTGTGAGGTAGTCTGTTAACCGCTCGGTCACGGGGCCGAGGTCATCCGCGTGCATGGCGCGCAATTCGGCGACCTCGGCACGGGTATCCATGATGCGATAGAAGTCCTCGCACAGGCGCCGGATGCCGGCGTCACCGAGGATGGCGTAGGGGGTATTGGGTGTGGTCATAGTCGCGGTTTGAGTTGTGGTGACAGATGCGGGGCAGTGTACGCGCCGCGGCCCCGAATGTCGTCCCCACAGGGCCGGCAGAGTGAACCACGGGCGGTGCAACAACGCGGCGGGATTATAGCAAATCGGTCATGGATACGCCGATGCCGATACGGCTCTGGTGAAGGTCGTAATCAATCAGGCTCTCGCCGTAGCCGTTGAAGTATTGAACATAGCCCTTGAAGCGTCGATTGACCGGAAAAGTCCATTCCAGCTGTACCGAGCCGCGATTCTCCGACTGCAGGTTGTTGCGCAGCTGTACGGCAAACTCATGCTGCTCCCACTTCCAGATACCGGTGAGGTCGCCGTAACCCATATAGTCTTCGATATCTGGATTATCGTCACTGCTGCCGCTCTCCGGAATGCGGTACCAGCCGCGCACATTCAGGGTCATGCGGCGGCGTTCAAAGGCGGCACCGGCCACAATGCGGTTCCAGCTGCGTGACAGGTCACCCCCCTGACCATTGGACTCGTGCACGAAACCCACGTCCCACAGGGTGTTGGTGAAGCCCCAAAAGCGCCAGTTATTGGCGAAGGACAGCGTTACCTCGGGCTGGTAGTTGGTCTCGCGAAAAGGTGAAGACTCGTTGTAGAGTTGCCACCAGTTGCGCTGCGTGTAAGCCACCCACAAGTGGTTGTTGCGCCCGAGAATGTTCTCCCAGGCTATGGTTTTCAGGCTCAGCTGGAACTTGGCCTCCAGCCGATCCATGGGCTCGTCGGGCTGTTGCAAGGCCCAGGCGTCGCGGTTCAAGGTGTCACTGTAGGTTAGTGGCAGCAGGTAGTTGCGGTGGTGAGGGGTGATCACCCAGGCGTTGCCGGTGATTTCTGCTTCCTCGGCGATGCGCTTGCCGAACAACAGTTCTTCTTCCGCCAGATTGACGGGTTCGACGGCCTCTTCCTCCAATCCTGGCTCACTGGTACCCGCGCCCCAGCCGCGGGAGGACTCCTCGGTATCGGGCAGGCCCGGAGCACTGCGCCCAGCGGCGGTGTCATAGCAGGCCAGGCGAGCCTGGTCATCGCTGATAGAGACACAATTTTCGGCCAGCGCTGCGGGCGCTGCTGTCATTGCGGACAGCAGCAAAAGGAAGGTGCGATACTGTTTCATGAGCTCAGAGCAGAGAATGAATCGTCGAACAGTGTAGCGGAACCGCCGGCTCAGGGACAGGCGGCCCTGGGTGCAGGGTCCCGGCCTGCTCTGCTAGAATCGCGCCTTGTTCCGTGCGGCCTGTCGCGCGCGCACATCAATTGATTGCTCCTGCAGGAGCACAACTCGGGAATCTGTCATGAGCCTTGCCCACACTGTGTTGGCGGTGAACAACGACCTTCCATTGCGTGTGGGGGCCCCGGTCCACTCGGGCAAGGTGCGCTCGGTTTACTGGCTCACCGCGAGCGACAGTGAGCGACTCATCCGCGAACGCGATTACCCGGTGGCGGCGGGAACACCGCTCGCCGTGATGGTCATCAGTGACCGCATTTCCGCTTTCGAATGCCTTTGGGAGGCCGAAGAAGGTCTTGCCGGTGTGCCGGGCAAGGGCGCAGCGCTCAACGCTATTTCCAACCACTGGTTTCAGCGCTTCCGCGAGCACGGGCTGGCGCCCAGCCACATCCTCGAAACACCGCATCCGCTGGTATGGATTGTACAGAAAGCGCGGCCGGTGATGATTGAAGCCATCGCCCGGCAGTACATCACCGGTTCCATGTGGCGCGCCTACAGTAAAGGTGAGCGTGTATTCTGCGGCCTGCGCCTGCCGGAGGGGCTCACGCGCGATCAGCAGTTGCCGGACCTGCTCATTACCCCGTCCACCAAGGGTATTCTGCGCGGTATTCCCGGCGTACCCGAACAGGACGACGTCAATATTACGCGCACCGACCTGGTCGATAATTTCAGCGCGTTTGGTTTTCGTTCAGCCGCTGACGTAGGGCATTATGAGTCGCTCCTACGCGCCGGGTTCGAGGTGATCAGTCGTGAACTCGCGTCACTCGACGAGGTATTCGTGGACACCAAGTTCGAGTTCGGCTACGTGACCAACGCCGACGGCGAGCAACAGATGATCTACATGGACGAAGTCGGCACGCCGGACTCTTCGCGTATCTGGGACGCCCCCGCCTGGCGCGATGGGCGGGTGGTGGAGAACTCGAAGGAGGGGTTTCGCCAGTTACTGCTCAGTCACTTCCCCGACCCGGACATCCTCCTCAACAAAGACCGCATGCCCGAGCGCCTCGCGCTGGCGCGCGATACCTTGCTGCCGGCATCGGTGCTGCAGCAGGTTGCGGCGACCTATACCGGCCTGGCGGAAAAAATCACCGGCCGACCGCTGCCACGCAGTGACGACCCGCGCCGCGAGATCCTCGATATTCTGGGCGCCGAGTTCGGCCTGTTGGCCTGAGCTGGCACTGTGCTCTCCGACCCCGCGTTCTACCTCGTCAGTGTGCCCGCGGTACTGCTCTACGGCATCGCCAAGGGCGGCTTTGGTGGCGCCGTGGCGATACTCGCTGTGCCACTCATGGCGCTGGTCATGTCGCCCACCCAGGCGGCGGGCATCCTGCTGCCGATTCTGGTGGTGATGGACGCGTTTGTGGTACGCACTTACTGGGGCCACTTTGATCGTCGCGCACTGCGGCTGTTGCTGCCGGGCGCTCTGGTCGGCATTGCCTTGGGCTATCTCACCGCAGGTGCGATGGACGACAACTACATGCGCATACTGGTGGGCCTGATATCCATGCTGTTTGGCCTGCAGCAATTGCTCGGCTTTGCCGGGCGCGCCAGTGGCCAGCATCGCGCAGGGCCCGCCGCCGTCTTTGGCACACTGGCTGGCTTTACCAGTTTCAGCATCCATGCGGGTGGGCCGCCACTGACCATGTACCTGTTGCCCAAGCGCCTGCCACCGTTGTTGTTTGCCGGCACGGCGGGCCTGTTCTTCGCGGTGGTCAACGTCGTCAAGCTGATGCCGTACTACTGGCTGGGCCAGTTCACCGCCGCGAACCTGCTGTACTCACTGATTCTGGTACCGCTGGCGCCGCTGGGTGTGTGGGTCGGGCATGCGCTGGTCAAACGTTCGCCCACAGGATTCTACTACCGGGTCATCAGTTTTTTCCTGGTGGTGCTGGGCGTGAAGTTGCTCTGGGACGGGCTGTCGGGGCTGCTGATTTGAGCGCTGTAACGGTGGTATAGCGCCCGCAGATTGCCTATAGTGGAGCGGTTACATGTTTCCGAATGGAGAGTCCCATGTCGCGACTAACAATAAGCGTAATCACGCTGGCAGCGGCGGTATTGGCAGGCTGCGCAACCACTCCTGAAGTCACCGACGACGGACTGGTCCGTGCCGACGGGCACCGTTTTGCTGATGTCTACGTGCGCCCCGGTGCAGACCTTGCGCACTACCAGCACCTGCAGATAGCCGATTGCGAGGTGGCGTTTCGCAAGAACTGGCTGCGCGACCAGAACCGTGACAGCCGCAGTGTGACCACCCGCCTGCGTCAGGATGATGCAGACCGCATTCGCGGCGATATGGCCACGGCCTGTGATGAAGAGTTTCGCGCAGCGTTGCTCAAACCACCCGCCTACTCACTGGTGGAGGCGCCCCGGGAGGGTGAGGACACCCTGATCCTGCAGCCGGCCATTGTGAACCTGGATATCAATGCCCCGGATGTGCAATCCTCGGCCCGCGTCCGCAGTTATACCACCTCCGCTGGCGAGATGACGCTGGTGCTGGAGCTGGTGGACGGTGTGACCGGAGAGGTGCAGGCTCGGGTTGTCGACCGCCGGCGCGGTATCGACCAGGGCATGCTGCAGTGGACCAGCAGTGTAACCAATCGCGCAGAATTCAATCGCATCCTGAAACGCTGGGCCGATCTGTTGCGTGACAGCTTCGACCGTGTGCGCGCCGGGCCGGATGCCGTTTAACAGGAGGATCAGGCTATGAAGATCGTTGAGGTGACATCCCGCGTTGCCGTCTCCGAGCAAGTGGGGATCGCCGATGTGCCGGCGATCGCGGCTGCCGGCTTCAAGGTACTCATCAACAATCGCCCAGACGGCGAGGCGCCGGGTCAGCCCACGTCCGCAGAATTTGCTGCAGCGGCGGCAGAGAACGGCCTGCAGTACGTGTACTACCCGGTAACCGGCATGAACTTCCCCGGCCCCGACTTGCCCGGCCTGGCAGCGGCGTTCGACAATGCCGAGGGGCCTGTGCTGGCGTTTTGTCGCAGTGGCACGCGCTCCATCAACCTGTGGCTCGCGACGCGATCAGCAGAGGATCTGCCGGTTGCACTGCAACGGGCTCGCAGCCTGGGTTACGACCTGTCGTTCATCGGCCAGCAGTAAGGGCCATGCAGCCGAAAGAAGAGCCGCTGGCGCAGCGCAAAGCGCCAGAGTCCAGCGATGGCGACCTCAAAGTTGTACCTGCACGACCGGCGAGCACCGTGGTCTTGCTGCGCGACGGGCCTGAGGGTCTGGAAACCTTGCTGCTCAAGCGCAACAAGGCATTGCTGTTCGCAGGAGGCTACTGGGTGTTCCCTGGCGGCGCCCTGGAAGCGAGCGACTGGGAGCAGGCGGGCGGTGATGAAGAGCGCGCTACCCGCATTGCGGCGGCCCGTGAAGCGGAGGAAGAATCGGGTCTGAAGCCAGCGCCGGACGCTATGGTGCTGATCAGCCATTGGACCACGCCAGTTGTTGAGCCCAAGCGGTTTTCCACCTGGATCTACGCGGCCCCGGTGGCAGCACACGCGCAGGTGACGATAGACGGCAGCGAGATTCACGCCTCACGCTGGCTGCCGGTGGCGCAGGCGGTACGTGAGCACGATGCCGGTGAACTCGGTGTGCTGCCGCCCACGTACATCACGCTGTGTGATATCGCGCGCTATGCCAGTGTTGAAGAGTTACTGCGTGTGGAGCGTTCGCGGCCTCCGCAGGCGGTGTTCCCCCGCTTCTGCCACGGCAATGGCGAAGTGTTCGTCATGTTCCGCGGCGATGCCGGCTATGAGAGCGGTGACGGCAACCGTGATGGTGCCCGGCATCGTGCGGTACTGGAAGACAAGCGCTGGCGCTATGTGTATGAAGGGGTAGACGCCGAGTTTCCCTGCCTGATCGGGCCTGAATCACCTTGAACCGAACACCTGGAAACGCTGATCGCGCCGGCTTTCCGCTCTGGGACTGGCCCACACGTGTATTCCATTGGTCACTGGTGGTCTTGCTGCCACTGGCGTGGTGGACCGCCGAAGAAGGCCAGATGGAGCGTCACGAGTGGGTTGGCTATACCGTGTTGGTGTTGGTGCTTTTTCGCCTGGGCTGGGGGCTGATAGGCAGCCGTCATTCCCGCTTCAGTGACTTCCTGCGTGGCCCCCGCACGGTGCTGGGTTATCTGCGTGGCCGTGAGCCCGCGGGCGCGGGGCACAACCCGCTCGGCGGTTGGTCGGTGCTGGTATTGCTCACGCTGCTTC
This sequence comes from Haliea alexandrii, assembly GCF_003719295.1. Lineage (GTDB taxonomy): Bacteria > Pseudomonadota > Gammaproteobacteria > Pseudomonadales > Halieaceae > Haliea > Haliea alexandrii. Next base: position 1,819,841 of record NZ_RFLW01000001.1, read on the forward strand.
TCGCCCAGGCGGTGAGCGGTTTGTTCAACAGCGACCGGATTCTGTTCAACGGCCCGCTGTATTACGCGGTCGACAGCGACACTCGTGATTTTCTCGGCGTGGTACACGAGTGGGCGTTCAACGGATTGATGGCGATGGTCGCCCTACACCTGCTAGCAGTTGCCTGGCACCAGTGGCGGTTGGGAGAAAAGTTACTGCAAGCCATGTGGCTGGGGCGCGCTGATGGCCGCGAAGGGCAGGAGCCTGCGGTGGCCCTATGGCGGGCTGTGTTGTTGGTTGCTGGTGTCAGTGGGCTTTTCTGGTGGGTGCTACAACAGGCGCCACCGCCACCGCGGATGTGGTAGCGGCGTCACGCTAACAGAAGCCGCTGATGCGGCTCCGGCACTCAGCGCGCTCAGTACAGGTAATCTTTCGACTTGTACTCGTCGTGGCAGGCCTTGCAGGTTTGCCCAACAGCGCCGACTTGCTGCGCAATGGCGGCACGGTCACCCCCTTCTACAACGCTCGCCAGTTCCTTCACAGCGCTCGTCATATCGTCGTGCTTCTGCGCGAAATCATCCGGGTTTTCCCAAATTTCCGGTTGGGCGCGGGTAGTGCCCTTGTCAGAGCCCTCGGGAAAACCGCGCAGCACGTTCAGGGAGGCAACGGCGTTCATGTCGTCTGTGAACCCTTGCAGCTGCTCCTGGTTCCAGGGCATTTCGCCTTTCACCATGGCACCAATGGGGCCGAAGTTCGCGCCCAGCAGCGCAAAATAGGACTGTCGATAGGACTGGTGGAATTCGTTTTCGTCGAGGTGCGAAAACGCGAGGGGGGACAAGGCCAGGACGGCAACCGATGCCAGTGCAGCGACAGGCTTCAGAACGGATTTGCTCATGGTGCGCTCTCTTGTTTGCAGGGGTTCATGCCATGCTATAGGGCCTTGCCCCTGTCTGGCAAGCGCGTGCTGGTGCCAATTCGGTCGCCGTTGGTGCCCGCGACGGACAATTTCTTGAACCTGCCCTGTGTTACGCCCACGGTTGCTGCGGAAACGGCCCCCAGTGGGCTACCATGTGCGTTGCTTTGGTATGAGGTATGGCATGAGCGCGCAGCAGTGGGATTACAGTTTTGATGTGGTTGTGGTGGGGTCTGGCAACGGTGGTCTCACCGCGGCCCTGTGCAGCTACGAAATGGGCACGCGCGACGTGCTGGTGGTGGAGAAGTCCGACCTCTATGGCGGCACCAGCTCCATTTCCGGTGGCGGGGTGTGGATTCCCGGCAATCGCTATGCACGCGAAGCCGGCGCCGAGGATTCCGTAGAGAAAGCGCGCACCTACCTGCGCCAGTTGATCACGGAAGAGGAAGTGCCCGATTACCAGTTGGACGCCTTCCTCGAGAACGGCCCCAAGATGGTGGACTTCCTGCACGAGCGCACCCGGGTGCGCTACGTGACGTTGGAGCATTACCCCGACTATTACACCAATCTTGAAGGGGCCATGGTGGGGCACCGCTCCATGGAGCCGGAAACCTTTCCGGCCAGCGAGCTTGGTGAGGAATGGCGTCGTTTGCGGCGCACTCACCCGATGATGCATCTCGGTGGCCTCATCGGCTTTACCCAGGTGGAGGCGGCGCTGCTGATTGGCCAGCAGCCCGGTTGGTGGAAAACCGCCGTGAAACTGGTTGCCGCCTATGTGGCGGATATTCCCTGGCGCCTGAAGGACAAATACCACCGGCGCCTGGCCACCGGCTGTGCCGGCGTGGCGCGCCTGCGCGCTTCCATGCAGGACCGGGACATTCCGCTCTGGCTGAATACCCCCATGCGCCGTGTGATCGATGAAGACGGTGTGGTCACCGGCATCGAGGTCACGCGCAACGGTGAAACCCTGCGCATTCAGGCGCGCAAGGCGGTCATTCTCGCCGCCGGCGGTTTCGAGCACAACCAGGCCATGCGCGAGCAGTACCTGCCGCAACCCACGGACCACACCTGGAGTGCGGGTACCCTCGACAACACGGGTGACGCGATTGTGGAAGGCCAGCGCCTGGGTGCCAAAATGCACCGGCTGGACGAGGCCTGGTGGTGCAACACCATCTCGGTGCCCGGTGAAACCATCCCGCGCCTAAGCATCATGGAAAAGTCCTACCCCGGGTCGATTGTGGTGAACCCGGCGGGTGAGCGTTTCAGCAACGAATCGCAAAACTATATGGCGTTCCAGCAGGAAACCTTCGCCAAGCACAGCGAGGAGAACCCCTGTAACCCCAGCTGGCAGATATTCGATGCCAACTTCCGCGCCAGCTATTTTGTCGGCCCGCTGTACAACAGCACCTTCCGGCCCGACTGGGCATTGCCGAAGCGCTACGAGACCGAGGGTTTCTTTGCCAAGGCGGATACCATCCCCGAGCTTGCCCGCAAGATCAACGTGAACCCCGATGGCCTGTCGGCCACGGTAGCCAAGATGAACCAATACGCGGTAACCGGTGTCGACCCCGACTGCCAGCGTGGCGATTCCGCCTACGACCGCTACTACGGCGACCCGCGCGTCACCCCCAACCCCTGCCTGGCAGCTATCGACAAGCCGCCGTACTACGCCATGAAAGTCGACCCCGGCGATTTCGGCACCCAGGGCGGCATGGTGTGCAACGCGGATGCCCAGGTATTGCGTGAAGACGGCTCGGTGATCCCCGGCCTGTATGCCATTGGCAATTGCAGTGCGCCCACCTTGCCCTGCTACCCAGGCCCCGGCTCAACCCTCGGTCCGGCCATGACCTTTGCCTACCAGGCCGCCAAGGCCATTAGCGGCTACAACGAGGCCTGAGGCCTCAAGGCACCAGCCAGCGCATCGCGTACACCAGCGTTGCGCTGGCCGCGCCCCAGGAACCCAGCACCCGCAGCCCAATGCGCTGCCAGCCCTTTGAGGCGCGCTCGCTCAAGTCCGCCACCAGCAGCAGGCAGGCGAATGCGCCCAGTGCCGTACCGGTGAGCGTGGCAACATAGGGCCCCAGAGCCAACCCTTCGGGCGCGGAGTCCAGCCCCAGCAGCAGCGCCACCGCAGCCCCGGCAGGAAGAAACACCCCGATGGGCCAGCGCCATTGCACGACTGCCAGCAAACCCGCCAGCGCCGAAAACAACAGCAACAGCGGCTCCTGGCCGCCACCAAAACGCGTACCGGAGAGCGCCAGGCCCGCTACCAATGCCGGCAGGAAGCCCAGGTAGGTTCTGCGCACGGCCGCCATGCCCCGTTGCCCCGCCAGCAGGCCCAACATCACCAGGGCAAGCACATGCGCCGGCACCACGAGCGGGTGCAGAATGCCACCGTAGAACTCTCCAATGCCCTGCATGGGCGCGTGCGACCAGGCGGGCACCGCTGTGCACAGCAGTGCACCGCCCGTGAACAGGCGGCGCCGGTTGCCAGTGTTCAAATGGCCTGGCCGAGGAACATAACACCGGCGATAGCGATAAGCGCGCCCGCCGCTCTCACTACCATGCGCCCAATGGGCCAGCGCACCAGCAGGCCAAAGCTGATACCGGACAGGTGCAACAGCCCCGTGGCAATCACGAAGCCCAGGCTATAGGCCAGCGGGCTGGCTGCTTGTGGCAACTCCGTGCCGTGGGCGTGGCCATGGAAAATGGCGAAACAGGCAACCAGCACACCCGCAATCCACAGTGGTGGACGCGCGGCCAGCAGAATCATGGCGCCCAGCACCAGAGCCGATGCGGCAATACCGATTTCCACCCCGGGAAGGGCCACACCGGCGAGGCCCAGCGCGCCACCAACGGCCATCACCAGGGGAAACACCACCGGCAACAGCCACAGGGCAGGGCTGCCGAGAAATGCCCCCCACAGGCCTACCGCCACCATCGCCGCCACGTGGTCCCAACCCAGCACCGGGTGCAGCAGGCCGCTGACGAAACCTCCGCCAATATCCGCTGCCGAATGTGCCTGCGCATTGGTGGCGAGTAGCACGCCGAGACCGGCGACCCACAGTAGCTTGCTTACCTGCATGATGTTATCTCCTTAATTTTGAGCGGCAGGATAGCTTGAACGAGACGAAAGATGAATGCTCTGCCGAGTGGTATAGGCGAATACGTACGCGTGAAACGTGCCCTGGGTCTGACGCGCCAAAGAGTGGTGGAAAGACTTGGCGCACGGCGTGTTTTGGTTACTCAGGTGTGCGTGGTATAAGTGTTAGCGTGTCTTTTCAGCGGCCTTGGGCTGAATTGGGGTTCAAAGGTGTGTAACGCCCTGAACCTGTTGGGGATTTTGGCGACGGGAATATTGGGGGGCGTAATGGTTTGGGCTTGCTAATTCCTGGGGCCGAGATGCTTGAGGGTCTATGTGAATGAAATACCGGGGTTTTTCATGGTGATCGGTCGTTCAATTGCGGCGTTAGCAAGCCGGGAGTTAGTCGGCATGGTCTTGCTAATACGCTGTTATGTGTCGGTCTTCTTAGGCAGCA
>NZ_RFLW01000010.1 GCF_003719295.1 Haliea alexandrii
CCGCGCGCGCCCTTTATGGCGGCGTTATGCGCAAAAAGGGTTAATTCAGCATGGACGATAATACTGCAAGCTTTCTGTCTCAACAGTTATACCCAGACCTAAAAAACTGGATATCAACATTGGCTAAAAAGTTGCGAACGCCTGTAAAAAAAGCAAATGCAAAAGTTTTTTCGTCTCCGCCTGATCTTCTCACTGCTCTAAAATCAAATCATCTCCAAGCTGATGAATGGGTCACTTTAACGTGCAAGCCTTCTACATTCGGCCCATTTCTTCGTAATCATTTTATTTCACCTATTATTGGTCATCATACAAATATGAGACTAGGGCCTCAGGTTTTATCTGAAAATCCTATAATGGGCATTTTGGGACAAGTAACATCCCACTTAAAGCCTGTGGGAATTTATCCACCGATTGACGATGATCTATATCAGCTATGCCTCTATCCATCCGACGCTGAGGCTTTCGGAATGATCGGAATGCTTCCAGGAATGGATAAATTAGTGGAGTACATTCCCGCGGTCTGTTCAGCTAAACACCTTACTTTTAGTAATGTCCCCTGCAACGTCAGAGGTATTGTGCGGCAAGTTAGTCCTAGCATGCTTTTAGAAATAGGCGTTCCAATAGAAAGGTGGGAAGAGTATCGGCAATCTGGTGATATATGGTTTATCGATATAGTAGATGAATATGCCGAAGTATCCCCGCTTGGAGAAGCTGTTACAACTGAAATATGGGGTGGTTTGTACGCAAGCGGACACATGGAAATTGCAGACGGATCAATTCAAATTCAATCACTGGTTGATGGTATGGCCGAAGGTTTTCGTAGTGCTGGATTTGCGCCACATGTAACTCAAAATAAAGCTGCACGTCAGGAAATTATGGTTTATGGAAAAGGCATAAGAGCCGTTATTGATACTAAAGCACCGCTTTATTCAATCCACATGGATGCGGAGCTTGGTCTTGAGTTTTCTTCTAACAAGTTAAAATTCGAGAAAGTTACAAAGTCATATCTTTCTGCTATAGAATCTGTCGCTAAAAACTGTTCCGCTGAAATATCGAACTTGCATGATCTGGATTTTAGTTATACAGAGTCAGCAAAGTCGTATTCGATTTTAAGGTCTAGCGGTGCTGAGTTAATTGCTGACCCAGTTGGAGTTGCCATTAGGGATTGGCATCGTAAGCGAAATAAAAGTGCATAACAATCGCATATTGCCGGACTGTTTTTCCGCTACGCTCCAAACCAGCCGCAAATGCGGGCGTTATGTGTCGGTCTTCTTAGGCAGCA
>NZ_RFLW01000011.1 GCF_003719295.1 Haliea alexandrii
TTACTCGATGATCTTGGCGACGACGCCAGCACCCACGGTGCGGCCGCCTTCACGGATCGCAAAGCGCAGACCATCTTCCATCGCGATCGGTGCAATCAGCGTCACAACCATCTGGATGTTGTCGCCCGGCATTACCATCTCAACGCCTTCCGGCAGCTCACACGCACCCGTAACGTCCGTGGTACGGAAGTAGAACTGCGGACGGTAGCCCTTGAAGAACGGCGTGTGACGACCACCTTCGTCCTTCGACAGCACGTAAACCTCTGCCTCGAACTTGGTGTGCGGCTTCACTGAACCCGGCTTCGCCAGTACCTGGCCACGCTCAACGTCTTCACGCTTGGTGCCACGCAGCAGGACGCCCACGTTCTCGCCCGCACGGCCTTCGTCCAGCAGCTTGCGGAACATCTCAACGCCCGTACAGGTCGTCTTCACGGTGTCGCGGATACCGACAATCTCGATCTCCTCGCCTACCTTGATCACGCCACGCTCAACACGGCCTGTCACCACGGTGCCGCGGCCCGAGATAGAGAACACGTCCTCTACCGGCATCAGGAAGGTCTGGTCGATGGCACGCTCGGGCTCGGGGATGTAGCTGTCCAGCGTCTCAACCAGTGTCTTGACGGCCGTTACACCCAGCTCGTTGTCGTCTTCGCCGTTCAGCGCCATCAGCGCGGAACCACAGATGATCGGCGTGTCGTCGCCCGGGAAGTCGTAGGTGTCGAGCAGCTCGCGCAGCTCCATTTCCACCAGCTCCTTCATCTCGGCGTATTCTTCGCTGTCCGCGCCGCCGCAATCTTCCGCCAGCAGGTCAGCCTTGTTCAGGAATACCACGATGTAGGGTACGCCCACCTGACGGGACAGCAGGATGTGCTCACGGGTCTGCGGCATCGGGCCGTCAGTCGCGCCACACACCAGAATCGCGCCGTCCATCTGCGCCGCACCGGTAATCATGTTCTTCACGTAGTCGGCGTGTCCGGGGCAATCCACGTGCGCGTAGTGACGCGTCGGTGAATCGTATTCCACGTGCGAGGTGGCAATCGTGATGCCGCGCTCACGCTCTTCCGGAGCGTTGTCGATACCGTCAAACGCTACCGCCGAACCGTTTCCCCAGGTCTCTGCACAGACTTTCGTCAGCGCCGCTGTCAGCGTCGTCTTGCCATGGTCAACGTGACCAATGGTGCCCACGTTGACGTGGGGCTTATTACGTTCGAACTTTTCCTTTGCCA
>NZ_RFLW01000012.1 GCF_003719295.1 Haliea alexandrii
TAACGCCGCCATAAAGGGCGCGCGCGGTTTGCGCGTCCCAAGCCATGCTTTTCAATGGCTGGTTTCATGGCCTTGTTATGTGTCTTAAGCGTTGTCATAGGGACTGCAGCCCATTGCTACTTACTAATATAATCACAAAGCCTAGCAGCTGTAATAAGAATGGGTTTTTAGCCACTCCCCAATTGATAACAACGAAAACCAGGGCTGCAGGTGCAATTATGATAATGCCTATCCCCCACAAGATATGCGTCTTGAATGCGGCAATGAGAAGGCCCAGCCCACCTATGATAAATATTATTAGGCCGATAATTGAAAGTGCTTCCATGCAATAGATATCCTTTAGTAGTTGCTGCCTAAGAAGACCGACACATAAC